>CALRNL020000001.1:0-596781 GCA_943369525.1 Synechococcus sp. UW140
GGCTCAAAAGCTGCTCAGCGGTGCGCAACTTGCGGATGATCTGCTCGGGGCTGTGGCGTTTGACTTTCATGGGGCTTCTCCTTGCCAAGTCTGGCTGGTGGGGAAGCTCTCATAAGCATTGGTTCAGGTTTTGGGGTCCACGTCACCTCTGAGTTTTCCCCGTTGGCCAGGGCCTCGAAGGCTGCTTCGGTGTCACGATCCTCTCGTAGCTCCAGCCACTGCTTCAGCACTGGAGACGACAGTGAAGCGCTGGCCTTCGGGTGGTTGCCCAGAGAACCCACAGCGACTTCCTGGGTTGCTATCTGAGGTATTATCGATTAAAATCTCTTAGCACTACAAATCGAAATGCGTTTTCACACACAAAAAGAGTGGGATAAGGCAGGCGGAATTCTGGAGATGCTGATTCAATCAGCAATGAGCACAATGCCTACGGAAAAGAATGCCAAAGACTTGGAAATTGCTTACACCTCTCTTCGCAAGGCACAAGATGCGTTGATTCGTGCTGGTGTATATTCGGAGGAATTTGATGCAACCTTGTTGCATTATTGATCTTGTTCTCCCTGGGAAGAGAGATACCTGATAGGAGATGCGGCACCTTTTTTGACCGCAGGCAATCGTGTGTTCTTGTATTGATCAAGAATCTCTTGGGGTGCTTGTCTCCCAATGAAACCCTTTCTGGAGGGATTGATTTCATGACCATTTGGAATATAACGTACCAATCTAGGATCAGAGGAATTAAGCCACTCATCCGCAATAAACACGTCTAGAACGATACCCTCCTTGTGTGCAAGAATAAAATCAGCATTTTTCGCCCTATCTTCACTGATTCTCCAAAACATTCTGACCGCATCATAGATAGATCTCCCATCATCCAAAGACCTCCCAATGCTGATAGCAAGAAGGTTGTGCAGTGGTCGTATGGGTTCGATCTTGTATCTACGAATCAACTCGTCAGCATGAGCGCACCCGCGTTCAGAGTTGTCATGCCCACCAGCAAGATTAGTTAATCCACCATACGCCTCAATAAGTGCTGCTTCAATCTCAAAGGCAGTTTGCTCATCTTCTATGCCATGACGATGGATTACGTGAACAACATCAAGACCTGCATTGATGATTGCTTGGATAGTCCTGCTCTTGTCTGTAAGTTCATCATCACCGTTCAGTTCAATGGCATTTTTTGCATTTTCAAAAACACGATTGCCCTTCCCCTTGCCAACGTAGAAAGTCAGACCAGTTCGTGGGTCTATTAGTCGATAGACATAGTATTTGAGTTGAATAAATAACTCAGATGGGAAAGACTGGTTGACCATTGTGAAGGAATTCATTGATATCAAGAGTATACTACGTTGATTACTTGTCCGCCACCAGTAACTCCAAACTTGCCAATTCCTTTATCCTCCCGAGGGATGACGATGCAAGGGGCTGGAACTGTCCAGCAAAAGGCACCTACCTCAGAATGTCAATATCTTATATCTTGCACTATTTTGGCTATGCTACTCAAGGCACTCACCGCTGGGACCATTTCTTAGGAATGCTGTATGTCTTTGTTCGCTCCATCTGACGACTCTGTTCACTGGGACCTTGGCCGATGGACTCATCTCAGCTCTGATTTTGGTATTATTTTTGCTGCTAGCACTGCTTACGAGGCATATCTATTTGCGTTGCTATCCCATCACATTGAGTCATTGACTCTCCTAGGCTCTGCTACGACCGAGAGAGAAGCGCTTGATCTCGTAGTAGAGTCTGCCGGCAGAAGGCTTCTTTGTCTTGTCAGTGACGGAGTTAGTAATATCAGCGGCTCTTCAATTGCCTCCGGCGTTCGGTCTTCCAATCCTGATTCAATTTCTATACTGATTGTCAATGATATTGTAAAGTTTCATGTTTCCCCTTCAGCTGTCAGTGCTTTTGATGGCTGTTGCAGTGCCTCAACTGTCGGCCGTGGAGGCCTCATTCGCTGTCTTGATTCCATATTGCTGAAAGGTACCCCTTTCACGGACCCGTTTCTTGTTAAAAGTCCTTCAGGCTTGCCTGATGCTGCTGCAACCTCCTTGACTCATCGTGAAAGGGAAGTTTTATCATTTCTCTCTATTGGTCTAACTAATCAGCAAATTTCTAGCCGAATGTTCATCGCTGAGCGCACTGCCAGGGACTATGTAGCTTCTATTCTATCAAAGCTAGGTCTTCCCAACAGGGCTGCTGTTGCTTCTTGGGCGGCTAAGCATGGACTGGCACCTTGAAATACCCGACAAACGGCCGTTGTGCCCAGGGTGCCTCGCCTCTTATATGTATGACACGTCGGAACTCCCCACATGTCGCCTTCAACTTCATTCAATTCTGCGGTTCCTAGCATTCCCCCGCTGCCATCCAAGGCTGTCGCTTCTTCGCCGGCTGTGCGTCTTTCGACTCCTTCTGGATTTATGCAAGAGTATACTGGAGTCGAGATTTTTATAGAAAGGAAAGATCCTTCACCGTTGTACTACAGAATTGTAGGCACTGGCATCTCTGCCAGCATGTTCAAGACTCCCTTGAAGGGTGTGATTAGTCCTAAATCTGATAGGCTCACAATTGTTGGCGCTGATGATGGAATCCGCACTTTCTCCTCTCGCAATTTCAAGGTTGAGGTTTTCTCTGATCCTGGATTCGCCAACAAGGTTGCCGAGTCTTCCTCGGTCTCGCTTCTTGATAGCAATGTTGTCGCTGCTGCTGATGCCGTACGAGCTTCTCGCACTCTCTCCAACCCAGATGGTAAGGTGGCAGGCCTTCAAGTTGAAGGTCTGAAGAGCAAATACCTATTGGGGACTGATTCTAGTATTGATCTCAAGGTGCTGAACTATAATATACAAGATGGGGCTTCAGGTCTCTATATCCGTATCGGTTCTTCTATCTCTCAGCTTGTCTTTGCTAATGGGGTTGCGAGAGCATCCGTTAACTTGAGCGCAATACCGGCCAATTCACTTGCCACTCCCAAGCTCAGTAACTATGTTATTGCGATTGGTACTATGAATCAAGTCTCTGGTCAAACAGCGTCTAGATTGGCATCCCCTGTCTTGTCATCTTTCTATACCGTTGTCTCAGTTGAGAAGCCGGTCATCCCCTTCAATCCCGTCTTCTCCTCTATCGGGCTGAATAATGTTTTATCTCCTACGGGAGGTGATTATTGGCTATCTCCCGCAGGTGCATCTCCTTCTCAGGCGGTTGTCATTTCTGGGGGCTCTTCTGGTACTACCGCAAATATCAAGTTCGGGAATAGTGCTGGAATTAGTTGGAATGATCAAATCACCTTTGATGCCTCTGGTCGTGCCACCTATGATCTAGGTAGATTTTTCCTGTTTTATGATGGCAAGTTTCGCTCTGGGTCACCTGCACCCGTCTCTATTACCGTGTCTCAATATGACGGTGGTGTTCAAAAGTCTTTATCAACTACCGCTTTCTTGACAGAGAACATAAACCCTGTGTCGGTGTCATTTAAGTCCTCCGCAAATAGAGTTAAGGAGGGAGAAAACTTTCATTGGATTGTTTCCACTTCTGGGTTTGCCCTTGGCACAAAAATGAACTATCGAATAGGGGGAGCCGGTATAACCTCTAGTGACATGACAAATCTCGAGGGTACTTTCACAGTAACAGGTTCAGATGTTCGGATAGGAGGAGATGTCATTGCTGATCGGCTGACAGAATATACAGAGACTGCGCGTCTTGAGGTCTTCCGGGGTTTTTCCCGTTGGGTCTCTGGTGCTGTTGATATTCTCGACTCTTCTACCTCCCCTCAGCCGGCCCCTATTCACAATGCTGTATTCAGTGGCAAGACTTTTCACCCTACATTCAATCGGGACATATTGACTGGCACGCAATCCTCCGATAGGTTCTTCGTTAGCGACTTAAACAAGTCACTCATTGCGAGACAGTTTGGCACGACAGACATCATCACCGGCTTCCAGATTGGTACAGATGTAATTGATGGGCCATCGAGCGTTCACGCTTCTCAAGTTCGTCACCTTGGTCGTATATCTTCTCTGTCCACAGACGACCTCACTAGCATTCTTTCCGCACAGGCCTTCGCTAGGGACGGAGCGGCTACCTTCACCGTTGGAAGTTCCTTGGCGAGCTCCCCTCGCACCTTCCTTGCGCTCAATAATAATGTCGCGGGGTTCGACCAGTTCAGTGATTGTATTATTGAGATCACAGGTTATTCTGGAAGTCTAACCAGTCTATCCATCTTATAATCTCCGATTCCGAGTCTATCGCATCATTTCGCGTAGCGAGTGGTTTAATTCTTGCTTATTTTTCGGGGGTGATGCGACCTCGTCTAGTCAGGATGAGGTCAGGTCAGGTGTCAGGTGCAGACGCGCTGCTGTGGCGGAAGCGTTTGAGGCTTAGCCGCTCATTCGCCACCTGTTTCCTGGCACCTACGCCGTACGGCACCCCATCCCTGGCAATAGCCCCCGTAGGTCCAGCCCGGATGGGGGACCTGCAGCAACCACAGCCGTGATGGGTGGACCGATGAGCCGCTTTTTCAATTTCAATGCCCTTGGCGCAGCTGACCCTGCAGTCCAGGCCGACCAAGGCCACCTGGCCAATGGCCAAGGCAGGCAGCCCCTGCAGAGCTACGACCAACTCCAGCAATGGCCGAACCAGGACCCTGGCACCGACGCCGATCCCCTCGACGGAACCGACCCGGTTGGTGACCAGGACGATGACCTGGAGGCCGACGACGACCTGCCGGTGGATCTGCCGGAAGCCAAGGGCTCCGAGGTGCCAGAGGCCCTCAAGGCGGAGCGGCGCAAGACCAACCAGCTGGAGCACGACATCCGGGTGCTGAAACGGCAGCTACAGGAGTTCTCCAAGATCAATCCCGACGAATACGAACGGCTCCAGGACGCCGAACGCCAAAAGGTCGAACTGGAGCGGGAACTAGCCAGCCGCGAACGCCAGCTAGAAGCCGCCGCCCAACGCAAGGTGCGGGCCGCCGCTAAGGAACGGGACGAGGCCCAGGCCGAAGTGCTCAACCTCCGCAAGGAACGCCTACTGGAGCGGCTATTCCTCGATGCCGATGGCCGCGCCGGCGGTGATAACCGGGGCTCCTTCTTTGAGATCTTCCAAAAGCAGGTGGGCTCGGAGTTCCGGCTCACCACCGGCAGCAATGGCCGCGATGTGCTCGAACCGATCGATTCCAAGGGCAACGTGCTGCTGGGCGATCACGGCAACCTCGATGCCGCCAGCCATGTCGAAACCCTGCGCACCCACCCGGTGCTGGGGTTCCTCTTCAACCAGCGGGGCGGTCTGGGGCCAGCAACGGTGATCGCCGAATTTGATGGCAATGGCCAGGCCACCAACCTGCAGGCGATGAGTGCCAGTGAGCTGTATCTGGCCAGCTACGCCCGCAAACCCGCTGGCCCTAGGGGCTGAGCCCCTTTGCGATGTGGAGGGCAGCCAGGATTAGCCGGCTGCCCGGGGTATAACTGCCTCAGGCGGCCTTGGCGATCAGCCGCGCTCAGCGCCTATCAAGCGTGGTGGGTTCACCCAGCCAGCTGCTCCCCTTTTGCGTTGACCGTCTCCATGGCCAAATCCGTGTTGCTTTTATTGGCGGCGTCAGCCTCCCTGCTGGCCGGTGTCTGCAGCTCAGCATTGGCTCAGCAGCCGGTGAAACCGCTGTCCAAGGTGGGAAGTTGCCCACTTGGGTACTACAGCTCTGGCGGCTACTGCGTGCCGAGCTCTGGTGGTAACACCCGCGGCGCCATCGAGAAAAGTGGTGCTGGTTGTCCGCTGGGTTTTTATTCCTCTGGCAACTACTGCCTCAGCAGCCCAAGCAACGAGCGAGAAGCGATCCAGAAGAGCGGCAAGGGATGCCCGCTGGGTTGGTATTCATCCGGCAGCTACTGCGTCAGGAGCCGCTGAGATCTGTTTTGCTGGCAGTTCTATGCTGCAGATCTTGCTGAGCTGCCGTGCCCCAAAATGAGTTGTTGCGGTTTCTGGCCCAGGTGAAGGCTGATCCAGCCCTGCGGCAAATGATGGCCGACGCCCTTACCGCCGATGAGGTGTCGTTGTTGGCCCAAGAGCGGGGCTTTCTGGTCTCTGGCAGCGACATCCTGCGTTTCCACGGCCAGTCGGCTTCTGGGATCCGCATCAGCCGGATCGATCACCCTGGCGAATATCCCGGCCGCTACTACTGAGCGCGCTTTAGCCCGCAATCTGCTCATACAAAAACCCCCCTGAGGAATACCTCAAGGGCGCTGGCTATGAACATTCCAATGGTGGTTGATCGAAGCTGCTGGCATTGGCACCTGGGGCCATGCATTCCAGGTGTGGGGCGGATGGTCCTCCTGAGGGCACCTGTGGCGGTGCGGCTGGAGTGTCGATCAGTCAGGCGCACGAGGTGAACGGCATTGGGGAATGCTGCTCTCTTGCCCGGCTGAACGACCCGCTCACGGATAGGTCAATACTGTTGGAGCAGGGGCCTGCAGTCAGCGTGCTTCTTGAACCTGGCGGGGTGGCGTGTCGTCCATGTTGGGCGCCTCCTGGGTTGATGGACACAGCATCGCTTCGCTAGCGACTCAGCACAATCAGCTTTTAAACGCATTGCTTCTGGCTGCAGAGCGGAGCAAGGTGGGATTGGTTTGTGGCATGCAGCAGCTCTGGCCTTGCGCAGTGGTGGCTCCCCGCCGGGCATTACCTCTCCAAAAGCCACCTCCAGCGCCTGGCCCCAGCGGTCGTAGCGGGCCCGGTGTCAACTACGTAGGCGGGTCGCGCAAGCTGAGGAGGGCCGCCGCCGCAATGGGTGGGGTGAGCGAGAGGCTGAGCCAAAGGGTTGCCCGTTCCCGTGTCCGTGGAAAAGGAGCCCCATCGGGGCCCCCTGGGCCTAGATCACCGAGATGGTGGTGTTGGCCCGGCCCTGCAGCTTGCGGGCGAGCTCATGGGCCTTGGCCATGGGCATGAAACGGACCTTTTTGACGGGCTGACCGCGACGGCCCAGGGGGACATCGAGGCGCTCATGGCCAAAGGCCTTGATGCCACTTGGATAGACATGCATCACCAGGGCGCGGATTTCGCAGCTGGGGGCCTTGCTGATCGCCATGGAAGAAACGGCGTGGGACACCGCTCTTACGCCTCACCCCGCAGGCTGTTCCAAGGACCGCGCAGCGGCCCGGCCTGATCCTTGCAACGGCCGAGGAGTGGGGCATTTTTTGCGGGGCCCTGCCGGTTCTGGGGCGATCGAGTTTGGTCCGGCTGCGGAAGGGCTGGCGGTGTCGGGCTGGACAGCAGGGCTGCTGTGGACTCGCTGGCTAAAAGGGTGTTCCTCAAATGAGCGGCTGAGTCTTGGTGACGTTGCCCTCGGGGATGGGGCCCTGGCGCTGCAGGATTGGGATCACGCTGCTGATGCCCAGGGCCAGGAAGCAGAGGGCGCCGAGTAGCGCTAACAGCCGCAGACCAAGAGGCCGGCCAGGATCTTTATCCCAGGCTTCTGGGTCGATCGGCTCCACAGGGAGATGCCTCGGTGGCCTGGGGCGATGGCTCATGGAATGGACGTCATGGCCTGACGGACCAGCAATCCCCCTGCAGATCCAATTGAAAAGGGCGTCCCGTGGGGGACGCCCTAGGGCCGGTTGGAGGGCTTGAGCTCGCTCAGTCCTGGTCGTGGCCTCTGATCAACTACTAAGGCCGCCGAAGGGGTTTGACAGTAGGGGAAACCGCCTTTCCCTAAAGGCCCTGGGGAATTTGGAGCAATGATCTGCTGGTGCTCATTAAGATCATCTGCGCTGATCTTGGCGGTGTGCCCACCAGATGGCAATACCAGTCAGCAATGGAATGACGGGGAATCCAGAAGAGATCAGGGAAAATAAATACATCAGCGTAATCGGCAACAGCATGTAAATCACGCATACCGCGATAACACCTTTCATGATGTTCAGCCGTTACCGGCTTGATGATTCGATAGGGAGTATTTCATGAGCTCGTTTGCTTGACGCCTATTTCGCCATGGATGACACTACTATAGAGCCACAAGCAGCCGCTGGACAAGCTTCCCACGTCAGCATCTAATGCCTATCAACAATATCCTTCAAAACCTCCTTGAGATACGGGCCTTTCTTGCTAAAAAAATCGCTTCTCGATGGTGCCCTGGGCAGAGTCCGACGACATTAGTGACAGTGTCGGTACCATTGGCTCCAAGGCCCAAGATGTGACGAGCTTAAACATATCGACTACCATGTGTCGGTGGAATGTCCTGCTCGCCAAAATATTAGTAACGCACATTTGCACTAAGAACAAGGTGTTCTCTATCCATTCGATTTCGTTTGCAGGCTAAATACTTTATTGGTGGCTGTGCCGGTACAAGTACGCTTTAAAGAACGTCGTCCAGGACATCGATTAAAGTTTACTTTTTTGTCTACGTCAGCGGTACTAGTTCTCTTATTCCCTTCTAGTCAGGAGAAACTAGCGTTACAGCCATAATGGCCATAATTTCCTTCTTGTCTAGCAGCTAGCTCTGTTTATCTCGCAGGCCGGCCAGAACTTTGAGTAGTTTTTGGGTTTCTGCTTCTGCATTTTCAAACCAATCAGTTGACCAAATCCTATGGATTTGCCAACCTTTGTCCTCAAGCACAGATTGCCGATATTTGTCCCTGTCTCGCGCCGCTCGAGCAGAGTGATAGGTAGCGCCATCGCACTCTACCCCCAGCAAATATGTTTCAGGCTTTCTCGGATGGCGAATCGCTAAATCAATGAAATATTTCGCTACCCCCACCTGGCAATCAACCTTATAGCCATGTTTCTGAATGGCTTCGGCAACTACAATCTCAAAAGGGCTGTCAGGTTCACGGCCTGAAGGCCGTCCCCATTCAAGCATCTTAGTTTCAACAAACTTGAGATAGTCGCGAAATGCTTTTGTCCCCGTGCTATATGAATTATCGATATTTAGTTGTTCGTATTTGATAGACGTGATCAATTCGATTGCGTATTTGGCACGAGTAAACAAGACATTCAGACGCCTCTGGCCGCCTTCCTTGCTAATCGGGCCAAAATTCATACCCACAGGCCCACCTGGTTCTGTTGGGCCATAGGTTGTGGAAATCACAACTGTGTCTCTTTCATCGCCCTGTACCTTCTCCAGTGACTTAACAAATAGCCCTTCTCCGGTATCCTTAATATCGAGTCGACGACGCAGCTCGTCGTGGTAGTGAGCGCGTTTTTCAAGCTCGTAATCAATTTCGGAAGACTGTGCTTCGTTCATCGCAACCACTCCAAGGCTGCGGTCGGGGTAACGCGTAAGTTGCTCAAGTACAACATCACATACAACCGTTACTTCTGGCAAATTGACACCCTTGGAATAGTTTGGATTAATCACTTCATGTCGATGCACTGCGAAGTCACGATCACAGGATGGAAATATCGTTAGGTCATCATTGTAAAACTTCTTATTTGAGAAGGCGATTAGGCTTCCATGGCGCGATCGATAATGCCACTTCAGTCGACGAACAGGCTTGAAAGCCTTCGTGCACAAATCGAGGATAGACTCTTCGTCGAGCGCTTCATTGTCGACTTCATCGTCTGTTTGGTCATCCTCGCTCGCATCAGTGCGCCGGAAAAATGATGTAGGAGGCAACTGCTTGGGATCACCGACGACAACACATTGGCGGGCACGACTAATCAGTCCTAAAGCACGTTCAGGCGGCATCTGGGATGCCTCATCCACGATAACAAGATCAAATTGGGTTGTTCCTTCTCGTGGAACCAATGAAGCCAGGGTTCCTGGAGAAACCATCCAACACGGTTTGAGTCCACGTAAAGATGATCCAGAGAATTGGAAAAGATGGCGCAATGGTCGATGGCCCTTTTGCTTAACAATTTCGTTTTTGATTAGCGCCATCTCGGTGAAGTCGCGCTTGAGCCCTTTATTCACACCTTGCGGAAGGTCGTTGGGATCACGGTGAATCGCTGCTATTACTGCCGCACGATCCAACTTGCGGAGTTCTTCTTCCATGCTCTGGAACCGCTCTCTCCGAGCCACTTGTTCATGGCTGCGCAGTTGCTGCAACTCGGGAATTGCCCAACCCATTTGCCTGAGTTGGCTGCGAACTAGCGTCCAGCGATAAAGAAGACTCCAATGCTCGCCGTTAACTGCAGAAGCGAGAAGTTCTTCGGCTAATGACCGAGTACCATCAGCAGGTAATTGTTCCAACACCTGACGGCATTTCACCCAAGTGGGGAAGTGGTCATGGCTGGCGTCCACCGCTTCCAACCACTCCTGGAGAAGCTGGGCCTTCACATCAGTGATTCGTGATGTACCCTCATCGCCGATCAGAGTTGGTTGGGGTTCAGCGGTTGCAAGGAACCGTTGGGCAGCGGTTGCTTCTTCTTCAAGAGCATGGCGCAAATTTATGGCTAGCTCTCGTCGCCCAGCGATGAATGCGGCGGCGCCTGGCTTGAGGCAGCTATCTTCCACATCCGCTGGCAGGCCGGCCTTTCGAACGTCAACGATCCAGCTCATCACTTGACGCAATTGCTCCGGCGGTGCGCCAGCCACCTCCTGGCCTACCTTCTGCTGGAAGCTGGCTAGTGCCTGGATGACTTCTTCACGTCGGCGATGTGCAATGACCAAGTCAATCGGCAATTGCAGCAAATCCGCTAACGAAGCCTCCGGGGCGAGACCAGCCTCTTGCCATTGCTGCAGCAAGGTCTGGTACTCCTTCGCCGCAACTTGAATGTCCTGTGCTAACAGACGCAATGAACGTTGATTGGCATCAGCGGGCATCAAATCGGTTTGCGCCATCAGCTCCTGAACCAGTGGGTCAAGCTGGTGTTGCAGGGTGAGTAGAGCCTGGCCTAATGCGGCCTGGTCAGTATCCATCAAGGCGGTAGCTTGAGCGCCGAGTCCGGAACTAGTCACAAGCTTCCTGAAGTGTTCTGCCGCCGAAAGCACGGTGTCGATTTGATCAACAACCAGGCCACCTGCTAACAGAGTGTCCAACTCTTGTTGCGGAAATTCCTCAATGCGTTGAGTACTGCTCTGCACTTGCCGCAGCCAGCTCACCATCGCCTCCCCTTCGCCAAGACCTGCGGCTCTTGCCCAACAGGCCACCGGCTCCACTTCAGCCAATAAGCACTGGTCTTGGCGTCGTTCCTTGAGGCTGTCCTGCAGGGAGTTCAGGTTATGACCTAGAACAGACGCTGGCCACACGCCGTGTCCAGCCAGCGCTTGCAAAGTCCTTTCCACACCTTGCTCATAAGCCGACAGTGCGGCCTGTAATTTTGCAGCCGGTGTCTCCCACAACCAACTCCCCCAGAACGGACCATGGCTTGAGGTTTCAAGAACCCGCTTAAGCGATTGCAATTGATCGACCACCGGGAGCAGCCGTTCAGAGGGCAACTCCAGCGAGAACATGCGTCGTTGCCAGCCAGTTCCGAAGGCCTCGCGGAGCTCTACCACTTTGGCCACGTTACGCAATGCTTCTGCACGATCCTGTGCGTTAAATGCTCCGATTTCGCGAGCCAACATCACTGCGCGACTTTTAGTCCTCGAGATCCGGTTAACCAACCTCTGCAACGGGGCCTTCTCCTCCAGTAGGTTTGCTGCCTCACGCAATTCACTGGCGCTGTGCCCCGTAGGCACCATCAGGCCCGACTGATCCAGGGCCTGTTCCCGTCGCTTGAGGTCTCGTTCACCATCCAATGCCAAGCGTATTGCATTCAGGTCGATGGACCAAAAGGAGCTGGATCGAAGGTCAATCGCATCTTCGTCTAAGGCCAAAACTAAGCGCAACAGCTCGGTCGCAGCCAGCAATTGTCCCAGGCTGGCGGCCTCCAGAAGCTGGCTGGGCAGACAGACGGTCAGACACGAAGAAGACTGTTGAAATAATGTCTCGGCCTCATCGATCTGTTCTATCAACCGCTGAGCAGCATTGGCTTGTGCCAGAAAAGCCCCGAGCCCACGGTCGCAGCACAGCTGAAGTTGCTCTAGTGATTGATCGAAGTTGACCTCTTTAGGCTGCTGAACGGCTGCTTGATCCAGACAGAGATGGGTGCGCAGATTTTGCAGTATTGTGTACTCGTGAAGCAGACCGCGGGCCTGCTTAGGATCTGCATGCCAGATTGCTTGGCTGCGCTGACTCAAGACCCAATCCGGTTGTGCGCTGAGGTGCTCCACGAGCGGCAACAGTGCTTTCAGGCTTGATGGACTGAATCCTGCGAGCGGTAGTCCTGTGGTGGACATATCCAGCAGTACCTGGAGGCCCTCCGCTGTTTTTGCTGCTTTTTTGAGCCGTTGCCGTAACTGCTCACGTTCTAGCTGTTCGTGAGGGATGGCTATACTGCCAAGCCGCCACTGGCTCAGGGCGGATACCAAAGCCTGAGTGCCTTCGACCTCGGGCAATGGATCAGGCTTGCTAACAAAGCGTCGGGCCACGACGATCTCTAATTCGCTCTTCGATTGGATGGCATCAAGCAAGACCTGGGCCATACCGGCGCTGGCAGGCGATACCAGGAGAGGAAGCAGAGCTTCACCATCCGCTGAAAGAGGATTTGGCAAGTGAGAGGCTAATTCGACAGCCTCATGAGAGCGCAAGCGCAGCTGCTCCAGTGAGAGGTCATCGCATGGGCTGAACTTGTGGAGCTCTGCTTCGATCGCCCGCAGGGATGCCGCCCACTGAGCGGCTTGTTCCAGCACTTTTTTACGGTTTAAAGCCTCTTCAGGAAGAACCCCCAGGGGGCGAAAACTAAACTCAAGTTGGTCTCGGTCCAGGCCCTCCAGCAACCCAGCCAGATTATCAAGGAGCTGACTGTTGCTATCGATGAGTTGCTTGCTGTTGGAGCAGGCATCGGTGATCTCAATCTCGAATGGGGTCGGATCCACAGAGGCGGCAGTTAGCTCAGAGCGCATCTGCTGCTCTTGCCAAAGCAAATCGTGCTGACTTTTCCTCTCGTCGCCGTAGGGCTGGTTGAGGAGTGAAGCAAAATGATTTAGCCCTTGTTTTAACTCGGTAAACTCCTTATACACGCCATCTCGGTGAGGGCGAGGCGGTGCGGCTAAATCAATTCGTTCCGCCAGTTCGTCGTAGATCTGCTTCTTGTTGGCTTTGTCGGACTCGATCCGTAGACAATAGGGCTTCAGTCCAGCCTCAGACAGGCGGTGGTACACAACATCCAGTGCTACCTTCTTCTCAGCCACAAAGAGAACACGCTTGCCTGCATACAGTGCATTGGCAATAATATTCGTAATCGTCTGACTCTTTCCCGTACCAGGCGGACCCTCGATCACCATAGAACGACCGGCCATTACATCCGCCACTGCGGCAAACTGACTTGCATCGGCCTGCGCGATCAAGACCGGTACGCGATTGGCAATTTCGGGTAGGTCAACATTCAGATCTGCCGCCACAACAGGAGAATTGTCGACCTGCTCGTCTCCGCCCACTTCTGCAGACAACAGCTGCTTAACCATTGAGGATGATGCGATATCTTCTGGCATTAGATCCTCGTAAAGCTCAAGTCCTCCGAAATTAAATAGTGCCAGGTTAAGATAATTTTCAATCCCCCAATCGGGCAAGCCTGATAAGCATTCGGCAACTTGCTTGAGGTAGGGCTCGAGCCGGAATGGGTCAGCCAATAGATTCGGCATTGGCAAATCAATTCCGAAATCACTACGTAGTCGCTCTTTAAGGGTGACATTGGGTTCAGGCGTCTCATCTAATGCGCTGATATTGAAAGTTTTGATTCCCCCGCTGCCTGTCGTTTTAGTTATTTCAACTGGGAGTAAAATTAGGGGTGCATGAAGCTGCTTTTCCTTTTCCTTCCATCGCAAGCATCCAAAGGCTAGGTATAATATGTTGTTGCCAGTCTCCTCGATAGAGCTTTGAGCCTGCTTGCGAATAGTCTCGGCAATTTTCTCCATCCGCACCTCCAGCTGAATAACCTGCAGAGCCCCTTTGTCTGACCCGGATTCGCTTTCAAGAACCAGTGAGTAAGAAGGGTTGATCCCCTGCTTCTCCGCCCAGGCTGCCAGATGCCTGCTTGATTTAGCATTCCTGAGTTTTGCTTCCAGTGATTCTGTTACAGACGTTCTGATCCCATCATCAGCCTGGATAAGTGCAAACTGTGTGGCTTCATCGTCACTACCGCCCCGAAGGTTCTGTGGATTAAGAGGATCTTCTTCTTTGGATTGTTCCGGGGCTGGCTCAACAGCAACATCGTCTACATCGAGATGATGCCCCTTCGGAAATTCCGGTAAAGCTCTGATGCTGTATTGGCGACCGGAAATTAATCCATCTAGGACTGCTTGGGGGTTGCAATCGACAAATCGGAGCAGTCGCAAGGACTTTTGCTTTGAGAACTTGAGGTCAAGCAGGCTGTTGCGCCAAGTCGATAGTTCTAGCAGCTTCTTGCGAAACCGTTCTAGAGTTGGTAAAACGTGTGAAAATTCGTCAACTGTGGTAATGGTCATAGCTGCGTGAGGTGGCCTCGAGGCTTGTGCTTGACTTATTTCTACACCGATCAAGGAGGACCTGGGGGCTGGTCATAAACTCGCGGACAACTTATGCACGTTGTGCATATGACCTATGAGCGTTTCCTGAGAGGTGGTTGGTCTAAGCCTTAACCCTAGCAGGCCTGATGCAATAGAGCCACCTGGAAAGGCTAAAAACTCAGAGATTTTTAAAATTTAATTCGAGGGCATTTGATTGCATCCTGTTTCCTAGTAAATTTTGCAAACTTTTGATGGCGTGAGTCAGGGCGGCGATGCCCCCGGTGACCGACAAGGTCCCTTGCAGCCGTAAGGCCTTGATCGCCAGGTCTCGCAGACAAGCTTGTCGAACTTGGCCAAAATTTGTTTGCGGCCGGCAAGCGCCTAAGGCTGGGTTCAAAGCAGCAGTATCTCCTGGTATCGCTCATAAGAACTGACGAAGAAAAAGGGGGGCACGTCAAATATACTTCCCAGCGGTTTCATCGTGTCCAATATGTTTTCCGAATTTGATGACTCTGATTCGCTAGTGGTTCATGGCTGTAGTTGATGCTGGTACTAACCTCTAGGTCGAGCAAAGAGTTCCCACGGCCTTCTCTGATGGCTTTATCTTGGAAGTTACGACAGGCGGGCGCAACAGAGGGGTGTCTATCAATAAAACATGTAGTTTATTTGATCTTGTTGGTTCTTGTCTAAGTGGTGACTGATTTTGTGTGAAATTGCAAAGCAGGCATCAAGAACCTTTTTTTCTTCCTCCAAAAATTCAGGATGCCACCTTAGGGTTTTCTGCAAACTTGCAAGGTGTTGACATGCGCCAACCAAATACTCCAAGGTGTCCTTATCGTATTTTACTGCAGGGGTAACAGGCGGCTTTTGATCAGATTCAATAATTGAATCCGTTGTGTTATCTCTTTTGCCAGTCACATTTATCACGGGCGTAATGCTAATACCACCATCCCTTCTGTCGTGGGCAACAAAAATCCAAGTCTCTCCAAGATGGCTAGGATGATAGTAGGTGCCCTTGAAGGTGGCGATTTCGTCGTCTATTTCGAAATCAGTAATCTCGTCTATGCCGCAAGTGAGGCAAGCATGGGTGACACCAGAGAGGCAGGGGCCGTTGGACATCCTGGATGGCTCCGTTATTTAGGACTGGATTTTTACCATTGTCGCGCGCGACAGCCTATGTCAACACTTTCTTTGTATTCATTTAATGCGCTAGTACCATGAATAGCTGGTGAATGGATATTGCATTTCCATGCTATTTTCTGAATTCACTTCGCTTTTGGTTTAAGCAGCGGCTCTCTAAACATGGCAACCCATGGCAACTTGTGGGGCCATATCCGGCTTAGGGCGAATCGAACACGCCCTTAGCCGCGGACCTTGCAGTAGCCAGCCCCGGCATAGGAGCTACCGCCAGGACAGGTATTGCCATTCCCAGCAGGGAAGTACTGGCTGCTGCCGCGAACCTTGCAGTAGCCCGCACCGGCGTAGCTGGTGCCGCCTGGGCAGGTGTTGCCGTTCTGGGCGGGGATCATCAGCGGATTGGCCTGCGCCAAAAGCATTGCGGTGCCAAGGGAAGCAAGGGAGGTAACCAAGGAAGGCAGGGGAGCGACTGGGGCCACCCTAGCCCATACGTTGACAGTTGCGGTGCAAGCGTGCCATCATTTGGCCATGGCGCAGCCCCCTCCCATCTCTGCCTCCGCTGATCCAAGCGCTTCTGAGGTCCTATATGGCCTTGAGCAGCTTCTGGCCATCGCTGGTGAGCAGCTGGGGGAGGAGATCAGCTCGCGCACGGTCCGTCTCTATGCCACCGAGGGTCTGATCGATCGACCCGGCAAGGACGGCCGCCGCGCGGTCTACGGGCAACGGCACTTGCTGCAACTGCTTTTGATCCGCTCCCTGGCCCGGCGCGGATTGAGCCTCTCGGCGATTGCGCCCCATGTGGCCTCCAGTGATCAGGAGCTGGAGCAGCAGTTACAGCAACTGGACGACGCCTCCCTCGGCTTCGCTCCGCCAAGCACCCCAACCACCAACGACGCCCTCACTTACCTGCGGAGACTTCAATCCCAATCCGGTACGGACGTTCAGGCCGACACCCCGCCCTCCTTGCTGCCGCTGCTCGGCTCACCCTTGAGCAGCCGCTCTCCCTCCTTGCGGGCCGCGCGCATGGCCAGCCGTAGCAGTGCCTCCTCGAGCCGGTGGCATCGCTTTTCACTGGCACCTGGTGTGGAGCTCCACCTGAGTGAATCCGCCTCCATCCCGCCGCCTGGATCCCGGCGGGAGGCCTGGCTGCAGCGTCTGATCGATCGCCTGCGCGAACAGCTCGATCATCCGGATTAATGCCCTCCCGGCACTGACCCCCCGCGAACCCTCTGACCCTTCGTTTCTAGACAACCATGCAACCACTCCTGCACGTCCGCTCCCTACGGCCGGCGGTGGCAGCCGATGGCGCCACCACGCTTGATCTGCTGATCACCATTGCCGCTCTCGACATTGCGCCAGAGTTGGCAGCGCGTCCGCGGCCGCCCCTGAACCTGGCACTGGTCATTGACCGCTCGGGCTCCATGAGCGGGCAAAAGCTCAGCTATGCCCGCAAGGCAGCGCGCTTCCTGGCCGGTGAACTCACTGAGCGCGATCGACTAGCGATCGTGACCTTTGACGATGAGGTGGAGGTGCTGGTGCCCTCCCAGCCGGTGCGCAATCCCCAGCTGTTGATCAGCGCGATCAACACGATCCATAGCGGCGGGGGAACGGCCTTGTTCGATGGCTGGCTTGCTGGCGCGATGCAGGTGGCGAACCACCTCGATGCAGGGGCCATGAACCGGGTGCTGCTGCTTTCCGATGGCCAGGCCAATGTGGGCGTCGTTGACAGCACCGAGATCGCAAGCAAAGTGGCTGGCCTCAGTCAGCGGGGCATCAGCACCAGTGCCTTTGGCTTAGGCAGCGGCTTTGACGAAGACTTGATGGGTGCGATGGCCGGCGCGGGCGACGGCAGCCTGGCCCAGATTGAAAGTCCGGCTCAGCTGGCCGATCTCTACGTCAGCGAGCTGGATGGCCTGGTCCGTACGCTCGGCAAGAAGGTGAGCCTGGGTATCCGCGCCAAGCGCGATGTTCAACTGCTTGATGTGATCAATGATTTTAAGCTCAGCAGTGCTGGCAATTGGCAGCTGCCTAACCTGCGCTACGGCCAGGAGTTGACGATTGCAGCCCGCTTTAAGCTGCCCCCCTGGCAGCCCAACCGCGAGATTGTCAGTCTACGTTTGGCCTGGAATCAGACGGGAGGCAAGGAGCGTCTCTCGTTTGTAGAGCACATCACCCTGCCAGTCATGGCTGCGGTGGATCTGGAGGGCATGGAACCAGATCTAGTGGTGATCGAGCAGTTCGAGTTGCTGCTGGCCAACCGGGAGCGCTGCCGCGCCATCGAAGAACTTGATCGCGGCAACCTGCGGGCTGCAAGGGCGCTTCTAGAAGCGATCGATCAGCGTCTGTCGCTGTTGCCTCAGACAGAGGCGATTCAACGGGAGCGGCTCCTCCTAGAGGAGAAAAAGGCGTTGCTGGATCAGGACCTCAATCTCAGCCGTAAGCGGCTGCGGCGTGAGTCGCTGCGCAGTTCGATGAGTGTCTGGGAACCAGACACCGATACCAATGAGGGGGTTTTGTGATGAAAACGATTCGTAACTCGGCACTAAAGATTGACAAGATTCCGGATCCTGATATTTACAGATATGGTTGCGACTGGGTCAAATTTGCTCCCACTATCAACGGCTATGAAGTGGCTGGAAGTATCGAAGAATGTGCCCGACTGTCTAATGATGGGCAGGCGAATACATTGACAGAACTACGCTGCGCCTTGTTTTTCATGTCTAGAGCTGAACGACATTCGGGTTGTGACTTTTCTGGGTCCACAGAACTCCACACCTTGCTGCGCAAGATTCGAGCCAAGGTGCTCGCCCGCGAGTTTGATTGACACTCAAAGAAGAGGAAGCTCCAATTATCTGGAGGATCATAGGAGAAATCGACTGAATTACAACAACTTTACCATTGAGGACAAACAAATGAATCAAATTGAATGCCTGAACAGGCAGGCAGCTGAACTCCCAATTCGACGAAATGCTGAAGTGGTAGCTATCGGTGACGTCCATGGCTGTGTCACCCTGCTGCGGGAAACTATTCGGCCTTATCTGGGCAGTGGTGCTGAGTTGATTTTCTTAGGCGATCTGATCGATCGCTCTCCAGAACCCGATGGCGACCGGCAAGTGATTGAGCTAGTGCGGAAGCTGCAGTCCAACCCTGGGGACTTTGGCTTGGCAGGTGTGACGGTGCTGCGCGGTAACCATGAGCAAATGCTCCTCGATGCCTTGACGGAGGACGAGTCGGACGAGGCCACCGACCTTTGGCAATGGAATGGCGGCGATTCGGCGTTTCTAGAGACTGCTCGGGAGCATCAAGACTGGCTTGGGTCCCTTCCGCTGACAGCCATCCGGGGCAGCTATTTGTTTGTGCACGCCGGTGTGCGGCCTGGCCTAGAGCTGGAGGATCAGCAGGAGGACGATCTGCTCTGGATCCGCCGTCCCTTCCTGCAGAAACCCCATGGCCTCCCTTACATAGTGGTGCATGGCCATACGTTCAGGAGCGACTACAGCGTCACCCGCCTCCCCCATCGAATCGGGATCGACACAGGGGCCTTCGTCTCCGGCATTCTTACGGCGCTGCCGCTGTTTTGGGAGCAGCCTCAACAGCGAGAGCGCCGTGGGGTTTGCGCTGCATGATCCGTTCGTTGTTGACGCTGTGGATTAGCGTCTTCCAACTCTAGACGCTGCCCCCTCAACCGGCCTTGAAGCAGCTTATTTTGTTTGACAATCAAAACTCTGTATCCAAGCCTAGAACGGCAAAATGGCAGTCGACCATTAATCTCCTCAAGACTAAACTACCCCTGTAAACGGAGAGCCTTGTCCCGTCATCGCGAGAGGTTGAGCAAAAATGAGCGAAAGCATTGTGTGTTCCAAGGGCATTCTCTTAATAGCTTATCAATTTTGATCGGAGGGTTGATGAGGCAACAGTATCTAGTCGATCACTCGTTGACGAAGTCTTGCGATCGCTTCCGCGGCTGCTTGCTCGGTCTTGCTGCCGGTGATGCAGTCGGCACCACGGCGGAATTCCAGCCGCGCGGATCCTTCCCTCCAATCACGGGGATGGAGGGAGGTGGACCGTTTGCACTTAATCCCGGCGAGTGGACGGACGACACATCGATGGCGCTGTGCCTCGCCCACAGCCTGCTGGAGTGTGGCGGGTTTGATCCGGATGATCAGATGCGGCGCTACTGCGCATGGCAGGACGAGGGTTATCTCACCAGCAACGGTATTTGTTTTGATATTGGCAACACCGTGAGCTGGGCCCTAGAGCATTTTCGCAGAACTGGCGATCCATTCAGTGGCAGTGATGATCTGCGCACGGCAGGAAACGGATCGATCATGCGGCTTGCGCCGGTGCCGATGGTGCTCCATCGACAGCCGGAACTGCTGGATCAATGGTGTGCGGATAGCTCCCGCACCACGCACTCTGCCGCCGAATGCCTGGAGGCCTGTGTGCTCTTTGGGCGCATGCTTCAACGCGCTCTCGTTGGTCAGAGCAAGGAGGACATCCTGTTTTCGAATCACGCGGAGGATTTCAGTCAGCCAACTATTTGCCAACTGGCTGCAGGTCTCTACCGCAATCACAGCCCCGAAGACATCCGCGGCAACGGCTATGTGGTTAGGAGCTTAGAGGCTGCACTTTGGTGCTTCTGGACCACGGATAGCTTTGAGGTAGCGATATTAAAAGCCGCCAATCTTGGAGAGGATGCGGATACCACTGCAGCCGTGTGCGGACAGCTGGCTGGAGCTTATTACGGAGAGAACGGTATTCCAGATCAGTGGCTGAATAGCCTGGTGGAGCGCGATGGGATCTCGCAACTGGCTGATCGGTTGATGGCTCTGTCTTCAACAGCGCGGTTGACCACGCTAGCTCCATTATTAGAAATGGCTCCGCGGAAATGATGCGTTGACGTCGAGGAATGATGCTTGTAACATACTCAAGTCATTCCGAGTTTACTGGCATGGACGACCTCTCCGATCAACGGCTACGTCAGGCTTGCATGGATCACTGCGCCAGATTGATGTCGATGCAAAAGTTATTTAGGTATAATTCTGACGCGGAAGAGGCTGAGAGGTTGGTACACAAAGCTTGCCATGAGGTGCGGAAGTTGCTTGAACCGCATATGACTCCCGAGGAAAGTGAAACCCTTAGTGATCAGATTACCTATGCTCAGGCCTAATGATTCTTCTGTGGCAACCCCACAGCATTGTGACCATCTTGTTGGGCTATTCCTGAGTTCTGGCCTGCCTTTAGGCGCGATGTCGGTGAAGGCCTGTTTGGCCTGGGCTTGAGTCCGTCAAGCTCGCGCCTTCGCTGAGGCGGCTGTGCAATGAATGAGCAATGTTGGTCTTGGTTCAGGGGATCAGGCTGCTCGTGGCCTGGTTTTGTTTCGGCTTCTCCATAGTCCGACTGCGTTTTGGTCAAGGAATCGGAGTTCGTTCCCTGCACGCTGGTGCTGAGTCACTCACCACTGGGGCGGGCAAGGACTCCAGCCCTGTTTGCGGCTTTCACTCCAGAGCTGGGCGGCCTCCTTGCGGCTCAGCTCACGGCGGTGCTTGAGCAGGGGGATTGCTTCGCCGGGCAGCAGTTCGCCGGTGATGATCTCCAGCCGCTGGCTGTAGAAATCCCAGCGAACCGGGCGGAAGCGCAACACGGCGCGGCCATCACTCAGCCACCAGGTGCGTGAGGTGTAAGGAGGTAGCGGACTGGGGTCTTGGCTCATGCCGCTTCCGGCGCCCAACCCCGCGGGCCGGTCGTCTCGCCGGCCCAGTTGGGGCAACGGTGGGTGAGGTGCTCGCCCTGGCCGATCAGGCCTTGGTGGAACTGGCAGGTAAGCAAGGGGATCTCGCCCTCACCGAGGTGATGGCGGAAGGAGCGGCAGGTCAGGCAGACCTGCTTGCTGCGGCTTGTGATCAGCAGGGAAGAATCCAGCTGGGGCCAGCTTTCTGGTGCCTGCAGGAGGGACGGGGCCATGGCTGGACTAGGGCGATGCGTACTTCTGTACTAGCAGGGAAGGGCTGGCTTTATCTGCCCTTCCCGGGGTGCCTGGCTGGCTGGAGGTGCTGCGGCTCCATGGGCCTAGGAGCGCCCGGTGTTGGGTCGCGTCGCTTCTTTTGCCTCCTGTTTCCGACTTTGTCGATCAGCTGTCTTGTCAGGTTCCAGGTGACTTGATCCCGCCTGCCCCTTACTGGGGGCTGGTTGACTTGGGCCGCTCTAGCCGTTCGGCCAGCCAGACTTTGATGATCGATTGACGGGTTACCCCGAGGCGATTGGCTTCTTGGTCGAGTTGCTCCACCATCCAAATGGGGAAATCGACGTTGACACGCTTTTGCGCGTGCCGCTGACGGCGCGCAGCGGAAACATCAAGCACCTCGATGATGGATTCACCGTCTTCAAAACGGTGATCGAACTCAGAGCTGTTCATGACGCTGATAGGGTTCCATTTCGTTGTTTTTAGGCAATCGGGAATTGCTCAATCTCTGAGCTGCTGGAGCTTTCACTTGTCATGGGATTGGGATCTCTTGATAAATTCCAGGCTGCATCGAGTCAGTGGCTGTTGCAATCATGACGGTCGCATTGCGAATGCGCGGCCAGCTGGTGGTTGTTAGGACCATGATGGCAATGATCCGTTCTTTGAGATTCTGTTGATAGCGCAGGTTTGTATCCGTAGTGATCAGTAGCTCAAAGCCTTCCAGTTCTGCTAAACGAATTAGGTCACCATTGCTCACTGATGACCAGCCCTGCTCGTAGGCTGTTGAGACTTGATGGCCAATGAGAAAACGCCTTAAGGGCACAGGCGTTCCTTGGTCAAAAAGAATGCGCATTTATGCAACCAAAGCGGCTGTGCTCTTGGCTGCATGTTCTAAAATGAGACGTGCTTGCTGCATGGTGATTCCCGGAAACAGGTCCACGAATTCCGTGATAGAAACTCCGTCTTCTAGGTTCTCAAAGAGTGCTGCAACGGGCACCCTTGTCCCTCTAAATACCCAGGCGCCACTGACCCGCAGCGGATCCTGCTCAACGGCTGAACAGCCTGCCCAGCCTAGATTTTTGCTTTCCATCGAGTTGCCCAACTCCCTCGATTCAGCGTAGCCGGCGTTTTCCAAGCTTCTGACAGCACTCTCATTCCTTCATTTCCTGCCCTTCACCTGCACCAGATATGCCTCAACCCAGTCATGGTGCTGCTTCTGGGTAATCGCAGCCGCCACAGAAGCACCCTCAGCTAGACGGAACCGCTGCCGGAAGGCCGTGACCAAGGCTTCCCGCTGGGGCCTAGGCAGGCCGCGGATGGCGCCATGGAGCTGCTGGATCACCTCAGGCGCTAGAGCCGCAAGGCCAACAGCGCTGGGCTCCGCCTGCGAGATCGCCAGGGTCGTGGCCTGCACCTGGGGCCTGATCGCCCTCGTCTCCTCCACTTGCTGGGGCTGACCTCCTTGCCTTGAGACGCCCTGTCTTTGAGGACCCCGCTCCTCCCGCACCGAACTGGTGACCTGCCGCTGCTGCTTGTCGTACAGGGCCAGTCCAAAGGGATTGCCAAAGGTCATCAGGGCCCGTTTCATCGCATCGGTTTCGGCCTCCTTGAGGGCGGATTCATGGGCCAAGCCCAGATCCATGTCGATCCCGTGGCCTGCGCCGCTGCCCTCGCGTACCAGGATGTGGTCCCCAACGGTCTGGCTGCCTAGGCGGATGCGGACCCGGGCGATGTAGGTGACCCCCCAGCCGGGCTTCTGCTCTCGGCCAATGGGGCGCTGACTTTCAGCAACGCAGCGAAGCTCGATCGTTTCCCGCTGCCAGCCGTCAAAGCCAAAGATCCGGTTTGCTTCCTTGATCGCTACCCATCCCTCCAAATAATTGAGGGAGCGCCCGGCCTGGGAGCGGGTCTGGACATTGGCCCGGTTGAGGGGGGCGGCTAGGGCGATGGTTTGCTCGGGGGAGAGCAGCCCGGTAGGTGTTGCTGAGGCTGTGGCTGGGATGTCCGGTAGCCGGGGGCTGGTGGGCCTTTCGACCTCTGGGATAGCCGGAACATCGGCCTCTGGTCGGCGCAGCAGCTGCAGAGCGGATGACTTCTGGACCGGGCTGGCTGGAGCGGCTGGCCTGGATCCGTTGGTGGTGGGGATGGTGCTGGTCATGGCTTGGGGTGGAGCGTTGGGCGGACTGGATCGGAAGGGAAGGGGGCCTGGCTTTCTCGCCCGGCCCTGAATCGAAACCCCCTTGGGGGGGTCAGTGGATCGACCAGCTGCGCCGGGTTATCAGCTGGGCGCCTTGGATCTGCTGGCCGGCCTTGAGTGCTGCCTTGATCGCCCCCTTATCGGGCGCCGTGGCCGTGGTGACGCGCAGCCACTCGGGCGCAAGCTCCTCTTCTGCGCTGATCTCGACGGCCTCACTGCGGCGGCTGGTGAGCTCGTGGTGGGGGAAGGAGAAACGGGTAGCTGCCGGTTGCAGCCGGGTAAGCACGAACACCAGGGTGGTTTCAAGGGCATCGGCCCGGCGCTGATCGCACTTGGCAAGTTCCACCAGGCGTTTGGCCTGTTGCTGGCGGTAGCTCCCCTGGGCGCGCAGGTGATCGATCACCCAGCAGGTGGCATCGGCCTTACGGGCCAGGGCTTCCCGGTTGCCTTCCTCAACGAGGAGGGCATCCTCTAGGGATGCAATGGCGGCCTGCTGCTGCTCGGGCTCATCGGCCTCCAGCTGATCGGCTAGGCGGGCGATGCGGCTGGTGAGCTCCTGGGCCTCGATGCCGAGGTGCCAGAGGCTGGGGGTTCCTTGAACTGGTGCAGCAGGAGCTGGGAGGGCTACGGCCTTGGGGCCGATGGGGGCCAGTGCGGCGGAGGTGGAGCGGGGCATGGGACTAGGGCAAAGGGCTTGAAAGGAACGACGGGATGGCAGGGCCTAGGAGCCCTCAGGCCCTGGTGGCTTGATCTCGACCAGGGCGATGGGCTCTCCATCGGCGGCGATCAGGTGACGGGCCTGGCGCAGCAGGGAGGCAGTGCCTGCAGCGCCTGGGAAGGCGACAACCAGCACCGAGGCCAGGGCTGGGGCTGCCTCTTCCAGGGCCCGGCGCAGCATCACGCCATTGCGCAACGGGCCAGCGGCCCGGCCATAGCGGCCCCATTCGGCAGCGATCACCTCCACCGGCCAACCCAGGTAGTGGGCGGCTTGCTCGATCAGGCGATCGGCACCGCGGGCACCGCCATGGAGGAGGATCTCAACGGGGCGGCCGGCACTGGCCTGAAGCAGGGCGGCGGTGATCTGATCACCAGGCCAATCGAGGGCACGGCCACCACCGGCCACGATCACTAGAGGGGCTGATTCATCGCTGAGGGGATCACAACGGGAGCGCGCCAAGGCGGCGGCCTGGAAATCAAGGATCTGGGCCATTGGCTACAGGCAAAACAACAACGCACCAAGCTCCGATCAGCGCCTTGTGGGGCGGGATGGGAGGAGCAAACCCAGCTCTTGGCGGGCCTTCCTGGTGGCCTTAATTCTATCAATACGGGCGTACTATGAGCCGTTTTGGCTGATTAGGAAGGGTGATCTTTGAGGCTGGCCAAAGGGTTTGGGGTGAACCAAAAAGGTGGAACAATGGGGCCGGATCGGGCGGGACTTAGGTGATAGCCAGGGCGCTATTAATGGCGCAATGCCAATGCAAAAGCACGCAAATTTGATCCGTAATTTCACTGATTAATCGGCGCCTGCCATGGGAATCCTTCGCCACCGCAGCCGCGGGAGGGGAGCTCTGGCCTTGTTGACCCAACAGCACCAGCCCCCGGCGGCGGCGTTCACAGAACCTCAGGCGAGGGCAAGGGTGCGGCGCAGCCGCACTCGCAACGCCCTTGCGCCGCCTGACACAATCCAGCCCCGCCGCCGGATTGCCTGCTATCAGATTGGGGAGCCCAGTGCTGCTGGGCGGTCTGGGTCTGAATGGGCCGTGCTCATGCGTGGCAAACTCCGAGCCTGGGTTGCGGCTGGCTGAGCAGTGAAGGAAAAGTGCTTGGTGTGGTTCAAGGGATCGGCTAGCTGGTTGCTTGGCTTTGTCGCCTCGCCCTCGCCCAAGCCCGAGCACGTGCTGGTTGAAGCACTGGAGTTTGTGCCTTGCACCTTGCCCCTGTGGCGGGTGACGTGCAACCAGCCGGAGGACCAGAACTTGGGCCCGGTCGTTCCTGAAGGAGCCGTTTGGAAGGCGTGAATTGAGGAGCCGGGTAGGCCCTGTCTTCTGGGGACATTCGGCGGAGCTGTTGCAGACAATAGCAGGCAAGAAATGTCATGGCCAGTGAATCAAAGACAGCCCAAGCCGCCATACCCCAGCTAGGGAAACAGCCCAAGGATTTGGCCGACAATTTCTTGGACTTCAGATAACTTTGACGTTGTGATCTTCCCCATTGGATGGGGTTTGGCACCCCTGGCTCGCCAATCGAATGATTTTATTTGCTGACAAAGTATGTAGCTGTTGTAGCCACTCCGGCCTTCTATGGGTCCAAGATCTACCGAGAGGCTAGATCCTTGGTTATAGGCAGCAGAGGACATGGCGCAACCAACGACAAGGCCTACCCTGCGGTTAAAGCTGGCTGGCGAAAGGACCGCAAAAGGATGGTGATCCCTCATCTCCCGGCCGGCCTGGGGGTTGTGATCAATCCAGATCACGTCGCCGCGATCGGGAACCCACTGGGGCTCCGATTTGATTGGCCTTGGGCTCATGGGATCAGTTCGGTTCCGACGGGCTGCCAATCCATTCGCTCAACGGGATCATCTGCGCTTGGATTAAATGCAGCAAGCCGATCGTCTAGACTCAGTCTTGGGCTTACTGCCCGTATCAAGATACCGTCCTCAACGACTGAAAGTTCGACGTCTTGGTCTTCTTGTAGATGCGCCTGTCTGGCAATCGCGGCGGGGAGCCTGATTCCGAGACTATTGCCCCAGCGACGCAACGATTGACGAGCAGGCATCGGGCGAGAGAGGGGCGACACCATGGTGACCACACGTTTAAACTTCAGTATACACGGATGACTGGGTCCATCGGGGGCGGTGCTGGTGGCCATCCAAATGCTCAGCGCCCGAGGCGACGCCACTGGAATGGGCGGGGGTCATGGGATCGGCTAGCTGACGGCCTGGCTTTGTCGCCTAGCCCTCTCCCAAGCCTGACCGCGTGCTGGTGGAGGCCCTGGAGTTTGTGCCTTGCACCGTGCACCTCTGGCGGGTTGCCTGCAGCAGCCGGAGGACCTTAACCAGGGCTCGTGCGTACCCAGGAAGCGGTGTGGAAGGCGTTGATGCTGAGACCAGCTCAGGCTTTTGACCCATCGGGTCCCTGGCTGGCCGGCAAGTGGCCGGTCTTGACCCAGATCGTGCATCCCGCCGCACTCGAGGGACGGTGAACGCTGCCGGGCGGATTGCGCAGCCAGCTGCCAGCCGGATAGGTGCCGTGTTCGTCCTCAAAGATCCCATCCAGCACCAGGATCTCCTCCCCGCTTGGGTGGCCATGGGGCTGAAACACGGTGCCCGGTGCCCAGCGCACCAAGGCCACGTGCTCTGAGCCGAAGGCATGGAGCGGCATCACCTCCAGTCCCCTCACAAGACCGGGCCGCCAGGCTTCCTTGCTGGTGTCGATCACTAGGCGCTGCTGATCAGCCGGGTGCATCTGCTGCAGCTTGACCAGGATCGTGCAGCCTTCCGCGCTGAAAGGGGCGTGGCTTGTGCCGACCGGATTGCGCAGGTAGCTGCCGGCTTGGTAGTCGCCCTGCTCGTCGGAGAAGGTGCCCTCCAGCACCAGGATTTCCTCGCCGGCGCCATGGCTGTGCCGCTCGAAGCGACTCCCCGGCGCGTAGCGCACGATCGACGTGGCCCGGGCCACCTCAGCGCCACAGCGATCCAGCATCCGGCGCTCCACCCCCGCCATCGGTGAAGGCATCCAAGGCAGGGCAGCGGAGTCGAGCGCAACGCGCTCGTTGAGATCGGCGTGGAGGTCCATAGGCCTGATTCTGCTCAACCAGCAGCACCCTCTTGCCATCCCGCTGCCCTTTTGTTGCCTGCGGAAGCAGCGTTGGAGTTCAAGTTCTGCACTGTGCCCCTGTGGCGGGTGGCCTACAAGCAGCCCGAGGACCTGAATCAGGGCCCGGTGGTTCCGGAGGGTGCGGTGTGGAGGAGCTGAGCAGGTCTGCCAAGTGAAAAGGCCCCGCTTCGGTTGATCAATCGGCGTACACGACCCCCACCCCCGGCCAGTCCTCAAAGCCAAAGCTCTCCATCGGGCCTTCGGGTTCCACCCAGTCACTGGGAGCTGGATCGAAGTTCTCGAGCTTGCCGATCACATGGGTGGTGGGGACGCCCAGCACGTCGCCCGTATCGACATCCAGGACGGCCAGCCAAATGGGATGACCCTGGTCATGAATCATCTGGATGCGGCCGACCAGTTCTGGCCAGTGGCTGCCGGCCCGCACCGCAACCAGCTCGCCCGGGCGGAAGTCCATGGGGCGAGGGTAGTACAAACGCTCAAGCTGGCAATAGCCTGGTGCCCAGGGCCGTTTGCCCCATTGGCGTTGCCTCTGATGACCTTGATGGAGAAGGCCTCGAAACGCTTGCTGGGCCTGGCGGGCCTCTGTCTGGCGGCCCTTGGCCCCCTAGGCCAGGCGGCAACGGCCGCCACGGTGCTCTCAATCGGCGATGGCGACACGATCAGTGTGCTGGAGGGTGGCCAGAAGCTCAAAGTGCGGCTGGCCTGCATTGACGCCCCCGAGACGGCCCAAAGCCCCTATGGGGTTGCCAGTCGTAACCAGCTCAAGGCTCTGCTGCCCCTTGGCTCCACGGTGAGCCTGCGGGTTCAGGCGGTGGATCGCTATGGCCGCAGGGTGGCGGAAGTGATCGGCAAGGGCAACGTCAACCTGGCGATGGTCCAGAGCGGCCAGGCGTTTGTTTACCGGCAGTACTTGGGCCGCTGTGATGGGGGGGCCTACCTGGCAGCGGAGCGCCAAGCCCAGGCCCAGCGGCTTGGGGTATGGGCAGTGCCTGGGGGGATTACGCGGCCGTGGGACTTCCGGCATGGGGGAACGGGTCGCCGCAGTGCAGGGGCGGTCCGAGCAGGGGCGACCTCAAGCGCTCCCGCCTCTAGCGCTCAAGCGGCCCAGCCCAGCGGGGACAAGACCAGCTGCAAGCAGATCGGCTCGTTTGCCCGGGCACAGGAGTTGCTGCGGCAGGGGCACAGCTATCTCGATCGGAATGGGGATGGGGTGGCGTGTGAATCGCTGCGCTAGAAGCCCTTTCTTGCCAGGCTTTAGGGGCGCCCAACAGGACCCATGGCAGCAGCTCTTCTGATCCTGGTGGTGATGGTGGCGGTGGGGGCTGGCCTGAATCCAAGCCGGGAGCAGTTCGCCTGGTTCCTGCGGCTGCGGCGCCCCGCCTGGCTGGGGTTTGAGGGCCTGATCCCATTGATCTGGTTGGCGATCTACATCTGCTTTTACGCCTCAGCTGTGCTGGTCTGGATGGCCTCCTGGAGCTGGGTTCTGATGGCGGGCTATTTGGGCCTATTGCTACTGGTTCAGGGCTACACCTGGTTGATCTGCCGCACCCGCAGCTTGGCCAAGGGCACCGCCATCGGCCTTGCCGGCTGGCTTTGGGGTGGGGCCCTCACGGTTTTGGTGTTGGGCCCCTCGCCGGTGGCAGCCTTGCTGCTTGTGCCCTACCTGCTCTGGAGTCCTGTTGGCACGCTTGTGACCTGGCAGATGCAGCGCCTTAACCGCTGAGAAGGTAGCGGAGCCCACCCAAACCATGCGCCAATAGTATCCGGCCTAATTTCAGCGCCATTTCCAAATTGATGATCTGCAATTAGTGCTTAGGCATCCCCAGGCGAGTCCCCTGTTTCGTTGTCGTAGTGGTTGTTAGGGGCAAAGATTGGCGGGCCAGCTGATTTGCCTGAGTCGAATGGATAACCACGTGGGACAACCCTAAGCAAATTGATCAACGTGCGGGGTGCTGCCCATACACCGCTAACGCGTCCTGTAGCCGTTGGCGGTGTTCCTCCCGCAGTTCGATGGGGCTTTCAATGCGGATGCCGGCGCCAAAGCCGAATAGCCAGTTGCGGAGGTCGATGTCCCGCTGCACGGTCCAGGGGGGGAGATCCAGCTCTACCGGGTAGGGGTGGGAGCCTGCTGGGTCGCCTGGATCGAGGACATGGGGTGCCTTGGGGTGGTGCCACCACTGATCGCCGTTGAGGCGTTTGGAGAAGCGGGTGTGCTCGATCGGGTAGCGCTGCAGGCCCTCGCGGATGAAGGCAAAGGCCCAGCCCTGGCAGCAAAAGCGCAGGGTCACCAGGGCCTTAGTCCGCTGCTGAGGGGAGCTATGGCAGAGCAGCAGCTGGGCATCGAGGTTGCCTCCGAAATAGATACCGCCGCTG
The DNA here is from genome assembly GCA_943369525.1 of Synechococcus sp. UW140. Lineage (GTDB taxonomy): Bacteria > Cyanobacteriota > Cyanobacteriia > PCC-6307 > Cyanobiaceae > BAIKAL-G1. Next base: position 29,955 of record CALRNL020000001.1, read on the forward strand.
TGGTGCAGCAGGGTCTGGAGGCGCTGCAGGCCCTTGCTGTGGGCCTCCTCGCCGCGGCGATAGCGGTCTTCGCTGTGGCGCAGGGCAAGGCGATCGAGCCGTTCGCAGCGGATCAGGCCTTCTTCTCGCCCGATGGTGTCGTCTTCAAAGACGAGGTACCAGCCGATGTTGTGGAAGAGCAGTTGCAGCGGCCAAACGCGGAAACTGCCCGTGGGGCTATCGGCAAAGGAGGCCACCGAGCTATAGCGCTCGAGCTCGATGCGGCGCCGCTCGACGATCGCGGTTTCCAGGCGCTCGGCCTGCCGTTCTGCCGCTAGGCAATCGGGCCGCACCAGGGAGGCATCGACAATCGAGCGGTTGGCAAAGGCACGCACTGGCGAGGCCTGGTCGATGGCGATGCCGCCCCACTGCAGCCGTTGTTCCAGTTCGCCTAGGAGGTCTTGGGCGCTGGGATCGGCCAGCCTGCCGGCGGCCTGGCTGACCAGGCCATGGATCTCCCGCAGTCGGTTGGCCGAGAGCAGGGCGGTGCCGATCGCGTAGCCGTGGCGCACGTTGTCGTTGCGCGAGCGGAAGCCATAGGGGGTGAGCAGCTTTTCGAGGTCCTTGCGCAGGGTGGCCGCCTCACCGGGGAGATAGGCGCCAGGAATCGTTTCGCTCTGGGCGATTAGGTGCTCGGGCAATGGGGTGCCGGCTTGGCGGTCAAACGGTTGCTGCAGCAGGTGGCGCAGGAACACAAACACCCGCTGGAACACCTGGAAATCGGCCAGCGGTGGGTAGCCCCCATGCACGCCACCAAGCCAGGGGCCAGCACCAGTGGCCAGGGGCGCTGCTGCATCTGGAACTGCTGCTGGTTCCGGTGGCGGCTGGATCGGGCCAAGGGTTGGTTCAGCACTGCAGAAGCCGTTGGCCTCCAGCCAGATCAAATCCGCTCGCAGGGATGTGGCGTCTCCGTAGCACTCGCCATGGAGCCGGCGCAGGAAGGCCGCAGCGCGATCGGCCAGATCTCCTGGCGGCACGGGCGAAACGATCGCTTCTAATTCGGCTGCGGTGGCCGGATCGCTGGCAGCCAGATCCGGGAAGCGGCTCAGCAGGCGCAGGAGATAGAGCAAACGTTCGAGATCCAGCAGACGCGAATAGCCATGGAGAGCAAACCGGTGCTCGCGGTTGCGGGCCGAACGGATGCGGCGATCAAGGCGGGCCAGCTCATCGACAAGTACGGCCCCTAGGTCTTGCTGGTGGGTGGGCACCACGGCGACCAGGGCCGCGAAACCCTCGGACCGGCTGGGGCCAAAGACCGGATCAGCCAGGGCAGCATCCATCTCGCGGATCACCGCTTCTGGCACCAGACGCTCGCGATTCTGATTCCACTGCAGGCAGGTGGCCTGGGGCGTGTAGAGCCACCAGCCGATCCATTCCACCGGGGCCGGCAGGGCCAGGGCCTGGGTGATCGCCAAGCGCCAGGGCCGGCGGGCATGGGTGGCATCGACGATCACCGGGATGCCGGCGGCGACCGATTGGCGGATGCGGTGGTGCAGCTGGGCCTCAATGTCGCGCCAGGGGCCCTGAACGGCGGCATCACCAAACAACTCGGCCCGCACCACGTCGGTGGACAGGACCACCGCACCGGTGAGCTTTGCCAGCACCACCGCCAGGGTGGTCTTGCCGCTGGCGGGGGCACCGATCAGCAGGTGGCAGCGCAGGGGGGCGGTCATCACTGCAGGGTGGCAGGGGGCTGGAACTAGGACAAGGATTACATGCGAAAAACCAGAATTCTGTCCTGATAAGTCCGTGGGGAGGACTGCAGCCTGCTTGGTAATGACTAGCCAAAAGCCCGGGCAGGTTGGTCTTTCGCACGGAGTTTTACAGATCGGCCTGGTGCTGCCCCAATGCTCAATGGGAGTTGCGATGTTCCGATGGGCGCCACCCTGGCAGCCACCACTTACCGCCGTCCGGAATTATTTGATGGCCTGAACACCCTCGATCTGCTGGAGCTGTGCGGCTCGATGACGGCGGCGGCCGGACCCCTGAATCTGTCCCAGCCAACCATCAGTCGCCGTCATCAGAAAATCAGCAGAGATTTCGGGCTCAACAGGTCTACCCGACTTTTCATTGATGAGTTGCACTATGGCGAAACGGAGAGCATCCGCTTGCTGCGCCGGGCCTTCCAATCCCATCGTCTCGGCTCAGGGTTCCTCAGGATTGGGACCGATCCCATGCGGCAGGGCCTGCTGGATGGTGCTCGCCAGGTCCTGCCAGTGCCGTCGCAATTTCGCCATGCCAGATGCCTGCATCGCTTGGTGGAGAGCTCCATCCTGGATGGGGCCCTGTTGAGTTCGCTGGAGATCGAGGCGTTGCTACAAGAGAGGCCTCAAGAGCTAGATCAGCTTGAAGTAACTGAGCAAGTATCTGGGTCCATTCCCGCGGCTCATCTGTCTGGGCCAAGGCTTTGCCACAATGCCTCCCAGGAGTGGAATGGTTGCCTGTTGGTTCCGCTGGGCTGCTGGCAGCTCGGGCTGGTGACACCAGCGGGAGTGCGCGTGCTTCCGCCCCGCTGGACGGAAGTGCTGGTTCCGCCCCTGACTTGTGCGCCGGGGCTGGCCTCTGCTGTTCGTCAGCAGCAATGGATGGTCAAGCAGATTCCCCAGGACCTAAACGGTTTGTGCTGGCAGCAGGGGCTGGAGGCTCAACAGCTGCCTTGTATGGCCACACCCAGCTGGTTTGCAGGCTCGGGCGGTCGCGCCCCTGGCCTGCGATGGTTGGAGCTAGCTAGCCCCATCCGGGAGCAGATCTGGCTGCTGGTCAGCCCCAGCGCTTGGGAGCAGTACCCCGTACTGGCTGAGCTAGCAGAGACAATCGAGGCCTCAATCGCCTCATTTGATGCGTTTTACGCATACAGCAACCGCCAAACAGGGGGTCAATTGGCTTGCTGACAAGCAGTGGATCTGGGTTGTAGCTGCAGCTGCTTAGCTGCAGCTGTTGCCGGAAACGACCATGACACTCCTGCGCCCGATCATTCTTGCAATTGCTGCAACAAGCCTATCCGTGTTTACGGTTTCAGCCGCTAAGGCCCAGTCGGATGCCAGCGATCCCTATGGCAAGACAGCTAGCCAGGCAAGTGCCACATCCGAGAAGGGTTTTTATGCCACCCTCGGAGTTGGTGGCGCCTGGCCGCAAAACGTGACTGGAAACACCACCATCCTTGGGGTTGGGGTAAACGGCTCCTACGGCCTTGGTGGTGGCTTTTCCGGTGAGATCGGCGCCGGCTATGACTTTGGCCCCGTACGCACGGAGCTGACCTATGCCTACACAGGGGCAACCCTAAACTCGTTAACACTGACAGCCTTAGGGGCTAGTGGCAGTGCAACCATTAACAATGGCAGCGTGAGCACCAATTCAGTCTTGGTGAGTGCCTACGTTGATATTCCAACCAAAAGCAAGTTCACGCCCTACGTTGGTGGTGGCCTGGGCTACACCAATGTGGGTTGGGGTGCCTATTCGGCTTCTGCCTTTGGTGCCACGTTGACGCAGCAATCAGGCAGCCAAGGGGTCTTGGGCTACCAAGCCAAGCTCGGGGTGTCCTATCAAGCCAGTGCCAAAGCCGATGTGTTTGTGGAAGGCACCTACCAGGGCAGCAGTGGCTTCTCGGTAGATACTGTCAATTACGACTCCCTGAGTGCCTTTGGGGCTCGGGTTGGGGCTCGTTATCGGTTCTGAGGATTAAGGCGGAGGTGATGGGGTGCCCTCATTGGGGCACCCCTAAACGACTAAGTATTGGCAGCTATGACTTGACTAAAGGCTAAAGTCTAGCGGAGATTCTGACTGTAAAGATCAAGAGGGTTAGAAGCACTTTGCTGATCTAATACAAATATTGCATGAGCCTCAACCTTGAGTCGTGCGACGAAGCTGCTGCACGGTTCGCCAAAAAGGCTAAGGTATTGGTAGCTAGGACTAGTCAAAGGCCATGGGTCCCCGAGCTAACGCAGATTCCCACCTCAGAGGGGCCAGACCAGCTCTTGTGACCTTCAGCGGGATCCACTGAGACCATGGACGTTTTTTCCTTTCGCGACCGGGTTGTAGAGGATTACGGCCAGTTCAGCCGTAGCTTCACCCAGATCAAAGCTCCTGACCTTCAGGAGTTTGTCGATGACCGCTATGGCAAGGGTGAGTACTGGCCTTCCCCCTTGATTCAACTTAACCCCAGCTTCGTGGGGGGAGGTTCTATCAGTGAATTGGTGGAAGTAGGGCTGCTCCACCCAGAATGCGCAAAAATCTTCCGTTGGGGCAAAGAGAGTGGCCCTGGTCAGGAACTGCAGCTGCATCGCCATCAACGGGATGCGATCGAGATTGCCCGGGGTGGTGGCAGCTTTGTCGTGACCTCAGGTACGGGTTCAGGTAAATCACTCGGCTATATCATCCCAATCGTTAACAAGGTACTTGAAGCGCGCGAAGCCGGCGACAGACAGAAACGGATTCGGGCAATCGTCGTTTACCCGATGAACGCTTTGTGCAACAGCCAGCTTGAAGAACTTCAAAAATATCTAGGACTTGGCTATCCAAGCGGTCCTCGTGTGACTTTTGCTCGCTACACCGGACAAGAAGGTGACGATGAGCGCGAAAAGATCAAGAACGATCCTCCGGATATCCTGCTTACAAACTATGTAATGCTGGAATATATTCTTACCAGACAAGATCCCCTTGACCAGAAGGTGATCAGTGACGCGAAGGGGTTGGAATTTCTAGTTCTTGATGAATTGCACACCTATCGGGGCCGGCAAGGGGCTGATGTGGCGCTGTTGGTGCGGCGGGTTCGGCAACGGCTGAACGCCAATTTGCTTTGCATTGGCACCTCCGCAACAATGGCCTCCGAAGGTACGGCGATTGAGCGCAACGCCACTGTGGCCGGAGTGGCAAGCAAGCTCTTTGGCACTCATATTCCGACGGAGCATGTTGTTACGGAGACGCTTCAACGTGTCACTGATGAAGACCTGCCTTCCGCATCAGAGCTTAGGACTGCTCTGAAGAGTAATTATTCTTCGGAGGCGATTCAGTATTGGCGGCAAGGGGATTTGCGCAGGCACCCCTTAGCGCGCTGGGTCGAGCTCAAGCTTGGCCTAGAGCGTGAAGATGGCTTGGCCGATGGCAAGTGGGTTCGGTGCAAACCCCAAGCGCTGCAGACTGCTTGTCGAGATTTGGCCGAACAAACAGACTTAGATTCTGAACAGATACTCGCGACATTGCGAGATTTTCTGTTGGCTGCCTACCGCATTGAGGTGGGGCCAAACCGGCGATTCTTTGCGTTTCGTCTCCACCAGTTCGTCTCTGCTGGTGGCGATGTGCACGCAACTCTGGAAGCTCCTGGACAGCGCTACCTGTCATTGAAGGCCCAGAAGTATCAACCCAATGCGGGCAGGACGTCACTGTTGTATTCGGTGGCGTTCTGCCGCAGCTGTGGCCAAGAGTTTCACCCCGTTTGGGCCCATCTCAACAATCGGATCCCTGTTCAGATCGATCCACGCGAATTTTCGGATGAGTCGAGTCTGCGGGATCGTGATGTGGTGAATGGCTACTTCATGCCCGATGCCGGTAGCAAATACAGCGTCGACGACCTGGAAAAAGCCAACTTCCCCGACGGCTGGTTGGAGCCTGATCGCAACGATGAGCTCACGCTCAAGCGGACTTACCGGGAGTTTGCGCCGGTGCCCTGCCGTTTCCGTTCGGACGGCGGTGCGAGCAGTGACGGCCTGGCTGGTTGGTTCCTAAAGGGAAGCTTCCGCTTTTGCCCTTCCTGCGGCGTGGAGCATGGTGTTCGCAGCAGCGAGTTTCGCAAGCTCTGCGGCCTTAATTCCGAGGGTCGCAGCTCGGCCACCACCACCTTGAGCCTGGCAGTGCTGAGGCAACTGCTGAGCTTCCCGTCGGATGAGCTCCCCGATCAGGCTCGCAAGCTGCTGGCCTTCAGCGATAACCGCCAAGACGCATCCCTGCAGGCGGGGCATTTCAACGACTTTGTACGGGTGCTTCAGCTGCGGGCTGGTCTGGTGGCAGCTCTTAACGCCCAGGGGGAAAAGCAGCTGAGCTTGGAGACCCTGGCGCTGGAAACGGAGAAAGCCCTGCGGCTAGAAGCGGAGGACTTCATTGCGATCCCGAACGTCAAACCCAATGTTGAGCAAAGCAATCGCCGTGCCCTGCGAGGGGTGTTGGAGTATCGGTTGATTGTGGATCTGCGGCGTGGCTGGCGCCTCACCAACCCAAACCTCGAGCAGCTGCGCCTGCTGGAAGTGGACTACGCCGAGCTGGTGAACTGCGCGGAGGACCAGGCGGACTGGGGCCAACGCCACCCGCTGCTTGCCCAGGCCAGTAGCGAAGAGCGTTTCCTGATCTGCCATCGCCTGCTGGAAGAACTGCGAGAACGGTTAGCGATCGACTGCGATGCCCTGGTGCAAGAGGAGTTCGAGCGGCGCAAGAGAGCCGCTGCTGATCTGGAGGAGGTGTGGAGTATTGGCAGTGACGAGAAACCTGAGCTGGCACGCAGCATGGTCACCAGCCCCGTTCCTGGTGAGCTGAAAAACCGGGGCATCGAGGGCTTGTCGTTGCGTGGTGAGTTCGGCCGCTGGCTCAAGGCCCGGGAACGCTGGCGTTCTGTGGAAGATCTCCACCGCACCTTCAAGTGGAAAGACGACCTTTACCAGGAGGTGGTGGGACACATCCTCGACATGCTCACGGCCTGGGGCCTGGTCAAACCGGTGGAGGTGCGACTGGGACGCAAGGCCAGTGAAGTGATGCAGGGCTGGCGGCTCAACAGCACGGCCCTGCGCTGGACCCTGGTGGATCCAGACGCTGCCCCCCAAGACCCCTACGCCAAGCGGCTTGCGGAAGCTCGCCAAAACAGTGGGCGGCGTGGGCCGGTAAATCTCTACTTCCGTCGCCTCTATGCCGACTTGGCGGCGTTGATTGCCACCGAGGGGCGCCCATTTCTGCAGACCCTATTGGCCCGGGAACACACCGCGCAGGTGGATGCGGGAGAACGGGAGCGCCGGGAAGATGCGTTCCGCAGTGCGGCGTTGCGTCTGATGTATTGCTCTCCAACGATGGAGCTGGGCGTGGACATCTCCTCGCTCAACACGGTCTACATGCGCAATGTGCCGCCCACCCCAGCCAACTATGCGCAGCGCAGCGGCCGCGCTGGCCGTAGTGGACAGCCGGCGCTGGTGCTCAGCTACTGCGGCGCCACATCCCCGCACGATCAGTATTTCTTCGCCGATCCGGTGCGCATGGTGGCGGGTGCAGTCTCCGCCCCAACGCTGGAGCTGGCCAATGAGGAGTTACTCAAGGCCCACTTCCGGGCCCTGTGGCTAGCGGCGACACGCCAGCGCTTGCCTGGCAAGGTGAAGGAACTGGTGGACGTCAGCGCGCCAGGGCGTCCGGTTCAAGCTGAGTTGATGGCGGCCCTCTCAAAGGATGAGGCCTATCGCACTGCCCAGGCTGACTGCCAGGCGATCGTCGACGACCTTCTGGACAAGAAGTGGCTCGGAGCCACTCCACCTCCTTGGTTGACGGGCAGCTGGCTTGAATCCTTAACCCGCGGTGCAGCCCTGGACTTCGATGCGGCACTTGGCCGCTGGCGTGAGTTACTGGCTGCCGTGGATGGCCAGATCAACCAGGCCCTAAAGGATCTGGGAAATCATGCCCTGAGCGAACGGGAACGCCTGGCAGCGGATACTCGCTTAAGGGCAGCACGGATGCAGCAGCAACTGCTGCTCGCTGATAAGCCCGGCAGCCGCAACAACAACAACGACTTCAGCACTTACCGCTACCTGGCCAGCCAGGGCTTTATGCCGGGCTACAACTTCCCGCGGCTGCCGTTGATGGCCTACATCCCTGGCACCCGAGAACAGGTGGGAGGTGGCACTTACATCACCCGCCCACGCTTTGTAGGCATCAGTGAATTTGGACCCCACTCGCTGATCTATCACGAGGGCAACACCTACAAGGTGAAAGGCGCCCTGCTCGGCCTGCAGGACAACGCCGTTGCCGCAGGAACGGCAACCCTTGCCACTCAGGACGCTCTTGTGTGTGGTGCGTGTGGCCATGTCCACCTCGGCGATACGGCTGAATCAGAGCTCTGCTGCCACTGCGGCACACCGCTCAAGCTGCACCCCGAGGGGAAGGCGGTGCGTATCCCCAGGCTCTATCAGATCGAGCAGGTCACCACCAAACGCGCGGATCGCATCACCTCCGATGACGAGGAACGCCAACGGCTCGGTTATGAGCTGATCACAACGTACGAATTCCCCAAGGAAAACGGTGTGGTGAAGGTAGCCAAGGCCCAGGTGAGCTGCGATGGCCAGCCCCTGCTGGACATCAGCTACGCTCCAGCTACCCAGATCAGCCGCGTGAACCTGGGCTGGCGCCGGCGGGAAAACAAGAACGACATGGGCTTCCCGATCCACCCGATCAATGGGCAGTGGGGAGGTGAGAAAGACATGCGTGGTGACGCGGCTGACGACGACGGACCGGAAGTGGGTTTCGTGAAGATCACGCCCTATGTGCAGGATCGCAAGAACGCGCTACTAGTTCGCTTCCTGGGGGATTGGCAACCCAAGCAACTGGTGAGCATCAAGAGCGCCCTCAAGCGAGGCATTGAAGTGGAGTTCCAGCTCGATGGCAGCGAGATCGCAGCTGAGCTGATGCCCAACGAGGAATCAGCCACAGCCCTACTGCTCTATGAATCGGCCGAAGGTGGTGCCGGTGCCCTAAGCCGGCTAGTGGAGAACGCCTCAGCGTTGCAAGCCGTGGCTAAAACAACGTTGGAGATCTGCCACTGGCGCTGGGATGGGGCGGTCCCTGTGCTGGAAGGAGACCTGCTCAATGCCGATCCCGAGTGCGAAGCCGGTTGTTATCGCTGCCTGCTCGGCTATCACAACCAGCGTGATCACGATCTGATCGATCGCCAGCTGCCCGAGCTCAAGCAATTGCTGCTCGACCTGGCGCGCTCTGAGCTGGTGGGCCAGGGAGGCGTGGATGGGCGTAGCGCCATCCTGGAGCGCCTCAAAGGGCTGGCCGGCAGCGGCCTCGAGAGGTTGTGGCTCGATACCCTGTACAACCATGGACATCACCTTCCAGACAATGCCCAGCAGGAGGTGCCCGGCCACTACGTGACGCCAGACTTCACCTACAAGCAGGCCTGCGCCGTGGTGTTCATTGATGGCCCCCACCACGGGCAGCCGTTGCAGCAACGGCTGGATCAGCAGAAGCGCCAAGCCCTTAGTGATGCCGGCATCACCGTTGTTGTGTTCACCCAAGACACCACCCGCTGGCCAGGGGTTCTGAGTGAATACAGCTGGCTATTCGGGGAAGGGCGCCGCTCGCCCAAGAGTGATGCTGATGCACCAGATCCCGGCTCGCCAGCCAGTCCAGGCTCCCCAGGAAGCCTAGGTGATGCCCTTGATCAAGTGTTCAAAGAGCACAGCACCTTGTTTGGAGAGGAGCAGCGCTGATGTTTGACAGCACCAAGCGATCGCTGCGGGAACTCCTGCAGGAACTCAAGAAAGGAACGATTCAGCTGCCCGAGTTTCAGCGCGGCTGGGTCTGGAAGAACGAGCAGATCAAGGAACTGATCGCCTCGGTGATTCGGCAATACCCCATTGGGGCGGTGATGCTGCTGGAGGCTGGAGGTGAGGTGCGCTTCCAGACCCGGCCCGTGGAAGGGCTGCAGTTCGCCGGTGTCCCCCCATCGCCGGAGCTGTTAATTCTCGACGGTCAACAGCGGCTCACCTCCCTTTTCCAGGCCACCTTGATGGGCCATGCGACCGAGACTGAGAACGAGCGCAAGCAAAAGGTGAAGCGCTGGTACTACCTCGACGTTGTTCGGCTGCTGGAAGAACCTGATGCGCTGGAGGAGGCCGTGATTGACGTGCCAGCCGATCGGATAAAACCAGAGGTGGCGGGCAGGCCGGGACTGGATCTCTCAACGCCGGAGCTGGAGTACCAACAGAAACTCTTTCCCCTCAGCAAGATCTACGAGGCCTCCGGGTGGCAGACGGGCTATGTCAAGTACTGGAAGGACACTGAACAGTTCTCTGAAGCTTTTGAGATCTACACCTCTTTTCAGGATCGGGTCATCAACCCGTTCTCCGAGTACCAACTGCCGGTGATCACGTTGGGACGCGGCAGCCGTCGCGAGGCCGTCTGTCAGGTGTTCGAGAAGGTGAACACCGGCGGTGTGAAACTCAACGCCTTTGAGCTGGTCACAGCCAGCTATGCCGCTGACGCCTTTGATCTGCGGGCCGATTGGTACGGCCGCAGGGCCCTTGGCGAAGAACCGGCCATCGAAGGTCGCTACCAGCGTTTCAAAGCAGGGCGCGAGAGCGGAAAGCTGGAAGGCAATCAGCGCCTAGGCCGAATTCTTAAGGCGGTCCGTGAGACTGATTTCCTCCAGTGCCTCTCCTTGCTATCGACAAGGAGCCGAAGGATGGGAGATCAGGCTAGTGGCACCTTACCGGTAGATAAGTGGACCGGGATCAGCTGCAAGCGTGCGACGATCCTCGACTTGCCCCTCAGCGAGTATCTCAAGTGGGCCGATGCTGCGGAAGCAGGCTTTTTTCGGGCGGGTCGGTTCCTGATTCAGCAGGGTTACTTCCGCAGTGATGACATCCCCTACCTGACCCAGTTGGTGCCACTGGCGGCAATTCTCACCAGCCTTGGCCCCGACTACGACGCGGTCTCGAGCAGAGAGAAAATTCAACGCTGGTATTGGTGCGGGGTGTTCGGGGAGCTCTATGGGAGTGCCATCGAAACCCGCTTTGCGAAGGATTTTCCCGAGGTCCTCGGGTGGATTGTTGGCAACGGCGACATCCCCAGCACGGTGTACGAAGCGGACTTCAGGCCCAACCGGCTGGACACGATGCGGACGCGTAACAGTGCTGCCTATAAAGGGCTCTACACCCTCCTGGTGAAGGAGAACGCCAGGGATCTACGCACCGGCCGGCCGATCGATGAGGCGATTTTCTACGACGACAGCATCGACATCCACCACATCTTTCCAGCGATCTGGTGTGAGCGAAACGGTGTCAGTGTCGATCGGGCCAACTCGATCCTAAACAAAACCCCGCAGACGGCTCGCACCAATCGGATTATCCTTGGTGCAGCGCCTTCTGCCTATCTACCGAAGCTGCAGCTGGCCTATCTGCAGCAGCAGGGCGGAGATGCTTCAGCCATCACTGCAGAGCAGGCCACCGCAGCGATGGATGGGTTCCTGCGATCCCACTGCATCGACCCGAAGCATCTGCGGGCCAATACCTTCGATCTGTTCTACGAACAGCGGCGGATCGAGTTGTTGGGACTGATCTCCCGTGTGATCGGCAAGACCATCCGGGTGGAGCAGCCCCCGATGAACGCTGAGGATGCCTTGGAGCAAGTGGATGAGGAACTGGAAGAGGTGCCCGCATGACCACCACACCACTGGCGGCCCCGCCCAGCCCCGGTTCGATCGTCAAGGTGCGAGGCCGGGAGTGGGTGGCCCTGCCCCAGACGGAGGCCGAAAAAGGTGCCCAAGTCCTAAAGCTGCGGCCCCTGGGCGGCGGTGACAGCCAGATCGCCACGCTCTACTGGCCCCTGGAGGGATCCTCTGTGCGCTCGGCCGAGTTCGAGCCACCGGATCCGGCGCAAAGCGGTTCCCAGAGTTCGGCCCTGCTGCTGCGCGATGCCTTGATGCTCAAGTTGCGGGCCGGTGCCGGGCCGTTTCGCAGCCTCGGCAACATCGCCCTGGAGCCGCGCGCCTACCAGCTGGTGCCGCTGCTGATGGCCCTCAAGCAGCAGGTGACGCGGGTGCTGATCGCCGACGAGGTGGGTCTGGGCAAGACCGTGGAGGCCCTGCTGATCGCCCGGGAGCTGCTGGATCGCGGCGAGATCCGCCAGGTGACGGTGATCTGCCCGCCGCACCTGTGCGAGAAGTGGCGCCAGGACATGGCCGCTCAGTTTCATCTAGCAGCCGAAGTCGTGCGGCCAGGTACGGCGGCGCGGCTGGAGCGGGGTCTGCCGGTGGGCCGCTCAATCTTTGAGGCGTTCCCGTTCACGGTGGTGAGCCTGGACTGGATCAAGAGTGAGCGCAACCGCGAGGGTTTTCTGCGCGCCTGCGGCGATTTCGTGATCGTGGATGAGGCGCACACCTGTGCGGCGGGTCAAGGGCGGGGGCGTCACCAGCGCTACGCCTTGCTGCAAGGTCTGGCGAAGGAGCCGAGCCGGCACCTGGTGATGCTCACCGCCACCCCCCACAGCGGCGACAAGGACGCCTTCGATAATTTGCTGGGCTTGTTGAACGAGAAGTTCGCCCACCTGGGGGAGATGGCCGATGGCCCCCGGCGCGATCAGCTGCGCGAGGAGCTGGGCGATCATTTTGTGCAGCGTCGCCGCCAGGACCTGCGCAGCGAGTGGGGCACCGAGGGCGCTGACTTCCCAGACCGTGAAACCCGCGATGCCGAGTATGTGCTCAGTGGCCCCTGGGGGGATCTGTTCGGCGAGGTGTTGGGCTATGCCCGTGAATTGGTTCGACGCAGCACTAATGGCAGCCGCCTGCAGCAGCGCATGAGCTGGTGGGCGGCCCTGGCCCTGCTGCGTTGCGTCAGCAGCAGCCCGGCGGCGGCCTCAGCGTCGCTGCGCACCAAGCTGCTGGCCCTCCAGAGATCTGGTGATGGCCAGGACAACGACGATGACCAAAGAAATGAGAGCCAACAGGCCGCAGATCTTGAGGAGCTGGCTGGCCAGGCGGTGCTCGATGGCGATAGCGACGACCTGACACCGGAGGAGGCCGCACCGGGTTCGGATCTGGCCCTGCCTGAGGACCAGGAACGGCTGGCCGATCTGATCGCCCAGGCCGATCTGCTGCGCGGCCCCAGCCACGATCCCAAGGTGAAGAAGCTGGTGAGTGAACTCAAGGCCCTACTGGCCGAAGGGTTCCGGCCAGTGATCTTTTGCCGTTTTCGCCCTACGGCCCACTACGTGGCCGAGCAGCTGATCCTGGCCCTGCCGAAGAAGGGTTACGCGATCGAGGCCATCACCGGCGAGCTGCCGCCGGAGGAGCGGATCTTGCGCATCGCGGCCTTGGAGGATCAGCTCAGCGCCGGCCTGACACCGATTCTGGTGGCCACCGATTGCCTCTCAGAGGGCATCGACCTGCAGCGCAGCTTCGATGCGGTGGTGCATTACGACCTCTGCTGGAACCCGACGCGCCATGAACAGCGGGAGGGCCGGGTGGACCGCTTTGGCCAAGCCCGCACCAGTGTTCGGGCCTTGATGATCCATGGGGGTAGCTCCAACCCGGTGGATGAGCGGGTGCGCACGGTGATTCTGGAAAAGGAGCGCACCATCCGGAAGGAGCTCGGGGTGAGCGTGCCGATCCCGGGCAATGCCAGCACGATCACCCAGGCGGTGCTCAGCAGCATCCTCGGGGAAACGGCACAGGAGAAGCAGCTGGGCTTTGATCTGGGCCTGGAGGGCAGTGGTGATCGGCAGCTCGACTGGCAGGACGCCCTGGAGCGGGAATGGCAGAGCGCCAAGGAGAGGGCCCGCCGCACCCAGACGATTTTTGCCCAACGGCGCCTCAAGCCGGAGGAAGCGCTGCAGGAATGGAGGCGCAGCACCGAATCGCTCGGCAGCCATGGGGCGGTGGAGCGGCTGGTGATTACGAGTTGCCGCCGGTTGGATTTACCGGTGGGCGAGCTCGGCGGCGATGGCCACCGCAGCTGGGAGCTCGATCTGGCAGCCCTGCCCGACAACCGCATCGGCCTACGCGAGCGCCTTGAGAGCCATGACCTGGGGGGCAAGCTGCGGCTGTGCTTCTCGCCGCCCTACCGCGATGGCGCCCGGCTGATCACCCGCTCCCACCCTTTGGTGGTGGAACTGGCCGACTTTGTGGCTGAGCGGGCCCTGAGCGGACTCGAGCCGGAACTGGCGGCCCGCTCCAGCGTGGTGCGCACCAAGGCGGTGGACAGTCGCACCGAGTTGTTGTTGGTGCGGCTGCGGCACCAGCTGCGCCAGGAGCGCTGGAATGGCCGCAATTACGACGACCTGCCGCCGCTGCTAGTGGAGGAATGCCTGACCTTGAAGGTGTACGGCACCGATGTGGAGGTGTTGAGCGGCGAGCAGGCCTTGGCGCTGCTGGGCGCCCCGGCCAGCGGCAATGTGGTGGAAGGGCAGCGGCAGCAGTGGCTGCGCGAGGCCGTGGCCGATTTACCCCGGTTGCGGCCGGCACTTGATGGCATGGCCGAGCAACGGGCGGTACGGGCGGAGGAGGACCATCGCCGCGTGCGCCAGGCCTCCCTGGGGGCAGGCGAATCGCTGCGGATGCGCTTCCGCTGCGAACCCACGCTGCCGGTGGATGTGATCGGTCTGTTCCTGCTTCTCCCTGCCCCCCAGCTCTGAGTCATGGCCCGCGCTACCGCCACCGTTGCCTTCAACGCCATCGAGGTGAAGGGCAGCCTGCTACCTGGCTCGCTGCTGGATCAGGTGGCCCACTTCAAGGCCAAGCAGCAAGGCCCGAAGGACTACGGGCTAGAGAAGAACGCCAAGCTGCGGGACCGGATCGATGCGGCCTGGGTGCGTGCCAAGGATCTCTGGGCCGACTACGTGGGGCTCAAAGAGCGGGCGGGCCAGGGTGCGGCAGCTCTGCACTTCAGCTTGTTGCTGCTGCGCGAGGTGTTCGAGTGGGACGACGTCCAGCCTGTGGCGGGCTGGCAGCGGGGGGAGGCCCACTACCCCATCACCCACCGGGCCTTTGGCGGGGCCGTGCCCCTGATTCTCAAGGGGGTGGACACGGCTGATCTCGATCAGGGCCTGAAGCAGTTCGGCCAGGAGAACCGCAAGCGCTCCCCCCACAGCTGCCTGCAGGAGTGCCTCAATGCCGACGATGGCGCCAACTGGGGCCTGCTATGCAGCGGTGATCGGCTGCGGATGTTGCACGACAACGCCTCGCTGGTGAAACCCGCCTATCTGGGGGCGGATCTGGAGTGGCTGATCGAAGGCGATCTTTTCGATGAGTTCGCTGTTCTCTGGCTGACGCTGCATGCCAGCCGCTTCCGTCTGCCGATTGATCAGGGCGGATCGCAAAGCGGCTGTGTGCTCGATGGCTGGAAACGGGAGGCGGAGGACACCGGCGAGCGGATCTTGAACCAGCTGCGCGGCGGCGTGGAGTCTGCCCTGGAGCACCTGGGGAATGGGGTATTGGCGCATCAGGCCAACCAAGCCCTGCGGCTGGCTTTGGAAAGCGGCGAGCTCAGCCGCCAGGCCTTCCACGAAGAGCTGCTGCGGCTGGTCTATCGCTTTCTGTTCCTATTCACGGCGGAAGACCGGGAATTGCTGTTTGCCCAGGAGGTGGGCAAAGAAGACCCCCGCCGGCAGATCTACCGCGAGGGCTACAGCCTCGGGCGGCTGCGGGAGCTGGCGCTCAAGCGCAGTGCCTTTGAGGGCAACTACGGCGATCTGTGGCAGCTGCAGCGCTTGGTGTTCCAGCAGCTGAGCATCAACAATTCACCGTTGGGCCTGCCGGGTCTGGGCGGCCTGTTCGACACCAAGCAGTGCCCCAACCTGCAAGGCTGCGAGCTCGATAACCGCTATCTGCTGCGGGCGATCAAGGCGATCGGCTGGTTCGAGGCCGGCGGCACTCTCACCCGCGTCAACTACCGCGACCTGAACACCGAAGAGCTGGGCAGTGTGTATGAGGGCTTGCTGGAACTGCACCCCCAGGTGGAGCAGGTGGGCAGCCGGATGCAACTCAGCTACGGCGCCGCCGCCGGCAGCGATCGCAAGACCACCGGCAGTTATTACACGCCCGATGCATTGGTGAAGCTGCTGATCGAATCGGCCCTGCTGCCGGTGATCCAAGAGCGACTCAGCAAGGCCCCAACCATCGAGTCCAAGATCCAGGCGTTGCTGGCGATCCGGGTGCTGGATCCGGCCTGCGGCAGCGGCCACTTTTTGCTGGCGGCCGGCCGCCGCCTGGCCCTGGAACTGGCGCGCCTGCGGGCGGGTGATGACGAACCCAGCGAAGCCCTGCGCCAGCAGTGCCTGCGCGAGGTGGTGGCCCAGTGCCTCTATGGAGTGGACAAGAACCCGATGGCGGTGGAGCTATGCAAGGTGGCGCTGTGGATCGAAGCGATCGATCCCGGCAAGCCGCTTAGTTTTCTTGACGCCCACATCCAGTGCGGCGATTCGCTGGTGGGGGTGTTTGATCCGAAGGTGCTGGAGCAAGGCATCCCCGATGAGGCCTACAAGGCGCTCACCGGCGACAACCCAACCGTCTGCACCAGCCTCAAACGGGATAACGCCAGCTACCGCAAAACCAGCCGCAGGGGCGGCGGCCTGCAGGGCAGTTTCAACCTGGCGGCCACGCCCACGCGCAGCCCGGGCCAGAGCCGGTTGCAGGCGATTGAAGCGATGCCGGAAACCAGTCTGCCAGAAACGGCGGCCAAGCAGGCGGCCTATGCCGACTGGCTACAGGACACAGGGAGCGATGCCGAAACACTGGCGGCCAATCTCTACACCGCCGCCTTCTTCCTGCCAAAAACCGCCGACACAAGGGCCCAGATGCCCACCACCGAACACCTGCTCAAGTTGCTGGGCGGCCAACCGATTCCCGATGCCATGGAGCAGGCAGTACAAGGGGCCGCACGCAATTTCCGCTTTCTGCACTGGCATCTGCGCTTCGGCGAGGTGATGGCGGCGGGCGGCTTTGATTGTGTACTGGGCAATCCGCCATGGGAGACCATGAGCCCAGACGTCAAGGAGTGGTTTGCTACTTATAATCCTCAAATCCGTAACAACAGCCCTGACGGGCAGCGAGAGATCAAGGAAGGACTTCTCCTGAATCCAGCGATCAAGGAAGGCTGGGATGCACACTGTAATCAGCTTTACAGCGCAGCAAACTTTATCAAGACCTCAGGCCGAAACAAACTTTTTGCGCCTGGCAACCTTGGAAAGGGCGACTTCAATACCTATCGTTTCTTTGTGGAGTTGTCGCTCTCCCTCTGCACAGGCAAGGGTGTAGCCGGGATGGTCGTTCCCGAGAATCTCTACAATGGTGCCAACGCTATGGCGCTAAGGCGCGAACTTACGGAACAACGGGGTCCACTTTTATTGCGTGGCTTTGAAAATACCAAGAACCATTGGTTTGAGGACATTGATTCACGATCCAAGTTTTGTCTATTCGTCTCACCACCAGGCCCAATTAGCGATCATGGCATCGACGCCGCATTTTGTATTCGCACAGATCAACAACTCAAAGAACTCCCCAGCAAGGTCGTCATTCCAGCCTGGGTCAGCAAGGAGATCGGAGGCGATGCTCTGGCGATCCCGGAGATCAGATCAAACCTGGAGGTTGAGATTCTAGAGAAGCTCTATGCGGCTTATCCACGCTTCAGCGATGGGTACGCGAAGCTGCCAGGAGGCAGACCTTATGCAAGGGAATTAGACATGGGCAACGATCGAGACCTATTCACAGAAGACTCAGCGGCAATTCCTCTGTATGAAGGGAAGATGGTTGATCAGTATGACTACCGTGCCAAGGCCTATGTTTCAGGTCGTGGACGATCAGCAGTTTGGCAAGAGCTGGCTTTTGAATCACCGGAGAAACGCATCGTGCCACAGTGGAGGGTTAAAAAATCTTCGCTCAACGAAGGAGATCTTGAGCGGATTAGAAACTACAGATTGGGTTTTTGTGATGTTACCTCCCCCACAAATCAGCGTTCACTGGTTGCAGCAATTATTCCTCCGTCCGTCGTGTGTGGTCACAAAGTACCAACAATTCAACTTGGGCACGCGCTGGCCTCGCAGTCGTTGCTTTGGTTGGCCATCGCCAATAGCTTATCCATAGACTTTCTCGTCAGGAAGAAGGTTTCTCTCCAGATGTCCTATACCATTCTTGACACACTTCCTCTTCCTGTTAAGAAACCGGAGACAAAGACTGAAATCTCCATCACACGGCTATCTGCAAGCCTTGCTTTGACTGGAGCACTAATGGGCGAGTTCGCAGAGCAGTTTGCTGCAGAAGATCCAGGCTGGAATGGTGAGTTGTTGGTCAACCAGGATGAACGCCATAATGCAAAAGCCGAGATCGAAGCGATTTACGCGCTCAGGATTCTTAATCTCACTAGGGCACAGATGCAGTTTATTCTTAGGCCTAAAGACATCTCGGATGAGTACGCCGAATATGAAACATTCGGAGCTCTAGAACGCGCAGAGATCCGCCAGTTCGGCGAGTACCGCACGCAGAGGTTGGTGCTGGAGGCGTGGGATCGTCTGTTTGGGACCCCATGAGCATTAACTACGGCCGATCGTTACCTAGAGGGCCTAGGCCAAAACCTCCGCTGCCAAAACTTGGAGAGGTTGGGTCATTGCGAGGAACTACAGAACCTCAAAGCAGCCGTAACAAAAAACAGAAAGACAACAACGTTCAAGCTTCATCCAACAGTGACACTCAAGCTGTAAGCTCAAGGTCTCAACAGCTGGGAACCACACAAAAGAAGAAGAAAAAAACAAAGCTAGATCGTCGCAAGCAAAATACACCCGTCAGGGTAGAAATAGTCAGGCCTAAGCCTCCGTCCTTGTCTAGTAAACCTTCCAAAGCGTGTCGGGTTGTCGTTGAGTGGAGACGTGCCGGCCGTCGTTACTTGGCTTGGGGAAAACTAGGGGTGAAAGCGGTGGATGGGTGGAGTGAATGTACGGCTGAAAAAAACTATCAGCAATTGTTAAAAAAGCTTCACCCAATTGGGACCAAATTAACCATATCCGACTCACGGATTCCTGTCGTTGAGATCCTTGATCTGATAATCGCCGTTGGGAAAGTGCTCACGCAGAAACGGCAAGGCAGCACGGCAGCCCAGGTTTCTAGTCAAGCTTTCCCATCTCGGCAGACAAAGCGCCGCTCTCGCCGTGAGTCACAATCCAATCAGGTCGCAAGACAGCGGAATTCAGCTGCCGCGGAAGCTGCTCGCAACGAAGTTTTGGTGATCAGGCCAAACGAGGGACAACCATCAAAAGCATCCCGGCGTCAAAGAACGGCCAGGCATGCTGCCAATAATGAACAGAAACGCCGGCAGCTGCTTGCCCGACAGCGAAGGGAGCTCAGGCGACTCAGTTGGCTTCGACGGCTTGGCCAAGAAGAGCGCGATGCTCCCAACGACATGATGCACTTTGCGCTTCAGGGTGGATTGCCAGGCTTGAAGCGTTAACTGCCATGCCCATCGTCTCCCTCCCCGCTCGTGCCGCCATCCATCAGGCCGTAGCTGCCCTTCACGCCGGTAGCGCCCTGCATCCCCATGGCGACACGGTCTTCCTCTCCTTTGTGGACATCCCCGCCATGGATGTGTTGGCCTATCTCGGCGCCTGGGGGCTGATGGCCAGGTGCGAAGGCACCACGATCAAGCTTCGGGGTGAGCCCAAGGCCCTAGCGGCTCTGCAACTTCTCGGCTTCCACCAGCTGCTCGATATTCCTCCCTCAACTACCAGTCCAAATAGTCAGCCCGCCAAAGCCCACACCATTGGCGTGTTGCCCCTATCGCCAATCGCCACAGAAGATCAGCAGTGCCAAGCCGTCGATGCGATCTGCGCCATCGCATTAGCCGCCGTCGATAACGCCGCCGCCTTCATTCCGGCCTTGGAATGGCTGGCCAATGAGATCCTCGGCAATATCCTCACCCACGCCGTGTCTGAAACCCCTGGGGTGGTTTGCGCCCAGTACCGGCCCAAGCAGCAGCGCTTCGACATCGGCATCTGTGACATGGGGCGGGGTCTACTCGGCTCTCTTCAGCCCGCCTTCCCAGACGTACGCAGCTACGGCAGTGCGATCGACAAGGCGATCGAGCGCGGCGCCACCCGCGACCCCGCCATCGGTCAAGGCAATGGCATGGCCGGCTCCTACGAAATCGTTCGCCTCAACGGCGGCACCTATCAAATCTGGACGGGTGATGTGGTGTTTGAGCTCAACAAGGGCCGACGGAAACCCCAGTTCCAGCCAATGCCCCCTGTGCTCGGCACCGGGGTGATGTTTTCACTCGACACCAGCAAACCAATCGACCTGGCCAACACTTGGATCGCCTCCGGATCAGGGGTGGAGTGCCTGTTCCTCAATCAGCTCACCGATTCCGCCAGCGAGAGCGGCCTTGATGTCGCCGCCGAATGCCTCCACACCGGTGGTCGCTTACCGGCCAAGTTGTTGCGACGCAAGATCCAGGGCCTCCTGCCAGCCATGGATGGCGAGCCATTGATCCTCGACTTCTCCGGCGTCAAATCCGCTGCCAGCAGCTTCCTCGACGAACTCCTCGGCCGCTTAGCCGCAGAAGACCCCCGAGGCCAGGCCGTCTTCGAAGGGGCGGTGCGCATTCAGGGCATGTCTCCCACCGTGCAGGCGATGGCGAATGTGGTGGTGGCGCAGCGGTTGGGGCACGGCAGGCCTTGATCATCTAGCTTCCGTTGCGGGGAACACGTCTTGTGTGAGATTTAGGCAGAGAAGACTACGATTATTCCATCAGCCAACGCTGAAGTTGACGATTAGACTGAGCCTCTAGGACATCAGCAATTCTGACCCCTTTGCTTGCGATCTTCTGAACGCTGCAATGAAAAAATGACCCTTCTCCATCGTTGCTTTCCAGCTTGAGTTGTCCATCGCCCATCGAGTCGACAAGCCTTAGATGACGGCAATATTGGTTTGCATCTCGCAAGAACTCAGGCAGCCATAGCAGCACTTGATGCAGTCTAAGCGCTTGGGCCCCATGGTCTGAATAGATCCCTCCATAGGGGATCCGTAAGTAGATGCGACACCAGGGCTCAACCCTCTGCAAGTAGAAGGCATGGCTTTGTATGCCATGGCCCCAGAAGCCGATGGCGAAATGCCCCTCAGGTGCCATCTGAAGGAAATCCTCCACATCGGATTGGACCCGGTAGGGATGCTCCAGGGCTGTTGCACTGCCAAATAGCAGTTGCCCCAGCCACTGCAGTACTTGATCAGGAGGGATCAGTCCTCCGGGCATCGTCTCACCGATGTGTTCGCTGTAGTGAGCCAACAACTCTGCCATTGCAGGCGGTGGCATTGCCCGATTCAACCTTGCCATTAGGTTTCTTCGCCAGTGAGATCCAACACGGTCCAAGTGGTGCTACACACCGGCCCACAGGCCATGCCGCAAGTGGTGATCTCAAAGGCCACCCAGCAGGGCCTATCGACGCTTTTTAGAAACGCCACCACATCTACACTTTCATCAGCAGCGTCTTGAATGGCAAGGTGTGCTGCCCACTGGAGCTGGAGCTCATCGCACAGGAGCTCTGGTTGCTCAGGCACTTCATGGCACCAGAAGCCCCGAACCGTTTGGGCATTGGGCTCGCCGCTCTCCTTGAACACCGGTTCTCCGGTGGCAGGACAGAAGAAATTCCAGTCGTCGCGTTCGAGTTGGATCAGTTGCATGGCTTTGCTTGGCTCCGGCTGCACTGTTGCCGGCCCAATCACCGTTCAGCTTTTTTCCGTGCGAAAGACCAAGATGGACGGGCCGCTCCTTGTTGATGACCCCTCCGGAGCCGACCAGCTCGCCTGACTTGGCGGCAGCGCAAGCCGCCCGCACCATCGCCCTGCAGATGCTGGAGGAGCGCGGTCGTGGAGCCGTGCTGGTGGGTGTCGCCCGGGTGGATGCAGCCCTGGAGCATCTTCTGCAGGCGGTGATGGCACCAGGCCCGTCTAAGGCTGATGGTTTGTTTCTGCCGGAGCGGCCCTTGGGTTCCTTGGGCGCCAAGGTCGCCTTGGCCCGCAGGCTTGGATTAATCGATGCACAGGTGGAGCGGGCCCTCTCTGCCCTGCGCAAGCTGCGCAACGCCTTCGCCCACTCCACTGAATCGGCTTCCCTTAGCGATCCAGTCCACAGCGCCCGCCTGGCCGAGATCTATACCGCGGCCAGCATCAACCCCCTTTGGGCACCCCTGGAGACCGTTCTCACTGCCCAGCCTCCCTCAGCGCATGGACCGCTGGAGCCTGCCCTGCGGGACTACATCCTGCTGATCACAATCCTGGTGGCCTTCCTAGAAGCCACGGCCCAGCAGCTCAAGCCGTACAGGGCTCCGGTGGTGATGGGCTTCTCTGGGGTGATTCGCGTGGAAGCGGCCAGCTGAGCACGTCAAACGATGGTCTGCAGCGCAATCGATCAGCCTATGGCGCCTGAGTGAGGCTGGCAGAAGCTCAGTTTCGATTGCGGATGGTCTGATTGATGACGATTGCGACTTTCTATTTGCGGGATACGGGTATTAAGGAAGCACCCCCAGCCCTCAGCACACTCCGCTAGCCGTGGACTCCACCACCCCCTCCGGCGCAATCAACTCCACCGCCTGCCGTGCCTCCCCGAGCACCTGGAAGAGCACCTGCGGCTCGGCCTCGAGCAGGGCGATCCAGTGCTCCAGATAGGCGGCATGGCTTTGGAGCTCACTGCCGATCTCGAGCCGATCGCCCAGGAGCACGGCCCCCAGCTCAGCCACCAGCTCTTCCCTGGCATAACGGGGCTTGCCAAAGGCGCCACCGAGATCGCGCTTGAGGCGGCAGGCATGGCCGGTGGAATGGACCTGCTCATGGGCCCAGGTGGCATAGAAAGCAGCCGTTGACTGGAAGCTGACACGCTCGGGCAACTGGATGCGATCAAGCTGAGGCAGATAGAAGGCCCGATCACCGCCAAAGCTGACCGGCACCGGCCAGGCGGAGAGCACGGCCTCTGCCGCTGCCAATCGCTCTGGCTCCGGGCGGGCCTGCAGACCGGCTGCTTCCTGCCGGGCTGCGACCAGCTCCGTGAGCCCCGGCCCCTCCAGATCGCCTGCATTGAAGACGGCCTCCGGCCGATAACTGACCCAGCTGCGGCTACCCCCCTCGGGGCCCCCTGCTTCCCCCTGCTGGCTGGGATCCTGCTGATCGTCCTGCTGATGCAGCTGGGGCCGCAGGATCATGGCCGCCTTGCTGCCCTTCTTGGGGCTGATGCCGAGGCCCTTGGCTTCCGCGTAGCCGCACCAGAACGGCAGGGCTGATCCGCGAATGTGCATGCCCAGGGTGAGCAGGATCGGATTGGAACCCCGATAGCGATGGCCACTGAACAAATTGCAGTGGTGCCCCCCTCCGGAGCCATCCCAGGGCTTGCGCCAGGGAGCGACCCCCTGCTGCATCAACTCGATCAGGCTGAGGACGAGACGCTCCTGGGCATTGGGCCCGGACCGGCGCCCTGCTGGAGATGAGGCTTTTGATTTGGACCTCGATGAGGACTTTTGAGCGGACTGGCTGACGGCCATGGCCGGCTGGGCGTGGAACGCCCCCTTGGTCCTCGCGTAGGCAAGGGGCGCGTAGCGCCTTGCGTAGCCCTTGCCCGCGAGGCCACCATGGGGCACCCACGCCAGCCACCCTTACGGGTTGGTGACAGTGGTTGGGCTGCTGGATTGGTGGGCTGGTCGAGGGCTGGTGGTCCCCCCAGCAGGTCAGCATGAGAAAAGGGGGCCAATAACCAGCCCCCGGGAGCCAGTGGCTCCAGATGCTCACCCCACCGCCCTAACCGGCAGCGCCGGCTCTTCAGCTCTGACCTGCTGCTCTGCCCAGGCCTCCCGAGCGGCGGCGATGGCGTCGGAGCGCTCCAGGAATAGGGCGATCACTGGCAGCACCTCTTCTTCTAGGAGGGCAATTTCCTCCTCAACCAGGGGTGCCTCATAGGAGCATTCACGGACACCCAGCTCCTGCAGGCGCAGATAGCGCTCGATCCTTTGCTGGGCCAGCAGCAACAGGGAGATTGGGTGGGAGGACAAGAGGCTGGACATGGGCCTAGGCGCCTGGGGGCGCAGCGATGGGACGCCTCCCGTGCCGCCGGATCAGGCAAGGGGCGCGCAGCGCCTCGCGTCAGCCCTTGCCCCGGCGGACGCTGGAGCGACCCGGCGCGGAGACCCCTAACGGGGTTGGTGTTTGTCGATCAGGGCCCATCGGGCCCGGTTCCTGACCCTGGTCTTGGTGCTGGTCCCCTGCCTGACCCTGCTCCCCCCTCTTGCTCCTCCTGCACCTCCCGCCGCCTGAGCCCCAGGGACACCGCCCCTGCTCCGCCCAAGAGGGCCAAGGTGGCATTGATTGCCGATTCAAAGGCGTCATTGAGGCGGCTCAGAATTTCCGGGCAGCCCTTGGAGCGCAGCTGGGAATAACGCTGATCCAGCAGGTGGGCGCAAAGACCCACCCCGACGCCATAAAGGATGAACTGGGCCAGGAAGATGCCGGCCAGACAGCCCAGCAAAAAGCGCTCACGGTTAAAGCGACTCCCAGGCCAGCCCCCCAGCAAGACGCTGAGCAGCAGGTAGAGGCCAATGGCCACCGTGGCGATCAACACCACCATCGGATTCAGCGGCTAAAAACCCAAGCCCAACCGGAGCTGGGGCCTTCCAGCAGCCAGCGGCGATTGGTGTTGGCAAAGGAGTAGTGCTGATTCCGGCCGGCCCCCTGGCCCTGGCGGGCCCAGCCACCGCGGACCAGGTCCAGTTCGCCATAGGGGTCGTGCACCAGCCAGCCCGTGGCGTCATAGCCGCGAATGGCGATGTAATGGCCACCGCCACTGGGCGCAGACACGGGGCCGTGGTGCAGGATTCCGAACGCCAGGCCAAAACCCTTGTCCAGTTCTGCCTTGGCCCGCTCCACACTGCAGGAGGTCATGAACCTTCCCGGTGCCTTGAGCTCTGCCAGGGCAGCGGCATGGGCGGCCTGCTCGGTGCTGTCGCCGTGGCGCTGCACCACCTTGAGGTAATCGAGGTCGTCCTTGATGCCCGGAACCCCCAGGTAGGCCAGGTTCATGGCAACGGAAGAGGACTGGCAATGGCGCCAGCCGTCAGGTCCGTCGTTGGTCTGGTCAAAGAACGGCAGGGCCAGGGCGACGGCGCCATTGCTGGTTTTCTTGGGCAGTGGCTTAGGCGTCGGCGCCGGTGCCGGTTTCTGGCTGAACTGCTTTGCCCAGGGGGCCTGCTCATCGAGGATTTGAGCGCCGCCGTCGAGGGCAGTGATGGCCGCATGCAGGGCCCGGACCGCCGCCACCTGCTGGGGCTGGTCGCGGTAGTTCCGCCAGCGCTCCAGAAAGCGCTCGGCGCTCATCGGCTCGGCCATGGCGACAGCTGGCGGGGTCCCTTGCTCTTGCCAGCAGCGTCAAAGCTGATCAAGAGCCAGGGGCCTATGCGCTACAGGACAGAACCGACGCCCCAGACAAAGCCGCCCAGAGGCGGTACGCTTTGACGTACGCAGTGGGGAAGTTCGGAGATGGCCAGCGTCTCGGCGACAGAAGCCCGCAAGCGGCTTTATAGCCTTATTGATCAGGCCTGCGACTCCCATGAGCCGGTGCAGATCACCGGAAAACGGGGCAATGCTGTGTTGCTGGCTGAAAGCGACTGGACTGCGATTGTCGAAACCCTCCATTTGGTTTCGATCCCAGGGATGCGCGACTCGATTGTGGAGGGGCTAGCGACTCCGATCAGTGAACTGAGCGACCAACCGGGCTGGTGAGCTGGCGCGTTCTATTCACGCGGCAGGCCCAGAAGGATGCCCGCAAACTTGCGGCCACAACCCCAGCCCTGAAGGCCAAGGCACAACGGTTGCTGGAGTTGCTAGCAGACGATCCTTTTGCTCAACCGCCACCGTTTGAGGCGTTGGTGGGGGATTTACGCGGGGCCTATTCGCGCCGGATCAATATTCAGCACCGGTTGGTGTATCAGGTGCTCAGCGACGAGCAGGTCGTGAAGATCCTGAGGATGTGGAGTCACTACGAGTGAGCCAACGATTTGGGTCCCTTGCTCTTGCCGGCAGCGTCAACACAAAGCCCAGCCGCTGCAGGGTTTCCGGCGCATCAGCGTCAAGCGAGGCATGACGGCAAGGAGCTCAGGCTGGGCTTGAGATTCCAGAGGTCGCCCTGGGTCTCCAAGCCAATATCCAACCACTGCAAAGGATTTCAGCGATTTTTTCTCAGCAGTCTGCCAACGGCTCAGAAGGGCTACAAGCCGAGATGGGGTTGTTTGATAAATCAGTGGTGGAGCTGTAGCCCTGGTGACAGCTTGCCCATTCGGTGGCCTTCGCTAGTCATTAAGGCTTTTGGTTTCCCCACCTGTCAAATATCTCTGCACCTTTCGTTGGATCCGTTGGTGTAGGTGTTGCTTTTTGCTTTTCGTCGGGCTTAGCTTCTTCGGGGGTGTTAATTATATTCTTACACGCACCCTTGGCCCAGTGACCATGCCTCGTGCACAAGTCGCCGCCAACGCAACTGCCTACCGCGTAGCCGCCGCAGCCCGGCTTTGCGAGGGCCGAGCTGCCGGCTAAAGAAGTCACGAGCAGCAGTAATGACAGGCAATGCTTTTTACTGGCAGACGTCAAAATACTTACTGTTTGTTGAGAAGCCCACTATGGCAGTCTTTGGCTGAAATGCTCACAGGAACATAATTCGTTATGGCTTTCAAAATCTTTTGGAGCCCGAGCTTATGGAAATTTTCCAAACAATAAACGTCTGACACCTTTTGGTGTGTTTTTAGCTTCAGCACTAATAGTTTCTGACAAATTCTTGCCCTAGAGCTGCTAGTTATTTTTACTGCAAGGCACTACTCTGTATTGATTGGGTACTTTGAAGTGACTTTTAAGGCTTGAGGGCGATTGGTTGGTCAAGCAAATTACTTTCAATGTAATTGGCGTCCGCAGGGTCTGACAAGCGTCTAGTGACTGTGCTTCATTTCATTTTGGCTGCTTCCTTCGTGAGACTCCGCCGGGCAATCCCAGGTGGCCTTCAGCACTTGCTTCACCAAAGCACATCTTTCATTGGCTTCTTTTTCTTTTTGTTGGGGAGTGCCGACTGTTTCTTTTTCAAAGCAGGCGCGTGGGTCAAGTTCGCAGGCGCGCTTAATGTCATTACCCGTAGGTCTCTTGTTACTTCTACTTGTATTAATTGTTGCTGCTTCTGAAGGGTTGCTGGACAGGGGAATTGATACCAGCGCTAATGCCAGTGCAGCAGTACAGGCAAGAGCAAAACGGAACGCATAAGTCAAAACGGGCTTCCTTTATTAATGATCAATTAAGCATAACAGCATTTGCAGCAATGTAGCTCGTGGAAATCTTTTTTAATAGATCTGCTTGGATTTGCTCGCTCCCCAGCAGCCACTCCCCTAGCCGCCACGCCCTGCCAGCACCTCCCCCAATCCTTCTTTGCCCGCACCGCCGAGGTCGTCGCCCCCGAGCTGATCGGCTGCCAGCTGCGGAAGCGCCAAGCCACTGGAGAGTTGCTGCTAGCCGTGATTGTGGAAACGGAGGCGTATTGCCATGTAGAGCCCGCCTGCCACGGCTACCGCCGCCGCTCCCCCAGCAATGAAATCCTGTTTGGAGAGTCTGGGCGGTTTTATGTGGTTGGCAGCTATGGCAGTCACCACAGCGTCATCATTGAATTAGGGCCAGGGGCCCGGTGGCCCCCAGCCCTTGCTGTTGCTCCCTAATAGGGCAGCAGGGCGAGGATCTCGGGATCAAGCTCGGGCTCGGGCAACTCCCTAATGCGATCCATGAGGATTTCATCCGCCAAGGCTCCGAGCCTCAGGCAGGGATTGGTCGCCAGCTGGCAGCAAAAGCTGAGCTCATCAAGAAGCTCGGAGCGGAAGCGGGAGAGGGATTTTTTGCGGGCGATCGAGGCCATGGGGGGCTGTGCGCAGGACCCAAAAACCAAGACGGCTGGGGTCAAGGGGCCGCCCCATCCCGTCCAGTGAGGCGCCAGCCGAACCAACAAACAAAAGCGGACTTGCGCAGCCCTTGAGGCCAGCCGGACAATGAAGGCTCCTGCGAGCAGCCCCACCCACAGGGAGTAAATGGCGGGGGGGTTTGCTGGTTGCTGGCTTGCTGGATTGGATGGGTTGCTGAGTGTTGGGGCCCAGGCAGTCGTTGCCCGGTAATTGGCTCTCCGCCCGAATGAGCAACTCCGCTGGAGTGCTGCCCAAAAATTCGAAACGGCCCCTGGCCGTGCCGTGGCCCTGGCAATAGCTGGGGACGTTGCTGGGGCAAGGCCCCGGGGTGAGCATGGGTCTGACATTGATCGAGGCGGCCAAACACGAGACGCGGGTGGAACGGCTGGCCGTGATCCGCACCTTTTCAGAAGGCCAGCTGATCCGCCGCCTGCCGTTCCGCAACCTCACCGGTGGGGCGCTCAAGTTCGCCAAGGAGAAAAAACTGCCTCGGGTTGGTTTTCGGGCGGTGAACGAGGGCTACCGGCGGGACTACGGAGCGGTTGCGAACGAAACCGAGTTCGTGCACCTGTTTGGCGGTGACCTGGATGTGGACCGCTCGATCGTGGACCTCAACGGCACAGAAGCGCGGGCGTCCCAGACCGAACAAAAGGTGCGCTCGATGCGGCTGACCCTGGAGGCGGCGATCCTCAATGGTGATGCCAATTTCGATCCCCGGGCCTTTAACGGCCTGAGCAAACGGCTCATTCCCGGTGGGGTGCAAACGGTCGATAACGGCGGCGGCACCGTCAAGTTGACGCGGATCGAGCAACTCGTTGATGCGGTGAACGCCAACGGCGGCGAGAAGGTGCTGATCACCAGCAAGGCCGGTCGCCGCCAGATCAGTGCCGCCTGCCGCGATGTGGGTGGTGAGCTCTACCAGGTGATGGACGGCCGCCATTGGTTCGAGGACGTCGAGATCCTGGTGGTGGACCAGGACGCCAACGGGCAAGACGTACTCGGTTTTGGCGAGGCCGGCAAAACCACGTCGTTTTACTGCTGCAGCTTTGGCGACGAGCTAATGACCGGGCTCCAGGGCCCGTTTGAGGGTCGCTACGGGATTTCAGTGCGGGATTTCGGCGAAGTCCAGGACGCGCCGGTGTTTCGCACCCGGGTGGATTGGTACGTGGGCTTTGCCGTCTGCGACGACAAGGCGGCAGCGCGGCTGTACAACATCGGCCCGGCGGTCGCTTAGGGCCAGAGGCCCAGGCCAGGGGCCTGTTCCAATTTCTTGCCGATCAGCGCGTTCAGCCTGTCGGCGATCTTTTCAAATTTTCAACCCTCAACTTCCCCTTTTCACGAGGACAACCCCATGGCTCCCCTGGCGAATAAGCGCCTTGATGCCCTCACCACCTTGGTGGGCTGGATCAACAGCACCGCCTCCGATCCCTTTGAGCGCACCAGGGTTAGCAATGAGGTGGTGCGGCTCTCAACGCCGCTGGATGCGGCCGAGCAGATCACCCTGGTCACGTCACACCCGGGTGCAGGCAGTCCGATCACGGTGACGCTGTTGCTGGCGCCCCTGCTCAAGGACGGCAGCACCGGCACTTTTGTGAATGCCGCCACCGTGGTGATCCCGGCGGTGGGTGGACTGATCGAAACGGTGATCAACCCGGCCAATTTGGTGCTGGCTGGAACCGATGGGGCCAACACCAAGGCGCCCTGCCTGTTCTTTGCGAGGGCCACGGTGGCGCCCACCACGCCGCCGGGCTGCCACGTGAGCCTCACCCACTGAGGGGGCGATTGCGCCGGTAGCGGCTGGCAAGTCCTGGTCCCAATTGAGCCAAAGCCATTCCCATTCCCTTCCCACCCCTTTGCCGTGAATCGATGGAGCCCACCTCTCCCCCCTGGCTAGCCCCTGAGGCGCCTGAAAGCCAACCCGAGGGGATGCTGCGGATCAGCGATGGCCAGTCCTTCCAGGTGATCTGGCCAGTGCATTTGGCCGGCTGGCTGGCCCTGGGCTGGCAGCTGGATTGGCCGCAAGCGCAAGGCCCTGCCCCTGGCCTAGAAGCCGCTGGCCCCTTGGTGGCCCCAGTGATCACGGCCTTGCTGGGGGGCCCCTTCCATGCCCGGGCTGAGAAGCCGTATCGGGCCGTGCTGCAGGGCAGCGGTTTTACCCCGGAGATGGGCCTCAAGATCACCGCCTCCAGCGGCGAGACGCTCTCGCCTACCGATCTCACCTACGCCAATGCCACCGAGATGGCCCTTTCGCTTGATTCCCGCCTGCTCCAGGTCGCCTGTCACCTAACCCTGGTGGCGGCGATTGGTTCTCTGGCCAGCCTGCCGTTCCAGCTGCAGGTGCTGGAGCCAGCCGATGCCCCAGTGCCAGCGACGCCAGCCGATCTTGACGGCATGACCAAGGCGGAGCTGCTGGCCTTTGCCCGCAAGACCTATGGCCAGAAGCTCGATAGCTCGCTCAGCAAGGCGGAAGTGCTGGCGGCTGCCAAGGCCCTGGGCCGGCCCCCCGAGGCAGAAGAGACCGCTGGGAGCGTGATTGCCCTCGATGGGGCCCAAGCGGGCCAGGGCCAGGACCCGCAGCCGGGCTGGTTGCTGGGGGACAGTCCTGAGGAAGAGGAGCCTGAGGTGGTGCCGGGGGTGCCGACGGACTTGTTGATTTGAGGGGTTGGGCCGAGATTTGAAGCCTGGCAGGCAAATTGCCGCAAACGAAGGCCGATTGTCTTTGATTCAGGACGGGCATTGAGGCAAACCGGTGCTGATCCGCCTTGAGGCCTTTGTTGCCAGGTCGCCTGAGGGCTCGTTCGGAGGCTTTCGGGGGCGACCGACCAGGGCCCTGAAAACGGTTTTGTGCTCATTTTGTGCTCAATCGCCCCCAAAAGCCCAAAAAAGAAGGGCCCCCGGAACCCCGAGAACCCTTGCTATGACTGAGATCGGGGCGACAGGATTCGAACCTGCGACCTAGTGCTCCCAAAGCACCCGCGCTACCAAGCTGCGCCACGCCCCGTTGCTGCCAACATAGGCCGCCGCGGGCGCGGGGATGGCTGCCCCATCCCGGGGCAAGGAGATGGCAATTGCCCTGTGGCCCTGGGCGCGAAGCCCAGGGCCTGCCCTGTCAGCTCAGGACGTTTTTGCTTCGGGATGGACGTGGGGCCTACTCACGCCATGCATCCAATCCAATCGATGTCTCGGTAAGTCCAATACGACTGGAAATGGATTAGGACCAGTCGCGATTGATCATCATCATGGCTAGGGAACGGGGATCCATGGCCATGCTTGGGGCTCGCCTGAGCGGTCTTGGAGCATCCTGTAAAACCGTCAATAGAACCGTTAGAGCATGATCTTCAGCCAATCTTTGGGTCGTCTTACCTGTCCTGTTGCCTGGAACAGACAAGGCCCTGACAGCAAAAAACCCCTGTCTCCAGGGGGGTTTTGTAATGGCTCGGGGGAGACTTGAACTCCCGACCTTGGGGTTATGAATCCCACGCTCTAACCAGCTGAGCTACCGAGCCAATTGAGTTCAATCTTAAACGATCGCTTGACTGGCTCCTGGGCCCGGAGGGCATCAGGCCCGAGCTGGAAGCAAGGGAAGGGGGTTAACGGCGCCGCGGCCAGGGGGACGGATCTCGAAATGCAGGTGCGGACCGGTGCTGTTACCGGTGCTGCCCATCAGGGAGATCACCGATCCTTGCTCCACTAGGTCACCAACCCGCACCAGGATCCTGCTGTTGTGACCGTAGAGGGAGGTGCTGCCATCCTCGTGCTGCAGTTCAACCAGGTAGCCGTAGCCGCCATCGTTCCAGCCGGAGCGCAAAACCCGGCCGGCCTTGGCTGCCACGATCGGGGTGCCGATGTTGTTGGCCACATCGATACCGTTGTGCATCCGGCCCCAGCGCCAGCCATAGCCAGAGGAGAAAATGCCCTGGGTGGGCCAGATCCAGCCGGTTGGGTTGAAGGGAATGGCATTGAATCCGCCGGCCCCGGACCCCCGGGGTTCGCCGAAGCTGGGCATCTCCGGCCAGCTCAAGCCACCGCTGGTGGTGGGAGCAATGCCGAGCAGGCTGGCGGTGCGACCGCTGGCGGATTGGGCCACCCGAATCTCGGAGCCCACCACTAGGCGGGCGGCTTCCAGGCCGGGATTGAGCCGGATTAGGTCGGCGATGGTCACCCCGGTGCGTTGGGCGATCTGGCGCAGGGTGTCGCCGAAGCGCACCACAGCAGACTGCTCCAGCGGCGGCGGTGCCTGGATCGGGGGCGTGCGCCTCAAGGCACTGGTATCGAGGGAGGAGAGCTGTTTCGCTTTGCGGCTGGAGGCCGTCGGCAACACCAGCCAATCACCGGAGAGGAACCGGTGGTCCTCATTCACCTCATTGAGGCGGGCCAACTGGGTTTCGTTGACGGCCAGCTGACCGGCCAGCTCTTCCAGCTGGACATCGCTGCGGACCTTGATCCAAAGGTGGTCGGAGCTGGGGGGAAGGGAGGCCAGTTGAACCGGCTGGACCGGGCTGGGGATCGAATCGAGCGCGAAGGAGGCCCTGTTGTCAGCCAGACCGGGACCAGCGATTGTGCCAGCCACCGCAAGCAGGCTGGACACTCCAAGGCTGGTTCCGATCCACAAGCAAGGCTTCATGCAAAAACATCCAATGGACAGGACCCAGACGTGAAGCCGCCAGTGCTGGGCCGCGCAGACAGTAACGGGTTGAACCTTTCAGCGCAAGTAACCGTGGCCACAGTTTTGGTCGGACCCAGGAAAAATCGAGCTGTTATGAGCTAAGGGCAAGCCTCAGGCCTCCAGTTGGCGCAGGGCTTCGAACAGGACCACCCCCACGGCGACGGAGAGGTTGAGGCTGCGTACGCCACCGCCGTTCGCGATCGAGCCCGCCATCGGGATCACCAGGCATTGGTCGCAGCTTTGCACCACCTCCTGGGGGAGCCCGTCGGTTTCGCGGCCAAAGAGCAGCCAGTCGTCGCCGGCAAAGTGCTCCTGGGCATAGGGACGAGCCCCCTGGCGGCTGAGGGCGAGCAGGCGGCCGCCCCGCCCTTGGCGGTGCTGGCTGAAGGCGGCGAAATCGGCATGGACATGCAGCTGCACCCAGGGCCAGTAGTCGAGCCCGGCGCGGCGCAGCTGCCGGTCATTGATCTCGAAGCCCAAGGGTTCGATCAGGTGCAGCTCGCTATTGGTGGCGGCGCAGGTGCGGGCGACGTTGCCGGTATTGGGGGGAATCTGGGGCTGGAACAGCACAACCTGGGGCATGGGATCAAGGGCTGGAATCAGCGTTGGAAGCAACGTTGGCTTGGGCAGGTGCTTCAGGGCCCGGGCTGGGCTGATTGCTTAGGACGGGCGGCACCGCTTCGCCGAGGGCCATCAGGTTGAGGGCCCGCCCCTGCACCACCAGCCAGGCCGCCGCGGCCTGCTGCATCAGCCGTTGCTGCAGGCTGCCACTGCGATCGCGAAAGAGGCCCCCAATCGCCGTTGGGGGAACCAGGCCCCAGCCCACCTCCTCACAAACCAAAACAACCGGGGATCTCTGCTGGCTGAGGGCCCGGAGCAACCGCTCCTGGCGCTGGAGCCAGGCGGCTTCCTCCAGGGCCAGGTGGTGGGCAAGCCAGGTTCCCAGGGAATCGATCAGCAGCACCTGCCAAATAGGGGCACGGTTTGGGGCCTGGTTTGGGGCCCGGTCTGGTGTTTCGAAGCCCTGCGGGGCCCCATGCGGTGGGTGAGTCTCCCCTAGCCCTTGGCCAAGACCCGCTGGGGAGGAATGAGATGAGCCGTAGGCCTCCAAAACTGGCTCGAGATCCCCACCGACCTCCAGGGTTGTCCAGTGCTGGGGCCGCCGCTGCCGATGCAGCAGTAATCGCTGCTGCCAGCTGGCATCGCCGGGGCGCTCGCCGCCGGTTGCCAGGTAGGTCACGGGCAAGCCACTGCGATCGGCCAGATGCTCAGCCCAGCGGCTCTTGCCACTGCGGCTCGGTCCGCTGACCAGCACCAGGCCTCCTTGGTTGGGTAGCCCCATGGGGGATAGGGCTAGGTCGCCATCCCCAGCGCCCCCATCAACCCCCCCCATTCATGCTGTGCAGGGTGGCCACCGAAGAGGGCGACACCCGGTTGAGATAGCGGAAGATCCAATACTTCAAAATGGTGGCCAGCACCACCGGGAAAGTGGCGATGAACAACATGATAAAGCTCTCATGGTGGGCCAAGCCGAAATGGACTTCCACCCCCTCCAACAACACGGTCCAGCCTTCGGGGCTGTGGAAACCTACAAATATGTCAGTAAACAGAATGATCGCAAAGGCCTTGGCACTGTCGCTCAAGCCATAGAGGACCTCATCGAGAAAGCCGCGTAAAACCTGGATATCACGCCGTCCCAACAGGCAAACAAACACAAAGCCAAAAAAGCCACAGACATCGGCAATGATGTTTTTGATGGCATTGTTGCTTTCGCGATCGGCGTCTTTTCTGAGTTCCTCTGCCTTTTCAGCTAAGGCTGTTTGCATTTCATCGCGGCTGGGCGGTGTTTTGCCGGCCAGCAGGGCTTCAAATTCAACTTCGGATTGGTAAAGCCGTAACTTTTTAATGGCCTCCTGCTGGAGGTGCGGCTGGGGATAGCTCAGGATCGGCATATCCTTCGAATAGAAGTCAACCAGCGGCGACACCACCAGGTTGCGGCTTACCTGCTGGATTAAAAGGGGCACCAAGATCAACAGCAGCAGGATCCGCAGCGAGACCAAGGTGGAATCCCGTCGCCGCCGGAAGCCGGCCACCACCGTGGCCTCGGCCTCGGGATCGAGTTGGCGCCGCACCCCGTCAAACACACTCAGCAGGCTGCTGGGCAACACCGTGGGCGAGCGGCTCATGCTGGGCAGGGGGCTGCGCCGGCCATAGCGGGATACGACGCTTTCAATCAGCTGCAGTTGGCGATGTTCCTGGCCATCCAGTTGACCCCGCTTCTGTTCCAGCTGCTCTAGGGAGGCGATGCAGAGTTTCAGGGCCGCCTTGAAGCGCCTAAGCATCTGGGCCTGGGTCTGGCGCGGGATGCCCAGCTCGAGCTCGGGCCGCACCGGCCGATCGTTGTAATACTCCAGTTCAAAACCCTGGATCAGCAAGGCTGCTTCGTAGGCCCGCTCCAGATCGGTGGTCAGGTCCGAGGCCTGGGCCCGTTCAAAGGCCGTCATCCAGTCAGTCAGCGCCATAGTCGCGTTAACGGGAGAAGACCCACCAGGTGATCATCGGCACCAGTGTGCCCAAAGTGAGTAAAACAACCACCCATGTCAGGGCATTGCTGGATTGGGTTTCATCGCGGCTGGGCACGTTCGACTCCACAGCCACCCGTTCGATCAATTGGGGTGGGCCCGGATCTTCGCCATCCCTGAGCACCGATGCCAACCGGTCAATGCCATCCATCGAGGCCTGGCGATAGCGGGCCCCTTCGCGCAGGGGCAAACCCATGGTGCTCGTGCCCGTGCTGGCGAGCAGGCTGGCGGGCAACTGATCCAGGAGGTCGTTGGAGACCACCACCGCCGCCGTGTTGTTTTGGGCCTCAATCAAAAACAGCAATTGGCCGTCCTCAATCGAGCTGCCATCGCCTTGCCAGCGCCCCAGGAGTTGCTGCCCCAGGTCGGCCAGATCCAGGCCGTAGTCCAGGCGCCGCAGGGTCAGGAGCCTTGCCTGGATGTGGTCCTCCTCGAGGGCGGCGAGCCGGCGGTCGAGGTCGCTGATCGAGGCGCGGCTGAGCAGGTCGGCCGTGTCAACCACCCGGGTGGCCGGGGGGGTGGCGGGGAAGTCCTGGGGACCCATGGCCAGGGCCGGCTGGGCGGGGAGGAGGCAGGCCAGGGTGAGCAGCAGGGCCCAGCAGAGCCTGGACAGGGAACGCAGGGGGGCCAAGGCGGATGGCAGTTGCATGGCTCCCAGTTTGACCTCAGCCGGCCCGACTGTGACAACCTTGATCCAATCCCTGCACTGGAGTCATGGGACGGCCCGCGCTGGCCTGCCTGGGCGTCGGTCTTGTCGCCCTGCTGCTCAGCCTGATCAACCAGTTCAGCGCCCCGGAGCTGACCCCGCCCCTGGTGCGGGCCTCCGTGCTCGCCAGCCTGCTGGCCGTGGGCTTTCTGTTGATAGCCACCCTCTGGACCCGGGCCGTGCCCAGGGCGCCCGAGCGGGTAGCCCTGGAGGGGCCCCAGGGCCTGGAGCTCGACGACTCCCTGCCTGAAGCCCTCAAGTTGGAACTGGCCTGGGGCAGCCAGTTGCTATTGACCGCTACGCCAGGGGCGACCGTGCTGGTGCATTGGCGGCAGCGCACCCTGTTGCGCCGCGGCATCCTGGCCAGCGGCCCCTTCCGGCTGGGTCCCATTGGCCAACGGTCCCTGGCTACGGGCAAGGCCATTTCGATGGTGAATCTGGCCCTCTATCCCGGCCGCGATGAATTTGCCGCCTTGCCCGCCGGCTTGCCGGCCCTGGTGGTTCAGCCCATCGGCGGCGACGGTCTGTTGCTGCTGGGGGGCTGGTCGCCCCGCTGCTTCAGTCGCAGTGATGAACTCTGGCTCGAAGGCTGGGCCCTCAAGCTCAGAACATCACTGGAGGAGCTGCCTGACCAGCAGGCTGGGGACGGGGCCCCGGCCGGGACCCAGCCGGCGGGGTCGCTGCTCGGGCTGGCAGGGTCAGCTGGGAGTACACCTTCGTCCCCGGCGAACTGAACACGACCAAGCCGTTGTTGCCTATGCGGCCCTGGAGCTGGTCAGCTCGCGTGATCTGGCCGTTGGCCTGGCGGCGCACCACCACCGCCCCCCGGGCCCGGATCTGGCCATTGGGCCAATGCCAGAGACAGGCTTGGGCCGTCAACTGCTCGCCGGGCTGGACCAATTGGCAGCTCTGGGGAATGGCCACGGTTTCCGTGCCCAGGTTGATCGCCAGGCGATCGCCCCGCACCTGCAGGCGATCAATCGAGGCCCGGAAGGGCTGGTCACTGCTGAGGCGGCGGGCGGCCAGGTCCCAGACCGAGCGCTGGGCCTCAAGCACGGCCTTACGGCTGGCATCCACCACCTGGACCGGGGCCTCCAGGGCCAGCACCTGCCGGCGCAGGTTGCCGCCCAGGGCCCGGGCCCGCAAGGTTTGGCCTTGGCCATTGGTCTCTCGGTGGATCCCCTGCACCGGACCGCTGGCCACCAGGACCCCAGTGCTGGGATGCCAGGTGGCCGATTTCGCCGTCAGCACCAGGTCGGCGGGCCCCAGGCCGACGGGATTCAGGCGCCCCTTGGGGGCCGAGGACCATTGGCGTAACTGGGGGTTGCCGCGCAGTTCAAGCCGGTCCTGCAGCACATAGAAGCGGGCGCTCTCGGCCGTGAGCCGGGAGCGGTGGTCGCTGGCCCAGGGGCGCCGGTCGATTTCCATGAGGTCTTGGCGGGGAATCCAGCGGATCTGCTCGGCATGGATCCGCACGGGATCGGGACCCAGCAGGGTGACGACCACGGCCCCCTCCAGTTGGATCACCTCACCGTTGTTGAGCACCGTGCCACCGTTGGCGCGGATGGCGTAGCGGGGCTGCCCATTGCGATAAATCTGACCCCGGGGTTGGCGGGCCTTGGCCAAGCGTTGGCCGATGTCGTAGCGGGCCTCCGGGCTCGTCAGCGACCAGGCGGGACGGCCCTGGGGATCCTGTTGGCGCAGATCGAGGGAACGGAACAGAAAGGGTTCGGTGGGCTCCTGCTTGGGCGTGGTGCTCTCACAACCAGCCAGTAGGCCGAGGGCCCCCATTAGGGCGAGCAAACGGCCGGGACCGGCAGGGCGCCACCCGTTCACAGGGGGCCATCCAGCTCGAGCCGCGCCATCACCGGGGCCGGTTCGGGCAAGGCGGAGCCCACGGCCAGCTGGCCCCACTGCAGTTGTTCCAGCCAGGGAATGGCGTTGGTGTCGTTGGGGCCCGATCCCAGGGGGTCGAGGGCCAATTGCTCGAGCATCCGCGCTGACAGGTCGGGCACCAGGGGAGCGAGCAACAAGGCCACCAGCCGGGCCGCTTCCAGCACCGCATAGAGATCCGATGCCACCTGCTCGGTGTTCCCCTCTTTTTTCATCAGGCTCCAGGGGGCCTGGGTGTTGAGGAAGCCGTTAGCGGCAATGGCCAATTGCAGGCTGGCTTCGGCGGCCCCGCGGAAATCAAGCCTCTCCAGGCTGGGCAGAACGATGGAGATGGCGGCCCTGGCCGCCTCGGCCAGGGGGTGGCCTGGAACCTGGGCGGCACCGGCGGGGGGCACGGTGCCATCAAACCAGCGGCGCGCCATGGCGCTGGTGCGGTTCAGCATGTTGCCAATGGTGTTAGCCAGGTCGTTATTGACCAGATCGACGAAACGTTGCTGCTGAAAATCGCCGTCATCGCCAAAGGGGATGTCACGCAACAGGTACCAGCGCACCGCATCGGCACCGCAGCGCTCCAGTAGGGCCTCGGGATCGAGCACGTTGCCGATCGATTTGCCCATCTTTTGGCCTTCCCGGGTTAGGAAGCCATGGCCAAACACCTGCTTGGGCAGCTCCAATCCGGCTGATAGCAACATGGCCGGCCAATAAACGGCATGGAAACGCAGGATGTCCTTGCCGATCACGTGGACCTGGGCTGGCCAGCCCCGCCCGCGGAGCTCCCCCAGGCCGGCCTCGCTGGTGTCCCCAGCCTCGCTAGCGGCCAGAAGGGCCGTGAGATAGCCAAGCAGGGCATCGAACCACACGTAGAAGGTGTGGCCGCCATGGCCAGGCACCGGGATGCCCCAGGGCAGGTTGACCCTGGAAATCGAAAAGTCACGCAGGCCCTGGGCCACGAAGTTCTGCACCTCCCGGCGGCGGTTGGCCGGCTGAATGAACTCCGGTTGGGCGACCAGGGTCTCGATTTGCTCCTGGTAGCGGGAGAGGCGGAAAAAGAGGTTGACCTCATCGCGCCATTCCAGGGAGCGCTGGTGCACCGGGCATTGGGGATCGAGGGCACCGGCCGGATCGTCCTTAAATTCCTCACAGGCGACGCAATACCAACCCTGTTGCCGGCCTTCCACCACATCCCCATTGGCCTCTACCCGGCCAAAAAACTCGTGGACGATGCGGTGATGCAGGGGGTCGGTGGTGCGAATGAAGCGGTTATTGCTGATCTGCCACTGCTGCCAGAGTTGGCGGTATTGGGCGCTGATCGCATCGCAATGGGCCTGGGGGCTTAAGCCAGCGGCCTCGGCCGTGCGCTGAATCTTCTGGCCATGTTCATCACAGCCGGTGATAAAAATGACCTCTTCACCCTTGAGGCGCTGGAACCGGGCCAGGGCATCGCAGGCCAAGGTGGTGTAGGCGCTACCGAGGTGCGGTTTGTCGTTGACGTAATAAAGGGGTGTTGTGAGGGTGTAGGTCATCGGCTGGAAACTGGATCGGCGGCGCAGTTGGGCCCGCTGCGCCGCCCAGGCGGCCCCGCGCCGAGGCCGGATCCTAACCAGCGCCTGACCGGGCTCCAGTTGCCTGGATTCGGGCCGCCATGGCCAGGGCGCAAGCCAACCCCCTGCTAGATCCAAGACCATCGTTATCCCGCTCGTTTCGCCCCTTCCCATGGTTCTGATCCAGGAACAGGCCGCCGTAGTGGTTTGGGGCGGTGGCACGGGCGGTGTGGCAGCGGCCCTGCAGGCGGCCCGCTCCGGTGCCCCCACCCTGTTGCTCACCCCCGGGCCCTGGCTGGGGGGCATGGTGAGTGCCGCTGGGGTCTGCGCCCCCGATGGCAACGAACTGAGCTGCTGGCAGAGCGGGCTCTGGGGTGCCTTCCTGCGGGAGCTGCAACGCCAGGAACCGGAGGGCCTCGACCAGAACTGGGTGAGTTGCTTCGGCTACCGGCCCACCACGGCGGAGGCGATCCTCCGGCGGTGGGTTGGGGCCGAACCGTTGCTGCGCTGGTGGCCGGAGGTGAAGCTGCTTGGGGCCAAACGGCGGGGCAACCGGGTGGTGGCCCTGGAGATCGAACGAGAAGGCGAAGCCCTGCGCCTCGCCTTGGACCTGTTGGTGGATGGCAGCGACCTGGGCGACCTGTTCCCCCTCGTGGGCGCCCCCTACCGGCTCGGCTGGGAGCCCCAGGAGACCTGGGGTGAGCCCAGCGCCCCCAAGCTCCAAGCCCAGGTGGCTCAGTCCTTCTTCCAGCAGCAACTGGTGCAATCGCCCACCTGGGTGGTGATGGGCCAGCTGGCTGAGGGGGCCTGCCCCGCCGGCTCCCCCTTGCCTGCTCCGTTCGCAGGGGCCACCGAAGCCTTCGGCCTGGAGCGCACCCTCACCTATGGGCGCCTGCCCGGTGGCCTGGTGATGCTGAATTGGCCCCTACAGGGCAATGACTGGCACCAGGGCCTGGCGGCGGCCTTCCAGCCGGGGTCCACCGACTACGACGAGCTACTAGCGGCGATGCGGGCCCACAGCGAGGCCTTTCTCGAGGCGTTCATCGGCGCCACCGACGGCTGGTTACAACCCGGCCAGGCCTTCCCCCGGGCCCAGGACCCCCTAGCCAGCGCTCGCCTGGGGGGTCCCAGCCCCCTGGCCCTGATGCCCTACTGGCGCGAGGGGCGCCGCTTGGTGGGTCTGGAGGTGGTGATCGAGCAGCAGCTGCTGCCCTCCGCTCCCGGCGAGGCGATCGCCCCCCTCTCCCTCGATGGCCAGGGCGCCATCACGTCCATCGCCGTCGGCAACTACCCCAACGACCACCACTACCCGGGACCGGACTGGCCCCTGGCTGCCAAGAGTTGCCGCTGGGGGGGGCGCTGGAGCGGCACGCCCTTCTGCATCCCCTACGGGGCCCTGGTCAGCGCCGGCATCGAGAATCTGCTGGCGGCCGACAAGGGTTTCAGCAGTAGCCACATGGCCAATGGCGCCACCCGGCTCCAACCCCTAATCCTCAACATCGGCCAGGCGGCTGGCCTGGCGGCAGCCCTCTGCTGGCAGGCCCAGATCCCCCCGGCCGGCCTGCCGTTGCGCCAGCTGCAGGAGGCCCTGCTCAACGACCCCCTGGCACCGGC
Source organism: Synechococcus sp. UW140 (assembly GCA_943369525.1). Classification (GTDB taxonomy): domain Bacteria; phylum Cyanobacteriota; class Cyanobacteriia; order PCC-6307; family Cyanobiaceae; genus BAIKAL-G1. The sequence goes on from CALRNL020000001.1 coordinate 70,677, forward strand.
GGGCCCCGTGCCCCTTTGGGATACCCCTTGGCACCATCCCCGCTGGGCGGAACGCCAACGCCGGGTCCTGGACGATCCCTCCCTGCTGGGTCGGGACGGCCACTTCGCCGGGGCCGCCGCGCCCAGGCCCCAGGCTGGATGCTCCGAACCCATGGAATCCCTCTGGCAGGGCTGGATCCACCCCGATGGCTCCGGGGGCTATGGCTTCAGCAATGGCGCTGGCCGCTGGCCCCTGATCACCCTGGAGCCCGCCATGCACCAGTGGTTGGCAGGGTTGGACCAGCCCCAGGAGGTGGAGTTGATTGGCTGTCTCAACCCCTGGGGACCCTGGTTGCGGGTGTCTCGTCTGGCCCGTTGAGCTTGGGGGTTGATCTGAACCCTTGGACTTGAACCATGGGCTCAGGCCTGGCCCAGGCTGGGTGGGCCGGGCGGTTCAGACCTAACCCGGCCAATTCCAGGGGGCTCAGGTCAACCAGGTCCCAGGCCGTGGGGGCCAGATCCCCGCTGGCCCGTAAGGCGCAGCAGATCCGCAAACGAATCGACCTCGCGCACCTTCACCACCAACCCATCCCCCGGTTCACAGGACTCGCGCACCAGCACCGGCAGGTCCATGGCCAGGGCATCGAGTCGCACCAGGGCGAGGCCGTCCTGGGGCTTGAGCCAGCGGAGGAAGAGACCCGCGAAGGGTTCCTGCCGGTGGCCTTCAAACCAAACCTGTTGCCAGTGGCGCTGGTCATCGCGGCTGATCTGGATCCCCTGGCGCTGGGCGTGGTCCAGCTGGTCGAGAAGCTCGCCAAGATCCTCGGCTGTGGTTGGGGTTTCGCCAGCCGCCTGGGCCGCCAGCTGGCGCTGGGCAATCAGATCGCCGTAGCGGCGAATCGGAGAGGTGATCTGCACGTAGGCCGCCAGGCCCAGGCTGAAGTGGGGGGCCGGCTGGGCGGTGGTCAAGCCGCGGCTGAGCCCCTTGCGCAGGGCCGCATGGCGCACGGGGCCCGGCGGCAAGGCCAGAAGTTCCGCCTCCGGCGGCAGCTGGCAATCGGGCTGGCTGCGGTAGGGCAGGGCCAGGTGGCGCTGGGCCCCGAGCTCCCCCACCACGGCCCCGGCCAGGATCATCGCCTCGGCCACCAGGAGCCGCGACACCGAAGGCTCCACCACCTCCAGCTCCGGCCGGCCGTCCTGCTGGCGGATGCGACCCTCGCTTTGGTCCATCTGGAGGGCGCCCCGGGCCTGGCGCCATTGGCGCCGGCGCTGCAACAGGCCATCGAGCACGGCCAGGTCCCGATCGGGCGGTGGCGCCAACTCGATCAACGCATCGGCATCGTCGTAGGTGAGCCGGTAGCGCGGCCGGATCCAGGAGCGCAGCAGCCGGTGGCTAGCCACGGCCCCGTCGCCATCGAGCCCTACGGCCAAACTCCAGGCGGCGCAGCGCTGGCCCTGGCGCAGGCTGAAGGGCCCCTCCGAGAGGGCGGGCGGGAACATCGGCACACTGCCACCCGCCAGGTAGAGGCTGCTGGCCCGGCGCAGGGCCTCCTGATCGAGGGGAGTGCCGGCAGCCACCAGCCGGTCCGGATCGGCCACATGGATCCAAATCAGCCAGCCCGCCTCTCCGTTGGGCTCGAGCGAGAGGGCATCGTCGATTTCGCGGGTGTCGGCGTCGTCGATCGTCACGGTTTTGAGGCCGGTGAGGTCGGCCCGCCCGTCATCGCCAGGCCAGGGCTGCTCCGCTCGCGCCGCCAGGTCGGCCGCCGCGGCGAGCAGCTCGGAACTGAATCCGGCCGACCAGGTGGTGCCCGCCAGGCTGGGGAGCCGATGGGCATCCCAGAGGCCCAGGTCACTGAGTAGGCGCCGGATCTCGCCGCTGCTTGTGCCACAGCCGGCCGCCTGCAGGGTCTGGCGCAGTTCCAGGCCCGGCGGGCCCGTTTCCTCGCCCAGGGCCAGGATCTGAAGGGACTCAAGCTCGGCCCGCTGGTCAGCCTGGGCTGCGGCCAACTGCTCGGGTCCGAGGGGCTGGCGAGCGGCCAGGAGCCGATGCCAGTGCTGGCGGCGAGTTTCGCGCAAAACCAACTTGCGGCGGTCGCGGCGCAGCTGGCGCAGGTCATCAAGACCGCGGCGCTGGACCTGGCCCTGGCGCCACCGGAAAAAATCCTGCTGGTGCAACAGCAGCCACGTGGCCGCCAGGGCCTCGGCCGTGGCGGCCGGGGCGAGCAACTCCACCAAGGCGGCCAGGGCCAGGGGGCCGTCTTCGCCCTCCAGCAACAGCCAGGCGGCTGCCAGGTCGCGGCGGCTGGGAGTGGCCGCATCTAGGGCTGCAGCCGTGAATTGCCAAGGCAAAGCCCCCAGGCTGGCCGCGGGGGCCGCGCCTGGGGGCAAAGGAGAGATCAGGTCTAGCTCCCGCAGGGGCAGGCGCTCCGGCTTGGCCTCCCATCCCACCAAAACGGCCGCCTTGCTGCCATGAAGATTGGAAACCAAAGCCAACCGGGGACCTGAACGGGTCTGAACTCCGACCAGGTCGCCGTTTTGCAAGGAACGAGCTGAGGGCGTCAGCCCTCAGGATTAACGAAGGGCAGCAACGCCATGATGCGGGCACGCTTCACGGCGTTGGTGAGGTCGCGTTGCTGCTGGGCGGTGAGGCCGGTGAGGCGACGGGCCAGGATTTTCCCGCGCTCGGTGATGAACTTCTTGAGGAGGTCCACATCCTTGTAGTCGATTGGGTCGCCGGGCTTGATCGGCGACAGGCGCTTTTTAAAAAAGGAGCTGGTCATGGATGAACGGAAGAAGGGGTGGGCAGCAAGGCGAGGATCACTTGATTTCCTTGTGAACCGTGGACTTGTTGCAGTGGGGGCAGAACTTCTTCAGTTCAATCCGCTCGGTGGTGTTGCGGCGGTTCTTCTCGGTGGTGTAACGGGACACACCGGGGGAACGCTTCGCGGGGTTGGACCGGCATTCGGTGCACTCAAGAGTGATCACGAGCCGGACGCCCTTGTTTTTGGCCATAAGGACGTTGCGCCGCTGTTGCGATGCAAATGACAATGCAACACCTTACCCCGTCGCCCGACCCAGTGCTGCCAAGGCCGGTGCCTAGGATCCGGCCACTTCCCCCTTAAGTCGATGCGGGTCTCGCTCCAATGGCTGCGGGAGCTTGTGGCCTGTGATCTTGCGGCCGCCGAGCTGGGCGAGCGCCTTTCGATGGCCGGCTTCGAGCTCGATGGCCTCGAGGATCTCGCCGCCCAGGCCGCCGGTGTGGTCGTGGGCTACGTGGAGCAGCGCGATCCCCATCCCAATGCCGACAAGCTGAGTGTCTGCCGGGTGCAGATCGGCGCCGCCGAACCGCTGCAGATTGTCTGTGGTGCGGCCAACGTGCGCGCTGGCATCCATGTGCCCGTGGCCACCGTGGGCGCCTACCTGCCCGCCGTGGACCTCACGATCAAGCCGGCCGAACTGCGGGGCGTGGCCAGCAGCGGCATGATCTGCTCCCTCAAGGAGCTGGGCCTGGCTGACAGCTCTGATGGCATCGCCATCCTTGACCAATTGCTCGTGCGGGTGCCTGAGGTTGGCGCGCCGGTGGGGCCCAGTTTTGGCCTGGATGACCAGGTCATGGAGCTGGCGATCACCGCCAACCGGCCCGATGGCCTCTCGATGCGGGGCATTGCCCGGGAGGTGGCGGCCCTCACCGGCGCCCCCCTGACCCTGCCGCCGGCCGATCCGTCGATCGCTGCCGAACCCTTGCCCCTGGCGGCAGAAGCTCTGGCCGCCATGGAAGCCGGTGGCCTCTTCAGCATCACGGCCCTCCAGGGGATCCGGCCGGCAGCATCGCCGCGGTGGCTGCAGAGCCGGCTGGAGCGCTCGGGCCTGCGGCCGATCAATGCCGTGGTGGACATCACCAATCTGGTGATGCTGGAAACCGGCCAGCCGCTCCATGCCTTTGATGCCACCAGCCTGGGCCAGCTGGGCGGCGCTGGCGATCGCCCCGCCATTGGGGCGATCGGCTTGCGTCAGGGAACCGGCCAAGACCGCTTCGCCGCCCTCGATGGCAGCGAGCACCAGCTCAGCGGGGAAGCCCTGGTGGTCACCTACGCAGACAGGCCCATCGCCCTAGCGGGGGTGATCGGGGGGGCCGAGAGCGCTGTGACTGCTACCAGCACGGAGATCTGGCTGGAGGCGGCCGTGTTCGCCCCCCAGGCGGTGCGCCGCAGTGCCCGCAGCACGGGCCTGCGCACCGATGCCAGCACACGCTTTGAAAAGGGATTGCCGCCCGAGGTCACCCTGGCGGCGGCCGATCGGGCCGTGGCCCTGTTGCAGGAACTTTGCGGTGCCACGGTGGTGGGCCGTTGGTGTCACCAGGGGCCTGCTGCGGGGCCCAGCCCCCTGCTGCTGCGCCGCGATGCCCTGCACCAATTGCTAGGCCCCGTTCAGGTGCTTGCGGGCGAACCCGGCGACCTGGAAGACCTCGAAGACGACCAAATCATCCAAACCCTCACCGCCCTGGGCTGCGAGCTGGTCGAGCGGGAGGCTGGCGATGGTTGGGATGTGCTGGTGCCCCCCTCCCGCAGCCAGGATTTGGTGCGGGAGGTGGACCTGATTGAGGAGGTCGCCCGGCTGGTGGGCTACGACCGCTTCGCCTGCCACCTGCCCGATCCCCTCGAACCCGGCGGCCTCAGCCCCAACCAACAGGTGGAACGGCGCCTCCGCCGCGCCCTGGCCTCTGCGGGCCTGCAGGAAACTTGCCATCTCTCCCTGGGACCAGCCAGCAGCATCCTCAGCTCCCCCGGGGCTGGAGCCAGTTCAGCTGCCCCCGGCCTGCCCGCGCCCGCCCGGCTGCCCCTCGCCAACCCCCTGCTGGCCGACTACAGCCACCTGCGGGATGGCTTGGTGGAGGAGCTGCTGCTGGCGGCCCGCCGCAACCTGCAGGCGGGCCGCTCGGGCTTCTGGGCCTTTGAGATCGGCACCGTCTTTGCCCCAGGGGCCCAAGCCCCCAGCCAAAGCCAGCGTCTGGGCGGGATTGTCTGTGGCAGCCGCCCCTCCGAGCTCTGGAGCGCCGGCGGCAAACCCCTCGCCCCGACCTATTTCCAGGCTAGGGGCCTGCTGCAACAGGCCCTAGGGGCCCTGGCAATCCCCCCGGAAGATCGGCTTCTTGCCAAGCCGGCGGACCATCCCTTCCTCCACCCCGGCCGTGCGGCCCAGCTCCTGATCGAGGGGCGCCCCGTGGGCTGGTTTGGCCAGCTCCATCCGCTCCAAGCAGAAGCCCTTGATCTGCCGGAAGCCACCCATCTGTTTGAACTGGAGCTGGCTCCCCTGCTGACGGCAGCGACCCGCCGCAACCGCTTCCAGCCCAGTTTTGCCGCCTATGCCACCGTGCCAGCCTCGGAGCGGGACCTGGCCCTGGTGGTGCCCACCAGCGTCAGCTGTGGCCAGTTGCTGGCGGCGATCCGCAAGGCCGGCAAGCCCCTGCTGGAGCAAGCTGATTTGCTCGATCGCTACGAGGGGGCCCAGGTGGCCGCCGGCTCCTGCAGCCAGGCCTTCCGGCTGCGCTATCGCGATGCCAAGCGCACCCTCACCGAGGCCGAAGTCGAACAGGCGCACCAAGCGGTTCGCAGGGCCCTCGAGAGCCAGTTCCAAGCCCAGTTACGGAGCTAGGACCCGTCTCGATCGGGGCGCTGCCAAAGGCGCAGCGGCCGGCCCCTAGACCTGGTTGGATCCAGGGCGGCTCAGATCCGTTTCAGCACGGCCAGGGTCTCCACATGGCTGGTTTGGGGGAAAAAGTCGATCGGTTGCACGCTGCGAACGGCCAGCCGGCCTTCGCCCGTCAACAGGGCCAGGTCGCGGGCCAGGGTGGCCGGGTTGCAGCTGATGTAGGCCACGGTGGCAGGCGGTTCCGCGCCGATCGCGGCACTGAGGAGGGCGGGTAGGCCCTTGCGGGGGGGATCGAGCAGCAGGCCATCGATGGAACCCAGCCGCTCCACCAGGGTGCTGCCCACTTCGGCCTGCTCAAAGCTGGCCCGGTTGAGCCCGTTGGCCACGGCATTGGACCGGGCCTGCTCGACCGAGCCCAGGTGGCTCTCCAAACCCAACACCTGGGCCCCAGCGGCGGCCAGGGGCAGGCTGAAGGTGCCGATGCCGCAGTAGGCATCAACCAACTCCTGACCCTCAAGGGGCCCGAAGGCCTCCAGCAACAGGGGAACGAGCCGTTCGGCCTGAACCGTGTTGACCTGGAAGAAGGTATCGGGGGCGATGCTGAGGCCGACGCCGGCAAAGCGTTCACGCACAAAACCCCGCCCGGCCAGCAGCCGCGTTTCGGGCCCCATCAGGGTGTTGGTGGCCAGGGGCTGGAGGTTGAGACACACCCCCACCACCTGGGGCCAGCGCTCCAACCAGTGGGCGGCGATGTCCTCAAGGCCATCTAGCTCGTCGTGGCTGCTGATCAGGGTGATCAGAATCTCGCCACTGTGGTGGCCGACCCGCAGGGCCAGGTGGCGCAGGCCGCCCTCCTGCTCCAGATGGACATCGACCGGCCAGTCGCTGGCCTCCAGGTCGGCCTTGAGGGGCGCGATCAGGGCATCGATGCGGGGATCGAGCACCGGGCAGCGGTTGAGGTTGACGATGCGGTGGCTGCCGCGGCGGTAATAGCCGGCCCGTAACTGGCCATCGCCCTCGCGCCGTTCCAAGGGAATCGTGGCCCGGTTGCGGTAGCCCAGGCTGGTCTCCGCCGCGATGAGGGGTGCCACGGCGCAGTCGAGCCCGCCAATGCGGCGCAGGGCCTGCGCAACAAGCTGTTGCTTCCAAAGGGCTTGGGGAGCGTCTTGCCAATGCTGCAGGCTGCAGCCGCCGCAGCGTTCGGCCAGGATGCAGGGGGGACGGCGCCGCAGGGGCGAGGCCACCACCACGGCCTGGAGTTCGGCCTCGAGGTGGCGCTTCTGGACGCGCCGCACCACCACGGCAACCCGTTCCTCGGGCAGGGCTCCGGGCACGAACACCACCCGCTCCTGCCAGCGGCCCACCCCCTGGCCGTCGTGGCCCAGGTCAGTGATGTCGAGTTCAAAGCGATCGCCGATGCGGCCGATGGGCGCGGTGGCGGAAGGGGGATGGACCATCCCCCGACCCTATCGGTGCGTAACACCTCTCGTCAGATGGCCGGGTTCAGGCCGCAGGCTGGATACAATTGCAGGGCGCATGGTGCTATCGGATGAGCGTCGTTCGGGATCTGATCCTTCAGGCAGATGATCAGCTGCGTTACCCGACCGGCGGCGAACTGCGCTCCATGGTCGAGTTTTTGGCGGAAGGGGGTGGACGGCTGCGCGTGGTCCGGGCCCTCACGGACAACGAGCGCAAGATTGTTGATGAGGCCGCCCGCCAGCTATTCAGCCGCAAACCCGACTACGTGGCCCCGGGTGGCAACGCCTACGGCCAAAAGCAGCGGGCCCAATGCCTGCGCGATTTCAGCTGGTACCTGCGCCTTGTCACCTATGGGGTGCTGGCCGGCAGCACCGAGATGATCCAGCAGATTGGCCTGGTCGGTGCCCGCGAGATGTACAACAGCTTGGGTGTGCCCATGCCCGGCATGGTGGAGGCGATGCGCTGCATCAAAGACGCCTCCTTAGTGCTTCTCGCCGCCGACGATGCCACCCTGGCAGCCCCCTATTTCGACTACCTCATTCAGGGCATGCAGACCCCGAACTGAAGCGTTGCCGTGGAGCCTTGATGGGCTATTCCCCATAAGGGGAGCCGGTCCAATCAGCTCAAGGCCCTTGCGGGCCTTTTTTTAATGGCCGCTGGAGTGGGCTGCCAGCGCTAAAGAGGACACACTGTCCCACCAGAATCCTATGGAATGCCTCCCGTTGCATTTCTAAGTTGAGTCTTGGCACTGGACTCAACTGCCGTCCCTCCTGTCCCATCCCTTAATCAGGAGGGGGATGGCTGCCCAGACGCTGGGGCGGCCATCGCAACTGAATAGAAATCACAAGGCTTACGCTGGTCTTTCAACAAGACTAGTAAAGAGTCCAGATAGAGAGTCATGAGAATGCTGCCAAAGCACTAGGGCCGATGCCCCCCTTTCTTCAAAAGGGCTTGGCCTGGGGGGCCAACACGACCGAATCTCAAGTCTCGAACTGGTCTACTATCAAGTCTCATACTGGGTCCAGAAAGAGAATTGCAATCAAGCCGAGGCGCCCTGGAACGCCCCCAAGCCGCGCGCCCCAGAATTGGAACCGTAGAACTGCGCAGATCCCATTCATCGTTACGAGGAAACCCTCAACTGCAACCGTCCTTTACTGGGCACCTGTCAAGCAACAAAAGTAGATCATGGGTCTCATCTGATACTCGGAATAGGTCTTAGATATAGACTAGCTTGCGATGAATGGTTTCATTTTTTTAGGGATCCGCATCGGAGGTTCGGGGAACTGCCCAGGCTGCCTGGATCCCCCATGGAGACCCATAGACCAGACCATCGGCAAATCAGTAAAAGCAGGGGACGCCTCCCTCCTGCCCGCTGGCATGAACGCCAAGCCGTGGCCTGGGTCCATGCCAAGGGCGCTGGAGCGGCCCGTGTCAGGGGCCAAGGGATTGGCTCAACCGTCAATGCCCCGCCGCCAACACTTGCGTACCTGTGTATCCCACAGGTACGCGTGCAGCAAACAACCAGGTTTAGCAAGGGTTCTGGGCCAAGAAATTGGCCTTGGACAACGGTGAAACCAAGCCTTGGACACAGGCAGGACAGGGACGGGTGGCCCAGGGTTCATCGCTAAGCCCTGGGAGGGCCAAACCATGGCCTGCCAGCAAAAGGTCATTTGTCGTTGATTTTGATCCTGAGGACTCAAGCAAGAGCTGGCTGAGGGGAGCAAAATCGTTAACTTTCGAGGGTTTGCCAACTATCGGAACGTCAGCCTGCCTCCATCCGGTCATTGCCAGCAGCGGCAGCCCCTGCCAAGCCCCACTCCTTTGCCAGCCCCAGGGCAAGCCCTTGGAAACGCACGAACGCTTGGCACGAATACTCCTAGGCTGATCTTACTAATCCCAATTCAGACCCATTATGAGTCTAAAAACGCGCCTTGATCGAGACCTGCAAGAGAAGGGGGTGATTATCTCAGGACTAGACTTTTAAGACGATTAAAATCCTATTAATCTCAAGAATATCCCATTTCTAGTCCAAATAAGAGTCCCATATGGGATTAGAAAGAATTTACTGGACGGCTGCGTCGGTTTTTCAGGGCTTATCGCGGTAGAGCTCCTTGAGCAATTGATAGGCCTCGTTGAGACGGCGCATTGCATCGGCGGATCCACCGGCGTCGGGATGGTGGCATTGGGCCTGCTCCCGGTAGGCCTCGCGGATCTGGACGAGGGAGATGGCCACATCGGGGGTGGTGGACATCTTCAGCAATTTGAGGGCTCCCAGCACGGTCATGGTGTGGTCGATCGCCTGGAAGGACTGGTGTTTGCGGCGTTTGCGCAGGCGCTGGACAAAGCGCCGAATCAGGGTGGGAATGCGCAGGGGCAGGGTGCGGGCGCTGAAGGGGTCCTCGAGAATGCCGGCCGCCACGATGACCCGCTCGAAACTGGCCGCCCCTTGGGGCCAGCTGGGGGCTACGCCCTGGATCACCTGCACGAGGCAGGACCAGGTAAAGGTGCGGCCCTCGCTTTGTTCTGCCTGGGGCCAAACCTCCTGGGCCATCCAGACCATGGCGGCCTCTAACACGGCGTCCGTGGCTGGCTGGCCATAGAGATCGAGCCAGTGGTCCCGGGCGGCGCCTAGGGCTTCCTCGATCGACGGGGAATCAATCAGTTCCACCCCCTGGAGGGTCTGGTTCGCGCCCGGGTTGGCGGGCTCGAGACTGCGCTTGAGTTGCACCGATTGGCGGCGCACAAAGCCAGGCAGGTCGATGCCCCCGCCGCCCGCGGGCTTGGCCTTCGCTCCCCTACTGGGAGGCTGGAGCGAGTGACCAAGCTCAATCCCGGAGGGATCACCTGAGTCTTGCTCCTGGTCTTGCAATGGGACCAAATTACGATTAATGAGCACTATGGCGCTGGTCTCGTTGAGGCTGCCGGATGGCTCCGGTTCCGGTTCCCCTTCCTCCTCGTCCGGGCTGCCATGGACCAATTGCTCCAACACCCGCTCGAGGATGTCGCCACGGCTTCTCAAGCCCCACTCGGCCTTAAAGCCATCAATCCACGCCAGCAGATCGGCGCTCAGCTCAAGGCTGATGCGACGCCGGGTCTGGTCATTCTTCTCGACCACGGTGGCGTCCTGACCGCTGCAGCCTATCGGCCGCCAAGGGATTTGATCACCAATTGTTGGTTCTCCAGGGCCTGCTGGTAGCGGTCCATCAGGGACTGGCTCATGCGGGCTGGGGAAATCACCCCGGGGCCCGGCCCCTGCCATTCAACCGGACCTTGGGCTGGGGGTAGGGGGGGCAGGGCCGGGAGTCGCAAGGGAGCGAGCAGGGCCTGGGGGCCTGCACCTGGCGGCAGGGCAGCCAGTTTGGCCGCCAGCGGTTTTGCTTGAGCCGGCGATGGGGCCTTAGCCAGGGTCCTCCTGGCCTGGTTGGTCTTGCTCAGGCTGGCCTTAGCAAGGGTGGTGGTCTTGATCCGGGGTTTCGGAGCCGCAGCCGGGGCATCGGCGGCTGGGGGCTGGACCTCTGCTAGCGCCGGCATCAGGACGGGTGGCGTTGGAGAGGGGGCAGGGCCGGGGGCCAATTCGGCGGAGGCATGGGCCCGGTTGGGGTCTGGTTGGGGGGCCGTGGCGATGGGGTCGAGGCCAAGGGTGGGCAAGGGCGGCTGATTCGGCCTCGGACTGGGCCGAGCGGAACGGCTTTGGGCTAGGGCCAGTTGCCTGAGCTGCTCCTGAACCCGGGCCAACTGGGAGCTGGGGACCACGCTGAGTAGGTGGCCCGGGGTGGCATCGGCCGGATACACCAGGCTGATGCGCACTGGATTGTTCTGGCCTGGGGTCAATTCCAACGAGGTGAGGCTGAGACTTTCGCCCGAACGCAGGCCCACGTGCACTTCGCGGTAGCCGCTTTCGGTGGCGATGCCGATGGAGCCGCGAAAGGCGGTGAAGGGGCGGCCGTTGGGACTGGGATGGCTCAGCACCAGGTCATAGGGACCGGCGCCCTTGAGGTTGAGGTTGACGTCAAAGCGCACCCCATAGGTGCCCACATTGTTGAGGGAGGAATCAATCATGCGACTAGCCAGGGGGTTCACCTGGATTTCGCCGGTGCCGAAATTGTGGCGTACGGTACTGGTGAGGGGTACATGCAAGGGACCCTCGCCGAGGTCGTAATTGAGGCTGGCCTGGTAGGAATCGCCAATCGCCACTCCTGCCACCCGAGAGAATACATAACCGACCTCAATATCCCTGAGGCGCTCCAGATAGATGCGGCCAGGTGCTAATTGGCCGCTGTCCAGCACGGCGAGGATGTCGTTGTCATCGCGGGGTTGGCGAGCGGCCACTACGGCAACCTGCAAGGGACCATCACTGCGGCCGCGAAGCAGGCCATTGGCAATCCCATTAGACGGCAATTGCGTCGCGAATAAAACGGTGCGACCCCGGGGCGGGATCACGATGCGATCGGGCAGATTGGCATCGAGTTTGCCCCGCAACATCGCAACGGCGGTGGCATCGCCGGGACCCGTATTCCAGGGGCGGGGTCCTAGGGGCTTAACGCCCATCAAGTTATTTGGCAGGTAGGGTGCCTCGAAACTATTGCGAACCGACCCCTGATCAAATTGAACGGTAATAGTCTGATTACTAGGATTAACTAAAATGGCCGCCAAAGTGAGCTCATGGCGGCGACCGGCAGGCCGATTCCAGGCGGAACCCACGGGTTTGTATTTATGGTGAATATGCAGGCCAAATTCACCATTGAAGGTGTAGGTCGCATTATCGAGGGACTGGTTTATTTCTGGGCTGAAGGCCTGGCCATCCATGGTGTTCACCAAGATGCCAGGGCCTAACACTTCCTCCGGCTGGTTGGAATGGAGCACGGGAACGCTGTTGAACTTGCCCACCAGGGGTAGGGCCCGTTGGCCGGCCATCAAGGCCACATAGGCCTGGGCCGGATGGGCTGTCAGCACAAGCGTTGCCAGGACCGCCAGGCTCAGGGGCCGCGAACGAGCTAAGGGACTGCTTTGTCTCAACTGTCTCCGGCGTGGGGGTCTCTGGATCGGGGCCCGCTGGGACACAGGCAACCGGGCTGGCTGGGGAGCTGGAATGGCTGAAGCCGCCTAGGCGGGGGAGTGGGTGTTGGGCCTGGTCCCCGGCGCCGGGGAGGCCTGCTACCGCACTGGCGCCAAGGGGCTAGCCAGAACGGCGGAACTGTCACCATTTTCCCATGATCCCACCCTTTGCCTGTTGCACGCCAGCCGATGGGCCCGACTTCCGCCGCCGCCATCAGGAGCGCAAGTTACGCATGCTCACCTTCTGGCGCGAGGGCCTAGAGCGCCAGCTCGCGGCCCTCGATGCCACCATCAGCACGCTACGGCGTCAGATGGATACTCCAGGCGACGCCTGAGTTCGGCCAGGCCCCGGTGCAGCTGACGGTGCACCGTGCTGGCACTCACCTGCCAGTCGCTTGCCACCTGCCGCAGGCTGCGGCCGGCCAGGATCACGGCCCGGATCGCCTCTGCCTGTTGGCTCGGGAGCTGGTCCAGCAGGGCAAGGGCCCGGCTGCCGCGGGGATCGTCCTGACCGTCTTGGTCCTGGTCCTGGTTCGCGGCTAGGGGTTCGGCCGCTTCGTCGAGGGGCACGATGCGATGGCTGGCTGGGGTCGCCCCAAGCCGGAGCCATTGGGCCTCACTCAAACCCATGGCCTGGCGCACCGCCTCTGGGGGAGGGGCTTGGCCCAGCTCGATCGCCAGGCGACCTTCGCAGCGTCGGCGTTGCTGCTCCAGTTCCAGGCGCCGGCGCGGAATTCGCACCAGGGGCGCCTGGTCGCGCAGGTAATGGAGGATGGCGCCACGGATGTGCTGGCGGGCAAAGGGTTCAAAGGGCTCGCCCCGGCTAGGGAGGTAGAGCTCGGCAGCGCGCATCAGGCCGAGCAGGCCCACCTGGGTGAGGTCATCGGCCGATTCCCGGGTGATGCGGGCGTAGTGCCGGGCTATGGGCGTCACCAGGGCCAGGAAGGCCACGATGCGCAGGTTGCGGCCAACCGGGCGGCCGCCGCCATGGGGCGAACCTTGGATTGGGAGGGGATAGCCCTGTTCAAGGGGGCCTTGAAAGGTGGGGTCCTGAAGGACAGGCCCATGGGAGGCAGGCCCTTCGGTGGCAGACCGTTGAGTGGCAGAGCCTTGAGAGTCGAAAAGACGAGAAGCAGCCATGAAATGGCAAGACAGGTTGATGTAAAGGGGTAGGGACCGGGACAAACCCAGCCCTCCCTTTTCCAAGAACTGCCCAATCGCCGTTTGGCGCCAGCGTGAAATTACTGATCTCTGCTGGCCACGGTTTCGAGCAGGGCCCAGGGACCCTGGCCGCGTAGCCAGTCCAGATCGGAGCGGTCGGTGACCAGCAGGTATCCGGCAAAGCCGAGGGCATTGACCGAGAACCCGGCCCAGTCGTCGCGTCGGCGCCGGACGGTCAGGAACCACTCATCGTCGAAGAGCAGGTTGTAGGGGTGGCGGGGCTGGCGATCGCTGGCCGGATTGCCGAGACCGAGGGCTCGCGCATGGTCGCCATAGAGGGCCATCAATTCCTCCGGGTCGCCGTACTGGTGGCGGCGACTCAGCCGGTAGCGCCAGGGCCAGGGGGCCTGGTCGCCCTGCAACTGGGCCAGCAACTGGGGTGCCATCGGGCAGCTGGGGCTGCCGGCCAGCCGCGGCAACAACTGCAGGTGGCGATGGGGCTGGCTGGCACCGGCGGCAGGGGCGCTGTTGAAGAACCAGAGGCCGCCCGTATCCCGATCCACCTCGGCCACGGCCCCCCAGTCGGCGGCTCCCAGCCAGCCCTGTTGAGGTTCCCATTGCTGGGTAATCACCAACACGTGGCCCGTTTGGACCGGATATTTATTGAGCAACAGCAGGTGACTCGATCCCAGGGGCGCGACAGCAAGCTCCTGATCCCAGGGCAAAAAGGGGTTGGGGCGCGGGCCCGCCCTGGTGAGATGGTTGGGCGTGGCCGATAGGAGCCGGCGCACCACAAAGGGACTCCAATCGCCAGGGCCGCTAGGAGCCGCTGGCGGGACCTGGCCATCCACCCCAGCCGGCCGGGTGCTGGCCTCTGCTGGTGCCATCGACGCCCGAATGGCTCGCCCAGCGTCGCCAGCCCCCTGGCCGTTGTCGGCGGCGCTGGCAGCCATGAACGCCCCCAGGTCAATGATTTCCGTGGCCAGGGGCACCAGGCTGCCGCAGGCCGCTGCCGTCTGGCTGCGCCCAAGGGCCCGTTGCCAATAGCGTTCAGCCCGCACCGGTCTTCAGGCGGGCCAGGGAGGCCCCCTGGTAGTAGTGGCCAAGGATCTGGGGGTAGGGCTGGCCCTGGTTCGCCAGGCGATGGGCGCCCTCCTGGCTCATGCTGGCGCCCAGGTGGCGATGGGCTTCCCAGCTGATCTGGCTATTGGCCGCATAGAGGCTCTCCACAATGCCCCCCTGGTAGCTGAGGATCAAGCCCGCCGTGGCGGCCGTGGCGGCCCGGGTGCGGCCCGTGGCCGTGGCCAGGCCCCGGTAGGCCTGCCAGCGGGTGGTGTTGCCCAGATGCCAGTGCTGGCTGGGGGTCCGGGCCATGTGGGCCAGGGCATAGGAGCGGGCCGCCACCGCCTGGGCCTTGAGGGCCTCCAGATTCCAGCTGCTGGGCATTTCCGAGCCCACCACGGAGGCGATGTAGTCCTCTAGGGGCAGGTGGTTGATCACCAGCACGGCCGAACCTTGCCGTACCAAGCGCAGGCGGCCCGCGTAGGCCTGGCCATTGACCAGCACGGCCTGGCCCCGGGCGGGCTCTAGCCAAAGCTCCGGTTGGCCCTGGGAGACCCCCAGCAGCGGGACCCCCTGGCCAGGGCCTCCCTGCTCGACTACCCCGCCGTCACGGCGGCGCAACCACCAGCTGCCGGTACTGCCCAGCTGCAGGGTTGGGGGCAGGTCCAGTAGGGCGATGCGGATCTCCAGGTTCGGGGCTGGGGCCAGCGGGGGAGCGGCCAGCGCCGGGGTCGCCAGGCTGGCTAGCCCTGGGGCCTGGCCCAAGCGTTGGGAGGCAACTCCCTGGAGATCCTTCCTGGCATCGGCGCCGACGGGCTTGGCCGCCGGCGGGGCCTCCTGCAGGGCCGTGACCATGGCGGCGCTCAAGGGAGTGGGCGCCGGTATCAGACCCTCAGCGGCAAAGCCAATGGCCAGGGCCCCCAGGCCTAGGGGCAGGCCCAACAGGAGCGACTTGAGCGGAAGCGGGGATGCTGCTGCCATCGTCAGGGACCACAAACGCGCCAGCTGGCCAGGTCCGGGGCGCAGGAGCCGCCGTCCAGGCTTCCATGCCATAACAGGTGGCCCCTGCCCGTCAAGGCAATGCGCCCGTCTGCTGCGGCGGAGCAGAGCATGCCACCGGGGGAGGGGGAGGGCTGCCAACCCACCACAGAGGTCTGGCCGAGACGCTCCTGCCAGTAGGGCGCCACCAGGGCATGGGCGGAGCCGGTGACGGGGTCTTCGGCGATCCCCAGGCCCGGGGCAAAGAAGCGCAGTTGGTAATCGGCTGCCTGGCCCAGCACCTGGGGCCTGGGGGCGGCCCCGGGCGGGTTCGCGCCTTCGGCTTGGGACGGGCCGAACGCTTGCATCACCACCAATCCCTGGCGGTCCTGGTCCCGTAACTGGGCCGAGGGCAGGGGTAGGGCCGCCAGCTTGAACGACTCCGCCATCCGGGCGACCCGATAGCCCAGGGGGGAACTCCAGTAGGCCAGGGGAGGTTCCCCTAGCAGCTGGGCTAGATAGGCGGGTACGGGCTGGGGCTCGAGACCGGCACTGGGAAGCCCAATCCGGGCGCTGGCAGGGCCCAAGGACTCGAGGCGCCCGGCCAGGGGGCCGCTGGGACTGTGCAGGGCTAGGTCCTGGCCCACGGCCAAGTGGCCCCAATGGCCTAGGGCGAGGACCGCGGCCAGGGTGGCGTGGCCGCAGAGGGGCACTTCACAGCTGGGGGTGAACCAACGCAGGCGCCATTGCCGATCGGGGCCCCTCCAGAGGAAAGCGGTTTCCGATTGCTGCAGCCGCGCGGCAAGGGCCTGCATCCAGACCGGCGACGCCGGCTCTTCGAGCAGCACCACGCCGGCGCCATTGCCCCCAAGGGGAACCTCCGTAAAGGCCTCCACGAGGCCGGCCTGGAGGACCATCCCCTCCGTGGGTTCGCTGGTCATGGCGTCGCCTTGGCGGCACTGGCTGGCCTGACGGCAATGGCCAGGTCTGGCAGCCTCTCCTCCCGCAACTGGCGCTCCATCAGGCGCC
Organism: Synechococcus sp. UW140; assembly: GCA_943369525.1. GTDB lineage: Bacteria > Cyanobacteriota > Cyanobacteriia > PCC-6307 > Cyanobiaceae > BAIKAL-G1. The sequence goes on from CALRNL020000001.1 coordinate 87,072, forward strand.
GCACGGCCGCCGCCGGAGTGGCGCGGCCATCGACCAACTGGAGCACCTCAGTGCTGATGGGCAGCTTCCAGCCGCGCTGGTCGGCCAGTTGCATCACCGCCCGGGCCGTGGGGACCCCTTCCACCGTGGCTCCAATCCGCTCGATCGCCGCAGCACTGCTGAGGCCCTCGGCCAGCAGCAGGCCAAAGCGGTAGTTGCGGCTAAGGGGGCTGGTGGCAGTAGCCAGCAGGTCCCCCAGTCCGGCTAGGCCATAGAGGCTGTTGGGATGGCCGCCAAGCTCGGCCAACACCAGGCCCATCTCGACCAAACCACGGCAGAGCAGGGAAGCCTTGGCATTTGCCCCCAGGCCCAGCCCATCACTGACCCCGGCCGCTACGGCCATCACGTTTTTGAGGGCACCGGCCACCTCGGTGCCAATCGGATCGGAACTGGTGTAAAGCCGCAGACGCTCGGAACTGAGGTCGTGCTGCAGCGTGCGGGCCAAGTTGGCATCACTAGCCGCCAACACACTGGCGGCGGGCAATCCTTGGGCCAGTTCGCTGGCCAGGTTGGGACCGCTCAGCACCAGCAGGGGAATGGCGGGATTGGCCCGCTGCCAGAGGCCCGAGGCCGTGCAGCCCAACTGGAGATCGATGCCTTTGCTGCAACTCAGCAGGGGCAGGCCCGCTGGCCAGTGGGGCCCCAGCTGGCGGGCCAACGCGCCCACCCCAGCCATGGATAGGGCGGCCACGACCAGGTCTTGGCCGGGGAGCAGGGCGAGGGGATCGCCGCCATCGCGGCGGCTCCAGCCCTCGACCCGGTGGCCCCGGTCCCGCCAGAGGGCTGCCAAGGTGCCGCCCCAGGCACCCATACCCAAGATGCCGATGCGGAGCTGGCCCATCGGGGCATCATGCGGCATCAGGATCGCCATTGGTTGGGGCCGCATGGCCCTGGAGCACCTCCAGGGGAATCACCGTGAGGGTGCTCTGCTCACAGGCCTCAAGCCGCACCGGCGGGGCCATGCCGTCCTCATAGGCCTGGAGCCAGCGGCTGGCGCAGAGGCACCAGTGGTCTCCATCCTTGAGGCCGGGGAAGCCGAAGGCCAGCACCGGCGAGGAGAGGTCGTTGCCCTGGGCGCGGCTGTAGGTGAGGAAGGCCTCGTTGACGATGCAACAGACCGTGTGCATCCCCTGATCTTGGCCATCGGTGCGACAGCTGCCGTCCCGATACCAACCGGTCAGGGGCTCACAGCTGCACAGGTCCAGCGGTTGGCCGAGGACGTTGAGGGCTGGGGGGCTGGGGGCGGGCGCTTGGCTCATGGATTTGGCGGGCGGGCGGCACCCGGTTCGGGCCCATTCTGGCGAAGCTCTGGGACAAATTCTCGCCAAGAGGTTGACGGATTCGGGGGGGAGCGCGTTAAAGGTCATTCAGCAGACCCCCCTAAATGAGCTGGGAATTCACCGAAGACGCGGCCTTCATGGCCCTGTGTGACGCCTTCAAAGAGAGTGGTGAAACCTCCGCCATGGAATTTTTGGCCAATGGCGAAGGCGCCTTCCACTTCCAGGAACTCAGCCAGAACGCCGCCGGTGAGGGCATTGACCTCAGCGACTCCACGGACCTCGAGGAGTTCCAGCAGGAAGTGATCGACACCCTGGAGCAGATTTGTCTGTGAGCTCAAGCGACCCTGCGGCCCGGTGCTGAAGCCCGTATCCGATGGCCAAGGGCCCGCTCCGGGGCACCGATCTTGGCCCCTGGGCATCGTTACAGTTTTGTTGCGTTTCAGGAGCCCTGGTTGGGGCCCCAACGGTCCGCTCTAGCCCCAGGTATTGGGCTCAGCCATAGAAGAAGGCAATCTCCTTGGCCTTGAGCCCCTCCCAGCCGGCGGCCTTGAGACGGGCATCGAGAGTCTCTTGGTCGAGGTGCTTGGAGCCAGTCTTGACGATGCGGTTGCGCATCGATTTGGTCACGCCACTGCGGGCCCGGCGGCTTTCCAGCTCCATCACCTCGTTGTAGAGGCTGAGCATCCCAGCGGGGATTGGCGAGCCGTCGAGGTCGAGACCTGCGGCAATGGCGTCATCGACGCCTCCGGGACCGGCAATGGCCATGGCTTCAGGGGGGGTAAAGGTGTGATCCACCCGAGCCTGCCATGGCTCCTACGGACCAAGCCGGAAAGGAGCCCGATCCCGGTTTTTGGGGCGATCAGGCGCTGAAGTAACGGGCCTGGCTGTGCAGGGCCACTAGGGCGGTGGTGCTCTGTTCCGGTTCGAGCTGGTCGCTCTCGTCCATACGCAGGCCGATGCGATCGGCCCCTAGCCAGGCCAGTTGCTGGCGGGAGTCGGCCACATTAGGGCAGGCCGGATAGCCGAACGAATAGCGGCTTCCCCGGTAGCGCTGGGCCAACAGGTCGCGCAACTCGGCCGGCTCGCTGGCTCCAAATCCCAGCTCCCGGCGAATGCGGGCATGGGTCCATTCGGCCAGGGCTTCGGCCATCTGCACGGCCAGGCCATGGAAGTAGAGGTAATCGCTATAGCGATCGCCCTGGAAGAGCTCCTGGGCCACGCTGGTGGCCCGTTCGCCCATGGTCACGGCCTGCATCGGCAGCACGTCGGCGGGCGCTTGGCCACCGGCCCCGGGGGTGTGGGGTTCGGGGTCGACCAGGTCCCGGTAGAAGTCGGCGATGCAGTAGCGGTTACCGCTGCGCTGGCGGGGCAGCTGGAAGCGACCCAACTCGGCACCGGGACTGACGGCAGCGCCGTCGGGGGCCGCAAACACCACCAGATCGTTGCCCCTGCGGCCGCAGGGGAAATAGCCGTAGGCCACCCGGGGGGTGAGCAGGCCCTCCGCCAGGCAACGGTCCAACCAGTGCTGCAGCACCGGTTCGGCCTTTTCGGCCAGCATCGCTTCGTAATCGGCGCGACTTTGCTGCTGGGTTTTGCGCAGTTGCCACTGGCCGGCAAATAGGGCATTGCGGTCCAGGTAGCGGAAGACCTCGGCCAGGTCGATGTCGGCCTCCGTGAGGACGCGGCTGCCCCAAAAAGGGGGCGTCAGCGCCGGCTCCTCAGGCGTGGCGGCGGAGCGACTGGTGTCGAGGGCTGAATGGACCAATGGCTGGGCTGCCTCGCCTGCGGCCGTAGCGCTCTCGGCTGCATCGGCTGGGCAGGCCTGGCTGTCGTCGCCTGGGGCTTCTGCCTCGGTCTCCGCCGGCTGCCTGGTCAGGCCGAGGCCCTCGGGTGCGCCCTGCAGGAACCCCTGGCCGTTGTCCCAGTCGCCCTTGGCCCGGGCCTCCACGAAGGCATCCATGAAGCGCAGGTCGGCAAAGGCATCGCGGCCATAGATCACCTGGCCCCGGTACACCTGGCGGCAGTCGTTGTTGACAAAGCGGGGCGTGAGGGCCGCCCCGCCCAGAATGACGGGCACATCGATGCCGGCCTCATTGAAGGACTGGAGGTTGTCCTTCATGAACGCCGTCGATTTCACCAGCAGCCCACTCAAGGCGATGCAATCGGCCTGGTGCAGCTTCTGGGCTTCGATGATCGCTTCGACGGGCTGCTTGATGCCCAGATTAATTACTTCATAGCCATTATTGGTGAGAATGATATCCACCAGATTTTTGCCAATGTCATGGACATCACCCTTAACGGTGGCGATCAGAAACTTAGCTTTGGCGCTGCTTTCGCCCTCCGCCCGTTCCATCAGGGGCTCGAGAAAGGCAACGGCGGCCTTCATGGTTTCGGCGCTCTGCAACACAAAGGGCAGCTGCATTTGGCCAGAGCCGAACAGCTCACCCACCACCTTCATGCCGTCTAGCAAGAAGGTGTTGATGATCGTTAGGGGTGGATGGTTCGCCAGGGCCTCCTGGAGGGCAGGCTCTAGGCCGATGCGTTCGCCATCGATGATGTGTTGCTTGAGACGCTCTTCCACGGGCAGGTCCGCCAGGGAAGGACCAGATTCGCGGGCCTGCTTAGCGCTGACCCCTTCAAACAGCTTGGTGAGCTCGGTGAGGGGGTCATAGATGCAGACCGGACCGTCAAAACGGCGCCGATCCTGGATCAGGTCGCGGCAAATCTGTTGATGGTCCTCGCTGATCTTGGCCAAGGGCAGAATCTTGGCCGGACTAATAATCGCCGCATCCAGGCCGGCCTGGATGCAATCGTGCAGGAAAACGGAATTGAGCACAATCCGGGCAGCCGGAGAGAGGCCAAAGCTGACATTGCTAACGCCAAGAACTACATGGACGCCGGGTAAATCACGGCGAATCCTCTCGATCGCTTTCAGGGTGGCTGCGCCATTGTTGCGGTCTTCCTCGATCCCGGTTGAGATCGGCAGGGCTAGGGGGTCGTAGAAAATCTCATGGGCCGGGATGCCGAATTCGAGGGCATCGCGGTAAGCCCGCTGGGCAATGGCAAATTTTCGCTCGGCCGTGCGGGCCATCCCTTCTTCGTCGATCGTGCCGATGACGACGCCAGCGCCGTAGGAGCGGGCCAGCTCCAGCACCTTGAAGAAGCGCTCATCGCCATCTTCGTAGTTGGTGGAGTTAAGGATGCATTTGCCACCGGCCACCTTGAGGCCCGCCTCCATCTTCTGCCACTCGGTGGAATCGAGCATCAGGGGCAGATTCACATTGGTAACAAGCCGGCTGACCAGCTCATGCATATCTTTCTCACCGTCGCGGCCCACATAGTCAACGTTGACATCGAGCACATGGGCGTTCTCCTTCACCTGACCCCGGGCCAGGGCCACCAATCCATCCCAATCCTCGACATTGAGCAGGTCACGTACTTTCTTAGAGCCGCTGGCATTAAGCCGCTCACCAATAATTAGAAATGACTGGTCCTGGTGATAGGGGGTAACGCCATAAATGGAGGCCAGGGCGGGCTCGTAGCTAAGGGCTGGCCGTTCGCGGCGGAGTTCGGGGCGGCGCACCTGGCGCGGCGCCGGTTTCAACTCCCTGGCCAGGTCCGCCAGGGCTCCGATATGGGCCGGAGTGGTGCCGCAGCAACCGCCAATCACCTGCACGCCGAGGTCTTCGACGAAGTGCATCAGTTGCATCTTCATGGCGAGGGGCGTCAACCGGTAATGGGCCACTCCGCCCACATTTTCCGGTAGGCCCGCATTGGGGATGCAGCTGATCACAAAGGGAGAGTGCTCGCTGAGATAGCGCACGTGCTCCTTCATCTGCTCCGGGCCCGTGGCGCAGTTGAGGCCGAGCACATCAATCGGGAAGGGCTCCAGGATCGCCACGACAGCGGCAATATCCGATCCCACCAACATCGTGCCGGTGGTTTCCATCGTCACCGACACCATCAGGGGGCGCCGCTCCCCGCTGCGGCTAAAGGCCTCCTCAATCCCCTGCAGGGCTGCCTTGATCTGCAGCACGTCCTGACAGGTTTCGACGATGAACAGATCCACATCACCGGCGATTAGGCCTTCGGCCTGCTCGCGGTAGGACTCCTTGAGGAGATCAAACGGAACGTGGCCCAGGGTGGGCAATTTGGTGGTGGGGCCCATGGATCCCGCCACAAAGCGGGGTTTCTCTGGGGTGCTGAAGGCATCAGCCACCTCCCGGGCCAGTTCAGCCGCCCGCTTATTGAGGGTGAAGGCCTGGTCTTCCAGCCCGTATTCGGCCAGCACAATCGAGGCGGCACCAAAGGTGTCGGTTTCGATCACATCGCACCCCACCTCCAGGAACTGGCGATGGACGGTCTGGACCACATCGGGCCGGGTCACCACCAGGTTCTCGTTGCAGCCTTCTAGGGCGGGCCCGCCGAAGTCGTCGGCGCTGAGATCAATCTGCTGCAATGAGGTGCCGGTGGCGCCGTCAAACACCAACACGGGCCGCTCGGGGCCATGTAACCGCTCCAGAAAACCGATACGGGGCTTGGGTTCGCCCGATCCGACTTGGTGGAGCGGACCGGCGCTTGGGTGGCTTTCCGGGGTGGTGCTGGCCGCCGGATTGGTGAGGAGCCCGGCTGGTTGGGTAGGGGTGGTTGCCATCAGCCGTCCAGGCGCACGCGGGTGACCCAGTGGTCGTAGGCCGGATCGCGGCCCTCCGTAATCGCCGTGAGCCGATCGCGGATCGCCCCCATCAGCGGCCGCTCGCTAGGCATGTCCGTGGTCTCGACCCGGCGCACGGGGGTGACCCGGGCGGCGGTGCCGCTCAGGAACACCTCATCGGCCACGAACAATTCGGTTTTATCCACCGGTCGCTCCAGGGTGGGGATGCCCATGGCCTGGGCAATCTCCAGCACGCTGGCCCTGGTGATGCCCTCCAGGATGTCCTGATCCACCCCCGGGGTGATTAGAACCCCATCGCGCACGATAAAGAGGTTCATGCCACTGGCCTCACTCACCTTGCCGCGGCTGTTGAGCAGCAGGGCCTCGTCAAAGCCACTTTTAACCGCTTCCGTTTTGGCCAGGGAGCTGGTGATGTAGGCGCCGCTGATCTTGCCGCGTAGGGGTAAGGAGCGATCTTCCTGGCGGGTCCAGGAGCTGATGCGGCAACTCACGCCATCAGGGGAGAGGTAATCGCCCAGTTCAATCCCGTAGATCAGGAAATCGGTCTCGATGTCATGGAGCCTCGGGGCAATACCCAGGTCGCTGGTATACACAAACGGGCGCAGATAAACGGGGGTGCTGGGGCGGTTGGCCCGCAGAATCTGCACGATCCCGTCCATGATCGTGTCTTCCGCCAGCTCGGTGAGCAGCAGGCGGGCGCTCTGGCTTAGGCGCCGAACGTGGCGATCGGCCCGGAACAGCAGGATTTCCCCCGGGTCGCTGGGATTGGGCAGGGCGCGCATGCCGCCGAAGGCCCCGGTGCCGTAGTGCAGCGCATGGGTGGCCACGGAGATCGTGGCTTCGGCAAAGGGCACACAACGCCCACCGAACCAGGCATAGGGAAGGAATTGATGCATGGGATCGGGGTCGGGGTTGCGGGCGCCACGGGCCTGATGGCCGGGACCCAAAGGTTTTGTCATCTTCTCACCGCCGAGTTCGGCCAGACGCTGCCCCAGCGGCGAAACAGGGGAGAATTGGGCCAGGGCCAGACCAGCCCCGGCTCGGTTAGCCGAGGGTTGGTCTGGCCAAGGGAAGCCAGGCCCAGGGATGCCAGAGCCAACGGCCAGGCTTCAGGATGGCGCCATGCATCGGCTAGCGGCGGTTCCCGGCAGCACCAGCCCCCAGGAGGGGCCCGTTTACGTGGAGCAGCCCGGGGCGCCGATCGTGCTGCTCAGCAGCGCCGATAGTGATTTGGCGGGCCTGGCCTCCCTTTTAGCGGCCGATCCCCAGCTGCTCGCCTGGCCGGTTCGCGGCCTGAACCTCCAGGCCCTGGCCCATCCGGCGGTGATCGACCACTACATCCGCACGAGCCTGGGGACGACCCGGATCGTGCTTGTGCGGCTACTGGGGGGCCGGGGCCATTGGAGCTATGGCCTGGAGCAACTGCGGGCCTGGGCGTCCTTGCCAGGGCGGCACCTGCTGGTGGTAGCCGGCACCGCGGACGAGGCCGAAAGCCTGGCAAGCCTCGGCACGGCCGATCCCCAGTTGACCCTGGCGATCGGCCACTGCCTGCGGGAGGGCGGTCCCAGCAACCTGGCGGCCGTGATGGGCTGCCTAAACGAAATGCTCTCAGGCGGCGTTGTGGTGCCCCCCAGCGCCGTACCCCAGGCCGACCCCCTGCCCCATGACTGGCGCCAGGAGCCCGGCGCCCGGGTGGGGGTGCTGCTCTATCGGGCCCTCCTCCAGGCTGGCGACCTGGAGCTGGTGGGGGCCCTGCTGGCAAGCCTGCGCCAGCAGGGGCTGGCCCCCCGGGCCCTTTGGGTGAGTGGTCTGCGCGATCAGGCCGTGCAACGGGGCGTGGCCGACTTGCTGGGCCGCGAGGCCGTGGAAGCCGTGGTTTGCACCACCTCCTTTGCATCGGTGCAGTTTGAGGAGGCCGGCCTGGGGGCGCCCCTCTGGGAGTACCTGGCGGTGCCGGTGTTCCAGCTGCTCTGCAGCAGCCAGAGCCGCGAGACCTGGGCGGGAAGCGCCATTGGCCTGGGGCCCCTTGATCTCAGCCTGCAGGTGGCCTTACCCGAACTGGATGGCCGCATCACCACCCGGGTGGGGGCCTTCAAGGAGGTGAGCGGCGCCGATGCCGGCCTGGCCACGGCCCTGCACCAGAGCAAGCCCGACCGGGAACGGCTCGATTGGGTGAGCCAGCTGGTGGCCCGCTGGTGCGACCTGCGCCGCACCCCCGCCGCCGGGCGCCGGATTGCCCTGGTGCTGGCCAACTACCCGACCCGCAACAGCCGCCTGGCCAATGGGGTGGGACTGGATACGCCCGCCAGCGCCGCCAATGTGTTGCATTGGCTGGCCGAGGCTGGCTACGGGCTCGGTGACCAAGCCTTGCCGGCCGATGGCGATGCCCTGATCCAGCGGCTGCTGCAGGGCCAAACCAATGACCCGGAAAGTCAACACCGCCCCCCCCTGGCCCACCTACCGCTGGGGTTGTACCAGGCCTGGTACGCCGGCCTGGCCCAGGAGGGTCGGGATCGGCTGGAGCAACGCTGGGGCCCACCGGAGGCCGATCCCAGCCTTACCGCCCAGGGCTTCCCGGTGGCCGGCCTCCAATTCGGCCAGGTGTGGATGCTGCTGCAACCGGAGCGGGGCTACGACCGCGATCCCAGCCTCAATTACCACTGTCCCGACCTGCCACCCCCCCACGCCTATCTGGCCCGCTATTTATGGCTGCGCCAGGTGGCCCGGGTGCAGCTGATCTGCCATGTGGGCAAGCACGGCAACTTGGAATGGCTACCTGGCAAGGGCCTGGGCCTGTCGGCCCACTGCTTCCCGGAGTGGGCCCTGGGACCCATGCCCCACCTCTACCCCTTCATCGTCAACGATCCGGGCGAGGGCTCCCAGGCCAAGCGGCGCAGCCAGGCCGTGATCCTTGACCACCTCACCCCCCCCCTGGGCCGGGCCGGCCTGCATGGCCCCCTGCTGGAGCTGGAGGCCCTGCTGGATGAGTACTGGCAGGCCAGCGACTTGGGGGCCGAACGCACGGGCCAGTTGCAGGAGCAGGTTCTAGGGCGCCTCAGCCAGCTCCAGCTGGGTCCAGAACTGGACCCGCCAGGGATTCCCCCAGGTGCTGGCAGCGAGCCGACAACAGAGGACCGGGACGACGCATTGCTCCAACGGATCCAGGCGGCCGATGGCTACCTCTGCGAACTCAAGGAGGCCCAGATCCGCACGGGCCTGCATGTGTTCGGCCAGCTGCCCCAGGCCGCTCCCCTTGCTGAATTGCTGCTCTGTCTGGCCCGCCCGCCCCTAGCCGAGGGTCCGGGCCTGACCCAGGCCCTGGCCCTCGACCTGGGCCTGGGCCTGGACCCCTGGGCAGATCCGGAAGAGGCGCCCTTGGCAGCCGCTGATCGGCAACGCCTTAGGGCCCTGGGCCTGGTTGGCGCCCGCCATGGGGGCGATGGGGTGGCCTGGCTGGAAGACCAGGCCCTGGCCCTGATGACCGACTTACTGGACCAGGCCCAGGGACGAGAGGCGGAACTCCCAGCTCCCGCCCCGGATCCAAGAGGGGCTCCGGGTCCGGCCACTGCTGCCGTACTAGCGCGGGTGGCCCGTTCCCTCCTGCCCAACCTGCTGCGTTGCGGCGCGGCCGAACGCCAAGCCTTTCTCACCGGCGTTGCCGGTGGACGCATTGCCGCTGGGCCGTCGGGGGCCCCCACCCGGGGGCGACCCGACCTGCTGCCCACCGGCCGCAATTTCTACAGCGTCGATCTGCGGGGCCTGCCGACCGAAACCGCCTGGGACCTGGGTCGCCGCAGCGCTGAGTTACTGGTGGATCTCTACCTGCAAGAGGAGGGGGAACCCCTGCGCCAGCTAGCCCTGTCCGTATGGGGCACGGCAACCATGCGCAACGGCGGTGAGGACATCGCCCAGGCCCTGGCCCTGCTGGGGATTCGGCCGATCTGGGATGGCCCCACCCGGCGCATGGTGAATCTGGAAGCCATTCCCCTGGCGAGCCTGGGGCGGCCACGGGTGGATGTGACCCTGCGGATCTCGGGCCTGTTTCGCGATGCCTTCCCCCAGCTGGTGGCCTGGTTCAACCGGGCCACGGCCCTGGTGGCGTCCCTGGAGGAAGGGGAGCAGGACAACCCTCTGGCCGCAGCGGCCCGGCGCGAAGGGGGGCAAAGCGGCCGGGTCTTCGGTTCGGCGCCAGGGGCCTATGGCGCTGGCCTGCAGGGCCTCATCGACAGCGGCATCTGGGAGGAGCGCGGCGACCTGGCCGAGGCCTTCCTGGCCTGGAGTGGCTGGCGCTACGAGGGCAGCGGTGTGGCCGTGGCCGATCGCTCGGGCCTGGAGCAGCGGCTTGCCGCCGTGCAGGTGGTGCTCCACAACCAGGACAACCGGGAACACGACCTGCTCGATTCCGATGACTACTACCAGTTCCAGGGGGGCCTGAGTGCGGCTGCCGAACGGCTGCAGGGCCAGGCCCCGGCCCTGTGGTTTGCCGACCATTCCCGCCAGCAACGGCCCCGGGTGCACCGGCTCGAAAAGGAACTCGACAAGGTGCTGCGCTCGCGCCTGCTCAATCCCCGCTGGATCGAGGGCATGCGGGCCCACGGCTACAAGGGCGGTTTTGAACTGGCCGCCAGCCTCGATTACCTGTTCGCCTATGACGCCAGCACCGGCCGGGTGCCCGATTGGAGCTACGGGGCCATCTGCAGCACCTGGCTAGGCGACGCCCAGACCCTGGGCTTTCTGCGCCAGGCCAATCCCTGGGCCCTGCGGGACATGGCCGAACGGCTGCTTGAATCCCACCACCGGGGCCTTTGGGAAGGGGCCAACCCCGACCAGCTCGACCAGTTGCGCCAGCTTGTGCTTGATAGCGAAGCCCTGGTGGAGGGCTAGCTCTCCGCCAGGGCTAAGGAACACAAGCGGGTTTTGGGAAGCAGCACGCTTACCCGGCCTCGGCACCAACGCCCAGGCCTGGTCGAGCAATAGGCTGGACCAGGCCTGGGCAGGGGGCTTCAGCCGGTGATGTCCTTGGCCATGCCCTTGAAGCCATCGATCGCGCCGGGACGGGCACCTTGACGGGTGATTTCCGGCTGGTCAGAGCTGGGGTCGGCCTTGCGGCCGGTGGCGGCGACGCCCGGCACATTGACGCCACCAATGGCCGAACCCTTGAGCCGCTGGCTCAATTCGTCGGCCGTCATGGGCTGGGCAAAGGTTTTTTTCACCGCCTTGGGGATGCCGCCGGTGAGGTCAACGCCAGTGTCCTTTTCTTCGGTGCCGGGCATGCCATCGCTGATCTTCGCGACCCGGGCCTCCATCGAAGCCACCACATCAACCCGTTCCTTTAGGCCCGGGTTGTCGGCACTGCCGGGGAAGGTGCGACGGATCTCATAGGTGCGGCGCATGAAATCGACATTGCCCAGGGAGCTGGACTCGTCGGCATCCAAGAACATCGCTTCTTGGGGCTTGGCCGCCGGCTTGACGGCGTCGGGAGTCGACTTAAAGGACTTCGTACCCAGCAGACGATCGAGCAGTCCCATCGGCGAGCAGCTGAAAGTGTTGCTAAACCCTAGCGGCCGTGCAGCGCCAGCCCGTGGCTATCGGTGCCGCAACTCCGCAAAAGCCCCAAGTTCTCGAGCTGGCTGGCGATCGCGTCACAGACCAACGGCGTTGGCTGCCAGCTGGGGGCCATGGCGTAGTCGTAGTAGGCCTCGGCCCCATCGAAGCCCAGGGCCGCCGCCGCATCGATTAAGGGGCCAAAGGGTTTGCGGTAGCGGCCGGGATGGGCCAGCAGGGCTAAACCACCGGCCCCATGGATCCGTTTGACGACTTCCCCGGCCCGCAGGGCCTGACCAACGGGCGCCTGGCCTTGGCGGTAGGGCTCCAGGGCGCTGGCCTGATGATCGAAAGCGAGGCCCAGCACATGCACCAGGCAGCCCTCCAGCAGACAGCTGATTTCGATGCCACTCCAAAGCCGGGGCACGGTCTTGCCCTGGTCGGCGAGGGCCCGCAGGCTTTGCCAGGCGGGCTCCAGGGCCGCGCTGCTGTGGTGGTCGGTGATGGCCAGGTGGCGCAGGCCCAGGACGACGGCCTCGCGAGCGAGCTGCTCGGGCCGCAGGCTGCCGTCGGAATGGATGGTGTGGCAGTGGAAATTGAGCTCCCCCGGGCAGCTGCCGGCATGGACCCCTTGCAGCACCGTCACCAGGGATGGCCCGTCAGCCCCTGGGGCTGGGAGCTGCCCAAATCCACCACTGGCGCTGGGATCAGCGCTGCTGTCGGCGGTGGCCCTGGGGCCCAGCCGGCCCGGTTCCGGGCGGCCCTGGGCCGGTGCCATGGAAGCGGGATCAGCCACCGGCCCCCTGGGCCTGCGCTGCTTGGCGGAGGCGGCGCCAACGGGCATAGAACTGGATTGATGCCGCCATGAACAGCACCAAGCCCACCTGCAGCCAGGTGGCGGCGCCAGTGGGGAATTGGGCCTTGAACACCACCAACATCACCACCACCACCAGCAGCAGGGTTGGCAATTCATTGAGGGCCCGCAATTGCTTCGGACCCCAGCGGCAGGTGCCGGCCTGCAGTTGGCCCATGAGCCGATAACAAAAGAGGTGGTAGGCCAGCAAGGCCGCCACGAATGCGAATTTGGCGTGCATCCAGCCCTGGTGCAGCCAGGCCGGCTGGGCCACGAGCAGGCCGATGGCCATGGTCACCGTGAGCACCAAGCCGGGGGTGGTGATGATGTTGGCCAAACGGCGCTCCATCAGGCCGTATTGCGCTTGGAAGGCCTCCCGCAGGGGCGGCTCCAACTCGGCGGCTTCCACGTGATAAATGAACAGCCGCACCAGGTAAAAGAGGCCGGCAAACCACACCACCACCCCCACGATGTGGAGGGTCTTGAACCAGAGGTAGGCCTCAGGTGGCAGGGTCATCGGCGCGGGTGCCGCAGGGTGAACCCAAATTAGGCGGCCGGCCCATGGCCGACGGCGGCCACCAATCGGCAGGCCCGGCGCACCACGGCCCCGGCGAAACCTCGATCCACTGGCCCCCCCAGGGGACTAATGCCGCCATCGCGGCAATCGACCACCACCCGTTCATGGCGGGCCTGTTGGTCGCTGAGCCGCAGTCGCAACTGCCAGGAAAATTGGCTGCTGCGACTCATTTCGTCGGCGCAGATCGGGCCCACGCAGAGGCCAGGGGTGGCCTGGGCGGCGCCAGCCCCCAGCCAGGCCGGTGGACCAAGGGGCAGGGTCGCCCACGGGCCAGCCAGCCCCGGGCTCGGCCCGGGCCAGAACAGCAGGCCCAAGGCCAGCACCAAGCCCCAGACGGATTTCAAGCGGGCACCTCCCCTGCCAGCGGATCCGTGGCCGGGGATCCCGCATCGAATGCGGCCGCTTCGGCGAGCTGGCCGCCTGGACCGGCACTGGCCGATTGGCCATCGCCGTCGAGGTCGCTGGGGTGGAAGTAGTCCCAGATCTGGCGTGCCAGGGCGGGCCCCACCCCAGGCGCCTTGGCGATCGCCTCGGCGCTGGCCAGCTGGATTGCATCGATCGAGCGGAAATGGGCCAGCAGCTCCTTGACCCGCTTGGGCCCCAGGCCGGGAATGTCGCTGAGGCGGGAACGCTTCATCCGTTCGCCCCGTTGCTGGCGATGGAAGCTGATCGCAAAACGGTGGGCCTCATCGCGCAGGCGCCGGAGCAGCACGATGCCCAGCTGGCCGGGCTCGCTTTCGAGGGGTTGCTTGGCCCCGGGCAGGAACACCTCCTCCCGCTGCTTGGCCAGGGAGCAGACCACCAGGTCCTCGTGCAGATTCAATTCCCGCAGGGCCTCCATCACGGCCGACAGCTGGCCCTTGCCGCCGTCGATCATCACCACATCGGGCCAGTCGTTGAGGCCGCCCGTATGCAGGGCGGAGCTGGCCTGGCGGCGCAGCTGCGCCAGGTCGGCCCCCTCGGCCTTGGCCTGGGCCCAGCGGCGGAAGCGGCGGCGCATGATCTCGGCCATGGCCATGAAGTCATCGGAATGGCCGGAGCGGATGCTGCTGCTCTGGATCCGGTACTTGCGGTAGTGCTGCTTGGCCGGCAAGCCATCGATAAACACCACCTGGGACGCCACCGCATCACTGCCCTGGATGTGGCTGATGTCGAAGCCTTCGATACGCCGTGGCGGGCTGGCCAGATCGAGGAGTTGGGCCAAATCTTCGGTGGCCAGCTGGTGCTGTTCGGCCGTGCGCTGGGTGCGCTGCAACTCATAGCCAGCATTGCGTTCCACCAGTTCGATCCATTCGACCTTCTGTTGGCGCTGGGGCACGGCCAGGCGCACCTTGCGGCCGCGGCGCTCCGTCAACCAATCCTCGATCAACTGCTGCTGGGGTAATGGGTATTGCAACAACAACTCCGGTGGAATCTCGACCGGATCCACCTGGCTGTAGTGCTCCTCGATCACCCGCTGCAGGATCAGCCCCAGGTTGGCGCCATCGGCCTGGGGCTCGCCGCTGGGCCCGGCGGGGCCTGCGCGATCGGGGCCGGCTTCTTCAGGCTCGATCTGGTCTGGTTGGGCAGGCTGCTTGGGCTGGTCGGCTTCGGTTTCGATGCCAAACGGCTGGGACTGCTCCGGTTGGAGGGGATCCGGGGCAGGCGCTTGGGGGCTTGCGTCCCCTGGCCGGGGGGCTAGCCCTGGCAGCGCCTGGGATCCATGGGCTTCGGCGGGGGAGAGCTGGACGGCATCGGCGGTGAAGCCAAGCCGGCCCACCAACTTGCCGGCCCGCATCTGGAAAAGCTGCACGGCCGCGACCCGGCGGTCGGCGGCCAGGGCCAAGACATCGCGGGAAATGGAACTATCGCCCAGGCTCATCTTCTGCTCGGCGCTGAGGCTCTCGAGGCCCTGCAATTGGTCACGCACCCCGGCGGCGGCCTCGAAATCCAGCCGTTCGGCGTAACGCTCCATCTGGCCGGTGAGCAGGGTCAGCAATTCGTCATTGCGCCCCTGGAAGACCATCGCCACCTTGCGCAGGATCTGCTGGTAGTCCCCACTGCTGATCTTCTGTTGGCAGACCCCGGGGCAGCGGCCGATGTCGAAATTCAGGCAGGTGCGATCGCGGTAGAGGGGTTGGGGCCGCTGGCGCAGGGGGAAGACCCGCTTGACCATGGCCAGGGTGCGGCGCAACTGGCCCACGTCGACATAGGGGCCATAAAAGCGATCGTGGGGTTTGCGGAAACGCCGTTGGCGGGTAATAAAAATACGCGGGTAATTTTCACTCCATGTAATACACACATAGGGATATTTCTTGTCATCCTTCAGCAACACATTGAAGTGGGGCTGGTGGTGCTTGATCAGGTTTGATTCCAGGGCTAGAGCTTCGTCTTCACTGTCGGTGACAATGAATTCCAGGTCGCAGACCTGGCGCACCATCAGACTGATGCGGGGGCTATGGCCGGGAGAATTGTGGAAGTAGCTACGCACGCGTTGGCGCAGCACCTTGGCCTTACCGATGTAAAGAATGCGATCGTCACCATCGCGCATCAGATAACAGCCCGGTTCGGACGGCACCTCCTTCAGCCGCGCCTTGAGCCGCTCCGGTTGCTGCACCAGGGGGCCGCTGCCCGTGCCGGCCTCCGCTGGGGGGGCTTTCCGCTCAGCCATACCTTCCGCCATGCCCCATCCAGCCCTGGGACCGGGCTCAACCGCCGTAGGTCCAGCCGGTGGCCGCCAGCTCCAGGGCGCCGCCATCGCGGTTGAGCTGGGCCGTCTTGACTTCGCCCACAAACACGGTGTGGTCGCCATGGGCCACCTGGCCCACCAGCTCGCACTCGACGCCGCCAAGGGCGGCGCTGAGCAGGGGCAGGCCGAGCTCGCCGAGGCTGTAGGGGGTGGCATCAAAACGGCCGCCGATGCCGTTCTGGGGCTTGAAGAACACGGCCGCCAGGTCCTTTTGGTCCGCGGCGAGCACGTTCAGGGAAAACCGGCCCGTGCGCTGGATGATGCCGTTGCTGGTGGAATCGGCCCGCACCGCCATCACCACCAGGGGCGGCTCAAAGGATCCCTGGGTGACCCAGCTAGCCGTGAAACCGTTGATCTGCTCGCCTTCGGCCACGCCGCAGATGAACACCCCATGGGGGATCTTGCGCAGCAGGTTTTTTTTGGCGTCCGTGTTGAGGGGGGAACTCACGGCACTGGAAGCGATTGCCCCAACCCTAGGAAGGCGGCCGGTACGGCCATGGGTTCGGCCTAGGGCGGTCGGACTCGCCATCGGCCAGCCCCCTGCAGACCATCGGCATGCGGGGGCCGGCAACGGCCGGATCCCTACGATTTCGGGGCATGCCGGCTGAACCGGCCGGAGCCCCTGCCATGAAGGCCCTCTACCCGGGCAGTTTTGATCCCCTCACCCTGGGTCACCTGGACCTGATCGAGCGGGCGGCGCGCCTCTTCGATGGCCTCGTGGTAGCCGTGCTGCAGAACCCGGGCAAGCAGCCCAGCTTCAGCCTCAACCAGCGCCTCGACCAAATCCGCAGCGCCACCGCCCACCTAGCCCGGGTGGAGGTCGCCAGCTTCGATGGCCTCACCGTGACCTTTGCGAGCCACTGCGGTGCTGGCGTGATCCTGCGGGGTCTACGGGCGATGAGCGACTTTGAATATGAGCTGCAGATCGCCCACACCAACAGCAGTTTGGCCCCCAGCATCGAAACCCTGTTCCTGGCCACGGCCACCCGCCATAGCTTCCTCAGCAGCTCGGTGGTGAAGGAGGTGGCGCGCTTTGGAGGCGCAGTCGACCACATGGTGCCCGAGGTGGTAGCCAAGGATCTCGCCAGCCTCTTTAATCAGGGTCAGCGACCTTGACGTGATGACTGAGGCCAAGATCAATTCCGTGTTGGATCAACTCGACCAACTGGAGGAGATCGTGCTGGATGGCAGCCGGATCCCCTTCAGTGGCGGCCGCCTGGTCAACGAGCAGGACGCCATTGAGGTGATGGATGCGGTTCGGGAAGCCCTGCCCGGCCAGCTGGCCCAAGCCGAGGAACTGATCCGCAAAAAGGACGAGTTCATTACCCAGGCCCGCCAGCAGGCCGATGAGATGGTCAGCCAGGCCCGCCAGCAGCGGGAGCAGCTGATCAGTGCCCAGTCGGTCCGCCAGGAGGCCGAACGCCAGGTGGCCGAGCTACGCGACCAGGCCCGCCAGCAGTGTGAACAGATGCTGTTCCAAACCCGCCAGCAGGTGGCCCAGGCGGAACAGGAGCACCAGGCCCGACTCGTGCAGATGGAGCAGCAATTTGGCGTCCGGCGCCAGCAGTTGGAGCAGGAGGGCCTGCAACGGCGCCAGCAGCTCGACCAGGAATACATCGAGCTCAAGCGGCAGCTGGGCGAACAGCACGAGCGCCTGCGCCAACAAAGTCTCCAGGAGCTCGAACAAATACGCCAAGAAAGCCTGCGCATCCAGCGGGACAGCCAGGCGGAGGCGGAGCGCATCCATGCCGATGCCCTGCAATTCCGCCAGCAAACCCAGCAGCAGTGCGAAGCCCTGATCAGCCGCAACCGCCAGGAAGCCACTGCCATCCAGGAGGGGTCCAATCGCTATGCCGAACAGGTGCTAGGCGAATTGGAGGGTCGCCTGCAGGACATGGGCAAGGTGGTGATGGCGGGCCGGCGCGAGCTGGTCAAGCTGCAAAGCACCGACAGCGCCAGCCTGGGCCCATCTGCCGCGAATGAGTCCAACCGGGGGGCCACGACCCTGGGCCGGGCCGGCCGGGCCGCCGAGCGCCTCCGCCAAGCTGCCGGCCAGCGCTAATCCAGTCTCGAGCCAGCGCTAATCCAGTGCCGGCCAGGCCTCCGGCCGGACCTACCGAGGGGGGGACTCCAACCCTGGCCAACCCCCAGCAAAGCAATTGGCAGGGACCCACCGAACCAGCCGCCTCCCTAGGGAAGCCCTGAGCAGAGGCTGCCGTTCTGAACCTGGCGCAGGATCTGGCCGATCGTTCGGTTCGGATCACTGGCGCCGTTGGAAATCATGCTCACGTACCTCGGCCCGGCACTGCTGGCGAGGATGCCGCTGATGGAGCGCACCCCGGAGATCGTGCCGGTCTTGCCTAGGAACCGGCCGTCAAGCTCGGTGCCCTGGAACAGCTTGCGCAGGGTGCCCCGTTGGCCGGTGATCGCCATCGAAGCCTGGTAGTCGGGTCCGTAGGGATGGTTAGCCATGCGCAACAGCAAGGCAGCGATCACGCGGCTGGTGAGGCGATTGGCCCGATCCAGGCCACTGCCGTCGGCCACGATCACCCCCTCCATGGGCAGACCCTGGGCCTGGAGCCACTGCATCGCCCCGGCGCGGGCCGTGGCCAGGTCCCAGCTGCCGCTGGCCTGTCGCAGCAGCACCTCCGCCGTGAAGTTGTGGCTGTGGGTATTGGCTTCGCTGATCAGCCCTTGCATCGACAGGGACTGCTCCTCGTGGAGCAACACGGCGCCCGGATCGGGGCTGGCCAGGGTGGAGACCAGGCTGATCTGGGCCTGGCCGCCCTGGGCCGCCAGTTCCCGGCCCAGCAGCTGCTTCAGACGGTTGGGCGGATTGGCGACCGCCATCTCCACCGCATTGCTGGTCACCGCCAGCCGGGTGATCGGCGCGCCGTACTCCTCAGCCCGATCGGCCTGGGACCAGCCGGCGGGCCACCAGCGCTGGACCGGCTCCTCCACCAGCTGCAGACGGATCGGTCCAGCCAGGCTGCCGGGTCCGCCGCCGGAGCCCAGGGCCAGCTTGGCGAAACGCCTGAGCTGCGCTAGGCCAAAATCGGGGTCCCCTTCGCCGGTGAGCCGCAGGCTGCCATCGCTCAGCCGCCAGAGCTTGGTGCTCAGGTGGTAATCCGGGCCAAGTCGATCAAGGGCGAAGGCCGTGCTGACGAGTTTCTGGTTGGAGGCCGGCAGCCGCGGCGTGCGTCCATTCAGGTCAGCCAGGAGGCGCCCCGCCGGATCCACGACGCTGACGCTCCAGACCGGCGCCTCGGAGCCCACGGCCGCCTCGATGCGCTGCTGCAGGGCCGGGCAACGCCCCTGCAGCCCCAGCTGGGGTAAGCCCACCGGAGCGGGCAGGGGGGGGAGGTTGGCCAAGCCCTGGGCCCCCAGGCCTGAGGGCACCAGGACCAAGAGTGCTGGCAAAGCCAGGGCTGGGATCGGGCCCAAGCCCTTCAGCCGAGGGGGTCGTAAACCGGGATGGGACCTCCGGGGACCTTCGGCCGCTCCGGATCGGAGGCCCAAACCGGCTAGAGCCCGTTGCAGCAGTCCATGGAAACGCAAGGACTCCAACGGATTACGGCGCTGCACCATCACCGTCTCAGGGGGAACCGGGGGCTGGGGCCGAGCTGGGCTGGAGGCCGCTGACGGTGCCACTGACTCGGAACAGGCCCCCCTCCAGTTCGATTGGGGTCCCCACCTTGATGGTCTGATTACCGAACACCACGCCTTCGGCGCTCCGGCGCCCTTCGCCCTGGAGCACGAAGCGGGCATCCAGGGTGCTGAAGATGGTTTGGTTGGGATCGGGGGCAGTCAGCACGCGGCCATCGGGCGTCAGGGCCACGATGCGCCGTTGCAACGCAATGATCTGCTTAACCTGAACACTTCCATGGGGCTGGTTGCGGATCACGATGCTGACCTTGCCCTCCTGGCGGGCGGCGGCGATCAGGCTCGCTGGATCGGCGGTAGGGATGCCACGCACATCGACCGTGACCGTGACGGGCTGGAGGCCGCCCGTGGCCCGGGCGATGGCACCGCTGAGTTTGGGACTCCAGATCACCCCAGCAGCGGCCATCAGCACCGCCAGGGCGGCCGCCCCATCCACTAGGCCAAACCGCCGCTTTGGACCAGGGCCGGTGGGGGGAGCGGATGCAACGGCCATGGCATAAGAGCAGACGCCGAACTTTAAGGACCCCTAACCCGGCCAACAAGGCCCCGGGGCCTTGGCCAGGACCTGGTTGGGGCAGACCCCCTCCGTAGCTAGGAGCGCAGGCCTTCGAGGAACCGGTCCATGGCCTGGAGACTGCGTCCCACCCCAGGAGCGGCCCCATCCGCCAGGGCTTCGGCCTGCTGTTCGGAATCGGGCCGCGCCTCGAACTCGGCCACAAAGCGGTGGCCATCGAGATCGCGGCGGTAGAGGCACCAGGGCGCTGGGAAGGCCCGTTTAAGGGCGCCGCCATCGAGGGGAATCAGGGCGTAGGCGCTCTGCCAGTTGGAGAGGAAGCCCTTACGCCGCTCCCGGGCCACGCTGCCGATGCCGATCGCCGCCTCCTCCAAGCTGCCATTGAGCAGCACCACGGGGCCGCCATGGGCCGCGCAGATCGCCTCGACCTGCCCGTAATCGGCCTGGGCGGGGGCCACCAGGATCAACAGGCCGGCCGTGCGGGCCTCCTGGCTCTGTTGCAGCCGTTTCTGGTCGCCCAGGCTGGCCTGGCGAGGGGCTAGCTCGGGCCGATCCCGTTGGGCTAGGGCCGTGGCGCCGGCATCGGCAAACAGCAGGCGCGGATCAAACGTCTCCCCGAGGGCGGCCAACAGCCGCTGGGCCAGGGGTTGGATTTTGAGCCCCTCAAAGCGCAGCTCCAGCGTCCAGCGGCCCGTGGGCTCGGCGCCGAGGGCCTGCTGCAGGGCTGCGAGGGCCTCGGCTTCGGCCGTGCGGAGATCGGCGGGCAACACCATGGCAGTCCTAGGGGGATCCTTGAGCGCCAGGACCCTAGGGCTGATGAATCGGCCTTCAGGGGAGCAGTCCCTCTCCCGATTAGCCCAGGTCTGCCTGAACGGCCGACAGGGCGGCCCGAACCCGATCGGGCAGGGACTCCAATTGGGAGGGGGTGAGCCAGGGGCCCAGGCTGATTCGCAGGCCCGAGCCGGCCTGCTCGGGGGGGTAGCCCATGGCCAGCAACACGGTGCTGCCGCTGGCCCGGCCCCTGGCACAGGCTGTGCCGCTGCTCACGGCCAGCCCCCGTTGCCATAGACCGTTCACCACCTGGCGTCCAGGCAGGGGGGTGCCATTGGGGCTGCTGAGCACCAGGCTGAGGTGGTGGGGCAGGCGCCGCTGGCGGCAGCCGCTGATCTTGACGCCGGCCAGGGACTCCAGGGCGGCCAGGAGCCTGTCCCGCCCCGGCTCAAGTGGATCGGAACCAGCTCCTGCTTGGAGCCTGGCCTGGGCCAGGTCGATCGCGGCGGCAAAGCCGGCCGCCAGGGCCACCGCCTCGGTGCCACCGCGGCGGCCCGCCTCCTGGCCGCCACCGCCAATCCAGGCACCTAGGGCCAGGTCCGGCCGGGCCACCAGGGCACCGATGCCGCGGGGGCCCTGGATCTTGTGGGCCGTGAACGTGAGCAGGTCCACGGGCAGGGCTTCGATCGCCATGGGTTGGTGACCGACCACCTGGACCGCATCGCTATGGAACAGCACCCCAGCCCGCCGGCAGGCGGAGCCGATCGTTTCGATTGGCTGGAGGGTGCCCACCTCGCTTTGGCCCCAGAGAACTGAGACCAACCGGGTCGGCGGCGCCAGCAGGCGATCGAGCCAGGCCAGGTCGACCCGGCCCAACCCATCCACCGGCCAAATGGCCAGCTCCCAGCCCTGGGTTTCCAGCTGGTGGGCCGCCGCCTGGACGGCAGGATGCTCCACCGCCGAAATCACCAGGCGACCCTTGGGTAACTGGGACGCCACCCCCAACAGGGCGCCATGGTTGGCTTCGGTGCCACCGGAACAAAAGGTGAGCCAGCTGGCGGGGAAGCCCAGGGAGGCCGCGATGGCTTGGCGGCTGCGCTCCAGGCAATCGGCCGCCGCAAAGCCAAAACCGTGCAGGCTGGAGGGGTTGGCCCAGGACCCCTGGTAGGCGGCCAGCATCCCCGCGATCACCGGCTCCGCCGGCGGGGACGCTGCACAGGCATCCAGGTACAGGGGCCCATGGGGCTCCCCAGGGCCGGTTCCGACCCCGAAGGGACCCAGCTCCAGCCCTAAGGACGGTTGCATGGATCGAAGCCCCCGGGCGCCTTGCTGGTGGCCGGGATGGGGACAGCCAGGCCAGCGATCGGGGCCGGGCCCCCCAGCCCCATGGCCCTGGCGCTTGGCCTGGTCCTGGCACTTGGCCAAGCCTTGGGATTAGCCCTAGCCCTGGTCACAGCACTCACCATGGCCATGGCTAGCCCGGCTCGCCGAGGCGGGAGCGAATGCGGGACTCCAGGGAATTGCTGGCGATTGCCACCAGGTCATCCAGGCTGCTGCCGGCGAGCAGGGCCGCCACCTTGGCCCGGGCTTCGGCGCTGGGGCAGGCATCGGGCCGGATGCAACCGTGGACGCAAACCACGGCGCACTGAATCGTTTCTGCGGAGGGAGCGGGCTCCGCAGGAGCTTGGGCCGGGGCTTGCTCGGGGGCTGCGCTAAGGGCCGGCTCAGGACGATCTTCTGGGGACAACCCGGGCCGCTGGCCAGTGCCTGCGGCCTGGCGGCGAGCCTCCTGCACGGCTTCAACGCTGGGGATTGCCCCGTCGAAGACATGCTCGGCGGGGCCGTCCATGATCACGTGGCCGGTTGCGGCGTCCCAATGGATCTGCAGGGGACCACCGGGCAGATCAAGCCGGGCGCGGCGCTCGACCAATCCAAGGCGATGGCAGGCCACCAGGGTGGCGCAGGCGCCCGTGCCGCACGCCAGGGTCGGGCCCGCACCCCGTTCCCAGACCCGCATCACCAGGTGGTCCGGGGCGAGCACTTGGACGAAATGGACGTTGGTCTTGGCGGGAAAGCTGGGGTGCACCTCCAGCAGGGGGCCAAAGCGCTCCAGATCAAAATCTGCCAGGTCTTCGACGGGCACCACCACGTGGGGATTGCCCATGCCCGCCGCCGCCACGGCAAAGACTTCGCCATCCACCTCCAGCTCTCCCTGGGGCAGGCCGGCGGGGCCCAGGGGCAGGGTGGTGGGAACCGTGGCTGGCTCCAGGAACGGCGGGCCCATGTCCACCCGGATGGAACCATCCCCCAGGAGCTCGGGCACGATCCGGCCGGCCAGGGTGTCCACCTGCCAGCGGCGGCCGGGTCCGTCGCCATCGCGATCGGCCAGGAAGCGGGCCAGGCAGCGGATGCCATTGCCGCACATCTCGGGTTCGCTGCCATCGGCGTTGAAGATGCGCATGCGCAGCTCGCCGCCGGCCTGGCTGGGCAAGGCCAGGATCACGCCGTCGCCGCCCACGCCGAAGCGACGGTCGCAAAGCTGGCGTACTAACGCGGGCTCCAGGCCCGCTTCGCTGTCCCCGTGGCTGGCCTGGCGGCCATCGATCAACAGGAAGTCATTGCCTAATCCCTGGTATTTGCTGAACTGGAGCACGACTTTGGGCCGCTTGGACGGACCTTGATCCTATGGGGACTGCCTTTGACCGGACTGCGGCGAGCCTGGACACCTCCATGCCGGGGGTGCGCCAGCTCCAGAGCTGGATCCGCAGCAAGCAGGTCCTCAGCCTGCAACTGGCCGGCGGCAGCCAGCTGGAGGGCAGCCTGGTGTGGCAGGACCTGGAGTTTTACGCCATCCGCGAAGCCCCCGAGCTTCCCCCGATCCTGGTGCGCCGCGACTGCGTAGCGATCTTGCGGCCCCTGGGGTAGGGTCCCGGGCTCGGGTGCGCCGGCAGGCTGTGGCACCATCACAAGCTTGCGTCCGTGCCTGCAGTGAGCGATAGCAGCCGCTACCAACCCGAGGCGATCGAAGCACGCTGGCAACAGGAGTGGCAGCGCCTCGGCCTGCACGACACCCCCGAGCCGGCCCCGGGCCAGGAGAGTTTCTACGCCCTGTCGATGTTTCCCTATCCCTCGGGGAACCTGCACATGGGCCATGTGCGCAATTACGTGATCACCGATGTGATCGCCCGGGTGCAAAGGCTGCGGGGCAAGCGGGTGTTGCATCCAATGGGCTGGGATGCCTTCGGCCTACCCGCCGAAAACGCGGCGATTGAGCGGGGCGTTGATCCGGGCGCCTGGACCGACCAGAACATCGCCTCGATGCGCCAGCAGCTCAGCCAGTTGGGCCTCTCGATCGACTGGAGCCGGGAGCTGGCCACCTGCCACGCCGATTACTACCGCTGGACCCAGTGGTTATTCCTGCAGTTCCTCGAGGCCGGCCTGGCCTATCAGAAGGACGCCACGGTTAACTGGGATCCGATCGACCAGACCGTGCTCGCCAATGAGCAGGTGGATGGGGACGGTCGCTCTTGGCGCTCCGGTGCGCTGGTGGAGAAACGCAAGCTGCGTCAGTGGTTTCTCAGGATCACCGCCTACGCCGATGCCCTCCTCGATGACCTGCCCCAGCTAGGGGGCTGGCCCGAGCGGGTGCGCACCATGCAGGCCAACTGGATCGGCCGCTCCACCGGCGCCGAGCTGGACTTTGCGGTGGTGGATGGGGCCGGCCAGGCCACGGGCAGCACGGTCAAGGTGTTCACCACCCGGCCCGACACCCTCTATGGAGTCAGCTACGTGGTGCTGGCGCCGGAGCACCCCCTGGTGGCCTCCCTGACCAGCACTGACCAGCAGGAAGTGGTGACGGCGTTTTGCGACCTGGTCGCCCGCCAAAGCGACCAGGAGCGCACTGCCGAAGACGCTCCTAAGCGGGGCGTGGCGATTGGCGCCCGGGTGCGCAATCCGGCCAGCGGCGAGCTGATCCCGCTCTGGATCGGCGACTACGTGCTCGCCGAGTACGGCACCGGCGCCGTGATGGGCGTCCCCGCCCACGACCAGCGCGATTTCGTTTTTGCCCGCCAGTACGACCTGCCGGTGAAGCAGGTGGTGATCCCCGAGGGCAGCGATGAAACCGCCCTTGCGGGCGGAGCGTGGACCGCTCCTGGCGTGCTGATCCACTCAGGCCCCTTTGATGGCCTGCCATCCCCTGCTGCCAAGGACGCCATTACCGCCGCCGCCGAGGCGGGCGGCTGGGGCACGGGCAAGGTGCAATACCGGCTGCGCGATTGGTTGATCTCTCGCCAGCGCTACTGGGGCTGCCCGATCCCGGTGATCCACTGCGCTGCCTGCGGCGTGGTGCCCGTGCCCGCCGAGCAGTTGCCGGTGGAACTTCCCCGCGATGTGGCCTTCAGCGGCAAGGGGGCTTCGCCCCTGGCCCAGCTCGATGCCTGGGTGCAGGTTGCCTGCCCCTGCTGCGGCCAACCGGCCCGGCGCGAGACCGACACCATGGACACCTTCATGTGTTCCAGCTGGTACTTCCTGCGCTTCAGCGACCCCGGCAACACGGAGCTGCCCTTCAGCCGCGATGCCGTGGATGGCTGGCTGCCGGTGGACCAATACGTGGGCGGCATTGAGCACGCCATCTTGCACCTGCTCTATTCCCGTTTCTTCACCAAGGTGCTGCGCGATCGGGGCCTGCTGGGTTTCGATGAACCGTTCAAGCGCCTGCTCACCCAGGGCATGGTGCAGGCAATCACCTACAAGAATCCGGCCAGTGGCAAATACATCGCCCCCGCCGACGTGGCCGATGTCAACGATCCCCGCGATCCTTTGACGGGCGAGCCATTAGAGACCTTTTTCGAGAAGATGTCGAAGTCGAAGTACAACGGCGTTGATCCAGCCCGGGTAATCGATCGCTACGGCGCCGACACGGCCCGCATGTTCATCCTGTTCAAGGCTCCCCCCGAAAAGGATCTCGAATGGGATGAGGCCGATGTCGAGGGCCAGTTCCGTTTCCTGCAGCGCCTCTGGCGCCTGAGCGAAGCCGCCCAGGAGCGGGGCCTGGGCCTGGCGGCTGGAGCCGGGGCCCCGGCGGCCGTGGCGAAGGCCCTT
Organism: Synechococcus sp. UW140; assembly: GCA_943369525.1. Classification (GTDB taxonomy): domain Bacteria; phylum Cyanobacteriota; class Cyanobacteriia; order PCC-6307; family Cyanobiaceae; genus BAIKAL-G1. Next base: position 112,819 of record CALRNL020000001.1, read on the forward strand.
GCCCAGGCTGCGGCAGGGCCTGGCTTGAGCAGCGACGAGCGGGAGCTGCGCCGGGCCGTGCACACAGCCATCACGGAGATCAGCGACGACCTCGATGGCGACTACCAGTTCAACACCGCCGTGTCGGAGCTGATGAAGCTCAGCAATGCCATGGCCAGCCACCTGGAGGCCTCAAGCGATGTCTTCGCGGCCGAAGCCCTGCGCACGTTGTTGATCCTGCTGGCTCCCTTTGCACCCCACCTGGCGGAGGAGCTCTGGTTGAAACTGGCAGGCCGCAGCGCCAGCGATCCCCTTGAGCAGCACAGCATCCACCGTCAAAGCTGGCCCCAGGCCGATGCCACCGCCCTGGTGCGGGACACGATTGAACTGGTCATCCAAATTAAGGGCAAGGTGCGCGGCAGCTTGGAGGTGCCCGCCAGCGCCGACAGGGCAACCCTGGAACGCCTGGCCCTAGGTAGCGAGATCGCCGCAAAATGGCTAGATGGCCAGGCCCCGAGCCGGGTGATTGTGGTGCCAGGGAAGCTGGTCAACCTGGTGCCCTGAGACCCAGGGCCCTTGTTGGCCCCCCTGGACCAGGGCCCTGGCCCGGGTTCAGGCCCGGGTTCAGGAGTGCTGAAAGCGGAGGCTGGCGGGCTGGCCCCAGTCACCGGTGGCTGCATAGCCTCGCCCGTTGTGGCAGAGGTGCCGCAGGATCCAGAAGGCGGGCTCGGGGCTCGGCAGATCCAATGCTGCTTGCAGGTCGACCAGGCTGCGGGAATGGCCATCGACCAGGAGCCCTTCCAGTTGGGCCTGGAGATCCAGGATCACGGCGGCGGCCTTCTTGCCGGCCTCGACGCCGGGCTGGTGGTAGGCGTTGACATTGACCAGTTCGCCGTAGAGGCCAACGGCCCGCTCGAACAGGGCGATCAGGGCGCCGAGGCTGCGGGCATCGAGCTGGCGCAAGGTAATCGTCAGGCTCTGGCGACCGCCGCCGTGGAGGGCGGCGCGGGTTCCCTGCAGGAACCCATCGAGGAAGTCGCCGGGGGCCTCCCCATCGATCGCTGCGATCGCTGCGGGATCGGCAAGCACCTCGATGAAGGTCACAAAAAAGTTGTCGATGCCATCGCGCAGCTGTTGCACGTAGGCGTGTTGGTCCGTGGAGCCCTTGTTGCCATAGACGGCCAGGCCCTGGTGAACCACGAGGCCGTCGCGATCGAGCTCCTTGCCCAGGGACTCCATCACTAGCTGTTGTAGGTAGCGGCTGAACACCTCCAGCCGGTCCCGGTAGGGCAGCACCACCATGTCGCGCTTGCCCTGGCCGTTACCCGCCACCCACCAGGCCGTGGCCAGCAGGGCGGCGGGGTTGGCGCGGGCATCGGCCAGGCGGGTGCAGGCATCCATGGCCGCCGCCCCGGCCAGGAAGGCGCGGATGTCGGCGCCGATCAGGGCGCCGGGCAACAGTCCCACCACGCTGGTGATGCTGGTGCGCCCGCCGACCCAATCGAACAGGTCGAAGCGGGCCAACCAGCCACCGGCCTCGGCCACCTGGTCCAACTGGCTGCCGGCCATGGTGACGGCCACGGCCTGGCCCGGCCAGGCACAGCCGGCGGCCTCAAGGGCAGCGCGGGCCTGCTGCATCCCCAGGCGTGGCTCGGGGGTGCCGCCGGATTTACTCACCACGATCACCAAGGTGGTGTCCAGGCGCCCCTGCAGGGCTGCCAGGGTGCGCACCATGCCGTCGGGATCGACGTTGTCAAAGAAGTGGAAGGGCAGGCCCTGCCCGGGGTTTTGCAGGGCCCTCAGGATCAGCAGGGGCCCCAGGCCCGAGCCACCGATGCCGACCCAAAGCACATCGGTGAAGGGCTTGCCGGAGGGGGAGGCCAGGCTCCCAGCCAACACGTCCCGGCCAAACGCCTCGATGCGATCAATCTCCTGGTCAATGTGAACCGCGGCCTGGGGATCGGGGGCCAGGGCCGGCTGGCGCAGCCAGTAATGGCCCACCTGGCGCTGTTCATCGGCATTGGCGATCGATCCAGCCTCCAGGGCTGCCATGGCAGCAAAGGCCTTGGCAAAGCGGGGCTCCAGGGCTTCAAGGTCGGCCGGCTCGATGGCCATCCGGCTCACATCGAGCCAGATGCCCTGGGTTGGATCGTGCCAAAGCAGTGCACAGAACCGTTGCCACAGGCCCTCGGCGTCCGCACCGGAGGAGGCTGGAAAGGGCATCGATGGCACTGGGGTCTTCGGGTCAAACCACCAAGAAACTACTGAGGAACGCCCCCCAGGCCCAGTCATGCCGTGTTTTGTAGATGGATTGGTTCTGGATTGAGCACCGGCAAGGGGGCCAGCGCTTTCTGGGACCTGGTTCAGGGGGCGCGGTTTAGGGAGGCGCGGTTCAGGCTGGCACCAGGCCCAGCCATTGCCGCCGCCGTTCCAGGGCCTGGGCTCCGGCGGCGGGATCGCTTTCCAAGCGCCAGGACTCCACCGCTGGGGGGGCCGCCGTGAGGACGCAGCTGCGTACCAGGCCGCGGCGACAGAAGAGCAGGTCCCTGCTTTGGCCAATTGTCCAGCCGGTTTTAAGGGCTTCGGCCTGGCGCAGGCGCTCGCCATCTTGGGCCAACAGCTCATCGCCTACGGCCAGGCCGGCCTGCTCGGCGGGGCCGTGGCGGTGCACCCGCTGCACCAGCAGGCCCGAGGACTCGGCCTTAACCGTCAGGCCGAGCCAGGGGGATTGGGCCGGCTGGGGCACCAGCTGGAGTCCCAGATCGGCCAGATAGCCGGCCAGATCCGGGTCGCCGCGGTCCTCAAGCCAGTGGGGCAACAGCGACTCCAGGTCGGCCGCTTCAGCGGCGAAGGCGGCCAGCAGATCCCCCTGTTGGTAGCCCCGGCCCCAGCGGCCGAAGTGCTGCCACAGCTGGCGGATCACCACGGAAAGGGCACTGCCCTGGCGGCGCAGGTGCAGGTCGAGCACCAGGGCGATCACGGCCCCCTTGAGGTAGTAACTGACCTGGCTATCGCCGGCGTAGGCATCGGCCCGGTAGAGCTTCACCCAGGCCTCCTGGCTGCTTTCGGCCAGGCCCTGGACCTGGCGGCCGGGGGTGAGCAGATAGCGACTGAGGTCCTGGCCCAGGTCCTCAAGCAGCGCTGATTCCGTGCCCAAGCCCGCCGTGAGGGGCAAGAACTGGTCGAGATAGCTGGTGATGCCTTCGGCAAACCACAGGCTGGGCACCACCACCGGCTGGTGGTAGTTGATCGGGGTGAGTTCGGCTGGCCGCAGCCGCCGCACGTTCCATTGGTGCAGATATTCGTGGGCGACCAGCTGCAGAAACTTGCGATACCCGGCTGACGTTTGCAGGCTGGCGCGGCCGTAAACGAGGACGCAGCTGTCGTCGTGCTCGAGGCCGCCGTAACCCTCATCCAGCAGGTGCAGGATGAAGAGGTAGCCGTCGCTGGCCGGGGCCGGCACACCCATCAACCGGCAGCAGGCCTCGGCCGTGGCCTGCACATCGGCCAGCAGGGTCGGGCAATGGCGCTGCAACCAGTTTTTGGTGCCGGCGCCACCCTCCCAGGTCACCCAGCGGTGGGGCACGCCAGCCACAGCAAAAGTGACGCCGCGGTGAGGGCCCAGCTCCAGGGGGGTATCGATTAGGTGGTCGAAATCGCGGGCCAGCCAGGCGCCATCGCCGCTAGGGGGCAGGGGCACGCAGGCCTGCCAATCGGCCGGTTGGCGGATCTCCAGCCGGTGGGGGGACCAGCGTTCGCCCTCACCCTCCAGCACCACCGCGGCCCGGGCAAAAAAACCGTGGTCGCCGTCGAGGTGGCAGGTGCGCACGGACAGCTCGGTGGCCATCAACCGGTAACGGATCCGCAGGGGCTCCCCAACCTGGCCGGCCAGGTCCAGCTGCCAGCAGGCCGGGGCCAGGCGCCGCAGCGGGCAGGGCTGGTCGGCGCAGTCCACCTCCAGGCCTTCGAGGTGGCGAACGTAGTCGCGAATCAGATAGGAGCCGGGGGTCCAGGCGGGCAGGCGCAGGCGCAACTGGGGCCTGGGGACCTCCAGCTCAATCGTGACGGTGAGCAGATGGGCCTGGGGATCGCCCAGATCCAGGCGAACGGTGGGCACGCGCTGGCTCAGGAGCGGGGCCGGGGCCGGGCCAGGGAAGGCACCCGGGTTGGGATCTGGGCTAGATCGCTGCCAGGGGGGGCCATGGCCGCGTCAGGGGCCTGGCTCGAGGCGGGGCGGACGGGCTCTTCGATGGTCAGATCGGCCCCAGCCAAGCCGCCAGTCGCCGCCGCTTGCAGGGCCTGGCCAAGGGCGTAGCGGCGGCTGAGTTGGCTGAGCAACTCCTGCAGGGGGCTGGCGGCAGCGATCCGGCCCAGGTCGCCCACCAGGGCCAGGGAGCCATCCAGTTGGCGGGCCCAGCCGAGGCTGAAACTGGGGCTTAAGGGCTGGGCGCTCCTGCGAGTTAGACGCTTGGACTGGGTCTGGGTCTGGGTCTGGGTCTGGGCGAGGGAGGGGCCCAGGCTGCCCAGGAGCGGCCCAGCCACCAAATCCAGGCGCAGCAGCACGGGCACCTGTTCACCAGCAAAGCCCTCTACGGCGCCGCCCCGGTGGACCTGCTGACCCAGGTCGGTCAGGGCTTCGGCGACCAGGTCCACGTCGCGCAGCAGCGTGGGCAGGATGGAGAGATGGGACATGGACGGAATGCCCGCTTTTTCCGACCCTAGCGATGCCGACCGGGCCGTCCAGTGGCCGTTGCCACCGGCTGGCTGGCTGCTAGCGCAATCAAGTGCCGGTGGCGATGACGGTTTGGGACCGGGACCTGGATCTGGGACTGGCCATGGCAGCGCGGCCCTGGGGCGGCCCCTGCGACTGGGGGTAATGGCCTCCGGCAACGGCAGCAATTTCGAGGCCCTCGTGCAGGCCAGCGCCAACAGCCTCCTGCCGGCCCAGGTGGTGAGCCTGGTCGTGAACAACCCCGGCTGTGGCGCCAGCACGCGGGCCGAACGGCTGGCCATTGGCGTGACCTGCCTGAACCACCGCAACTTCGCCAACCGCGACAGCCTTGATGGCGCCCTGGTGGAGCACTTCCAGGCCGCTGGCGTGGACCTGGTGGTGATGGCGGGCTGGATGCGCATCGTGACCTGCCGCCTGATTCGGGCCTACCCGGAGCGGCTGGTGAACATTCACCCTTCGCTGTTGCCGAGTTTTCGGGGGGTTGATGCGATCGGCCAAGCCCTAGCCGCCGGCGTCAGCCTTAGCGGCTGCACGGCCCATCTGGTGAGCGAAGAGGTGGATGCCGGCCGGATCCTCGCCCAGGCAGCCGTGCCCGTGATTTCGAGCGACACCCATGCCAGCCTGGCCCAGCGAATCCAGGTCCAGGAACACCGGATCCTGCCCCTGGCCGTGGCCCTGGCTGCCGAACGGCTGGGTCTGCTCCATAGCCAGCCCTAGCCACCCCGAGGGGAGCCTCGCCAGGCCCAACCCCGCCGGGCTTCAGGGATAGAAGGGCAGCAGGGGCAAGCCCGTGGTGGCGGGCAAGCCGGCCAGCAGGTTGAGGCATTGCACCCCCTGGCCAGCCTGGCCCTTGATCAGGTTGTCGATGGCGCTCATCAAAACCAGCTGGCCGGTGCGTTGGTCCACCTGCACGCCAATCAGGGCCCGGTTCGTCTGGCGCACCCATTTGGTCGAGGGGTAGGTACCCACGGGCAACACCGACACGCAGGGGGCCTGGCGGTAGGCCGCCTCCAGCACGGTGGTGCAATCTTCGGCGGTAAGGCCCGGATCGCGCAGGCGGCCGTAGACGGTGGCCAGGAGTCCGCGCACCATCGGCATCAGGTGGGGGGTGAATTGGAGCTGGATTGGCTGGCCAGCGGCCTGCCCCGCCAGCTGCTCAATCTCACTGGTATGACGATGGCCCACCACGCCGTAGGGGGCCACAGCCTCGGAGGCTTCGGCCAGGAGCAGGTGCTCCTTGGCGGCGCGACCGCCGCCGCTGGTGCCCGTCTTGGCATCGATCACGATGCCACTCGGTTCGATCAGCCCCTGTTGCAGGAAGGGCAACAGGGCTAGCAGGCTGGCGGTGGGGAAGCAACCCGGCGCCGCCACCAGGCGTGCCGCGGCAATGCGTTCCGCCTCCCACTCCACCAGGCCATACACCGCCTCCTGGCAGAGGTCGGCGTCGCTGCGGGGGAAGGCCCGGGCCTCACTGACATACACCTCCTGCCACTGGGCCAGGGAGCGGTAGCGGTAGTCGGCGGACAGGTCCACCACCTTGACGCCCCGCTCCAGCAGGCCTGGCACGAGGCTGGAGGCCAGGCCATTGGGGAGGCTCAGCAGGGCCAGGTCGGCCACGGCCGCAATCGCGGCCGCATCCGGGATCTGCACGATCGGATCGCCGGGCAGGGGCAGGAACGGCACCAGCTCGCCCCAGCGTTTGCCGGCACTGCGCTCGCCGCCTAGGTAGGTGACGTCCAGGCTGGGATGGTCCTGCAACAGCCGCAGGGTCTGCAGGCCGCCGTAGCCACTGGCGCCGATCACGGCGACGCGCCGCCCATCCTGACGATCCGCCGCCTGAGCGGGATGGTCGGGGGACGGAGAGGCCATGCCGAAAGGTCGGTAACGCCAGATCGTACCGGGATCTATAACCAGGGATATCTGGCCCGTGGCCGACCTTGCCATCCGAGATCCACCCCCTCTCCCCCAGCCAGCCGGTATCGGCTGATCAACCGCTGGCAGGCGAGCTAGGGGTTGAAATGACGCAGTTGGCGGCGGCACGGCCTATTCGTTTTGATGCGATCGCCGATGCCCTAGCCGCGATCCGCAATGGCGAGATGGTGGTAGTGGTCGATGACGAAAACCGAGAAAACGAGGGGGATCTGATCTGTGCGGCCCAGTTCGCCACCCCCGAGCAAATCAATTTCATGGCCACCGAGGCCCGGGGACTGATTTGCCTGGCCATGGAGGGCGAGCGGCTCGATGCCCTCGAGCTACCCCTGATGGTGGATCGCAACACCGACGAAAATCAGACCGCCTTCACGGTGAGTGTGGATGCGGGCCCGGAAAACGGTGTCAGCACGGGCATTTCCGCCGATGACCGGGCCCGCACGATTCAGGTGGCCATCCACCCCGCCACCCGGGCCGCTGACCTGCGCCGCCCTGGCCATATTTTTCCGCTGCGCGCCCGCCAAGGCGGGGTGCTGAAGCGGGCCGGCCACACCGAAGCCGCCGTGGACCTGGCCCGGCTAGCCGGCCTCTATCCGGCCGGGGTGATCTGTGAAATCCAGAACGGCGATGGCTCGATGGCCCGCCTGCCCCAATTGGTGGACTACGCCCAGCAGCGCGGGCTACGCCTGATCAACATTGCCGATCTCATCAGTTATCGGCTCGACACCGAGCGGTTCGTGCTGCGCCAGGCCGAGGCCCAAATGCCCAGTGCCTTTGGCCAATTTCGGGCCATTGGCTATCGCAATGACCTCGATGGCAGCGAACACATCGCCATCGTCAAAGGCCAGCCGGAGAGGGCCACGGGTCCGGTGCTGGTGCGGGTGCATTCAGAGTGTCTCACCGGCGATGCCTTTGGCTCCCTGCGCTGCGATTGCCGGCCCCAGCTGGAGGCAGCCCTGGCCATGATCGAGGCGGAGGGTGAAGGCGTGGTGGTGTACCTACGCCAGGAGGGCCGCGGCATCGGCCTGATCAATAAATTGCGCGCCTACAGCCTCCAGGATGGCGGCTTGGACACGGTGGAGGCCAATGAGCGGCTCGGCTTTGCCGCCGACCTGCGCAACTACGGCGTGGGTGCCCAGATCCTCAGCGACCTGGGGGTCCATCACCTGCGGCTGATCACCAATAACCCACGAAAAATTGCCGGCCTGGGCGGCTATGGCTTGCAGGTTGAAGATCGGGTTCCCCTAGTGATGGACCCGGGTCAGCACAATGCCGGCTATCTGCAAACCAAGCAGGACAAACTGGGCCACCTGATGGGCAGCGCCGGGGGGCCAGCAGCGGGCCCGGCGGCGGTATTGGCCTGGCAGGGGTCGCCCCAGGCCCTGGCCCCCCTGATCGCGCCGGACGCCGCCAATGGCGCCTTCGGCGGGGCAGACGCAGGCCCCGATCCGGAGTCCACGGACGCCGCCGCCGAGCCCCTAGCGGCGGATGGTGAACGGCAGAGCGCCGCCTGGGAGGTGATCTTGGCCAGCCATTGGCAGGAGCTTACGGATTGGGCCGGCCAGTACCAGCTTGAGATCCAACGGGAAGACCATCCCCGCCTGCTGGCCCTCCTTGACCGTCCCTCCCTTGCGGTGCTGGTGACCGGCTCCAACCCCGAGGTCCTGCAGTCAGGGCTAACGCGCATGGCCCAATGGCCCACCACCCAGTCGGTCTGCCTGCTGCTCGCGCCCGATGCCCAGCGCAGTACCCATCCGAGCGTGTCGATTGAGGCGGAACGCCGGCCCCTGCGGGAGCTGGCTGCCGCCCCAGGGCTCCTGCCCCATCAACAGTCGGGCCTGACCCGTTGGTGTTGATCGGGGGCGGCAAGCCAGAGGGCGATCGGGCCAGGGACGGTAATCAGGACAGGGTCGCTAATCAGGACAGGATCGAGAGCTTGGTGATCCGGGTTCCCTTACGAATGGCCAGCACCACATCAAGGTTGGCGGCCTGACCAAACACCGTATGGACCCCATCGAGGTGGGGCTGGGCGGCATGGCAGAGGAAGAACTGGCTGCCCCCGGTGTTCTTACCGGCGTGGGCCATCGACAGGGTGCCGTCCTCGTGGAGGCGGCTGTTGATTTCACAGGGAATCATGTAGCCAGGGCCGCCGGTGCCGGCCATCCCCTTGGCGCCTTCGCGGCTGTTGGGGCAACCACCCTGGGCCATGAAGCCATCGATGACGCGGTGGAAGGCCAGGCCGTCATAGAAGCCCTCGTTGGCCAATTTGACGAAGTTGGCCACGGTGGCGGGGGCATCGGCATCAAACAACTCGATCTCGAGGGTGCCTGCCTCGGTCTCCATCAGGGCCTTGGTCATTGATGCTCTGCAAACAGCTCCAGTATGGGCTTTGCCCCGCGGGGGCGTGATAGCTAGATGGTTTGACCAGGTCGGGGCCTGGTTGACGGGCGCCTGCTTGTAGGGGCCTGGTTGAAGGGGCCCGTTTCATGGCGCCCAGTTGACGGGCGCCTGGGCGGACCTGCGCTTGGGTAGAAAAGGTCTTCCCCTCTGCCTTCGCCGTGACGAGCACCTCCCCCGGCCCGGACCTCAGCGTCGCCCGCCTGGGCGTTCTCGGTGGCAGTGGCCTCTATGCCATGGAGGGCCTGGAGCTGGTGGAGGAACTGGTGGTGGACACCCCCTTCGGGGCCCCGTCCGACGCCTTGCGCCTGGGCCGGTTGGGGGGGATGGAGGTGGTCTTCCTGGCCCGCCATGGCCGTCACCACAGCTATCTGCCTACGGAAGTGCCCTACCAGGCCAACATCTGGGCCCTGCGATCCCTAGGCGTGCGCTGGATCCTGTCCTGTTCGGCCGTGGGCTCCCTGCGCGAGCAGGTGCGGCCCTTGGACATGGTGGTGCCAGACCAATTCATCGACCGCACCCACCAGCGGCCGATCAGCTTCTTCGGCCAGGGGGCCGTGGCCCATGTGAGCTTCGCCGATCCCTTCTGCGGTGTGCTCAGTGACCTGCTGGCCAACACCGCCGCCGGCCTGATGCCCGCTGGCCGCCAGCTACACCGCGGCGGCACCTACCTCTGCATGGAGGGACCCGCCTTCTCCAGCCGGGCCGAATCCAATCTTTATCGCAGCTGGGATTGCAGCGTGATCGGCATGACCAACCACGCCGAAGCGCGGCTGGCCCGGGAAGCCGAGATCGCCTACGCCACCCTGGCCATGGCCACCGACTACGACTGCTGGCACCAGGACCACGACAGCGTCACGGTGGAGATGGTGATCGCCAACCTGCAGGCCAATGCCCAGCTGGCCCAGGCAATCCTGGCCAGCGCCACGGCCCGGATTGCCGAGCAGCGCCCCGCCAGCCCCGCCCATGGGGCCCTTCAATATGCGCTGATGACCCCCAAGGAGTTCGTGCCAGCCCAGACCCGCAGCCGCCTGGACCTGTTCACGGCGCCCTACTGGGGTCCCTGGGAGAACGGCAGCAACTGAGACATCCAAACCCTTCAGGGGATGGATCGGCTTCGCCAATCGCTTTCTGCGGGCCCCCTGGCCAGGGGCCGGGCCAGGTCCACCGATCGCCGCCAGGCCATCGATGGTTCTAGTTGGAGCCCAGCTCCTGCAGGGCGGCCCGCAGGGATTGGCCCTGGCGACCCAGGCAGGCCCTAGCCTCGGCAACGGAAATCTGCGCCTTAGCCATCAGCAAGGCCACCTTCACCGAACCGCCGGTTTCGGCTAGCAGGGCTACCCCCCTGGTCCGGTCAACGCCAGCCAGGTCGGCCAGGATTCTCAGGGCCCGGTCCTCCAATTTGCTGTTGGTGACCGCCACATCGACCATGCGATTGCCATGGACCTTGCCCAGGCGCACCATCACACCGGTGGAGAGGATGTTGAGGGCCATTTTGGTGGCCGTGCCTGCCTTGAGACGGGTGGAACCGGTGAGCAGCTCGGGCCCGGTGAGCAGGCGAATCTCCAGGTCGGCGGCTATGGGCACTTGGCCGGCGGGCACGCAGGCCAGGGCAATCGATAGGGCTCCCAGGCTGCGGGCATGGCGCAGGCCACCGTGGACGTAGGGGGTGGTACCGCCGGCGGCGATGCCCACCAGCACATCGGCGGCGCTGAAGCCCCGGGCCTCGAGATCGGCCTGGCCAGCCTCTTCGAGGTCTTCCAGCCCTTCGGAGCTGCGCAGCAGGGCGGCAGCCCCCCCAGCGAGCACCCCCTGCACCAATTCAGGCGCAGAACAGAAGGTGGGCGGACATTCGGCCGCATCCAGCACCCCCAGCCGGCCGGAGGTGCCGGCCCCCAGGTAAAACAGCCGCCCCCCCTGGACGAGCCTGGCGGCAATCGCATCAATCGCTGCGGCGAGGGCCGGTGCCACCGCCGCCACCGCCTCCTGGGGGCGCCGGTCTTCTTCACAAAAGAGCTGGACCAACTCGGCGGTGGCGAGCTGATCCAGCTCGGCGCTGAGGGGATTGGCCTGCTCGGTCAGCAGGTGGCCCCGGTCCTGGGCCCCGAACGGCTGGCCTGCGCTTGTCATAGCAGGCCCTCCAGGCGGCGGCGGAAGGCTTCCAGTTCGGCATCGGCGCTAGCTGGTTGGGCCACCTCCGCTCCCCCAGCTGGCGGGCCGCCGCCCTCCCCTGCCTGCTGCCCCAGCAGCTCCTCCTTCCAGTTGGCCACGTCCATGTTCCGCTCCGGGGGAGCAATCAGCAGCCGGTCTTCGGCGGACTGGGGCAGGAACCCCGCTGGCACGAACTGGGCCTGGTAGCCCGCCTGGGTGCAGAACAGTTCAATCTCGTTGCGGTCGATCGCCTCAACGCTCGGCATCGGGAAATCCTGGGCTTCGAGCAGGCCGGCGTAGCGTTCGGCGTCATCGGGGTCTTCAAACAACAGCACCAAGGTGGTGCCGTTGACCTCCAGGGAATGGATGCCTTCGGTGTCGCTGCCCGCATCAAAGAGGAGCACGTGCACGGGCATGGAAAGCAGGTCTGGCGGCTGAAGCTTCAGTCTCTCACCAGGCTTTCGCACCGGGCTGGTTCATGGGGTTGGTTCACGAAGCCCTCTCCCAGGGGCACCACAGAAGGCCCACTCCAGAACCCAATCTCCCGCATCCAATCTCCCGCAACCAAGCTGCTGCCTCCCCGCCCGGCGCCATCGGCAGCTCCAGCCAGGGGCCCCGGTCTAGGACCCCTGGGGGTCAGACCTAATCCTCGGCTTCGCTGGCGAGCTGCTGCAGGCGCCGATAGAGGGCTTCTTCCGCCTCAGTGAGCTCTTCGGGCACCACGACCCGGATCTCCACCAGCTGGTCGCCCCGCTGGCTCCCCCATGCCAGCCCCCGGCCCCGCAAACGCAACAGCCGGCCACTGGAGGAGCCCGCCGGCACCCGCAGTTGCACCGGCCCCTCCAGGGTGGGCACCGCCACCCGGCAGCCCAGCACCGCATCGGCGGGGGCCAAATCAAGTTGGAACAACACCCGCAAGCCATCGATACGCAGGCCCTCCTGGGTGCGCACGCGCAGATGCAGAAAATGGTCGCCGCCGCCGGCGAGCACGCCGGCCAAGCGCAGGCGCCAGCCATCGCCGGCCAGGGGGGGCGTCCAGGTTTCCAGCACCGTGCCATCGGCCAGTTCCAGTTCGATGCGATCGCCGCTGAGGGCCTGGTCCGGCGTGAGTTCCACCACCGTTTCAGCGTCAACGCTCGCCACCACCGGCGCTGGCGGGGGTGGTGAGGCGGTGACGCCCCAGCCCTGGCCAGGGGCCTGGGACTGGGATTCGGGCCCCTGGGCATCGGGCCAAGTCCCTGGTTCGGGCTGCTCCTGCCGATCGCCAGGTTCGGAGCGGCCCTGGCGCCGGCCAAACAGGACCTCGACATAGGTATGGAAGTCGGGAAACCCGCTGGCAAAACGATCCAGCGGCGCACTGCCGTTGGCCCCCTGGCCCCGTTCCCAGGCCTGGCGCCGGCCCGGATCGCTGAGGATTGCGTAGGCCGCATTCACCGCCTTGAAATGCTCCTCGGCCACCGGGTCGTTGCCGTTGAGGTCCGGGTGCCAGAGGCGGGCCTGCTGGCGGAAGGCCCGCTTCAAGCTGGCGGCATCGGCGCCGGGCTCTAGGCCCAGCACGGCCCAAAGATCGGCGGTCTGGGTCGGGGTATCAAGCACGGGTCTCAGTCCCCAGCCCAGGGATCGTCCTGGCGGGGCCGGGCGCTTAGGGGACCAGACTTACGGCGTCCATAGGAGGGGTTGGCGCCGCCTTCGCCGGCATAGGGGTCCAGATCCCGTTCGGCGTAGGGGGCGGAAGGGCTGGCTGCCTGGCGCTCCCAGCTGGGCTGGTTCCAACCAGCCGGCTCCAGGTCGCCTCGCCAATCGCCACGGGGGTCATCGCTGGAATCAGGGGACCGATCCCCTTGGCCCAGGTCCCAGCGCCCTTGGGAGCGATCCCCCGGGCGGTCCCCGGGCTGGTCGGCCGCCCAGTCGGATCGGCGACGTCCTGGGCGATTGCCCAAAGGGTCCCCAGGGCCATCAAAGGAGTTAGGGCGATCCTGGTCCCGGTTCCAGTCCGCCCTGGGCTGATAGCGATCGCGACCCTCGCCAGACCCAATGGATCCAGCGGCGGCTCCGCCGATGGATCCATTGGTACCCCAGCTGGGTTGGTCCCAGGATCCCTGGCGAGCCAGGCCATCCCGCCAAGGATCCTGCAGGCCGCGGCGGCTACCGCCCCGGTCCCAGTCATCCCAGTCGTCATCGGCAAACAACTCATCCTTGAGGGACCCCAGGGTGTTCTTGAGGCCCTGAAGAGGGCCGACCGCCTCGCTGCGGCGTTCGTTGGTGAGGCGGCGATTGAGGCCATACAGGGCCTCCTGGAGTTCGCTGACCGCCACCTCCAGCTCGGCCAGATCGCCGGCGGCCAGCAGGTCCTGCACTTGGCGCAACGTCAGTTCCACGGCCCGTTGCTGGCGGTCAGCGCCGTAGGGGCCCAGTTCAAGGGCGGCATCGCGCAGGCGCCGTTCCGCCTGGGCCACCAGGGTCTGGGCCCGGTTGCGGCGGTCGATCTCACTGCGTTTGCGCCGATCGTCCGTGGCCTTCAGCTCGGCTTCGGCCAGCAGGCGCTGCACCTCCTCTTCACTGAGGTTGGAGCCCCCCTGGATGCTGACGCTCTGTTGGCGTCCGGTGGTGCGGTCGGTGGCAGACACCTGCAGCAGGCCATTGGCGTCGATGTCAAAGGAGACCTGCACCTGGGGCACGCCCCGGGGCGCCGGCGGAATCCCCGACAGCCGGAAACGGCCCAGGGACTTGTTATCACTGGCCATCTGGCGCTCCCCCTGGAGCACATGGATTTCCACCGAGTTTTGATTGGCTTCCGAGGTGGAGAACACATCGGATTTACGCACCGGGATCGGCGTATTACGGGCAATCAGCACCTTCATCACGCCGCCAATCGTCTCTAGGCCAAGGGAGAGGGGACTGACGTCATTGAGCATCAGGTCGCGCAATTCGCCGGTCAGGATGCCGGCCTGCACAGCAGCTCCGATCGCCACCACCTCGTCGGGGTTGACCGATTGGCAAGGCTCCAGGGGCACCAGGGTGCGCACCATGGCTTGCACCATCGGCATGCGGGTGCCGCCCCCCACCAACACCACATCATCGATGTCTTCGGCTGCCAGACCGGCATCGCGCAGGGCCCGCTGCACCGGGCGCAGAAGTCGATCAAGCAGGTCGCCGCAGAGACCCTCAAAGGTGCGGCGCTCCAAGGTGGTTTCAATGTGGAGCGGGCCGGCTTCGGCGGTGGCAAGAAAGGGCAGGGAAATTGGTGTGCTTTGCACACCGGAGAGCTCCTGCTTGGCCTTTTCGGCCGCTTCGGTGAGCCGCTGCAGGGCCTGGCGATCACGGCGCAGGTCGATCTGATGTTGGGCCAGAAAGGCTTCGGCCAGCCAATCGACGATGCGCCGATCCCAATCGTTGCCGCCCAGCTGGGTGTCCCCACTGGTGGCCTTGACGTCAAAAACGCCATTGGCGATCCGCAACACCGACACATCGAAGGTGCCGCCGCCCAGGTCGAACACCAGCACCCGCTTGACGGCACTGCGATCGAAGCCGTAGGCCAGGGCCGCAGCTGTTGGTTCGTTCAGGATCCGCTCGACGCTGATGCCGGCGAGCCGCCCAGCATCGCGGGTGGCCTGGCGCTGGGCGTCGTTGAAATAGGCCGGCACGGTGATCACCGCCGCCTCCACCGGCTCACCCAGGTAGGTGGCCGCATCGTCAACAAGTTTGCGCAGCAGGCTGGCCACCAACTCTTCGGGGGCGTATTCCCGTTCGGTCGCCGGGCAAACCACCCGCACGTTGCCCTGGTCGTTGGCCCGGATCGTGTAGGGCACCGCCAGGCTGCCCTCCTCCAATTCATCCCAACGCCGGCCGACGTAGCGCTTGAGATTGGCAAAGGTATTGCGGGGGTTCAGCACCAATTGGCGCCGGGCCAGCTGGCCCACCAACAACTCCTGGTCCCGGTTGAAGCCCAACACCGATGGGGTCGTGCGTCCCCCCTCGGCGCTGGCGATCACCTGGGGACGGCCGCCTTCAAGTACCGCCACCACGGAGTTGGTGGTGCCCAAGTCGATGCCAACGATCCGCCCCATGGATCCGCGCATGGAAACCCCAAACTAACGGCCTGAAAGCCCATCCCTTGGCCAGGCCAGCCGTCCTGCCAACCGGCTGGCCGATCACCAGCTTGGGACAGGGGAATTCAAGGCATAAAAAAACCGGCGTGGGCCGGTTTTCAACGGAGAGGGAGGGATTCGAACCCTCGATAGAGTTGCCCCTATACAGCATTTCCAATGCTGCGCCTTCGACCACTCGGCCACCTCTCCGTAAGTTCGGGGGCAAGTGGGGCAACTGGGAGAATGTAGCAGTCACCCTCCAGGGCCCTTGATGGCGCAGCTTTACCCGATCACGGTGCACTGGCGCCAAGAGCAGCGCACAATCCGCCTGGACGTGCCCGAAGGCGCCTACATCCTGCGCAGCTTCGAGGAACAGGGGCAACCGTTACCCTTCAGCTGCCGCAATGGCTGCTGCACCGCCTGTGCCGTGCGCGTGCTGGCCGGCGAGATCGACCAGCGCGAATCCCTGGGCCTCTCCAAGGACGTGCGCGACAAGGGCTACGGCCTGCTCTGCGTCGCCCGGGCCCTGGGGCCCCTGGAGGTGGAAACCCAGGATGAGGACGAGGTGTATGACCTCCAGTTCGGCCGGTTCTTTGGCCGTGGCAAGGTGCGTGCCGGCCTGCCCCTCGACGACGAATGAGCCAGCCCAGCCGCTGCTCCGACCTCAGCTTGAGGGATTCCGGCCTGGAGCCTGCAGAACTGCAACGGCTGGTGGCCGTAGCCAGGGAGGCGGCCAGCGCCGGCGCCGAACGGCTGATGCACCACTTCGGCCACCTCGAGCGCATCCGCGAAAAGGGGCGCGCCGGCGATTTGGTGACCGAAGCCGATGAGGCGGCTGAGGCAGCCGTGCTGGCGGTATTGCATCGCCACACCCCGGATTTCGGGGTCTTGGCCGAGGAAAGCGGCTGGAAGGAGGGCCTATCGGACCTGGCCTGGTGCGTTGATCCCCTCGATGGCACCACCAACTTCGCCCACGGATTTCCCTTCTTTGCCACGTCGATCGGCCTGACTTGGCAGGGGCGGCCCCTGCTCGGAGCCCTGGCCGTGCCCGCCCTCGATCAACACTTCTGGGCCGCCCCGGGTCTAGGGGCCTGGTGCAACGACCAGCCGATCCAGGTGAGTGACTGCCAGGACCTGGCCTCCTCCCTGCTCGTGACGGGCTTTGCCTACGACCGCCACACGCGACTGGACAACAACTACGCCGAATTCGCCTTCTTCACCCATCGCAGCCGCGGCGTGCGCCGGCCCGGGGCAGCGGCGGTAGATCTGGCCTTTGTGGCCGCCGGCCGGCTCGATGGCTACTGGGAGCGGGGCCTCTCCCCCTGGGACCTGGCCGCCGGAGTGGTGCTGGTGGAGCAGGCGGGCGGCGTGGTGTGCGCCTACGACGGCGGGCCGGCCAACCTGGCCGAAGGGCGGCTGATCGCCTGCGCCCCCGGCCTGCGGGGGGCCCTGATCGATGGCCTGGCCGCCTGTAGGCCCCTGGCCGGCAGCAGCTATGGCGCTCCCGACCTCGACCAACCCGGGGCCAACCCTTAGGAACCCGGACCCGGAAGGGGTGACCGTGGCTCCATAGGATCCGCAGGAAATCGCTCTTGCCCATCCCCCATGGCCCTGCAACCCGCCGCCGGCGCCAGGGACCTCAATCCCCAACAGGTGGATGGCAACCGCACCCTGGTCAGCCAGCTGGCCAGGATCTATCGGCTCTGGGGTTACGAGGAGGTGGCGCCGCCCACCATTGAACGGCTGGAAACGCTCCAGGCAGGCGGCGGCATCGATGGCCGGGAGTTAGTGCGGCTGGCCACGGAAGAGGCCCTGGGCCTGCGTCCCGAGATGACAGCCTCAATTGCCCGGGCGGCCGGCACCCGCATGGCGGGCCGCAGCCGGCCCCTGCGTCTCTGGTACACCGGGCCGATCTACCGCAGCCGCCAGGCCGATGGCGGTGGCAGCAGCGGTGGCCAGCAGATTGTTGAGGAATTGCAAAGCGGTGTGGAATTGCTGGGCGGAGCCAGCGCCGCCGATGACAGCGAGCTGTTGCGGCTCTTGCTCGCCTGCCTGCGCAGCCTGGGCCTGGGCCTGGGGCAGCAAACCCAGTTGCTGCTCGGGCACCACGGCGTGCTCACGGCCCTGCTCGACCAGGTGCCGGCCGAGCAACGCACGGCCGCCAGGCAAGCCTTAACGGGCTTTGATTTTCTGGCCATCGCCGCCCTGCCCCTGCCGGAAGCCCAGCGCCAGGGCCTGCAACGCCTCATGCGGCTGCGGGGCGAGCCGGCTGCCGTGCTCTACCAACTCGAACAACTGCTCGGGCCCTGTGCCCTCCTGGAGAACCTGGCCACAACCCTGGCCACCCTGGCGCCTACGGCTGCCGCCCAGGGGGTGGGCCTCAGCTTCGATCCCAGCTTCCAGCCCCACTTCGCCCTCTACGACGGTCTGGTGCTCAAGGTGGTTTGCCGGGGAACGGATACGGCCCCCGTGGAGATTGCCAGTGGCGGCCGCTACGACGCCCTGGTGGGCCGCTTCTGCGGGTTGGCAGGCCAGGCCACGGCGGCGGGTATGGGCTTTGGCTTCGCCGTGGAACCCATTCGCGACCTGCTCGAGGCGACGGCCCGGGCCGGATCCGGGAATCGGCCTGGCCAAGGTCCAATCCTGGTGGCCTACGGCCAGGCCAGCCAGCTGCCCCAGGCCCTCGACCAGCTCGAAGCCCTCCATGGCCAGGGAGAGGCGGCCGAACTGCTGAGCGGCCCTTGCGCCACGGCAGCCGAGGCCGAGCAGCAGGCCATCCGCCGGGGGTGCAGCTCCACCCTTTGGATCGCCTGAGCCCCTGCCTAGGATCACTATCGCTTTGAGCAACCGATGGCCCACACAATCCTCACCGATGTCTGCGAGGGTGTGGCCGATTGCGTCGATGCCTGCCCGGTGGCCTGCATCAACCCCGGTAGCGGCGCCAATAGCAAAGGCACCCCCTTCTATTGGATCGATTTCGACACCTGCATCGATTGCGGAATCTGCCTGCAGGTCTGCCCGGTGGCCGGGGCGATCGTGCCTGAGGAGCGGCCCGACCAGCAGCGTTCCTGAGGGATTCGATCCCACCAACCGGGGCCCATTCCCGGTCAACTTCGACCCAGTTTTGACCGTCGGGCATGGTGGGGGCCCGTTGGGCTTTTCCCATGGCTGATGCCCCCTATCTGGTTGCCCTTGCCCTGGTGGAGTTAGACGGCAAGCGGAGCCTGCCGATTGCCGGGCGCTCCCAAAGCGCCGCCGCTGCCCAGCAGGGGGATCCTGGCCAGGAGGGCCTCAGCCTGGCCCTGGAACTGCTCTTGCGCCTCTGGCAACGCACTGATGGGGGTCTGCTGCAACGGGCCTGCGGCGAAACCAGCCTGCTGCTGGTGGAGATCCCCCTGGACGTGGTGAGCGACAAACTGCCGATCCTTAAGGCCCGCTGGCTGGCCGATGGTGACAACGAGGCCTTCCAGGCCGGTCTTCAGGGCCTGGCGCAGCGGGGCTGGCGGGTGGTGTTTGCGAAATACGAGCCCGTGGCCCTGGTCGCCTGGCCTTAACGATCCAGCGGCTCCCAGGGCTTGATCCGGCCGATACGATTTCGCTCCGCCTCGCCCCAGGCGCGTCCCCTTCTCCCTAGGCCATGGCCTGTCCCAATTGCTGCAGCTGGTCCGTCCGCTCCGACCGCAGCTTGGCCGGTCGCATGGTCTGCGGCCGTTGCGGCTCGCCCCTGGCGGGACCTGGCCGCCGGGGCCACCGCTCCCGGCACCCGCCCAGGGCTCGGATGGGCCCGTTCCCAGCCCGTCTCAGCCAGCTAAAGCCCGGCTGGTGGGGCCTGGCCATCCTGCTGGCGCTGGGGGCGGGCCTGGCCTTGGTGGAGCCACCCCCAGGCCGCCAAGGAAGCCCCCTTCCCGGCAGCGGCTTGGGCGGCCCAGGCCTGGTGGCGCCAGGTCAGGGCGGCGGTTGGCAGTCCCTGAACCCCTGACTGGCTCCTGCAGCCCGGAGAAATCGACCCAGCCCAGAACCATCCAGGCACCCAATCTGGAGAGTTCGGCTGATGCCCATCGTTCAATGGTTGGGATCAGACAGCCCGCATGAGATCAAGGCCGTGAAGCCCCTCGTAAAGCAGGTAGACCCCCAGCACCAGGGCCAGGACACCCACGAGCCATTCAGCTTTGTGCTGGAGCCAATTCTCTAGGCGGGCAATCGGTTCGCGGATGGCGCCCCGGCTCACCAACCAGGCCAGCGGAGGCAGGAGCAAGAGGGAACTGGCCACGAGGGTGAACAGGCCGGTCACTTCGGCATCGGCCTTGAGACCGGGTTCGTTGAGCAGGAGCAGCCCGGCTTCCTTGAGATAAAAAACCAGATTTTCTGGCGTAAGCAGGGCACTGGTTGCGCCGATCAACACCAGGGTCACGGTATTGAAATCGGGCAGCTGGTTCATCAGCCGCAGGGCCATGCCCTCCTCGCCGATGTTGGCCTGGGGGGTGAGTTGGTAGAGGCCCAGTCCCATCAAGGCGCCAGCGCCGAGCAGGTCAACCAGCACCTGCTCCCGTTCGCCATGGTTGAGACTGATCGAAAAGGTCTCACCCAGCACGGTGAGCAGCACGATTGCCAAGGCGTTGGCGAGCGCCCAACCGCTCACGTAGGCCAGGGCCCGCCGCAAGGGCGCCTTGCCGAGCAGCAACAGGGCCACCACGGCGATGTGCAGGGGACTGAAGGCAATGCCGATGCCAAACAGCGACGACTTGGTGACCAGGGCGGTGGTGAGAACTCCTGGGCTGGTGAGGGCAGGGACCAGGCTGGCTCTGGCAACCAGGGCGGAGAAGGACAAACGGTCAAGCCCAGGCAGATGGCTCGATTGTCAGCGATCCGTAGCCTTAACCGTGGCTGCCCCTAAGGGTGGATGGGACCAGGCCCCCAAGGGACCACAGCCAGCCCCTGATCAACCTGGCGCTCCTACCCGGCCATCTCCACCATGGAGTTTTATGGGAAACGGCAAAACCCTTAGAATTTATTCTACAAATACCCCGCATCTGTGGCCCTTCGTCATCAGCTGATCACAACGTTCAACCAGCTGCTAGCCCTGGTGGGGGTAGCCCGAAGCGGCGGAGATCTCAAGGCGATTGCCGATCTGGTCGATTCCTTAATCGAGTCCCCCCAGATGGCCGAATGCCTGCGCCGCTGCCGGGAACAGGACGGGGGCCCGGCCATGATCGATGGGCGCTATCCGCCCCTCCAGCCAGCCATGGACGTTCTGGGGTCCTTGCCTGGGGGGAGCCTGGGCCGGTCCTACGCCGAGCTAATGCTTAGCCGCGGCTATGACCCGGAGTTTTTCCGGCCGAGGCCCCTGCTCAGTGATGGCCACTGGCTGACCCAACGGATCGCCACCACCCACGACATCCACCATGTGGTGAGTGGCTTTGGCACCACAGCGGAGGGGGAAAGCGGCGTGTTAGCGATCACCGCCACCCAGATTGGGTTTCCCGCCTACGTGATGTTGAACAATGCCGCCCAGGTGAGCCGCTTTCGCCTTAAAACAAAGAGTTATGGCCTGATGGGCCGGGCCATTGCCCATGGCACCACCATCGGCTTCCAAGCCCAGCCCCTCTGGCTAGCCCGCTGGGAAGAGGGTTGGGATTGGCCAGTGGAAACATGGCGCCAGCTGCTCGGCATTACCAAGCCCGCCACCCACGAACCCTATGGATTGCAACCTGGCCCCGCCTGAACAAATGAAAGCCTGCAATCGCCCTAAGGTCAGCTAATGGCCCTGCGACTTCCCCCCTTCCAGCCCCTGCCGCCACCACCGAGCGACAGCCAGCTCTTGGACGTTGCCCTCTGCGACCTACGTCCCACCCAGATGTGTGTGGGCATGGCCGAGATCCGTAGCCGCCAGATCGATTTCGCCAAGGACAGCCCGGAGGAGCGGCGGCGCTACCTGCGCCAGAAACCCACCCCCCTGGTGCGTAGCCAGGCCGGCGATCTTTGGATGGTCGATCGTCACCACCGGCTGCGGGGGCTCATGGAGGAGGACCCCGCAGCCACCGCCTTTGGCTATGTGGCCCTGGATCTGCCTTTCAGCGATCCCGATCAGGTGTTGGCGGCCCTGCACCAGCGGGGCTGGCTCTATCTGTTTGATGGCCGAGGCCTGGGACCCTTGCCACCAAAAGCGTTGCCGGTAAAGCTCACCGATACCCAGGACGATCCTTACCGCAGCTTGGTGTGGAAAATGAAGCGGGAGCGGGTGATCGCGGCGGCCCCCCTGATCCCATTCCATGAATTCCGATGGGGCGCCTGGCTACGCAGCCGCACCTTGCCACCCTTCAGCTCCGAACGCCTGGAGCCAGCCCTGCCGTCGGCCCGGGCCCTGGCCCGATCCAGCGGTGCCTCCCACCTGGCCGGCTGGCAGGGCCCAGCTCGGAGCCACTGAGGTACCTCCCCTGATCCCTTGCCCCTAGGCCAGCCTCACCCCTGGGCCAGGCCCCTGGGACTTTTGCCAAACCCGGGGGACGCATTCCAGCCTGATTACTCAAGCTTGGTAGCGTGTCAATCCCGATCGAGCAGGCCTACCTACGGTTCAGGCAGCCGCAAGGATTGGGATGTTTCGCCATCTACTGGTTCCCACCGATGGCTCCGACCTGGCCGAGGCCACGGTGGCCCGGGCAGTGCAGATTGCCCAAGAAACCGGAGCCCAGATCACCTTTTTCCATGCCCAGGACAGTCCCTACGCCCATCCCGAGGTCAGCCTGTTCGGCGAGGGCATGGTGCTCGATCCAGCAATCAGTGCCCGGTTCGCCCAAGTCCTCGCCGGGCAAGCCGAGCAGGTGCTGGGCCAGGCCCGCCGCCAGGCCGAGGCGGCCGGCGTGCCCTGCGAAAGCCACACCACGATCAACCCCACCATCTACGAGGCGATCTTGGCGGCGGCCAGCGAGCGGGGCTGTGATCTGATTGTGATGGCCTCCCACGGCCGGCGTGGCCAGGCGGCCCTGCTGCTCGGCAGTGAAACGCAACGGGTCCTCACCCATGCGTCGATTCCGGTGCTGGTGGTTCCGGCCCGGGCCCCGAACGCCCCATCGGGGGCCGAAACCGACGCAACCCCCGGGAGCACCGCCGGGCCCTGATCGCGATGGTCAGCGGGACCGGGAGTGGGGGTGGGCCCCGGCGAGAGGGGGTCCCGGGGATGGGGCCTAGCCAGGGCCATGCCAGCCTGGACCCCTGCCCTGGCCACCGGTGCCTGGTCCAGCAAAGGCGTGACCTTCTTTCTCAAGCTCACCGAAGCGATCGCCAGCCGCCAATCGCTGCTGATCACGGGGCTAGACCCCAATCCGGAGATGCTGCAGAGCTGGAACCGCCATCGCGGCGCTGGCGCCGGTTCGTTTCTGTCCCAATCGCGCCGCTGGATCAAGGCGGTGATCGAAGAGACCTCCGACCACGTCTGTGCCTTCAAGCCAAGCCTGGGGTTCTATCAGGCCCTAGGGGCCGTGGGTCTCGACCTGCTGCGGGAAGTGCGGGAACTGGTACCGGCGGAGATTCCCCTCATCCTGGATGCCAAACACGCCGACCTCAACTCGGCCTCGGCCCTGGCCCATTACGTCTTCGATGATCTCAATGTCGATGCGGTGTCGCTCTCACCCCTGGCGGGCCACGACCTGGCGGCCCCGTTTCTGTTGCACACCGACCGGGCGGTCGTCATCAGCTGCCACAGCTCCAGCCCGGCCTCCCGCATCCTCCAGCACCACCCCAACGAGGCCAATCCCCTTTACCTGCGGATCGTGGCCGAAAGTCGCCTCTGGGCTACGCCGGAGCAGCTGCTGCTGGAGGTGGGCACCAGTGACCCCGAAGTCCTGGCCCGGGTCCGCAATCTGGCGCCCGACCATGTGTTGATTCTGCGCAGCCTCTGGGGCGAGGAGGAACGGCTGGAAAGCCTGCTGCAAGCGGGCCTGGGCAACGCCGCCGATGGCCTGCTGCTGCCCGTACCCCAAAACATGCTGATGGAGGATCGGCTCGGCGAGCAGGTGGCGAAGCTCAAGGGTCAGATCGCCAGCCTGCGTGATCGGGTGATCGACGCCCGCCAGCCCGCCGCAGACCGTTGTGATCTTTGGTTACCGCAGGCAAGGACCGAACAGCTCGACAGCTTGGTGGTGGATCTGTTTGATATCGGCTGCCTCCTATTCGGCGAGTATGTGCAGGCCTCCGGTGCCCTGTTCAATTACTACATCGACCTGCGACGCATCATCTCCAACCCCAATATCTTCCACCGGGTTCTACACGCCTACAGCAGCCTATTGGGGGATCTCCATTTCGATCGCATCGCCGGCATTCCCTACGGCTCCCTGCCCACGGCCACGGGGCTGTCGCTGCTGTTGCACAAGCCCCTGATTTACCCCCGCAAGGAGGTGAAGGCCCATGGGGCCCGGCGCCTGATTGAGGGCGATTTCCAGGAGGGCGAAACGGCCCTGGTGGTGGACGACATCCTGATCACCGGCGGCAGCGTGCTGGAAGGAATTGCCAAATTAGAACGTTCGGGCCTGCGCGTGGATGATGTGGTGGTGTTCATCGACCATGGCGGTGCTGCGGCCCAGCGTCTAGCCGATGCGGGCTACCGCAGCCGGGCGGTGTTATCGATCGAGCAGATCACGGCCGTGTTGCGCGAAGCGGGTCGGTTGAGCACGGAGCAAGCGGCTGTCCTTGGCTACCACAGCCAATCCGAAACAAGCCCAGACCCTTAGTCAGTGCTATATTCTTTTTATGAACCGATGGTAAACAGATGGTTGGCGTCGTTGCGCTCGTCAATCCAGATTCCGCGCAGCCTGGCCTCGACCACGGGTCGATACCCCTTGAAACGGTACCAATTCAGATCCAGCTGCTGTTCATTGGCATCCTATTTCTAGGCACCCTGGCGATCAGTCGCTTTTCAATCCGCATTGGCATACCGGGGATTCTCGGGGTACTATTGCTGGGCTTATTTGTCAACGTAAACTATATACACCTAGACCACTATCTAGCCGAAAATCTGCATATATTTAGCCTGGCACTGTTGTTGTTTTACGCAGGTCTCAAAACAGACGTCAAGGCCATACGGGGCTTTCTCGAATATGGTTTGATCCTGGCCATTGGCGGGGTAGTAATTTCTTCTGCGGCCCTGGGGCTGCTGTTGTCCTGGTTCTCGTCCTTTGATGGAGCCCAAGTGGTGCCTAGCGTGGCCAATTCCATGCCCTTAACGGCGGCGCTCTTGATCGCCGCCTGCCTGGGTTCCACCGACGCAGGCGCCACCCTCAACCTGCTGTCCGAGCTGCGCCAACAGGTTCCAAAACGTCTCCGCGATCTTCTCGAATTTGAATCGGCCCTCAGCGATCCGGTGGCCCTGTTGGTTTATGGACTGATGCTGGGTGTATTTGTAACCAATGGCCTATGGTTTACAGCCGGCCAGCACGGCCTACAACTGACGGTGCTAGACGGCCTGCGCAACTTCCTGCAGCGGATCGGATCCGGCCTGATTCTGGGCGCCGCCTTTGGCTATTTGGCCAAATTCGTGATCGACTTTTTGGTGCATGAAAAGGCCCAACTCCTGGTCGTCGCCATGTCGATCGCCTTCATCGATTATGGCTGCACGGATGCGCTCGGGGGCTCGGGCTTTGTAGCCGTTTATGTCACCGGTGTGCTGATGAACACCATGCGATACCGCAATGAAGAATTAAACGACGAATCGATTGAGGAGGTGTTGCTGCCCTTCAACACCATGACCGAAATCACCATCTTTCTAACCTTTGGCCTGCTGGTTGACCCCAATGATCTAGTGCCGTCCTTGCCGTTGGGTCTGGTGTGCGCCGCCATATTGATGCTAGTGGCTCGACCCTTGAGCGTTCTAGTGGTCCAACCCTTCTCACCCTTCTCCTGGAAAGAGGCCCTGCTGATCTCCTGGTGTGGCTTGCGCGGGGCCATCCCCTTGACCCTCTCCTACAACGTGGTGACCGCAATCCCCCGCATCCGCGGCATTGACCCGGCCAGCGCCATGGTCCTTGCCCAGAACGCCAAGAGCATCATTTTTGTGGTGGTGGTTGCCAATCTGCTGGTCCAGGGATTTACCTTGCCCTGGCTGGCCAGGTCCTTGAAGTTAGGACCCTCCGAGCAACTCCCAGCCAGCCCGCATGCCTAATCCCTTCTGACCAAGGGACTGGATTGCCAAACCGGTCCGCCACTTCGGGGTCAGCCCAGTTGTTAGGACCAGGTTCCTTGGTCAGACCAGGCGCCAGGGCAAGGCCTCGCCCGCATGGAAGGGCACCAGGGCTAGGGGAGAACCGGCGTCGCTGCCCAGCTGCAAGGTCAGGGGCACCGCCTCGGCTTGCTCGCCATCGGGATCCTGGCGCTCCAGGGTGATGGGGGAGCTGTTGGGTTCCAGGCCGTAGAAGCGCGGACCATGCTCACTGGCGAAGGCTTCGAGCTTGTCCAGGGCCCCCTCCTGCTCGAACACGGTCGCATAACTTTCGATCGCGTAGGGGGCGTTGTAGATGCCGGCGCAACCGCAGGAGGCTTCCTTGGCCTGGCGCCGGTGGGGCGCCGAATCGGTACCAAGGAAAAAACTGGGGTCGCCCGAGGTGGCCGCCCGGCGCAGGGCGAGGCGATGGCGCTCCCGCTTAACGATCGGCAGGCAAAAGAAATCGGGCCGCAGGCCGCCGGCAAACAGGGAATTGCGGTTGATGTGCAGGTGGTGGGGCGTGATCGTGGCCGCCAGCTGGGGACCGGCTTCGGCCACAAACGCCGCCGCCTCGGCGGTGGTGATGTGCTCAAGCACCACCTTCAACCCGGGGTAGCGGGCCAACAGGGGGCCCAAATGGCGCTCCAGAAACACCGCCTCGCGATCAAAAATATCGATCGCCGGATCGGTGACTTCGCCATGGACCAGCAAGGGCATGCCGATCCGCTCCATCGTTTCCAGCACCGGTCCAATCGCGGCCAGGTCGCGCACCCCCGCCGCCGAGTTAGTGGTGGCTCCGGCGGGATAGAGCTTGGCGGCGGTCAAAATCCCTTCGGCCTGGCCCCGCACCAGCTCCTCGGGATCGAGGGTCTCGGTGAGGTAGGCCGTCATCAAGGGTTGGAAGCCCTGGTCAGTTTCGGGCCCTAGGGCCGCCAGGATCCGCTGCCGGTAGGCCGCCGCTGCCGCCGCGGTGGTTACCGGGGGGGTGAGGTTGGGCATCACGATCGCCCGGGCAAACTGGCGGGCCGTGGCAGCCACCACCGCCTGGAGCATGGCGCCATCCCGCAGGTGCACATGCCAATCGTCGGGTCGCCGTAACTGCAACCGCTGGCCCGGACTGGCGCTGCTGCCCGGGCCGAAGGCCGTGGAATTGGCCCTGGTTGGCTGGGCCGGATCTGGATGGGCCATCGTGCGGCAATCCCGCTCGAACCTGCCATGACCCTAGAAGCGGCGGCAGGCGGGGCCGTGGCGATTCGGGTCCAGCCCCGCAGCAGCAACGATGGCGTTTACGGAGAACGCCAGGGACGATCCTGATCCGGTTAAGGGCGCGCCCCCGTCGATGGGGAAGCGAATGGGGCCCTGAGCAGGTGCGTCACGGCCTGCTGAGCTGAAGGGCAGTTACCCACTGCCAGCAAGCGGTTGGTGGCCATTGCCACGGGCCTGGCGGGCCGATTGCTGGCAAAGTGCGGCCAACCTCGATCGGGTCCATGCCCTTCCTTCGCAAGCTGCTTCCCAAACTCTCGCTGGCCAGCACGCTGGGTCTTGCCCTGTTTTTGGCCAGCTGCGCCTCCGAGAGTGGTGGCCTGCAAAGCCAAAAGATCGACCTGATCAAAAGCCGCGGCAAGTTGATCTGCGGCGTTGATGGCAAGCTGCCCGGCTTTAGTTTCCTTGGCTCCGATGGCGCCTACAGCGGCCTGGACGTGGATGTCTGCAAGGCCGTGGCCGCCAGCCTGCTGGGCGATCCCGGCAAAGTCGACTACCGCGACCTCAACTCCAGTGAGCGCTTTGCCGCCCTGGCCAGCGGTGAGGTGGACCTGCTCTCGCGCAACACCACCGAAACCCTGACCCGCGATGCCGCCGGCGGCAACGGCCTCAGCTTTGCGCCCACCACCTTTTATGACGGCCAGGGCGTCATGGTGGCCGCCGGCAGTGGCGTCAAGAGCCTCAAGGACCTGGCCGGCAAGCCGATCTGCGTTGAGAGCGGCACCACCACCGAGCTCAACCTGGCCGACCGCATGCGCGAGATCAAGGCCACCTACACGCCGCTCAAATTCCAGACCGGCGACCAGACCTACGCCGCCTACCTGCAGGGTCGTTGCCTGGCCGTGACCAGCGACCGCTCCCAGCTGGCCGCCAAACGCACCAGCTTCCCCGACCCCACCGGCCACCTGCTGCTGGGCGAGGTGCTGAGCAAGGAGCCCCTTACCCCCGCCACCACCAACGCCGATCCGGTCTGGTCCGATGCGGTGCGCTGGAGCGTTTATGCCCTGATGCAGGCCGAGGAACTGGGGATCACCAAGGCGAATGTGGCCGCCAAGCTGGCCCAGGCCAAGGCCAACCCGAACCAGGCCGACCTGCGCCGGTTCCTCGGCGTCGAAGGCGACTTCGGCAAGAGCCTGGGTCTGCCGGCTGACTTTGTCGTGAAGGCAATTGCCGCGGTGGGCAACTACGGCGAAATTTTTGATCGCAATGTGGGACCCGGCTCCAAACTGAAGTTGGATCGGGGCCTTAACCGCCAGTGGAACCAGGGAGGCCTGATCTATTCGCCTCCCTTCCGCTGATGGCAAGCCGCCTAAGCCCTAGTCCCCCCTGGTGGCAAAACCGGCGCCTGGTGCCCTGGCTGGTCCAGGCGTGCGTAGGCCTGGTCCTATTGGTGGTGATTGCCTTTTTACTGGGCAACCTGGTGCGCAACCTCAGCGCGGCTGGGCTCCTGCTCAGTTGGCGCTGGCTGGGCCAACCGGCCAGCTTTGACGTCGCTGAAACCCTGCTGCCCTTCAACGCATCGCAGCCCTACTGGCGCGGCCTGCTGGCCGGCCTGGTCAATACCCTGCGGGTGGTGGGCCTGGGCCTGGTCGGAGCCACCCTGCTGGGAACCCTGGTGGGCAGCGCCACCTTTAGTAGCAATGGCCTGGTCAAACGGCTGGCCCGGATCTATGTGGAGGTGATTCGCAACATCCCCCTGCTGCTGCAGCTGGTGTTCTGGTATTTCGTGGTGTTTTTAGCCCTGCCCAATGGCACGGCGGCAATCCAATTGCCTGGAATTGTGCTCGCTAAATCGGGCCTATTCCTGCCGGGCTTTGAAGCCGGCCTGCACTGGAGCGGTCCCAGCCTGGTGGATGGGGTGTGGAGGGCGCCACTGCGCTTTACCCCGGAATTTGGCGCCCTGCTCACGGGTCTGGTGGTGTACACAGGCGCCTTCATCGCTGAGGTGGTGCGTGGCGGGATTGCCGCCGTGCCGAAGGGTCAATGGGAGGCGGCAACCTCCTTGGGGTTGGGGCCGCTGCTTAGCCTGCGGCGCATCATCATTCCCCAGGCCCTGCGGGTGATTGTGCCGGGACTCAATACCCAATACATCTCCCTAGCCAAAAATTCATCCCTAGCCGTGGCCTGCGGCTACACCGATCTGTACTCGGTGGCGGAGACCAGCCTCAACCAAACCGGCCGGGCGATTGAGGTGATCGTGATTCTATTGGCGGCCTACCTCGCCATCGATCTGGTGATCTCCCTGGTGATGAATGGGCTCAACCGGCTGGTTCAAATTAAGGAGCGCTGAATGGGTCCGATCCAACGACCAGCGCCATCAACCCTGCGCAAGGAACTGTTCTCTAGCCCCGCCGATGGCCTACTAACGGCCCTGCTGATCACCGGCCTGGCGGCGGCCGGCTGGCGGCTGATCCACTGGGCCCTAACCCAGGCCCATTGGGCCGTGATCCAGGCCAACAGCACCCTGTTTGCGGTGGGCCGCTACCCGATCGAGCAGCAATGGCGCCTCTGGCTGCTTGTGGGGTTGCTGGCAGCCGCCACCGGCATGAGCTGGGGGGTGTTGCGGGGCCTGCCCCGGCGGGACCGGCCGATCACGGCCCCCTGGCCCCGTAACGACCGGATTGCCGCGGCTGTGCTCCTGCTCCTCGCCGGCTGGATGCCGGCGGCCCTGGGGTTGGGGCTTGCGATCCAGGCCCGCTGGTGGGCACTCACGGGCCTGCTATTGCTACTCAGATGGCTGGCGGGCCGCTTCGCCGGCCGGCTGGGCAAGGGGGTAACCCTGGCCCTCCCTCTGATCTGGCCCCTGCTTTATCTCGGGGGGATGCTGCTGATTGGCGGTGGCCTGGGGCTGGTGACCGTGGGCGCCAACGAGTGGGGCGGCTTGCTGCTCACCCTGGTCGAAGCCAGTTTTGCCATCCTGCTCAGCGCTCCCCTGGGGGTGATGCTGGCCCTGGGTCGGCGCAGCTCCCTGCCGCTGCTGCGCTGGGGCTCGGTGCTGTACATCGAGTTCATCCGGGGCGCTCCCCTGATCACCCTGCTGTTTCTGGGCCAGAACATCCTGGGCTTCCTGCTACCAGGGGGCCTGGCGCCAGATCGAATCTGGCGGGCGGCCTGGATCCTCACCTTCTTTTCGGCCGCCTACCTGGCCGAAGCGGTGCGCTCGGGCCTGGCGGCCGTGCCCCGCGGCCAACTGGAGGCGGCCCGCTCCCTTGGCCTAAGCCTGCCCCAGGCCCTGGGCCGGGTGGTGTTGCCCCAGGCCCTGCGGATCGCCCTGCCCGCCACCGTCGGCCAGTTCATCTCCTTGCTGCAGGACACCACCTTGCTATCTCTCATTGGCCTGCTCGACCTCCTGGGCACGGCCCGCAGCGTGATGGCCAACCCCCTGTACCTGGGCAAGAACGCTGAGGTGTATTTGACGTTGGCGGTGCTGTTTTGGTGCTGCTGCGCGGCGCTCGGCCTGGGCAGTCGCGCCCTCGAGCGACGCCTCAACCCCCCCGGCCTGGGGCCCTAGCTCCGATCGGAAGCCAGACCCGACGTTTGCGACTCAGCCATCTCAACCAAGCCCCGAAAGCCCCCCACCC
This sequence comes from Synechococcus sp. UW140, assembly GCA_943369525.1. Taxonomy (GTDB): domain Bacteria; phylum Cyanobacteriota; class Cyanobacteriia; order PCC-6307; family Cyanobiaceae; genus BAIKAL-G1. The sequence goes on from CALRNL020000001.1 coordinate 143,128, forward strand.
CAAACCGATGCCAACCGCAGGAATCGTCGCCAACAGTTCCGCCATGATTGAGGCCCGAGGGGTGGAGAAGTGGTACCCCAATGGTTTCCATGCCCTGCGCGGCGTGGATCTCACGGTGCAACGGGGTGAGGTGGTGGTGATCATGGGCCCTTCGGGCTCAGGCAAAAGCACCTTCATCCGCACCTTCAATGCCCTGGAGGAGTTTCAAAAGGGCTCGATCACGGTGGATGGCATCGGTCTCAACGACGACCTGCGCAAGATCGATGCGATCCGGCGCGACGTCGGGATGGTCTTCCAACAGTTCAACCTGTTTCCCCATCTTTCGGTGCTCGAGAACCTCACCTTGGCGCCGGTGCTGGTGCGCAAGCGCCCCAAAGCGGACGTGCAGGGTCAAGCCATGGCCCTGCTGGACCGGGTTGGTATTGCCGAGCAGGCCCATAAGTTTCCGGGCCAACTCTCCGGCGGCCAGCAGCAACGGGTGGCGATCGCCCGCTCCCTTTGCATGGAGCCCCGCATCCTGCTCTTCGATGAACCAACCAGCTCCCTCGATCCCGAGATGGTGCGGGAGGTGCTGGAGGTGATGCAGGGATTGGCCGCCGATGGCATGACCATGGTGGTGGTGACCCATGAGGTGGGCTTTGCCCGCCAGGTGGCTGACCGGGTGGTGTTGATGGCCGATGGCCAGGTGGTGGAAGAGGCCACGCCAGAGCGCTTCTTTGACCATCCCCAGCATGAGCGCAGCCGTCAGTTCCTCGCCCAGATTCTCTGAATTCCCCTAACAAACCAGGGCCGCCCCTGCTTAGGCCCAACCCACGCTGGATTGTTTGCGGTGGTTCATGCCCAAAAATTAGAACCCTCTAGCCTCAACTAGAGGCTTCAGCCAGGGAGATTAGGCGTAGGTCCTTGGAATCCCAGAGGATGTAACGGAAACAGCCGGGAATCTGGGCCAGGGTCAGCCGTTTGGCGCCTGTGAGCAGGTGGGCGTTGCGCTCATGGCACTGGCGCAGGCGGTAGTTGGGAATTCGCTCACAGAGGTGGTGGATGCTATGGAAGGCGATATCGGCCGAAAACCAGTTCAAAATCCAAGGCAGCTCTAGATTGCTGCTACCGGCCACGGCCCCCTGCAGATAGCTCCAACCCTCATTGCCATTGGCATAGGAGCCGGGATAGTTGTGCTGCACAAAAAAGATGCAGATGAAGATTGCCGCTGAGAAGGTCATCACCGTGGCATAGCAACTCCAGAACAGGCCCTGCCCGAGCCACTGGCCCATGGCCCACCAACTGGCGATCACCAACAGATTATTGGCGACCAGATCGGCCAGTTCAGCCCGGGTCGGTTGGTAGCGCTTGGGTGGGGATGGGTTGGGACCCTTAAGTCGGGACCCAATCCAATCGACCAGGGCTAAAATCAGAGCGATGCGGGGCTTGATGACCAGGTAGAAAAAGCCACCCGGCAGCAGCATCAGCGGATGGCGGCTGACGCCATACAGCCGTTGACTAAGGGGGGAGAGGGCCCGGTATTGCTCCAAGCTCAGCAGGGCTGAGGGGCCGCGGTAGCGCTCCCAGTTGCCATTGTGTTTGTGGTGGTAGGCATGGCCCCGCGACCAAGGATGCTCGGGGATGCCATTAACAACCCCAAAAAGAAAACCAAAGACCTGATTGAGCCAGCGGCTGGCAAATAGGGAGCGGTGACCGCAATCGTGCATCAGCGAAAAGCTGCGCGACGAAAACAGAACCAGCAGCACGAGGATCGGCAGCAGCAGCAGGCGCTCCGCCAGCGGACCAGCCATCACCTGGGGCACCAACCACCAAAGTGCCGCCATCGGTACCAGGGTGCTGAACACCTGTAATAGGGCCCGGCCGTTATCGCTCTTGCGATAGGCCTCAAGCTCAAAATCACTACGCCGCAGCGGGCGTGTCGCCGTCCCCGGCGCCTGAAAGTCGGTGAAGGTCAGCGGATGGGTTCCAGAGGGCAGGCCATTGGCCACCTGCATGGCCCTAGCCTAACGGTGCCAAGCCTGGGGCGCCCTGAGGCTGGTGTCAGGCCGGAAATGCGGCCAAGGCTTGCGAACCACATGCTCGGCATCAATGCCAAGGGCTTGTGTGTCAGAAGGGTCTCCTCCTTGGGCTTTCAACCACGCGTTCTGCCTAATCGGGCTTCATCAATGGGTAAATCCAGGGATCAATCCATGGTGAAATCAGTGACAACAGTCCTTTTCGGCAGCAACCTCAACAACCTTGGTCCCCATTGTTATTGATTGGAGGCTGCTTTCTATCCCGCCTATTGTTTCGGATTGCCATCCTGCTGCTGGTGCTCAGTCAGTTGCGCCGAGCCGATGGCAGCCGCGCCCCAGGGCGACGGCATAGGCCGAGCTGCCTATGAACGCGTGGTTGCCTAAGCCCGTGGTTCGATCGTGGAACTGAGCCCAGGAGCCTGGGCACCTGGCCCAACCAGGGTCCGTACTGATTGATGGGCGGGAGTCCAGGCAGTTTGCCGCAGGCCACCGGAAGGGCGCGATCAGGATTAATCGCGGGGACCCGGTGCTTAGCATCGACCAGTTGGTGCCTGACCTGGCGACCCCAATCGCCTGCTGTTGCACCAGGGGTAATCGCAGTTGCCTAGCTGCCTACCAATTGCCCCAGCTGGGCTGGGGCAAGGTGGCCTCCCTGCGGGGTGGACTGGAGCAAGGGGATCAGAAACAATCCCTCCCAAGAGCGATGAAACCCGGGCCTGACCACCCCTAGGGCTGCGCTGCCAACCCGCCTTGGCGGCGTGCCCCGAGCCATCAATCCAACCCAATTCACCCAGCAACTACCACATCCCTTTGACGGGCTTCTGGGTCGTTCCTCCAGGGGAGGACTGCCTTGGGCTGGCAACGGCAACTTGCCTGGCCTGGATGCAGGAGGGCAGGAACACGTACCAGGACAGCAGGGATGTGGACTGGGCAGGAGTGGTGGCCCGCACCCGATCGCAGACATTTTGTTTGCCATCAAAGCGATCGGTGTCCGCCAGGCGGAAATCAACCGGCAGGGCAGCCAGGATGCCTGCCGATGAGATCGCACCATCAAGGGCATCCGCCATAATCGCCGAGCGCAGGGCCACCACGGCATCCTGCTTCAAGGTCCAATAAGGAACGTAGCTACGGGTTTGCTCGTCAAGAAACTGGATGCCAGGGGTCGAGTAGAGGAAATTGGCGACGGAGAGAAAATCAACCTTGTAGGGCTTGTTCATGCCAGCTCGTATTTCTTCGGCCGTCCAACCGGAGAGGTGGATGCCATCAAGCAAGCCCCGATCGGTAATCTCCCCTGTGGCCAAGAAGGTGGTGATCGGCTGCTGATAGGTCGACCAAACAGCGCCGCCGGTGTTCCAACGGATCGGCCGTTCTGCCGCCTGGGCTCCCGGGCCTGAAAGGACAATGCCAGCAACACCTGCACCTAGCAGCAGCATGGCAGGAATGGTGGAGCGTTTCATGAACCAATGATGGATCGCCCCACTAAGTTATTGAATCATCCAATTAATAGCGATTAAATTCAAATCTAAGCCGGATCAACTGCAGCCTGCAGCAAGCACCAGAAGATCCAGCCCCAATTCTCAACATTCCGCAAGACATTGGCCCCTAGCCATCACCCCTACGCTGGCTGGAGTGGCAGAACTGCGGGAAAGGGTGTAGGCACGGGGCCCAAGCCCCAATGGTTTCGAGCACCATCCGCAGCCAGGGGGCAATCAGGCTTGTTTCTCGCAGGAAACCAGCATGGCCCTGGCGTGAATCGATCGTGACAAAGTGCACCGGCTAGGGGATAGGGGCCGGTGATTCCAGTCCCTTACCGGTCCGAACAAGCAGACAAATAGCCTGGTGATTCACCACCATCAACAGGCTGAGATCCATGGCACGGAAGGCGATGGAGAACGACCATTCCTGCTTTGGTGAACAAGCCACTCAGGCCACTGGCCCGCCCAGCCAGATAGAGTCGGCTCCCAAACCCCTGGCCACGGTGTCCGGGAACGAAGGCCCCAACCTTGCCATCAGGAAAGGTCTCATGCCCCTGGCAGCAAGGCACCAAATCTGGGGGGGGGTATGGTGCTCACGCTGGAATTCGATCACAAGCAGGCCACTGACTTGGCCGGCCCGATCGACAGGCGCGTCTAAATGAGCCTGAATCGGCCATGGGCTCGAGACTTAAAGCGACTGGTGAACGACCCCAACTTTTGATCATCTGCTGGGACGTGGAGCTCATAAACTGGGGTCGCATGGACGCACAATGCAACAGCTAGGTTTCGTGCATATTGTCACGATTCAGCCTCCCGAAAAGAATGAATCACTACCTAGATGGTTGCAACTTGCTTTCGTGTGCCGAGAGCAATTCCCCAGAAAGTCCGACAAGCGCCATTAAAGGAGGCGTTCTGCAGTGATTCCCGACTGATTGCTCGACCCATCGTTCTCAAGCCACGACCTCCCCAATTGCCACCTCAGGGATGTGGTGGGCCACCAGTTCACCGGCACGGAGCAGCAGGGCTTCGCCACATTGCAGCGGTAGCCAGTGTTCGTTGGTGGTGAGGGGTTGGGTGCTGACGATCGTGACCACATCGCGATCCGTGGTGACCTGGGAGAAATCCACGGTGAGATCCTCATCGGCAAGCGTTGCGGTGGTGAAGGGGGCCCGCCGGGTGAGGCGATGCAATTTGGTGGTGGCATAGGCGAACAGCCAGGAGCCATTACCAATTAGGCAATTGAAGATGCCCATGGCTGCCAGCTGGTTGGCCCTAACCAGAAGGGCCTGGAATAGGGCGCTGGGATTGGAGGGATCGATGCGATCACGATCGAGCCCATTGAGAATCCAGCAAAAGGCGGCCTCACTATCGGTGCTTCCATGGGGCTGAAACGGGCCAGCAGCATCGAGCTGACCCTTGATGTCGCCGTTATGGGCAAACACCCATTCCTGGCCCTGCCATTGGCGATGGAAGGGATGGCAATTTTCAAGTGCAATCACCCCCTGGGTGGCCTTGCGGATGTGGGCAATCGAGCAATGGGCCTTGAGGGCCAGATCGGCCACTTCGGCTGCCACTTTTGAAAAGGCCGCCGCATTCTCTTCGCGGTAGATGGTCACACCCTGGCCAGCGGGGTCAAAACTGGCCAGTCCCCAGCCGTCTCCATGTTCTCCGGTATCTCCGCCGCGCCGGGCTAGGCCGCGGAAGGAAAAGGTCATGTCGGTGGGGGTATTGGCGCTGAGGGCCAGCAATTCACACATGCTTGCAATGAAGACGAGATCTAGCCCATTGCGATCAGGTCGGCGAAATGGGTTGCCATGATTGGGCACCTAGCTTCCATATTACAGGGAGCAGCTGGGCCAAGCTGGCTGAAGTCCAACCCCCAGACCCAAACCCGGCTCGCCACCTAAAAAGCCCCGACCACAGGGGCCGGGGCAAGGGAGTTGGTGTTTGAGCCCTGGTCAGGGCCCCTCCGAGTCTGGCAATGGCCAGAGATCAGCGGCTCTTGGCGAAGATTTGGTCCCAGAAGCCGCCCTTGCCAAAGAACTTCTTATTGACATTGTCCCAGCCACCGAAATCGGCCACCGTGAACGTCTTCAATTGCTGGAATTTGCCTTTGGCAAAGGCCTTGCCTTCGACTGTGACAGGACGGAAGCCATTGGCCACAAAGGCCTTCTGGGCCTCAGGGGTGTAAAGGAACTTAGCGAAGGCTTCGGCCACCTTGCGGGTGCCCTTTTTGTCCACGTTCTTGTCCACCACGGCAATCGGACCCTCAATCAAGATGTTCGGAGAAGGCAGCTTGTAAGGCACGGTCCAATCGCCAGTTTTACGGGCCAGGATCGCCTCATTCTCATAGTTCAGCAGTACATCGCCCTTGTTCCGCTTCACAAACGTGTCAGTGGCTTCCCGGGCATCCTTGGGCAGTACATCAACATTTTTATAAACAGTTGTGACGTATTTCCGGGCAGCGTCCACACTGCCACCCTCTTGGGTGACAGAGCCATAGAGCGCCAAGAAATTCCAGCGGGCACCACCGGATGTTTTGGGGTTCGCCGTGATCACGTCAACGTCCTTGTTGTCGAGGTCTTGCCAGCTATTGATGCGCTTGGGGTTGCCAGGGCGCACGAAAAAGGCCACCACCGAATTGGTGATGATCGAGTTGCTGGGGTTCTCCCGCTCCCAGCCGGGCTGGATCAAACCAGTCTCTTGGAGCTTCAGCACATCGGCGCTAAGGGCCAAGCCCACCACATCGGCCGCCAAACCATCAATGACGGCCCGGGTCTGGGAGCCAGAACCGCCGTAGCTGGTTTTGACCGTAACGCTCTGGCCGGTCTTCTTCTTCCAGTCGGCCTCGAACTTAGGAATGATCTGGTCATAGGCCGATTTGGTCACGGCGTAGCTGACCAGGAGGATCGATTGGGGGGCAGCAGCTGGTCGTTTCTTATCAGCTGCAAGGGCAGCGGGACTGGCCAAAGCAGCCAGGCTGAGCGATGCGAAGGCCGTGCCGGCAAGACCGGCACCCAGGCGGCGGGACAGGGGGGAAGGCAGGTAAACCACTTAAAGCCGATGCATAACACGGGGAATTAAAGCAGATGGTCGGAGGTGCTCCTGGTATGTGGTGCCACATCCTTCCTGGGGCTGGCCAGGTCAAGGCTTTCGGGCCTTTCCCTGGCAGGAGCCTTGCTGCCACAATCCGACCATCCCCAACCGGTCTGCTTCGCCGTGGCCTTCAGTTCCAAGACGGAGTATGGACTGGTGGCCCTCATCGAGCTGGCCAGCATCTATTCCAGTGGTGGCGTGCTGCAGGTGGCCGAGATCGCCCTGCGCCAGGGGATTCCGGATCGCTACCTGGAACAGATGCTGACCAGCCTGCGCCGTGGCGGCATCCTGCGCAGTATCCGCGGCCCGCGCGGGGGCTATCAGCTGCTGCGGCCGCCGGCCGAAGTGGCGGTGGCCGATGTGGTGCAGTGCCTAGAGGGGGATCCGGGAAGCCGGGATGGCGCCCCCGAAACACCGGAATATCAAGTCCTGCAGTCCCTAGCCAGCCAGCTGGAGCAGGCCCGCTTGAAGCTGGTGCAATCCACCAGCCTGCAGGACCTCCTCGATCGCCGCGATGGCCTGCTGCAAGCCCAAACGATGTACTTCATCTGACTCCGCCAACAAAAGGCCACTAGCCCGAGTGGGAAATCGTGCTATGGTTTGCCGATCCCCGGGAGAAGCCGATGGGTTGTTGTAGCCGAATGCTCCTTGCCGGTTCGATGCCGGCCTCGCCCAACGCCATGACTATTCTTTTGTCTTCTCGCCATGACTGTTGCCCACGCCCCTTCCCTTGCCCATCCGCCGCTCCGCCTCACGCTCCTGCCCAATGACGTTCTGCCGGAACGGCTGAACTGGAGAATCCAGGAGGGCTATATCCGCACTGCCGCCTGGGACGACGACGGGGACACCATCACCCTGGGGGTATGGGGACCCGGTGATTGGATCACCTCGACCTATTCCGCCCTGCGCCCGGTGGAAATCCAATGCCTCACCACCGTGGTGGTGGAACAATTCAGCCCCGGAGCCGCCGACATCCAGCAGTTGCTGCTGAGGCAGATACAAAACCTCGAAGAACTCTTCCAGATCAACCGCATCCGGGCTGCTGACGAGCGGCTGCTGGGCCTGCTCGCCTGGATCGGCCGCCGCTTTGGCCAAGTGAGCACGCGCGGCTATCGCTTCTCCCTCAAGGACATGAACCTCACCCATAAGGCCCTGGCCGATCTCTGCGGCCTGACCCGGGTGACGGTCACGAAAATGCTGAACCGTTACAAGAGTGATGGGGTGCTGCAACAGGTCAGCAAGGACGATCTGTTCATTCCCTCGATGGCCCTGGGAACCGCAACCCCCTGAATCACTTGGCCGGGCCAGCCATACCCATGCTCTTGCGTTGAAACGAGATCGATCACCGATAGGGAAGTTCCCATCATTTCTACTTTTTAGCAACCCATCCAATCGCAATCCAACCATTTGCCATGGCAAACCAATCAGCAAAGCCCCCCAGAAGCGGGCCCTCCATTCCCAGCCTTCTGTACACGCTTCAGTTTAAAAATGGTCGGGTCTTGAAACATCAGGACCCCCTTGCCCTGAGCCAATTTCGATCCGATGGCAGGCTTGCAACCGTTCTCCGGGAGACTGGTTCGGAAGGAACTGAAGTGCTGGAAAGGTAGGAGCATGGTATCTCCTAAGGGATCTCCGCATTAAAACTCCCGGGTGTTGAGTTTGGTACAAAGCCAACCTTAATACCTTTTGAATGATTATCCCAGCCTATCGACCTAGAGCGAATCCCAACGAAACCACGGCGCCCTAAATCATGTAGTCCGGCTCAAAACTGCGCACCTGGCGACTGACAATATGGAGCCCATCGCCGGGTTTGATCGCCTGGTAATCGATCTGTTCCCGGGGAAACTGGGCCATCAACACCTCACCATCGGCCAGCACCAATTCGGCTTGGAGATCCCTACCCATGTGGCGTAGGCGTCTCAGCTGGGCGGGCACGCTGCCCTGTTGGGGCGTGGTGTACACCTGCACATCGTGGGGGCGGATGAACACCGGTTCTGGCTCTGCCTCGCCTTGGAGACTTGGGACCGGGTTCGCCTGGCCAGAGTCTTGGGCGAGGAGGGCGGAACGGGGCACCACATTGACGGCGCCGACGAAACTCATCACAAACGGCGTGGCCGGCTGGTCGTAGATCTCGGCCGGACTGCCGATCTGCTCGATCCGGCCTTCGTTCATCACCACGATCCGATCGGCCACCTCCATGGCCTCCTCCTGGTCGTGGGTCACGATCACGGTGGTGACGTGCATTTCATCGTGGAGGTTGCGCAGCCAGGCCCGCAACTCCTTGCGCACCTTGGCATCTAGGGCGCTGAACGGTTCATCAAGGAGCAGGACGCGCGGCTGCACGGCAAGGGCGCGGGCCAGGGCTACCCGTTGGCGCTGGCCACCGGAGAGCTGGGAGGGGAAACGGCTGCCATAGCCCTTGAGCTGAACCAGATCGAGAAGTTCATCGACGCGGCGTTTAATGGCGTCCCGCTTCCAGCGGCGCAGCTCCAGGCCGAAGGCCACGTTCTGGCGCACGGTGCGGTGCTTAAACAGGGCAAAGTGCTGGAAAACAAACCCCACCTGGCGGTCCTGGACGGAGCGCTCGGTGGCCTCTTCGCCGGTAATCCAGATGCGGCCGCTGTCGCTGCCCTCCAGGCCAGCGATCAGGCGCAACAGGGTGCTTTTGCCTGAGCCCGAGGGCCCCAGCAAGGCCACTAAGGAGCCGGTTTCCACATCAAGGCTGACGTTGTCTACGGCCCTGAAGTCGCCAAACTGCTTGCTGACCTGCTCAACCCGGATGCCCATGGCGGCTGTTCGTTTGGCCGAATGACTCAATCATTGCCGATCGCTCAGCCCCAGGCCAAGCAAGGGAGCCAGTTCAATTGCCGCCTATCCCGAGCGACTTTAAGGGCATTTATCCGCTGCGGGTGATACGTTGCTTGGGTTGGCCCCTACAAGCCCATGGCACCAGCCTGGCTACGCCCCGGAACCCTGCCCAAGCTGAAGTTACCCAGCTGGCCCTGGCGGATCACCTGGCTCTACTTGGGGTTGGTGCTGTTCCTGCCCCTCGGCGCCATCACCCTGAAGGCGGCCGGAGTCGGTCCGGCGGGGTTTTGGGAGCTGGCCACCACCCCTGAGGCGATTGCCTCCTACCAGATCAGCTTTGGTCTGGCCGTGGTGGCGAGCCTGATCAATGGCGTGTTCGGCCTGGTGATTGCCTGGGCGCTGGTTCGCTGCCGGTTTCCAGGCCAACGCCTGCTCGATTCCCTGATCGACCTGCCCTTTGCCCTGCCAACGGCCGTGGCGGGCCTGGCCCTCGCCGCCGTTTACAGCAGTGAGAACGGCTGGCTTGGCGAACCGCTCTATCGCCTGTTTGGCATCAAGGTGGCCTTCAGCGCCATCGGCGTTGCTGTGGCGATGGTGTTCATCTCCCTGCCTTTTGTGGTGCGCACGGTGGAGCCGGTGCTGCGTTCCCTCGAGAAGGAGCAAGAAGAGGCTTCCTGGTGCCTGGGGGCATCCCAAGCCCAGACCTTTTTCCGGGTGGTCTTGCCCCAATTACTTCCGGCCCTCCTCGGTGGAATCGCCCAAGGCTTCAGCCGTGCCGTCGGCGAATATGGATCGGTAGTGATGATCTCTAGCAACATTCCTTTTGTCGATTTGATTACGCCAACCTTAATCATTCAGAAACTTGAAGAATATGATATTGATGGCGCCACAGTGGTTGGCTCTGTCATGTTGCTTTTCTCCCTAGCCAGCCTACTCATCATCAACTTAATTCAAGTGTGGGGCCAGCGTTATCAGGCCACAAGCACAGCCGTGGGCTAAATAATCTGCCAACCCGTTCACCTCCCCATACAACGCCCCTGCTCCTCCATGCCATGACCTTCGTTGTTCCTGATCTCGAGATCTATGAACCACCCAAACCGCCCCAGGGCGGAGCCCATACAAACCTGGGCAAGAAGCTAATCGGGGCAATGATTCCACTGATCGCCTGTCTCTATGTGGGCCTGGTGATCCTGGCTCCGGCCCTAAGTGTTGTCGTGCAGGCTTTTGCAAAGGGCATTCAACCCTTTCTCGACAACCTGAGTTCCCCCGAACTGCTATCGGCCGTCAAGATGACCTTGATTACGGCAGCCATTGCCGTGCCCGCAAACACGATTTTTGGTCTGGCGGCCGCCACGGCGATTGCCCGCAAGAAATTCCGGGGGAAAGCCCTGCTTTTGAGCATCATCGATTTGCCCTTTTCGATTTCGCCAGTGGTGGTTGGCTTGATGCTGGTGTTGCTCTACAGCCCCAGCCATGGTGTTTTTGGCAGCGTAATCAACAGTTTGGGATGGAAAATCATCTTCTCCTGGCCCGGCATTGTCATGGCAACGATCATCGTCACATTTCCTTTTATGGCCCGCGAAGTCATCCCCTTGCTGGAGGAAGAAGGCTGGGAGCAGGAAGAAGCCGCCAAAACCCTCGGTGCCAATGACTGGCAGGTGTTTTGGAAGGTCACCCTGCCATCGGTCCGTTGGGCCGCTCTCTATGGACTCATTCTGACGACGGCCCGGGCCCTGGGAGAATTTGGCGCCGTTTCGGTGGTGAGCGGAAACATCAGCGGCGAAACGCAAACCTTGCCCTTGTTTGTCGAGGATGCCTACAAGCAATACGAAACCGAACTCGCCTTTGGAGCCGCGGCGGTATTAGGGGGAGTCGCCTTGGTGTCGTTGCTGTTGAAGCTGGTGGTTGAGCTGCTGCTGGAACAGGACAAGAAAGCACGCGAAATCAAGCCAGACGCTTGATTGGGATTGGGCCCAATCCCAAAGGACATGGAAGATTTACGGCTTCTATCCTTAGCCATTAATACTTGGCTTAAGGCTTAAAACGATGGCAATCCTCCCTGGAAAGCCTCAATCATGAAAACGATACAATGGGCCGAACCTAGCCACATCCAGTCAATTCATCTAATCCAATAGAATTGTTCTCTCCTGAAAATTACGACTGCCGCCATAGCTCCTTTGGAAAAGGATCTTAGGGCATGCAAGGCTGGGGCAACTTACCCATTCCCGGTCGGTTGGTTAACCATCACAACCATCTCGCAGCGATCAGTCTCAAGTCTGACCATCCTCATCCGAAGCTAGCGAGTAACCCTGGGCTAGCAGCAATGACGCGCTTTGTCCTAGGGGCACGAAAACCCCCAACGGGTATGGAGGAATAAAGGGGATGGCCCTGCTCGCCGATCCAATTCCCACCTCCAGGTTGGTGGAACCAACTGCGGGCAAGCAGCACGACGGCAGCGCCTGAGGTGCCCAGGGGCGGCGCCCTGGGCAGCCGTCAAGGGGGGGCGTTGCCTTGCCAAGATTCCGCCATGGTCACTTTTATGCGGCGTCTCCCCCCCCTGGCCCAGCTGCTGCTGGCGGGACTGGTGGCGCGGGTCCTGCTCGCCCTGGTCTTGCCGCCGGGCTACGACGAGGCCTACTACCTCTTCTACGGGCGCCATCCCAACCTCAGTTACCTCGACCACCCGGTCGGGGTAGGGCTTTGGTCCCTGGTCGGCAACTTCCTGGGCGGCTCAATCTTTGCCCTGCGGGTGCCCTCCCTGCTCTCCTATACCGCCGCCCTAGGCCTGCTGGCGTCGGCGACGGGCCGTTGGTTTGGAGCCAAGGCGGGCCTCTGGTCTGTGGCCGTGGGCAGTCTCTCGCCCTTGCTGTTTGCCTGCGGTGGCCTGTTATTGCTGCCGGACAGCCCGCTTCTGTTGGTGTTGGCGGCGCTGATGTGGTGGCTTTCGCGCCATCCCCTGGCCGTACCAAGCAATGCCCGGGAGGCCGCCGGCCTGGGGACCTGGCTGGGCCTCCTCACCCTGTGCAAATACCACTCCCTTCTGGTGTTGTTAGCGCTGCTGGTCTGGTGCCTGGGATCGGCCGAGCGCCGGGCCGCCCTGGCCAGGCCCTGGCCCTGGCTCGCTCTGGTGGTGTGGGCAGCGGTCTCAAGCCCGCTATGGATCTGGAACCTGCAACACCACTGGGGCTCTTTCCTATTCCATGGCGGCCGCACCCTGGGGGAGCAGAGCTACAACCTGGCCGGACCGCCCCTGTTTCTGCTCACCCAGCTGCTGCTGCTGTTTCCAACGATCGGACTGCTGCTGTGGGTGGCCCTGGCGCCCCAGGGGCGAATGGCTGCCAATCCCCAGGCACGCCAATTGCTGCGCTGCCTGGCCCTGCCGATCCTGATCAGCTTTTCGCTGCTATCGGGCCGCATGCAGGTGCTCTCGAGCTGGCTGGTGCCGGCCTGGTGGTTGCTGCTGCCCCTGGCCGGCGACTGGTTAGCTCGCCGCCCCACGCCCTGGCACGCCGGTCTGGCCTGGACGCGCACCATCACGGTTGGCCTGCTGCCGCCCCTGCTGGCACTGGCGGCCTTGCAGATGCGCTTTGGGGTGCTCGATCGCGCACTGCCACCTGGGTTGGATAGCTCCAACCAATTAATGCCAGCAGCCAGTCTCCGGCAGGCCCTAAAACGCAATCCCCGCGTCTGGGCGGCCCTCGGCCAGGCCGATGTCATTGCCAGCCGCCGCTACGAACTGCCCGGCTTTCTGGCCCTGGCCCTGCAACAACACAGCCGGGCCGCCTACACCAGTTTCAGTGGCGATCCCCGCGGCTTCCCCTACTGGCTCCCTGCCGATGGCTTTGTGGGGGCCCGGGGCGTGATCTTCGCCCTGGTCGATCCCAACCATCCCGAAGATCGGATCGAATGGCCAAAGGAGGTCGGTCCCCTAACGCCCCTGGGCACGGTGCAACTTGAGCGGGGCGGCTTGCCCTCAGTGCAACTGGAGTTTGTGGGCTTCGGGCCCCTGGCCCAGCCCCTACCTGGTCCAGCCAAGCCCTGAACGCCCCCTGGTGGGCTGGCGCCGGTGCCTTGGTCCCACTGCCCTAGTCCCACTGCCCTGGCCCCGGTGCCTTAGTCCCGGTGCCCTGGTCCCGGTGCCCTGGCCAACATGGGCCCTGTTTTGGCCGCGACACCCGCAGCGCGACCAATGGCCTGAACTTGGACACCTGTTGGGGCAAGGCCATGGAATCCGGGTTACCCAGCTGGGGTGGGGCTGTGGGATCCTGCCTGGCCATCCAGGCGGCCATCTTGCTGACCGGGTCCCTTCTCGGGCTGAATCACCATCTGGGGGCTCGCGACCTCCCCCTAAAGGCTGCAGCCCTGCCGTTTGATCGCTCGGCCCCGATGGAGAGCGCCAGAACGCAGCTGAAGCCGGACCGGAGCCTGCCGGCCCAATACCTAGGGTCCATGATCGTCCGATAACTCGGCCTTAATCCAGCCAGGGTTAGGCAGGCCAGAGTGAATCCATCGGCAGGTGGCAATCCACCGGCCAAGCCCCTGGAATCGGCAAAGGGATATGGCGCATAGGGCCAGTGGTGGCAGCTACGGGGGGGGCCTCCTTGGGGCACAGCTCAAGGCGATTGTGGGCCTCCAGAGCGCGGTGCTCAAGGATCAGGACCCGGAACCCCTCCACCAGCTCCGGGTTCGCTTTCGGCGGCTCCGCACCTTGCTCCTGCAGTTTGGCCCCGCCCTGGTGCTACCCCAGCGGGTCACGGATCAGCAGCTCGCCAAAAGCGGGCGCCGCCTCGGGCTGGTGCGCGATCTCGACGTGTTGTTGGACCAGCTTGAGAACCAGATTTTGCCTCCCTTACCAGGCCAGGAGCAGCTGCGGCTGAAGCCCCTGCTTAAGTCCCTGCGACGAGGCCGCAAATTGGCTTTCGCTGAGTTGGGCGAAGAACTACGCAGCCGCCGCTATTTGCGCTTGCTGGCCCAACTGCAGGCCTGGCTGCGCCATCCCGAACTCACGGCCATGGGCGAAGAACCAGCCCAGGACTGGCTAGTGGAATGGAAAACGCCGGTTCTCGCTGGCCTGCTGAGCCATCCTGGCTGGCGGGCCAGCGATCCCGATCGCGATGCCCTGGCCCTGCACGAGCTGCGCAAGCGCATCAAACAGGCCCGCTACGGGCTCACCAACCTGGTCGAGCTCGACAGCCAACCGCTCGCCCCCTGGCTAGGGCGCTTCAAAGCGATCCAAGACAACCTCGGGGCCCTCAATGACCTCCAGGTTTTGGAACAGGCCTTGGCGGATCAACTCGGGGGTGAACTGGCGAAGGAGTTGCCCGAGTTGAGCCAGCAGGTGCAAACGCAAAAACACCAGCTGTTTCAGCAGTGGCAGGAGCAAGCCCGCTCGATGGTGGCAGAACCTGGACGCAGGGCCCTCCATGGGCTGCTCTGCCCAGGCTGGCCCTGCCCCAGCCAGGGCCAAGGCCCCTGACTCAACCCCCTTTTTGGCGCCTGGAGTAGGCCTGATCCATACTCTGCGCGGGAGTGGCGGCAGGGCAACAGCTGCAAATTTGAAGCGTTCTTAAGCACGCCATAACGACAACACCAGGGTCGCAACGGTAAACCTGTGTTGCTCACAAAAGGCCGAATCCATGACCTTCGCGAAGAAGGCCCTGACCCTGACAGCTCTGGCTGCCTTTGCCGGTGGCTCTGCAGCCACCGCGCAATCCACGAACCTGAACGGCGCGGGAGCTACCTTCCCTGCACCGATCTACCAGCGTTGGTTCGCTGATCTGGCTTCGGGTGGTGGTCCCAAAGTCAACTATCAGGGCGTGGGTTCCGGCGCTGGTATTCGTCAATTCGTTGCGGGCACCGTCGATTTCGCCGCCACTGACGAACCGATCACCAGCGCCCAAGCCGCAAAAGTTAAGCGCGGTGTAGTGCAGTTCCCCGCCGTGGGTGGCACCATTGCCATTGCCTACAACAAGCCCGGCTGTGATCTCAAGCTGACCCAGCAGCAGGCGGCCGATATCTTCCTCGGCACTATCAAGGATTGGAAAGAGCTCAAGTGCGGCGCCGGTAAAATCACCGTGGCCCACCGCTCCGATGGCAGCGGCACCACCTTTGCCTTCACCAGCTCCCTTTCCGCCTTCTCCCCAGCCTTCAAGTCCAAGCTGGGTGTTGGCAAATCGGTGAATTGGCCCGTAGGCGTGGGCGGCAAGGGCAATGACGGCGTTGCCGGCGTGCTCAACAACACCCCTGGTTCGATTGGTTACGTCAACCAGTCCTTTGTTAAGGGTGTTCTTAAGGCTGCTGCCATTCAGAACAAGGCTGGCAAATTCGTCAAGCCTGATTTCAAGAGTGGTAGTGCTGCCCTGAACGGCATCACCCTGGATGCCAACCTGGCCGGTGAAGAGCCCAATCCCCCCGGCGCCCAGAGCTACCCGATCAGCACCCTTACCTGGATTCTTGCCTATAAAAACGGCAACGGATCCAAGGCTGGTGAGCTGCGCGAGGTGTTCATGTACATGCTGAACAACAAGTCCCAGGGCCTGGCTGATAACCTCGGCTACGTGCCCCTGCGCGGTGACATCCTCAAGAAGGCTAAGGCTGCCATCGGCAAAGTTGGTGACTGATCACCAATCGGCAGTGTCCTAGCCAGCTCTGAATTAGCTAGCCAACGAAGGTCACTCCCTGCAAGGGAATTAATCAGCCGATTAGTGATTCACGCAAGGAGCCCCTAGGGGCTCCTTTTTTATGCCGAGCCCCCCTTCCATGGGAGCGCTAACCAGAGCTTAACCAGGCGCCTACCAGCTCTTTGCTCAGATCAAAGTGTCGCTCCATACAGTAAGCAGATCCCACTGCAAGGATGCGCCATGGTGTTCACGCCACCCCGTGACTCCAGCCGCCAAGACAAGCTCCGGATCCTGCTGGAAGACACCTATCACAAGCGCAATTTGGTCCACCTGTCAGCTGGAAGCGCGGTGCCCTTGCTGCGCAACAGCCTGTGGTTGGTGGTGCGGGGGATGGTGAAATTGGGCGCTATTTCGATCCATGGCGATGAACTGATCCTGGGCCTGGCAGGTCCCAATGAACCCTTCGGCGAACCGATGAGCAACGTGGAGGCCTACGAAGCTACCACCCTGGCCGATAGTGATTTGCTCTGCTTCAGCCTCGATGAGATTGAGCAGACCCCCTACCTGGCCATGGCCCTGCTCCGGGCTGCCACCAGTCGCATGCGTCAATCGGAAGCCCTGATCGGCCTGTTGGGATTGCGCCGGGTCGAGGAGCGCCTGCGCGGCTTTCTCGAACTCCTGGCCGCCGACTATGGCCAACCCTGCGATGAGGGCCTGAAACTCAATCTGCGCCTGACCCACCAGGATCTGGCCAGCGCCCTCAGCACCACCCGCGTCACCGTGACCCGGGTGCTCGGCCAGCTGCGCGATGAAGGTTGGCTGCAAATCGATAGCCAACGCCACCTGGTGGTAGCAAATCTGCCAAAACGACGGGTTGGCTGAGGGTCTTAGCCCAGCCAACAACAGAACGTGGCGGTGATCGCCAAAGTGTGGTTGCTCCACTGGCTTGGCCGCTGAGATGGTGAATCTCTGGCCGGTAACCGTTCGTTGATCCCGTTTCCGGCCCTGCTGGGCGTTAATCATCCGACATTGGCCCCGGATGGGCCCTTTTGCGGTCATACGATCGTGGCCCTACATGCCGATTTCGGCGCGGGTTCCTTGAACGCTGGGCGGCTTGAAGGTGAAGGCTTTGCACGAGCAGGGCCTGGTGCCTTGAGCCCAAACGGTTGGATTCTCAACGAGCTGGTGGCCTTCCTGCGCAGCTTGCGGGAACGTTGCCACTGCCATTGCGGCGCTGGCACCACCTGGTGCAGCTGCCCCCGGGCCAGGTGCTCGACCCCCTTGTGGTGTCCCTGGGGGGCCCAATTCCCCTACTCGGCAAGCGGAGCCGGATCGGGCGCTCGAGGGATTGCCCGGGGCAACAACCGACTCTTTCGTTGGCCCCACGCTCGATGCCCGCCTGCACTCGTTGCGGGAGCAGGTCAGTATTGGGCTGGCGGCCCGGGGCGGTGATCGGAGCCAGCTTTTTATCGACCATGGCATCGCGTGACGAATGCCACCGGCGTGACAAATAGCACCGGCGTGGTGATCGGCGGCAGAGCCGTAATCGGCGATCGGGTGAACCTATACCAGGCCGTAACCCTGGGCTCCAAATCATTCCAAAACATTTCCCCTCGATGGGCACGGTGCCCTGCTCAAGGAGCAGCCGCGCCATCCGATCGTCGAGGACGACGTGGTGATCGACGCCGGCGCCACCATCCTGGGCCAAATGACGATCGGCAAAGGCGTCCCGATGGCGCCAACGGGTGGCTCGTACGCAGCAATATGGCGGGCACCACCATCACCCAGGCCAAGGTGATCGCGAAGACCTTTGGCGCAGGGGGCGGGATCGAGACCGCAGCCTGGTGGGAGACTGGCCGCCTGGCAATGTTGAACAGGAGGCTAGAAGGTTTGGATCTGCACAAGCCATCATCAAGATCAACGGCTGTGTTGGATCAGACCGCTGATTAGGCCAACCTGACTTAATCAATATCGCTCCAATGGAACCGCCTGCTCCATCAATTATTGCCCAATCCAAAGCATGGGATGGGAGCAATTCCTACTTCCCCTAGGATCCCGACCTTGCCCCATATGGGGGGGGGTGCGATGCATTGACCGGTGGGGATTTTGCTGGGGACGCAGCCAACTGGATGCTTTAACGGCCTAATTCTCTAGCGATCAGGCCTGGGGCAGGTCGGCCGCTGGCTGGTTCCTCAAGCCCAGCCGCCGCGCCAAGCGCTCCGCCAACACATAGGAGACCGGGGTGATGTAAAGGGTGACCAGCTGGGAAATCAGCAGGCCACCCACCACCACCAGGCCGAGGGAGCGGCGCGTCTCGGCACCGGCTCCCCAACCGATGGCGATGGGCAGGGTGCCGACGATGGCGGCCAGGGTCGTCATCGTGATCGGCCGGAAGCGCATCATCGAGGCGCTATGAATCGCCTGCTTGAGGCCGGCCCCTTGGCGGCGTTTGCCGATGGCGGCATCCACCATCATGATGCCGTTTTTCTTGACGGTGCCAATCAACAACACCAGGCCAATGGTGCTATAGAGATTCAGTTCCGATCCAAACAGGATCAAGGTGGCCAGGCCCCCCACGGCCGCCGAGGGCAGGCTGGTGAGAATCGTGAGCGGATGGATCAGGTCTTCGTAAAGAATGCCCAGCACCAGGTAGATCACCAGCACGGCAGCGAGCAACAACCAGCCCAGGCCCGAAATGGACTGCTCAAATACCTTGGCTGACCCTTGAAAGGATCCCGCCGTACCCACGGGCAATAGCTGCTCGGCCAGAGATCGAATTTCAGCGGTCACCGTATCGAGGGAGACCCCAGGATTGAGGTTAAAGGAAAAGGTGACGGAGGGCAGCTGGTCCGCGTGGTTGACGGTGAGGGCCGTGGCCGTGCGGCGGCTAGTGGCCAGGGTGGAGAGGGGGATCAGCTGGCCCTGGCCATTGCGTACGGTCAACAGATCCAGGTCGGCGGGATTATTTTGGGCTGCCAGGTCGACCCCCAAAATCACAGGGAATTGGCCATCGGAACGGTAGATGGTTGATACCTGCTGCTCGCCGTAGGCGCTGCGGAGGGCCCCCTGTACGGCGGTGGCATCAACCCCAAGGCTGGCGGCCCGGTCGCGATCAACCGTGATCTCCAGCTGGGGGTTGTGGGATTGGAGGTCGCTGTTGACATCGCTAAGGCCCTTGAGCTTGCGCAGGCGCTGTTCAAAGGCGGGGGCCGCCTCAAGCAGGGCCCCTTGATCAATCGCCTGCAGGCTGTATTGGTATTGGGCACGGCTCTGCACGGCCCCCACGTTCACCGCCGCCGGCACTCTGACAAAGCCGCGCAGCCCCGGAACGCTGTTCACCACCCGGCGCAGGCTGCGGGCCAGGGCCGCCGCTGACTGGTTGCGCTCGGAACGGGGCTTCAGTTTGAGGAAAAGGCGGCCATTGTTGGCGGTGGAATTGGGCCCGCCGGCCCCCACCGTGCTGTTGATCCCTGCGATTGCGGGATTGGCCTGGAGCTTGCGGCTGAGCCGGGTCTGCATGGCGGCCATCTCCGTAAAGGAGGTGCCTTCGGCCGCCTGGGTGTTGACCGTGAGCTGGCCCGTGTCGGCGTCGGGGATGAAGCCCTTGGGAACCAGCAGGAACAGCAGCACGGTGAGCAGCAGCAGGCCGGCGGACAGGCCCTGCACCAGCCGGGGCCGGCGTAGGGCCCTCGCCAGGCTGAAGCCATAGGCGCGACTGAGCCGCTCAAACAGGCGATCGAAGCGCTGCAGCAGGGGGTTGCCGCCCAGGGCGACGCCGGGCTCGGGCAACAACCGGGCCGCCAGCATCGGCGTGAGACTGAGGGCCACCATCCCCGAAAGCAGG
Organism: Synechococcus sp. UW140; assembly: GCA_943369525.1. Taxonomy (GTDB): domain Bacteria; phylum Cyanobacteriota; class Cyanobacteriia; order PCC-6307; family Cyanobiaceae; genus BAIKAL-G1. The sequence goes on from CALRNL020000001.1 coordinate 162,986, forward strand.
ACCGCCAGACTCAGGGTGACGGCAAATTCACGGAACAGGCGGCCTAGCAAGCCACCCAGGAACAGGATCGGAATGAACACCGCCACCAGGGACAGGGTCATCGAGAGGATCGTGGGGCCGATCTCGCGGGCGCCACCGATGGAGGCGATCCAGCGGTTTTCACCTTCTTCTTGGCGACGCACGATCGCCTCCACCATCACGATGGCGTCATCCACCACAAAACCCACGCTCAAGGTGAGCGCCAACAGCGACAGGTTGTCGAGGGAGTAGCCAAGCAACGCCATCGCCCCAAAGGTGCCGATCAGCGACACGGCAATGGCCAGGGCCGGCAGGGCCGTGGTGATGCCGGTGCCAAGGAACAGGACCACCACCCCGACCACCAGCGCGATCGTGGTTAACAGGGTCAATTCCACATCATGGATCGATTCGCGGATTCCTTCCGAGCGGTCAAACAACACCTGCAACTCGATGGCACCGGGCAATTCGGTGCGCAGGGTTGGCAGCAGCTCCTGAATCGCATCGGCAATCGCCACGGTGTTGCTGCCGCTCTGGCGTTGCACCGCCACCACAATCGAGCGGCTGCCGTTGTACCAACTGGCGCTGCGCTCGTTGTTGACGCTATCGAGCACTTCGGCCACTTCCCCGAGTTTGACCGGGGAACCATTGCGGTAAGCCACCACCAGCTGGCGGTAGCCAGCTGCATCATTGAGCTGGCCGTTGTCCTGGACGCTGACGGTTTCGCGGGCGCCGTAGAGGTTGCCCGTGGGCTGGTTGGAATTGCCGGCGCGCACGGCCCCATTCACTTGATCCAGGCCAATGCCCTTAGCGCTTAAGGCCTGGGGATCTACGCGGATGCGCACGGCATATTTCTGGGCACCAAAGAGCTGCACCTGGGAGACCCCATCGAGGGTCGAAAGGCGTTGGGCTACCCGCACCTGGGCCATTTGGGTGACCTCAGACAGGGGTAACAGATCGGAGGTGAGCACCAGATAAAAAATCGGCTGCTCGGCCGGGTTGACCTTGCGAATCGAGGGGGGTGCGGGCAAATCAGCTGGCAGCTGGCGGGCCGTCTGGCTAATCGCCGTTTGCACATCCTGGGCGGCCGCATCGATATCCCGATCCAGGTTGAACTGGAGGGTGATCTGGCTACTGCCCTGGGCGCTACTGGAGCTCATCTCGGCAATGCCGGCGATGCTGGAAAACTGCTGCTCCAGGGGGGTGGCCACCGAGGTGGCCATGGTGGTGGGACTGGCCCCCGGCAGGGACACATTCACCTGCAGGGTGGGGAAATCCATGCTGGGTAGGTCGCTGATCGGCAGGCGGGCATAGCCCACTACGCCAAAGATCACTAGGGCCAGCATCAACAGGATCGTGGTGACCGGACGGCGGATTAGCCGCTCACTAAGGGAGCCGATCACGATGAAGGCTGCCCAGCCGGCTTATTAGCTAGGCGAATCGCCGCCCCCGGGCTAAGGGCGAACTGGCCCTTAACCACGACCTTCTCCCCCGGTTGCAGACCAGCGGTCACCACCACCTGTTCGCCACTGGCGGGACCGAGCTTGAGCTGGCGTGGCTTGGCGACCTTGCCTTGAACCACGTACACAAACGGGCCCTTCTGGCCGGTCTGGACGGCGATCTGGGGAATCAACACAACCTGGCGAAGGCGCTCCAGCCCCAAGGAACCCTTCACATAGGCCCCGGGCACCAGATGTTGGGAGCGGTTCGCAAAGGTGGCCTTGACCGCGGTGGTGCCGGTGCTGGGATCAACGGCGTTATCGATGGAACTCACCAGGCCGCCTTCACCCTGGGCCAGCTTCACCGGGAGGCCTAGCTCCAGGCGCGGAATCAACCGCTGGGGCACGGCAAATTGCACCGTAATCGGCCGGAATTGGTTCACCACCAACAGGGGCCGATCCTCGGCCTCGCGCACCAGGTTGCCGACGGTGAGCCGCAGCTGGCCGGCCCGGCCCCGGATCGGCGAACGGATTGTGGTGCGCTCCAGGTTGAGCTTGGCGTTCGATTCGGCCGCCCGGGCGGCCGCCAGGTCGGCCAGGGCGCTTTCCACCTCACTTTCGCGGCTGTTGACCGTGGCTTCCAGGGAGAGGGCCTGGCTACGGAACTGCTCAGCCAGGTCCACACTGACCGCCCCCTGGGTGCCAAGGGAGCCATAGCGGTTGGCCCGTTGGCGGGCAAGGCGGGCTTCGGAGCGGCTGCGCCGCACTTCGGCATTGGCTTCCCGTCCCTTTGCGATCGCCTTGTTGCGGTTGGCGATCGCCTGGTTGAGGGCCGCCTGCCAGGGGCTGGGGTCAATGCCGATCAAGGGCTGGCCGGCCTGCACTTGCTGGCCCTCGCGGAAATAGACCCGCTGCACGACGCCCGACACCTGGGAACGGATGGCCGCCGAGGCCAGGGACTTGACCTCGCCCGTGATTGGAAACGTCTCATCCATGTCGCCGAGGCTCACGGTCGCCAGGGAGACCAGCACCGCCGGTTTGCGTTTCGAGTCCTCCCCTTGGGGCCAGCATCCCCGGGCGATAACCAGCAAAAGCAGCAGCCCCCCGCCAAGGAGGGCAAGGCTGCGCGGATGGGTAGGCACCTTCACATCCCAACCCTAGGAAACAACGGGGCTAGGGCCAGGTTCTGCCCGACACACCAGGGGGCCAGGCTTGGTCGCCGAAAGTGTTCAGCCAAGCGGAGCCTCGCGGGTCAGGGAAGCACCCCGCCCGCGACGGCTAAGGCCCCTAACCCGCTGGCGGAGGGGCTCACTGGCCGATGCAGCCCTGCACGGAGATGCGGTAGCTGAAGCCGAGGGCGCCGGGATCGTCGCTGTTGCCCACCTTGAAATTCATCTGGCTGGCCTGCTTGCCGGGGATGGCGGGGAAGGGGCCAAACATGCGGCCTGTGCCGATCGGCGGATTCATCGTTTCATTGATGACCTGCAGGTTGCTGCCATCGCTGAACTTCATGAAGCCAGAGACGGGATATTGGGCGCTGGGGTCAGCCGAGTTAGCCGTGAAGAAGAATTTGAAGCTGGTGTAGGGCTGGTCAACGATGAAATCGGTGTTCCAGTTGGGACGACCAATGAGTTTGCCGCGGCCCACCGATTTGGCCACAATTGGGGTGACGCCGTTGCCGCCAATGGGCTGCAGGAACTGGCACTTCGGAGCTGCTTGGGCAGCCGCGCCAAAGGAGAGCATCAGGGGAGTGGCAGCCAGCAGCAGGGAGCGGGTCAGCATGGGCCAAGACAACGGGTCCGCACAAGGTTACGTCCCGCCATCCGGACTGGCCGGGGCCAACGGCGTTAAGGCAACAGGCTGGACCTGGTTAGGCCAGGCTTAGGTACGACCTAATAGCCGTCGCCGATCTGGCACTCGGTGAGGCTGGGATCCATCAAGCGTTCCAGCACCGATTGCAGATCTACCGGGGACAACTCGCCGTCGCAGCCCCATTTCAAGGTGGTGCTGGCGGGGCCGGGATCGGAGCAGGGGCCAGGGCGGCCGGGGGAAGGCTGGTTCATGCGGATGGATGCATGTCCTGATTTCCACACTAAATACGACCGGCCCCCCTTGTCTATCTGATGAAGCAGGGCTAATCCTCAGCCCGCCACCAGCAGCGGCTCCCGGTAGGGCACGAAGTTGGCCTTCGTGGTGCCACAGATCGGGCAGGCCCAGTCGGCAGGGATAGCCTCAAAGGGCGTGCCTGGGGCCAGGCCCGAGTCGGGATCGCCCTGGGCCGGGTCGTAGATCATCGAGCAGATCCGGCAGATCCACTTGCCGCCCGTGGGCTCGCTGGCTTCACCCAGCCAGCCCCCTAGCTGGAGGGCCTGGAGGGCCATCCCGTAGCGCTCGGCATGGTGCTTCTCAATCGGACTCAAAAGACCGAAGGCATGGGCTGCCCCCTGAAAGAGGGCGGCATGGTCCTGGGATTCGGCCACCTGGGCCTGGAACTCGGCCTCGGCCGCCCCATCCCGTTCCTGGCGCGCCTGGGCGGCGAACTCTGGATACATGGTAGTGAACTCATAGGTTTCCCCCTCGATCGCCAGCTCCAGGCAACGGCTGAGGATGGCCTGTTTTTGCCCGGGGTTGAGGCTTGTGGGATCGGCCACCACCAGCTCGGGATGGAGCAGGCGGAAGTGGGCGAAGGCGTGCTCGGTTTCCTGGTTGGCGGTATCTCGGAACAGGCGGGCCAGGTCGCCATGGCCGAGTTGCTTGGCCAGATCGGCAAAGAAAAGGTATTTGCGGTTGGCCATGCTTTCGCCGCCAAAGGCGGCCTCGAGGTTGGCGAGGGTGGCTGGATTGGAGAGATCCATGGCTCGGGCTGCAGGGAACTAACTCGAGCTTACACGAAGTCGGATTGAGTACGAGTTAGCAGTTGGACTAGCTCGAGGTAGCCCGGGCTTGTACGGCGCCACCTGTGTCGGGCAGGGTCCTTTCTGAAGGGCGATCGAGTTGCGGCCGAGCCGTTCTGGCCAATTCGCCAAACCTTGAAGGGGGGTACTGGTGGCCAACCCCAGCGAGGGCAACGGTGCAGCCCCACCAGGCGATCGGCGCCGGGTCCGTTGATGCGCTGGCCTTCGGTGAGGCCGTTCTGTCCAACCCCGATCTGCCGAGCGCCTCAGCCCAGATCTGACCTCCCTTCCCGGAGCCCACCCGCTACGGGAGCCCTGGCCCGGAGCATGCCAGCAACGCTCTCCGCCGGCAGCTGCCTTAGTGCAGCCAACTGGGTTGGTGCCGCCCAGACCTGGGACGGGGATGGCGCCAGGACCCTGAGGGGCAGGGGAGCACCGTGATCAGCGCGACCCGCCCCTGTGGTGGAGCCAACGGCCAAGGCGGCCTTGCTTTGCAAGCCTGAAGGTTGTCCTGGCCCCTGGCCCCATGCCTCCCCTGTTTTCTGCCCCTGAGATCAGGCGGATTTACCGGTTTGTGGACCGTAGCGGCCAGCCCCACCCGATCCTCGATGACCACTTCGAGAGCCTCGATGGGGCCTGGGAAGCCGCCCAGGCCTGGCTTGGGGATCGGGGCCTGACTGGGTCTGCCGTGGCGGCGGCCCTGGCCGATGAATTCGGCATCGAAGTCACCACCGCCAACGGCCACTGGCGCACCCTGCGCCACCCGGGGCAACGGTCCAAGCCGGCCCCTAGCGCCCCGATCGGGCAAGCGCCCCTGGCCTAGGGCACGGCCAGGGCTGGCCCAAACCTGGTCCCAAGGCCCATTGCTGACGGGCTCGGCTGGGTCGCGGGCCTGTCTGTCTAAGCCGCTGGCCGGTGGACCCTGAGCTGTTCAAAGCCACCTAGCCCAAGGCCAACCACGATCGAGATTGGGCGCTAGAGCGCCATCTAGATCAGGGTGCATCAACGGGGCCAGCAGATTGGCAGCCAGCAGGATGGTCCTCTCTGCCTAGATCAGGGAAGCGAAGGTTCCCTAGGCGGCCTGGTGGTCAGACTTGGCAGCGAAAGGGTGAATGGGGGCCCCTATCGCAAGGCCAATGATTGAGTTAGGCCCCTAATCGGCAGCCGGCTCCAATTGCAAGGTGCTGTGGGCGATGCCCAGTTCGGCAAGGCGCTGCTTGGCCTGGTGCAGCAGCTCCATGTCATCGGTGCTGCCGAGGCGGCGGCTGAGGTGGGCGGTGAGGGCGTTCTGGGAGGTGCTCATCGCCCAAACATGGAGATGGTGCACCTCCACCACCCCCGGCAATTCAGCCAAGGTCAGGCTGACCTCATCGAGGTCGAGCCCCAGGGGCACGGCATCGAGGGCCACGATGAGGGATTCGCGCAGCAACTGCCAGCCGCTCCAGGCCACGACCAGGCCCACCGCCATGGCGCTCAGGCCATCGAGCCGGTTCCAGCCGGTCAGCCCCACCAGCAGGGCACTAACCAACACGCCGGCTGACACCGCCGCATCCGTGAGCAGGTGGACCACCGCCGAGCGGCGGTTGAGGTCGATCTGGTGGGCATCGCCAAACAGGCGGGCTGACAGCAAGTTCACCCCAACGCCCACTGCCGCTGCCCAGGCCACGGGGCCGCTTTGCAAGGTCACCGGTGCCACCAACCGCTGCAGTCCCTCCACAAACACCACACTGGCGGCCATCAGAATCAGCACCGCATTGAGCAACGAGGCCAGCTGGGTACTGCGACCAAAGCCATAGGTGAAGCGCTGGTCGGGCGGGCGACTACTTAGCCGCTCAGCCCCCCAGGCCAGCAGCAGCCCCGCCACGTCGCCCAGGTTGTGGACCGCATCACCCACCAGGGCCATCGAGCCGAAGCCCAGGCCAATCACCAATTGGAGCCCCGAGAGGCCGCTATTGAGGATCACGCTCCAGCGAAAGGCCGCAGCAGAGCCCAGCCGATGCACATGCTGCACGGGATGGGGCAGCCGCTGGATCATCACGGCGGGGTGGCTGGTCTGGCCGCCGCTGGGGTGGTGGTGGGCTCCCATGGAGGTTGGTGGCGACAGCGGCAGTGGGCTAGCCGGGGGGCATGGGACCCGGTAGGGAATGGGCAGGCCGGCGGCGGCGCCAGGCGGTTCACCACCTCTGGCAATTTTGACGGACCATGGCAAGCAGCGCCGGTCTTCATGCCCTAGGGGGCTTGATCACCAATTGACCAGGGCGGCGGCCCGCCCACAGGCGCCCATGGGGCCCTGAGCCTCAACCAGCCTGAGGAGCCTTCGGAGCCCGGAGCAACAGCACTAGGGGAATGGCAGCCAAGAACAGGATCGCCTGGAGGTGAAAAATGTCGGCATAGGCCAACAGGGATGCCTGCAGATCCACCTGGCGATCGACCAGCTCCAGGGCGCGACGATGGGCCAGCTGGGGGTCTGCCCCGCGGGCGTGCAGCATCTGTTCGAACTGCAGCAGACGCAGGCGCCACTGCTGGGAAAGGGCCCGGGCCGCTTCGATGGGATGGGCGCGGTGGTAATTGCGGCCGTGGGAAAGCAGGGAGGTGAGCGGCACCAGGGGCTGGCCTGGCTGCACCGGGTCGTGGGCGTCCACCAACACCTTGTCGACGGTGCCAGCAATGCGACTTGAGACTTGATAGAGGTGGGATTGGAGCTGGGCGTCATCGGTCTGCCCAATCCCCCAGTAGGCCCCCACCCAGATGGCACCAGCCCCGGCCAAGACAACGGCCAGGGCGCTGCCAATCGTGCGCTTGGTCACGCAGCGATGCAAATCAGTTGTTCGATCGTCGCAAGGGGAGCCTCCGCCCGCAGGGCGGTTGGCGGGCGGCAGGGCCCGGCAGCCCTAGCGAGAATCGGCCGGGTAGCGGCCTCCAGCTGGGCCTGATCAGGGCCATTCCTGGGCTGAATCAAGCCCCCAAGAGCCCGAAACAGGAAGCGGCAGCTAGGACCAGAGGGGCCAGAGCGAACGGGCCATCGGTGGGATTTGCGATGGGTCTGGCCAGGCTTTGGCGATGGAAAGTCAAGCCTTTTGGCCGACTGGGCTTCGGTTTTGCTCCCCTGGCTGGCCCACCAGGTCCGCCCGAGCGCCAGGGGATGCATCCATCTAGAGCCGATCCATCCAAAGCCCATCCATCCAAGGCAAGGGAGAACGTCGGGCCCCCATCGGAGGCCCGCCTGACTGCCCTCGGCAACCGGCCCCCCGGGCAGGTGCTGGCCGAGCTGGGGACCAGCGGGTCTGGCCTCAGCGCCCTGGAGGCGGAGCGGCGCAGACGCCGTTACGGCCCCAATGAAATTCCCCGCCAGGGCCAAGCCAGCTGGCCGGTGCAATTGGTTGCAAGCGTTAGTAATCCGCTGGTATTGCTGTTAACAGCCCTAGCAGCCCTTTCCCTGGTCAGTGGAGAAGCGGAATCGACCCTGATCATTTTGACGATTGTGATCTTCAGCGTGGTGCTGCGGTTTTCCCAGGAATATCGCTCCAGTCGCGCCGTCGCTGCCCTGGGTGAACTAGTGCTGACCACCGCCACGGTGAGTCGGCCGCTGGGCCAACCGGGGAGGCGCCCGAACCCCATGGGCGTTCAGTGCATGGGCGAGGACAGGGACCTGGATCCAAGTTTGGAGGATTACCAGCAACAGGAGGTGCCGATCCGCGATCTGGTGCCTGGCGATGTCATTCACCTATCGGCGGGAGACATGGTGCCAGCCGATGTGCGTCTACTGCACTCCAGGGATTTGTATGTGAGCCAGGCCAGCTTGAGCGGTGAATCAATGCCGGTAGAAAAAGATGGGAATGGGACAACGGGCTACTCAGCCACTAGCAATCCCCTGGAGCTGAAGAGTCTCTGTTTTCTGGGCACGGCGGTGTTGAGTGGGACGGCCATGGCGGTGGTGATTCACACCGGCCCCTGCACCATCCTGGGCTCCATTGCCAAAGGGGTGCTGGTGCCCAAGTCGAGCACGGGCTTTGACAAGGGGGTGAACGATGTGAGCGTCCTATTGCTGCGTTTCATGCTGGTGATGGCACCCAGTGTGTTCCTAATCAATGGGCTGCTCAAGGGCAACTGGGGCGAGGCTTTTTTCTTTGCCCTCTCGGTGGCCGTGGGCCTGACGCCCGAAATGCTGCCGATGATCGTTACCGCCAACCTGGCCAGGGGCGCCATCGCCATGTCCAAGCAAAAGGTGATTGTCAAAAATATCAACTCAATCCAGTGCTTAGGCGCCATGGAGATCCTCTGCACCGATAAAACCGGCACGCTCACCCAAGACCATATCGTGCTGAAATTTCCCCTCGATATCTTCGGGCGTGAGCGCGAGGATGTGTTGGAATTTGCCTACCTCAACAGCACCTATCAAAGCGGTCTCAAAAATCTCCTCGATGTGGCGATCCTGGAGCACAGGGAGTTGGAGGCAAAGCTGGATCTGCACCAGCGTTACCGCAAAATCGACGAAATCCCCTTTGATTTTGGCCGCCGGCGCATGTCCGTGGTCATCGACGAGGATGGCCACCACCATGAATTGATCTGCAAAGGTGCCGTTGAAGAGATTGCCCAGATCTGCGAGCAGGTGCGCATCGACGGCAAGGCGGTGACCCTCGATGCCCAGCTACGCAACCAGTTGCAGCAGCTCAACCACGATCTCAACGATGATGGCCTGCGGGTGATCGCCGTGGCCTACAAGGAGTTACCGCCTGAGCAGACCAGCTATGCCATTAGCGATGAACGGGCCCTAACCTTAATCGGCCTGATGGCCTTTCTTGATCCCCCCAAGGACTCGGCCCGCCAGGCCCTGGCCGCCCTGGCCAGCAGTGGGGTGCAAGTGAAAGTTCTCACCGGTGATAACGCCGTGATCACCCAGAAAACCTGCCGGGATGTGGGCCTGGCCGTTGGTGGAATCCTGCTGGGAGATGGGGTAGAGAACCTGAGCGATGGGGACTTGCTTGCTGCAGCAGCAAGCACCACGATCTTTGCCAAACTGACGCCTGTGCAAAAGTCACGCATTATCGGCGTGCTGCGCAGCCAAGGGGCAATTGTGGGCTTCATGGGCGATGGTATCAATGATGCGGCCGCCCTACGCGAGGCCGATGTGGGCATTTCTGTTGACACGGCCGTTGATATCGCCAAGGAAGCCGCTGATATCCTATTACTGGAAAAGAATCTGATGGTATTGCAGGCGGGGATTTTGGAGGGACGCCGCACCTTTGGCAATATCGTTAAATACATAAAAATGGGCACAAGTTCTAACTTTGGCAACATGTTTAGCATGCTGGGAGCAAGCGCCCTATTGCCCTTTCTGCCGATGTTACCTGTGCAGATTCTGGTCAACAATCTGCTCTACGACCTCTCCCAGACCGGCATCCCCTTCGATCGGGTCGATCGGGACTACCTGGCCCAGCCACGTCAATGGCTGGTTGGGGACATCCAGCGCTTCATGCTCTGGATCGGTCCGATCAGCTCCCTGTTCGACTATCTCACCTTTGCCCTGATGTGGTTTGTGTTCCAGGCCAACACACCGGAGCAGCACGCCCTGTTCCAAACCGGCTGGTTTGTGGAGAGCCTGATGACCCAGGTATTGATCGTGCACATCATCCGCACCCCCAAAATCCCCTTTATCGAGAGTCGCGCCTCCTGGCCCCTGATCGCAATCAGCGCCACGGTGATGGCCCTGGCAATCGCCCTGCCCTTTACGCCTGCCGGCCAGGGCTTGGGCCTGGTGGCCTTGCCAAGCGCCTACTTCGCCTGGCTTGGCGCCATCCTGGCGGCCTATGGCCTACTCACCCAACGGGTTAAGACCTGGTTCATCCGCCGCTACGGCTACAACTGAGCCTGGCGGCCTGGTGCCCCAGGCCAAGCCGCTGCGCCGGCCGGTTAGGGCTGGCAGATTAGGGCTGGCCATTCTCCTCGATTTCGAGGGCATCAGCGGCCCGGAAACGATCCTGCTCCCGGCTATAGCGAAATAGGCCGCAGGCCCGGATCCAGCTCACCAGGGTTTCGAACATGGCCTCTGCCTCGGGCTGGGTGAACTGCTCACTGAGCAGGTCGAGGACAAAGTCGCCCTCCACCTCGTCCTTGGCGCTGACCTCGAGGGCCTCCTGCAGGCGGCGCACCAGGGGCACATGCAGCAGCATCTGGCTGCGCAGCAGGCGCTGTTGCTCCTCCTCGCTGGCCTCAGCCAGGACTCGCCCCACGGGGCTCAGGCCCAGGCGGGCCCCATCCACAGCCATCAGCTCTAGTAGTTCGCCAGCATCGAGAATGGGCAGCAGGTCATCGAGTTCGAGCACCAACTCATCGGCCAGTTCGGCCACGCTGATACCGTCCTGCTCCGGCACCAGGGTGAGCAGGTCCACCACGGCGCCCAGGGAGACGGGTGGCAGGGCAAGGGCGTCCTGGCGGGTGGTCTGCTCCACCGCCAGCGGGGAGGTGCCAACCGGCTGATCCGGGTCGGTCATGTAGCTGTAGAGGGTGTCTACCAGGGCCCGGAAGGCCGGCGCCGTGTCATCGCGGGGACGGGGCAGGGAATTGGTCACCACGCCACGAATCCGGCCTGGGTTGGCACTAAGCAGCACCACCCGATCACTGAGCAACACCGCTTCTTCAATGCTGTGGGTGACGATCACGATCGAGCCAGCCGGGAAAGTGCCGCCAGCCCAGAGTTCGTCAATATCGCGGCGCAAGTTTTCAGCCGTCAGCACATCGAGGGCACTGAACGGTTCATCCATCAGCAGCAGGGCCGGTTCCATCACAAAGGCCCGGGCAAAACCCACCCGCTGGCGCATGCCACCGGAGAGCTCCCTGGGATAGGCCTCGGCACTGCCCTCCAGGCCCACCATCGCCAGGGCCCGTAGGGCCCTGCGCCGCACCTCCTTTTCGCCCAGGCCGCGGGCCTCCAGTCCCACGGCGGTGTTTTCCAGCACCGTGAGCCAGGGCAATAGGGCAAAGCTCTGGAACACAATCGCCACATCCCGGTTCACACCCCGGAGCGGCTGGCCATCCCGTTCGATCCGGCCTTCGCTTGGGGCGATCAGGCCGGCCATCAAGCGCAGCAAGGTGCTCTTGCCGCTGCCGCTACGGCCCAGCAGGGCCACCACTTCGCCGGGTTGGATGTCCAGGTCAATGTCGTCGAGCACGGCCACCCGGCTGCTGCCATCGGCGCTACGAAACAGCTTGGCGACGTGGCGCACCTTCAGCAGGGGCTGGGATGGCATCAGGGGGGACACCAGCAAAGCATTAGTTTCCATAGCGTTCTTCGGCGAAGCGATAGAGGGGCCGCCAGACCAGCCGGTTGCTGCCCACCACGAACAGGGCCATGACCACCAGGCCCAAGAACAGCCGGGGTTGGTCCCCTTGGGCGGTTGCTTGGGCGATGTAGGAGCCGATGCCTGGCGTTTTGAGGGTTTGGCTACCCCAGGTCACCAGCTCGGCCACGATCGAAGCATTCCAGGCGGCACCACTGGCGGTTACGGCGCCAGTGATCCAGGCGCTGAACATGGCAGGTAGCAGGAAGCGCCGCCAGCGTTGCCAGCCCTTGAGCTGGAACACCTGGCCCATCTCGCGCAGGTCATTGGGGATGGAGCTGGCTCCGGCCGTGACATTGAACAGCACATACCACTGGGCCCCCATGGCCATCAGCACAACGCAGCCATAAAACAACGGCATCCCGCAGAACAGAAATAGCACCGTAAAAAAAGGAAAGAGCAAGTTAGCCGGGATGCTGGCGATCATTAACATCACCGGCTGAAGCACGGCCGCCCAACGGGGCCGTAGACCGATCACCACAGCCAAGGGCAAAAAGATCAAGGTGCTGCCGCCCACCACGGCCAGCACGCGGCCAAAGGTAAGCAGGCCCTGGCCAAAGGCGTTCAAGGTTTCTGCTGGGCCGAGCTGCTGGGTGCTGTGGTGAAAGGCCACGACCATGGCGCCGGCGCCAGCCAGCAAAACCAGGTTATCAAGCCAGCGAGGATCCTGCTTTTGCAGGGATGACGGGCCATCGCGGCCACGACTGCGGGTCCAACGGTTAATCGAAGCGCCCAGGGGAATCAGGCCAGTTCTGAGCCCATGACCCAGCTGGCGCAACAGGTCCGATTGCTGCAACATGTCCAAAAACCAGGACTGACTTGGCGTTGCGGCGGAATTGGTATCCAAGCGAAACCGCTCACTCCAGGTGACAATTGGTCGCCAAAAAAGCTGGTCGGTAATCACAATCAAAGCCAACATCATTAGGAGTGCCCAAAGGACGCAATCCAACCTTTGACGCGCAATCGCAGCAGCGACATAGGATCCGATACCTGGCAAAGTGTAATTAGAATTATTAACACTAATCGCTTCACTTTGGGTGGCAAAAAACCAGCCACCGGCAAAGCTCATCATGCCATTCCAGACCATCGGGATGGCACTAGCCGGTAGCTCCAGACGCACCATTTGCTGCCAACCGGTAAAACCATAAACCCGGGACGCCTCCCGCAGTTCCGCCGGAATTGTGCGCAGGGATTGGTGATAACAAAAAATTAGGTTCCAGACTTGGCCGGTGACGATCGCAAACAGGGCTGCCGATTCCAGGCCCAAGAGACTGCCGGGGAAGAGACCAATGAAAAATGGCACGATCACCGCCAGGAAGCCCAGCACCGGCACGGACTGGAGCACATCCACCAGGGGCAGAACCAACCGTTCGGCCACGGCCGAGCGGGCCGTGAGCGAGCCCACCGCCACCGCAATCGTGAGCGAGATGGCCAGGGCGATAAACATCCGCAGGGACGAGCGGGCCGCGTAATAGGGGAGCAGCAGGGGGTTGAGATCGACCCCCGGGAGTTGGGCCTGGGGATGGAAGCTGACGGCCATCTGGCTGCTAAGGCTGCCAATGCCCACCACCACGGTGAGACCGAGCAGAAGCAGGGCGAAATCGAGCAACAGGGTGCGCGCCCGATTCGGCCGTTCCGCCGAAGCCGAGCTGGGCTGGGCTGGGGAACCGGCGAGCTCGAAGCGGGGAACTCTCCCGGCCTCCAATGCCATAGGCCCCACGCAAGCTGCTAGCACTCTGTCACCGCAGGGTTAGGGATCAGCTGTGCCGCAGCGCACCTTGGCGGAGCGATCCCCTTGCCGTTTTCTCTACGGAGGCGATGGAAATGGCCCAGTGACAACCCGCCACCGCCGCCGCCTGCCCCTCCTTAACGGCTGGGCAGCCTGCTGGTGGTCCTGGTTAAAGGGCTGGGTTTTGGAGCCGCAGCAAGCTGCTGACCGTGGATTCGGCGGGTCCCAAAGCCGCGCCGTCGGCAGATCCCCTGGGCAACTTGGTGGTGTTGGCCTATCACGACATCGCCGAACCGGATCAGGCCCTGATGCCGGATTTCGCCGTGACGCCGGCCCATTTTCAGGATCAAATCGCCTGGCTGAAGCAACACGGCAGCCATTTCGTCTCCATCGATCAGGTGATCGCCGCCCGGGCCGGCAAGGCTCCCCTGCCCAGCAATCCGGTGCTGGTCAGCTTTGATGACTGTTTCCGCAGCGTTTACACCACGGCATTCCCCGTGTTGCAGCGCTACCAGGTGCCCGCCGTGCTCGGCCTGGTCGGCAGCGGGTTGGCTCCCCAGACGGGTGCGGTGCAGTTCGGCGACGACCTGGTGGCTAGGGAGCGCTTCCTGAGCTGGCAACAATTGAGAACCCTGGTAGCAAGTGGCTTGATTAAGCCAGCTAGCCACAGCTACGACCTCCATCTGGGCATCACCGGCAACCCCCAGGGCAATTCCGAGCCAGCCGTCACCACCGGCCTCTACCGGAACGAGGGGAGCGACGAATGTGAAACGGCCTACCGTCTGCGGCTGCCGGCCGACCTAGACCTGAGACCCCTCTCCGTCTCAGCCCTGCAGTTCACGGTGACTTCTGGCTGGATCGTTCCTACGACCGGGGCCTAGGCCGCAACAGCGTCTGGATGATCTGGTACCCCTTCGCCTTCTGGTTGCTCTGCTTCTCAGCAGCGGTGGTGGCCCTGCCCAAGGTGCTTTGGGGACTGCTCCAGCAGCGGCGCAAACCCGGCGTAGCCGCCGATACCCCTCAGGGAATTCCTAACCCGGAAACACCACAGCGTCACTGGGTGGAGCGATGGCCAACGGACCCTCGATCGCCTGCTGGATGGCAACAAGCAACTCGCCCTGCTCGATTGGATGCTGCCCGGTCGGGACGGCCATTCAATCGTGCGCGAACTGCGCCGCCGCGGCGATACCACCTTGGTACTGATGCCGACGGCCGGCGATGGCCTCGACGCCATGGTGGAGGGTCTCCAGGCTGGGGCCGATGCCAACCAGGTGAAGCCCTTTCGCATGGGGGAACTGGTGGCCTGCATCCGTTCTCTCGAATAACGCAGTGGCCGCGCCTACCAGCCCAGCCAGCTGGTCTGGAACGACCTGAACCTAGGCAGCCAGTCTGGCCAGCTCTGGTGCCAGGGCCAGCCGATCCCTTTGACCACTAAGGAATTGCAATTGCTGGAATGGTTTCTACGCCATCCGATTCAGTATTTTAGCCGCAGCCAACTGCTGGATCGGATCTGGTACCTGAATGCAACCGCTGGCTTAGACACGGTGAAGAACCACCGCTCAATCTTGCGACGCAAATTGCGCAGTAGCAGCGCAACCGACCCGATCGAAACGGTGCATGGCCTCGGGTATCGGTTGCCCAGCCCCAACCGTGATCAACCCATTCCAGCCTGAGCGCCCCACGGCCAGGCCAGCCCAAACCGCAGCCAGGGAGGCGCAGGCTTGGGTTTGGCGATCGCCAATCGCATCTGCATCGCCCATGGTGGTTCGATCCGGGTCACGAGCCAGCCGGCCAAGGGGAGTTGCTTTTTAGTGGAATTGCCGGCATTGCCAGTGGCAAGCGGGCGCTCGAAATCATCTTGATTCCGTCAAGCCGCTTAAAAGCGGATTGGACCCGCCGAACTAACCAGCAGATTGGCGGCAGCGACCTGACTTCAACGTTAAATCGGTGCGACAGAAACTGGCATGGGGCCAGGGCCATCCCTAGGGTGCCAGCAGCTACCGCTCCCTAGGCATTCGTTGCATGGCCGCGATTTTCAGCGATAACAGCCTCACCATTGGTCACACCCCCCTGGTGCAACTCAACCGGGTGGTCGGCACTGGCGGTGCCCGGGTGCTCGCCAAGATTGAGGGACGCAATCCGGCCTATTCGGTGAAGTGCCGCATCGGTGCCGCCATGATCGCCCAGGCCGAGAAGGACGGGCTGCTGGGCCCTGGCAAGGAACTGATTGAGCCGACCAGTGGCAATACGGGCATCGCCCTGGCCTTTGTGGCGGCATCGAAAGGAATCCCGCTCACCCTGACCATGCCCGAGACCATGAGCCTGGAGCGGCGCAAGCTGCTCACCGCCTACGGCGCCAAACTCGAGCTCACCGAGGGTCGCCTGGGCATGACCGGCGCCGTCAACCGGGCGAAAGAGATCGCCGCCTCAGCCCCGGATCGCTACGTGCTGCTGCAGCAGTTCATCAATCCGGCCAACCCCCAGATCCACCACGACACCACCGGACCGGAAATCTGGACCGATACCGATGGCCAGGTGGATGTGCTCGTGGCTGGGGTTGGCACCGGTGGCACGATCACAGGCGTGAGCCGGTATATCAAGCACACCCTGGGGAAGCCCCTGGTGTCAGTGGCTGTGGAACCGAAGACCAGCCCCGTCATCAGCCAACGCATGGCAGGGGAGGCTCTCCAACCCGGCCCCCACAAGATTCAGGGCATCGGTGCTGGCTTCGTGCCCGGCAACCTGGAGGTGGCCCTGGTGGATCGGGTCGAACGGGTCAGCGACGAAGAGGCGGTGACCATGGCCCGACGCCTGATGCGCGAGGAAGGCATCTTGGCCGGGATCAGCTGTGGAGCTGCCACCGTGGTGGCCGTGCGGCTGGCCCAGGAGCCCCAGTTTGCCGGCAGCACCATCGTGGTGGTGTTGCCCGATTCCGGTGAGCGCTATCTCAGCTCCGTGCTGTTTGAAGGGGTGTTCAATGAAAAGGGCCTGGCACCAGAGCGCCAGGCCTGAAGGCAACCGCCTGAAAGCAGCGCCTGACAGCAACCATGGCTGCCAAAAACCTTGGCTGCCAAAAAGGTCGAACGGGACCCCCCTCAGCCAAGGGTTATCTGCTCGATCAGTCCGGCAAGGCATCAACCGACTGCAGGCGCTCATTGAGCTGCATCGCCATGGTCTGGCGACCGACGGCAAGCACCTTGAGGGTGTCTTCATGGAGACGCAGTTGGGCGTCGGCCACCTGCATGCCCCGAACCAGTTCCTTCAACTCTTCAGGCAGGGAATTGAGGTCGTAGCGCTTGCCCTCAAAGGTGAGGATCGGCTGTTGGGTCTCTTCGGTCACGCTGAAGCAGCAATAGGCGTCCCAGATTAGGGATCAACAGGCCCTTTTGGCGGGGAGGATTGCCCAGGGTCCTGGGCGGATTCCCGGATAGGCCGTTTGAAGAAAAACATCAACAGGGGGCCTACCTGGCCCGTCTCGACCAACTCCCAACCGTCCTTGCCCAGCAGATTGAGGAAATATTGCAATTGTTCGGCCGGATGGCGTGGCAGGGGAGCTGCCTTGTACTGCTCGGGAAACTCCCGGGCAATAAATTCCGGGCTCAGCAATCCCCCCAGGCGTTCGCTGGCCACCTGGGGATCCGGCGCCTGCGGGGGTTGGCCGTTCTCCACGTTGATATGGATGACGCGGTAATCCCACTGGCCCATGGATGCAACTGTTCAAACCTGGGGCCAGGGTAGTTGGACAGGCCAGCCGGGACCCTGGCGG
Organism: Synechococcus sp. UW140; assembly: GCA_943369525.1. Lineage (GTDB taxonomy): Bacteria > Cyanobacteriota > Cyanobacteriia > PCC-6307 > Cyanobiaceae > BAIKAL-G1. Next base: position 180,166 of record CALRNL020000001.1, read on the forward strand.
GCGGAAGGATGAATCGCCAACCAGGGATCGGGACCCCCAGGACTTCATGGCGGCAACTCAGTTGCCACCACCACGGATCAACTGGCGTTCGCACAGGTCCCGGTAGCGCCCAGGCCGACTAATCAGTTGGTCGTGGCTCCCCTGGTCGATCAGGCGGCCGGCATCGAGCACCAGGATCCGGTCGGCCTCCTGCACTGTGGCCAGGCGATGGGCGATCACCAGGACCGTGCGGCCAGCCATGGCCTGCTCCAGGCCCTGCTGAACTGCCGCTTCAGACTCGGCGTCTAGGGCGCTGGTGGCCTCATCGAGCAGCAGCACGGCCGGATCACCGAGCACGGCCCGGGCAATCGCCAGCCGCTGCAGCTGGCCGCCGGAGAAGTTACTGCCCCGCTCCTCAACCCGGGCCTGGTAGGCCCCCGGCAGGGCCTCAATGAAGCCATCGGCGTTAGCCAGCCGGGCCGCGCGACGGATCTGATCGGGACTCACATCCCGGCCAAAGGCAATCGCCTCGGCGACCGTGCCGGAAAAAACATTGCTCTGCTGGGGTACCAGGGCAATCGCCCGGCGCAGGTCGGCGGCCCGCAGGTCAACCAGGTTCAGGCCATCGAGCAGCACCCGGCCCTGCTGGGCGATGTTGAAGCGCAACAACAGGGAAAACAGGGTGCTTTTGCCCGCTCCCGAGGGACCCACCAGGGCCACCACCTGGCCGCTCTGGATCCTCAGGCTGAGCCCGTGCAGCACCGGCTGCTGGGGGTCGTAGCCGTAAACCACCTGATCAAGCACCAGCTCGCCCTTCACATCCCCCAGGGCCGGCGCTCCTGGCCGATCTGGCGGCTCGATCGGCTCGGCCTCAATCGCCCGTAGCCGCCGTAGGGACGCCTGGCCCTGCTGGAACTCGTTGAAGTTGGTGGTGAGGTGGGAAATCGGATCGATCAACATCAACAGGGCTGCCACGTAGCTGCTGAAACCGGCCGAGGTCAGCTCGTTGCTTTGGATCCGCGTTGCCCCCATCAGCAGCACCGCCAGGATCCCGGCTGCCTCCAGGAATCCCACCACCGGGTATTGCAAGGCCAGCAGGCGCTGGGTGCGGAAGCGGGCCTGACGATGCAGGTCGATTTCAGTTTCAAAACGCGCCTGCAGCCAGGGTTCAGCCGCAAAGGCCCTCACCAGGGGCAGGCCGCCGATCGCCTCCCCCAGCAGGGAGGCCAATTCGCTCACCTGCTTCTGGCTGCGTTCGGCAGCGCCCATCACCCGGGCTCCGAACAGGCTCACCAGCACGGCCACCAGGGGCGCCAAAACGAGGGTGCCAAGGGAGAGGCGCCAATCGAGCCACACCATGTAGCCAAACACCGCCACCAGCTGGAGCAGGCAGGGGGTGCTGTCCTGAATCGTTTTGTAGATCACCTCGCCGACCCGGTCGGCGTCTTCGGTGAGTCGGTAAGTGAGGTCTCCGGCGGACAATTTTTCTAGGGCCCCGAATTCAAGCCGCTGAAGACGGGCAAACAGTTGGCGACGCAGGTCCTGGCTCACCTGCAGGGCCGGACCGGCCAGCAGGGTGTCCTGACCGAACTGGGCGATTTTCTGCAGCATGAACACACCCAAGGCCAGGCCCACCACCCGCAACACCTTGGCCACATCGCCCGAGCCGATCGCCGGCACCAACTGACCCGCCAGCCAGGCCAACACGGGCCAACAGCCCACGAACACCAGCATGCAGAGACCACCACCCCAAAGCTGGCGGGAATAGGGCTTCAGGAGCGGCAGAAGGCGCCGGAAGCCGGCCGGGGAAGGTGCGAGCATCAAGGCAAGCTATCAGCGTTGTTTTGTCCTTCCCCTCCGCCCCAGGCCCGATTGGGGATTGCAGTGGGGAGGCCAACCCGGCTCCAGCTAGCCCCCCCGAGCCACCACCCTCGGGCCCCGGGGACTGGCAGCCGCCCGGTACCGAGTCCCCAGGCAAGGCGCAGCCGAGCGAGCTGCGCCTTGACCAATACCTCAAATGGCAGGGTCTGGTGGGCACCGGTGGCGAGGCCAAATTCCGAATCCAGCGGGGTGACGTCCACGTCAATGGGGAACTGGAACAACGGCGGGGCCGCAAGTTGCAGGCTGGCGATCGGGTCAAGCTGGCCGGCCAGGAGCTAGTGGTGCCGCCCTTTCAAGCCCGCCGCTGAACCCAGCTCGGGGCTGCGAACAGCAGCCCCCCATCGGGGGGCTATCCCCGCTGCAGGTTGGGGCCAGCAATCGGGCTTGCCCATCAAGACTCTCGATCAAGAGCCTCGATCAAGCTCGGTCGATCGGCGCCATCGATCAAGCCAGGCCGATCGGGGCCTTTGATTGGCCGGGCCTAGGGCTGGGGGACTGGGGCCTAACCCGGGGGAAGGGTCGCTGCCGATGGACCCTTAGGTTGGGATTTCATCACTCGGGAAGGCTGTGGGCAAGTCGGTGATCGCGGGCAACTGGAAAATGCACATGACCTGCGCTGAGGCCCAGGCGTTTGTTAACGCCTTCCTGCCCCTGGTTGCCAGCTTGCCAAGCGATCGGGACGTGCTCCTGGCACCCCCTTTCACGGCGATCGCCACCTTGGCCCAGGCCCTGGAGGGGAGTGGCATCAGGATCGGCGGTCAGAACGTGCATTGGGACCAGGCCGGCGCCTACACGGGCATGATCTCGGCGCCGATGCTGCAGGAGCACGGCGTGACCCACGCGATCGTGGGCCACAGCGAACCGCGCAAGTACTACAGCGAAACCGACGAGCAGATCAACCTGCGGGCCCGCACCGCCCAAAAAGCTGGCCTGGTCCCAATCCTGTGCGTGGGCGAAAGTGATTCCCAACGGGAGGGCGGCGAGGCCGAGCGGGTGATCCGCCGCCAAGTCGAGCAGGGCATCGATGGACTGGATCCGGCCCAGCTGGTGGTGGCCTACGAGCCGATCTGGGCGATCGGCACCGGCAAAACCTGTGGCGCAGCCGAAGCGAACCGCATCTGCGGCCTGATCCGCAGCTGGGTCGGTTTCGCCGACGTGGTGGTCCAATACGGCGGCTCGGTCAAGGCCGACAACATCGACCAGCTGATGGCCCAGTCGGAAATCAATGGGGTGCTGGTGGGCGGGGCCTCCCTCGATCCGGTGGGCTTTGCCCGAATAGCCAATTACCAAGTGGCCGTGGCCGCCTAGGCGCGGTGTTGGCCATGGCTGCGCCACCCGACCGACCGTCCTTGGATTACGGGGAGCGCACCCATGTAATGGGGGTGATCAACCTCACCCCCGATTCGTTTAGCGATGGCGGCCGTATCCAGGCTGCGAGCCAGGCCCTGGCTGTCGCCCAGCGCATGGTCGCCCAGGGGGCAACGGTTCTCGATCTGGGTGCCCAAAGCACCCGCCCGGGCGCCGAGGACATTGGGGCGGAGGCCGAAATAGCCCGGTTGCTGCCGGCCTTGCGGCTGATCCGTTTGGCCCTGCCCCAGGTGCTGATCTCGATCGATACATTTCGGGCCCCCGTGGCGGCCGCCGCCCTGGAGGCTGGAGCGGACTGGCTCAACGATGTCAGTGCCGGCCGCATGGACCCGGCCCTATTTGGGCTGGCGGCCGCCTGGGGCTGTCCGCTGGTGCTGATGCACAGCCGCGGCGATAGCCGCAGCATGGACAGCCTGACGACCTATGGCCAGCTGGTCGAGGATGTGATCGAAGAGCTCCAGGAAGCGAGCAGCAGGGCCCAGTCGGCCGGCGTGGCCGCCAACCAACTGATCTGGGATCCGGGCCTGGGATTTGCCAAAAGCGAATCCCAATGCCTGGCCCTACTCGATGGCCTCCCCCGCTTGCGGGCCCATGGCTATCCCCTACTGGTGGGTCCCTCGCGCAAACGCTTCATCGGTGCGGTTCTGAACGAGCCCCGGCCAAGGGCCAGGATTTGGGGCACGGCAGCTGTGGTCTGCAAGGCCATTGCCGCCGGGGCCGACATCGTGCGGGTCCACGATGTGGCTCCGATTGTGCAGACCGCCCGCATGGCCGATGCCCTTTGGCGCATATCCGCAGGTTCCCCGGGCTGACCCCGCCGTTGGTGCCGGCTGGCTGAACCAAACAGGTCAGTGGGCAGAACGGGATTGGCAAGGGGAAGGCGCGGGATTTGTTAGAGCTCCGCTGTAGCCGCCCGCCTGTTGGGCGGCTGGACAACCAAGTAACCAAGGCGCCCTAGCAAGGGTCCGGTCATCACCGTGGTGGCCAGGGCCATCAACACGCCAATGGTGAACAGCTCGGTGCTAATGACACCCTGGGCCAGGCCCACATTCAGCACAACCAACTCGGTGAGGCCCCGGGTATTCATCAACCAACCCAGGGCCTGGGCCTCCCGATTCTCCACACCACTAAGCCGGGCGGTGACCCAGGTGCCCAGGAACTTGCCACAGACCGCCACCACCAGAACCGCCAGCAGGGCCAACCAGAGGGACGGGCTGTTGAGGCTGCCGATGCGGGTGCTCAGGCCACTGATCGCAAAAAAGAGGGGTAACAGCAGCCGCAGCACAACCGTTTCCAGCTGCTGCTCCAACTTGCGCCGGAAAGGGGCGTAGCGGGGCATGGCCAGCCCCCAAAGGAATGCCCCAAAAATGAGGTGAACCCCCAGCCATTCGGTCACAACCCCACTGAAGAGGGCCCCACTAAACAGCACCGATTGCAGGACGGGACCCAGTTCCCGGCCCTGCTTGTAGTGCTGCTCCAGCCAGCGCCGCAGCGGTCGGGTGCCGACCAGCACCACCAGGGCCCAGGCGGCCGTGCCGACAAAGGAGCCCAGGGCACCCCAGGCGGAGGAGGAGCGGGATAGGGCAACCACGGCTGCCAATAGGACCCAGGCGAGGGCGTCATCGATGGCGGCGGTGGTGATCGCCAGGGCCCCCACGGGCTGGTGTTGGAGGCCCCTATCCCTCAGGATTCGTGCCAACACCGGGAAAGCGGTGATGGCCATGGCCGTGCCCATGAACAGGGCACCAGAAAGCAGATGATGACCGGGCAATAGTTCCGGAAGCCAGGTTTCAAACACCCCTGCCAGGCCCACTCCCAAGGTCAGGGGAAGGAGCACACCAGCTGCGGTGATACGACTTGCCAAGGGGAGTCGACCGGCCAACAGGTTGGGGTTGAGCTCAAGCCCCACTAAAAACATGAACAGCACCAGGCCCAACTGGCCGAGCAAGTTGAGCTGGTCGCGCACGGCGCTGGTAAACAAATGGGTTTCCAGGCCAGGCGCCAGGGCCCCTAGCAGGCTGGGCCCCAACACGATGCCACCGACGATTTCGCCGACGACCCGGGGCTGCTGAAACCGTTGGGCCAGGGCACCAAACAGCTGGGCAGTGACCGTGATCACTGCCACCGCCAGCATGGGCGTTGCCAGATCAGCGGGGGATGCCATGGGGATTATTAGATAGGTTAAGGAGAAAGCTTATTAGCCTTGGAAATTTAGTCCCAAGGAGTTAACTCTGGGGATCTAACCCTGGTAATTTAGCCCTGGGGATTGGTGACACCTTCGATGCGATCTTCAATCTCCTGATAGATCTCCTGGAGCTGGGCAATATTTTCGTCGCTGGTCTCCCAGTAGCCCCGGCCATTCACTTCCAACAGGGTGCCCACGATCCGACGGAAACTGTGGGGATTGAGCTCCATCAGTCGCTTGCGCATTTCCGGATCATTAATGAAGGTCTCGTTGGCCTCCTCGTAGACAAAGTTATCGACGGCGCCGCTGGTGGCACTCCAGCCCAGGGTGAAGTTGAGGCGCTTGGCCACCTCTCGCACACCCTCATAGCCAGAATCAAGCATGCCCTCATACCACTTGGGATTGAGCAGCTTGGTGCGGGAATCAAGCCGAATCGTTTCACTGAGGGATCGCACCTGGGCATTGGCCGTGGTGGTGTCGGCGATGTAGCTGGCTGGCGCTTTGCCATCATCACGCAGACCAGCGATCAACTTGGTGGGATCGGAGTCGAAGTAATGACTCACATCGGTGAGGGAGATCTCAGCGGAATCGAGGTTCTGGAAAGTAACATCGGCGGTTTTCATCGCCGACTCAAAAACTTCGCGGTTTTGATTCATCTCACCGGGATTGTCGGCGTTGAAGGCAAAAGTTTTGCGCGAGAGATACATTTCCTGCAGCTCATTCTCCTCTTCCCAGGTGCTGTTCTCCACCGCCAAATTAACATTGGAAGAGTAGCTGCCGCTGGCATTAGAAAACACCCGCGTGGCCGCATCGCGCAGGGAAACGCCCTGGGCTAGGGCCTGCTCCTGGGCGTGACGCCGCACAAAATTCATCTCTAGGGGCTCATCCGCCTCCGCTGCCATCTTGACGCCCTGGTCGATCAAGGCCATCTGGTTAATGAACAGGTCGCGGAACACACCCGAGCAATTGACCACCACATCGATGCGGGGGCGGCCCAGCTCTTCGAGGGAAATCAACTCCAATTTGTTAACGCGGCCAAGGGAGTCGGGCACGGGACGCACACCAATAAACCAGAGGATCTGGGCCAGGGATTCGCCGTAGGTCTTGATGTTGTCGGTGCCCCAGAGCACGCAGGCGATCGTTTCGGGCCAGGTTCCCTGTTCGGCCTTCTGGCGCTCGATCAGCCGATCGACCACCACCTTGGCGGCCGCAATCGCGGCGCGGGTGGGGATCGCCTGGGGGTCGAGGGCATGGATGTTCTTGCCACTGGGCAACACGCCTGGATTGCGAATCGGATCGCCGCCGGGACCGGGCAAGATGTACTCACCATCGAGGGCCCTAAGCAGGCTCTCCATCTCCATGTCGGCGCAGATCTGTTGCAGGCAGAAGCTGAGGTAGGTAAAGAGCTTGTCCAGCTCGACCTGATCGATACTGGCAAAGCCGGCGGATTTGCAGGCCGAGAGCCAGGGGCTGGGGAACTGGACCCCAAAGCGTTCGAGCAGGGCAAAGAACCAGCCAAAGTTTTGACGCAGGCTGACGCGGCCATCGGCGCCGGTGACCTGGCGAACCATGGCGCCAACGGCAGCCCTGGAGGTTTCGGTGATCGTGCGGTTCAGCTCCACATCGGCAAGAACTCCCTGGTCGTTGCCGCGGTAGATCTCCTCAATCGTGCGGCCCAAGCTCTCGGCCAGGAGGGCCGGCAAAGAGCGCAGCCCGTCGTCGGTGCGCTCCAGGGCGGCGATGCTCACCAGGGTGGCGATCGCCTCCTCAGCCGTGGGCGGCTTGCCAATCGTGTGCAGACCGCAGGGCAGCAGGCGGCTCTCGATCTCCATTAACTGGCGATAGACCGCCCCAACCACGCCATCGCGGCCCGAGAGATCGAGTTCCGAGGCATCGGCCTCGGGGAACTGGATGTCCTTATCGAGGTTGCACTGGCGCGCCGTTTCCACGATCGCATTGACAATCTGCACACCGCGGGAACTTTCGCGCAGTTGTTGATAGGAGCCCACCAGTTCACCCAGTTCCTTAAGGCCTTTGTACAGGCCAGCATTTTCAGCTGGAGGCGTGAGATAGCTGATCGTGGAGGCATACCCACGGCGCTTGGCAATCGTGGCTTCTGAGGGGTTATTGGCGGCGTAGTAATAAAGGTTGGGTAGGGCGCCGATCAGGGAATCGGGGTAGCAGGTTTCGCTCATGCCCATTTGTTTACCGGGCATGAATTCGAGGGAGCCGTGGGTGCCGAAATGGAGCACCGCATCGGCCTGCCACACCTTCTCGAGGTAGGTGTAGTAGGCGGCGAAACCATGGTGGGGGCTGGCGCTGCGGGAATAGAGCAGGCGCATCGGGTCGCCCTCATAACCAAAAGTGGGCTGCACCCCCACAAACACGTTGCCGAAGTGGCGGCCGTAGATCAGCAGGTTGGTACCGTCGGAATTGAGATTGCCGGGGGGCTTGCCCCAGTTCTCTTCGAGCCGTTGCGAATAGGGGGTAAGCCGCTCATACTCTTCCACGCTCATGCGGTGGGCAATCGCCAGCTCGGGAGACCCGGCTAAGGCCTCGGGATCGCTCAACACCGCCTCCATCAGCTCCTTGGGGCTGCGCGGCATCACTTGCACGTCGTAGCCCTTGGCCTTCATCTCTTCGAGCACCCGATAGATCGAGCCAAAGACATCGAGGTAGGCCGCGGTGCCCACGTTGCCCTTATCGGGCGGGAAGCTGAACACCGTGATCGCCAACTTCTTCTCAGCGCGGGGTTTAATCCGCAGGGACGCCCAGCGGATCGCCCGCTCGGCAATGGCCTCGACCCGGTCCTGGAGGGTATGGGCCTTGCCAGTGGCATCATCCCGGCCCGACAGCACGATCGGCTCAATGGCGCCATCGAGTTCGGGAATGGCGATCTGGAGGGCTACCTGCACCGGATGCAAGCCCAGGTCACTCTCTTCCCACTCCTGGGTGGTCTGGAACACCAGCGGCAGGGCCACCATGTAGGGACGGTTGAGGCTCTTGAGCACCTCGATCGCCTTGGGGTGGTCCTGGCGGGCCGGGCCGCCGACAAGGGCAAACCCGGTGAGGCTGACCACCCCATCGACGAGGGGTTGGTCCAGGTTGAGCGGATCCCGGAAAAAGGCATTCACCGGCTTGGTGAAATCCAGGCCACCGCAGAACACCGGGATCACGGTGGCGCCGCGGTACTCCATCTCCTGGATCACGGCCACGTAATGGGCCTCGTCGCCGGTCACGATGTGGCTGCGCTGTAGCACCAGGCCGATCACCGGACCCTTGCGGGCCTTCTCGGAGAGATCGCTGCGGCTGGCAGTCCAGTTGAGGTATTCCTTGAGGTCCTCAAACATGCCCGGGGCCAGGGGATGCCAGATCCCCAGGTCGGGGAAAACCACCGGCTCGGCGACGGTGAGTTCCGGTCGATCGGAATCGCCCCTGGGAAACACGTATTTATCGGCCAGCATCAACAGGAAGTTGCGCAGGTTGTCGGGCGTACCACCGAGCCAATATTGAAAACTGAGCATGAAGGAGCGGGCGTCCTGGGCCTTCTCCACCGGCAGATACTTCAATACCGTGGGCAGGGTATTGAGCAGCTTGAGCATGGCGTCCTGGAAGCCGGCTCCGCCTGCCTCCTTGCGCTTTTTCATGAAGCTGGCGATCGCGCTCTTGCTCTGGCCCAACTGGGCCATCGAGAAGCTGCCCAGCTTGTTCAGCCGCATCACCTCCGGCATGGAGGGGAACACGACCACGGCCTTGAGCCGATCGCGGTGGGGGGCCACGGCCTCTACCACCTTCTGGGCCAAATCTTCGATGAAGATCAGGGAAGCAATGACAACATCAGCCTCGGCGACATCGGCGCAGAACGAGGCGTAGTTTTCACTCTGGCGCAACTCCTCAATGAGGTAGCCGCTCAGTTCAATCGCCAGGGGCCCATTCTGGTCGTTGAGGGAGGTGGCTGCCTGGGTGAGGGCGTTCTGGTATTGGGGCTCCAGCACCACATACACCGCCTTCATCACGGCGCGCCCGTTCACGGCTTCGGGGCTGACCCTGCGGTTGGCGGAGCGGACCTGCGTGAACATCTGGGCAGATTGAGCAATGTGAAGCAGCCTACGAAGCACCATGGCCTTGCGTGGCCCCATGCGTCAGAGCGTTACGGACCCGCCCGGTCAGCCCAGGACCAAGCCGAGTCCAGACCCCAGCCCTGAAGCAACGCCGATGGCCCGCCGAAGCCCCAATTTGATTAGGACCTGGGCGCCTGGCGCCTGGGGGCTGGGGCGGCCCCGCTCCTTCCAGGTGACCCTGGTGCTGCTGAGCCTGCCCCTGATGCTCGGCATTGGCGCCCTGCGCACGCTGCTATCGGCGGACCACGCCAAACGGCTGATCACCCGCACTAACGACCAGGTCCTGGCGGCCTTGGCGGGCGAGTTGGGCGCGTCCATGACCCTGGCCCTCAACCCGGCCCTATCCAAGGCCCAACTCGATCGGCTATCCAGCCTGGTCCCCAGCGGCGACATCAATGGCTCCATGGGCCAGCTGCCTGCCTTAATCAAAACCCTTGGCCAAGCCCCCAATCTGTCGGCCCTATTCATCGCCAACGACCGCGGCGAAGCCCTGGTGCTCACCAGGAGTTCCTCGGTGGCTCCTGGCCAAGCCCTGCCGCCGGGAGCCAGCTGGACCGTGGGAAGCCTGCGCGACCAGGCGGGCAAGCTCCAGGCGCGGCAGTGGGTTCTCGGCAGGGACCAACGGCCCCTGGCGGTCCCCAGGATCCAGCCATTGTTTCCGGTGGGCTTCGATCCACGCTTGGCACCCTGGTACCAACTGGCCCGTCGCCATGGCCATGCCGTGATGGCCCCTGTCAGCCGCCTGGACCTGGGGGAAGGAATCGGCCTAACCCTCTCCCAACCCCTGGCCGATGGCAAAGGGGTAGTGGGGGCCACCATCGATACGGGCAACCTGGCTGCCGTTCTGACCCGCCACCACCTACCGGCCGCATCCGAACTCGCCATTGTTGATCACCAGGGCCTGGTATTAGCCACAAGCCGAAATTTGACCAGTCCACCCGGGAGCAGCCCAGCCAGGGGCTCCCAGGGCGTCCGCCACCTCTCCCAATTGGCTAACCCGGCCCTAGCCCAGCTGGCCGCTGACCTACCCCGGGAGGCCACCAAAGGCTTTCACGAGGGACGTTTTAACGGCCAGACCTGGTTTCAGAAGGTGGTTCCGCTGCAATCGCCCCTGCTGAACCAATCCCTTTATCTGGCCGTGGCCGTGCCCGAGGCCAACCTGATGGCCGAGGTCAACAAGCAGACCTGGGAATTCATCTGGGCGGCCCTGTTGGTCACGCTGTTAAGCGTCTGGCTGTTGCTGCAGCTGGCCGGGCGCCTCTCGCGGGACCTCAAATGCCTCGCCGAGGAGGCGGCCGCCATGCGCGGCTTCCAATTCGACACGGGTCCCAGGCTGCGCTCTGGGGTGCGGGAAGTGGACGACCTTTCGCTGACCCTCGATGGCATGGGGCGCACGATTGGCCATTTCCTGGAGATGTCGGCGTCCCTGGGGGCTGAACGGGATGTGGATGCCCTCCTGGCCCGGCTGCTGAAGGAATCGATCGGAGCCTCGGGCGCAAGCGCCGGCGCCCTCTATCTGGAAGCAGCCCCGACCACTCTGCAAAACCCGCTCAAAGACCCCCTAGCCAACGCAGGAGATGGCGATGGCGCCATTGGTCCTGGCAATCCCGATCAGGGTGATGGAGCCCCAGATTTTGAGGCAACCCTGCTGATGGTGGGCGATCAGCCCACCGATCCCAAGGCCCTAACGCCCATAGCCGAAGCGGAGCTGGCCTTCATGGTGAATTGCCAGAGTTGCGACCTGCTGGTCGGTGCCCTGGGTCCAGACGCCCAGGCCTGCATGCCCCTGCCCCTGCGCCAACGGGACCGGTTGCTGGGGGTGTTGGTGCTCTGGTTCAACGGCCAACCCGATGCCAACCAGATCGCCTTCAGCCGGGCCCTCTCGGGCAGTGCGGCGGTAGCCCTGGAAACCCGCCAATTGATTGCGGAGCAAAAGCGCCTGTTTGAAGCCTTCATCCAGGTGATCGCCGGTGCCATTGATGCCAAGAGTCCCTACACCGGTGGCCACTGCGCCCGGGTGCCGGAGATCGCCAAGTTGCTAGCCGCCGCCGCCTGTGAGGCCATGGAAGGCCCCTTTGCCGACTTCCAACTCGATTCCGATCAATGGGAGGCCCTGCACCTGGCCGCCTGGCTGCACGATTGCGGCAAGGTCACCACCCCCGATCACGTGGTTGATAAGGCCACCAAATTGGAAACGGTGCAGGACCGGATCCATGAGATCCGCATGCGCTTTGAGCTGCTCAAAAGCGAAGCGGAAAGCGAGCACTGGCGCCGGATCGCCACCGGCTCCGACCCGGAGGCCAGCCAGCACACCCTCCAGGAGTGCTGGCGCAGCCTCGATGACGACTTTGCCTTCGTTGCCGACTGCAACCTGGGCGGCGAACGGATGGCACCGGAGCGAATCGAGCGGCTTCAGGCGATCGCTTCACGCACCTGGCGCCGCAGCCTCGATGACCGGCTGGGAGTGGGCCCTGAGGAACTTCGGCGCCGCCAACGGCAGCCGGCCCCAACCCTCCCCGTGCGGGAACCGTTGCTTGCCGATCGCCCCGATCAACGGATCGAGCGGCCCGAGCGGGATCGGATTGCGGCGGATAACCCCTGGGGCTTCCAAATGGAGGTGCCAGATCTCCTCTACAACCGCGGCGAACTCCACAATCTCACGGTCGAACGGGGCACCCTCAGCCGGGAGGATCGCTTCAAAATCAATGAACACATGGTTCACACAATCCGCATGCTCTCGGCCCTGCCGTTTCCCCGCCATCTAGCGGAGGTGCCTGAGATTGCCGGAGCCCACCACGAAACCCTCGATGGCCGGGGCTATCCCCGCCGCCTAGCCGGCGAGCAGATGGGAGTGCTGGCCCGGGTGATGGCAATTGCAGACATTTTCGAAGCCCTCACCGCCGCCGACCGTCCCTACAAACGGGGCCTGAAGCTCTCTGAAGCCCTGGCGATCATGGGTCGCATGGTTCAAGACCAGCACATCGATGGCGACCTGTTTGCCCTGTTTCTGCGCTCCCAGGTGTACCTGAGCTACGCCGAACGCCACATGGAGCCTGGCCAGATCGATGGCGTGGATCTTGAGGCCCTCCTGGCCCCCACCGAAGGGGGCGCCCTGACCCCATAGGCTCGGCGCCTCAGCTGTGCGCCCCTTGCCATGACCAGCGCCCCAAGCGAGTCGTCCTTACCCGGTTCCCCGCCAGCCCCAACCCTCGCTACGGCGGCGGCGCCGATTCCGGTGGTGGTGGCTGGCGCCCTGGGCCGCATGGGCGCTGAGGTGGTCAAGGCCGTGCTGGCCGCAGCGGACACGACCCTGGTGGCGGCCATCGACACCACCCCCGGCAAGGAGGGCTTGGACGTGGGCCTGGAGCTGGGCCTGGGCGAGTTGGAGGTGGCGATCACGGCCGACTTCGAGGGGGCCCTCTGTGCCAGCAGCCAGGCGGTGCGCCAGGCCGGTCCAGGCGCTGGGGCGGTGCTGGTGGATTTCACCCATCCCAGCGTGGTGTACGAGCACACCCGCGCCGCCATCGCCTACGGGGTTCACCCGGTGATCGGCACCACGGGCCTGGCGCCCCAGCAACTGGGCGAATTGGCCCTGTTTGCCGAGAAGGCCTCCATGGGGGGGGCCGTGATCCCCAATTTCTCCGTAGGCATGGTGATGCTGCAACAGGCAGCCGCGGCAGCAGCCCGCTTCTATGACTTTGCCGAACTGACCGAACTGCACCACAACCGCAAGGCCGATGCCCCCAGCGGCACCTGCATCAAAACCGCCGAATTGATCGAAGAGCTGGGCAAGGACTTCAACCCCCTCCAGGTGGAGGAGCACGAAACCCTGGCCGGCTGCCGCGGCGGCCAGCGCCCCAGTGGTCTAAGGCTGCATTCGATCCGCCTGCCCGGCCTGGTGGCCCACCAAGAGGTGATGTTCGGCTCCGCAGGGGAGACCTATACCCTCCGGCACGACACGATCGATCGTTCTGCCTACATGCCCGGGGTGCTGCTGACCGTGCGGCGGGTGCGCCAGCTCGCTGGTCTGGTCTACGGGCTGGAGCGTTTGCTGTGATCGGCGCCAGCATGGGGTCCTGAGAGACGAGTCATGCTGCTTCCCCTCAAGGACGGCGAACTGCAGCGCCTGATCCCGGCGATTGCCACCGGACCCCAGTTCAACGCCAGCAGCGGCACCCCCCAGCAGGTGTTGCAACGGGTCTTGATCGCCGTGATCGGGGGTGTTCTGGCGCTCCTGGTCAGCCAGAGCCAGTTCTCCACCCAATGGGGTGGGGTGTTCATGGTGGTGGGCTTCGTCTTTTTCTTCTACCTGCTCTGGGGGCCGATCCTGGCGGCGGGACAGCGCAACAACACCCTGCGCCGCTACCCGGCAGCAGCAATCTTTGAGGGCCGCATCGCCGACCTCTTCACCCGCGAGCGACTGGAGGGACGCCAGGAGCAGACCGACAAAAGTGGCCGCTTGGAGCTGGTGGAGAACCGCCGCACCTGGCTCTGCCTGGAATTGGAAGATCAGGACGGCTACCTGGGGCAGATCCGCTTCCCCTTCGACAAAAAACACAAGTCGATCAAGCCAGGCATGGTGATCCGCTGCCTGGTGCTAAGTGAGCGCAAAGACTTTTCCCGCATCAGTGCCCTTAGCGATGGCTGGATCCCCCAACTGAAGCTCTGGGTGGGCGACTACCCCTACCTGCTGCGGCCTGCCTTTGAGGAGCTCTGCCTTAGGCGCCTGCGCTGAGGATGCCCCCATCCAGCCGGCACCTTCGGCCGAGCTGGAACCCATCGGCCCCAGTCTCGTTACATGGCGCAATATTGCGTTACAATTCAGAGATCCACCAGCGAGTCGACCCATGGCCCAAGCCACCGCCCCCGCCGTCATCCGCGGCGCCACCGTGACCACAGAAGACGGCGGTCGCCTCAACGCCTTCGCCACCGAACCCCGCATGGAAGTGGTGAGCGTTGAAAGCGGCTGGGGCTTCCACGAGCGCGCCGAGCTGCTGAATGGCCGCATGGCCATGCTTGGCTTCATCGCCCTTTTGGCCACCGAATTTGCCCTGGGCGGTGAATCCTTCACCCGGGGCCTGCTCGGCATCGGCTGAGCCCAAGCGGGCAACGGTCTCTGCTGTAGGCCCTAGGCCCTTTCGGCTTGCCTCCAGCCTCAGGATCCCGCAGGTCCAGAAACGCTAACTAGCTTTGCTTGGTCGAACCGCGGTGCCTGCCTGGGCCGCGGTTTTTGTTTGGCCGTCCTTGGCGAACCCCCACCCCGCCTGCCTTGAGCCCCCTTCCCCTAGCCATTTGCGTCACCCCAACCCCCATGCCAAGCCAGTGCCGATGAGCCAAGCGTGCGTGCATGGGGCAGGTCCGAGCGGCTGCCTTACGGCCCTGGCCCTGGCCCAGGTGGGCTGGCAAGTGCACCTCTATGACCCGCAGGATGCCGTCGGTCTCCAACGGCGCCAACGGGCCTACGCCCTGACCCACTCCAGCTTTGGCCTCCTGGATCGCCTGGGGCTTTGGCAAGGCCTTTTGCCCCAGCTGGTGCCCTTTAGCAACCTGGAACTCTGGGATCAAGGCACGGGCCGCCAGTGCCACTTCAGTAACGCCGACCTGGGCCAGGGGGGGCGTCGGGGCGGAGGCATCACCGGGGCAGGGGGCGATACCGTCGGCTGGATCGTCCAACACGGCCCCCTCATGGAGCTGTTGCTGCAGCAGCTCCAGGCCAGCAACCAGGTCTCCCTGCACCTAGGCCAGCCAGCCCCCCCTTCCGGGAGCGCCGCAATGGCTCACGCCGATCTGGTGGTGGCTGCTGATGGCAGCCAATCCGCGATCCGCCAGGCCGCTGACCTCGGCTGGCTAGAGCGCAGCTACGACCAGGGCTGTTTAACAGTGCAGGTGCGGCTTCGGGGAGCCAGGGCCCACCAGGCCTGGGAGCTGCTGCGCCCCGAGGGCCCCTTTGCGGTGCTGCCCCTAGGCGGCGATGCCTTCCAGCTGGTTTGGAGTGCCCCGGCGCGGCGACTGCGCCAGCTGGAAAGCCTCGATGGCGCCGCCTTCCTCGACCAACTCGCTGGCGCCCTGCCGGACCAGCTACAACCAGAAGCCCTGCTGGACCAACCCCGGGCCTTTCCCGTAGCCCTGGGGCTGGCCTGGCCCCTGGCAAAGGGCGCCTTGGTGCTGGTGGGGGAGAGTGCCCACCGCTGCCATCCCGTCGGCGGCCAGGGGCTCAACCTGGGTTGGCGCGATGTGGCCTGCCTGCAGCAGTTGGCCGGCCGGGTCACGGCCGGGCGCCTGGCCCCGGAGCAGCTGGCGGCGGCCTACCAGTGGCGCCGCTGGCCCGACCTGGTGGCCACCTTGCTGGCTACCCACCTGCTGGTGCGGCTGTTTTCCAACCGCTCCCGCCTGCTGTTCCCGCTGCGGCGCCTGGCCCTCGACCTGCTGAATGGGGTTCCCCTGCTGCGGCGCCTGAGCCTGGCCGCCATGACCCTGGGCCCTTGCCGGCTGGGTCAACGATGACCACCATGGCGCCATGGTGTTCCCAACCTCGCCCCAGCCCCTGCCCGCCAGTGAATTGGTGCGCTACCTACGTCAAGACCTGGGCCTGAGCGAAAACGCCCTCAACCTGGGACTCAAGCAGGCCCAGCTGGAACAGGCCCCCCTGCCGGTAGTGCTTTGGCGCTTTGGGCTAATCAGCCTGGAGCAGCTCGACCAGGTGCTCGCCTGGCAGGACAGCCAACCTTGGGGAATGGGGATCAGGAATAGATGATCAGGGACTCGACCGGCACGTCAGCCGGCAGCTTGGCGCGACCACCAAGGTCCGCAAGCTCGGCCACGAAGGCAAAGCCGCAGAGGTCTCCGCCCACCAGTTGCACCAACTGGGAGCAGGCACTGGCGGTGCCGCCGGTGGCCAGCAGATCGTCCACAATCAACACCCGGGGGGCCGTTTCAAAGCCATCGGCCAGGATCTCAAGCCGGTCCGTGCCGTATTCAAGGCTGTAATCGATGCCATGGACCACCCCTGGCAACTTGCCGGGTTTGCGCACAGGCGTGAAGCCCAAGCCCCGGTCCGTGGCCAGGGCGGTGCCAACGATGAATCCCCGCGATTCAATGCCGACGATCAGATCTGGCTGCAGGCGATCGCAGATCACCGCCAATTGACGCACCACTTCCTGCCAGGCACTGGCCTGACGCATCAAGGGAGTGAGGTCGCGGAACAGGATTCCTGGCTTGGGAAAGTCAGGAACATCCCGCACCAGCTGGCGCAGATCAATGGCAGACATGGTGAAAAAAGTTCGTCAAGGGCCCTGGGCTGGTCGTGGCAGCGACCCCCCCGGATGGCGGATTGGCTCGGGCACTGGCAGTATCGCAGCCATGCCCGACGTTTCTACCGCCTTGAGCCGCCCCACCCCCCTGCCCAGGCGGGGATTGGAACGCCTCGATCTGATGTTGCTTTGCGCGGAGGCCCTCGACCTCAATGGCGGCGAAGCCATGGTTTGGATGAGTGAGCAGTTGGGCTACCAAAGCCTGTTCGCCAACAGGGTCGAACTCTGGAAGCGCCGCTGCCACAACCCCCTGCGCCGCACCACCCGTCGGGGCCAGCTCCAGGTTCAGGACACCGATGCCCTGATCCGAATCCTGAGCGCCATGGCCGACCGGCTCTACCCGATGCTGCGCCAACTGCTCTCCGCGGCCGAGCCAGCGTCGGTGAGCGAGCAGCGCTGGGGCCTATTCCGCTCGCGGCTGCGGGAGCTGATCGAGGAACGGTTGAACCTGCGCCGGGTCGGCGTGCGCAAGCTGCTAGATCCGATTGAAGGGTCCCTGCTCTGTCACCAACTAATCCTGGGCCTGGCCCTCAGTGCCGGCAGCGGTGGGGTCGAACGGCTCAAGGCCAGCCTCCTAGATCCCGAACCCTGATCCCCGGGGCCAGGGGTGGAACCTGGAACCACCGTCGCCCCAAACCCGATCCGCCCAATCCCCTCCCCAGCTGCCGACCGTGATCAAGCTCAGCCACCGCTACGAACAGATCAGTTGTCGCCTCACGGTGGAGGGGCTACCCGATGTGTCCACGGGCCAGGGCAGCCAGGCGATCGGCATCCTCACCAATTGGAGCCTGGCCCTGGCCGGCCACACCGAGCTGGAGGGCAAACGGGACCACCTCGAAGCCCTGTTGCGGGTGGTCGCCCCCTATGCCCGCCACCTCATCAGCGCTGCGCCGAGGGCCTTCGGCGATCCCGACTCCCCGGTAGCAATCCATCCCGATGGGACCCGCCACAGGCTGGAGCTGCGCAGTAGTCAACCCAACACGCCGCCCCTAACCCTGCACCTGGATGACGCCGAACTGGCCGACCTGGTGCGCTGCCTAGACCAGCTGCTACTGGATGCACGCCTCCAGCTGAACCTTCAGGTCCCGCTACCGCAACCGCTGCGGCGCAGCGAACTACGCAAGCGGGTGCCCCTGGCACGTCGTCTCGCCGCCCCCGTTTGCGGCATGGCAGCCCTGGGCCTTGTGGGCACCCTCTCCTGGCTGGTGCCGACCCCTAAACCCGGCAGTTTCAGCCCATCCCAGGCCAAGGGAACCACCCCCACAGCGGCACCGGGCAAGACAGCTGCCACTGGTAAACCATTGGCTCCTGCTAGGCCAGGGGCCCCTGAAAAGGCAGCGGCAACGAGTCCGGCGGGGAGCCTGGCACCAGCCCCCCCGCAGGCCACCACCAGTCAGGCGGCAGATGGCCCCTCCGGCCCAAGCCAGACCCCCCGTTGACGCAGGAGCTGCAATCGCCACACTGGAACAACCAGTCAGCTCGCCAGCCCCCCTGCAGCTGGGCCGCAGCCCAGGCCCCTGCCTCCAGCCCCGATCAGAGGGGCTTTCCCATCCTGGGCTCCCTGGCCCACCTTGCCCCCGGCCCTAAAGCGATGTCAATCCAAATGAGCTGGCCCGAATGTCGCCGCCGTGTCACCCGCCTGGGGGCCTCCCTTGATGTGGTGGTGCGCAGTGATCCGGAAGTCTGCGGCCTGAGTGGTGATACCTTTCGCCTCTCCCTGCACCATGGCGGCCATGGCGATTGCACCGTGGGGGACCTGTCCCTGGTCGATTGCCCCAACGAACTGGTGTTGATTGAGTTTGAGCGCTGGATGCGCGGCGC
The DNA here is from genome assembly GCA_943369525.1 of Synechococcus sp. UW140. GTDB lineage: Bacteria > Cyanobacteriota > Cyanobacteriia > PCC-6307 > Cyanobiaceae > BAIKAL-G1. Next base: position 198,831 of record CALRNL020000001.1, read on the forward strand.
CGGCCACAGCATCAGCCCATGAGCCGAGCGCCGAAACGACCAGCCCTATTGCGCCCTAGCCGCCGCAGCCAGATTGGGCCCCATGGGGCCAAGCGCAAGCGACCGCCAGCCCGGATTCGCCAATTGGCCGAAGCCCTTATGTTGCTTGCTGGCGGGGTCGGGCTGCTGCTAGCCCTCATGCGATTGCCTGAGCGCCTCGACACCCTGCTGCTCGTCAGCAATGCGATTGCCAACCTGATCGGCGGCCTTACAAAACTGGGGCTAGGCCTGCTGCAGTTGCTGGGAGTGGTGCTGCTGTTGGCGGTGGTGCTACTGGCCTTGGCTTGCCTCGCTGGTGGGCTTGTTCGCCTGGTTCGGACCGTGCTCAGGCCCAAACCCACCGCCAAGCCCAGCCATCGGCAGGGCCCCTAGCCCAAACCTGGCCCGCCCCATAAAGCTCTGAGCTGTTTTTGCCAACAGTCAGGGAATTGGATTTAAAACGAGTGACGCCCCAAGCCATGGCGAACGGAGTTGGGAATGGCAAAAAACCAGCGCAAGCCCAAGCAGAGCCCCGATGCGAAGCGCGTCCCCAGGCCCGGGATCAGCGATCACTACTACCCCTCAACCCAGCTCGATGATCTAGCCAACCTTCAGGATCCCAACCGGGGGAACCCGGCCGACCCCAAGGTCAACCTAGGCCAGCTAGATCGTCCTTTCTATGAAAAGGAGTTGATGCATCTCCAACAAGAACTCGTCAAGATGCAGTACTGGGTTAAGGCGGAAGGGTTCCGCCTGGTAGTGGTTTTTGAAGGCAGGGATGCGGCGGGCAAGGGGGGCACGATCAAGCGCATCACCGAACCCTTGAATCCCCGCGGCTGCAGGGTTGTGGCCCTGGGCAAACCCTCCGATTTACAGCGTACCCAATGGTATTTTCAACGCTATGTGGAACATTTTCCAACGGCCGGTGAAATCGTGATTTTCGATCGCAGTTGGTACAACCGGGCCGGCGTGGAGCGGGTGATGGGCTTCTGTACGGCGGCGGAATTACAGGAATTCCAGCAATCCTGCCCGGAATTTGAAAGGATGCTGGTGCGAAGCGGCATCATGTTTTTGAAATACTGGTTTTCGGTCAGCGATGAGGAACAGGAGGCTCGCTTTAAATCACGCCTTGAAGATGGCACAAGGCGCTGGAAATTAAGTGAAATGGATCTGCAATCCAGGGATCACTGGGAAGATTTCTCCCGTGCTAAAGATGAAATGTTTGCCCATACCAATATTCCCGAGGCCCCCTGGTTCACGGTGGATGCGGATGACAAGCGGCGCGCCCGTCTGAATTGTCTTCGCCACCTACTCAGTAAAATCCCATACCACGACATGACACCGCCCGCCCTGAAGTTAACGCCGCGCAAACCGGCCAAGGGCTACAAACGACCACCCATTAATGAGCAGTTCTTCGTGCCCAACGCCTACCCCTAGGCAGGTCAGGCGGGATCGGCCAGGTCAAGCTGGTTTGGTTAGTGGTGCAGTTGCTGGAACCAGAAACCCGCCAGCTGCCAGCTGCTGAACAGGAAGATCCCTAAAAAGAGCCAATTCAGCCAGGGCGGCCTTTGGTTGTTATCGAAGTTCATGGGAGACAGATTAGAACCGCAAGCTGCCCGCCAGGGAGATCAGCAGCGACAGGTTGATCGTCACGATCGTACCGATGCATAGCCAACTCAACAGTTGCAGCGCCAAGGGCGAGCGCAGGTTGCCCATGGCCCGCGCCTGGCCGCAGAACCAGACCAGGGGCACGGCCGCGAAGGGAAGTTGCAGACTAAGCACCACCTGGGACAGAACTAGGAGCTGGTTGGTGGCCCCCTCTCCCAGCAGCAGCACGGTGGCCATGGCCGGGATGAGGGCCATACCCCGGGTCAGGAGGCGCCGCTGCCAGAGGGGCAGGCGCAGATCCAGAAACCCTTCCATCACCACCTGACCGGCCAGGGTGCCCGTAATCGTGGAGCTCTGGCCCGCCGCCAGCAGGGCCACGCCGAAGGCCAGACTGGCCAGGGAGGTCCCCAGCATGGGCGTGAGTAGCTGGTAAGCCTGGCCCAGGTCGGTGACCAAAGGCAGGCCCCGGCCATAGAAAGCGCCCCCCGCCAACACCAGAATTGACGCATTGACCAAAAAGGCTATGGCCAAGGCAATCGCCATGTCGGCCGTCGCCAGGCGCAGGGCCCAATGGCGAGCCTTGGGATGCTCTGGCCACTGGCGGGTCTTCACCAGGGAGGAGTGGAGATAGAGGTTGTGGGGCATCACCGTGGCCCCGAGGATTCCCGCCGCCAAATAGAGCTGTTGGTGATTGCCCATGGATAGGAGATTGGGCACGAAGCCATGGGCCACCGCGACCCAATCGGGCTTCAGCAAGACCAACTCAACGACGAAACAGGCACCGATCAGGGCCACCATGGCGATCACCAGGGCTTCGAGGCGGCGTAGGCCCTGGTGCTGTAGGGCAAGGAGCAACAGGGTGTCCGCAGCAGTCAGGCTCACCCCCCAGGCCAGGGGCAGGCCAAACAGCAATTTCAAGGCGATGGCACTGCCGACCAGTTCGGCAAGGTCGGTAGCAATCATCGCCACCTCGGCTAGGAGCCAGAGGGGCAGGGTCCAGGCAGGTGGCAACATCTTGCGACAGGCCTGGGCCAGATCCAGGCCCGTGGCGATGCCCAAGCGGCAACAGAGCGACTGCAACACCATCGCCATGGCGCTGGAGAGGGCCACCACCCACAGCAGGGCATAACCGCTGGTGGAACCAGCCGCCAGATCCGTGGCCCAGTTGCCCGGATCCATGTAGCCCACGGCCACCAGGTAGGCGGGTCCCAGCACCTTTGCAAAGGTGGCCACTCCTGGGGGGCCAGGGGGAATTTTTACAGACGCCGCCATCCCCAGCCACGAATCTGGCCCCATCCTGCCAGCCATCGAAAAGGGAGCTGGCCCGGCGTGCCAGAGAGGAACCGAGCGATGGCAGCAACCAGTCAGCCTGGTCCCATCCCGCAGTCGCCAGGCCCTGGGGCTCGTCTGCCAAATCGCTTGTCTGGCCAGTTCGACCGGGTTTGGCCTGCCTTGCTTTGTAGCCTCCCCTGCTGATGGCTTCAGCCCTGCGGAGCGAGTCAGCCCTGGGGGTTCTCCTAGGGCTGACTGGCTGGCTAGGGGTTCGAGATCGTTTGGGACCTTGCCCTAGCGACGCTAGAGTTCAGCCAAGGGGCCCACCGTCAATGCAAGACGGGCTCGGCCATGGTGGTTACCGGCCGATGGGTGCGCCGCAGGTCATGGAGGCCTTCGAGCTGGTTGTACACAGACACCAACTGACGGCGGATGTGGTCCGTGTTCTCCAGTCGGTCAAGATTGAGCAGAACGGCCTCGATCTGGGCCTTGCTGTCAATCAGCAAACGGCACTCGCTGGATCCGGGTTCGTAGCCCATGGATTAGGTGCTCTAGAACATGAGACTCTGCCATCAAAGGCCGCTTGGCTGGGGAGCGTGGTCAAAACGGATGCAGTTCTGCAGCACCAAGGCCAACCAAACCATCCCGATCAAGTCGACTTGGATTCACGCCTGGGCCAGGTCCGGTACGGTGGTGGTTCAGCCCCCTCAAGGACCGATCAAGGCATGGCAGGTTCTTTGAGGGGAGTGGCAACCCGATTACCGCCGGGTTGAACCAGCTTTTGCAAGGCATCTTTGAGGTTACGCTGCATCACAAAAGTATGGCCATCAGTCACCACAACCCGCACCAGGGTTGGCAGTTCACTGTTTTTAGATTGGAGGTAAATCGGCTCGACATAGAGCAGGCCCTCGCCGACCGGCAAAACCAGCATGTTGCCATGCACCACCTTCGATCCCTCCCGATTCCAAAGACCAAATTGGTAGCTGATGGCCGGATCCTGTTCGATTAGGGCCGACACCTGCTGGGGACCTAAGACAAGTCTCTGCCTGGGAAAACGCACCAACACTTGCTCGCCATAATTGGGCGGGTCATTGCGAACCGCCAGCCAACCCACCAGATTCGCCCGCTTCGAGGGGGTGAAGGGAACCAGCAGGACGAATTCGGGCTTCTTTTCGCCGGGCAGCTGCAAGGTGGCGTGATAGGGCTTCATCTTGACTGTTGCAGAGCCATAGATCTCAAGCGGAAATGACCAAGCGTCATCACCATCATAGAAACTTTTAACATTTTTGACGTGATACTGAAGCAATTTTTCCGCCTGGACTTCAAACTGACGCTGGGGTACTTGGATGTGACTCAACAAGGACTTGGGCATGGCCGAAAGGGGCCGAAAAAGATTTGGGAAAATCCCTTGCCAAGTGCGCAGAATTGGATCCTTAGGATCACTGACATAAAGCCAAACCCTACCATTATAAGCATCTACAACGGCCTTAACTGGATTGCGCAAATAACGGATACCCGATGAACTGGGCTCGGAATAGGGATAGCTACGACTGCTCGTGAATCCATCTAAAAACCAATATTGATATTGGCTCCTCCTGTAGCCATCTCCCTGGTCAACCTTGGCGGTGACCAGATAGGGCTGGCTTTCAAAATCAAGAAAAGGAACCAGCGCCTTTAGCCGCTGGTTAACCTGCTGACGGATCAGCAGCCTCGAGTCAGGGGTGAGGGAGGAGAGAAACAAGAGTCTGGGCTCGCCCAGGTAGATGGCGGCCATCAGTCGATGAAATAAATTATGGAGCTTGATACCACCTCGATCTGTCAAGCTACTATTAATTTGGCCCAGGCCAGCATCGGGATAATCAAATTCTGCAACCTTACTGGGCGCGATGATATAGGGCTTTTTCATGGTGCCAAAATAAAGGCGAGGTTGGCCCACCGGCAACGCCTTCCTTACCGATGCAGCATCAATCCCCAACTTGGCAATGCCCAGGACCTTGGCGCTGCTGCCAATATCCTTAATAAAATACAGGGGCAAGCCATCATCAGTTGCCGTATTCACAGGTGACACGGTAAAACCATAACCATGGGTGTAGACCATGTGGGTATTTAGCCAGGAGCGCGATTTTTTTGATAACGCTCTCGTATCAAATTCTCGAGCTGCTATGAGCACTTGCTGAGATCCCCTTTGGGCCGCATCAGCGGCCAGGGGGTAGCGATCCACCGCTGCCGTTGGGAAGCGGTAATAAAGGCGCAGTTGCTGGAGTTCTCGATTGGTGCTCAGCAGCGGTTTCGTATCCCAGAGCCGAATATTGGCCAATGTGCCAGGACTCTTGGCCAGATCGGCCCTCGACAGCCGCTCCTTCGGCCGCATGGGGAGATAATTCATAATATCGATTGCAAATGCAGATCTTGTGGCCTTAATGCTGCGGTCGAGGTAGGGGGTTTCCAACGCCAATTCGCGCGGTTGTACCCAAAAGCGCTGCAGAAGGGGGGCCCCAATCGCCTGAACCACTGGCACGCCCAGGGCGGCCCCAGCCAGGGGGATCAGGAGCTTGCGCCGCATCCAGCCCGCTGGCATGGGCAACAACAAACAAAGACCAATGGCCCCTAGGAGCAGGGCAAGCAGCAACCGCAAGGGGACGCTGAAGTGCAAATCGACGAAGCCAGCCCCTGCGGCCACGCCCGTGCCCTTGACCATCAAGTTGAAGGGACTTAGGCATTGGCCAATGGCCGCCACAAAGGCCAGCACCGCCAATTGGGGCTGCAGCATCTTCTGCTGGCTGCGGGTCAGGCCGGGGAAGGCCAGATCGGTGAGGCTGCTGCGTTCGGTGAAGGTCAACCAAAAGCAACTGGCCAACCCCACCGCCCCCTGGGCGAAAACCACACTGAGCAGCAGGCGCAAGGCAGGCAGCTGCAGGACGCTGAAGGAGAGGTCTAGACCGGTAACCGGATCGCGCTGGCCAAAGGGAACGGCCATCAGGGCAGGCAGCCAGAGACTCCAGCCCCGGGCCAGGGCCGTGGCCGAACCGGCCAGGGCTACGGCCAGGCTGATGCGCAGGGTGGTGAGGGGCCAGAGCAACAGGGGCCCCAGCAGGCCCCCGACCAAACCCAGCAGCAAGCTGGCCGGTAGGTCGGCAAGCACCGGTATGCCCGTAATCACCTGGCCGCTGAAGGGGGCAACAATCAGGTCCTGGGCCTGGATCACCAGATAGGTGAGGCCCCCGGCCAAGAGGAGCAATAGGGCCCCATACAACAGGAGCAGGGACCTGCCGCGAAGGGCAAGGAGGGGGGATGGGGGCAGGTCCTTGGCGTCGATCACCCGGCGGAGGCGCCAGCACCGCTGCAGCTGCTGCCATTGCAGATAGGCCCCCAGGCCCATCACCAAAACGAAGGTGATGACCTGGATCAACCAGCGCTTGAGGGCCACCCCCTCGGCATCGAACTGGCTGAACCACTGCCATTCGACCCCAAGCCTGCCAAATGCAATGGCCAGGCCGGCCACCAGGACCACGCCGGCTCCGAAGCGCAGTAGGGCCATGGGGCGAGGCAAGGGGGACCGAAGCCGGGAGATTGGATACCCCTGAGGCTAGGCAAGGCTCGCCTCACCAGCTGCTCGCCCAGGGGAACGGCCATGCTTCGCTGGCGACCCCGCTGGACAGGCGATCCACCCCTTGGACAGCAAGCCAGGCGCAAGGGGTCCCCAGCAATGCCAATTTTCAATCCCGACATCTAAACTCGGGTATTAGGGGTCGGGCCAAAAGCCACTGCTAGCGTTCTGCCATTGCTGCGGTTGCGCCGTGACGGCCACCCTGTCCCGTTCCACCTTCACCGGTCTGCGCTGCAAGGAATGCGGCCATCCCTACGGGGCCGGCGCAAAACACGTCTGTGAAGACGTCTGTTTTGGCCCCCTGGAGGTGGTTTACGACTACGAGGTGATCAAAGCGCGGGTGACCCGCGCCACGATTGAGGCCGGCCCCGTTTCGATCTGGCGTTACCGGGAGTTTCTGCCGATTGAGGGAGACCCCATCGACGTGGGCACGGGGTTCACACCCCTGCTGAAGGCCAACCGGTTGGCCAAGCGCCTGGGCCTAAAAAATCTCTACATCAAAAACGACGGCGTCAATATGCCGACCCTGTCCTTCAAGGATCGGGTCGTGTCAGTCGCCCTCACCCGCGCCCGCGAATTGGGCTTCACCACGGTGAGCTGCGCCAGCACCGGCAACCTGGCCAACTCCACCGCGGCCATCGCTGCCCACGCCGGCCTTGACTGCTGCGTATTCATCCCCTCTGACTTGGAGCTGGGCAAGGTGCTCGGCACCCTGATCTACAACCCCACCTTGATGGCGGTGAAGGGCAACTATGACCAGGTGAATCGTCTCTGCTCAGAAGTGGCTAACACCTACGGCTGGGGCTTTGTCAATATCAACCTGCGCCCCTACTACTCGGAGGGTTCGAAAACCCTGGGCTATGAGGTGATCGAGCAGTTGGGCTGGCAATTGCCCGACCACATCGTGGCACCCCTGGCTTCAGGATCCCTGTTCACCAAAATCCGCAAAGGCTTTGATGAATTCATCAAGGTGGGCCTGGTGGATGAGAAGCCGGTGCGCTTCAGCGGCGCCCAGGCGGAGGGCTGCTCGCCGATCGCCCAGGCCTTTGCTGAAGGCCGCGATTTCATCACGCCGGTGAAGCCCAACACGATTGCCAAATCAATCGCGATCGGCAACCCGGCCGATGGCCCCTACGCCATCGACATTGCCAACCGCACCGGCGGCACGATTGCGGCCGTGAGTGACGCGGAGATTGTGGCGGGCATCCAGCTCCTCGCCGAAACCGAAGGCGTGTTCACCGAAACCGCCGGCGGCACCACGATTGCGGTGTTGAAGAAGCTGGTCGAGCAGGGCAAGATCGATCCCAGCGAAACCACCGTTGCCTACATCACCGGCAATGGCCTCAAAACCCTGGAGGCCATCAGTGACGCCGTGGCTGAGCCCCTGACGATCGAACCCCAACTGGCCAGCTTCAACGCCGCCTGGGAACGGGCCCAATCCCGCCATCGACCTTCGATCTAGCTGAACCCCGGACCTAGGCCGTTTAGGGACCTGCAGGCGAGACCCACCTGGGGCGATACGCCTATCCCGATCAGCCCTCCTTGGCTGGTGGGTTCCCTGAACCAGGGATCTGGGTCCGAGTCCCTAGCCCATTACCGGCCGACCCTGGGGATCCCCCTCCCTGAAGCGCCGCCCCTTCCAATTTCCCCCCTCCCCAATCCCCATGGCTGTTCTGGTTTTAATCCCCACCCCCCTGCAAAAGTTCACCGCCGATGAGGCCAGCGCCGAGGTGGATGCCAGCAGCGTTGATGGCCTGCTGCAAGCCCTAGAAGGCCGCTACCCAGGCATCCTCGGCCGACTCTGTGATGAAGACGGCAAACTGCGGCGGTTCCTCAACGTCTATGTGAACAGCGAAGACATTCGTTTCCTCCAGAATCAGGAAACGCCGCTCAAAGATGGAGACGAAGTCTCGATTGTACCGGCCGTAGCCGGTGGTTAACCCCCAAGTCCCCACTCGCCCGTTGCGACGATGACCCAGGCATTCCCTCCGACTGCCCCCCAGTCAGCGAGTCCCATCGACCCGTCCAACCGGGGTGAATCAGGCCCCACGCCCGCTAGCTGGGATCGCCATGGGGCGTTGGAGGATAAGGCCCAATTCTTCGACTATCGCGAAGCCGCCAATCCGGTGCGCAGGGGCCTCACCGAACCCATCGGCTATCGCCAATGGGGGCCTTGCTTGCATAGTTCCGGGCCTACGGCGGTGCTGCCGCTCGACACCAGCAACGAGCTGGGCTGCCCGGCTCCTGCCACCAGCCCGGGATTGGCCGCTAGCTTCCTGCGGCTAGGGGCTGGCGACAGCCTAGAAGCCCCTGCTTGGGCCAGCAGTTCCCTGTTCTACGTGCTCCAGGGCCAGGGCCAGGTGGAGCGCCAGCCATCGGACCTGGGCCAAGCCATCCAGCGCGCCTGGGGTCCGGGCGACCTGTTCGTGCTGCCGGCCGGAGCGGTGCCAACCCTGAGCGCCGAGACCACCAGCGTTCTTTACTGGGTGCATGACGGCCCCCTGCTCACCTACCTGGGGGTGAGGCCCAGTGAGCCCCGCTTCGAGGCCACCTTCTACGGGGGCGAGCGGCTCAACGCCGAGCTGGCCAGCCTGATGGAGGATCCCAGCTCCCAGCGCAGTAACCGCCTCAGCATCCTGCTGGCCAACGCCGACCTGCCGGCCAGTCGCACGGTCAGCCACACCCTCTGGGCCATGTACGGCGCGGTGCGGGCCGGCTCCTGCCAGCCGCCCCACCGCCACCAGTCCGTGGCGATTGATCTGATCATCGACTGTGATCCGGGCTGCTACACCCTGGTCGGGCCAACCCTGGCGGAGGACGGGGCGATCCTGAATCCCACCCGGATCCCATGGGAACCGGGTGGCGTTTTCGTGACGCCACCGGGCCATTGGCATGCCCATGTCAATGAAAGTGAACGGGTCGCCCATCTCTTGCCGATCCAGGACGCCGGCCTGCATACCTACCTGCGCAGCCTTGATATTCGCTTTACCGGCTAGGGTCCCGTTCAAGCCGGCTTCGGCCAAGACGAGTGATTCGAATCACTCGTCTGTTAACCCTGGAATCCATCCCATCGCGGAGGGTGCACCCCTAGGGGAAAGGGATCAACCTGCCGAAACGGGTTCGCGGGCTGCTTCGTAGCGAGTAACAACGGCGCGGAACTCTTCACCGCCCAGGGTTTCCTGCTCGATCAACAGGTCCACCAATTGGTCGATGAGGGGCCGCCGCGGGGTTAGTAGGTTAATGGCCTCTTGCAAGGATTCCCGGGCCAGACTGCGCACCAGCCCATCAATGCGATTGCCGGTTTCACGGGAATAGTGGGGATCGGAGCGCAACCAATCCCGTCCCAGGAACACCTCACCGCTATCGGCCTCTAGGGCTACCGGACCCAGACTGGAGAAGCCATAGCGCGTGACCATCTCGCGGCAGATGCGGCTGACCATTTCCAGGTCACCGCTGGCCCCCTGGGTGACCTCACTGGGACCGAACACCACGGTTTCAGCCGCCCGCCCCCCCATCGCCACCACCAGGCGGGCCCGCAGGTAGGCCTTGCTAATAAGGCCCGAATCGAGGATTTCCTCATCGGGCAAGGTGCGGGCAAAACCGCCGACCCCGCCGGCCCTGGGCAGCAGGGTGACCTTGTCGAGCTGATCGGCCTGGGGCACCAGGGTGGTGAGCAGGGCGTGGCCAACTTCGTGGTAGGCAATCAGGCGCTTTTTGGCACTGTCCTGCAGGGGCGCGACTCCCAGGCCCATGGTGATGCGTTCGAGGGCGTCGCTGAGGGCCTGGTCGTCGATGGTCTGGCGATCACGGCGGGCCGTGAGGATCGCCGCCTCGTTGAGCAAATTGGAGAGGTCGGCGCCGGAAAACCCGGGGGTACGGCTGGCCCAATCGCCCAGGGACACCTCGATGTCCAGGGGCCGGCTGCGGGCGTGAACCGCCAGGATCTGTTCGCGGCCGCGGCGATCGGGCAGGTCAACAACGATGCGGCGATCAAAACGACCAGGTCGCATCAGGGCCGTGTCAAGCACATCGGGCCTGTTGGTGGCCGCTAGCAGGATCACGCCGGAATTGTCCTGGAAGCCATCCATCTCCGTGAGCAACTGGTTGAGGGTTTGCTCGCGCTCATCGTTGCCGCCGCCGATGCCGGCACCGCGCTGGCGACCGACCGCATCGATCTCATCAATAAAAATGATGCAGGGGGCTTTTTCCTTGGCGCGGCGGAACAAATCACGCACCCGCGATGCCCCCACGCCCACAAACATCTCAACGAACTCTGAGGCGGCGATTGAAAAGAACGGCACCTCGGCTTCGCCGGCAATTGCCTTTGCCAAAAGGGTTTTGCCCGTTCCGGGCGGGCCGACCAACAACACCCCCTTGGGGATCTTTGCGCCGATGGTGGTGAAGCGTTCCGGCTGGCGCAGGAAGGTAACCACTTCTTCGAGTTCCTGCTTGGCCTCGGCGATGCCGGCCACATCCTCAAAGCGCACATCAATGCTGCCCTCGGGTTGGATGCGGGCCTGGCTGCGGCCAAAGCCCATGGCCCGATTGGCCACCTGGGAGGAGCGACGAATCAGCAGGGTAAGGCCGCCAAACAGCAGCACCACCAGCAGGATGTTGCCGATCAAACCGGCGGTGGCCTCATCGCGGCGGTCATCACGCACCGTGAGCGGCACCCGGGCCTGCTGGGCTGTGCGCAACAGCTCCTGGTCGTTATTGAAAACGGGGACCTGCACCTTGGCGCCGGCCGGATAGGTCACGGTGACTTCCCGGCGCAGCAGGGACAGTTCCAGGTCCTTGACCTTGCCCGTGCGCACCTGCTGCAGAAGTTTGCTGTAGCTCGGCGGCGGCGGTTTGGCCAAGCCCAGGTCCCGCAGCAGGGAGGAGCGCTCCGCAGGAGGCTGCGCAGGCGGGGTTAGGGGCTGGGGTGCTGGCTGTGGACTGCTGCTGCTCACAAGACCCAGTCAATGGTTGGGAGCTTAGCGATTTGACGAAAGGCGAGGTGGCAGCGGAAGATTGTTGTTTGGTTGCGCGAAAGGGATGGCTGTCCCCAAGAAGAAAACATCGAAAGGCAAGCGCAATCAGCGCCATGCCACCTGGAAGGGCAAGGCCCGGGTTGCGGCCCAGAAGGCCCTCTCAATCGGAAAGGCCGTGCTGAGCGGCCGGGCCCAGGGCTTCGTCTATCCGATCGCTGAAGAGGAAGAAACCGAAGGCTGAGCCCTGAATTTAGGTTTGGTGGCTTCTGGGAGAAGGCCTTCGGGCACTCCCGCGAACCCCTTGCCCAGTCAAGGATTTACAAGGGCCTGGCGGGGATCAAACTCCCGGCCAGGCCCTTGCCATAGGCAGCGTCTGCGGCGATCGAGCAACTTGAGCTGATCGGCTCCCGCCAGCAGGGGCTGCAGATACAGCTCAGGCGGAAGGGAGCACAGGCTGGAGCGCACCAACGGGTCGAGCCTGGTGCCGCTAAGCCAGCCCCCCCCCTGGCGCCGTTGCTGGGCCTCGGCCTGAAACCGCCAGCGCCGGGGCAGCCGCCAATCCAGCGGCCAAAGCAGCCAGAGCCCTTGGAGCTGCCGCCAGAGGGGTTGGTAAGCCTCCAGGGCCTGGTCCCAACGGGGAAGCCAAACCTGCTCATCCGCCGTCAGCAAGGGGGACCCAACCAGGCTTGGGCCTGCAGCGCATGCGGCCCGGATCTGCCGATCGCCAAGGGGACGGCAGCCGATCAGCCAGCCTTCCAGCAACAAGCCATCGGCTGCTTCCTCACTGAAGCCACTACGGTCGCCGGCGCCCTGGCGCAAACGCTTGTCGAAACGGGGCAAGCGCAGCAGGCCGGGGCTGCCAGGGCGCCAGGGGCTTGCGCTGCGCCATTGATCAATGGCCTCCACCAGTAGCCCGGGCTCATGGCTGCCCGGGGGCACCCGGTCAACGCCGAAGGGATTGCCCGCCATGGCCTGGAGACGGGGCTGCCAGGGCAGATAGGCGTCATCGATCGAGGCCACAGCCAGGCGCAGGCCCTGGGCGGCGGCCTGCTCGGCGACCCGCGCGGCCAGGGTCGATTTGCCGGCGCCCACTGGCCCATTCAGGCCGATGACGGGGCGCCCGCCCTGGTGGGCTAGGGCCAGAAGCCTGGCGACCAGGGTGGCTTCAAAACTCATGACCCCAGCTTGAAGGCCTCCAGCACCACCGCATAGACCAGGCCGATGCGCAGGTTGTCGACCACGATCCAAGCCAGGGAGGGATCGTCCTCCACCAGACGACTGCGCAGCCGCACCACGACCTCAATCACCAGCAGCCAGATCAGCACCACCACGGGCCGGTGGCCGATCATTTGGAGGTAGTAGGCCGTGAGGTTATTGCCGGCGTAAAGACCCAGCAGCAAGGCCAGCAAGCCCAGGCTGCGCCGGCGCCAATTGCCGCGCAGGTTGCCGACCAGGGCCTGGACCAGCTGGCCCAGCAGCAGTTCAAAGCGGGTGCTCTGCAGCTTCGGGGGGGTCATGGCAGCAACAGCTGGTGGAGATAGCCAAGGGAGATCTGGCCGCCAGGGCAAGGGGGACCGTGCAGAACAAGGGCTGGTGCATGGGGATCGCCCAGGTGGCTGACCAGGGCGCCGGCCCCCGCAAAGGCAGTCGCTGGCTGCTCGGCAGTGGCCAGGCTGCGGGTTACCAGGGTGGCGATGCCCGCCCCTGCTGCGGCCGCCAGGCCCTGGGGCGAATCCTCGATCGCCACAACCTGGCCAGGATCCAGGCCCAGCAGGGCAAGGGCCCGCCGGTAGCCCTCGGGATCGGGCTTCTTGCGCGCCACATCCTCACCGCAAACCCGAATCGCCAGCTGGGGCAGCCGATCGGGGAGCAACTGCAGCAGCAGGGCCTCCACGGCCTCCCGGCCACTGGTGGTGACGATGGCCTGGCCCACGCCCGCGCCAGCGGCCGCCGCCATCAGGCGGGCCACCCCGGGGCGCAACTGCAACTCGCCGGCCTGCACCAGCTGGCGGTAATGGCCCTGTTTAGCCCGTTGCAGGGCAGCCAGGCGATCGGCAGGGGGCTCAGCACCGTCCACCGCCAAGGCGTAATGGCGCATGCGTTCCTGGCCGCCACTGATCGCCAGCAGGTTCCTGTAGGTGGCCGGGTCCCAATGCCAGGCGAGCCCCGCCTCGGCAAAGGTGCGGTTGAAGGCGAGTCGATGGCCCTGGAGCTCCGTCTCGGCCAGGGTGCCATCCACATCCCAGAGCAGGGCAGCAGGCAAACGATCGGAGCCGGATCCGGGCATCCAGGCAGGCTAAAGCCGCACTCAAGCGCCCCCCTAGCCACCAGATGCAACCAGGGGCTGGCGGGACATGCCGGGAACGGCCCAGGCCATGGCCAGCCGGGACAGGGCCGCGCAGAATGACCTCCTGCCGGATCCCCCCCTTGGCGTCTTTGCCAACCGAGCCCCGTTGGCAGTTGCCGGCGCCGCTTCTGCCCAAGCCGCCGGCCCTGGCCCAGCCAGAACTGGCCCCCCCGAACCAGCGGCCCAAATTCCAGCGGTCGAAGCGGGAGCGGGCCAAGGGCCAGCGGGCCCAGGAGGCGACCCAGGCCCCTGGCGTACCCATGGGCCCGATAGACCCCCTGGACCAGGGGGAGCCCAGCCAAGCGGCGGCGAAGCCCCCCACACCTGCCCCGGGCTCTCCCCTGATGGAGCCAAACCCCTTTGGCCTGCCCACCCCCCTGCTGGCCCTATTGCAGCGACGGGGCTTTGACACGGCTGAGGCGATCGCGGAGCTGCTTGATCCGCCCCCGGCCCCGGAGCCGGATGACCATTTCGCCGACCTAGGCAAAGCCGTCGCTCGCCTGCGCCAGGCCTGTAAAGCCGCCGAGGCCGTGGCCATCTGCGGCGACTACGACGCCGATGGCATGACCAGCACGGCCCTGCTGGTAGGGGTGTTGCAGCGGCTGGGGGCCAGGCCCCAGGCCGCGATCCCCAGCCGCCAGGAGGATGGCTACGGCCTCAACGTCGCCATGGTCGAGCGGCTCCATGGCGAGGGCGTCGGCCTGCTGGTCACCGTGGACAACGGCGTGGCTGCCCGGGACGCCCTGCTGCGGGCCCAGGCCCTAGGCCTCGATGTGATCCTCACGGACCACCACAGCCTTCCTGATGAACTGCCGCCCTTTTTGGCCCTGCTCCATCCGGCCCGTACGCCGGAGGGCTCCCCCTACCGGGGCTTGGCCGGGGTGGGCCTGGCCTACGTCCTGGGCCAGGCCCTGGCCCGGGCCCTGGGCGATAAGCAGGGCCTGGCCAATGCCCGTGATCTCTTCTGCATCGGCACCATTGCCGACATGGCCCCGCTGATGGGGGTGAACCGGCGCTGGCTGATGGATGGACTGCCGGGGCTCAAGGACAGCGCCCTACCCGGTCTTCAGGCCCTCCAGCAGGTGGCCGGCCTCGATGACTACCCGATCGATGCCAGCAGCGTGGGGTTCCAACTGGCGCCGCGGATCAATGCGGTGGGCCGCCTCGGGGATCCCCAGCTAGTGGTTGATTTACTGACCACCACCGACCAGGCCGAGGCCCTGGAGCTGGCCCGGGCCTGTGAGGGCTACAACCGCCAGCGGCGGGAACTGTGCGAGGCAATCGAAGCGGAGGCCGTGGCCCTCGTGGAGGCCGATGGCGACCAGCAAAGCCCATTCCTGCTGTTAGCCCAAACCCACTGGCACCACGGCGTGATTGGCATCGTGGCCTCCCGCCTGGTGGAGCGCTTCAGCCGGCCCGTGGCCCTCCTGGCTTCCGAGGGGGATGGGCGCCTGCGGGCCTCGGTGCGGGCGCCGGCTGGCTTTGCCGCCGATCAAGCCCTCAAGCATTGCCATGACCTCCTGATTCGCTATGGCGGACACCCAGCGGCGGGGGGATTCACCGTGTTGGCAGAACGGGTGGCCGAGCTGCATGGGCGCCTCAATGGCCTGGCGGCAGCCTGGCTGGTGCAACGGGGCGAGGGCTCGATCGTCGAACCGGAAGCCCTGTTGCCGATCGAGCAGATCGATCGGGGCTTCTGGGTCCAGCTCCAGCGGCTAGAGCCATTCGGGATCGCCATGCCGGCGCCCCTGTTCTGGAGCAACGCCTGTGGGGTCGTTGAGCAGCGGGAACTCCGGGGCGGCCACCTCCAGCTGACCCTCGCCCAGGGCGAGGGTCGCATCCGGGCAATCGCCTGGCGCTGGCAGGGCCCCAGCCCCCAGCCCGCCGTGGTGGATGTGGCCTTCCGACTTCGCAACAACCGCTGGCAGGGGGAAGAACGGCTGCAACTGGAAGTGGTTGCCCTGAGGCCTGCCGGCGGCGGCGAGGTCTGCCTGCAGCGGCGGCAACGGCTGTATTGGTGCCGGCGCCATGGGGATGGGCTATTGATCCGCAATGGAGCCGGTGAGGAACTGCTGGCAAGACCAGCGGCCAGCCCTGGCGAGGCCGGCACCCTGGCACCCTGTGCGGATCACCCCCAAGCCAGCCACCCCTACCTGCGCAGCTTGGTTCAGGACGCCGCCATGGCCCTGGGCCTGGTGGCCTGAGGCTCGGATCCCAAAACCTTGGCAATGCGGCAACTCTTTTCCCTCGTGCTTCTTGGGGTCCTGGTGGGCCTGGCCTGCTGGCCCCTCAACCTGATCGACCACTGGCAGGACCTGCTGCTGCGGCACATGCCAGCCTTCAGCTCCGCAGGCTGGACGCCCCTGGCCCGCTGCCTGGCCCTGGCGCCCCTGATGGTGATGCCCTTACTGCTGCTGCTGCAGAACGGGCCCTTTTCCCGGGGTAAGGGATCGGGCATCCCCCAGACCGTGGCATCCGTCGAGGATCCCCAGCGGGCCGCCGAACTGCTGGGCACCACGCCAACGATGCTGCGGCTCTTCCTGTGGAGCCTGGCCAGCCTCGCCCTCTTCCCCCTCGGACGGGAAGGGCCCGTGGTCCAGGTGGGCGCAGCCGTAGCCCAAGCCCTGCGCAGCCGCTGGCCAAGTCTGTTCGGTGTCCTCAAACCCCAGGAGGTGTTGGCCGTGGCCGCCGGGGCCGGTCTGGCTGGCGGGTTCAATACACCCCTAATGGGAGTGGTGTTCATCGCAGAAGAGCTGCTGAGCCGCTTCAGTGCCCCGTTGATATGGCCGGCTCTTCTGGTCTGCGGCGCGGCAGCGGCCATAAGCCGGCTCGGCGGCCAACCCATGTTTGCGCTGGGTCTGATCACCAATCAAACCGGCGAAATCGAACAATATCTCTGGGCAATTCCAATCGGAATCCTCGGCGGCCTATTGGGCGGCCTCATGGGACGTCTCCTGCTCCTGGTGACGGCCTGGGTTGCACCAATTGCCAAAAATCGCCCGATCGTGATCGGCCTTGTGCTGGGCGGGGTACTGAGCAGCCTCGCCCTGGTCAGCGAGGGCGCCAGCGGTGGCGATGGCGAAGCGCTGATGTCCACCTGGATCCAGAACGAAGCAGCCTGGCCAGGACGGGGGCTTTCCACCCTGGTGATGCGCCTGATTGGGCCAGTGGTGGCCCTCGGCGCATCGGTGCCAGGCGGCCTAATCGATCCAGCCTTCGCCCTGGGAGCCGTGTTTGGCCACGGCTTCATGGAACTGGTTGGCGGGCCCGCCGAACTGGGTCTTGCCCTAGGCATGGCCGCCACCCTGGCTGGAATCTCCCAGTTGCCAGTCATGACGATTGCCTTTGCGATCCGCCTGGCGGGGGATCAGCAGCTGGGAGCGGGGCTCCTAGTGGCTGCGGTGGTGGGGGCAATGGCGGGACGCTTAGTGCTCGATCGCCCGATTTACCACGCCCTTGCCGATCTTCAGAGGGCTCCGCGGCGGTAGAAAAGGATAAAGACGACCGCAGGACCGGCCAGGGTGATCAAGGCCAGGGCTGCGAAGTTAGCGATCAGATGGAAGTCAATTCCCATGGTGGAGCGGCTCGGGGCCTAGAGGCTGCAAGGCAGTTTAAGCGGCCCGTCGGCCGCCGGGGAGCAGCACCGAAGCCCTGTGACCGCTTGTTACAGATCGGGCGCCAACTTGAGACCGGAGTCTGGCTAGGTCGTTGTTAGCTGAGCTCCAGGGGCTCCCGCTTGCAACCTTGGCGCATGGCGATCCACCTGGGATTGGGACCTACGCAGTTGGCCATTAAGTTGGGCGAAAATATGCTGGTAATCAACATCATGCCGGTTGAGCATCAGTAGCCAGAGGTAGCGATCTAGACCCAAGGGATCACGCCATGCCATGGAGGCCCATTGGCGTCAGAAGAGCCATCGGGTAGCGGCACAGTCCTTGGCGCCAGATCAGGATGAAACGTCCGCTGACCAAGCCCCTGCCCTGGGTCCAAGCGCGGGGCTGGCGGCCCTGGTCAAATCCCCCTCATCAAGAAAGGGGCAATCATCTGCGTTCAGATCGGGGGCCTCAGGGGCAGAACAAACCATGGGAGCGTTCGCCAGCAGAGCAGGCCGGCAGCCTTTGCCATGCCGATTTGGCGGGCAGAATCCAGCTTTTGAAGCAACATGGCGGAACCGATCACCGGCTCGGCCCAGGACCGTTCAGCCACTGTCTTCGCACGCCAGCAGCAATCCACCAGTTTTAAGAGCCACTCCTCAGGCAGCATGGCTGCTACGGCAATCAAGCCCAAAGGAGGCAGCAAGATGGGGCAGTCAAGCAGCTCAGGAACGCCATGGAAACTCCAATAGGTTTTTGGAACCTAGCTAAACCAAGAGGACTTTCCTCGCCACCCCCTCTAATCGAGATAGGGGCTTGATCCATGGTGACTAGCAAACCAACAAAGGCAATGGCATGGCTCCAATTACCTTCAAACCGCCAGTTGATCAGGCAAGGCATGGGAACAATCCTCCTGTGCTACAGCCAATAGTTATTCATGAAGGGACAGGTTGGATAGAAAGCTGGTTCGGGGAATTTAGACAGTGGCAAATCAATCAAAACGGGCAATCAAAGCAGCAAGCCTGCAAGACGATGGAGCTGCTGATCAGGTGAATCGGGGTCACTAGTAATCGTGTTATCAAAGAAATAATCATGGCAGAGACGACGAAATAACGCGTTCACATCCGTACTAGCCTGGAAGGTGGCCCCACCAAACAAAGCCATCTCCGCAGCTGTAACACGCACAACACTGTTTTTGGTGATGAAGGGCCGAATCAGTTGATCGGAGAGCAACACGGGCTGAAAACGGAAGTAATTGGCCTCTCCCACCAGGGCCCGACAAGTGTCATCAGCGAGCCGCGAACTACCGACAAACATCATCTCAAGCAAGGGGTTGCCCAAATTGCCATTCCATTGCAGGGCCGAAAGGTGACGGGCCTTGGCATAGTTAATTTCCGGTGGCATCTGCCCCGTGCCGAAGGACGCCACAATCACTGGCTCCTTCGGATCACTGGCCAGGGCCGGATTGGTGAGGCGCTCGATCACGGCGACCGAGGCGGGATTGTTAGCCGCAAGACCGCCATCGATCAGCGGAATGCCATCGCGCTCGGCGCAGCTGTGATCGAAGGAAAAGTAACTGCGGGATTGCTGTAATTTGGCGAAGAATAGCTGGGTGTCAGGACCATCCTGGAGCAGGTGGGCTGGAAAACCGCCGGGATAGGCTGAGGAAGCCCGGCAGGCATCGAAAAGTTTGATCTTGCCATGGGATGGCTCATAGCTACGAAATAATATCGATCGGTTATTCCACGGGTCATAGGCTGTAATCGCCAAGGCCGTACTCAGCCCACCCAGTCGGACCTCCTGCACACAGGACTTCAAGGCAAGCTCGAGCTCTACTCCATCAAAAAGGGGGCCGCAAGCCCCTTTCACAAACAGATCAGCCAGGGACTGGCGGGGGAATATTTTGGCACCAGCATCGAGGAACAGGCTGGCAACCTGCTGGCATGTCATGCCTGTAGCAAGCGCTGCCGCAATCAAACTTCCCGTGGATGTGCCAATCAACAGATCGAAACACTGCAACACCGACCTGGGCGGCAAACTGAGACTGCGGCATTGGGCATCAATCGCAACCTGCAATTCGCAGAGCATCATCGCAGCGAGATAACCGCGATAACCACCGCCATCAAGACTCAGGATTTTGTAGGTCAAATCAAATTAGATGCGAACTCAACAAAGGCTAGATAGATACGGCCCCCTATGTTGAGGCAACACAACAGGAGTTCTGCCCGAAAAATGCTTCACAAGCGGTGCATAACAAAAGGGTCGCAAGACACAAAGATAGAACCATGGTGCTATTGCTGCATGGTGACGCAGTTCAGCGGGTCAATCAAAGCAAGGGAGCCAAGCCTGGCGGGAGATGACTAGCCTGTTAAAAACGCTAGCGATACAATCGAAAGCGATACACGCCAACTCGGAGAGGGTTTAGGCCTAAGAAAAGATGGTCAACGGCTATCCCTCGAAAGCATATTCACCGGCGCAGCCTTGGGCTTGGTGGTGCTATTTCTACAAGGGGAAACGGCCGAGGCAGCCCAGGCACCAGGACAATGGCCTGGTGCCTGGGCTGGCTGGCCTGGGGGGATCGAAGCCGAAGGCAGCGGCAAAATGGCGGCAGACTTCCAGCAAAGGGGAACTCGAACCAGGCGGCAAGGCCAAGACGATGGCGAGCACCGAGAACAAACCGGTGGAACGGAAGCTTCCCTCAATCCCCATGGCTACGCCCACGAAACCATAAAGTTACAAACACTAGGCAAGTCAGCTGAACTGAAAGTTGGGGACCTTGAATTCAAACAAGGCGCATCTAGTCCATCAGCAGTTGCAGAAGGGTTCAGGGCCAACCCCTACCAGGAAACTGGTGGCCTGGCCACCAACAAGGATCCGGTTCTAACCCTGAGAATCCTGGCATCAAACCAGGAGGAGGTGACCAGTCGCAGTGTCGAAGGGGCAGCAGATATTCATTGGTTAGGGGCCCAGGTTGGGCTGGCCGATGGAATCCTTGACCTAAGCCAGTCGACGATTGGCAACCTGGTGATCCAGTCGGATCAAGGCTTCCGAGGCTTGGCGCTATCCGTGAACAAGGATGCGAATCTCTTCCATGGCTCAACCAATGCAGCCCTATTCCAAGCCCATGTGATCACGGGACCCGAGAGTGGCACAACCTGGATTCATGCCAATCAACTCCTAACCCTGGCTGCCCAAAATGCTGGCAGTTTGTGGGTTGGAATCGAGGCAAGCCTGGCCGCCATGGAGCAGAGCCAGTTAGTGGATCTGGGTGGAGATGACATCATCGATCTGGAGGCAAATCAACAACTGACATTCAGCGATGGCAACCTGGCCCAGCAGCAGAATCTCCGCATCGCCATCGACAGCTACGGCATGATCAACAGTTCTTTGGCCATGGGGCCAGGCAACAACTGGATCTCCATCAACAGCACGGTCGGTCCCTGGCAGCTAGGGCTGGGGAGCTTGATCGACCTCCTGGCCCGTAACCAGGACTGGGGGCTGAGCTTACAAGCCCGGGCCATCGCCATGGACCATAGCCAGCTCGATAGCGGTGCTGGCAATGACCAGGTGTGGGTAACGGCAACCCTGGATCCAGCAATAGGAAGCCAACTCACGGCATTTGCTGCCAATCCACGGGCCCATATTGAGCTGCAACAGATCGCGACTAGGGGCTCAAGTCTGAACCTTGGCCAAGGGGACGACCAACTTAGACTAGGCGGTGATGTGCTAGCTAGCACGATTGATTTGGGTACTGGCACCAATCAATTGATTTTTGATGCCGGGGCAAGCCATACCACCATCTTGATGGGTGATGGCTCAACTAATCGGATCATCCTGGGTAACAAGGCCAACACAATCAATTTGCATGGGGGAGAACGGCTGAACCTATATGGTGGACAGGCAGAAGATCGGATATCCCTATCGCAAGGGGCGCCAACCGGCCTGATCGACGGGGCTGGTGGTCTTGATACGATCATCACGACTGGCAGCCCGCAAGGGGGTGGCAGTGTGCTGACACTGGGAGGAGCCGATTGGGGTATGCTGGATGGCCTCTCAATCCTCAACATCGAGTCGATTCAGTTAGGCCCAGGGAATGACCAGGTCATGGTGTCTGAGGGAGCCTGGTTGACAGGCCAGCTCGCAGGCGGTGCTGGCCTGGACACCCTCGATTTCAGCGCTAATCAGACGCCAATCACGGTCAGGTTGGCGCCTGGATTAATCAGCGAGCCTGGTCAGGCCAGTATGGGGCCAATGACGGGTTTTGAACGGGTGTGGGGAGGAAGGGGAGGGGATCAATTCCTCCTCGGCAATCCGTCGACCAGCGGAACTGGGCTACCAGGCGTGGAGATCAGGGGCGGGCCAGGAATCGACCAATTTCTTTGGGACCCCATGGAGCCATCCTGGCCCCATGGCATGGATCAGGGCAGTGGACTGCCAAGCCTGGCTGATCTGCAGATCATGACAAAGGCCGATGGGGGCATTGGTTTGACCGATCAGATTGGCTGGGCATCATCGAATCGGGAGGGTGGCTCCATGGCGTTGGGATCGGTGCAGTTGTTGACACCCAGCAGCCTGGATGCACTTGGAGATAGCCGACTCTTACCCATCGCCCCGATCGAACAACTGCTGGCGGGCCAAGCAAACTTGGGGAGCCAAGCGGTGAATCAGCTGGCCATTGGCACCACGGCAACGGGTGCAGAGTTGCTGGCCCTAGGAGCCCGGGGCGGCTATGGGGTGATCGCCCATTTGCCAGCCATCTTCAACGGATGCTGCGGGTCGATTCCATAAAGCCCCCGAAGCGATCGCTGATCAAAGAAATCACAGGCCTGGCGCCCAGTTGAATCAGGGCTGACACGGCCATGCCGGGACGCAGGGCGTAGCGGCGGCCCCGATGGTCCAGTTCACTGCGCTCCAATTGCACAATCGCCGGGAAATAGTCCTGGGGATTGTTGGGATCGGCAGGCAACACGTCGGCCCCAACCCGCACCAGCCGGCCCTGAAGCGAGCCAAAATCCGTAAACGGAAAGGAGGTGACCCGCACTTCCACGGGCATGCCAGGCGCCAGGAAGCCAATATCCCGATTGGAAATGGCCAACTCCGCCTCCAGACCCCGATCGGGCACCAGTTTCAGCAAGGGTCCATTTACCTGGATCGTTTCAGCGACCTTGACCCGCAAATCAAAGACGCGGCCCCGGCCCGGGGAGCGGAGTTGGCTGAGCCGAATCCGCTCGTTCAACTCCATCAGGCGGCTACTGAGATCCAGCAGCTGTTGCCGGGCATTGTCATAGAGAGGATAGAGCTGTTTCGCATTGGCGGCGGTAATTTGTTGCCGGTTCAAGGTGCCTTCGTTGACCTTGCGCCGGCTTGCCTGGATTTCCTGTTGATTGCGACGGATCGTATTCAACAACTCAAGCTGGCGTTCATTTTGGCGATCAAGCTCCAACTGGGCCATGGCCCCCTGCTTAACGAGGGCTCGCATGCGCTTGGTGATGCTGTCATTGATGCGATATTTCTGCCGCAGGGTGGCCAAGTCACCAAACTGTTGGTGGAGGCTGATCAGACTGCGCTGACGCTCCTGTTCGGCAAGCTTCACGCGCAGGGCCGTCTCCCCCGTTTCGACGGCCCATTCCTTTTGATCGGTCGCCCTTGCCAGGGCCGGGCCTGGGAGTCCCAATTCCCGGGCCAAAAGGCGGGCCTCCTTTTGCCACAGTTGCTGCATCGCCTGCAAACCCTGGCGTTGCTGCAGCAGGGCCCGGTCGTCAAGGGCCAGAAGCAGCTGGCCCGGCTCGACCAGCTGGCCCTCCTTAACAAACACCCGTTGCACCCGCCCGCCCAGGGAGGAACTGATCTCTACGACTCCGCCGATCGGGCGCAGTTTGCCATTGGCATTGATGGAGGTATCAATGCGGGCCAAGGAGCCGTAGACCACCCCAAAACCGGTCAAACCAATCAAACTCCAGACAATTGCCCGACTCCAGCCCCGGGTGCTGCGGGGCAGGGTGGTGCGGCGTTGGCGATAGCCTTGGGGGCGTTGGCTGGGCTGGGGCGATGGCTCCATTGCAGGGACTGGCCCATCATCGGCAGTGGCCCCATGGCCATTGCCCTCGGTAAGGGGATGGAGAACCGCAGGCAAGGGTGATCGAGTCCCAGGCCCTGCTGGCGCCTTACCCAAACGCCCCTGGGTCCGATCGCCTGGGCCAGGGTGGCCATTGCCGCCAGAGACAGTAGTCATGCTGGCGCTCCTGGGCCAACCGCCAGGGGAATCGGAGGGGCTGGTGTGCTGCCAGCCTCTGAGCCACTGGAGCGACCCTGCTGGCGGAACAGCACGTAGTAGGGACCACGGGCCTGCATTAACTGCTCGTGGTTACCGACTTCCAGAATCGCCCCATTGCCCATGCAAACGATCATGTCGGCATTCACAATCGAGGAGAGGCGATGGGTGATGAACAAAACGGTGGAGCCCCGCAGAGACTGCATCAAATTGTCACTAACGACCCGCTCCGTTTGATAATCAAGGGCTGAAGTGGCTTCATCCATGATCAACATGCGGGGCTTCTGCAGAATCGTGCGAGCGATGGCAATGCGCTGGCGCTGGCCCCCCGAGAGGTTGCTACCCCGTTCACCCACCTGGGTGGAATAGCCAGCCGGCAGGGCCATAATGAAATCATGGGCGGCGGCAACCGTGGCGGCTTTGATAATTTCCTCGCTGCTTGCTTCTGGATTAGTGAGAGTAATATTGTCCTCCACTGAGCCATCAAATAGCACCGTATCCTGGGGCACGATGCCGATCTGGCGGCGCAGGGAATAGAGCTCCACCTTATTGATATCGATGCCGTCAATCAAGACCAGCCCCTGTTCGGCTGTGTAAAGGCGGGCCAGGAGCTTGGTGATCGTGCTCTTACCGGAGCCGCTGGTGCCCACAATTGCCACGAATTGGCCCCGGGGTATTTCGAGGTTGATACCGCTAAGCAGCAGGGGCGAAGAAGGCTTATAGCGAAAGGACAAATTTTGAAAAGAGATATCACCCTTAATCGCTGGCATGATCAGCCGGTTTGCATTGTCTTCAGGGGCCTCCTGGGGATGGTCAATCACATCACTAAGCCTCTCCAGAGACAGGGCCGTTTCCTGGACGGACTGCCAGATCGAGGTCATGCGCAACAGGGGACCGGTGACATAGCCGGCGATGATGCGGAAGGCAATTAATTCCCCCAGGCTCAGGTCCCCCTGCAACACCATTGCCGCCCCGGCCCAAATCACCACCAGACCGGAAAGCTTATTGAGAAAAGCGCTGATCGTATTGGCAGTGGTACTCAACAGGGTGTTGTCAAATCCTTCAGCCACGTAGTCAGTATAGAGATCCTGCCATTTCCAGCGGCTACGCAACTCAATATTTTGGGCCTTCACCGTCATCATACTGCTAAGAACCTCCACCAGATGGCTTTGGGTGCGAGCATTGGCCACGGCCCGGCTTTGCAATTGGTCGCGCACCATGGGCGACACGGTGAGGGTGAGCACCACCAGGATCGGAATCACCGCCAGGGTAAGCAAGGTGAGCTGCCAGCTGTAGATCAGCATCACGGCCACATAGAGAAGCGCAAACACGGCATCAAGGATCGTGGTTAGGGCGGTGCCTGTTAAAAAGCCCCGCACCTTCTCCAACTCATTGATGCGATTACTGACTTCACCCACCGGGCGCCGGTCGAAATAGCTAAGGGGCAGACGCAGCAAATGGTCGATGATCTTGGTGCCAAGGGCAAGATCTATGCGATTGGTCGTGTCAATGAACAAAAAGGTACGCAGGCAGAGAAGCAGCCCCTCAAACAGGGCAAACACCACCAGCAGCAGGCCCAACACCCCAAGGGCGCTAGGGCTATTGTTGATAATCACCTTATCGATCACTTGCTGGATCAACAGGGGATTAACCAGGCCAAAGAGTTGCACAAAAAAACTAGCCAGCAGCACTTCCAGCAGCACGGTGCGGTGTTGCTTGAGAGCTGGCAGAAACCACTGGAAACCAAATTTGCGCTGGGGCGTGAATTGGTTAAGGCTCAGGGTCAGCACTTCGCCGGTTTCACCCCACTGCTCGATGAAGTCAGCCCGACTGATGGACTGGTTCGCCGCAGCGGGGATGCCCAGCACAATCTCCCGCTGGTCGAGGCGATAGATGATGGCTAAACCATTGCCCCAGCGCAGCATGAGGGGGCAGGACAAGCGCACCAGGGCTTCGGCCTTGATCTCCAGCAATTGGGTCTGGAGGCCGATTGATTCGGCCACGGCACCGGCCAGCGCCAGGGAAGCCTCGCCATGGCGCGCCACCTGATCGCTGAAGACCCGTCGTAGCAACTCGCGACGAAAGGGCAGATCCAGGTGATCACTGAGCATGCGAAAGGCCGCGATCGGTGATTCCAGGGGACCTACGCCCCGATGCCAGGGGAAGTCCTGGGGTTGGCGTTGTTCGCCATCAGTATCCAGAGGTCGATCGTCCTGGCCCAAGGGTTCGGCCCCGTGGATGGCCAGGTCGCCCGATTCGACCTGCTGATGCTGGAGCCAGCGTTTCAACAACTGCTGCTGCCAGAGCTGGCCGTTCAAGGACGGCTCGCTAGTGCTCTCCGTCTCCCCCGGTTCCAACAGGGACGCCAGGGCCTGCCGATCCACACTCAAGAGCCGCAGGGGCTGGTCGGGGATGGCGGCCAGGGCGGCGTCTGTCAGGCCAGCGGGCAGCACGGTGCCCAGGGGCTGGGGTCCGGCCGCCACCAGGTGGAGCTCCCTGGCGTCCCATTGGGTGCCCGCCAATGCGGGGCCTGGGATCCAGCGACCCCGGCAGCGCGGCGCCAGCAGCAGGGCAGCGTCGAGCAGTTCCCGGGGGCGAGCGCGGGGGTAATCGGCTAGATGGGCATCCAAAACCGCAAACAATTCGGCCGGATGGATGGGGGCTTGCAGGCGCCCAGCCAGCTCCGGGCAAGCATCCATCGCCTCCCGGATGGCAGCGTGGGGAATGGCGATCACCACCAGTTCCGTGGAGGCAATCAGCGTTTCCCAGTTACGACCACAACTGAGGGCGGTTAAGCCCATCAGGGCCCCTGGTTCGAGCCGCTCCAGGGTGGTCACACCCCTGGGCAGCCGCGGGGACATCACCACCGAGCGTGCTTGGCCCTGGAGAAGAAACAACAGCTGCTGCAGGCCCTGCTCCAACCGGCAAATCGGCTGGCCAAGGGTGTAGCTCCAGAGCTCGCCCTGGGCTGCCAACCCATCCAGCTGGCTGGGCGAAAGGGACGCCAGCATGGGAAAGCAGCGCAGCAGTTCGGCGATCTGGCTAGTGGCTGGACTGGGACTGGGGGCGGCAACCATCGCTCAGGCCACCTGCATCAGCTGGGGGATGGCGGCTGGCAGCTTGGAATCGAGGGTGGCCTGGAGGTCCTGTTGAAACAATTCCTGCAGCAACTGTTGGCGCGTGGAATCATTGAGACTGGCCGGCTGGCGATGTTCCAGGCGCAGAATCAAGAAACACTGATCCAGCTGAAACGGCGGATGGAGATCACCGACGCGGAGGCGATGGAGCACGGCCTGAATGCGGGGATGGGGCTGGGAGATCGGCATCGGCCCGAGCAGCCCCTGGGTAAGGCGTTCATCGCCAACCGAAAATTGTTTGGCTAGTTGGCCAAAGTCGGCACCATCATCAATGAGTCGTAAATACAGCTCTTCAGCCGTGCCCTGGCTCCAGACCCGGATCATGGCAAACACCACCTGCTCCAGCGCCGCTCGCCGTTCCAACAGGTAGGTTTCGACTCGCTCGCCATACTGGCCCTCCAACCATTTCTGCAGCCTGAGCTGATCCCAGCGCTGACGCATCGGCATCTGCAACTCGGGTGCCAGGGCCTCCAACCAACCGGGAGCAAGGGGCGGGGGAGAATCCTGTCCCATTCCTTCCCAGAGTTTGGCTGGGATTAGGGCCCTTTCCTCGGGGTTGAACTGCACGGAATCGAGCAGCCTGGCCATCAACAGATCGCGGGCAAGATTGCGCAGGATTCCGTTCTGATGGAGTAAGACCGCCAAAGGCTGGCGTTCCAGCTCCTGCAGGGCCGTCTGGAGATCAGATTCAAGGTCGGGGGAGGGCAACATCAAAAGAATTCAGGCAAAGGCGAAGTTGCTCTTTTTGAGATCGGAGGGCGTCGTCATATTGACGGTTCCCAGGCTGATCGAACCCTGCCTCCAATCGCCATCGGCATCAAACATCAGCTGGTGGGTATCGGTGGCATAGGCCATGGAGGGCGCCCCGATCCCGAGGGATTTAATCTCGGCGAGGGTATCCACCACCACGCCCAGCTTGGTAGGGCCGCTGCCATCGAGGATATTCAGATTGCCTCCCACAACATCGAAAAGAGCGGTGGCATCGCTGTTCCATAGGCCCTGGCTGATCGAGGCCAAAGAAGCACTGATCTCCAGGGTGTCACCGGAGGACCCGGCCACAAAATTGGCCATGGTATCGACACTGCCAAGCAATTGTCCGCCCACCACATAGGTGCCCGTCGACCAGAGGTCATCTTTCTGCTGGGGGCTTAAACCATTCCAGAACTGCCCATCGGTGAGGGCCCGGGCAAAGGCATCACTGCTAGCCGCTTGATAGGCGGCGCCAGCATTGGATTGCACAAACTGGTCCCGGCCCGTGCCACCGCTACTGAGGTCCTGACCAAAACCGCCATCGAGCCGGTTACCATCACCAGCCGCCACGGACAAGAAATCATCACCAAAGTCACCCGACAAGCTGTTATTGACACCCAGCTCATCGATCTGAATCACATCATTACCTTGGCCCCCATCCAAGTTCGACTCCCTCGATCGACCGAGTGCAATCTGATCATTGCCCAGGGACGTATTTAGGCTGCTGTGGCTGCTGGAGCCCAGAATTGCGTCCCCATCAAGCCCCGTATTAACGCTGCTATTGCGAATGCCATCGAAGCCCCCTTGCAGAAACGGATGTTGGGCTGAGCCGTCGAGAAAGGTTGACGCCAGGATCGCCCCATCGCCATTGACATCCAGGTTCAGGTCCTGCTCATTAAGGATGGCGCCATACACCGTGTCGCTACCCAACCCAGTATTGATCGTGGATTGGTCGATGCCGGCAGCGTCACGAAGCCCCGGGGTTCCTTGGTTAAAGCCAAAGTCGGCGTAGCCCCCTCGGCCCACCACCGTGTCATTGCCGCGATTGGTGTTGATCTCACTAGCCAGGATGCCGATCCCCTGCAAGCTGCCCAGATTCACCTGGATCGGCGTCAGTGCGGTCTGGCTGACATCGAGCAGGGCCAGGCCCAGGCCGCTTACGGTTGTGGGGAGGGTGGGGGCCCCGAAAATCGTGCTGTGGTCGATGCCGATGGCAGTGCCATGGAGATCGAGCTGAACCTGGGGAGCCGTGGGTGTGCCCTTGAGGGTTAGGCGAGCTGTGGCATCGCCACTGATCGTGGCCTGGCCCGTGCCATCACCCCCTGGCACGGCCTTGATCGTGTAGCCCTCCAAGCCTTTGGCATCGGCGGAGGCCGAGGCCCTGGTGCCGATCGGCCAGGTGGAGAAATTGAGCGTGGCATCGGCGGCCACGGCGGCATTGGGCTGGCCATAGAACACCGGCGTCAGGCTGGCGCCCTTGCCCTCCAGGCCCCGCACCAGGGCAGTGGCATTTAGGGCCGTTTGGGGCGGCGAATCCATCAGGGGCGCCACGGCGGAATCGCTGCCGGCGCTGGCACTGGCGGTAAACGGATTGGCTCCGGTGCCAATCTCAAGCTTGCCGTTGAAGCGGGCTAGGTAGCCCACATTGGCCAGGCCCACATTGATGGCCTGGGCATCGGCATTGGTGTCACCCCGGCCGCTGGCAAAGGCATTGGCAACGGCGTTGCCTTGGATCAGGCCGCCGCCGGAATAGATTGACAGGTTTGGACTATTAAAATAGGCACTATTTTCTGGGGTTGCGTAATAGCGGCTCTCTCCAGCCCCCAAACCAAAGGCCAGGGCCTGGGCAGAGGTGGGGTCTGATCCCAAAACCGTGCGCCCTGTGGCGATGGCGGATGGGGAGGTGGTGAGATTGAGACTGCTGCCGGCCCAGAACTCACTGGCCGGCGCAAAGCGCAGGGCCAGGGTGCGGGAGAGGGCAACAACAGGGGGTAGCGCCATAGGTGACAACCAATCAGGAGCGCAGGAGTAGCCATTCCCAGGGACTTGGGAGCAACTGAGGACAACGGGCTAGGACCCGCCTAGTGCAGCAGAACGAAGGGGACAGGGTTCCTAACCCCCTGTCCCAGGACTGGGGGGGGTGGAGCAACCACCCCCGACCCCGGTTAAGCCGTGACGCTTGAGGCGCTAACGACGCTGTTGGAGATGGCCGAGGCGTTGATCACGCCGCTGCCGAGGATTTGGACGTCGTAGCCCGAGAGCCCCACCACCGAACTATTGGCGCTGGCGGTGGCATTGCCGGTGACCGAGCTGGCCGTCACCGTGTTGCTGAGCTGGGCGATGGCATCGAGGTTGCCACTCAGGGTGAGGCTGTTGCCAAGCCCATGGAGGCCGAAGATGCTGGCATCACTGCTCGCCGTTGAATCGTTATTCACCGAGGAACTGGTGGTGGTGTAGCGACCGATGGCCGAGCCCGTGATCTGGTTGGTGCCGACCAGGCCAGCGGTGAGATCGGCATTGGAAATGCCAGCCACATCCGCGTAGGTCGAGGCCCAAGCCGGCCCAGTAACGGTGGTCGCGAGCACATCGCCGCCACTGGCGGCCTGGCCGAAGATGCTGCCTGCGAGGGGGCCCGCCTTGATCGAGCTGGCCAGGCCGGTTGTGCCAACCGATCCATCGATACCTTCGGCATTAAAGATGCCATTGGCCGTTGTCGAACCGGTCGTGTTGGTGGCTGTCACCTTCAGGGATTGGTCAAGGGCTCCGCTGGTGGGATTGAGGGTGCCGATCACACCCGTGCCTTGCACACTGCCTGTCTTGCCAATGGCAATATTGGCATCGGTTTCTGCTGATCCGAGCACAATGCCACGACTGACAATTTCAGCGGTTGCACCGACAGTGCCAGTGACCCCTGATGCAACGGCACCACCATTTTGGGTGTTGCCACTGACGCGGGAACTGCCGATCACATTGCCAGTGTCGCCAATGCCAATCTTCTGGCTTTCCTGAAGAATGCCAGCAGCATCGAGGGCGAGCGTGCTAGTGGAATTGCCCGTCACTGTTTGGCTGTTGCTGCTGCCAGTCAGCAGGGAGGATCCCTGAACGGATCCTGTTTGGCCAATCGCAATGGGGGTGGTGAGGATGCCCCGACCGTATTCCTGGGAGAGAGCGGTCGCTGAACCCGTGGTGGTGGTGGCGATACTGGCAAGATCACCATTGCCCGAAGCATTGATATTGCCACCCAGACCAAAGCTAATGGGGCTGGATTTAATCCCAATCACTTCTGCAGCAGCCCCGCCGGCGGTAGCGCTGGTAGGACCTGTGACGGCAGATGCCGTGGCGCCGAGCCCCACGGCCGCACTGGCGGTCAAGGTGCCCAGCCCACCGAGGCTGTTGAGGACGTACTGGCCAACCGAAAGGGATCCTTGGTTTATTCCCACAACCGAGGAAGCCATGCCCGCATCGGCAATCGTACCGGGGGTGGCACTAACACTGGAGGCAACGGCATTGCCAGCCAGGGTCGCCGAAGCTCCCAAACCGCTCAGATTGGTGCCGGCAAGAATGTCGGTGTTTGAGATTCCCAGCACATGGTCGCCATGGGCAACGGTGGCATAGGGATCAGCGCCGCTGCTGACCGTGGCGGCCGTGGCACTTTGGCTGCTGGCCGCACTAGATGTGATGGTGGCATTATTGCCAACGGCGAGCTTGTCGACGGCAATGCCAACAACATAGCCGTTGTTCACCTGGGCCACCACATCGCTGACGCTAGGCGATGTGGTGGAAGTGGCTGAAGCCGTGTTCGTGGCCGCCGCTGCCGCCGTCACAACCCCATTGTTGCCGATGGAGACGGTCGAGCCTGTCGTACTGTTTGGATCAGGATTGTAGGGTCCGCGCAGGATGCG
The DNA here is from genome assembly GCA_943369525.1 of Synechococcus sp. UW140. Lineage (GTDB taxonomy): Bacteria > Cyanobacteriota > Cyanobacteriia > PCC-6307 > Cyanobiaceae > BAIKAL-G1. The sequence goes on from CALRNL020000001.1 coordinate 230,309, forward strand.
CTCATCGGCAATCCCTGCGACTGTGTCTAGACCAATGATGGCTGTGGCACGACCATTCACCGCCTTCGATGTGGCGGCGGTGGCTGCAATACCAGCGGCATTGAGGATGCCATCGCGGCCGATGGCAATCTCTAGCTTATTGGAAGGCAGCGGGACGATAGCATTTGGCCCAGAACCAACCAAAGGGTTGAGATTATCACTGGATATGCCGGCAACGATGTGGGCCTTACTGGCCGACAGGGCATCTCCTGAGACGGTTTCTGAGTTGGAGTTGATTCCAATTGGAGTGGATAAGGAACCAGCGACGGCATTGATCGAGGCCGAATCGCCAAAGGTTATTTTAACCGGGGCGCCAAGGGGAGCGGAACCGGTGTTATAAATCCCCACCACGCGGGTATCGGGAGCACCGGCGTAGGCACTGGCATTACCAGGGGCGACACCACCAGGCAGGCCGATGGTCTTCGCAGTGGAATTAATGGCGGCATTCACCGTAGAGCTGAGGCTCTTGCCCAAACCAGCTGCGATATCAATGTTATAAAGGCCTGTCTTCGCGCCCACATCGGCAGAAGACCAGGCGCTACCTCCAGTAGAGGTGGCAGCGGCGGAAGCAAGATTGCTAACAACGACACCGATCGTGCCATCTTTGCCGATCGTGATGTCACCCGGGGTATAGCCGTAGTCTTGGATACCTCCCGTGGGACCTGAGTTGTTGGCCGTGGCACTAGCATTACCACTGGTGGTGGTAGCGGAAGAGCCAACAACAGAGGCTTCGGTGACAGTACCGGCGGAATTCTCTCCCACCTGGATTGTGGAATTAAGAATGCCAGCCTGGGCCAACGTGCGAGCCAGCGCGGTGGCATCGCCGGTGACAACCAGATCCGTCGCCAAGGTACTGCTTGGCGTGAGCAGGGTGCCGGCATCGGCGTTCAAGGTAAGCCCGTTGCCGACATTGATCGACGAGTCTTCGATCCCAACTGTGCGGGTGATGTTTGTGGCAGTCATGTGATTTCGGGTGTGAGGTGGGAAAAGGGCGTATCCCAGGCCGGCCTCGAATCTGCAACGGGCCTGCTTGAGTAACAGTAAGCACGAATCCCCCATCAAAATCACAAACCTTGAACCCGAATCGCTGCAGATCTGAAACCCTAGCCCTAACTACAGCAGATCTGCTTGTTACGTTGCAGACCGCTTTTGCCGTCCAAACTTTTGTTTGACCAAAAAATTTTACCGGCCATTTGCCGTCATCGCCAGCAAAATTCCTATCACGCCTTGGGTTTGCTGGCGATGACGGCAAAGAAGGGATCCCCCTGGCCGCCGATCCAGCCCATAGGGCCTGGCGAGCGGGTGGGTTCGGCCAGGAGTTCCGGCTGGGGCCACCCCTGGGCCACCAGCACCCGGGCTACCACCAACAGGCGGTCCTGATCACTACCCTCCAACCAGATCTGGGGTGCCTTTTGGGAAAACATGCGATTGGAAAAAGCCACAATCAGCTGGCCACCAGGCCGCAGGATCCGCAGCAGTTCGGCTGCAATCGCCTCAGGCTGCTGCAGGTATTGCCAGCCGGCGGTGATCAACACCGCATCCACACTGGCCGCTCCAAGGGGCAGGATTTGCTCCCTGTTGAGATTCTGAACCCAGAAACGATCAAGGCGCGGGTTCGCCTGGAGCTCTGCGGCATTGAGACCATGGCCGACCACGCTCCGATAGCGAATCTCCTCGGGCAGATGGCTGACCCAGCTGGCCATCAGATCGAGCAGCTGGGCTTCCGCTGGAATGCGCTGGCGATAGAGGTCGGTGAGGCGGGCGCGGAAACCGCCATCGAGGTGCTGCACAAAGCGGGGCACGGCATAAAAAAGGGCGTCATCGGCCCCATCGAGCTTGCGGCGATCCACCTCAGCCAGTACCTGAACCACCATGCTGGCGCCCGTCACTGGAGCCATCCTGGCCAGGACCGGGCCGGGACCGGGGTGAGGAACCGACCGATTGGCAGCGGCGCCAGCTTCGCCAAACCGGCAAATGTCTTGGTATCTGGGCAGCACAATGGACCCATAGACCCCGATCCGGGTTGATCGAGCGTTCGGGACCACCCATGCAATTGCGGGCAAGCCTGGTGTTAGCGGCGGATGACAGCCGCCGGCTGGCAAGCTTTTACGCCCAACTGCTTGGCTGCGAGAGCGAAGCGGGCTTCAGTGCCAGCCATTGGCGGCTGACCTGGCCGGGGGCTGGGCTGCTGGAGATCTACGAGCCCTCCAGGGCCCGGCCACTGCCGCGCCAGATCGGCAGGCTCTCCCTCTGCCTGCAGGGGGAGAGCCCTGAAGGGCGGGCCCTGGACCAACTCCTGGCCTGGGTCGAGCTAGCCCTGGCGGCCGGCGCAAGCCTGGAGCAAGCCCCCAGGCTGGAAGCCTTCGGGGCAGAAGCCTGGCTGCTCGATCCCGAAGGCAACCGCCTGCTGTTGTTGATGCGTTGAGGTGGCTGGAAAATTTAGCCGTTAGCGAGCCCTAGGAAGTGATCGCAAAACAGCTGTCAATGGTCACACTGGTTAGGAGTAGTCCTCTCGAGACTTGCATACGATGACAGGGCTAGCTGGCTCCGATTCGGTGATGTCATCAAGTCTGATTGAATAGCATTCGCTCTAGGTAGTGGGCGCCCGCTGCCATGGCCCTTGGGATAACTGGTAAGCAAAGCAGAAAAACTATCGGGTCCGCTGACTTGCGGTTGTACCCCCTAGGTAGCGCTCCGAGGCAGCGCCCCCTACTAGGGGCCTGCTTCCAGTCGCTGCCTGCGGGGGGGATTCCTGGATGCCCTGGCAACCCAGTGGTGTTGCCAACATTAAAACCAGGCTAGCGTTAGTTGGCCTGATGAAACCAACCGAAAAGGTGGTGTTGGTACCACTCCCCTGGCGCCAGGTATTCGATCGCTACCATAGCCAACCTGCCCAAGCGCAGCTCGACAGTTTTGAACGGTACCAAGTTGGGCGCGATCTAGCCACAATCCTCAGTCGCCCAGGTAACAGAGTTCCAGCATTAACCGTTGTCCCAAACGGGCATCAATGGCACAAAATTGCCGTAGGGCACGCTGCCGCTGTTCGGAAGGAAGCTGACGCAGGTCGTTGATAGCTAAGGCCAGGCAATGGTGATCCAGTTCGGACATCGGCACCGCAAATCAGCAGCGTCATCGAACCGGCTCAAGCTACCCAGCGCCAGGGCCAGGGGCCAGATCGTCATCTAGCCCCCTGGCCCTTGCCAGGCCTGCGGGTCCATCGAGCCCCCAGAACCATGGCTGTTGCCAGGTCCTGGGGGTCAGCCCCTAACCCCTTAGCTCACCTGAATCGCGGTCACCTGGCCAAGGCGGTTAGCCCGTTTCAGTGCCTCATTCATGCGCCGGAGCGGCACCCGAACTGGCACGGCCCGGTTTTGCTGCAGGGAACGGTTCAGGGCCGTCTGGATAGCCGAGGCCGAACCCATGAGCGAAGCCGCCCTGCCGCGGGCCAGCTGCAGCAGCCAGGACAGTGGACGGCTCCCATTGCCGCTGGAATCGTCCCAACCGTGGATGGGAGGCACCAGGTTCTGGCCGAGGCGGTGTGCAAGGAACATGGCCCGGTCCAGGCCACTCATGGCCACGGGACGCACCAGTGATCGCCCATTGAGCAGCCATTGCGAAACAAGAACTCGGCAGCCGTGAGCCGCTCGCTGGCCATCAGGTGCTGCTGGCCAGGCACCTGATGATCAACTAACAGAAGAAAGGCGTCCCTATCTTCGAAAGCGGCAATCGACCAATTTTCTTACCGCGATCATTGGCAACGCGTTCATTGCCAAGGGGGGGCGATCAAACCGGGCTGAAGGAACCACCGGCAGGGGGAGACATTAGGTGGCTGCGTTCACCAGATAGGGATTAAAATGGCCAGCACGCGATCGCTAGAGCTGCCCTAGCAGGGGGTTAGTAGTCGCCCGGTTCGAGAGAGTATGTGCCTTTTTCTGGCGTCAGGGGCGCCGCAGGACAACGATGCCCACGCCATGGCAGCCCTGGCTGGGGCAACGGAACCCAGGCCCCCCAAGTTCAGAGCGCTTGCAAACGCTCCAGCTTGGCCCCGAGATAACGGAGAAAGGGAGCGGAACTGAGGACCTCGCCGCTCACCTGCTGCACTAAGGCTTCGCCATTGACGCGGCGGCCCAGGGGCCAGACCTGCTCAGCCAGCCAGCCCCGCAGGCTGGCCCCATCCCCCGCGGCCAGCCGCTGCTCAATCGGCCCGAGCTGGCGCTCCATCGCTTCGGCCAGCTGGGCACTGATCAGGTGGCCCAGGGCATAGGAGGGGAAATAGCCAAACAGGCCCTCGGCCCAGTGGATGTCCTGCAGGCAGCCTTCGCTGTCGCTGGGGGGCTCCAGGTCCAGGAGCTGCCGCATGCGCCGGTTCCATTCGCCGGGGAGATCGGCCACGGGTAGATCGCCTTCGATCAGGGCCAGTTCCAGCTCATAGCGCAGCACGATATGGAGGCAATAGCTCAATTCATCGGCCTCCACCCGGATCAGGCCGGGCTGGAGCGGATTGAGGCCGCGCCAGAAATCCTGGGGCGAGCCCCAGGGATCGGCCGCCAGGCCGGCGCAGAAGCGGGGATACCAATGGCGGCAAAAGGCCTCGCCCCTGGCCACCCGGCACTCCCAGAACAGCGATTGACTTTCATGGACCCCCATCGAGGTGGCTTGCCCCAGGGGCCAGGGGAAGTAGGGGTCTTCGCTGCGGGGCAGCCCCTGTTCATAGAGGGAGTGGCCCCACTCGTGGGCGGTGGCCAGGAAGGCTGAGAACGGTTGACCTGGCACCACCCTGGTGGTGATGCGGAAGTCCTGGGGACCAACGGTGCAGGAGAAGGGGTGCGCCGAGCGCGAACGCTGGCATCGCGCCCGGTCGTAGCCCCAGCTGTCGAGGAGGTCGCTGCAGAGCTGCTCCTGCAGGGCCTCGGGCAAATCGATTCCCCCTAGCTGGGGGATGTTGCTGGCCCTTACCTGCTCAATGAGGGCCGGCAACGCGGCCTTAAGGGGAGTGAAGAGCTGCTCCAGGCGGGTTTTGCTGATGTCTGGCTCGAAGGGCTGGGCCAGGATTTCCCAGGGGCTGCGCTGGACCAGCTCAGCGCTGGCCAACTGGGACGCCTGCTGGCATCGCAGCCCGATCAGCCGTTCCAGTGCCGGCGCAAAGCAGGCGAAATCGTTCTGGCGCCGGGCTTCCTGCCAGCGGGCATTGCCGCTGGATTGGGCCTGGGCGATCGCGGCGACCAGGTCTGGATCGAGGGCCTGCTGGCGCCTGAGCTGCTGGCGCAGCAACTGCAGGTTGTGCACCGCTTCGGGGGCGGAGGCCCCATCGAGCTCGGCTTCTGCCGCGTCGAGCAGGTCGGCGTAGGCGGCGCTGCTTTGGCGTTGGTGCACTTGCTTAGCCAGCAGGGCGAGCTGGTCGCCGCGCCAGGGGGCTCCGGCCGGGGGCATCACGGTGTTCTGGTCGTAATAGAGGGCGCTGCTGATCGAGCCCAACAACCGGGTTTGGTGCAGGTGGTCGCGCAGGCGCTGCTGGGCGGGTGCCGCTGCGGCCATCGGTTTACGGCAAATCGACCGCAAGCATGGCGCTGCCGGCCCAGCGCAGGGAGACCCCGATCCAGTTCGACCTGGACCTGGGGCCTGGGGGCAAGGAGCTGCTGGGATTGCAACGGTGCATCCGGCGTGGCAAACCAATGCCCAGATGCGAGGTCGGCAAAACGGAGAGCAAACCAGTCGCCGCCTGCTGGCCCGCCCTCCAGGGAGGCTGGCCGGGGCTTTGTCATATCCCTTCGCAATCTTGAGGGAGTGAAGCCAACTTGAGGCTGCGGATTGGGGGCGCGGCCTAGGCGACAGGGGCGAGCAACCCAGCGCCTGGCAGCACTGATCAGCATTACTTGTTGATGGCATAGGCAAGGGGACTGGCTGCCCTTCGTCAGTTCGAAGCCCTGATCTTTAAGCTTTGCGGCCCCACCCCCCCTACCCCAATCTCCCGATGACCGTTGCATTCCTGCAAACGGCCTGGTTGGTGCCGCTCTATCCCCTGCTGGCGGCTGTGTTGTCGCTGGCCTGGTCCCCCGGCCTCATCTCCCGCACCGGCCCCCGGCCCTGCGGCTACCTCAATCTTCTGATGGTTGCTGTGGCGTTCACCCACAGCGTGGTGGCGCTCATCGCCCTGCACACCAACGCCCGTGCCGGGGCTGAAGCCCTTTACCGCCCTATCAGCTTCGGCTGGACCTGGCTAAACAGCGGCGGCCTGCGGGTGGGCTTCGATGGCCTGGTAACCGAACCCGCCCTGATCGCCATGGCGTTGATCACGGGCCTGCACCTGCTGGTGCAGATCTATGCCATCGGCTACCTGGAGATGGACTGGGGCTGGCCCCGGTTCTTCGGCTCGCTGAGCTTTTTCGAGGCAGGCCTCTGCGCCCTGGTGCTCACCGATTCGGTGTTCTTCAGCTACGTGATCCTGGAGCTGCTCACTTTGGGCACGTATCTGATTGTTGGCACTTGGTATAACCAGCCCCTGGTTGTGAAGGGGGCCCGGGATGCCTTTCTCACCAAGCGCATTGGCGACCTGATCCTGCTGGCTGGGGTGATCGCCCTCTTGCCGGTGAGCGGCACTTGGAACTTCCACGGGCTGCAGGGTTGGGCCGCCGACCTCACCAACAACGGCAGGCCCCTGCCAGTGGGCTTCCAGCTGATCCTGCTGGCCCTGATTGCCGGCCCGATGGGGAAATGTGCCCAGATCCCCCTCCACCTTTGGCTGGATGAGGCCATGGAGAGCCCGCTGCCTTCCACCATCCTCCGCAATGCGGTGGTGGTGGTGGGTGGGGCCTGGGTGCTGCTGCGCCTGGAGCCCCTGCTGGAGCTGAGTCCCTTCGTGCAGGCCGTGCTGGTGGTGGTGGGTGGCTCCACGGCGGTGGTGGCCTCCCTAATCGCCCTGGCCCAGATCGATGTCAAGCGGGCGCTGAGTTTCCTGGTCAGCAGCTGGCTGGGGCTTCTGTTTGTGGCCGTGGGCCTGGGCGGCACTGCCGTAGCCGACCATTTGTTGCTGGTCTATCCCCTGCCGATGGCCCTCCTGCTGATGGCGATTGGCACGATCGTGATTAGCAACGTCACCCAGGACCTCACCCAGTTGGGGGGGCTCTGGAGCAAGCGGCCCCTGATCGGCATCGCCTTCCTCGTTGGCGGGGGAGGCCTGATGGGCTTGCCGCCGTTCGCCAGCTTCGCCGCCCTGCGCGAATTGCTCGCGCTCACGGCGGGGAGTGGCCATCCCATGCTGCTCGGGGGCGTGGTGCTGGTCACCAACGCCCTGATCAGCGCCGGCCTGATCAGGATTTTCGGCCAGATCTGGGGAGGACGACCCACCCCGTTCACCACCCGGTCTTCGGAGGTGCTCTGGTTGATGGTGCTGCCCACCATGGTGGTGATGGGCATGGTGCTGCATCTCCCCATGCTCCTGGTGGCCAATGGGGTTTATTCGCTCACCCCCCTCGCAGGTTGGGGGCCTCTGGCCTGGCCCCTGATTGCCTCCACCCTGGTGGGCGCAAGCCTCTCGGCCGCCTTTTATCTGCGCCCCCACGGCCTGGCCCAGCTGCCGGCCTCCCTGGGAGGCCTGCAGGATTGGCTCGCCCACGATATGCAGACTGAGCGCTTCTATCACCGCACCGTGGTGGCCCTGGTGTTGGCCCTGGCCCGCTTCGGTGCATGGAGTGACAGCCGCCTGGTGGATGGCTTCAGCGGAGGCACCGGTGCCGCTGCCATGGCAGGGGCCCGCCGGTTGAGCCTCACCACCTCTGGCCGTTCCCAGGCCTATGCCTTAACGCTGGTACTCGGTGTGCTGCTGATGGCGGCCTGGTTGATCGCCGATGCCCCTGGCCCCCTCGCCTCCGTTCTGCCGTGATCGCTTCTGCCATGACCTTGCTGTTGTTGTTGGGGGTGCCGCTGGCGGCAGGCCTGCTCCTGACCCTGCTGCCCGAAGGCCGTCCGGGCCTGGTGCGCAGCCTGGCCGCCGCTGCTGCCCTCATCCAACTGCTAGTGGGCCTGCTGGCCTGGCGCCAGCCACCCCCTGCCCTGACGATCGAATGGCTGCCCCGGCTGGGATTGGGCCTGGATCTGGGCCTCGATGGGCTGTCGCTGCCGCTGGTGCTGCTCACGGGCCTGATTACCGCCATGGCGGTGCTGGCTTCCCCCGTAGACCAGGCCCGCCCTCGCCTCTATTTCTCCCTATTACTGGCCACCAACCTGGGGGTGATGGGGGCTTTCTTGGCCCGCAACGCCCTGCTGTTCGTGTTGGCCTTCGAGCTGGTGCTGATCCCCACCACCTTGCTGCTGGCTATCTGGGGCGGCGAGCGCCGTGCCGGGGCCGCCGTGCGGTTTCTGATCTACGGAGCGGTATCGGGCCTGAGCTTGCTGGGTGGTGTGCTGGCCTTCGGTTGGTTGGGCCAGGGAGCCGCCGGCGCCGACACCGCCGTGAGCTTCAGCTTCGAGGCCCTTGCCGCCACACCCCTGCCGCCATCTGCCCAGGTCTGGGTGCTGGCCCTGCTGGTGCTGGGTTTCGGCATCAAGCTGCCGGTGGTGCCCTTGCATGGCTGGCAGCCAATCAGCTACGCAGAAGCACCGCCGCCGGTGGTGATGCTGCTGGGGGGTGTGGTGTCCAACCTGGGGGCCTACGGCCTGCTGCGCTTCGGCGTTGGCATGCTGCCCGATGCCTGGACCGCCTTTTCCCCCTGGATCGCCGCCGCCGGTGCCGTGGGCGCCGTGTACGGCGCCCTCAATGCCGTTGCCGCCACCGACATCCGACGGCTGATGGCCTACAGCTCCTTGGGCCACATGGGCTTACTGGTTTTAGCCCTGGCGGCCGCCACGCCGATGAGCCTGCAGGGGGCCATGGCCCAGGTGCTGGCCCATGGCCTGATCGTGGCCCTGCTGTTTGACTGCGTGGGGCTGATCCAGCGCAAGACCGGCACCACGGTGATCGCTGAGCTTTCTGGCCTAATGAACCCGATCCGGGGCCTGCCCTTCACCATGGGGCTGATGCTGCTCGCCCTGATGGCCGCTGCCGGCATTCCCGGCCTGGCGGGCTTCCCGGCAGAACTGCTGGTGTTTGAGGGCAGCTGGACCGTATTCCCCCGGGCCACCCTGATCTGCCTGGTGGCCTCGGGCTTCACCGCGGTCTACGCAGTGCGGCTGTTCAACCGGGTCGGCTTTGGCCGGCTCGATAACAACCGCGCCGATTGGCAGAGCACCCGACTAGCCGAACGGCTGCCTGCCGTGGTGCTCACCACCTTGGTGGTGCTCGCCGGCATCTGGCCTATCGGGCTCACCGCCTGGAGCGAGGCAAGCACGGCCGCCATCGCCATCCGAACCAGCGACCCGGTGGTGCAAACCCTGGCCCTGGCATCCCCTTCTCCTTCGTCGACCCTGCCGGCATGACCACCACCACAGCTGTAGCGGGCACCAAGACCCCCCTGATTCCGCCCTCAACCCATCCCTACGCCGATGTGATCCATCGGCTGGAAGCCGGTGGTTCGATGCTTCCCGACACGCCAGAGAATCTCCAGCAAATCATCGGCATCTACAAGGCCTATGCCGTGCCGATGGATTTTTATTGGCGCGATTTGCTCTACATCGCCGAGCGGGTATTTCTTAACCCGCTGCCAGCATTCAAGTACTTCATTTCCCAGGAGTACCTGGATCTCCCCAATCACTATGCGGGGGATCAGGCATCCCTGCGGATCTGGCGGGGGGGCGAGAAGGCCCACCCGGAGCTGCTGGAGTTCATGGACAAGGGGGAAACCCGGTCCATGCCCAAGCTGCTGCACCACCTCTGGCACGACCGGGTGAACATGGAGTTCGCCGAGGCCTGCATGCAGGCGATGTTCTGGCACCAGGGCATGGGGGGGCGCTTCAACGACTACCTGGCAAGCGAGGTCTACCGGGCCAACGCCGATCGGGCAATCAAGGCCTACTTCAAAGGCAACCTGGTGATGCTGGGGCTCTACAAGCTTTTCCCGGAGATGTTCATCGAGAAGGTGCGCGAGCTCTCCTACACGGCCAACTTGGGCCTGTTTTGGGAGGTAATGGCGCCGGTGTTCTTTGAGATGAGCGACCTCTACGACGAAGGCCAGCTCACCAGTGTGCCCCAGGCCATGGACTTTTTGGTGAATGGCATTTTTGCCGTGGCGGGCCGGCCGATTTACCACCATGCCTACATCGCTGGGGAATGCATCGAAATCATTCCCAAAAGCGAGGGATTTACCTGGCTCTACGAGGCTGCCCTGCCCTATGTGGAGGCCATTTTCTATCGCACCTCACCCTTTAGGGGCACCAAAAGCTATAACGCCCAGGCCCAGCAGGTGCCGGCCAACCAGGCTGATTTCCACTACGGCATTCTCTATGCGGATGTATTTCCGGTTGGTTCGGCGGGCATTCCCCCCACCCTGCTAATGCAGGACATGCTGCATTTCCTGCCCCCCTATCTGCAGGAGCTCTACAAACAGCATCGCCGCGGCGAGGAAGATCAGCTCATCCAGCTCGGTATCACCTTCCAGCGCTCGATGTACAACGTGACTTCGGCCGTGATCCAGGCCCTGCGCTGTGCCCTGCTCTATCCCCTTGATGACCCCAATCCCGAGCACCTGGAAGCCAATCGGCGCTTCTTCGAAGCCCAGATGGATCGGTTCTTGCGGCCGGAGGCTCGCCTGAGCGACATCCAATCCCAGGACTATCGCTAAAGCGGTTTGCCCAGATCAGGCCATACCGATGAAGCTGACTTGATTGGCTCAACCAGCAGGGCCCTTGCTAGCGGTTCCACTAAATCCGGTCATTCAGGTCTGTTGATTGCATTCGGGCCTTTTCGAATCGAATCCTTTCCCCCTTCCTTAACGGGCCAACCAACCCATGTCCACCATTCTCGAAACCGCCCAGGCGGCCGGAGCCTTCACTACCCTGCTGGCAGCCGTAGGCGCCGCCGGCCTGGCGGAAGCCCTGGCAGGTCCAGGCCCTTTCACGGTCTTTGCCCCCATTGATGACGCCTTTGCCGCCTTGCCGCCAGGCACGGTGCAAACCCTGGTGGACAACCCGCCCCAGTTGGCCCGGATCCTCAAGTACCACGTGATCGCCGGGGCCTATCTCCAGGCCCAGTTGGTGGAGCAGGACCAGTGGCCAAGCCTGGAGGGGGCCCCGATTCCGGTGCGCTGCGCCGATCCCTTTGAAATCAAAAATGCCACGGTGCTCACGGCCGATGTGGCCTGCAGCAACGGGGTGGTTCACGTGATCAACCGGGTGATCCTGCCTGGCTAAGCCAGCAACCGCTCCCCAAAGGGCTGGCACGATGTCCCAAATATCACCTAGGCGGTGATCAATGGAGGCTTAGCCCATGGGTCTAGGCCCCTACGGTTTGAACCAGCGACTGCCAACCCTCTAGGCCCATGCCGGCAACCATCCCTCCCGTAAAACCAGCACCCTGGCGCCGCAGGGCAACAGCCGGCGCGTGCCTCCTGGCAAGCCTTGGCTTGGTCAGCACGGGCGGCATGGGCCAGGCAGAAGAAACCAGCATTGGCGTTTATTCCGGCCGCCATTACAACAGCGATCAAAAGCTCTATCAGCAGTTCACCGCCCGGACGGGCATCCAGGTGAAGCTGCTGGAGGCCAAGGATGACAGCCTGATTGAGCGGCTACGCCAGGAAGGCAAAAATACCCCTGCCGATGTGCTGGTGCTCGTCGATGCGGCCCGCCTGGAGCGGGCCAGCTCCCTCGACCTGCTGCAACCGGCCCGCTCCGCCAGCCTGCTGCGCACCGTTCCCCTCAACCTGCGGGACAGCAAGGGACGCTGGGTGGGCCTGACCCGGCGGGTGCGGGTGGTGCTGGTCAACCCGTCGCTGGTAAAGCCCGCCTCAATCCGCACCTATGGCGACCTGGCCAATCCGGCCCTCAAAGGCAAGCTCTGCTTGCGGGATCGCAAGAGTGTCTACAACCAATCCCTGGTGGCCAGCCAGATCCTCCTGCGCGGCGATGCCCAGGCGCGAAGCTGGGTACGGGCGATGGCCGCCAACGTGACCCAGCCCTACTTCAGCTCCGACATTCCCCTGATTCGGGCCCTGGGGAGCGGCCAATGCGGCGTTGGCCTGGTGAACACCTATTACCTGGCGCGCCTGCTCAATGGCGAGAGTGGCCCAGCCGATCGGGCCCTGGCCCGGAAACTGCAAGTGGTGTTCCCGAAACCCGCCCATGTGAACATCAGCGGCGCCGGCATCACCCGCTACGCCAAAAATCCCGGGGCGGCCTTGAAGCTGATTGAGTTTCTGGCCTCACCCGTGGGCGGCAAGGGCTATGCCGAAGCCAACCACGAATATCCGCTCAAGGGTTACGGCGATGACGCCATCTTGAAAGGCCTGGGCCGCTTCCAAGCCGATGGCCTCTCGGCCGAACAACTGGGCAGCCGCAATCGCGACGCCGTGAAACTGATGGAAGCCAACGGCTGGTTGTGAGTCAACCCAGCCCCGAATCCAGCTGGCCCTGGGCAGGTCAACGTCTGGCTGGCAGCCGCCGCCGGGTCCTGACCCTGGGGCTGGGAACGCCGCCGGAACCCTGGCCCCTGGCCCTGGCCGTGGCCCTGGTGGCCCTGCTGGCCCTAGCCCCCCTGGCGGCCCTGGTCCTGGTGGCCAGCCAAGGGGAGGCGCTAGCCGGCCTGCAACTCGGCAGCCAGGGCCTGGCGCCCTTAGTCCACACCCTGGCATTGGTCTTGGGCGTGGGCTGCAGCGGGGGCCTCCTGGGGACCTGCAACGGCTGGCTCACGGCCCGCTGCCAGTTCCCCGGTCGCCGCTGGCTGCGGTTGGCCCAACTGCTGCCCCTGGCTACGCCCAGTTACCTGCTGGCCGGAACCCTGATCGACCTCGGCAGCCGCTCGGGCCTGCGCATTGCTGGCCTGGGCTGGGCCACTGCCGTGCTCACCCTGGGCACCTACAGCTACGTGGTGCTGCTGAGCAGCGAGGCCTTTGGCCGTAGTGGCGCCCGCCAGCAGGAGGTCTGCCGCTCCCTGGCGGTGGGGCCCTGGGGCGGTTTCCTGCGGGTGGCCCTGCCCCTGGCCCTGCCGGCGGTGGCGGCGGGGGTAGCCCTGGGGGCCATGGAAGTGGTGAATGAGTTCGGGGCCGTGCAACTGCTGGGGGTGCCGACCCTGTCAGCAGCGATTCTGGAGCGCTGGCAAGGGGATGGCGACCTGCCGGCGGCGGTGGGCCTGGCCCTGGTCACCCTGGTGCTAGTGGCGCTCTTGCTCTGGGGCGAGCGCCAGGGGCGGAGCCGCAGTCGCAGCTGGGCCGCCGGCCAGGAGGGGGCAAGCCCGGAGCTCTGGCCCCTGCGGGGCTGGCGCTGCTGGCTTGCCCAGCTGGTCACCCTGGCGCCGCCCCTGGCGAGCCTGGCGATCCCCCTGATTTGGATCGGGAGCAGCTGGGAGCAGCTGCCGGCCCAACCCCCCGGGGACCTGGTGGCCCTGGGGTTGCGCAGCCTGGCCCTGGCCCTGGGGGCCACCGGCCTCACCTTGGGGGCGGCCCTCCTGCTCTCGATCGGCAAGCGCCTGGTCAAGGGTCAGCTGGTTCGGGTGCTGGCCGATGGGGCAGGCCTGGGCTATGCCATCCCAGGCACGGTGCTGGCCCTGGGATTTCTGTTACTGGGCGGCGGCTGGGGGCTGGCCCCATTGCTGCTGCTGGTGTGGGGCTATGTCGATCGCTTTCTGGCGGTGGCCAAGGGGGGGCTGGATTCAGCCCTGGAGAGCCTGGCCCCCAGCGTCGATGAGGCAGCCCAGAGCCTGGGCTGCGATTGGATCGCCCTGGTGGGGCGGATCCAGCTGCCCCTGTTGCGCGGACCACTCCTGGTGGCGGGCGTGCTGGTGTTTGTGGACACGGTCAAGGAGCTGCCCCTGACCTTTGCCCTGCGTCCCTTTGATTTCGACACCCTGGCGGTGAGGGTGTACCAGTACGCCAGTGATGAACGGCTGGGGGCCGCCCTGGTGCCCGCCCTTTTGATTCTGGTGCTGGGCCTGCTGGCGGCCATCGCCCTGATGCCGGGCCTGGATCAGCCGATCCCGGATGCCAAAGCCTTGCCCCGCCCAACCCAGGGATCCGATTCGCCAGCCCCCTAGGGACCAGACTGCCATACCAGGCGCTAGGCGCTGCAGCCAGTACGACCCCAGGTCCCGGTCGGGCCAGGGTCAGACCACCTCAACGGACTGCCCCCCAGGAAAAAGGATTCCCTGCCCGCCCCTGATCAGACGCAAACGGCAGGCCTGGCCTGGATCCAAACGGCATTCCAGGGGCATGACCAGGGTTAACAGGCTGCCCCGATCCTCCAGATGGAACTGCCAGTGGTGGCCATGGAACTCCCGGGCCAGCACCCGGGCAGGTCCCCCTGGATCGGCTTCCAGGCCCAGGGCTTCGCCCAGCAACACCACCTCCCATTGCCCTCCCAGCGCCTGGGCCTGGGGGGCAATGGGCTCACCACCCCTAGTTCGCCAGCGCCCCCAGGCGGTTTGCAGCTCTCCGGTTTGCGGCTCATGGGCTGGCAGCCCATTGGCCTGCAGCTCCCCGACCTGAAGCCCGGCTGGCAGCACATTGGCCTGCATCACGAAACGGGCCACGAAGGGGCTAGCCGGCCGGGCGACCAGCTCCTGGGCCGGGGCGCACTGCTCCAGGCGCCCGGCCGACAGCACGGCGATGCGGTCGCATACGGCCAGGGCCTCCTGGGGATCGTGGGTTACCAACACGGCACTGGTCTGGCACTGCCGCAGCAGGCCAGGCAGCTCCCGACGCAAGCGCAGGCGCACCTCGCCATCGAGGTTGGAGAAGGGTTCATCGAGCAGCAGGAGCCGGGGTCCTGGGGCCAGGGCCCGGGCCAGGGCTAGCCGTTGCCGTTGGCCACCGGAGAGGGCGTGGGGGTAGCGCTGTTCCAGACCGGCAAGGCCCAGCAGGGAGAGCAACCAGCGCACCCGCTCCTGGCCCTGGAGCTGGCTTGACCTGGCGCCGCGGGGCAAGCCAAAACAGGCGTTCTGCCAGGCCGTGAGGTGGGGAAACAGGGCGTAGTCCTGAAACACCATGCCGACGCCCCGCCGCTCGGGCGCCAGCCAATGGTGGGGCCCCGCCACCTCCCGCCCATCCAGCAGCACCCGGCCCCGGCTCGGCCGCTCAAAGCCGGCGATCAGGCGCAGCAAGGTGGTCTTGCCGCATCCGGAGGGGCCAAGCAAACCCAGCAATTCACCGGGTTCGAGGCTCAAGTTGAGGTCCTGCAGGCACCAGCCCTCGCCAGACCCGTTGCCATAGCGATGCCAAACCTGCTCGAGGGCAATCGAACCGGCCGTGGCAGACCCAGCACAAACCAGGGCCGGGCCGGGCGGCTTGGTTGCGGTCAAGAGGGCAGGGGCCTCAACGGCCATGGGATTGGGGAGAACAACAGAAACGGATGGAAGGCAAGACCTTCAGGGGGTTGCCAAGGGGGAGGAGTCCACCAGAGCGGGAGCCAGGCGCATCCAGGCCCCCTGGCGGGGTACCTCCAGGAGCTGGGCCAGACGGAACTGGGACATCAAACGGGTGGTGGTGACCCGGGTGGCGCCGATCAGCTCGGCAAGGCGCCCGTGGCTGAGGCGAAAAGGCAGGTCACACCAGGCGCCACAACGGCGTCCCAACCGCAGCACCAGGAGCCCAAGGAGGGCATGGAGGCGCTGCTCGGCCTTGGCGAGGTGGCGAATCCGCAGCAACTGCAGGGTCCAGTCCTGCACCGGGTCAGAGCCGCCGGTCTCCGCCTGGGCATGCAGGGGCCGAAGCACCAGGGGCGTGAGTGCCTCCAGGCAAACGGCATCGGCACAGCCGCGCTGGCACTGCCACTGGTCACCAGCTTGAAGGAAAGCGATCGTGATGGCCTCGCCCCGCTCGCAGGAGCAGGACAGGCGGCCAATGCCCTCCACAATCCCAATGGCGGCGCTGGGGCCGAAACGACCGGTATCCAGCAGCAGGCTTTGGCCAGGGGCGATTTGCACTAGGGAGGTGGGGGGCTCGTTCAAGAAGGGGGACGGCATGACCTGGACAACACCACGCTGGTAAGGCGTCGGACCCGAAGTCGCGCAACCTAACCAGAACGGCCACACTTTTGCAAGCGATTCTCAATAGCATTAGCCAGTTGAGAGGGGTATGGCTCCGGGCCAGCGAGGGCCGGTTCGGATTCCCGCCGGCTGCCTAGGCCCCAGGCCCACCCCCTCGACGGAACGCAGGCATGGGAACTAGCAGCTCCCGATCCAACAAGGCGATATGAGGCACGAGCGCGGTAGGCAAGGAGAAGCGGATGAGCAGAACCACCTGGATGTCCTGCAGGGACGCCATCACCAAGACCAACGGCACCAAACGAAAGGCCACCGAGTCAGCAAACAGAACCAAGGGCCAACGGTTTGCCTGCAAATCTTCAGAGCCAGAACGGCCTAAAACCCAATCTTGACCTTGACGGGGGATTGCTCTTTGACATCCACCTCCAAGGGACTGGTCTCCACCACCTGGAGCTGGACAGGCGTTTGGTTGGTGACCTGAACCTGCAAAGGCGTGCGTTCATCCACCCGCAGGTCAATGGGGCTCTTCTGGTGGACCGCAACGGTGATCGGCAAGGGCCCCTGGGCCCGCACTTGCATCGGAACCGGCCCCTGCATGGAGAGGCGATGGGAGACACTGCCACTGAGCTGGAGGGGTTCCGAAAAGGCGTGGAGCACGCGCAGCTCAACCGGGTGGCTCGTGATCCGGACCAGCCCGTAGGTGGCGAGTCCACCGAGGGCGATGGCCGTCAAGGGCCAGCGCCAGGGCAGCCAGGATGACAACTCCATGCTGACAGGAGAAAAGGCGAGACACGAACCTAGGTGGGGCCATGCCAAGGGACGGACAAGCCCGGAGGGGCCAGCGAATCAGGATGGGGCGACAGCAGCGTCGGAAGCGAGACCCCAACAGCAACCGAGGCGAGCACCAAAGCAAAGGGTGATCGGGGCCTTAGGGGCTTTTCGCCGCTGCTGCAATCAAAAGGCGGGATCTTGAGAAGAATTCTTAAGCAGAACCACACAGCCAGCCACCGACCGCTTTAATTGCTCGACTTCTAACGCAATTGGTCCCTCGTTGAACCTGGTTGCCCCCAAGTCAAAGGCGAAGATCCTGGTCGTCGACGATGAACCCAACATTTGCCAAATCCTCAAAACCAGGCTCACCATGGCCGGTTACGACGTGGCTGTGGCTGGCGATGGCATGGCCGGCCTCAAAACCTTTGGCGACGTCAATCCGGATCTGGTGATCCTGGATTTAATGCTCCCCCAACTTGATGGCTATGGGGTCTGCGAAAAACTGCGTAACCGCACCAGCATTCCGATCTTGATGCTGTCGGCGATTGATGAGGTCTCCCAGAAAGTGCGCTGCCTGCAACTGGGAGCCGACGACTACATGGTGAAGCCCTTCAGCCCCAAGGAGTTGATCGCCCGCATTGGCTGCCTACTGCGCAGGCGGGTGGGCAAGACCCAGGGTCGCCAGCAGGAGATCCAATCCAACCATCTCATCGTCGCCGGAGATTTGCGCATTGATAGCAACCGCCGCAAGGTCTACCGGGGCGACGAACAGATTCGCCTGACTGAACTGGAATTGAGCTTGCTGGAGGTGCTAGTGGAAAATGCCGGTAAGGCCATCGATCGCATCGAAATCCTCAAACACATCTGGGGCTATTCCCCCGAACGACACTCGGAAACTCGGGTTGTGGATGTGCACGTATCCCGATTGCGCTGCAAGATCGAGGCAGACCCAGAAAATCCGGAATTGATTTTAACCTGCCGGGGCACGGGTTACATGTTTCAACGCCTAAACGGCTAGACCCTAGACCCAGCACGGGCCGGCAGAGATCCCCAAGGGGACCATAAAGAAAAACCAGTTAAAAGGAACAGGCGCGATAGCCCTTGGCAACCCATTCCATGCCAATCGCCATAGAAACGAACAAACGGGAAAGTTTGTTTGTCCCTTAAGCGAAGACGGCTCGACCCGCATAATTGGGCAACAAAGTGACAAGGAGTTTCACAAAACGCAAACCAACACCAAGATTGTGTCTGTTTTGCACAGGTTGGGCAGCTACCAAGATAGGTGTTTTAACCTAGGCCCGAATCGTCAATTAAGTGCCATGGCCTTGGGCTTGCATTCTCACGCCTTGTTATCTCAAAACGCCCGCGTCAACGGCATGCTGGTGGGTAGTGATGAAACCAGCCACCTGCCCACAGGTGAAAAACGACTAAGCCAAAGCACCATGGACAGCCTGATCGAGGGTGCCTATCGCCAACTTTTCTTCCATACATTCAAGGCCGATCGTAATCTCACCCTGGAGTCCCAGCTGCGTAGCGGCCAGATCAGGGTCAAGGATTTTGTAAGGGGCCTGGTGCTCTCAAATCGCTTTCTTGATGGGGTTTACGGTTGTAACGGCAACAAAGAAGTGGCACGCCACCTGGTGGAACGGGTGCTGGGTCGCCAGATCCATGGCGAAGCCGAGGCGATTGCCTGGTCCATCGTAATCGGTGAGCAAGGGGTGGGTGCCATGGTGGATCAATTGCTGGCGTCGGAGGAATACGGCAGCAACTTTGGCGAGGACACCGTTCCCTTCCAGCGTCAGCGAATGCTGCCAGGTCGCCGCCTCGGCAACCAACCGCTGAACATCACCTTGCCCCGTTACGGCAACTACCACCGCGACGTGCTTGCCAGCTTCCCGCCCAGCCAATCCGGTGGCTTCCGGGTGAGTGGCAGCTTGCCCCCCGAAGCGGCGCAGAAGATCTGGTATGGCCTAATCCTGGTAGGTGGCTTTGAACTGGTGCGGGTGATCGGCACCATCGCGGCCGCCATGTTGGCCACCGGCAGCAACTAGGCGATCGCCCTAGAAAACAAATAGGGGGTTTGGGGTGGCCTGCCCCCCTTCAAACCGAAGGCCATTGCCGCCAAAACACCCGGACATTGGTAGCACCCTTCATGGCATCAGCCGGGGGATTGGCTGAATTAGCGATGGGTCCAATCAGGGGCCCCATGGTGAAGGGGTTGGGGCCAAGGGCTCAGAAAGGCTCCAACGGGCCCTGGGGCTGGGATTCCCGCTGATCAAACCTCACTTGCTGGGTCAACGATTCGATCTCAACGGTCAGAATCACGGGCCTTCCATGCCTCAGTTCCCTAGCCAGGGGTGTGGGCCGCCCAGGGGGGAAAGGGGATCGATAGCTTGGTCGAGGCGGCCATACCTTGATGCCGAGCTTGGTTGTTTTTCGTTGGCTGCGGTTCCTGGGAGCTGGCAGCATTGGTTTGGTGGGGATCAACGCCTGCTCCCTGGCCCCCTGCCTGAGCACCCTGGCGGGTCGGCCTGCCCAGGCAGCCGAAGCCAAGCCCCTCCTGGTGGGGGCGGCCAGCAGTTTGGGCGAACCACTCCAGGCCCTAGCCCCTAGTTTTGCCAGCAGCCAAAAGGTGCCGCTGCCCCGCTTTACCTTGGCCGCTTCTGGGGTGTTGCAGCAGCAGATCCAACAGGGAGCTCCGATCGATGTGGTGGTGTCGGCTGGCGTAAAGCAAATGGACCAGCTAGAGGGGGCAGGCCTGTTGGTGGCCGGCAGCCGCCGGGTGATCGCCGGCAACCAGCTGGTGCTGGTGGTGGCCTCCCGCTCGCCGATTCGCTCCCTGGGGTTCAAGGGCCTGGCCAGCATGGCCATCCAACGCATTGCCATCGGCGATAGCAGCGTGCCCGCCGGCGACTACGGCCGCCAGACCCTGGCCTATTACGGAATTAGCGAGGTGGTGAAAGCCAAGTTGGTGCCCCTCGGCTCGGTGCGGGCCGTGGCCCAGGCGGTGGCGGCTGGCCATGTCGATGCCGGCATCGTCTACAAAAGCGACACCGGCAATGGCGCCAATCTGCGGGTTGTCGCTCGCGCCCCCGAAGCCAGCCACAGGCCGATTCGCTATGGCGCCGCCGTAGTCGCCGCAACCCGCCAACCACAAGTGGCCCGTGCCTACCTGGCCAGCCTCAACACGGCCCAGGCGAGCCAGGTGTTGCGGCGCTTCGGGTTCGTTCCCTTGCCAGCAGTACCAAAGCGATGAACGGGGCCAGCCCCGAGCTCTCTCCCCTGTGGCTGTCTCTGCGCAGCGCCAGCCTGGCGGTGCTGCTCGTGGCACCCCTGGGCTTTGCCTGTGCCACCCAGCTGCGGCGGTTGCGGGGCTGGCAGCGGGGCCTGGCCGACCTGGCCGTGCTCTCGCCCCTGGTGCTACCGCCCACGGTGGTGGGCTTCATCCTGCTGCAACTCCTAGGCCGCTACGGACCGATCGGTCGCCTACTGCACCGCTTTGGCCTCGACATGGTCTTCAGCTGGCAGGCCACGGTGCTGAGCTCAGTGGTGGCAGCCTTCCCCTTGATGGTGCGCTGCAGCCTGGCCGCCCTTGAGCAGATCGATGGGGCCCTGCCCCAGGTGGCCAGGAGCCTGGGGGCCAGGGAGGGGCGAATTTTGCGGCAGATCGTGCTGCCCCTGGCCATGCCTGGGCTGGTGGCGGGGGTAAGCCTCAGTTTTGCCCGGGCCCTGGGGGAATTCGGTACCACCTTGATGCTGGCCGGCAACATCCCCGGCCAAACCCAGACCTTGCCCCTGGCAATCTTCGCCGCGGTGGAGGGGGGGGAAACGGGCCAGGCCTGGTTTTGGACCCTGCTGGTCTTGCTGCTCAATGGCCTTTGCCTGCTGCTGATGCAGCTCCTAGAAACGGGCGCCGTTCGGCGTCAGCCAGGACGAAACCGGCTCTGGGGCCTGAACCGGCGCCTGAAATCCTGGGCCTGGCGAAGCCAAACCTGGCTCCCTGGCAGCCGGGGACCCACTCAGAAACGCCGCCAAGGGGGCCAGGCCACTCCGTTCCAACTCAAGGTGGACCTGGCACACAAGCTTGGATCGTTTGGCCTAGAGCTCAACTTCAGCAGCTCGTGCCGCAGACTAGGCATCCTCGGAGCGTCAGGGGCCGGCAAAAGCCAGTTGCTGCGATGCCTGGCCGGGATCGAAAGCCCCAACCGGGGACGCATTGAACTCAATGGCCGGGTGCTGTTCGACAGCGCACTCCAGATCAACCTGCCCTTGCATCGGCGACGCGTGGGCCTGGTGTTTCAGCATTACGCCCTCTTTCCCCACCTAACGGTGGCGGAGAACGTCGGGTTTGCCCTTGCTCACCTCCCCCCAGGGCAGCGGCGCGAACGGGTCAACCAGCAGCTGGAGCGGGTGGGGCTGCGGGAGCTGGCCCAACACGATCCAAACCAACTCTCCGGTGGCCAACAGCAACGCATCGCCCTAGCCCGGGCCCTAGCCAGTGAACCGGACTTGCTCCTGCTCGATGAACCCTTCTCCGCCCAGGACACCTACCTGCGCCGCCAGTTACAGCAACAACTGGCCGACCTGCTCGCGGATTGCCAGGTGCCAGCCCTGCTCGTGACCCACGACCTGGAGGAGGCCTACCGCCTGAGCGACGAACTATTGGTGATCGACCAGGGAAAACTCCTAGCCCAGGGTCCCAACCATGGGGTATTTGACAACCCGGTGGACCTAGAAGTGGCCCGCCTGAGTGGCTGCAAAAACTTTTCGCGGATTTGCCCTCTCTCGCCAACGAAACTCTGGGCAGTCGATTGGCACCTGGAAATTGATTGCGAAACAACGGTTGACAGCACCTTTAGCCATGTGGGGATCCGCGCCAACCATTTAAAACTCCTATCGGCACAATCAATCCACCAGCCCTTGACCCGCAATCAATGGTTTTGCCATCTAGTCAAGGTGAGTGAGGGGCCCTTCCAGGTGAGTGCCTATGTGGTGCTACAAGAGCGCTCCAATCCTGCCCTGCAGCCGATCCAGGTGGAGGTGCGGCGTGCCGATTGGCAACGACTTTCAGATCACCCCCAACCCTGGGTGCTGGAGATACCCAGGGACCAGGTTTTGCTCCTGCGCCAAAGCCAGCCCCCCATCGATCAACGAGCAAGCCCCGAGGAACCCGATGCCCTCGCAGCGGAGCTGGACAACGGCAGGAATCGGGTGCGTTAGCGGTCTATCGATGGCACCTACACCAAACCGGTCTGGCGGCAACGCCCCAGCTCGAACCAGATCAGCTGGGCCGAATCGTCGGCCGTCAAGGCAAACCCCAAGCTGGCTGATCGGCCCAGGTGCTGAGATCGGCGCCCCTTAGGGCAGCCAAAGTGAACACCTAGGTGTGGCCGAGCAAAAACTAACAACAAGTTGATCCCAATCAGAAACAAACCCTTGAGTAGTCAATATCTCCCACCTAGGTCGCATTAAGCTTGCAACGGGAGCGTAGGGCCCGCATCAGGATTGCCACAGCATCCGGCTGGGATTGCAGCAGAAAGGCTTCCCGCTCCAAGGCTCGATTGGCGTTGTCGTAGCGGGTTGTCAGAATGCCATTAATCTCCTGGTTCACAACCGGCAAAACAGAGGTCTTGATCCCTAGCAAAGTCGGCCGACCAGGGGAACAACTCTGGGCAGCATGGACAGTTTCGTGCAGGAAGGTGGGGCGAAAAATTTCCAAGGGAATGGTGACCGGGGCGATCCAAATAGTCCGACTTTTCGAATTAAAAATCCCATACACACCTTGCTGGGGCGGCCGCTCAATTCGCACCGTAAAGCCATGGCGTATCAGTTCCGCCCGAAGGGGCAGCAAATCACTTGGCAAACTGGGCTGGGGTGCAGGTAGGACCAAAGGCATGGCAGATCCGTTCAGTCGTGATCAGGCGAAGGCAAGGCCGCTTCCTCGAGCATGGTAGGCCCAATTTAATTTCAATCCCCTACTTTAAAAGGAACCAGGGAATCCCTAGGCCCTACCAAGAAACCAGGCAGATTCAAGCGAGTTCATGGCAGCAAAAACGACTATAAAATCGGCCTTGTTTGCCTAAAAGATCGGGATAGCCCCTAGAACTTGCAAACCAGACGGCTCAAGGGTCAAGTCGGTAAAGCTTCGTTGCCCCATCACATAGGCACCACCATCATCCGTGAGGGCGAAATTGCGCACTCCACCCGCAATCGAGATCACAGCCAATGGGGCTCCATGCTTGCTAAACACTTCCAAACCGGCCCCCGTTGCGCTCGAAACCCGATCCTGGGAATCGATCTTGATCCCGTCAGGAATACCCTTGGTCACGACACAAAAAATTGGTCGGTCAGTCACTAAGGGGCCATCAGGGGTATCAATGATACGGTAACGGTAAATCGCTCGCGGCAAGACGCCATGGCGGTCGCCATTACCAGAAATACAGCCAGAATCGGTAACATACACAAAGCGTTGATCGCGACTAAAGGCAAGGCCATTGGGTTTGGCAAAGCCATCGATGAGCAAACGCTAGCTACTCCCCGAAGCATCAAGGCGCCACACCCAATTTCCTATCGTTAACTTGGCACGGAATCCCTGCTCATAGCCATAGTGGGGATCCGTAAACCAAATCGAGAGATCATTCGCCTGAACCACGTCATTGGGGCTGTTGAATGGATAGCCTGCAAAACCCTTTGCAAGCAGGGTCACCTGGCGACTTTTAAGATCAAAGCTGGCAAGACCCGCCGGTAGCTTGAGATTCCCTTGCATGGCTACCACAATCGAGCCGCTCTTGAAGCGAAAGGCTCCATTGGCCATGGGGATTCAATCGCTGAGAGCAAGGTCGGTTGTTTTTCCCTGAGTTGAACCAAACAGGGACACAACAACCTATGGACTGCCATCGTCACGACGCAGCTTATTGGAGGTAAAAAACAACGCATGGTGGTCCGGCAGATAGACAGGACCATCGGGGGCCAATGGTTGGTCGTAGCTGGCAACAACCCGGACTTTCTTTGCAACAAACGGGGTCCCTCGGCGGCCAGAATCAGGGACGGAGTTGCGCACAAAACCACAATCGTGACCAATCTGCGCCAATGGAGAGGGGACCTAGGGAACCATGGAAGGGTAACCATTCAGGTCAGACCATTGATCCGATCGTAAGCAAGCTATCAGAAGGGCGATTGATCAGGCAAGAAATTTGCACATCCCAAACGGCTAATTTTCGCCAATCTACGAATAACAACGAACAGCAGCTCCATACGATAAGTCGTCCATATCAACAACCAAATGCCAGCCAAACCAAAGCGACTCAGATGATCATGGCCCTGCCTATTAGCCCGGCAACAACAAAGACCAGTAGCAACGTGGAAAAAAACGCAATGCGGTGCCCAAGCCGCTCAATGGCCCTGCCATCTTCATGCCTACGATAGAGACTCCAAGTATAGACCCCGGCAAAGGTTGCAATCATCACATAGACGAGGGAAACCAGGTGAATTTGATCAATTAATGTATTGTAATCAGTAATTCCAAGCTCTGTCGATGCGCTTCTCAAACTGATAATGGCAGCAAAGACGGCACCCGATAAAAGTGCGAAGCGTGGACTCAGCGTCTGTGCCTTATCGACATGGAAAGCATAGGAAGACAGGGCAATCGCTGCCGCAACTATTGCGCCGGCTGCAAATTTCCAGAAGGCGGCTAAGCTAGTCCGCTCTATTTGCACCATAATATCAAAACCACTGAAGGACGTTGGCATATCAGGACGCAGGCCAGGATCACCGAAATTAGTCATGTAGGTTTTAACGCTAGGCCTTATATCACTTGAAACAACGCGCCATCCCTTAATTTTCATCTGGCCGTCAACGAGAAACTTGGTGTCTTCTGGCACGTAAACAACCTCATCAATATAGGCATCGGCCTCCTCAAGTTTAAGGTGCAAATCCTGGCGGTCGAAAGGAAATTTTCGCAGGTTCCAGTCATGGTGCAATGTGGCTACAACCTTGCGCTGATACCAAATGCCATCAGGAGTCACCTTTGACAAACTATTGGAAAATTTAACCTCCTCAGCATTTACGAATTCAATATCATCTAGACGATTATGAGAATGCTCAGGAGATATCATCCAAAACCAAAAAGTAGCGTCAAATGACTTGCTACTCAGGTCAAAATTATCTAAGCGCGTAATGTAAATACCAACCTTAACCACCTCAGGTCCTTTCCGCAGGCCTAGCCCAGCCCCAGGCTCCAACGGCGCCGGACTGGAAGGATCAGGGGTAGCGGCCTGAATCGATTGGCCAACAGGCCATAGGATAAGCAGGCAAAACAGTAAGCCTGCCAATAGGAGTTGCCAAATTCTACGAGGTGTCAAAACGGATCTAGTTAATGGATTAATGGGCTAATCACCCCCCACCTCCTTTAAAAGCAGCTGTTCACTACTCGATGGGGCAGGGATTGGTCCCTTGCCTAGGAGACTCAAGACTCGTAGGCACGCCATTACATTCTAGCCAAGTCACCAGCCAGTATCCCGTTGCCATGGGATCCATTCCCCGGTTACCGGCAATGGCGGAACCAGGGAGCAATCGATCCGGCAGCAAGCGTCAATGAGTCTCCCAAGGTCGACTCCGCCCCCCTTGCCCCCCTAAAGCCCAGCGATGGCAAGACCCTCCCGAACCATGGTGGAGAAGCTTGCTTGCAAACTCCAACTCACTGTAGGACTGCAAAGGATTGAGCCTGCTCCATGACAACAACCCATGGCTATCCTAAGCAATCGGACTAATCAATACCAAAACACAAGGGCCCAGACGGGGGTTGACCAAGCTTGCAGACCAGTGGTGATTAGGAGGGTGCCAACCCATCCAGGCTGAGGCGGGGCTGCACCTGCAGGGCCGGATCCCTGGGCACGGGCAACAACTCCCGCAGTAGGCGGGCATAGGTGATGTTGACGCCCACGGTGGCATTGAGGCGCTGCAACAGGCTGGTGACCAGTTGGCGTTGGGTATCGGAAAGATCCACCTCACTAGAGAGGCCGGTTTGATAGCGCAATTTCACATCGCGGAAGGCCTCCAGCGCCGCACTCACCCCCCGTCTAGCGGCCGCCAACTTCGCCAGGCTGGCCTCATGGTTGAAAAAGGCGGTTTCCAACCGCAGGCGGATGGCGTTGCGTTCGGCCGCATAGCTCTGGCTGCTGGCCGCTGCCCGACGGGCTAAGGCCTCGGCCTGGTTAGCGGTGTTGCCGCCATCAAAGAGGAGCCATTGCAGGGTCAAGCCCACCGACCAGTCGTAGCCGTTCTGGTTGAGCATGGGGATCACCGTGGCCCCGCAACAGCCGCCGCCACTGGCTGTGACATCGAAGGTGCTGGTGCTACTCGCGGAGACCCCCCCCGCAGCAAAGAGGGACAACTTGGGCAGTAGGCCAGCGGCGATGCCATCCCGCTGGCGCAGCAGGGCGTCCCGGGTGGCCAGGATCGTTTCGAGTTCCGGGTTGCCCCGGTAGGCGGCCAGCAGACTCTCCTCCAGGTTGAGGGGCCAGCGGGCCAGGGGCCGGATCGGATCGCGGGCCGCGGGGGTGATCTGGGGCGGGAGGTTCAGCAGCACCGCCAGCTGGCGCCGGGCCACGGCCCGATCGGCCAGGGACTGGATCAGGGTCTCCTGGTTGCTGGCGCTGATGGCATTGCGGCGCAGCCCATTGAGCCGGGGCACCAGCCCCGCCCGCTGCAGATCCAAGCTTTCGGCCAGGATCACCAGATCATTAGCCAGGGTGGCCTGGTTGATGCGCACCGTCTGGTCCGCCTGTTGCAGCTGGAAATAGGCCTCGCTCACCTGGAGCTGCAGGCTGCGCAACTGGGAGGCATAGCGGTTGCGGGCAGAGTCCAGCTGGGCCCGGGCCGCCTGCACCGCCGGAGTGCGGGCGAAGTCCACCAGGGAATAACTCAGCTGCAGGCCAGCACTGCCGCTGTTGCCATAGGAATTGAGGTAAGCGCCACCGCCCGTTGGCACGGCAAAGGCCCCAGACGGCATGGCGAAATTGGGTCCAAAGCCCAGGCCGGTGTTGCCAACCGGCGCGTAGAGGGAGGAGCCCGATTGGCCGCTGCTGCCGCTGGCGATGGCGCTGAGCGTGGGCCAATACGGACCCTGGGAGGCCCTGAGCTGGGCTAGGGACGCGGCCACCTGCTCCCGTTGGGCCTGAAGCGTGGCGCTATTGGCAAAGGCAATTGCCAGGGCCTGCTCCAGCCCAAGGGATTGCACCGCGCCCGCCTGAAGACTGCCGGCACTGGGCAGGCTCAGGGGGGCTGCAGGCACGAGCTGGGCGGGATTCAGCTGGCTGCTGGCAGGCGCGTTGGCCTCTAGCAGCCGCTGGGGCATCGGCGGCATCGCCCGGGGATCCAGGGCAGGCCCCCCCGAAACGAACGGGATCAGGCCATCGAGGGCCCGCAATTGTTGATCCAGCTCCTGCCAACTGCGCTCCAGCCCAGCCGTGTCGGCCCAGGCGGACCGCGGGCTGGGCTGGACAACTGGCTTGGCTAAGGACTTGGTTAGGGACTGCGGTTGGGCAGGACCTTGCAAGGGCCCTTGGGCCCCCGGCCTGGCCTGGGCCCAGGCCAGGCCGGGGGCAAGGAACGCCGAAATGGCAAGCCAACCCAGGGATGCCTGGGGCCCAAGGCGGCGAGCAGCAGGGGCTCCAAGCGGCCAGCTTGATCTGGCCTGACTTGCTGCGTCAGGGCAGGGTCCAGCGAGGCTCGCTCCAAGGAGACTTCGATCTGCAGGCTTAGAGCCAGCAAGCAACCCCAAAGCCCCATCGCCCTGGCGCCATCGGCCCCGGCGCCAGCGGCCGACCCTGCCCATGCTGCCCTTTCGCTGCGATCGCCCCAGTTTGCGGTATGGGCCTAGGCGGCGAGGGATTGGGTAGGGATGGGTTCGGTCCCGCTGACCCGGCCATAGCTAGGGGCACCCTGGTGGGCCATGCTGGGGTTCATGGTGAGCCCCCCGAATCTGGAGCCCCGCCCCTGGCCCAAGCGCCAGCTCGATCGGCTGCAGCAGCGATGGCGCCAGTTCTCCGACCACGACCAGGTGGGGGTCTGCCTGGCAGCCGTGGGTACGGCCCTGGTGGGCTGGTCCCTGGCCTGGCAAATTCCCACCGAAGTGGCCGGACAGGGCGTCTTTCTCTACAGCGACAACGCCGCAATCCTGAATGCCCGCGCCGGTGGGCAGGTGATCAAAATCCACACCAAGCTCGGCGCACAAGTTAAAAAAGGGCAGGTCTTGATGCACCTTTACCTGCCCGTGCTAGCCCGCCAGCTGCAACAGGAAAAGGGCAATCTGGCCCAACTTCAACGGATCAACCGAGACTTGGACCACCGCGATCGGCTGCAATTGCAAGCCGAAGCCACCAGCCGCGACACCGCCCTGGCCAAACTGGCCGATGACAGCAGTCGCTACCAGGGTTTGCAGTCGGTATACGCCTCGAAACTGCGCAACCTCGACTGGCTCAGCCAGCGCCAGGTGGTGGCCCCCCTCTCCAATGATGTGGTCTCCGCCCAACAGGCCTTAACCAGCACCAGCGTCAACCTCGATGACGTCAAGATCAACGCGAAAAAAGTCATTGCCAACTACCAGCAGGTGAAAGTCACCCTGGAAACGGCCGCCCAGCAGCGGCGCTATCAAATCGACGATCTCAAGCGCCAAATCCGGGTCACCGAGGCCAAAATCGCCTACGAAGGCCTGATCGAAGCCGACCGGGATGGCACGGTGCTCGATCTGCAGGTCACGGCGGGCCAGACCGTGGGTACGGGCCAGCGCCTGGGCACGATCGGCCGACCCGATGCCTCCGGCGCCAGCAAGCTGCCCCTGGAGGTGGTGGCCTATTTCAGCCCCGCCGATGCCCGGCGCCTGCCCCTGGGACTCCCGGTTGAGGTGGTGCCGCTCTGGAACCAGCGCGGTCGGTTCGGCGGCATCACCGGCAAGGTGACGCGGGTGTTGAGCCTGCCCGCCAGCGTCGATGACATCTCGACCACAATTGGTAACCCCCAGCTGGCCCAGGAGCTCACCAAGAATGGACCGGTGATGCGGGCCGACATCAGCCTGGACCGGGATTCGGCCAGCGTCGATGGCTACCGCTGGACCCTCTCGGGCGGCAGCGGCGTGTTTCCCGTGCGGGAAGGCCTGACGGCCGTCAGCCATGCCTACGTGGAGTGGCGCAGCCCG
This sequence comes from Synechococcus sp. UW140, assembly GCA_943369525.1. Lineage (GTDB taxonomy): Bacteria > Cyanobacteriota > Cyanobacteriia > PCC-6307 > Cyanobiaceae > BAIKAL-G1. Next base: position 259,372 of record CALRNL020000001.1, read on the forward strand.
ATCAGCTACTTGCTGCCTGGGGTGCGCTCCCTAACCGGGGGGTACCGCAGCCAGCGGATCGACCGCCAGTGGAACAAACCGTTTCTGCACCAGCCCGGCAACTTGCCCTAAGCCGGCCAATCCCCAATCCGGCCCATTCGCCCCTTCCCAACCATGGCCCCCCGTCTGCCAACCCTCGCCAATCCCTTGCTGCGGCAGGAATTGCCCTGGCTGGCGAGCGAGCTGGTGTTGCTAATCATTCTCTGCAACGCCAATGCACCGGAATTGTGGTTTTGGTTAGTGGTGTTGCTAGTGATCCTGGGCTATCGCATCGAGCGCTGGTTCTCATCGCGAACTCCTAACTAGGCCTGGCGCCAATCAAGGGGCAGCGCTTCGCGCTGGTCCTAGGGGCTGCCCAGCCGGCCCCAGTCCCGTTCCATCGAGTCGATCGCCCGGTAGCTCTGGCGACAGAGAAAGGCCCGGCGGGCCAGATGTTGCAAGCGCTCCGCGCTAATGGCATCGAGGCTGCTGTCCTGGAGCAGGCCGAATGCCTGCTCCCAACTGGCTGGAATCGCTGCCGGTTGGGGTGGGGGCGGCAGGTCAACCGGCTGCTCCAGGCAGAGGATCCACTGGCCGAGGCGTCTGGCGCAGTGGCGCAGCATCTCCGCTTCGGCCTGGTGCAGGGCCAGCAGGGCGGCCAGCTCCTGGTGCGGAGCCGGTTGGCGGGCCAGGCCGTCGATGCTGCCGATCAGCAGGGAGCCGGTGCGATCGAGCTGACGCAGGAAGCGATAGAGGGGGTGGAGCTGGGGGTTGGTGCCCAGTTCATTGGCCACCTCCGGCAGCAAGCGCCGCAACTGCAGGAGTTTTTGGCGTCGCTGCAGCGAAAGCTGGTCCGTACGAAACCCGGGCCGTGCCAGGGGCGCCAGCGACCCCACGGTGGGGACAGGCTTGTCTTGGCGAATCGGACTGCCGATGGGGAGAACGTTGCCCTGGGGACCAGGGCCCACCTGGCCAGGCTGGGGATCGAGCCGTTGGGCCTCCTGCTCCAGATCGCCCGCCAAACCCGCCAACAGGGAGCGCCAAAGGCTCCGGGAGCTGGTAATCGCCAGCGAAGGCCAAAACAGGCGCAGGCTGGCCATCGCCACCAGGATCCCCAGGCAGGTCCAGAAGAGCCGCAGGGGAATCCAACTGCCGAGCTGGTCGTTGTGCACCAGCCAGCCCATGATCACGATGAAGCTGCCGACCTTGTAGCCCTTAATCCCCAACCAGCCGCCCAACAAGCGCAGCAGGCTCAGGGCCACGGCGATCGCCAGGGGGAAGGGCCAGCCCTGCATCGGCCCGTAGCCCACCACCACCACCGCCCCACCGAGCAGGGTGCCGGCGATCCGTTGCCGCGCCATGGACAAGGAGCTGCCGTAGGTGCCGGTGCACACGGCCAAAACCGCCTGGGGCAGGTACACACCAAAGGCCAGGGGTGTGATCGCGGTCAAACCGGTGGCCAGGCCCGCGGTGATGGCCAAACGCAGATCGGAACGGGTGATCATCATGGGGCTGAAGGCCTTGGGGAGGGACACCCTGAGGCAACGGCCGGGGCTGGAAGTCCTGGCCGCTGGGACCTGGACTTCGGCTTAGCCATTTCCAAGGCGGCGCCGCTGGAGTCGATCAGATTGAGGCTGCGCAGGCTGGCCAGCAGGGGGCGCAGTTCCTCGCCAATCGCCAACATCAACAGCTGGGGCAGGGCCAGCTGGCCCGCCAGGCGGCGCCAGGCGACCGCCTCGCAGGGATCGCCCTCGAGGCCATAAGCCAACCCCGGGCCAACCGAGCCCGACTGCCGCCCCGAACGAAGGCCGCCCTCCAGGCCCTGTCCCAGGCTGACCAAGCTGGCGTAAAAGGGGTCCCACCCGCGGGTACCTGTCCCTGGGGCCTCGCTTGGCTCCCCAGGCCAGGACTCGGGCAGGAGCTGCAGCAACCGTTCCCATTGGATCCAATGGTGTTGGAGGTGTTGCCAGAGCAGCTGGCGCTGGGGCCAGTGCTGGCGGCGCAGTAGCCGGCCCTGGGGGCCATGGAGTTCCTGCTGGAGCAAGCTCTCCAGTTCCACAATTTGGACCGTGAGCTGGGCCGGGGCCAGGGGCTCGGGCCTGATTGCTTGGCCAGCTAGCCAGCGCTGGTAGGCCGCCACCTGGGCGGCCATCTGTCTCCTCATCTCCAAGGGAATCGCCTTCAGGCGGGCGCCCTGATTGCGGGGCCAGAGCAGCAAGCCCACGGCCAGGGCCACCACAGAGCCGAGCAAGGTATCCAGGCTGCGGTTGAAGACGTAGTCCCAGTTGAGTTCCGCGTGGCCTGGAATCATCAGGAACATCAGGCTCACCAAGGTGGCCACCCCACTGGCCGATTGCCAGCCGGCCAGCCTGAGCACCGGCAGGATCAACAAAAATGACACCATCACCCCGATCCAACCGGAGAGGATCGTGTGCACCAGAAAGGTAATCAGGCCGCCAGCGATGGTGCCGAATAACCGGGCGGCAGCGGACTGCACGGTTTGGGCGTCGTTGTCATCGACAACAAACACCACCGCCATCAGCGAATACCAGACATAGGCAATCCGCTCACACCAGATGGCGATGGCCGCCGTCAGAAAGACGGCGATGCCGATCTTGAGGGCGCTACGGAGCAGCAGGGAATTCAGCACGAATTTGCCCTGGAACGGGCTGGGGCCATCGGAGCAGGCCCCCATCTAAGGGGAAATCGGGTTCAATGGGTTGCCAATCCGCCCAGCTGGGAGCTGGGGAGCCGGGGCGGGGCAGCCAATGGCTACCAAGTCCAGGCTCCTAGGGCCAGACGATGAAGCCCTGGCTCCAAGCCGGCGGTGCAGGACCCGCTCTCGGGACAACTGCTGCAGAGATCAGGGGCGCTCGGGGGCTCCAAAGGCATGCATCAGGGCATCGCCCCAGCTATTGATCCCCTCCAGGGTGGAGTCATCGGCGCGGTGGACAGCCTGGGCGTGCTCGCGGAGCAGGCTGGCCTTGGTGAACTGGTGACCGCGGCTGGCGGCTAGGGCCACCACCTCATTGGCACTGGTCGCTCCCTTCACGTGGGCCTGCAAGTCGCTATCGGCATGGACCAGGGCAGCAAAGGCTTGGATGGCATCGATAGACACGGCAAATAGGGCAGCAAATCTCACCCTAATTGGCACGTTCAACCCGGGTCCAGGCAGCGCCAGGCCTGGCCCGCATCCCAAAGGCGCCGGTGGTCCTGTGACGATCCCCCCACCCAAGCGCGCTGGCGACGATTAAAAGCCTGCTGACGGGGAGAAACCAGATACCTTGACGGGGGTCCAGAAACAATCGCAAACGCAATCGCAATGGCAGTGGAACGGTTCTTCCTGGAGTTGAACCCCCCGGACGGGGAGCTGGGCTCCCGTCCCCATGTGGTTGTGGTGGGGGGCGGCTTTGCCGGCCTCAAGGCGGTCCAGGCCCTGGCAGGCCAGCCCGTGCGCGTCACCCTGATCGACAAACGCAATTTCAACCTGTTCCAGCCCCTGCTTTATCAGGTGGCCACCGGCCTGGTATCCGAGGCGGACATAGCCTCGCCCCTACGCCTGCTGGTGGGCCAGGCCGCCAACGTGCAGGTGCTGCTGGGCGAAGTGGTGGACATCGACCCCCACGCCCAGGAGGTGGTCTTCAACGACCGCCGCTATCGCTACGACCACCTGATCCTGGCCACGGGGTCGGGCAGTACCTACTTCGGCCACGAGGAATGGCGGCCCCTAGCGCCGCCCATGAAGATCCTCGAGCACGCCGATGAGATCCGCCGACGAGTGTTGATGGCCCTGGAGGAGGCTGAACAAACCCCCGACCTGGTGCGCCGCAAGGTCCTACAGACCGCCGTCGTGGTGGGCGGTGGGCCCTCCGGCTGTGAACTGGCCGGCTCCCTGATCGAGTTGATGCGCCATGTCCTGGAGCGCGATTTCAAACAACTCGACATCGCCGATTGCCGGGTCATCCTGGTGGATCCCGGCGATCGGGTGCTGCGGGCCATGCATCCCAGCCTCTCGGCGGCCGCCGGTAACCACCTGCGCGACAGCGGGGTGGAGTTGCTGTTTGGGGGCCGGGTCCAATCGATTGAACCGGGCCGGATCACGGTGAAAACCGAGGAGGGCGACCGGGTACTGGAGGCGGCCACGATTGGCTGGACCGCAGGTGTTAGGCCGTCGCACCTCGGCAAGTTGTTAGCCGAGCGCAGTGGCTGCCCCCTCGACCGCAGCGGCCGGGTGGTGGTGCAGCCCGATTTCTCGATCCCCTCGTTGCCCACGATCCGCGTGGTCGGTGACCTAGCCAACTACAGCCATACGGCGGATGCCAAACCCCTGCCGGGCATGGCCGGGCCGGCGGTGCAAATGGGCACCTGGGTGGCGAAAGACATCCTGGCGGCAATCAGCGGCACCACCCATAAACCCTTCCGCTGGTTTGATATCGGCAGCATGGCCGTGGTCGGCCCCCTCTATGCCGTGGCCGACCTGCGGGGTCTACGGGTCAGTGGGCTACTGGGCTGGCTGCTTTGGGGGGTGGCCCACCTGGCCTTCATGCCAGACAAGGAAAACAGGCTCACCTTGCTGACCAAATGGCTCTGGCAGATCGCCACCCGCGAGCATGCCTCCCTACTGATCACGGGACATCCAGACCAGCACATGGGTGTGGAGGTGGGCCTGGAGCGGGCGGAACGCTTCGTTGACCCATCAGCGACACCTTCGAAACCATCCTCCACAACGTCTGACGCCGTGGCATCGTCAAAAACGGGGGGTTTGACTGAACATGGGCCAGCAGCAGAAACCGAGCCCATGGCTGAATCCAGACGTCCAGGGGTTACCGGAACAACTGGCTCGGTTCAATCAGGTCAATCCTGAAGGGAGATGGGCACTCCCAGACCACAATGGCGGCAAGCTCAGACCGCCTAAATCGATCGAAGCAACGGGCTAAACAAGCCCTAGGCCAGGGAGTGATTGCCATCATCCTGGCGGGGGTATGGGCAAGACCGTTCTGGGCACAGTCCAGGGAGTCAAGCCAAAACACTGACGTGTCAGCCTCCATCTCAGAGGCGTCATCGACGCAGCCTACGGGTCCAGATCAACCAGAAAGGCCCGGTAGTGTGGGCAACGATAGGGCCAGCAATAACGTCATTGAACTTCCGCGAGGCTGGCAACCCCTACGCAACCTGCAACCCCAAATCAGCTGGTGGCAAGTTGGACTAAGCCTCAGCGGCCAACTAATCTCGCCGCTCAGTGGCGCAGGTAACGCTCCCACCAATGCCACAACGAGCCTAGATCTCACATCAATCCTGGGCACCGGACTTAACCGCCGACTGCCGCGAGATGAACTAGACCGTTGGAGTCTCAATGTACACCTCTCGAATTACAGTAGCTCCGGTAATTTTGGGGCCGAAATTGGCCTGGTCTCGAGTCAGTTCTATCCGCAAAGCCTATTTCAGAGTCCCTCGGGTCTGTGGCTCCAAGGCGTCTGGCTGCAGCGCAATGGCCTACCCCATGAGCGACTTGGCCAGCTCAAGGTCGGCAATCTCAGCCTTGGCAACAATTTTTTACACGGAGATGCCATGAATCTCTACATAACAAGCCTAATCAATGCCCATAACGGCGTCAGCTTGCCAGGTATTCCCTACGGACCGCTCAATAGCCTTGGAGCCATTGCAACCGTGAGACTTGGGCGGTTAGACCACCAGAACAGGGAGGCTAACAAGCCCGGCCTATGGGGCGGGAGCCTGCGGTTTGGCCTTTTTCAGTTGGATGCAGCACGCAATAACAGCACCCTTCGCGGCTTCAACCAGACCATCAGTCCAGGGGACGGGCTCTTGGAATTAGTCGAATGGCAATGGCCCCTAGCCAAGCGCTTGAGCCACTGCGATGACGGCAAGCAGCCAACAACTGAACTGAATACTAAATTGGACACAGCAAACAACCAAACCAACAACAAACAAGCGATATCCGGCAACCAGGCTGGCGGCTTTATCGCCCCCTCGGGATGCCTGACCAGCCGACTTCTGCAGAACCAGTTGCCTGAACCCATGCTGCAGGTCACGATCTACAACGCCAACTGGGGGTTTGCTGGGGTTAACGGTCCGTCAATCCAAGGACTAGCTCCCCCCGGAGTGGTGCCAACGGGCAAACAGGCCAATGGAATCGGCCTCTACCTTGCCCTACCCACTCCCTTGCCCCTGGAGTTTGCCAGTCGAATCTGGCTCTCAGGCTCCCTCTCAAGTCCGGCGAACATTAATCCTTACCCGGCCTTCCTCGCAGGGGGCTGGATCGGCCAGGGGCTCTTGCCTAATCGTCCCCAGGACCTGGTAATCCTCGGCCTTGCCGGATCCTCTACCAGCCGCGACCTCCAACCAAACCAGCCTGCCCAGGCGGTGCTGGAGCTAAGTTATCAGCTGCAACTTACAAGCAAGCTATCGGTTCAGCCCTACACCCAACTTCAAAGTGGCATACCAAGTCAGGGGCCCCTCTGGACCTTGGGAATGCAATGGAATTGGAATCTTTAACATCTTGGCTGCTGGCCCATTCCAACATCAAAAGGCGACAGAACGGCCCATAGGCAGACCTTAAGAAAACCAGGATGCCAATCCATGGGCAGCAGGAGCTCTCGAACAATCCAGGATTGACGAAACGGCACTAGGTGAAGAAATAAAAACTATGTCAGGAGACAATAACCAATGGGAAAGGATCGTCCATAACCCTTCCAGCACGACTAGATTAGCAACAACAATCAATGCAGACATGCAGGCCCAACCAAAACAATCCCTAGTGATCGGCTCAATCTTCATAATGCTCGCTTTTTTAGCCAATACGATCCAAAGCGTATTCGGCAAAGCCATTGAAAGCAGCGTAAGCGTAGAAATGTTTAGCTGGATAACCTTTTCTAGCGCCTTAGTTGTGGTAACAATCATTACGGGATTGCGCCGTTTTCAAGACTTAAAAACCAAGGCCCTACCCCTGCACCTACTCAGGGGGGGGACGGGAATCTCAGGCTTCCTGCTATTTATCGGCGCCGCCCAGATGACTAGCCTGATGAACGCCAACGTGTTGCTTAACACCACACCGATCTTTATCCCCCTACTAGCAATGGCGTTTTTACATAACCGCATCAGTCGGCAACTATGGCTAGCCATTGCCCTCGGCTTTGCAGGCATGGTAATTATTGTCAAACCTAGTGCAAGCATCTTCACCAACCCGGGCAATCTGCTCGGCCTGCTGGCTGGATTTGCGACAGCAATCGAATTTCTTGCCGTAAAGAGACTAGACGACACCGAATCAGCGCTGACCCAGATGTTCTACTTTCTATTAATTGGCACAACGATCTGCAGCCTCTTAGTGATTGGCAAGCTGCAAGCGATCACAGCAGGTCACTTCATGATCATGCTGGCCACAGGAATCTGCCTGGTTCTGTTTCAGTTCCTCCTAATCAAGGCTTACATGTACGCCAAGCCGCATGAGATTGGTGCATTTCAGTATAGCTCAGTCGTATTTGCAGCCATCCTCGGCTGGGTCGTGTTCAAAGAATCTCTGGATGTCGCCACAGTCATAGGAACGGCTTTGATATGCATCGGTGGCTACGTAAGTATCAGTGGGCGCAAGGAGAGTGGGGGTGACACCTCAGAAGGCCAAGGGCAGCTAGGTGGCCCATAAAATGGTGGTCTTAACTGCTTTGGACGATGAAATGCCGCTGATTTCCACAGGTTGCCATCAGAACCCGGATGAGCAGCAACAAGATCAAGATACTGAAAGCTATTCAAACCTGGTTTACGCAACGACAGCATGAGTGTTATGCAAAGGATCAGCAGCATTGGGCACAATTGCCAAAGCATCACTGCCAGCAGTCAATGGTATGCCGATACCCTGGGATTTGTTGCGCATGATTATGAAAGCTTCAGTGGCGACTGGTTGGCGGAGCTGCTAACACTGCCAGCCCCAACAATCGAGCGGAGTCGACTGTCCCTCGGACAGGAAACATTGGAACTGTGGCAATTTAATTCGCAAGAGCCTGCTGGACAGAGGGAAGCCCAAAACTGGCCAGCACCATGCCCAGCCGGAAACGATGCTGCGTTTCAACACATTTGTATTGTAACAAGGGATCTCCACCAGGCCTATGCCAAGGGCGCCAACCGCGCCAAGCAAATCTCCAGTGCTCCCCAACGGCTGCCGGACTGGAACCCCGGAGCGGGCGGAATTTGGGCGGTGAAGTTTCAGGATCCCGATGGCCACCCGCTCGAACTGCTGCAGTTTCCGCCCGGCAAAGGGGATCAGCGCTGGCAGCAAAGCCCCACTACCAAGACAGTCCCTGGCAGGGACGAGGAAGACCCCTCAAGCAACCTTTGTCTCGGGCTAGATCACACAGCCATCAGCGTCGAAGACACGGAACGCAGCCTTCATTTTTACCGTGACATGCTGGGCATGGCCGTGGCCGGTCAAGGCCACAACCATGGAGCCGAACAGGACAGGATGGACGGGCTTGTTGGCACCGATGTTCTAATCAGCAGCCTGCACCCAGCTGATGAAGGGATGGGGATTGAATTCCTGAACTACCGCAAACCGGCCCGTGGCCATGGGCCGCGGGCGAATCCCCAGGCCAGCGATCCGGTTGAATGGCGCATCAGCGCCGTGGTTGACGACCTGGTTGTGCTGCACAAGCGACTTCAAGACGGTGCCCTACATGTTCAGGTAGGGCCATTGGTGAAGGTGCCCCCAGGCTTTGGTCCTGGACATCTGGCTTGCCAAGTGCGTGACCCCGATGGCCATGCCCTGTTGCTGTACTAGGGAGGCAGCAGCAGAGCCCTACCCGGCCAGTCCTGGGAACAACTAGAAGGTCGGAAAAATAACAGTAGAGACATTGCCCATGGATCCAAATTCTATGAAGGCTTAACAGGCACGCAGGGCCAGACTGGCTAGTTTGATGGTGCAAGTTGGCGACAGACCCTTGACTAGCTCCAACCCGCTTGAAGGCCAGACCCTATCGCACCTGCTGCAGGGCAAAGTCGCGATCGTCACCGGCGGCAACAGTGGCATCGGCAAGGCCATTGTTCAATATCTGGCTGAATTGGGCGCCCAGGTCGTAATCGACTACCGCTCCCATCCAGAAGCCACCGAAGAACTGGAACGGGAGATCGGCTCCTATGGCGGTAGCAGTTTCGGCGTGCAGGCCGATGTCTCCAAACTGGACGACATCCAACGATTGATCGATGCAGCCGTGTCCCAATACGGTCGTATTGACGTGATGGTCAACAATGCTGGCGTAGAAACCCGCACCTCCGTTCTCGACACCACCCCCGAGCAATACGACAGGGTTCTCGATGTGAACCTGCGTGGAGTCTTTTTCGCAACCCAATATGCGGCCAAGCAGATGATCGCCCAGGGGGGCGGAGGACGCATCATCAATATCTCCTCGGTCCATGAGGATTGGCCCATGCCCGGCAACACGCCTTACTGCTTGGCTAAGGGTGGGGTGCGGATGTTGACCCGTACGGCGGCCCTGGAACTGGCGCCCCATGGCATCACCATGGTCAATGTGGGACCTGGCGCTGTAGCCACACCGATCAACGACTCCACCATGAATGATCCTGAACTATTGGCCAAACTCAATGCGGCCATTCCCTTGGGTCGCATGGCCAGGCCTGAGGAAATCGCCAAGGTGGTGGGCTTCCTAGCTAGCGATGGCGCCAGCTATATCACCGCCACCACAATTTTTGCCGATGGTGGCATCATGCAGAGCAGCCCTGGCCTGTAGGGTCCCGTTCAACCAGGGGGCCATGGCATGCCAAGCCAGGCTCCCAATCAATGGGGGCCAAGATGATTCGGTTTTTAAATCAGCGCTAGGCAATTTCCATTCCAATCTGTTGGTTACCTTCCATGGCGATGACTGACCTGAGCACACTTCTATTTCCACAGACCCCGGAGGGACCATCAGCTTGGGCCCTATTGCTGTTGCGCGTATTTCTGGGCCTCTGCTTCATACGCCATGGCTGGCCAAAATTGCGCAACCTAGACACCTGGGCGACAGCCATGCAAACCCCAAAGTGGCTGTGCTTTCTGTCGGCCTTCTCGATGTGGGGCGCCGGCATTGCCCTCATTCCTGGCGCTTTCAGCACCCTGGCAGCCTTGGCGATATTGGTATCCATGGCCTATGCCATGGTGCTGGAAATCTCTGGCGGCACGCCGTTCATCGGCCCCGATCCCTACCAAATTCCCAAGGGGGATTACGCCGGTCCCATGGGAACTGGCGAACCCCCTAGCTGGGAAAAGGCGGCGATGTATGTGGTGATGTGCCTGGTGGTGATGGCCTGTGGTGGCGGCCTATTCAGCCTCGACAGCCAGGTCGTTGCGCCCCTGGTCTCAAGCCTGCTGGCCTAAGAGCAGGGATAGACCTAGCGCTGGAAGCGCTCCTTGAGGTGATCCCCCACCCGAATCGCATTGGCAATGGCGGTGAGGGAAGGATTCACCGCCGCAATGCTGGGGAAGAAGCTGGTATCCACCACGTAGAGATTATCTAGGTCATGGGCCTTGCAGTTGAGATCTAAGACCGAAGAATCAGGATCGCTGCCGAAGCGGCAGGTGCCAGCCTGATGGCCCACGGCGGCAATGGCCATCGAGCTCTTGATATAAATCTGGCGCTCTACCAGATGATTCTTAAGATAAAGCTGATCCAGCACTGAAAGCAATTTTCCGTAGAGCTTATTGGCAGCGGTTTGATTATTGGGAGTGTAGTTGAGAGTAATTTGACCCTTGTTGTCCACCGTAACGCGGTTAGCGGGATCGGGCAGATCTTCACTGGAGATCCAGAAATCGAGGGTATGTTCAGCGATCTTATCCATGCTCCAACCGGGCATCAAGAACGTTTCCAAGGGGGCATAGCCCTTCATGATCTCGCCATTGGTCTTGCCCGTCATCTGAATGTTACCCATGGGGTAATCAAAGTCGTCGCCACCGAAATACCAATCGTTGATGCAAACAGTTTTTTGAAAGGTTGTGAAATTGGGCTCATGGGATAGGGCCACCATGGCCTTACTATTGTGGAACATATAGTTGCGTCCAACCTGATCTGAGCGATTAGCCAGACCGTTTGGGTGCTTGTCGTTGGCAGACATCAGCAATAGGCGCGCACTGTTGGCAGCGCCACAGCTGACCACAACGATCTCGGCCGTAAACGTGAGGGGCTCACCATCCCGTTCCAGTTCCACCCCGGTCACCCTGCGGCCACTTGCATCGGTGGTCAGTCGTTTGACCTGGGAACGGGTGAGTAAGGAAACGTTGCCTGCTTCTAATGCCGGCCGCACCGAACAAACTTCCGCATCACCTTTAGCATGAACAAGACAGGGAAAACCGTCACAACGATTGCAACGCAGACAACGGCTATAGGCAGGATTGCGCTCATCAAGCATCACCCCCGTGGGGGCATGGCAAGGGTTCAGGCCGGCGCTGCGCAGGTCATCGACCAGCTTCTGCATGCGCGGCTCGTGGGAGATCGGCGGATGGGGGTAGGGCGCTGAACTCGGTGGATCGGTGGGATCTTCGCCGCGTAATCCGTGCACATGGAAGAGCTCTTCAGCCCGCTGGTAGTAGGGCTCGAAATCGCTATAGCGCAGGGGCCAGGCTGGCGAAATGCCATCGTGGTGCTGAACCTCCTCGAAATCGCGCTGTCGCAACCGAAAATGGGCAGCCCCATACATCTTCGAGGCGCCGCCCACGAAATAATGGCTGCCTGGCTGGAATGGCTTGCCCGTGCCATCTAGCCATGTATCGGCCGAAACATAGCGACCCTTCTGGAAAACCTCTGTGGCACTCCAGTTTTCAGGCTCCCTCGGTAACCAGTCTCCCCGCTCCAGGATCAACACCTTCAGCCCGGTTCCCGCCAACTGGCGAGCCAAGGTGCCACCACCGGCACCACTGCCGATGATCAGCACATCCACATGCTTGTCAACGGGAATGGTGAATTGATCGAGACGGGGAAGAGAGGCAACCATGGCAAAGTCGATTGATACAACAATAATAGGAGGAAATGCAAGGAGAAATCCTTAGGATTTTCTATGCCCTTGATCAGCCGGAGGCGATAACGATCAGGTGAGTGGATAGCGGCTCAACTGGGTGATCATCTTGCAAACCATCGCCGTCCAACCGGTCTGGTGACTAGCGCCAACCCCTGAGCCATTATCGCCATTGAAATACTCATTAAAAAGAATGAGATCGCGCCAATGGGGATCATCTTGAAACAAGGATTGCTTGCCATTAAAGGGGCGCAAGCCTTCATCATTACGACGGAAGAGATTGACCAGGCGATCCTCAAGCTGAAGCGATGCATCCCAGAGGTTGATCCAATTACCAGAACGGGTCGGAAACTCCACTTTAAGAGTATCACCGTAATAGTGACCAAACTTTTGCAGCGATTCAATGATCAGGTAATTGATGGGCATCCAAACCGGTCCACGCCAATTCGAATTGCCACCAAACATGGCAACGGGACTATCGGCAGGGCTATAGCCAAGCACCTGGGTCTGGGAAGCTTCGGTAAAACTGTAGGGCTCGTTTTCGTAAACCTTTGAGAGGGAGCGGATCCCATAAGGTGATAAGAATTCATCCTCATCGAAGAGTCGCTCACAAATGCGTCGCAACCGATCTTCAGGCACCAATGCGAAAAGAATGCGGTCGTTGCACCATTGCCCCAAATGGGACGCTAGCCAGGTGGGAGTGGTGCGTTCATGCACAAACCATCCCATGCTATTGATCACGTCTAAAACGGGCAAACGCAACACCGTGGCCACGTCAAAGCTTGCCACTGCCAGCAGGGGAACCAAACCGGAAACGGAACGGGTGCGCAGATAATCAGTGCTTCCATCAGGCCGCTTGATCACATCGTAATAGAAGCCATCCTCCTCATCCCAATTCAAGTAATTACGGGTACCCTTAGTATTGAGTGTAATTGCCAACTGCACGAAATCGTTGACGAATCTTTCACAAATATCACTATATTCAGGCTCCTGCAAACTCAACTCAACACATATGCTGAGCATGTTTAGGCTGAGTGATGCCATCCAGGCGGTGCCATCGCATTGCTCAATGATGCTGCCGTCATCAAGTGGAAAGCGGCGATCAAATACGGCGATATTATCGAGGCCCAGGAATCCACCCTCAAACAGGTTGTCACCAGAGCGGTCATTGCGGTTGGCCCACCAGCCATACTCAAGCAACAACTTGCGCAAAGCAGCCCTTAGAAATGGCAGGTCTGGCTCATCACTGGCAGCACGATCAATCTGAAAAATCCGCATCGCCGCCCAGGCGCCAATCGGAGGATTCGGATCGGAAAGGGCCCATTCATAGGCTGGCGTCTGGGCATTGGGGGCCGTGTAATGGGGACTCCGTAACAACAAACACTGGTGCTTAGCCATGGCCGGGTCAAACACGGCAAAAGCAACAGCGTGGAACATCAAATCCCACTGACAGAAATAGGGGTACTCCCATGAGTCAGGCATGGAGATAATGTCATGGGCATGCAAGCGACTCCAGTACGCATTCTCACTATTGTGGCGCTCCTGTGGCGGCTTAGGGCCGGTGGGATCCCCTTCTAGCCAGCGTAAAACACTCCAACCATAATATTTTTTACACCATAGCAAACCGGCAGCACCACTGCTATGAATCAGTCGATCATCGTCCTGCATGCAAGACACTTTGCTATCAAAGAAGATCTGGCATTCATTCTCCCGCTCACCAAAGATCGACTGAAAAATCTCACCAAAAGCAGGTTCTGTATGGACACTAGAACGCAAACGGCACTCAACAATCCATTCTTCGCCGCTGGCCAAAGTGTGACGAAGCAAACGGGCAGCCTTCGTACCCTGCTGGGCTGGATTGATGGCAGAAAGGTCTCCCTCAACAACATAACGATGGAAACCATCCTTATGGAATGGCCGTAGGCTGGCTTCACCGAAAATCCGCTTGGAGTTAGTTTCGTTATCCGTAAACATCCATTCGCCAGGCGAATTGCAAGCCAAGCTATAGGAACCCAGGTCTGCACCTGCGTCAACGCTAAGCATGTCGCCCTTCAGCACCATGGGGCGTTCCACCTCGTCGGGGTACCCCCAACTCCAGGTGTTGCGCAGCCACAAGGTTGGCATCAGGGTTAGGGGTGCTGCCTCCGGCCCACGATTGAGAACCCGAATCCGAATTAAAATATCATCAGGAGCAGCTTTTGCGTACTCAACTATGACATCGAAATAACGGGATTCCTCAAAAATTCCCGTGTCAACAAGTTCATACTCCGGTTGATCTCGGCCCCTATCACCATTAACCGCAACAAGCTGGTCATAGGGAAATTCAGACTGGGGGTACTTATAGAGTCCCCGCATAAAACTATGGGTAGGAGTATTTGCTAGATGGTAGAAGTAATCCTTGATGTCCTCGCCATGATTGCCTTCTGGATTGGATAGACCGTAGGCCCGTTCCTTCAAGATAGGATCCTTCCCATTCCAGAGGGCAATGGCAAAGCAAAGGCGGCATTGCTCATCACAAATGCCCAGCAAACCATCTTCACCCCAGCGATACACACGCGAACGGGCGTGGTCATGGGGGAAATAGGCCCAGGCATTACCATCAGCGGAATAGTCCTCACGGACAGTTCCCCATTGACGGTCGGGCAAATAGCTCCCCCAAAGGCCCCAGGTGGACAGGCCATTATCCCGTTCAGCAATGCGCCGATGCTCAGTCGTTTCCAGCGGCATATTCATTAGAGCAGTTCCTTTAGGTGGTCAGCGATGCGAATCGCATTGGCGATCACGGTGAGACCGATGCCCACACTGGGGCAGGTTGGCAACACACTGGCATCGGCAATAAAGAGATTGCTTAGCTCATGGCTTTGGCCCTGAAGATTCACAACCGAGGTGGCCGGATTACTGCCCATGCGACAGGTCCCCAAAGCCACACCCAACACGGACAAGGGAGCCTGGCCGCGGGGGTGGGTAGGGGCCGCCTGAACCACCTGGGTTTGGGGATCGCCCTCAGCCGCTTTAAGACAATCAATCCAGCGATAGACGAGGCGATCATGGGCCTCCAGATTGTTGGCCTCATAGTGGATTTGCACCTGGTCACGGCGCAGGCTGATGCGGTTGTGGGGATCGGGCGCCACCGCAGTCATGGCCCACCAGGTGATCGAACGGCTAGCCAACTGCTCCAGACCAAAGTCGGGAATCAACTTGCTGACTAACGACAGCACCGGGGGGGACTCGGCAAACAGGGCGTCCTGGAGCACTCCCCCCCCACTCTGGATATGGCCGAGCGGAAAATCGACATTTTGGTCGCCCCAATAGAAGTCATTAATCCCCAAGCTGCGGGCATCGTGGCCGCGACCGGGACGGGCCGCCAACTGCAGGATCGAGGTGAGCTGGGGTTTCATCAGGTTGCGGCCCACCTGATCGGACCCATTCGAGAGGCCGTGGGGATGGCGACCATCGGCGGAGCGCAACAAGAGGGCAGCCGTGTTGATCGCCCCGGCGGCCAGCACCACCAGGTGGGAGCGAAAGAGCCAACGGTCGCCGCCAATCTCGGCCTCAACGGCCTTCACCTGGTTGCCACTGGGATTGGTGTGCAACTGGCGCACCCAAGCGCCCGGGCGAATCGTGATCGCCGGATTCGCCTGGGCAGGGGTAACGCCGAACGATTCGGCATCACCGCAGGGATGGCTTTGGGATTCGGACCAGCTCAAGGGCAGGTCATAGGCACAGATTCCCTGGCGCTCAAAGGCGGCACGCAGCTCTTCCATGACCGGCTCGATCGGCCGGGGGACAAATCCGTAATCCCCCTGGCGGGGGGGCTCGGTAGGATCCACCCCAGCCTTGCCATGGACCCGGTAGCTCCGTTCAGCCCGGTCGTAATAGGGCGCAAAATCTGCATAGGTCAACTCCCATGCCGGGGTAAGGCCCTTTTGTAGACGCATGGCGCCAAACTCCTGTTCCCGCATGCGCTCAAGCACGCCTCCCCAAATCTTGGTATTTCCCCCCAGGCCATAGAGCATCTGGGGAGGGAAGGGATCGCCATCGGTGCCAAACCAGGACTCCTTCGGATGGAAGCGTTCTTTACGAAACAGTTCGCTGCCCGTGCTTCTGAGCTCCTCTGGAGGGATTGACTGTCCCCGCTCCAGCACCAGCACGGAGCGGCCACCATCGGCCAGTTCCGCAGCCAGGGTGGCACCGCCGGCACCCGTGCCAATCACGATGACGTCGTAGTGGCGATCCTCAATGATCATGGCTGAAAAAGGAGCAATTCAGGGATAGATTGAAAGTAGAATTTAGCCCTGCCAAACATAAATCAGCAGGAACAGCACAATCCAGATAACATCAACAAAGTGCCAAAACAGGGAGGTTGCCTGAACCCCCTGCTCCCCACCCACATAGTTGCCAGGCAGGAACGATTTGACCAGCATCAGCCCCATCAGCAAAATGCCCGTGGCCACATGCAAGCCATGGAAGCCTGTAAGGAGATAAAAGGTGCCCCCAAAGGTCCCCGAGGTGAAACCAAACTGGAGGCCGCCCCATTCCACGGCCTGGCCATAGAGGAAGTAGCTGCCCATGGCCATGGTTAGCAGCCAGAAGCCGCGAAACAACCAGAGGTTGTGCTTGGCCTTGAAGTGCTCAGCGAGCACGATCGTGCCCGAGCTGGAGACCAACACCACCGTATTGAGTAGGGGAGTGCGCCATTCCAGACCCTCCACCCCGGCAGGCAACCAATTCAGGGCGGAGAGCTTCAAGATGGCATAGCCACTGAAAAAGGCTAAAAAGATAACACTTTCAGAGCAAAGAAAAATAATGAAGCCCGTCATGTTGTGGCCGCCATGGCCGCCATGGGCTTCGCCATGCTCAGCCAAGGGTTGGGACGTGGTTGGGGTCATGCGGAGGCCTCCTGGAGGGTGAGCTGACGTTCGATCTCGGCCTGGTGCTCCACCAGGGGCAGGCCCGTGCCGTAGCCGTAGGGGCGACTGATCACGGTGGGCACATGCTCCTCAAAGTTTTCAACCGGGGGCGGCGAGGGCAGTAACCACTCCAGCCCAATGGCATTCCAGGGATTGTGGGGGGCCCTGGATCCCCGGGCCCAAGAACTAATCATGTTGAGTAGGAAAGGAATAATCGACACCCCGAGCAGGAAGGCCCCCAGGCTGGCCAACACATTCCAGAAGGCAAACTCCGGGTCGTAGGAGGACACCCGCCTGGGCATGCCCATGAGGCCGAGGGGATGCATCGGTAAAAAATTGAGATTGGCGCCAATGAATGTGAGCACAAAATGGAGCTTGCCCAGACCTTCATAGGGCATGCGGCCCGTGAACTTAGGGAACCAGTGGTAGATCGCGGCAAAAATGCCCATCACGGCGGCACCATAGATCACATAGTGGAAGTGACCAACCACGAAATAGGTATTGCTGACATGGATATCGATGGGTACGGTGGCAAGCATGATGCCGGTAATTCCGGCAAATACGAAGTTAATCAGGCCGCCCAGGCAGAACAACATCGGGGTAGTGAGCTGGAGCTTGCCTCGCCAGATGGTTCCCAGCCAGGCGAACACCTTTACCCCCGTGGGCACAGCGATCAACATCGTGGTAAACATGAAAAAGTTACGCATCCACATGGTCACGCCACTGGGAAACATGTGGTGAACCCAGACAATCAAACCGAGTCCAACAATAATAAAAGAAGCCAAGCAGACATACACATAACCAAAGAGGGGCTTGCGCGAATAAACGGGAAATAGCTCGGAGAAGATGCCAAACACTGGCAGGATGATCACATACACCGCCGGATGGGAATAGAACCAGAAAAAGTGCTGATAGAGAACCGGATCGCCACCGCCTTCAGGCCGGTAAAAGGAGGTGCCTACGGTGAGGTCGAAGAGGAGCATCACCGCTCCACCGGTCAGGGCGGGCAGGCCAATCAGCTGCAGGGACTGGGCGGCCAGTGCTGTCCAGCAAAACACGGGCATGCGGAAAAGGCCCATGCCCGGCGCGCGCATGCGCAGGATTGTGGTCACGAAGTTGATCGCTCCCATAATCGAAGAAACCCCAGATAGGGCAACGGCAAGCAACCAGAGGCTCTGGCCGCTGATTAGGTGGCCGAGGGGATTTTGGATACTCACCGGTGGATAGGACCACCAGCCGGAATAGGCCGGACCACCGGGGACAAAGAAGCTGGCAATCAACAAAATCCCAAAAACCGGGACGAGCCAAAAGGCGGCGGTATTAAGGCGGGGAAAGGCCATGTCGGGGGCACCGATCATGGTGGGAATCAACAGATTATTAAGACCATTGAGCACTGGAAAAATAAAAAGGAACAACATGATTGTCCCATGCATTGTATAAAGCCCGTTGTAAACCGTACGGTCCACCAGATCGGCCTCCGGCGTGATCAATTCGCCCCGGATGATCATGGCCAGGAAGCCACCAATCAGGAAGAAGAAAAAAGCCACCACGATGTACTGGATGCCAATCACCTTGGCATCCGTACTGAATCCAAAGTAACGGGTCCAACTGAGTTGGGAGTGATCGGGTTGCAGGGAAACGGTAGGGGTCATGGCCTCAGGCGTCGTGGGGAAGGGCATTGGATCCGGGCACATTGACCTGGGGAGGCGGTGCGGGCTTAACGGTGGCCCAACCGGGGATTGGGATTTGCTGGATCCTTTGCTGGTACTCAACAACCGCATCACTAATCCCTGGCTGCAGGGGTAACTCGGCAGCCTCGGTCAACCAGGCTTGGTAAGCCTCGTCGCTTTCCACCACCACATCGGCCTGGTTGGCCGCAAACCAGGTGCCGCTGAACTGGGAATCCCGCAGTCGATAGCGGCCGATGCGGGTCGGCGTGAGGTTGAAATTGATTGCCCGGCCGGGAATCACATCCTGCTTGAGGCGGAAGGCTGGGATAAAGAAGCCATGGAGCACATCCTCAGACACCAGGCGAAAGGTCACCGGCTGATCCACGGGCAAATGCAGTTCAGTGGAAGACACACCCACCGTGGGATAACGAAATTCCCAGGACCACTGCCGGGCCACCACCTCAATCGATTCAGCCGGAAGGCGATCGCCCGGATACCCCCCCTGCTGCTCCTGCCCATCGGCCAGGTGGATATGCTCCATCGGCCCCAGCACCCCCAGGCTGGTATTGACCTTCATGGCATACACGGCGATGGCCATCACGATGACCAAGGGAATGGCGGTCCAAATAATTTCCAGCTTGGTGTTGCCTTCAATCGGCTCGGCGTCACTGGCATCGTATTTTTCAGCCCGGTGACGCAGGATCACCCAGGCCATCACCGAGGTCACCGCCAGGAACACAAAGGTGCCAAGAGCGGTCTCAAAGCTGAATAGCCCATCCACCAGGGGCGCTGCGCTGGAGGCCTGCACCGGGAACCAGCCATAGGATTGCAAACCAACCCAGCGGCTGATCCCAATCAGGAGGCCAACCCAGAGGCTGACGCCAATCACAGCCGGTCGGTTAAGGGGGCTTGGGGTGGGGGTCATGGGGGAGTAGCTAGGCGCAGCAACGGATCAGCCCAGGTCGGTTAGGGGAGGGCGCTATGGAGGTCAGCTCCAGCCGCCAGCAATTGGTCCGCGGCGATGTGGACCCCAAATTCGGCTGCCAACTGGGCGCCAAGGGTGCCGTGGAGGCCCAACAACAGGAACATGGCCAGACCTACCAGGAGATAGAGCCACTGGACCTGGCGTCCCAGGTCCTTGCGCCAGAGAAAGCGCTGGAAGCCGCGCCAAACGGTCATGGCAACGATGACCAGTAGCAACACCACACCGCCAACCCCATGCCAAAGCATGGTGACCATGCTTTCCAGGCCGAAGGTGCTGGTGACACCCGGCAGGGGAACGGCCAGCAGCATTTCGTAGAAGCCCGCCGCCACCGTGAAGAAGGTGACAACACAACAGGCCAGCAGGTTGTACCAGCCCACATCGTGGAAGCCCGAACGGGTGACGGGCAGGGCCAGAAAGCGGAACACCCGCTTCTCAAGGGGGTAGAGGGCACCGGCAATATCAAAGGCAATGGCAATCACAAACAACCCAATGGTGAGATGCACCAGGTTGGGATGGATCGGCAGGGCGTAGGGAAGACCATTGGCTCCCAGGGAGCTGGCGATCTGGTCGATCGGGGAATCGTTAGGAATGGCAGCCATGCTCGCTTCCATCAAACGGCTCCTTCCCTAATCGCCTGAACGACCCTGACGGTGTGCAGGCCGTAGGTCCAGATCAGCTGGTCACCTAGATAGATTTGAACCAGCACCAGCAAGCTAAGCACCCCACCCGCACCAAGGAAACTCAGGGGGATTTGTTGGCTATCGCGGTTGCGAATCACGTAGCGCCAGGCGGTCATCAACGACAGGATGCCCGCCAGGGACCAGCCGATCGTGCTGTGGATATTGAGGATTTCCCGGGCGGCACCGTAGGGCTGGGCCAGGCCAGCCTCCACTTGGCCAAAGATGATGGCCACGAAGATGGCCGCTGTGGCAAACAGCAGATTCCAGAAACTCACTTCAAAAAGCTGGGGCTTGCGCAGGCCAACCCCAGCCAGATCAAAGACAAACGTAATCAGGGCCATGGCGATGACAAAATGCACCACGATTGGATGGATCGTGTCCATCCAGGGCAAGTTGTGATCGTTCAGCGGTGGCAGCAGTTCAAGCATGGCGGCCCAGGGGCCAGCTGGCATTGATGACGTAATTCTGTTGGACCCCCGCGGGCCGTGACACATTTGTTGCGGAATGCTCTCAATTGTTTTGGTTTGCAGGTGATAGCCCCGGGCCCTTGGAAGGACTAGGATTAGAGAATTGTTTTGATTTGCTTCAGCATGGCCGCCAACCCGAACCTGCGCTGGATCACGGCAGGCCTGCTCCTGATTGCTGCGGTGCTGGCGGTCGCCCTTCCCTTCGTCTCGGCCACCGTGCTGACCCTGGCCATTGGCGGGGTGGCGATCGCCGCTGGTGTCGCCCAGCTCCTACGGATTGGCAGCGCCGCCGATGGGCGTAGCAAGGTTTTCCGCGCCCTCGCCGGTGTGTTCTATGGCGTGAGTGGGGTGTGGATCCTGCTTTACCCGGTGGCCAGCGAGGTGAGCCTTACCCTATTTGCCGGCCTGCTGCTGCTGGTTGAAGGGGTGATGGAGCTCGCTGGGGCCGCCGCCAGTTCCTCACCGGCCAAGGGCCTGGTGCTCGTCGATGGGGTCGTAACGGCGATCCTGGGCGGAATGTTGGTGCTCGAATGGCCCAGCGACAGCCTTTGGGCCGTGGGAACCCTGCTGGGGATTTCCCTATTTTTCTCGGCGGTGAACCTGCTATCCAACCCGAAGCCGAATGAGGCCTAATCAACACCCTCCATACTCAGTGATCACCAGTGAAAGACCCAAGCCGGGATCGGACAGCACCAACCAGAAAGACTCACTTAAGTGCATAGGCATTGGCCCAACTGGGTATTAACAGCGAAGCTAAATGCCAAACCAAAAGCATTGCCGCCAAATTCCCAGTCCATCATTTAAACCTCAATCCACCTAAATCAGATAGCAGCATTGTTGCCCACCATCCTCACGGCCCCTGAAGCCCTCAGCGAATTAAAGGCAGGTCACGACCGTTTCACCCAGGGAATCTCTAAACATCCCCATAGCAGCCATCAACGCCTAAATCATCTCGCCAGCGGCCAGAATCCCATGGCGATGGTATTGAGCTGCTCTGATTCTAGGGTGCCGATTGAGCTGCTTTTTGATGTGGGCTTCGGAGACCTATTCGTGATCCGCAATGCGGGCAATGCCTGCACGGAAGGAAGCTTGGCTTCGATCGAATATGGCCTCGAGGGCTTGAATATTGGCCTCTTGGTGGTGATGGGCCATGAAGGATGTGGTGCCGTCAAGGCAGCCTGTTCAGACCATATGAGCCTAAGTCCAAGCCTTAGGCAGCTGGTGTTGCACATCCGCCAAGAACTGGTTCGTTCGGAGGTGCAGCTAGATCCAGCAATCGCTGTCCGCCGCCATCCGATTTTAACGGTCGAGCAATTAGTTGGCAACAGCAATCTTATTAGGGAGCGACTCAACAGTGGTGCCCTGTTGATTGAACCGGCTTGCTACACCTTTGACCATGGCACAATTGAGTGGCTTGGAGCTACGCCATCGATTTTAAGCAAGACCTAATCGCAACCTGGCCTGGTTAAAGGGCGGATCGAGCAACGCCTCCAATTTAATCGTGCCCAATTAAGCTGTTGAGCATGGCCCTTCACCATCGGGTCGTTAAGATAAGAGGTCCTTCTGGTAAGAGGCCCTTCGGGTAAGGCCCCATCCCAGCACCAGGGATCCAACAGCGAACTTGGCAATAGCATCCCCAGATGAATCCAACCCATCTGAGCCATTTCCAGAGGGCTCCGGCCAAGACCACCATCGAAGGCCCAAACCAATAGCCGGCGGCAGATCTTCGAAAAAAGCATCGATACTGGGCTAGTCGATCAAGATGGCGCCGGCAATTTGGCAACCGAACGGTACGGGTGAAGCTGGAGGTCCAGGATCACTTCAACCAGCAATCGGCCGTGGGAACAACCGGTCAATACGGTCCTCCTAGACAATTTATCGAAAGAATCTGCCTAGGAATTTCAGCTAGTCAAAGCCGAAATGCCCCTATTTCGCCTCCATCCAGTTGGGTCCCACGCCCGTTTCAACCTTCAGGGGCACCGAGAGCTGCACCGCCGTTTCCATGGTGCGGCGGGTGATGGCCAACACCGACTCCAGTGCTTCCGGGGCCACCTCCAGCACCAATTCATCGTGCACCTGCAGGAGCAACCTGGCGGGCAGGGCGGCGGCGGCCAACTCCCGGTGCAGCTGCACCATCGCCAGTTTGATGATGTCGGCACTGGACCCCTGGATTGGCGCATTGGCCGCCGCCCGCAGTTGCTGGGCCTCCATGCCCGCCCGCCGCGCCACCTCAAGGTCAATCTCTAGGGGATCTTTCCCCAGGAGTCGGCCCAGGCCATTGGGATCAAAGGCAAAGGGCCGGCGCCGGCCCAGGATCGTCTCCACGTAGCCGCGGGATAGGGCCAGCCGCTCCTGCAGTTCCAAAAAGGCAAATACCTGGGGATAGCGCTGTTTGTATTTTGTTAAAAACTCCTTGGCCTGGGCCTGACTAACCCCGGTTTCGCGGGCAAAGCGCTGGGCGCCCATGCCGTAGATCACCCCAAAGTTGATCGTTTTACCGAGCCGGCGCTCATCGGCGTTCACCTCATCCTTTTCGAGTAGCAAGCGAGCCGTGAGGGCGTGCACATCGTCGCCGGCCCGGTAGGCCTCCACCAGCACCGGTTCACCCGAAAGATGGGTGAGGATGCGCAGCTCGATCTGGCTGTAATCGGCACTGATGAGCTGCCAGCCCTGCTGGGGCAGAAAGGCCTTGCGAATCCGCCTAGAAAATTGCGTGCGGATCGGGATGTTCTGCAGGTTGGGATTGCTGCTCGACAGGCGCCCGGTGGCGGTGACGGCCTGGTTGAAATCGGTATGGACCCGGCCCGTTTCCGGCTCCATTAGGGCGGGCAGGGCATCCACATAGGTGCTCTTGAGCTTGCTGAGGGTGCGATGTTCGAGCACCAGGGGCACCACCGGATGGGCGTCCTCCAGTTTTTCAAGCACGGCCGCATCGGTGCTCCAGCCGGTCTTGGTTTTACGGGATTTCTTGCGGTCCAGGCCGAGCTTGTCAAAGAGCAGGTCACCCAGCTGCTTGGGCGAGGCCAGGTTGAACTCCAGGCCGGCGGCGGCGCGGGCGTCCAGTTCGAGGCGGGCCAAGGTGGTGGCCAGCTCGGCGGAGAGCTCGGCCAGGTAGGCCGTGTCAATGCGGATGCCGGTGGCCTCCATCAGGGCAAGCACGGGCTCGAGGGGCAGCTCCACCTGGTCCAGCAGGGCGGGAAGGGCCGGTCCCTGGTCGGCCAACTGCCCCCGCAGAAGGCCCGTCAGCCTCCAGGTGAGATGCACGTCCATGCCGCAATACAGGGCTGCGGCTTCGATCGGCACCGAGGCAAAGGTGGCCCCCTTGGGCACCAACTCGCCGAAACCGGTGGGGTTGAAGCCGTAGTTGCGCTCGGCCAGGGCGTCGAGGCCATGGCTGGCATTGGCATCGCGCAGGTAGTCCGCCAGCAGGGTGTCCATCACCACGCCGCCCAGGGGGAGGCCGTGGCGCATCAGCACCAACCGGTCGTATTTGGCGTTTTGCAGGGTTTTGGGATGGTCGGCGCTGGCAAGCCAGGGGGCTAACGCCGCCAGCACGCGCTCCAGGGGCAATTGCGGAGGCGCTGGCGGCGGCGCGCTGAGCAGGTCGGCGGCGGCGGGCGGATGGTGGCCGATCGGGATGTAGGCCAGATCGGCCGGCCCCTCGCCCCAACCCAGGCCGATCCCGACCAGCTCCGCTTGGAACGGATTCAGGGCGGTGGTTTCGGTATCTAGGGCAATGGGGCTGGCCGGATCGGTCGTCGCCCAGAGGCGCTCCACCAGGGCTTGCAAGGCACCCTCGGAGCCGATCAGTTGGGGGGCCAGGGGGGGCAGCTGGCCGGGCTCGCTGGTGGGCTGGGCCTGCGTCAGCGCCTGGTGCGAGGGGCGAGCCAGACCCCCTTCAGCGGGCCCCAGGTCCTGCGGCCGTGGGGCCTTGCTCCCTTGACCAGCCATGGCTGCCGCCTTGATCCCTGCCCCTGACGGAACGGCAACCACGGGCGCCTCTGGCGGCGGCTCCGCCGAAAAAATCCGCGCGAAGTTGCCCACCTGCTTCACCAGGCTGAACAGCTCCAGCTCCTCCAGGCTCGCCGCCAGGCTCGGGGCATCCACCGCCCCCAGAACCAAGCGCGGTTCGCTTGGCAGGGGGATGTCCACGAGGATCTCAGCCAGCATGCGCGAGCGGTAGGCGTTATCGCGATCGGCGCTGAGTTTGACCTTGAGGGCTCCCTTGAGGGCCCCCTTGCTGTCCTTTTCGCCCAGACCCGAGAGGGCGGCATAGACGCCATCAAGGTCGCCATTTTCCTTGAGCAGGCTGATCGCCGTTTTCGGTCCCACCCCCTTGACGCCAGGGATGTTGTCGGAGCTATCGCCGGTGAGGGCCTTGAGATCCACCACATCCTCGGGCGGCACGCCCAACTTGGCGATCACCCCCTCCCGCTTGATTTCCAATGGCCCACTGCTTTTGGCGTAGGGACCGCCGCCCATATAAAGAACCGAGATGTCGCGGCCGTCATCCACCAGTTGGAAGAGGTCGCGGTCCCCCGAGAGGATGCGCACCCGCCAGCCCGCATCCGCGGCCCGGTTGGCCAGGGTGCCGAGCACGTCATCGGCCTCATAGCCAGGGGCCATGCAGAGGGGCAAATCGAGGGCGGTTGCGAGGATCTGCTGCAGGTTGGCCAGATCGGCAAAGAAGTGTTCCGGCGCCTCATCGCGGTGGGCCTTGTAGGCGCTATCGGCCTCATGGCGGAAGGTGGGCTGGGCCGTGTCGAAGGCGATCACCACCCCCTGGGGGGCCAGGCCCTTGGCGTTGTCGAGCAGGGCCTTGAGAAAGCCGTAAGTGACCGAAGTGGGCACACCCTCCTTAGTGCTCAGGCCCCCTTCCCCTCCCTTGGAAAAGGCATAGAAACTGCGAAAGGCCAGGCTGTGGCCATCCACCAACAGCAGCAGGGGAGCGGCCGCCCCTGGACCAGCAACGGCCCCATCACCAGGGATTTGCCCGTTCGCGAGCCTGCCTTCTGCTGTCATGGCCTGCTACTGGAACCGCCTCAGATTGGCAGAGGGACCAACCCCATCCATATCGTGGGGCAACGACCCTTGCAAGTGTCAAAGCCAATGGCCCGAACGCCCAACTACTACGCCATTCACCTGCTCCTGGCCGGCGGTCACCACCAGGTGATCAATTTTCCCGATCTGGCCTCCTTCCAAAAGTGGTATGGCGACGTGCTGAATGCCGGTCCGACCGAGGCCTTCGTTAACGTGCCAATTAATGATTTACAAGGGGAATACCTGGTGGTGCGCCCCAGTGGCGTGGTGGGGATCCGGGTCGAACCCCAGTTCACCTCCTTCGTCGAATGATTCCCTGCAGCAGCCCCCTTGAATCGCGTTGAGCTCCTCTGGAGCGAGTCATTCTTTGCCGGCTCCCTAGCCCAATTAATCGCCCGGCTCACGGGCCTGCCGGCGGTGGTGCTGCTGTTGGCGGTCGGCCTGGTGATCGGCCGGGCCGGCTTCAACCTGGTCGAACCCGAAACCCTGGGCCAGGGCCTGCAACCCCTGGTGGGGCTCCTGGTCAGCCTGGTCCTCTTTGATGGCGGCCTGAACCTGCGCCTGGCCGGCCGGGACCTGCAGCGCACCGTCGTGCAGCTGGTGGTCGTGAGGGGAGTGCTCGGCCTCCTAGGCGGCGCCTTGGTGGCCCATCAGCTGGCCGGCCTGGCCTGGCCCCTGGCCTGGGTGTTTGCGGCCATCTCCCTAGCCACTGGACCCACGGTGGTGACGCCGATGGTGCAGCAGATGCGCCTGCTCCCAGGCCTGGGCCAGATTCTCCAGGCCGAGGGATTGATCCTCGAGCCGATCGGCGCCGTGCTGGCCCTGCTCTTGCTGCAGCTGGCCCTGGGCGACCTGGCGGGCTGGGGCGATGTGGTGTCCCTCCTGGGCCTGCGGGTTGGTGGCGGGGTCGCGATCGGCGCAACCGGTGGCTTGCTGCTGAGCCTGGTGCTGGCACACCTGCCCAGGGGTTCGGGCACGGAGCAGGAGGACCCCCTGCCCCTGCAGCTGATTCTGGGCGCCCTGTTCCTGCTGGTGAGCGGTAGCGAATGGCTCTTGCCCGAAGCTGGCTTTCCCGCTGCCGTGGCGGCGGGCGTGGTGGTGGGCCTGCGGCTCGATAAGGAGGCCAGCCAGCTCAATGAGCTGATCGCCCAACTGGCCCAGCTGGCGATCACCGTGCTCTTCCCGCTGCTGGCCGCCGACCTCTCCTGGGCGGAACTGAGCCCCCTTGGGCTGGGGGGGGTGGGCTGTGTGTTGGCGCTGATGCTCTATCGCTGGATTGTGATCCAGGTCGGTGCGATCGGCCTAATCGGTCTGGGATGGAGCGAGAAGCTGATTCTCAGCTGGATCGCGCCGCGGGGCATCGTGACCGCCGCCGTGGCCAGCCTGTTTGCCCTGCAGCTCGACGCGGCCGGCGTGGCTGGCGCCTCCGATCTCAAGGGCCTGGTGTTCCTGATGATCCTGCTCACCGTGGGCCTGCAGGGCTTCACGGCCCCCAGCCTGGCCCGCCGCCTCGGTCTTGTCCTGGAGCCAGAAGCTGCGGCCAACGATGCCCAGGGCGAAGGGCCGATGACGGGCGTTCCAAGCCAAACCGATGAGGCCAAGGGCCCGGCCCCCCAGGCCGAATCCGGCGTAATCAACCCTTAGGCCCCTGATTCAGAGACAGCGGCGCATGCGCGCGGCCGCCTCGCCACTGGGTTGGAGTAGCAACCAGGTGCTGAGCAGGTCGGGGCCCTGGAGGCTGCCCAGTAGGGCGGCGCGCAGGGTTTTCATCAGCACTCCTTTTTTGACGCCGGCCGCCGCTACCGCCCGGGCCAACAGGTCCTGGGCCTGCTCCGGGGTCAAGGGCCCGTCGCCGAGGAGCTCCAATAGGGCTTGCAGGGCATCCCGGGCTCCCGGACTCTGGAGCTGGACTAGGGCAGCCCCATTGAGCTCGGGCCGGCAGAAGAATGGCAGGGCCTGGTCAATGCCATCGCGCAGGGTGACAAGGGAGGGACCAATGAGGGCGCAGAGGGACTCCAGCCAGGCCTGATCTTGGGTTGAATAGTTAGGGCTGGGGTGGTCTGGGTTGGGCTGATCCAACCAGCCTTCACCCGCCCAGAGGGGCCGCAACTGCTCTAGTAACTGACCTGGGCCCAGGTCATGGAGCACCTGGGCGTTCAACCAGTTGAGCTTGTCCCAGTCGAAACGGGCTCCCGCCTTGTTGACCCGATCAAAAGCGAAGACGGCGGCGGCCTCGGCCAAGCTAAAACGCTCACCCATGCCCTCCGGCGGCGACCAACCCAGCAGGGTCATGTAATTGGCCAGGGCGGCGGCGCTGTAGCCCTGGGCGCGGAAATCGGCCACGGAGGTGACCCCATCGCGCTTGGAAAGCTTCCGGCCCTCCTTGTTGAGGATCAGGGGCGTGTGGGCGAACACCGGCAGGGCCAGGCCCAGGGCCTCATAGAGGAGGATTTGTTTGGCCGTGTTGGCAATGTGGTCTTCGCCACGGATCACGTGGCTGATCGCCATCGCGGCGTCATCCACCACCACCACCAGGTTGTAGAGGGGATCGCCGATCATGGTTGCCGGGGCCCGGCGGGCAATCACCATGTCGCCGCCGAGGTCGGCGCCGGCCCAGCGCATCTCACCGCGCACCAAATCGGTCCAGCCCATGCTGGCGTCGTCGTCGATGCGGAAGCGAACCGTGGCCTGGCGTCCTTCAGCGATAAAGGCCTGCTCCTGGGCTGGGCTCAGGTCACGATGACGGTTGTCATAGCGGGGCGGCCTGTTGTCTGCCGCCTGGCGCTCACGCATCTCCTGGAGCTCGGCCTCGCTGGCGTAGCAGCGGTAGGCCTGGCCCGAAGCCAGCAGCTGGCCAATGGCGGCGCGATGGGCCCCAATTCGCTCGCTTTGGACCACCGGCTCCCCATCCCAGGCAAGCCCCAGCCATTGCAGGCCCTCGAGGATGTTGGCGGTGAATTCGGGCTTGCTGCGCTCCCGGTCGGTGTCCTCGATCCGCAACAGGAACTGGCCGCCGTGGCGTTTGGCGAACAACCAGTTGAACACCGCCGTCCGGGCGGTGCCGATGTGGAGCGTGCCGGTGGGGCTAGGAGCCAGACGGACACGCACGGAATCCGTGTTCGCCATGGTGGTGCGACTCCTCGGTAACGGGTAGGGGTGGTTTGAACGGGACTGACGGGGCTCGAACCCGCAACTTCCGCCGTGACAGGGCGGTGCTCTAACCGATTGAACTACAGTCCCAAATTGGTTTTTCAACCAATTGCGTTTGGTTTACAACCAAAACCACAGATTGGCCCAAGGGCCAGCTCTGGATCGCCCGGGCAACGGTGGCTGCCCTGCGCTCCAAACAGTATCTGCTGTGACGGGCCCCTCCGTCAACCAATCGGCCCCAGTGGCGCACTGCAGGAACAAAACCTTGGGGCCATAAAAAATTCCCTGGCCGGGCTCCGGGGGAGCACGATCAGGGGCAGCGGATTGGGGGCCGCCATCGGCCCACTTCACGGGTGGTCAGGGGCGGAAACCGGCCGGTTCAATCAGGCGAACCTGGTTTCCCCTGGCGGTAAATTCCCGACCCTGGTCGCTCTGAACAACGACTCGACCACCGGATTTGACACGGATCACCCGCGCCCGAACCCAGCCAAGGGCTGCGGACTCGAGAACTTTGACCACATCACCAGGCTGTAGATCCAACTCCATGTCCGGAACCACGAAACTGCAGGAGGGGGAATCGGACGCGCCGTGGAGGACTTGAACCCCCGGCATCAGGTTTTGGAGACCTGCGTTCTACCAACTGAACTAACGGCGCAAGGCGATCCCCCCCGCGGTCAAGGCCCATAGCAAGATGGACATTGACCTGGGCAAATGAGGCGTAGGCCTCAGCGATCGAAGCGCTGCTTGACGCGAGTGGCCTTACCCACCCGATCGCGCAGATAAAAGAGCTTCGCTCGACGCACCTTACCGCGCCGCTCCACCTTGATGGAGGCGACCTGGGGGCTGTGCAGCATGAAGACACGCTCCACACCGACCCCTTGGAAGATGCGGCGCACGGTGATGGTCTCATGGAGACCGCCATGGCGCTTGGCAATCACAACGCCCTCGTAGGGCTGGATGCGCTCCTTGTTGCCCTCACTGATGCGCACCCCCACGCGGACGGTGTCGCCCACGTAGATCTCGGGCAGATCGCTCTTGAGCTGATCGGCCTCGAAGGCCCGAATCAGGTCCTGGGCGCTGAGTTTGCCCGTGGTGGCCTTCACAGGCTCCAAGGTTGCCACCGCAGGGGATGGGCTCCCAGATGCCGTGGTCTCCAAGCTGGTCTCCACCGTGGTGGCCTCCGTCTCGCTGGTCATCTCAATAATCTCGTTGGATTCCGCTGCCATCCCAGCTCCGAAAGACGCCTGGCCAAAAAACAAGTGTACCGCTCAGGCCGACCCACCCTGGCTGGCCGACTTTTCGGGGCGTTGGCCCTGACGCCAGCGTTGCAACAGCAGGCCGGTCCCCGAGATCAGCATCCAGAGCAGGCCCAGGCCGTTGAGCAACACATAAAAGGGTTCCAGGTCCTTGCCCAGCCATTCACCCTCGTGCAGCGCCATCAAAACGTGCAGCTGGTCCCGGCCCAGGCCGGCCCAATCCTTGAGCAGGCGGTAGGCCATGCCACTACAGGCCGTGATCACCAGGGGGGCCAGCACAAACGGAGCCACCGCCCCGTGCAGCCGGCGCAACTGCTGGTACCTCTGTGGCGTCAGCCCAGGCAGCGACATCAGGGGGCGGGAACAGTGCGGGCAACAGGGCGCCGGCCTCCCGTTCTACCTTGACAATCGGCCCTGGACCTTTCAATGAATCTTTTTGCTGATCTGCTGGCCTCCACCAGCCGTCAAGCGGCCGCCAGCCCGTCAGCAGCGGCCCAGGCGGCCGCCACCCAGACCGGACCCCGCATCCAGAAGGGACGCCGGGGCGTGGAAATCAAGTCGGCGCGGGAGATTGCGATCATGCGCAAGGCGAGCCGGATCGTGGCCACCGTGCTGAGGGAGATCAGCGAACTCGCCGCACCGGGCATGACCACCGCCGACCTGGATCGCCACGCCGAGCGCCGCATCCGGGAGATGGGAGCCACCCCCAGTTTCAAGGGCTACCACGGCTTTCCCGCCAGCATCTGCGCCTCGATCAACCATGAGGTCGTCCATGGCATCCCCAGCAGCAAACGGGTGATTCGGGCCGGCGACCTGGTCAAGATCGATACGGGCGCCTATTTCGAGGGTTACCACGGCGACAGCTGCATCAGCCTCTGTGTGGGCGAGGGGGCCAGCGAGGAGGCCCAGCGGCTCACCCGGGTAGCCCAGGAATCGCTCATGAAGGGCCTGGCCCGCATCAAGGCGGGCAACAGCCTGCTCGACATCGCCGGCGCCGTGCAGGACCACGTCGAAGCCCATGGCTATGCGGTGGTGGAGGACTACACGGGCCATGGGGTCGGCCGCAATCTGCATGAGGAACCCTCGGTGTTCAACTTCCGCACCCGGGACCTGCCCAACATGACCCTGCGGGCCGGCATGACCCTGGCGGTGGAGCCGATCCTCAATGCCGGCAGTAAGGACTGCCGCACCCTCAAGGACCGCTGGACCGTGGTGACAGAGGACGGCAGCCTCTCGGCCCAGTGGGAACACACCATCGCCGTCACCAGCGATGGCTGTGAAATCCTCACCGACCGGGATTTCTAGGCCGATGGGGCCTGGGGGTCGGGCTGGGGTGTTCGCCGGCTGAACAGGGCCAGATAGGTCCAGCGGCCCAGCACCACCAGGGGGAACAGGCCATAGGTGAGGGGGTTGGGGGTAACGATGATCAGCCCCCAATTCCATGCGGCCAGCCGCAGCACGGCCTGGGCCACAAAGGCAGGGCCCATCAGGCCAATCGGGTTGAGGTTGGAGCGGAAGGGCCCCAGCACCAGCCGGCGAACCCTCAGCCCTGGGCCGGCCACATCCAGGGCCCGCAGGCTGACCAGCTGGCCCAAAAGCCGCTTGCTGATCTCGTAGAGGGGGCTTACGGCCGGCAGGATTTCGGCCTCGGAGGTGTTGATCCAAACCTCGCGGCAGGGCTGGGGCCCGTTGGCTAGGGGGCCAAGAGGGCCGGCGGGCTGGACAGCGGCAAAGAGCTCGAGCAAGCGCAAACTGCTGAGGGCATTCACCTCCAGGGAGCGTTCCAGGGCGGCGGAGCTGCGATCGGCATGGAGATTGATGCCGTGGTTAATCACCAGGATGTCGATCTGACGGAACAGATCCCTGAGGTCCGATTCATGGCCGCAGCTCCAGCTGACCTGCTCAAAAGCAATGGGCTGGCCGTCAGAGCTGGTCAGCTTCAGGGGACCGGTGCTGGTGGTGAGGGCCACCAGGCTGGCTCCGCAGCCATGGAAAGCCCGCAGCAGCTCCATCCCCAGGCTGCCGCTGGCACCGGTAATGGCAACGCGACGGCCAGAGAAAGCCCTGCTGCGCCCAGGGTTCACTGGGTAACCTCCGAATCAGCCCCCCAGCATGGGCCATCCTGGACCCATCTACTGACGCCCCATGGAGACGATTCCGAAGGATCGCGAAGCCATGGTTGCCCTCTATGCCCCCTATTGCGAGGGCTTTGACCAACCCCAGCTGGAGCTTGGCCTTGAGAAGCTCGTAACCCGAAGGATCAACGGCAGTCGCCGGCTCAAGCCCGATGGCAGCCATCCCTTTGAACTCACCTGGGAGCCCGGGGAGTCGCCCCAGGAGCCCAGCGATTGCCAACTGGGCTTTCCCCAGATCCAGGCGGTGACCTACCGGTTTTCCGTGCCCACGGCCCAACTGGTGCTGTGGCTGATGGAAATCTTGGAGGCTGCGCCGGCTGCCCCTCCACCCGTGCTGCCGCCCCACCAGCTGCCAGCCCCACCCCTGCCCGCTCCAGGACTCGGCCTGCCACCTCCACGACCAGGCCCGCCACCGCCCTCCCCACCCCTGCCACCGTTGCCGTTGGGACCCCCGGGCGCCCAGGCCAAACCGCCTGCCAGCGGCGCGGCCGAAGCCGCTCCCCCCCCCGATCTGCCGGATAGTTTTTGGGGCTGGTTGATTCTGGGCAACTTGCCGTCTAGGCGCTCCGCCTAGATTCGCGCCACCGCAGTCTTGCCCGGGGCACCTGCCATGCCTTCGACCAGGGTTTCCCCTACCCCCCCAGCCCCAGCCGAGCCGGGATCGGTGTTGCTGGTCGGTTCGTGCGAACCCTTCAGCGGCAAATCAGCACTGGTGCTTGGTCTGGCCCGTCACCTGATCAACAAGGGGGTCCAGATCCGCTTCGGCAAACCGCTGGCCACCAGTGACGAGGCCGAGCGCAGGGCCGCCGGCCCCGATGGGGATGCAAGCCATGCCCCTCCGCCAGCGGACCCCTCAAGCGGGGAGTTGGTGCTGGATGCGGACGTGCGTTTCGTGGGCGAGATCCTGGGCCTCAGCCCCGACCAGCTTCTGCCCTCCTTGCATCTGTCCGATCCGAGCACGGCCAGGCAACGGCTGCTCTGCGGCGACCTAGACGCGGGCCTGGGCCTGGCCCGCGTCCAGGCCCAGTTGGGCAACGCCAGCGATCAGATCACCTTGCTGGAGACGGCTGGCAGCTTGTCGGAAGGGCTGCTCTATGGCTTGAGCCTGCCCCAGCTGGCCCACCAACTCCAGGCCCCGGTTGTGCTGGTGCACCCCTGGACCGATGCCAGAAGCGTCGATCCCCTGCTGGAAGCCTTCGGCCAGCTGGGGTCCCTGTTGGCCGGGGTGGTGCTTAATGGGGTGGCCCCCGAAGCCGTGGCCGGCCTGCTCGAGGCCGAGGTGCCTGCCCTGGAACGGTTGGGGATCCCGGTGCTGGGGGTCATGCCCCGCAGCCCCCTGCTGCGCAGCGTCACGGTGGAGGAACTGGCCCGGCGCCTGGATGCCCGGGTGCTCTGTTGCCGAGAGCGGCTGGATCTGCTCGTGGAAACCCTCAGCATCGGCGCCATGAATGTCAACTCGGCCATGGAATTTTTCCGGCGTCGCCGCAACATGGCCGTGGTGACGGGTGCCGACCGCACCGATATCCAACTGGCGGCCCTGGAAGCCTCCACCCAATGCCTGATCCTCACGGGGGCCGGTGAACCCCTGCCCCAGCTGATCTCCCGCGCTGAAGAACTGGACGTGCCCCTGCTCAAGGTGGACCATGACACCCTGACCACAGTCGAAGTGATTGAGAGGACCTTTGGCCACGTGCGCCTAAACGAAGCGGTGAAGGCCACCTATGCCTTCCGCCTCGTGGAGGAACACTGCCAATTCGATCGCCTCGATGCCCGCCTGCGCTTGCCGCTTCCGGCCTGAAGAAAGTCGATTTCCCGCTGCATGGCGGCTTCATCACTGCTAGTTTCACCATGCAATTAGAGGGCGATTGGTGACCCGGTCCCTAGATCTGCCCGCCCTGGACCGCATCGACACCCTGGCTCAGGAGCTGGCCTTGCTCCAGGATCGGGGCAAGCGCCGCATTGCCATCCTGGGCAGCCGCCATGTGCCGGTGGTGTCCGTGCATCTGGTGGAGCTGGTAGCCCGCTCCCTGGCCCAGGAAGGCCACAGCCTGATCACCTCTGGAGCCCTGGGGGTGAACTCGGCCGTGATTCGCAGTGTGCTTGAGGTGGATCCTGCCCGCCTGACCGTATTGCTACCCCAGAGTCTCGATCGCCAACCGAGCGAATCCCGCGACCAACTGGATGGGGTGTTGAACTTGGTGGAGAAACCGGAGCACGACGAGCTGCCCCTGCCGATGGCCAGCAGTCTCTGCAACCAGGAAATCATCAGCCGCTGTGACCAGCTGATCTGCTATGCCTTCCACGACAGCGAAACCCTGCTCGCCAGTTGTCGCATCGCCGAGGACATGGGCAAGGTTGTCAGCCTGATGTTCTTCGACTGAGGCCCGGATGGCCCCCTAGCGCCAAATCCCAACCCTGACCAATCCGGCGCGCCCGAGCCAGGCCTTCCCCAGCAAAGGCCCCGATCAAATCGGGCAGGACCAAATGGCCACCAGCCCCCAGTCTTGGGTGATCGAGGCCCTTGAAGCGGGGGTCCCGATCGCCTGGCTCTGCCTCAGGCCAAGGAAAGGAGCGCCATGGGCCCACCGCCCTACTGAAGGCCTTGCAGAGCCGACGGCCTAAGGATGCGATCAAGCTTGGGACACCCAGCGCCTCAACCTGCCCACAAGGCCAGTAAGCCTGCGCCATAGAGGAGGGCGCTGCACAACAAAGCCGTGGCCCAGCAGAGGGAGCGCAGCAGCGGCTTATTAGTCACGTAGGCGCCGATATAGACAAGCCTCAACAGGGGATGGGCCAGGCCCACGGCTGCAGCCCAGGGAGCCGTGACCCCCGCCAGGAGGCAGAGCAGCACTGCCGGGGCATGGAGCACAAAGGCTTCGAAGCAATTTTGATGGGCCCAACTGGCCCGCTGTCCCCAGGCGGGCAACCGCTCAAACATCGCCCGGGGGGCGGCGATGTCAGCCAGCGTGAAATTGGCCTGGGAGCGGGCCGCCCCCAGGGGCACGATGCTGGCCACCAGCACCCCTGCGGCAAGGACTAGGGACCAGGCCAAAGGCGCCGAGACCGCGGAACCCGGCACGGACGCCGGTGCGAAGGCAAAGGGAAACAAGGCGGAGATGGCGACTATCCCTTTCTAAGGGGCCGATGCTGAAACGCTGTTGCCGGCGAGCCGCCTCCGGCCAAATCCAGTGGTGGCAGGGTTGGCCGGCACACCCATTGGCAACGCTTGCCCTGGGGCTGCGAACGATAAGCAACGCTGTGCTCTTGGGTTTTCCCCGGCTGTCCCTGGTTTTCCCCAGAAAACCGGAGCTTTTCCCCCACCGGCCCAGCCGAGACTCCGCCAGGGCTGATGGCCGGTGCCAATCCCTGGGGAATGGGCCCCTTCCCCTTGACGACCAAGGCGTGCTGCCGTCCCCTGCAACCCGGAAAAGCGGCCGGCGGCCCCAGACCGTGTGGAGGGCAAGTTCCCAGGGGTTGTCCCACGGGTCCAGAACCCCAGGCCCCGCTTGCGCGGCAGGGGATGGTTGGGAGGTCAACGGCCTTCGAGGCAAACCAAAACGCATGAGCCAGATCCCCGACCACGCGCCCCGCAGTGTCTCCATCGAGAACCAGTTTCCCGAGGACCTGTTCGACGCCATGCGGGAGTTCGTGCGGTTGCATCCCCAATGGGACCAATACCGGCTGATGCAGGCGGCCCTGGCCGGCTTCCTGTTCCAACAGGGCTGCCAGGACCGGGCCGTGGCCCGGCACTACCTTGACGGCCTCTTCCAGCGGGAAGGCAGTCCCCGGGGTCGGCCCGGTTGATCGACGGCCCGGCAGGCAGGCCGACCAGCTGTTTAGAACGGTCCTCTCCACGATCAATACCATGCTCCTGGCGGTCAGCGGCGCCTCCGGTAAGACGGGCTGGCGGGTGGTGCAGGAGGCCCTAGTCCGGGGCCATCAAGTGAGGGCCCTGCTGCGCCCGAGTTCCCAGGTGCCCCCAGGCCTTGAGGGCGCCGAGCTGGTCCGCCTGGAGCTGGACGATGGTCCAGCCCTGACCCAGGCCCTGGAGGGCTGCCACGCCCTGGTAATCGCCACGGGGGCCCGGCCAGGAATCGATCTCACGACGCCCCTGCGGGTCGATGCCTGGGCCGTGGGCAGCCAAATCCGGGCCTGCGAAGCCATCGGTGTCAACCGGGTGCTGTTGGTCAGCTCCCTCTGCGCCGGTCTGTGGTGCCATGCCCTCAACCTCTTCGGCCTGATCTTGGTGGTGAAGCGACTGGGCGAACGGGCCCTGGAGCGCAGCAGCCTGGCGTGGACGATCATCCGCCCGGGCGGCCTGGGCGAATTGGAAACCGGACTTGATCAGGAAACCATCCTCTATTCCAAAGCCGACCAGCAACAGGACGGCCGCATTCCGCGGCGGCTCGTGGCCCAGGTGTGCCTCGATTGCCTGGAAACACCCCTAAGCAGCAAACGGATCATCGAGATCACCAGCCAGCCGGGCGATGGATCCAGCCAGGGGGCGAAGACCTCCCAAGTGGACAACACCGGACCAGACGGCAGTGGAAGGGCTGGAGCTGGGATGGCTGCGGGCAGCCGCACAGGACTGGCAATCTGGCTAGCGGCGAATCCCTAGGATTAGGATACTTTCAAGCTCTATCTATCAGGCTCGGCTCACAACTCAATACAAACCGTGCATCCTATCCAGCCCATAGGTTTGAATGCCCTTGGTTGCACGGAACAAGCGTCCCAAGCCCAGCCCTTACTCAGCATGAACGGCCAGGATTTGGCCTGGGGTTTAGGACTTGTCATAAACCAGATTTGTCCATCAGCGCGCCATCGCCATGGGCACCCCAGCACCTACCCGGCCCCCGCACGAACGGATCTGCAACCTGGTCCCTTCCCGGGCGATGAACCAGGATTGGGGATCAAGCAGGCCCCGCAGGCCGGCGCCATGGGTGGGTAGCCCTGGCCAGGTGGTCTATCGCTTCAAGGCGTTGCGCCCTGGCCAAACCGAGATCCCGTTGAAACGCCTGCGCAGCTGGAAGGGGGATCGCCCCAGCAGCGATCGCTTTCGAGTGAGCCTGCATATTGATGCCAAGTCGACCAATCAAGGTGGCCCCCACCCAGCCAGGCCAGCGCACCCGTAGGAGCAATCGCGTCAACTTGGAGGCCAAGTCACCCTAGGCATCAGCACACCACAGTCTGACCGAGGTTGCACCATGGCCAATCCATCGATCCTTCCTGAATCCGGCCATCGACAGGGGCAAATCCCGATGGAATCAATGCCGCCGATCGAAGGCCACGGCCCAGCAGGCCCAGCTGGTGGTGAGTGTGCCCTACAAAATAATGCTAACTCTCCTGGGACGCTGCCCGAATAGGACCAATTTCTCAATAATGGTGTGAATCAAATCAGGGCCCTAACCTGAGGCCAACCCTGTCCATTTCGACCCCCCAACTGCCCATGGCCCCCGATTGCTTCGCGCTCAAACAGAGCATGGCCGCGGCGGAGGCCGATCCCGAGGTGGACACGGGCCCGGCGGCCGTGGCCCTTATTCAGCAATGGCTTGCCCGCCATGAAGGCGAGATCATCAAGCCCAGGCTGGAGTCTCCCTGGGACTTCAACGGCACGATGATCCAGTGGTTTCACTGGTATAGCGAGGCCGATGGCGGCCACTGGCGGCGCCTCAGCCAGGAGGCAACGAACCTGTCTGCGGCCGGATTTACGGCGATCTGGCTGCCGCCGGCCTACAAGGGCACCGGGCCGGCCGATGTGGGTTATGGGGTCTACGACCTCTATGACCTGGGCGAATTTGACCAGAAGGGCACGATTCGTACCCGCTACGGCAGCAAAGAGGAGTATTTGGCGGCGGTGCGCGCTTGCCAGCAGGCCGGTCTGCAGGTGTATGCCGATGTGGTTTTCAACCACAAAACCGGGGCCGATTCCCCTGAAGACTTTGGCGCAACCCCCTTTGATCCAGCCAACCGCAACCAGCGCCTGGGCGACGAGCGGCCGATCCAGGCCTGGACGAATTTCCGTTTCGAAGGACGCCAAGGGCACTATTCAGATCTGATTTGGCATTGGTATCACTTTGATGCCATCGATCACAACTTACTAGATCCCGCCATGAAGGCGATCTGGAAGGTGCATGGCAGCGATTTTGAACACAATGTAGACCTAGAGAAGGGCAATTACGATTACTTAATGGGCTGTGATCTCAATATCAACCATCCAGAGGTGCGGGCCGAACTCAAGGCTTGGGGTGAATGGACCCTCGATACGGTGGGCGTGGATGGTTTTCGACTCGATGCAATCAAGCACATCGCCAGTGATTTCTTCATCGACTGGATTAGCCATGTGGAAAGGCATGCCCAAAAAAACCTATTTGTAGTGGGCGAATACTGGAGCAACAAACTCGAAAGCCTGAGCTGGTATGCGGCCAACAGTGGCGGCCTGATGAGCCTGTTTGATGCGCCGCTCCACTACAACTTTCACTCCGCCAGCACCAGTGGCGGCCAGTTCGACATGCCCCGTCTGCTCGACGGCAGCCTGATGCAGACCATGCCCCTGCTGGCCGTCACCCTGGTCGACAACCATGACACCCAGCCCCTGCAGGCGTTGGAATCGACGGTGGAGCCATGGTTCAAGCCCCTTGCCTATGCGGTGATCCTGCTGCGCGACCAGGGCTATCCCTGCGTCTTCCATGCCGATTACTACGGGGCCCACTATGGCGACCAACGCCAAGGTGAAGAAATCTCCATTGGCCTGGCCAGCCACCGCTTCCTCATTGATCGCTTCCTGCTAGCCCGCACCAGTTGCGCCTATGGCGCCCAATACGATTACTTCGACCATTTCAATTGCATTGGCTGGACCCGCCTAGGCACGGCTCGCCATCCCCGGGCGATGGCGGTGTTGATGAGTGATGGGGACGCCGGTTGGAAATGGATGGAAGTGGGCAAAGCCCATACGGTGTTCCGAGATCTAAGCGGCCATGTGCGCGATGCCATCACCACCAATGCCGATGGCTGGGCAAATTGGCGCTGCCTGGGCGGCTCCGTGTCGGTCTGGGTGGAACAGGAACTGATCACGGAGCTCGGTGTGCTGCTGGATTAAGGCTCCGGTGGCGAGGGCCGGCCTCGTTCGCTGCCCCCACCGGCCAGCATTGGGGCAAGCGACCAGGACCCCAGCCTGCCCATGCCGATCGTCTGCGCCGAGCGCCTCAGCAAGACCTACCGGGTAGCCCAGAAGCAGCCGGGGCTCGCGGGCACCCTGAGCCATTTCTTCTGGCGCCGTAGCCGCGCCGTGGAAGCGGTACGCGAGCTCAGTTTCTCAATCGAGCCCGGCGAGATGGTGGGCTTTCTAGGCGCCAATGGGGCCGGGAAAACCACCACGCTCAAAATGCTGAGCGGCTTGGTCCATCCCAGTGGCGGCTCCCTGCTGGTGGCGGGCCACCGGCCCCAGCGCCGCCAGGCCAACTTCCTGCGCAGCATCACCCTGGTGATGGGCCAGAAGCAGCAGCTGATCTGGGACCTGCCGCCGCTGGATTCCTTTCGAGTTAATGCCGCGGTCTATGGCCTCGATGACAGCGAAGCGCGGCGGCGCATTAACGAATTGGCCGAGATGCTGGAGCTGGGCGAGGAACTCACCCGGCCCGTGCGCAAGTTATCCCTGGGGGAACGGATGAAGGCCGAACTGCTGGCGGCCCTGTTGCACCGGCCTTCGCTGCTGTTTCTCGACGAACCCACCCTGGGCCTAGATGTCAATGCCCAGGCCCGGGTGCGCACGTTTCTGGCCGACTACAACCGCAGGCACGGCGCCACCGTGCTGCTCACCAGCCACTACATGGCCGACATCACCGCCCTCTGCCCCAGGGTGCTGCTGATCCACCAGGGCGGCCTCTTCTATGACGGCAGCCTGGAGGCCCTGAGCCAGCGGCTCTCCCCCTGCCGCCTAGTGCGGCTGGAGTTGAAAACGCCCCTAGCGGCGCCAGCGTTGGCCGCCTATGGCCAGGTGGAGTCCGTCGATGGCCGCGAGGTGCGGCTGCTGATCAAACGGGACCAACTCACCGGCGCCGTGGCGCGGCTCCTGGGGGACCTGGAGGTGTTGGATCTGGAGGTGGCTGATCCACCGATTGAGGATCTGATCGGCCAACTCTTCCAGCAGGGGGTGGTGCGATGAGAGGGGCTAAAGCCATCCGTGTGGCCCGGGTCTTGGTCTCCAGCCAATACGCCTACATGCTCGAATACCGGGCCGAAATTGCCCTATGGGCCCTCTCTGGGGTGGTGCCTTTCATCATGTTGGCCCTCTGGAGCCAGGTGGAAGCCAGCGGCGCAGGCCCTGGTGCCCTGGGCCTGGATCGGCTGCAGCTGGGTCGCTATTTCCTATCGGTGTTCATCGTGCGCCAGTTCACGATCGCCTGGGTGGTTTGGGCCTTTGAGGAGGATGCCCTGCAGGGGCGCCTCTCCCACGCCCTGCTGCAACCCCTCCATCCCCTCTGGCGCTACCTCTGCGCCCACCTAGCCGAACAGGCAACCCGCCTGCCCTTTGTGGCCGCCCTGGTGGGGCTGTTTTTTCTGCTGCAACCAGACACCGTCTGGCTGCCCTCCCTGGGACAGGCCTTAACGGCGCTGCTGGCGATCTGGATGGCCTTTGCGATCAACTTCCTATTGCAAAGCGCCATCGCCATTGTTTGCTTCTGGAGTGAACGGGCCAGCGCCCTAGAGCGGCTGCTCTACATCCCCTATCTCTTCCTCTCGGGACTGGTGGCTCCCTTGGAGGTGTTCCCCCCAGCCGTGCGCGCCTTTGCCCTCTGGACTCCCTTCCCCTACATGGTTGCCTTTCCAGCCCAGCTGCTCTCGGGCAATCCGCTGACGTTCCAGGGCGGCTTTGCTGCCATGGCGGGCTGGATCGCCCTGTTGCTGCCCCTGGTGGGGCTGCTCTGGAGGGCAGGGGTGCGCCGCTACTCGGCCATGGGGGCCTGACGCCATGGGTCGCTACCTGCTCACCCTGCGGCGCTTCTGGGCCACGGCCCTGGCGGGCCAACTTGAATACCAGCTCAATTTGCTAATCGACCTGCTGGCCATGGCCGGCAACCTGGCCGGCAGTTTGTTTGTGATCAGCCTTTTTTACGGACCCGGCCGCAGCTTCGGGGGCTGGAGCTGGGAGGCGGCCCTGGTGGTGCTGGGGATCTACACCGTTCTCGATGGCGCCAGCAGTTCGCTCTTGCGGCCAAACCTGAGCACGATCGTCACCCACGTGCAGCAGGGCACCCTGGATTTCATCCTGCTCAAACCGATCGATAGCCAGTTCTGGCTGTCCTTTCGCACCTTTTCGCCCGCCGGCCTGCCGGAGATTGGCACGGGGCTGGGGCTGGTCCTCTGGGCCGCTACCAAGGCCGGCGTATCCCCCACCCCCACAGGCTGTTTAACGGCAGCGTTAATGCTGGCCTCGAGCCTGGTGATCCTTTACAGCCTCTGGTTTGGCCTGGCCACCACTTCGATCTGGTTCGTCAAAACCTGGAATGCCACCGAGGTGTTGCGCGCGGCCCTGACGGCAGGGCGGTATCCCCTCAGCGCCTACCCCCTGCGCCTGCGCAGCCTGCTCACGGTGGTGCTGCCGGTGGCCTTCCTCACCACGGTGCCGGCCGAGGCCATCTTGGGCAGGATCAACACCAGCACCATGGCGGCATCGCTGCTGATGGCCTCGGTCTGCCTCCTGATTTGCCGGGGATTTTGGCGCTATGCCCTGCGGTTTTACACCTCAGCCTCAAGTTGAGGGATGGGGTGGGGCCAATCGCCGTATGGGGGATCACGGACCCCATTGCCCTTGATGCGAGAGGCTGGAACTACGACACGCAACCACCATGCCCCAGACCCTGCGGGACTGCCGCTCACCGCTGGTGAGCCTGCGGCCTGGTGGAAGCGATGGCCCGGCCGCCACTCCTGAAGGCAACGACGGGCCCCCCGGCGAGGCCGCCGCTCGCAGCAATGGCTTTGGTGCCAGCTCCAGCAAGGGCTCCCAAAAAACGGGCAAGGCTGGCGCCAAGGGCCGCAAGAAGAAGGGCAGTGGCCTCAGCGCCGCCGATCGGGGCCCCCTAGGCAAACATCCCGACCTGGACGCGATCGTGGCCCGTCAACGGCTGCACCTGCCCCTCTCCGGCCGCCTGGCAGAGGCCGAAGTGACCCGGGCCTGGAAGCTGGCCGCTGGCGAACACCATCCCGATCGGGGTGGTCTCCACGACACCATGCAACTGATTAATGGCGCCCGCGACCTCCTGCTGGGCAGGGGCCTGACCTAAGCAGGCGCCCACTTTAGGCTCACCTAAAAGGGGATAATCAGCGGAATTTTATTAGTTATTGCACGCACATGCTTGCCCCAAGATTAACATAGACGCCTCAACCCGTTAACTCTTTTCACTCAAGAGCAGTAGCCATAGCATGGGCTGATCGGGGTGGACTCGACGGCACCTAATGCTTGAGAATCGCCGGCGTGACATAGCCTGGGGCAGCGGGCAGGCCAAAGCCCGGACCCGTCAGAACATTACTTTTAAGGTTTTATCCATAGCCCAGGCCATCTTCTCCACCCTGAATGGTCGTTCAAACAATTGCCGATGGGCTCCCCCGCGTCCATGCACCCCTGAG
Source organism: Synechococcus sp. UW140 (assembly GCA_943369525.1). Lineage (GTDB taxonomy): Bacteria > Cyanobacteriota > Cyanobacteriia > PCC-6307 > Cyanobiaceae > BAIKAL-G1. The sequence goes on from CALRNL020000001.1 coordinate 302,312, forward strand.
CAGGTTCATTTCGTCCCGAGGGACCTCGCCTGCTTCCCAGCTTGTTGGCAATGCACCGATTCCCAATCGGGAGGGGATGGCCAACCTCCCTCCCAACCGCGTGGCCAAGCCCCCCTATCCGCCGCCGCCGGCCCGGCCCGATTTTCCGCCGCCGGCGCGCCCGCCCCGGCCCGGCGAATTGGCGAGCCGATTGGCCTGACCTCCGCTTGGTGATTGGACCCGGGCGATCCGGGACCCTGGATTACGGGCCCGGCCTGCCAGCAGCGCCACCAATCGCCGCTCCTCCGCCCCTTCAGGCCGGCGCCACTCCCCGGCGGCCAAGCCAGCCAAACCCAGGGGGACGCCGCCATCCATGAGATCGATCGCCATGCGGACTAGCCGCAGGGTGGGCAGACCGACGGCCGCCGTCATGCGGCGCACCTGGCGATTACGGCCCTCGCGCAGCTCAATCTCCAACCAGGCGGTGGGCACCTGGAGCCGGTGGCGAATCGGCGGCTGGCGTTCAGCCAGCGCCGCCCCATCCAGCTCGCCCGGATCGAGGGTGCGGGCCCGGGCCTGCAGGGTTCGTTGACCTTGGATTAGGAGCCCCTGGCGCAGGGCCGACAGGCCTTCCTCGGTGGGACTCCCCTCCACCTGAACCCAGTAACGGCGCCAGTGGCCCCAGGTCGGATCGGTAAGCCGGTGCTGCAGGCGGCCGTTGTCCGTCAGCACCAGCAAGCCCTCGCTATCGGCATCGAGCCGGCCGGCCGCATAGATCCCAGGCACCAAGATGTGGTCGGCCAGGCAACCCCAGCGACTACCCGGCTCGGGGGTGAACTGGCTGAGCACCCCGTAGGGCTTGTGGAACAACAGGGTGGTCAGGGGCGCCAGTTGGGTGGGGGTTCAGGAAGCCTGGCGGGCCTTCCAAAGGTTGACAGCGCCGATGCAGATCAGTAACAGGCCCAGGTCCATCGACAGCGGAGGCAGGATCATCAGGGCTAGGGCCAGGCTTAGCCCAGGGATGGTGGCGTGACCCTAGGAGCCAGAACCACGCCGCGCGGATGGGTTTGCCCCCCTTGGCCGGCAATGGCGCCACCTAAGGTGGATGATGCAGTTCGAAATGGTCCTGGCGGCAGCGCATGATCGAGACATCCGGCGTGATCGAGAAGGAGCAGGGCAACGGGTTCTACCTGGTGACGCTCGAGCAGCCGGCCGGTCACCAGTGCCTCTGCCGGGCAGCGGGCAAACTCACGAAATTCCGCATCAAGCTGCTGGCGGGCGACAAGGTGTTGGTAGAAATCAGTCCCTACGACCTCACCCGCGGCCGCATCACCTACCGGGAGCGCAATGCCGGCGCCACGGGTCCCCGTCCCGGCGGCAACCGGCCCGGAGGTCCACGCCGCCGTTGAGCTGGGAGCTTCAGCCCGAAACCTGGATCTAAATTGCCCGGCTCGATCGCTTGCACCCCCTGGCTTTGGTCCAGGGGGTGCAAAAACGGGCTTAGCCAGCCATCGACCCAATTTTTGTAGCCCCCATAAGGTTCCCAGATCAATCTGGGGGCCTGGAAGGGGCACGAGCCCTAGAGCAGGGCCTCAATCGCAGCCTTAAATTCACTGCGCTGCTTCACGCCTCGGAACTGCTGCTTGAGTTCCTTGCGGAAAAACAACTGCACCGTGGGGGTGCCGGTCACCCCGGCTTGCTCGGCAATCGCCTGGTCGGTCTCGATATCAATCTCCACCCCCTGGGCGGCGCCAGCGAAGTCTTGTAGCACCCGCTTCAGCTGGGGCTTGAGCACATGGCAAGGGCCACAACTGGGCGAGGAATAGACCACCAGCAGGGGGCGATCACAATCGTGATACAGCTTGCGCAGGGCGTAGCTGCCCTTTTGCCAAAGAGCGAGGGGGTCGTAGTTGGCCTCATCACTGATCGCCGTCGGTACCGGTTCGCCGGCGGGGGCCGGATCGACCGGATCGTGGCTGACGGTGACGGCCAAGTTGTGGTGGGTCAGCCAGCGTTCCGCCGCCAGGGCCGCCTGGCAGCCACTGCCGGCGGCGGTGATGCCCTGGCGCCACTCGGCATCGGCCACATCCCCGGCGGCAAACACCCCTTCCACACTGGTTTCGGGCCGGCCGGAGCGCACCTGCACGTAGCCCCGCCCATCGAGGTCGAGCTGGCCGGCCACGAGGCCGGTATTGGGGGTATGGCCAATCGCATAGAACAGCCCCTTCACCGACAAGCTTTGGGCCTCGCCGGAGTGCCGATCCCGCAGCTTGATGGTCTCCAGCCAGTCGCTGCCAGCCACATCAACCAGGTCCCGGTTCCAGTGGACACTGATGGCGGGATTGGCGAGTACCCGATCGGCCATCGCCTTGCTGGCCCGCAACTCGTCGCGGCGCACGATCAAATGGACATGGCTGCCGTACTTAGTGAGATACACCGCCTCTTCACAGGCGGAATCGCCGCCACCAACCACGGCCAGTTCGGCGTTGCGGAACTGGGGGGTGGCCCCATCACAGATGGCGCAGGCACTGATCCCCCGGCTCCAAAAGGCCTGCTCGCTGGGCAGGCCCAGGCGGTTGGCGCTAGCTCCAGTGGCCAGGATCAGGGCCTGGGTTTCGATCACCTGGCCTTCCACCGTGACCCGATAGGGCCGCTGGGCCAGGTCGATCCCATCGGCGTCAGCCTCCACCAGCCGTGTGCCCCAACGCACCGCCTGGGCCCGCATCCGGTCCATCAGATCGGGGCCCAGGATCCCATCGGGGAAGCCCGGGAAATTCTCCACATCGGTGGTGGTCATCAGCTGGCCCCCGGCGATGCCGCCCGCCTGGAAGCCCGTGATCAGCAGGGGGCTGAGGTTGGCCCGGGCCGCGTAGATCGCCGCGGTGTAGCCGGCGGGCCCGGAGCCAACGATGACCAGGTTCTCGGGGGAAGCCTGGGGGGCAGCGGCAGAGACCATGGGCTTAGGCGGACTCACTTCGCCTTGAATCTAGAACCCAGCGCCTATGGGTCGGGGCCAAGGGCGGGAGGCCCGGAGCCAAGGGCGACGGGCATCAACCAAAACATTCAAAACCTTGGGCCCTAAATCGGAAAAAATGCTTTAGATTTCAATCCGTCCATCCGACTCCTGGCCACTCCAATCGCGGGGGCCATCGCCTGCGGGTCGATCGCTCAGCGCCCCCCCTGGCCAGGCCCTTGGAACCATCAGAACCGATTCGCTCAACAGCTCCGGTTGGTCATCCAAGCAGAGGATCCACTCGCGAAACTCCTGGGTGAGGGCGTAGCTGTCCTCGTAGCGCTCGCGGGCGTCCAGGTTGGCGATACGCGCTACGGACCAGTTCATCGCCACCGAGAGGCGCCGTTGGATCGAACCGTTCATGATTCAGCTCCGTTAGGGGCCACGCTGGTCGACACAGGGCCGGGCCAGGGCGGCGAGTTCGCAGAAGTTCGCATTTTTTCTGGAATCAGACTGTAATCACGGCTGCAGCAGAAAGTTCGGCAGCTGGGGTCCGCGCAGGCGGATCAACTCGCCGGCCCCCTCGGCCATGGCCTCCAGGGGTAGTCCTGGCGAGCGGCCCCAACCTTGGGGGTCGGCCGTTTCGGCCAACCCAGACCTGCTGCGCAGCAGGTAGGGCTCACTGATCGACCAGCTGCGCGCGTACTGCATCAACAGGGGATCGGCCGGGGCAAACACATAGGACGGATGGCGGGGCACGGATTCCAGCTGGCTGCGGTCCCCATCCATGCGCACCGCCCGGGTGATCGCCTGCACGAAGCGGCTGCGGGTCACCACCGTTGTCAGATAGGCCACGACCCGGAGCCGGGGCGCATCAAAGCCCTCCGAGGCCATGTCGATACTCACCAGCCAGTCGGCAAGGCCGCCCTGGAACGCGGCCAGCCGGTTGGCCGCCTCGGGGTCCTGGGAATGGACAAGCAGCACCTGGTCGCCCTCTTCGATCAGCAGCTGGCCCAGGCCACGGGCGTGGGCGATGTCGCGGGCAATCACGATGCCGCCGGCGCCCGGATGGTGGCGGCGCACCATCTCCAAGCGTTTACGGGCATGGAGCAACACCCTCAGGGCAATGCTGCTGCCATCGCCCAGGCGGATCGCCCGGCGCAGGTTGCGGGCCCGCCAGCTTTCCCGTTCTTCGGCCGACAGCGGCGAGCGTTCCAGTTCGGGATTGGTGCCCTCCTGGCGGCCGTGGTCGATCCAGCCATCTTGAAAGCGAAATTCCAAGGGCCGCACATCGCCGGCGGCGATCAGCTGGCGCGGTTCCACGCTCAAGTCTGGCGCGATCAGTTCGACCATGGCCCCGGCCTCCTCCACCTGGATGCGACGGGCGGAGCAGAAGCCCAGGTTGTCGGCCCGAAAGGGCGTGCCGGTGAGGCCCAGGCGCAGGCTGGCCCCGGCGGTCAGGGCGCTGAAGGTCTGGCCCCAGGCGCTGGCCTCCGGCTCTTCCGGATCGAGGCCCAGGTGGTGCACCTCATCGGCAATCGCCAACCAGGCGCCAAGCCCGGCGCCGGCCAGCTGCTCCTGCAGGGCCGCCTGGTTGCGGCTGGCCGCCTGGTAGGTGAGCAGCAGGCCCTGCCAGGAGCTAGGCCCTGCGCTTGCAAGGGCCAACGGGGTCGCCGGATCCCAGTCGCGCAGCACCAAAGCGAGACGGCTGGCCGCCAGGCGCCACTGGCTGGCGATCGAACTGCGGTGGGTGAACACCACAAAGCGCTGCAACCGGCCATCGGCGGCGAGGGCTTGGTATCCCAACAGAGCGCCCAGGGTTTTGCCGGCGCCAGGGCCGGCGTGGATCAGCACGTCCTGGCCGCCGGGGTCCTGGCGCTCGAGGCGGCGGCGCAGCAACTGGATGAGCTGGCTCTGCCACAGGCGCGGCCGCGGCGGCGGGTTTGGCTTGGCGGGGCCGGAAAGTAGCGAGAAAGACGGTGCTGCCATGGCGCCATTGTGTCGCCGCCGCGGGTGGGGCATCTGCGCCGCCAAACAAGGCCCGGAATGCTTCATGCAATGGGTGTTTCGGCCCATTCCCATCGGCACCAGGGTCCCTAATTTCGGTACATCTGCCTGCATCAGGGCATTGCCCTGCCGGCCCATGGATCCCAGCTTCCCCTTCTCCCTAGCGGTGGACCATTGGCGGCAGCGTTTTGAGCTGGCCTGGGACAAAGAATGCGATATCGATCCGATCATCCTGCGCACCCGCCTGTTGCGATTACAGGGGCGTTGGCAACAGGCCCGCTGCCTCGATCAAGAGTTGCTGCCCTATTTCTAAAGGGCTGCTGGCGTCAATCGCAGCGGACCCCCTGGCATCAGCTAAACAGAAACCCAGGCTTGCACCTGGGTTTCAAAAGTTTAATACATTAGAAGTGATCTTGCAGCAAGTTTATTGTCATCAAATCAGCCCATAGACCATCGATCAGAGTTGCCCTTAGCTGTTGGCATGGCCACCAGCCTAGCAATCACTAACCAAGCTCGATAACCACACTAAAGCACTCTTAAACGCCCAGTTTTTAATGGTTGGTGGGCTTCATGTCTGGGCGCCGATAGCAATTCCGGGAAATGCTTCGGCGCCCTGGGCCGTTCAACCAATCGCTTCGGCGTGGTTAACCAGGAGGTGCTGAACCTCATCAACCCCTTCGCTGGCAGCCCTGCGGGCCAAGTCCAGGGGGGCACCTGCGGTTTCGATCAACACGGCAGCCATACGCTCAACCAGGGCCTGGCGTTGACTGGTGAGGTGGCCGATCAGCTCCTGCTCGATCAGCTGGCGCACGGCCTTGCCCCGCAGGCTGTTCTGGTCGGCTTCGGCCAGGGTGCCCTGCACCAGCTCCTTGACGAACAGCCGTTGTACTTCGGTGCTGCGCAGGAAGCTTTCCATCGCATTGATGGCCCCGTCCACAACGGTGCGCTCCACCTCGGCGGGTTCCTCGTTGAGCTTGAACTCCCAGTCGAGGTGACGGCGCTGCCAGCCCTGCTGCTGCAGGTTGGGCATCACCGTTTGGCAAAAGCTATCAACAGAAATTTCATAGACCCGTTCGGCCAGGCGCTCGCACCAGTCGGAGCCATGGGCCTGCAGGTTGTCGCGCAGAACTTCGCGCTCCACCGCATGGCCGCCGTGGTGACTGTGGCAGAGGCCATCGGGGCATTCGACCGCCGTGATCGCCATGGGGAAAGGGACGCAAAGAACAGACCATGGCCTAGCCAGGTCCCGAACTCCGGGCAACAGGGCCAGGGCCAGGAGCGTCAATTGTGCTGGTCTGCGAACAATTGGGCTGGATCGCTTGTCTGATTAGGAACCAGTGACGATCACTGAATGGACAGCTCAAGGAGAGCTTGGTTTGACAACTGTCTTAATTGCCCGTGAAAGGCGGGCCGGGGAAACGCGGGTAGCAGCCACACCGGAAACGGTGAAACGGCTAGTCGGCCTGGGCTGCAGCGTGCAGGTGGAGCAGGGGGCCGGCCAGGCCGCCGGCTATCCGGATGGCACCTATGGCGACGCCGGAGCCGGGCTCTTCGATGGCACCGCGGCCGAGGCATCCGATCGCTGGGCCGGGGCCGATGTGCTCCTGGCCGTCCAGGCCCCCCAGGCCCCCAGCGGGGCGGGCCTGGCCCTGCTACGGCCGGGCGCCCTGGTGATGGGTCTGCTTGATCCGTTTGCCAACCGGGACCTGGTCGGCACCCTGCTGGAGCACAAGCTCTCGGCCATGGCCCTGGAGCTGCTGCCGCGCATCAGCAGGGCCCAGGCCATGGACGCCCTGTCCTCCCAGGCCAACATCGCCGGCTACAAGGCCGCCCTCCAGGCCGCAGCGGCCCTGGATCGCTTCTTCCCGATGCTGATGACCGCCGCCGGCACGGTGCAACCGGCCAAGGTGGTGGTCCTCGGTGCCGGCGTGGCGGGCCTGCAGGCGGTGGCCACGGCCCGCCGGCTCGGGGCCCTGGTCAAGGTCAGCGACGTGCGCCAGGCCGCCAGGGAACAGGTGGAATCCCTCGGCGCCCGCTTCATTGAACCGCCGGTGATGGAGCAAAGCCCCGGCGAAGCGGGCGGCTACGCCAAGGAGGCCGGGGTCGTATTCCTGGAGGCCCAGCGCCAGCTCCTGGCTCCGCACCTGGCCGAGGCTGATGTGGTGATCACCACGGCTCTGGTGCCAGGCCGGCCCGCCCCCCTGTTGATCACCCGGGACATGCTCGGCCTATTGAGGCCCGGCGCCGTGGTGATGGACCTGGCCGTGGCCCAAGGCGGCAACTGCGCCGCCAGCCAGCCCGACCAGGAAACCGTGGTCGATGGCGTGCGCGTGATTGGCGCCGGCAACCTGCCGGCCTCGGTGCCCTTCCATGCCAGCTCCCTCTACGCCCGCAACCTGGCGGCCCTGCTGGAGTACGTGCTCAAGCAAGGCGGCCTGGCCCAGCTCGATCCGGAGGATCCCTTGATCAATCCTTGCCTGATTACCCACCTGGGCCAGTGCCGGCGCGCCGACCTCAGCCCCGTGGCCCAGGAGGTGGCGGCATGAGCGACTTCTCCCTCAACGAAGCCCTCTGGGTGTTGCTGCTCGGCAGCCTCCTCGGCTTTGAGCTGATCGGCAAGGTACCCCCCACCCTGCACACCCCGCTGATGTCTGGCGCAAACGCCATTAGCGGCATCACCCTGCTAGCCGCCCTGGCCCTGATTGGCCAGGCCCCTTCAATGCCCCTGCAAGCGCTTGGGGCCGTGGCCCTGGGCTTTGCCCTCTTCAACGTGATCGGTGGCTTCCTGGTCACCGACCGCATGCTCGCCATGTTCCGTCGCCGCGGAGGTGCCGCTTGAACCAGCTCCTGCTTGACCTCAGTGCCGTCCTACTGCTGGCCTTGGGCCTGCGTGGATTGGCCAAATTGCGCACCGCCCGCATGGCCAATGGCCTAGCCGCCCTGGCCATTGGCCTGGCGGTGGTGGGCCTGCTGATCAGCCAGGGGCTGGCCGGCTGGCCCTGGATGCTGGGCGGCCTGGCCGTGGGTGGTGGCATCGGCGTACTGCTGGCCCTAAGGGTGCCCATGACCGCCATGCCAGAAACCGTTGCCCTGTTTAACGGCTGTGGGGGCATGGCCTCCCTGTTGGTGGCCCTCGGGGCCGTGGGCCTGCCGGGCCCCATGGGCCTGCTGGCAACCGTGTCGGTGTTGGCCTCCGTGGTGGTGGGAGCGATCACCTTCAGCGGTTCGCTGGTGGCCATGGCCAAGCTGCAGGAATGGCTTGACACCCCGGCCTGGACCCAGCGCCAGGCCCGCCACGCCGTCAACATCACCCTGGCCGTGGCTTGCCTGGCCTCCTGCCTAGTGGTGCAGCAGGGTCAGCTCTGGGGCCTGGCCCCACTGACGGCCTTAGCCCTACTGCTGGGCATCGGCCTAACCCTGCCAATCGGCGGGGCCGACATGCCGGTGGTCATTTCCCTACTCAACTCCTATTCCGGGGTGGCCGCTGCCGCCGCCGGCTTCGTCGTCGGCAGCTCCCTGCTAATCGTGGCGGGCGCCATGGTGGGGGCCGCCGGCCTGATCCTTACCCAGGTGATGTGCACGGCCATGAACCGCTCGCTCACCTCGGTGCTGTTCGGTGGGGCCCTGGGAGCCAGCACCGGCGCCGGCGGTGGCGAAAAGAAGGAAGCCGAGTCCTACGGGCGCATCACCAGTTGCAGCGCCGAGGAATGCGCCATGGCCCTGGAGCAGGCCGAGCGGGTGGTGTTTGTGCCTGGCTATGGCTTGGCCGTGGCCCAGGCCCAGCACAGCCTGAGGGAACTGGCCCGCCTGCTCGAAGGCCATGGTGTGGAGGTCAGCTACGCGATCCACCCGGTGGCGGGCCGCATGCCGGGCCACATGAACGTGCTTCTGGCCGAAGCCGATGTGCCCTACGACCAGCTGGTCGAGATGGACGTGATCAACCCCGAGTTTCCCCGCACCGATGTGGTGATCGTGCTCGGGGCCAATGACGTGGTGAATCCCCAGGCCAAGAACGACCCCAGCAGCCCCCTCTTCGGCATGCCCGTGCTGGAGGTCGACCAGGCCCGCTCGGTCTACGTGGTCAAGCGGGGACTTGGCGCTGGCTACGCCGGCATCAAGAACGGCCTGTTTGAGCTGCCCCAAACCGCCATGGTCTTTGGCGATGCCAAGGCCGTTCTCAATGGGCTCATCACCGAGCTACGCGGCCTGGGCGTCGGCAAAAAGGCCCTAGCGGCGGTTTGAGACCCTGGGCCCTGGCCGCCACGCGGCAGGGGCCAGGCCAAGGCATCACTCGCCGGAACGTCTTTTGGGATAAGCCTCGCGATCTTCAGATCATTGAATCAGCGCTGGCCAGTTCCTTGCTGGCCGCCCGGTGTCAATGGCTTGATGCTTGGATCAGCGCTTGCAACTGCTTAGGGCGGTGCCTTTCCAAGGGCACCGCCTTTTGATTGACAACGGATCCTTCCAACGGCGCCCACCTAGGGCGACTAGCCCTCCGCCAACGGAGCCCCCCTGGAGCCAGGCGGGCGGGCGGGCTGACAAGCTGCCAGCCCGGAGCGAGCAGGTTGCCTTGACGTCGTCCCTGGCTGTGGAGCTGGGTCTGCCCCCGTTTCAGGCCCGTTTTCCCTGGTGGGGCCCCGACCTCCAGACCCTGCGCGACACCCTGCGCGCGGGGGCCCGGGGGCCCGATCGAGGCGAGCCGGTGCTAACGCCATTGGGGCAAGGTGACCAGCTGCTGTCCTTCCTTGATCGGCCCCTCGACCGGCCCCTTGATCGACCAAGCACTCGGCACCGTGAACTCTCCAGCCGGCGGTTCCTGCCCCAGCCCCTGGGGGCGAGGCCCGACCTGGGCCCAGCCCGGGGGCTGGTGGTCGTGCTCCATGGGCTAGGGGGTTCGAGCCAGGCCCCGGGCGTGCGCCGCCTGGGCCAGCTCCTACAGCGGAATGGCTTTGCCGTGCTGCGGCCCAACCTGCGCGGGGCCGGTCCTAGCCGGCCCTTCGCTCGGGGCTCCTACGCCGCCCAGTGCAATCGCGACCTCCTGCCCTTGCTCGCCCAGGCGCGCCAGCTGGCCGCAGGGCGTCCCCTGCTGGCGGTGGGCCTCTCCCTGGGCGGAACCGTGTTGCTGAATGGCTGCCTGGCCGAGGATCCCCTGGGCTCGCCATCCCCAAGACCCGGTGCCTTGCCCCGCCTCGATGGCCTGGCCTGCGTCAGTAGCCCCCTGGATCTGGTGGCCTGCTCGGCCCAGATTGACCAGCCCCGCAACCGGCTCTACCAACGCTGGCTATTGCAGCGGCTGCATCAGCAGGTGCGCGGCGAGGCCCGGGCCGATGCCCCTGATGGCTTGGATGGGGGCCCAGACGGGCCGGCGCCATCCATCCGCAGCTTCGATGCCCAGATCACGGCGCCCCGCTGGGGGTACGCCTCGGTGGACGCCTACTACGCGGAGGCCAGTCCCCTGGCCGGGCTGCTCCAGGCTATCCAGGGAAGGCGGGCAGAGCTGCCGCAGGCCCTCTGGGTTCACGCCAGCGATGACCCCTGGGTGCCCGCGGGCGGCACCGGAGCCCTAGCTGCGGCGTTGGCCGGCTCCCGGGAGGTCGGAGGGAGCGGGGGAAAGCATGGGGCGGTGCTGATAACCCCTGGCGGCGGCCACAACGGCTTCCATGGCCAAGGGGATCCGGCCACGGCCAGCTGGAGCGATCGGCTGGTGCTGGCCTGGTTGCTGCGGCTCGAGGAATCAACCCGCTGACTCACCGGCCAACCCCCAGGGCTAGGGCGATCCCGCTGGGGCCCCAAGGGGTAGGGGTCGCTGCTGAAACGGCCGTCGCTCCAGGATCCAGGGTTCGATCGGCTGGCCGCCAACCACATGCTCGATCACGATCCGCTCGATGCGCTCTGGCGTGACGCCGCCGTAGACGATTCCTTCCGGCCAGATCAACAGGATCGGGCCCTCCCGGCAAATGCGCAGGCAATCGGCTTTGCCGCGCAGCACGATGCCGCCGGGGCGGCCAGGGGTCTCCAGGCCCAGCTCCCGCACCAGGACCTTGAGCCGCTCCCAGCTGGCCAGCCCCACCGCCGGATCCGCCGGGCAACAGAGGTTCTTGGTGGGGGTGGCGCAGAGCAGCAGGTGGTGGGCAATCACGGTCGGACAGGCACAGGGATAGGCACGGGCATGATCAGAAGGGTTCCATGCCCCGATTGGGCACCTAGGGCCAAACCGGGGAGACAGGGATGGCGAAGCTGGCGACTTCCCAGCCGGGCGGTTTAGGGCCTGGGATTTAGGGCCTGGGATCGAGGATCTGAACCCTCAACCGGCCGCCGTCAGCACCGGGCGAGCACCCAATCCGGCGGCAGCGTCCCGCACAGCCTGGCGGGCCCAGGCATCGGTGGCCAGCACATCGGCCAGGGCCGGATCGGCCTTGAGGTCAACCCGGTGGCGATCACAAACGCGTTCGATCAGCCTGGGAATCTCTACAAACCCAATCCGTTCGTCGAGGAACAGGGCCACGGCTTCTTCGTTCGCGGCATTCAGGGCCGCCGGCATGGTGCCACCGGCCCGGCCCGCCGCGTAGGCGAGCTGCATGCAGGGGTATTTGGCGGGATCGGGTTGGCGGAAGCTGAGCTGGCCCACCGCGGTGAGGTCGAGCCGGCGCCAGGGGGTTTCCAGCCGCTCGGGCCAGCTGAGGCAATAGAGAATCGGCAGTTTCATGTCCGGCCAGCCCAGCTGGGCCAGTACGGAGGAATCGGCCAGTTCCACCATCGAATGGATGATCGATTGGGGATGGATGATGATTTCAATCTGGTCGTAATCGATGCCAAATAGGTAGTGGGCCTCGATCACCTCCAGCCCCTTGTTCATCAGGCTGGCGCTATCGACCGTGATCTTGCGGCCCATGCTCCAGTTGGGATGGCTGGTGGCATCGGCCACGGTTGCCTTGACCAGGTCGGCGGCGTCCCAATCGCGGAAGGCACCGCCGGACGCCGTGAGCTGGATGCGGCGCAGGCCAGGGGTGGGAATCCCCGTGGAGAGGCGGGCCGTCTCGGCCCAGGGGGTGCCCTGCAGGCACTGGAAGATGGCCGAATGCTCGGAATCGGCCGGCAGCAGCCGCGAGCCGGACCGCTCAAGCTCCGGCAACACCACCGGTCCGGCCGCAATCAGGGTCTCCTTGTTGGCCAGGGCCAGGTCCTTGCCGGCCCGAATCGCCGCGAGGGTGGGCAGCAGGCCGGCGCACCCGACGATGCCGGTGACCACCAGATCGGCCGTGGGCCAGGCGGCGGCGGCGCAGAGGCCCTCGGAGCCGCCCAGCAGCTCGGGCAAGGGGGCAGGGCGGTCCTGGGGATCGAGGGCCAGCAGGCGCTCCCGCAGGGTCGCGACCAGGTCGCCATCGGCCAGGGCCACCACCTCCGGACAGTGGCGCTGGATCTGGTCAACCAGCAGGTCGAGGTTGCGGCCGGCGGTGAGGGCCACCACGCGGAAGCGATCGGGAAAGTCCTCGACGATCTCCAGGGTCTGGGTGCCGATCGAGCCCGTGGATCCCAGCACGCTGAGGGCTTTCACAGGCGGATCGGCAACGGTGGCGGCCAGTCTCCCACCGGACCCGCAGCCCTGGCGCCAGGCGGGCCGGCGCCCCAGGGGAGGCTTAACTAGGGATCCGTTGCCACCCTCCGGTTGGGGCTGCCCCGATGCCCGCTTTCCTGACCTGGCTCCAGGGGGTCCTACAGCGCTGGAATTTCATTGAGCGGGCCAAGCTGGAGCGGCAGCTCTGGGAGGCCTTTGAGCGGGGTGAAGCCCTCGAAAGCCTGGTGGAGCAATGCCCGCCAGGCTTTCAAAAGGAGGTGTGGAGCACGACCTTGGTGCGAATCCGCAAAATTGAATTGATGATGCAAGGCACAACGGCCCCTGTGAATCCCTCGGACTCGGACTAAATCAAACGATTTCAATCAATCCCTATCGATCAAGTCCTAGATCAGACCGATCATCCAGGGCCCCAAGAATCGGCACTGATTGGCAGGTTGGCGAGAGGGGACCAAGACCTGCAGACGTTGCTCCCGGCCTGGGTGCCCCTGCCCCGATCAGGTCCTTAACCACTCGGTCAGGCCGCCGGGTTGGTCAACCAGCTCAATGCCCTGGTCCAGCAGGCTGGCGCGAATGCGATCGGCTTCGCCATAGTTTTTCGCTGTTTTTGCCGCCGCGCGAGCTGCAATCTGGCCTGCAATCTCGGCTTCGCTGGGCCCAGCAGCGGCCGCCCCGGCAGGTTCCCGGTCCGCTTCCGGCCCCAGGCCCAAAACGCCAGCCAGTTCCAGCAACAGTCTGGCCTCCGCCTGGAGCGCCCAGGCCGAGGCCGCGGCCTGGGTATCGCCCCGCTCGCTGCGGTTGGCGAGGGAGCGCAGGGGTTTGGCCAGTTCAAACAGCACGGCCAGGGCCGCCGAGGTGTTGAGGTCGTCGTCCATGGCCGCAGCGAAGCGCAGCCGCGCCTCCGCCAGGGCGTTCGGCGGGTCCTGGGGGTGGACCGCTGCGGCTCCTGCCTGCAGCTGGGCCGCCAATTGCAGGGCCCCATTGAGGCCCTTCCAGCCGGTGGCCGCCGCGGCGAGGGCCGCCTGGGTGAAGTCGAGCGGTTTGCGGTAGTGGGCCTGGAGAACGAACAGGCGCAGGGTCATCGCCGAGGTGCCACTGGCGAGCAAGGCGCGGATCGTGGTGAAGTTGCCCAGGGATTTGGACATCTTTTCGCCGCCCACATTGACCATGCCGTTGTGCAGCCACCAGCGCGCCAGGGGCTTGCCCGTGGCCGCTTCCGACTGGGCGATCTCATTTTCATGGTGGGGAAAGATCAGATCGGCACCCCCCAGATGGATATCGATCGTGTCCCCCAGTTCCTGGCGCACCATGGCCGAGCATTCGATATGCCATCCCGGCCGGCCCGGGCCCCAGGGGGAGGGGAAACTGGGCTCGCCCGGTTTGGCCCCTTTCCAAAGGGCGAAATCAAAGGGATGGTGCTTGCGGGCTTCCTCGCTGCCGGAGACGCGGCCATCGGCGTTCTGCTGTTGCTCCGATAGGTCCCGGCCCGAGAGTTTGCCGTAACCGGCGTGTTGCATCACGGCGAAATAGACATCGCCATCGGCGCCATAGGCCGCGCCCTTGGCCTGCAGTTCGCCGATCAGTTGGCGAATTGCTCCCAGGCTTTGGGTGGCCCGGGGCATGCGGTCCGCCGGCAGGATATTGAGGGCGGCCATATCGGCCACGAAGGCCTCGATGTTGCGCTCACTCACCACCTCCATCGAGCTGCCTTCCTCGGCGGCCCGCTTGAGGATCTTGTCGTCAATGTCGGTGTAGTTCTGCACGAACGTCACCTGGTAGCCGCTCCAAAGCAGGTGGCGCCGCAGCACGTCCCAGGCGATGTAGCTGCGGGCATGGCCCAGGTGACAGAGGTCGTAGACCGTGACCCCGCAGCAATACATCGACACCCGGCCCGGCTCTAGGGGCTCAAACGGTTCGGTGCGGCGGGTGAGCGAATTGGTGAGCCGCAGGGTCACGGTTGTCAGATCAAGGGCTAGGACGGCTGGACCGTAAGGCCCATCCCATGGTCGCCCCCCGCGGCACCCCGCCCCTGGCTGGCGCCCCAAGCGGCGCCCTAGCGGGCGGGCCAGCCAGCCAGCCCGCCAGGCAGGACAGCCCCCAACCAAGGCCGAAGGGCTCTGCGTTCTGGTGGCTCTGGGGCGGCCAGCTGGTTTCGAACCTCGGCACCCAGGTGAGCCTCTATGGGGTCGGGCTGTGGTTGTTCCGGCTGCAACTCCATCTGCTCGATTTCGCCGCCGTGGCGATCGTCGTTCAACTAGCCAAGATCCTGGCCCTGCCGCTTGTTGGCCCCCGTTTGCAGCACTGGCGGCGGCGACGCGTGATGGTGGTGGCCAATGGCCTGGGGGCCCTGGGCACCCTGGCCCTGGCGGGCCTGGTGCTTCTCACAGGCCAGGCCGGTGGAGGTCCGAGCCTGGCGGCCCTGCTGCCGCTGCAGGGTCTGGCGGCGGCCGCGGAGGCCAGCCTGGTGCTCTGTTTCGCCAGCCTCATCCCGCTGCTGGTGCCCGCCGGGCTGGCGCGCCACCAGGCCAATGGCCTGTTTGCCAGCAGCGACGCCCTGGTCTTGATCGCGGCACCGTTTCTGGGGGCCTGGCTCGTTGGAATGGCTGGCCTGCAGGGCGTGCTGGTGCTCGATGGCCTCAGTTTTGGCCTGGCCTTGGCCTGCGTGCTCCTGGCCCCCTGGCCCATGGCCGCCCTGGGGCCGGCCTCGACGCAAAGCCGCCCTGGAACGACTACCCCCCCAAGGGCCTGGAGGCAGGCGCCGATCCGCTTTGGCCGCGATCTGGCCAGCCTCTGGCGCGACGGGACCCGGCGACGCCTAGCCCTGCTCGGCACGGCAATGGCCTTTGTTTACGGAGCCACGGAAGTGCTCTTCCCTGCCTGGGTGGTCCTGGCCCTAGGCCCAAGCCGCCTGGGCGGCGCCCTCGTGATCGGCGGCCTGGCCTATGGCCTGGGACTGCGCCTCTGGCTAGCCCTCCCCCCCAGGCTGTGGCGCCGGGCCCTGGCCAGCTTGCTGGCCATCCAGAGCCTGGCCCTGATGGGGGCGGGCCTGGTGGTGTTTGAAGGACTGATTCCCCTGTGGTACGTAGGGCTGGGCTGCTTCACCCTGGCCCTGCCGGTTTGTTTGGCGATCCTGCAGAGCCGCTGGCAACAGCTGGTGCCCGTGGCCGAGCTGCCACGGCTATTGGCGGTGCGTTACGCCCTGGAATGGCTGGCCCGGCTGGCGGCCTTCATGACCAGCGCCCTGGTGGTGGACCGGCTGCTGCGGCCCGCCCTGGCCTGGCCCCATTGGCCCGGCTGGTTACCGGCGGCCCTGGGCACGGGGCCGGGTCGGCCCATGGCCGTGGCCCTGGGGGGCCTGGGCTGGGTGCTGGTGTTGGCCCTGGTCAGCCAGTTGGTTCGGCCACCTGGCCTGGAATGGCAAGGGCGGGTCAAGCCTTGAACCCCAGCCCCAGCATCACAAGGAAGGGAACCAGCCCTGAAGGCCCCAATGGCACCATGGCCCGATGCGGGTCCTGATCTTCACCTCCAGTGGCGGAACTGCCCACGACGCCGCCGCCGAGGCCCTGCGGGACTGGCTGCGCCAGTGGGATCCGGCCGGGGAGGTACGGATCGAGCAGGTGCTCGAAAACGGCAGCGGCCCCTACCGGGGCGGCGTGGCTTTATACAACTGGATCCAGAAGCACGCCCCCTGGATCCATCAGGCCTACTGGTGCCTAATGGAGTTTGAGGACCTGATCAAGCCCGGCACCCTCCTGTTTGGCCGGCGCTACGTGGGCAAGCTGCTGCGCCAGTTCAATCCAGACCTGATCATTTCCACCCACCCCCACACCAACCGGGGGCACTTTGCTTTCGCCAAGCGCGTGCTGGGCCGCCAGCTGCGATGCCTGACCTGCTGCACCGAACTAGCTGGCGGCTTTGGCTTCAGCCGCAACTGGCTCAGCTCCAGCGCCGATGCCATCTGGGTCCAAACCGCCGAGGTCGCTGCCGAACTAGGGCGGCGGCGCTATCCCCCCGAGCGCATCGCCCTACTCGGTCCCCTGCTCTATCCCGCCTACCACCGCCCATTGCCCACTACCCAGCGGCCTGCACCTGACCCCAAAACCCATAGCTCTGCCAGCGATAGGGCTCTCCCTCCCTCCCGAACCGAAGAGTTGCCGCTCCTGGTGCTGGGGGCCGGGGCCAATGGGGCCAATAACCATTGCCGGCTGCTGGAGGTGCTGCAACCCTTTGCGGGCCGTTTGGCAGTGGTCGCCCTAACGGGACGGCGGCAGCCAGCTTTGGACCAGGTGCAAGCCTGGGCGGCGGCCCACCCATCCCTGGCCGTCCAGGCGCTCGGCTTCCAGGGTCCGGAGCAGATGGCGGCCCTTTACCGCAGGGCCTGGGCCATGGTGGCCCGGCCCGGGGCCCGCACGGCCACCGAAGCCCTGCTGCTGGGATGCCCGCTGGTCTTCAATTGCTTTGGCACGACCATGCCCCAGGAATGGTTGGCCCGCCGCTATTTCCGCAGCCGCGGCCTCGAGCGCTCGATTGATCGCCCCGAGCAGCTGGCGCCCTTGGTGGCCGGATGGCTGGACCAGCCGGAGAGCTATGGCTACTGGCGCCGTCTTTACCAACAGCATCTTCTAAATTCCGATCCCCCCTCGCTCTGGCGCCTGATCCTGGGTAGCTGATGGCTGTTCGGTAGGCTCTTTTGGCCCTTAATAGGCCAAAAGCCTTCCCCCGCATGGACTTGCAGTTTTCTCAATCCAGTTGATACCAGACCCAAACCGCCGAGTTGCCTCCGCCGATCGCCCCTGCATTGACCTCCTTGCCGCCAGTCCCCAGCCCCGAACCGATCGCGATTGTGGGGATTGGGTGCCGGCTTCCCGGTGGCATTGGCTCGCCCCAGGCCTTCTGGGACCTGCTGCGCGAAGGCCGCGATGGGATTACCGACATTCCTGCCAGCCGGTGGGATCTGGGCCAGCATTTCGATCCCGATCCCCTCAGGCCCCTGGGCCAGCACGTGCGGCGCGGCGGCTTCATTGAGGATATTGACCAGTTTGATGCGGCCTTCTTCGGCATCTCGCCGCGGGAAGCCCTCTGTATGGATCCCCAACAGCGGCTGCTGTTGGAGGTGGCCTGGCGCGCCCTGGAGCATGGCGGCCAACCCCTGGAGCGGCTGCGGGGCCGGGCGGTGGGCGTCTTCATCGGCATCTCCAGTCTCGATTACAGCTCCCTGCTCTGGGCCTCCAGCGACCACTACGCCATCCCGGATAACGAGCCGTTTGTATTGCCCGGCAATACCGGTTGCATCGCCGCCAACCGAATTTCCTACTTCCTCGATCTCAAGGGCCCCAGCTTCACGGTCGACACGGCCTGCTCCTCATCGTTGGTGGCGGTGCATCTGGCCTGCGAGAGCCTCTGGCGCGGCGAATCCACGGCGGCCCTGGCTGGCGGGGTGCAGGCCCTGATCCATCCGGGCATCCAGATGAGCTTCTGCAAGGCCGGGCTGCTGGCAGCCGATGGACGCTGCAAGAGTTTTGATGCCAGTGCCGATGGCTACGTGCGCTCGGAAGGGGCGGGGGTGGTGCTGCTGAAAACCCTCTCGGAAGCCCGCCGCTGCGGCGATCCAATCGTGGCCCTTATCCATGGCACGGCCGTTAATTCCGACGGCCGCAGCAATGGCATGGCCGCCCCCAACCTCAAGGCCCAAATGGCCTGCGTGCGCCAGGCCTATGCCCGCTCCGGCCTGGCACCGGCCAGCACCCAGTACGTCGAAGCCCACGGCACCGGCACCCGCCAGGGGGATCCGATCGAACTGCGGGCCCTCGGCACCGTGCTGGGCGAAGGTCGCCCGGCCGACCAACCCTGCCGGGTGGGCTCGGTCAAAACGAACCTCGGCCATGGCGAAACCGCTGCCGGGATCACCGGGTTGATCAAGGCGGCCCTCTGCATCCAACACCGCCAGATCCCGGCCAGCCTGCACTTCCGCACGCCCAACCCAGCGATTGATTTCGCCGGGCTGAAACTCCAGGTGCAAACCGCCCTGGAACCCTTCCCAGCCCCGGATCGCCCGGCGGTGGTGGGGGTGAGTTCCTTTGGCTTTGGCGGCACCAATGCCCATGCGGTGCTGGCCGAGGCGTCCCCGCCCCAGACCGCCCCATGGGGCCCCCAGCTTCCCCTCCAGCTGTTGTCCCTGTCGGCCCGCACCACCCCTGCCCTACGGGCCACGGCTAGCCGCTACTTGAAGCTGCTGCGCCAACAGCCAGGCCTGGCCCTGGCCGATCTCTGTGCCAGCGCCAACCAGCAGCGCACCGCCTTCCAGCACCGCATTGCCTTCCTGGCTAAAGATCGGGCCGCGCTGGAACGTCAGCTTGATCCCTATGCCCATGGACGCGACCCGGACCCGGACGACGCCCCATTCCCCCTTATGGCCTTAGCCGGGCGCCGGCCCGGCAAGGTTGCCTTCTTGATCAGTGGCCAGGGCTCCCAGGAGCTGGCCATGGGCCGGGACCTCTATGGCAGCCATCCGGTGTTCCGGGAGGCCTTCGACCGGGCTGCCGCCCTGGCGGACCCCAGCCTGGATCTCCCCCTGAAGCGGGTGCTGTTGCCTGAAGCGGGAGAGGAACGGCAGGCGGCCCAGGCCCTGCAGCAAACCGCCATCGCCCAACCGGCGCTGTTCGTCTTCGGCTACGCCCTCAGCCAGCTTTGGGCCAGCTGGGGCGTGCAGCCCGACTTGCTGCTTGGCCATAGCGCCGGCGAAGTGTTATCTGCCCATCTGGCCGGGGTGTTCGACCTGGCCGATGGGATTCGGCTGATCACGGCCCGGGGCCAGCTGATGCAGGCCCTTCCAGCGGGGGGGGGCATGGTGGCCCTGCTCGCCCCCCTGGATCAGGTTCAAACCCTGATCGACCCCGATTCCAGCCTCACCGTGGCAGCCCTCAACGCCCCGCGCAACACGGTGGTCTCCGGTCCCGATGCCGCCATTGGGGCCTTGATGGAACGGGCCCAGCGCGCTGGCGTTGCCACGGCGCGCCTGCCGGTGTCCCATGGCTTCCACAGCCCGGCCATGGCCCCCATGGTGCAGGCCTTTACCGAGCTCCTGGCCCAACTGGACCTGGTCCCGCCGGCCCGGGCCCTGGTCAGCAGCCTCAGCGGTGAGCTAGCGGGGGCCGAGGTTGCCGAACCGGCCTATTGGTGTGACCAGGTGCTTGCCCCGGTGCGTTTCGCCCAAGGGGTCGAAACCCTCCAGGCCCAAGGGGCCCGCCTCTTTGTCGACCTGGGTCCCCGGCCCAGCCTGATCAACCTGGCTAAGCAAACCCTGGCCGCCAATCCCGCCCCGGGCCAGGCCGCCCCTGGCCAAGAGCCCCTGTTCCTACCCTCCCAGGTGCCCGGTCAGGACGGCTGGGGTGTGATCCTGGGCAGCCTGGCCCAGCTGCATCTGCGCGGCCTGGCGATCGATTGGCGCCGCTTCCATGCCCCCTTCAGCCAACGGCACGTGGCCCTGCCGGGCTACCCATTCGAGCGCCAACGCCATTGGTGGCCCGCCGGCAAGGGCCAGCTCCCGGGCGCCCACAGCTGGCTCGACCATCTGGGCCTGACCCCGGTTGGGCAGACCCCAGGGCATGAGGCGAACCTAGGCCAATCCCCGTTTGCGCCTGGGCATTCGGGATCCAACGGCTCGATCAAGGCAGCCGTTCCCCTCCCTGGCCATCTGGGCCCAAGCGACGGTTTACAGGGCGTTTCAACCAATGGCGCCCCTGGCCCCAACCAGGCCGATCGGGTCCAGGGATTGGAGCCGCCTGGCTTGGTGCCAGTCGCCCTAGTTCCAACAGGTTGGGCTCCCCCTGAATTGAACGGATCAAGCCAGGGGGCTGGGCCTGGCCGGATTCCCCAGCGACTCGATCTGCCCCCGGGCCGGATCCACTACCAGGTCACCCTGGACCCCAGCCAGGACCCCGATCTGGCCGACCACACCATTCGCGACCAGCCCATCTTTCCGGCGGCCGGGTTCCTGGTGCTGGCAGCCCAGGTGGCGGCTGCGGAGGGGCTGGCCCTGAGCTTTGGTCCCCTCAGCCTGGAGCGCCCCCTGCGCCTGGGAGAGGGCCCCAAGCAGCTGCAACTGGTGCTGGAGCAGGGAACGCTGTCCTTCCACAGCCTCAATCCCGCCGAGCCGGCCGCCGGCTGGACCAGCCATGGCCGCCTGGGCCTGGCCCATGACCCTGGCCAGATCCAACCTGGCCCCACCGGCCTGGATCCGGAGGCCGCCCCCTTCGCCCCAGGCCTGGCCCCTGAGGGCAGCGAAACCCTGGATACCGCTGATTTCTACGCAGCCCTAGCCCGCTGCGGCCTGACCTACGGCCCCCGCTTTCGGGGCCTTGTGACGGTGCAACGGCAGGACGGCCGGGCCTGGGCTGAGCTAACGCGCCCCGCCGCAGGCGGCGCCGAAGGCCTGCTGGACAGTTGCTTCCAGCTGGTGGCCGCCAGCCTGGATCCGGAGGCCGCCGGCGGCCAACTGTTCCTGCCCGTGGGCCTAGACGCCATCGCCCTGGCGCCGGGGGAATGGCCCGAGAGGTTCAGTTGCGAGGTGAGGCTGCAAGCCAGCCCCGAGCCGGCCCAGGTGCGGGCCGACCTGGTCTGGCATGTCCATGGGGAACTTAGGGGTTGGATTCGGGGCTTCCGCCTGCGGCGCCTGCCGCGCCAGGCGGTGGACTGGATGTTCCCAGCAGCCCAGCTGGCGCCCCCGGAACCGGCGCTCGATCCGGCCAATTGGCTGATCCAAAGCCAGTGGGAACCCCTGGCCTGGGATCCGGCCGACGCCGCTGCGGGCGCCCCATCGGCTTCAGCCCTAAGCCCAGATCTGCCGTTGCTGGATCGGCCCCTGCTGATCGGAGCGGGCCAGCACCAAGCCCAGGCCTTTGGGGCCTGGGCCAGCGCCCAGGGCCAACCGCCCTGGCGGCTTGGTTTTGGCGACCCCCTGCCCGCCGGCAACGGGCCGGTGCTGGTCTGGCCGGATCCGGCGGCCGCCGAGCCCCTGGCCTTGGCCAACCAGCTGCTGGCCCTCGTACAGCAACTCCAGGGAGCTGGGCCCCAGGCTCCAGGGAACCCCAACAAGGTGATCGAAGGGCAGGAGCCCGGCTCGGACGACACAGCGCGCCGGCAGCCCCGGCCCCTTTGGCTAGTGCTGGAGGGGGAAGACACCTGGACAGGTGTGCTGGCGGGCTTCAGCCAAACGGCCGCCCTGGAAACCCCCCAGCTGGCCTGGACCCGCCTTCACCTCCCCACCGATCCCCGGCAGCAGCCCCAGCCCAGGGACTGGCAGCAGCTCTGGGCCCTGGCCACCACTGAAGCGAGCCTGCTCTGGCGGGCGGGCCAAGCCCATGGGCAACGGCTACAACGGCTGGACGCTGGGCGGTTCCGCTACGTGAGCGGGGACCCCGGCCGCCTCGAAGCGCTGGGGCGCCAACCCCTGGCACCAAGCTCCTTGATGAATGGCGACCTCGAGCTGGTTGTGGAGGCCACGGGCCTGAATTTCCGGGACGTGCTCAACGCCCTCGGCCTGCTGGCGGCCTACGGGGAGGAGCTGGGCCTGGCCGAGGGGGCCCAGGTGCCCTTGGGCGGCGAGTGCGTGGGCCGGGTGGTGGCCGTGGGTCCCGGGGTGGATCCGTCCCTGGTCGGCCAGCGGGTGATGGCGGCCCTGGCCGTAGGCAGCCTGGCCAGCCATGTCAGCTGTCGGGCCGAGCTCTGCATCCCCCTGCCCACCGGCCTCGATAGCGAAACCGGCGCCAGCTTGAGCACCGTGTTCCTCACGGCCCTCTACGGGCTGGTGAACCTGGCCCAACTCCAACCAGGGGAAACGGTTTTGATCCATGCGGCCGCCGGTGGCGTCGGCCAGGCGGCCCTGCAGGTGGCGCGCCGCTGTGGCGCCCGCATCCTGGCCACCGCCAGTGCGCCCAAGCAACAGGGTCTCCTGGAGCAGGGGGTGGAGGCTGTCTTTGATTCCCGCAGCCTGGCCTTTGCGGAGCAGGTGCGGGCCCACACGGGCGGCAAGGGGGTCGACGTGGTGCTCAATAGCCTCAAGGGCGACTGGGTCGATGCCAGCTTCCAGGCCCTGGCAAAGGGTGGGCGCTTCATTGAACTGGGCAAAATTGAGATCTGGACCCGAACCCAGGCCCGCGAAAGGCGCCCCGATGCGGCCTACCTGCCCTTCGACCTGCTGGAGGTGGCCGCCGCCGAACCCCAGCTGGTGCGCCAGCTGCTCATCGACTTTTTGGCCGACCTGGAGCGGGGCATCTACCAGCCCATTGCGATCGAGGTCTTCCCGATTTCGGCGGTGCCCGACGCCTTCCGGCTCCTGGCCCAGGCCCGTCACCGCGGCAAGGTCGTGGTTAGCCAGGCCGAGCGGCCCGCCCCCCTGGCGATTGTGCCGGGAGCCACCTACCTGATCACGGGCGCCCTGGGCGGCATTGGCCTGCGCCTCATCGACTGGCTGGCCCAACGGGGCGCCACCTCCCTGCTACTCGTCAGCCGCTCGGCTGGGGCCCCCTCGCCGGAGATCCAGCAACGGCTTGGGGAGCTGGAGGCCCGGGGCGTCCGCTGCCGCCTGGTGCCCCTCGATCTCTCTGGCGGCCCAGAATCGGCGGCCCGCACCGTCCTGGCCGACGCCCTTAGGGCCCTCCCCCCCGAGCAGCCCTTGCGCGGCCTGTTCCATGCCGCCGGCGTGCTCGAGGACGGCCTGGTGGGGGGCCTCACGCCGGAGCGACTGGCGGCCGTGCTGGCGCCCAAGCTGGCGGGCTGGCAACTGGTGGAGGCCGCCATTGCCGCAGCGGAGGCTGGGGATGGGGAAAAACCGGAGGAAAATACTGCTGTAGGGAAGGCTTCCGAAGGGAAAGCTGCCGCCACAGGAGCTGCCAACGGCCTGGATTTTTCGATCGCCTTCTCATCGCTGGCCTCCCTGCTGGGATCGCCCGGGCAGGCCGCCTACGGGGCCGCCAACGGGGGGCTCGATGCCCTCTGCCGCCGGGAGTGTGCCGATGGTGATGGCAACGAAGGACAGCCCCTACGCCTAGCGATCCAATGGGGTCCCTGGGACGGGGCGGGCATGGCGGCAGGCAAGACCCGGCGCCTGGAGGGGCTGGGCGTTGGGATCCTGCCAACAGCGGGGGCTTTCCAGGCCCTGGACTTGCTGCTGGAACGGGGGGAGGGCGGCGTGGTGGCCGTGCTGAACAACGATTGGTCGCGCCTGTGGGACCAGGCCGATCCCCGCCAGCGGCCTGGGCTTGCCCCCCTGGTCCCGGACGCCAGCGGCGGGATCTCGACCACGGCAGTGGGCCAGGCGGCGGCCCGGGAGTCGCTGTTAGCCCACCTGGCGGCAGCGGACCCCGACGAGGGGCTGGCCCTGGTCCTCGAGCTGCTCCAGGGGCGCCTCGGCCAGGTGATGGGGCTGGCCGAGGGTCAGACCATTGACCCTGGTGAATCCCTGTTCCATCTCGGCCTCGATTCGCTGATGGCCGTGGAATTCGCCGCCGGGCTGCAGGCCGACCTGGGCCTCAAGGTGGACTTCGAGTCCCTCAGCGGCGACCCCAGCCTGGAGAGCCTGGCCGAGCTGCTGCTTGCCGATTTGCAACCAAGGGGAGGAGCCCCCTCCAAATCGGGCCTGGACCTGGGCGAGCAGGCCCGGTTGGATCCCGATTGGCGGCGACCGGATCCCCTGCGGCTCCAAGCTGGATCCCCAGAACCACCTGGGGAAGCGATCCTGCTCACGGGCAGCACTGGCTTCCTAGGGGCCTACCTGCTGGCCGGCCAACTGCAGCGCTGGCCCGAGCTGCGGGTGCGGACCCTGGTGCGCTGTCCATCGGCGGCGGCTGGGCTGGATCGGATCCGCACCAACCTGGAGCGCTACCACCTATGGCAGGACGGTTGGCAGGACCGGCTCGAGGTCGTGCCCGGGGACCTGGCCCAACCCCAGTTCGGCTTAGACGCCAACGCCTATGGCGCCCTGGCCTCGGGCCTGGGCGGGATTGTCCATAACGGCGCCCAACTGAGCCAGATGGCGACCTACAGCCGACTGGCGCCCACCAATGTGGGCGGCACCCGCGAGGTGCTGCGGCTCGCCAGCCTGGATCAGCCCCTGGCGGTTCAGATGGTGTCGAGTGTGGCGGTGTTCGAGGCCACGGCCTATCGCAACCGCCTGATCCTGGAAACCGATGACCTGGCGGAATGGCGGGGTATCCACCTGGGTTACTCCCAGACCAAGTGGGTGAGTGAGCGGTTGGTACTGGCCGCCGGGGAGGCGGGCCTGCCGGTCAGCGTCTACCGGCCCCCCCTGATCGGCGGCCATTCCCGCAGCGGCGCCTGGCATCAGGACGACTTGTTGCAGCGGCTGCTCCAGGGCTGCCTGGACCTGGGCCTGGCCCCGGACCTGGCCTGGGAACTGGATTTGGTGCCCGTGGATTATGTCGCCGATGCGGTGACGGCCCTGGCCTGGCGGCCTGAAGCCGTGGGCCAGACCTATCACCTGCACCATCCCGAGCCAGTCATGCTGCAGACCCTGCTCGGCCAAATGGTCCAGGGCGGTCCGGCCCTCGAGGTGGTGCCGATGGAGCGCTGGCTGGGGGCCATAGACGCCAATCCTTCTAACCCCCTCTATGCGCTGCGTGCCTTTTTCCACCAGCGCTGGGGCGATGACCAGCTCACCTATCCCGAGCTCAACCAACGGGGCCTGAGGGCCCGCCCCAGCGCAGGGGCCACCGTGGCGAGCCTGGCTTCCCTGGGGGTGCGCTGCCCAAGCTTCGCGGAGCTGGTCGCCCCCTATGGCATGGCCCTACTGGGCGCAAGCGCGAGCAGCCGATGACCCTTACGTCAGCAACCACGCCAGGGTTGGGACTGGCCCTGCCGCCCTGGAGCGCCTTGGGTCTATCCCCAACAAGCGACCTGGGCTCCCTGCTGACGTTGGTCCTGGCCTGGGCCCTGCTCCTCACCTTGGCCGTGCAGACCCTGATGACCGGTTGGTTTGGGCTGCGGGTGCGCTGGTTGTTGCAGCAACGCCAGAGCTGGCCAAAGGAACCCGTTGGCGGCTGGCCGGCGGCGGAGGTGGTGCTCTGCCTGCGGGGCGCCGATCCCAGCCTGGCCGGGGCCCTTTCAGCCCTGGCCCACCAGGATTACCCAGGCCCCTGGCGCCTGCAGCTGGTGGTGGATTCCATCGCCGATCCGGCCTGGGCTTTGGCTGAAGCCAGCCTGGCGGCCCTGGAGGTCTCCGGCCAGGCCAGCTGGCAGGCGGCCAAGCTGGGCCCCTTGGACCGGCGGCCCCTCCAGGGCTCCCTCAAAAGCGCTTCCCTGCGGCAAGCCTTTGCCAACTTGCACCCGGCCACGGCCCTGGTGGCCCTGGTCGATGCCGATGCGATCGTCTCGCCCCACTGGTTGGCGGACCTGGCCCAGGCCTGCAGCCAGCCGGGGATCGGGGCGGTGTCCGGCAATCGCTGGTACCAGCCCCAGGGGCGAAGCCTGGCCGGTCGGGTACGGGCCGGGTGGAACGGTGGCGCCCTGGTGTTAATGACCCTGCTCGGGATCCCGTGGGGAGGATCTCTGGCGGTGCGGCGCCAGGTGATCGATGCCGGCCCCTGGAGTGAACGGTTAATCAGCAGCCTCTGTGAAGACACCTCCCTGATCCAGCCTTTGCGCCGGCTGGGCTGGCGCTACGCCTTCCGGCCCGAACTGATCACCATTGACCAGGACGACAGCATGGCCCTAGCTGGGCTAGCGCCCTGGATCGGCCGCCAACTCCTCACCGCCCGGCTGCACCACCCGGCCTGGACCCTGGTGGCCCTCCATGGCGCCAGCAGTGCCCTCCTGCTCCTAGCTGCCAGCGCCTGGCTTCTACTGGCCCATTCCGGGATTCTGGCTGGGGCCCTGGGGCTTTACGAACTGGGCTGCGCGGGCCTGCTGCTCTGGATCGAGGCCACGGCCCTCTCGGCCCTTACGGGACCTGGGAGGGATGCCATGGCCCGCCGCCCAGCGCCCATCGGGCGCCGGGCCTGGGATTGGCTGCGGGACCTACCCATGACCCAACTCATCTACGCCGTCGCCTTCTGGCATGCCATCTGGGATCGCCAGGTGGCCTGGCGCGGCATCACCTACCGGGTGCTGGGCCACCGCGAGCCTGGCGGACCAGGGGTAGAAGCCCTGGGATGGGACGACTAACCCACCCGTATCCAAGCCCCAAGGTCCAGGCCTTGGTTAGGACCCAGCTCACCGGGCAAGCATCAACCGCCTGAGGACCAGCATGGACTGGCGCAAGTTGGCCTCATTGAGGTCGTCATAGGTCGGCCGCAAAAAGGCCGGCAGGTCGGGCTCTAGGGCGATCTGGTGTTGCACGAGCACGCCGCCCCGGAGCGGAGTCAAGGTCCATTGGCCTTGCAAGCTGAGGATGCGCTCGCCGCGGACCATGCGGTAGCGCATCGAGCGGGGCGGAGCTTCTTCAACCGCGAGCACGACCTTGATCGGCAGGCCGAAGGTGGAGGCGGCCTGGTAGGTCTGGGCCAGCTCCACCTGGTTGCCATGGCGGCTCAGCACCTTGGCCTGCTTGATATCGGGCATGGGCCCCACCATCGCTTCGTAATTGGTCAGCACGGCCCAGGCCCGGGCCTGGTTCACGGGCACAAAGAACTTGGCGGTGTAATGGCCCTTGCTCCCAGTCACAACCGGATCGGCCAGGGGGAGGGGAGCAGCCAGGTCCTTGCCGCTCTCCTTTGGCGGGGCCTGGGCAGGCCGACCTTCAGGGCCAGGCGGTTTGGCCGGGGCCCCATGCCCTGGGGGGCAGAAGCTGAGCCCTACGGCCACGCTTAAGATGGCCGCTTGCAAAAGCAACCTTTGGATGGCTCCTGCTGGCTGGCTGCTCGCCGTGGCCCCACCCATGTCCTTGCTTCTTCGGCCCATCCGACCACTTTGATGGATTGGGACGCTGGCCGAGATCTAAGGACCAAGGGCCCCATGGAACCCCATGGGCAAGTCCCATCCCCAGGGGCTGATTCCAAAAACCATCCCTCCCCTAGCCAGCTTTCCCCGAAGGCTTTGGGTAGGCCTGGGGGATCCGCTGGAGATCCGCCCCTTGGCCTCAAGCGAAGGCTCTATTTTTTTAGTGGTTTTGATCCCCGCGGCGCCAGTTTTTATTGGCGGTTGTTTGGCCAGGAAGTGGCACAGCGCAATACCAAGGACGCCAAGGGGGATCCCCGCGGGATCCAACTGGTTAGACGCCGACAGGAGCGCGATCACCTCCTCAGCCGTTGGCGGCTTCAGCCAGTCCAGGCCCCTAGCTCTAGCAGCTCGACCCGTGAACCCAGCCTCGCGGGCGACCCTTCGAGCCGGGGCCAGGGCCAGGGCCAGCCTAACGATGGCCATGCACTGCCAGATCCGACCAGCCATGAAATCGTTTTTCTCCACTGGGACGACATCGCCCGCAGTCACTGGCCCAGACGCTCCTTCTCCATGTTTGGCGAGATCGCGGAGGTCTATCGCTGGTACCTGTTGCAAGGGGGCTTACTGCGGATTGTTCGCCTCTGCCCTGGGGTAGCCCTCTGCGGCGCCTATCCAGGCCTATTCACAGCCCTGGCGCTGCTGATTGCCTTGCTCAGCGGCGCTGCCCTGGGGGGCTTGGCCTATGGGTTGATCCCATCGCCAAGCTTGGCCCTGGGGGCAGCGGTCCTGGTGGCCCTAGGCACGACCTGGCTGCTGCTATTAGCCGCCTGGGCCCTGGCCGATCGGCTCGGGGTGGTGTGGCTCTGGCGCTCGATCCGCTTCACCCACCGGCTTGGGCAAGCCCGCGATGGCGACCTGCGCGCCCGGGTGGGCGAGCTGGCCCGGCGGATCCTCGATCTAGAGACGCAAGCCCCCGCTGAAACGGTGCTGCTGGTGGGCCACAGCTCCGGCTCCTTTGTGATGGCGATGCTGGCGGCCGAGCTGCGCCGCCAGGACCCCGCCGCGACGCTCACGGGCCGGCTAAGCCTGCTCAGCCTGGGCCAAAACCTGGCCAACTTGGCCGTCTATCCCGGGGCCCAGGCGTTCCACGCGGATTTGCAAGAGTTGGCGCAAGAACCCCGCCTGCCCTGGCTGGATGTCACCAGCCACGATGACCTGCTCTGCTTTGCCGGGGTCGATCCCTACCGCAGCTGCGGCCTGCCGGCCCCAGGGGGAACGCCCTACCCAACCCTCAGGCTCATCAAACTGGCTGAACCAAGGGGTTGGCTTGAAAAGCTGGGACTGGCTTTTCAACAATTCGATCTCCACTTCCATTACCTCCGCCGGGGGCCAGGCAGCCACGGCTATGACCCCCTGAGCCAGCTGCTAGATCCATGACATCCCCCTTGCCATCGGACCAAACCCCAGCCCAGGACGGGACGGCAACGTCGGCCAGCCCTGATTTACCCCCAGCGAAATCGGGGCTGGACGCCCGGGAGCCGGTCTGGCCCCAACCCCAACCCTTCACCGCCAACCTGCTCAAGCGGCTGGGACGGGGCCTGGGCTCCTGGTTTGGACTGCTCAGCGAATGGGATTTCCGCATCGGCATTGGCAGCACCCGTTGCCTCGGTCTGGAGATGGTCATGGTCAACCAGCCGGACTTGGTGCGTCAGGTGATGGTGGAGGACTCCGCTGCCTTCCCAAAACACCCTTACACGCAATGGATCCTGGAGCCCCTAATCGGCCAAGCCATCTTTGCGGTGAATGGAGCTGAATGGCAGCGCCAGCGACGGCTGGTCGACCAAGCCCTACAAACGGCCCAATTGCGACGGGTGTTCCCCCTAATGCAAGACGCGGTGCAGGCCATGATTGAACGGATTGGGGCCCAAGAGACAGCCCAAAACCTTGGCCAGCACCAGGGGCAACTCCCCGTCCAGGGATCCTGCGCGATCAGCCAGGCCAACCGGGCTGAATTCAGCGTCGATGCCCAGGAAGCCATGACCCTGGTCACGGCTGATGTGATCGTTCGCACCATCCTCTCCAAGTCGCTCGACCCCAACGAGGCCAAGGAAATTTTTGCGGCCTTTGCCCGTTACCAACGCCGGGCCGGCCTGGCATTGGTGCTGCGCCTGTTGCGCCTGCCCAAGCCCTGGCTGCAACAGCTGCTAAAAGCCGATGCCAGCCCAATCCGGGGCTGGATCGCCGCTGCCATTGCCGAACGCCAACAGTCCAGAGCGACAACCGAGGACGGATCGGCAGCAGCGAAACGACACCAGGACTTGCTCGATGCCCTGGAGTGGGCCGAGGACAGGCCCCCTATCAACAGCAGGGGAACCCCTGATCAAACGGGACCCATGGATCAAGCAGAGCAAGCATCCGCTGCCAATCCCACTGAACCAACGGGCCGCCCAGGCGATGGCTGCGACCCGGGCAGCCGCTTTAGCCAGGCTGAACTGCTCGACCAGATCTGCTTCCTGTTTCTGGCAGGCCATGAAACCTCGGCCAGCGCCCTAGCCATGGCCTGCTACCTGCTGGCCCGCTACCCCGAAGCCCAGGCCCACTTTGCAGCTGAGCTGCTGGAGTTGCGCAGTCAATCAAACGCTTCAAGCTCCGTTACCGCACCCAGCCGTCCGCTGGGATACGACGACCTACGCCAGCTCCCCTACGGCACTGCGCTCATTCAGGAAACCCTGAGGCTTTACCCCCCCGTAAGTTTCTTCATCCGCGAGAGCCAGACTCCCCAAAAGCTCGGGGAAAGCCGGTGCCCCATGGGTGCCTTGCTGGCGATTTCTCCTTGGGTGATCCAGCGCCACGAGCAACATTGGAGCGACCCCAACTGCTTCCGGCCAGAACGGTTCCTGGCGAATCAGGCCAGCGATTCTGATAAACAATGGGCGCGGGATGCCTACCTGCCCTTTGGGCTCGGGCCGCGCAAGTGTCCCGGGGCCGCCTTTGCCCTGCAGGAAGCCCTGCTGGTGCTCGCGGAGCTGGTTAGCCGATATGAACTCCTGAGCGAACCCGGCCAAGAGCCCGACCTCGTTGGCAACCTCACCCTGCGTTCACGCAATGGGGTGCGTTTACGCCTGCGCCGGAGGGCATAGGGCGAAGGAAGCCATTCAAACCGCCATAATCATTGAACATCAAGGCCGCAATAGGGTGCCATTTCAAGAGCAATCGGCTTAATCGGGTTATCCAGTTGCCTTCAACCCATAAATATGCCCTACCCACCCCCTCCATGGCCATTCCAAGCAGCCAAGTTCCGGCTTGGCATCGTCTAATCTAGAAGTCAAAATCTATTTTGCAACGGGCAACCACTTGCCAAAAGCAGCAAAGAGCTGATTCAATCCACTCCTTTTCCTCGTCGACAATCCACAGTTAGCGAAGAGAGAGTCAAACTAGATGCCTGTATACGGAAGCCCTAGTGCTATTATGAAATAGATTTGCCTGGCTCCACGAGTGGCACCTCCACCCAAGACGCCCTCCCCATCGTCAAGGCCCCTGGCCGAGCATATTGGCTTCCGCTGGTTCACAGCAGCGATGCTGCTCCTTCCCCAGCTGACCCCGTTGCAGGTCCTTGGCTCAACCCCTGCCGCCGCTGCAAAACGCCAAGCCTTGGTGCCCCTACAACGGGCAAAGGTGACCTACGACACCTACTTACTGGGCCCAGGGGACAGTTTGCAAATTGAGCTGGAAAACGTCCCGGAGTTGTCTGGAACATTTTCCATTGGGCCCGATGGAACCCTGTATCTTCCCAGGCTCAGGGCATTGTTTGTTGAGGGGCTCAGTGTGGAGGAACTACGTATCTTCCTGACCCAGCAGTTTCGAGCTTTTGTGCGCCAACCCGAAATCTACCTGCGACCTATAGGTTATCGGCCTGTGCGAATTTATGTCGGTGGCGAGGTGCGTCGCCCCGGCTATTACACCCTAAGTGGTAGCCAGCAATTGGGTGGGGTCTCCACGAGCGCTGATAATGCCATTCGCGATAGCGGCGGTGACCAGATGGATAGCCGTCCAGCCCTTGGTAGTGGCCAGCTAGGGCAATTTACTGGTCGTACCAGCAGCAGTGGCCCTAGTGGCCCTGGCGGAAGCAACGGTGGATCCGGTGGGCTAACCACCTATGGAGCATTCTTTCCGACCGTTTTTGATGCGATCAGAGCCGCCCAGGGAATTACTCCCTACTCCAACCTGACCTCTGTTCAGGTCACCCGGAGACAACCGCTCAGCAGCGGTGGGGGAAAGTTAAGGACGTCGCTTGACTTTTTGTCCCTACTCACTGATGGGGACGAAAGCCAAAACATTCGCCTGTTTGATGGTGATGTTGTGAGTGTGGCAAAATCCCCAGTCGTCCTGCGGGAGCAGTTGCTCAAGGCCGGCCAAACCAACCTGAGTCCCCAATTTTTACAGGTCTTCGTCAGCGGCCGTGTCAAGACTCCTGGAGCGACAACCTTACCCCAGGGATCTAGCCTTAACCAGGCCCTAATCAGTGCCGGCGGCCTACAGCTTTTGCACGGAAAAATTGAATTCGTAAGATTTACCAGGGAGGGCGAACTCGATCGCCGGGTCTTCAGTTACAACCCCAATGCTGCCTCTGATACGACAGCGAATCCAATTTTGATCAGTGGCGACATCATTCGGGCACAAGAATCAGGCCTCTCTGCTGGCATTTCAGTTTTGAACGAACTTACGGGCCCGTTTGTGGGGGTCTATTCCGTTTACAGTCTCTTTGGAGGTGTTCGCTAAATGACAAACCCATCCCTCCCTCCTCCCTACCAGCCCATGGCCGCTGATGACGAAATTGACCTGGGCCAATTAGCGGCAAGCTTGGGGCGGCGAAGAAGGCTAATCGCCGGTGTGGCTGGGGGAACGGTTCTTCTGACAGGAGTAGTGACTGTTCTCCAGAAACCCGTATGGGAAGGGGAATTCCAGATTGTGTTAGCCAGCAAGGATTCGGGCCAGAGTTCTGGTGCCACCGCTCTCATCGCTCAGAATCCTGGCCTGGCAGGCCTTGCCGGCATCGCAGGAGCAGGCAAGGGCAATCAACTGGAAACCGAGGTAAAGATCTTACAAAGCCCCTCGGTGCTTAAGCCGGTCTATGATTTTGTTCGCGCCCAAAAACGTTCAAATGGCATCGATATTGAAGGAATGCGTTATGACACATGGGTGAAAGCCAGCCTAGATATCAAGCTTGAAAAGGGCACATCCGTCTTAAATCTTGCCTATCGCGACACCAATAAGGAATTGGTTTTGCCCGTCATTGAGCGCATTTCCCGCGAATATCAATCCTATTCCGGTAGGGATCGGGAACGGGGACTTGCCAATGGCGTAGCCTATTTGAATCAACAAATTAGCTATTATCGTGTTCGCAGCCTTGTGTCGCTTCGAACTGCCCAACAATACGCAATTGAGCAGGACTTGACCGCCCTCAAGGGTGACGATGAAACCAAAAATGCTTTCAACCTAGAAGCGGTAAGAGTGCAAGCTGCCAATGAAATTCGCAATTACGACGAGCAATTGATTCAACTGAGGAAGCTCAGCAACGACCCAGAAGCCATTCAGTTTCGAGGCTTGATGATCCCTGAGCTTGCTAGCAAGGGGGTGCCCCAACAGATCGAGGCCATCAACCTGCAACTTGCATCACTGAGACAAACCTATACCGACCGGGAATTGCTCATCAAGAA
Organism: Synechococcus sp. UW140; assembly: GCA_943369525.1. Lineage (GTDB taxonomy): Bacteria > Cyanobacteriota > Cyanobacteriia > PCC-6307 > Cyanobiaceae > BAIKAL-G1. Next base: position 335,433 of record CALRNL020000001.1, read on the forward strand.
TCTAACCAAAAAACGTCAATTCCTGATCGAGTTATTTAAGTCTAATACCATCAATTACGTTCTTGCTAAGCGCGCCGATGCCCAGGCGCGGCTTGCAGCCGCGCAGCGTCCCAAAGGTGTGCTACTGAAATACAGGGAATTACTCAGGGTTGCAAATCGAGACGAGGCAACCCTTAATAAATTAGAAGATGAGCGGCGAATGCTGGCCCTTGAGCAAGCCCGCAAGGCCGATCCCTGGGAGTTGATTTCAACTCCCACCCTGCTGGATCGCCCAGTCGCGCCCAAGAAAGGTCGCAACCTGGCCCTGGGCCTGTTAGCCGGTTTGGTCCTCGGAAGTGGGGCAGCCCTGGTGGCCGAACGACGCACCGGTCGGATCTATGGCTCCGATGAGCTGGCGTCCCTTGTGCCCGGTCCCCTGCTGGCCGTGCTGGAGGCCGGCGAACCAGACAGTTGGCGCCAACCGTTGCAACTACTCAGCAGTGGCCCCTTAGCCGCAGCCCCCAACCTTGCCCTGGTGCCGATCGGACTGGCCGCGGAAGCGGCCGATCCCGTCGCCCGGGCCCTGGAGGTGGCTTCGGGTCGACCCGTGCTCTGCAGCAGTGATCTGGTCGCTACCCGCCAATGCGATGCCCAGGTGCTGCTGGCCAGTCCCGGAGCTGCCGAACGGGATCAGTTGCAACGGCTGCGACGGGATTTAGAGCTGCAGGGCACCCCTGTGGTCGGCTGGCTACTGCTGACAGCCCCCCGGGACCATGGCTAAGCCCTTGCGACCGTCGCAATTGGCCCTGGCCTTTTTCGCGGCGTCAGTAGCGCTTCCACCGGTCCAGGCCCAGCCCAGCTGGCAGGCGGTTCCACCAGCTTCAACCCCAGGGAACCAACCAGCGCAGAAATCGCCCCAGTGGCAACGGGTCCCTAGCCCCAATCCAACCGGACTTGCCACACCATCCGCGAGGGCCCTCCCTGGCACTCCCCAATGGCAACCCCTGCCAACGGCAGCCAGGTCTGCCAAGCCCCTGGTCTGGCAGCCAGTGGCAGCAACGGGCAACGATGCCCCTGGCCCAGCTGGCGGCCCGGGCCCCCGGCCTGGCACTGAAGGTCTTGGCAGTGGCCCCAAGGACACCTCCCCTGGGCTGCTTCGGCCCGGAGCCTCGGGCCAAGCCAGGCCCAAGCCAGCCCCCCCCACCGACCAGGCGGAAGCCCAGGCCCTACTGGATGAACTCCAGCCGACGGCCGCCGATTTCAGCCCCCAACGGCGGCTGGGCGAGGCCGTGCCCACGGCCCTACAACTCTCGGACCTCGAAAGTCAGCTGTCCGTCTTCCAGCTGGCTCCCTTTGGTGGCGGCAGACAGGGCGGCGGCGGCGGCACCGGTAACCAAAACTATGGGGCCAGGCTTGATGCGGGCTTAACGGATCAGTTACAGATTTCGGCATTTTATAGCGTGGCCGATGATCCCCTCTACGCGCCAATCGCGGGCAAGGCCACCCAACCAGCCAATTTCTGGGAAAGCTATGGCGGTGCTCTCCAATGGCGCCTGTTCGGCTCCAAAACGGGCACGTGGAAGTTAGCCATCGCCGGCTCCCTAGAGGGTTGGACCGTGGGCAGTGGAGGTTGTGATGCCTTCTCCTGCAAGGGCCAAAACAGTGCCAGTGCCAATATCTTCAACAACTCCGGCAGCCGGGTGCAAACCACCAATCTGGTGGGATCCCTGGCCCTGCCGATCACCTGGCAAGCCCAACCAACCCTAGCCCTCACCTTTACCCCCGGAGTGAGCTTTTTACCCAGTAGTCAGGGCGCTGGGCAGGGCGGAAGTGGCCCCTTCTATGGCAATAGCATCAGTGTGGCTGCTGGTGCCAGCTGGCGACCGATCCCAAGCCTCACCCTGTTTGGCTCAGGCCTCATTCCCCTGGGGCCTGGGACCAACAGTTTTAACAGTGATTTAGTTTTTTCCAGGATGCCGATTGTCACCACTGGTATCAATTGGGCCATCAACCCACGCATTGCCCTGGAGGGCCAGCTCACCAACGGTTGGGGAGCCACCCCTGCCACCGCCCTGCTCGCCCTCCCCTCTAACAATCGCCTCGGATATTCGGGTCGCTTTGTGTTTACCCCAGGGGCCATTGACACGCCCCAAGCCACCATGACCCCGCGCCAGCGTTCGCTCGCGCTCGGAGGACTGACAGTGAATACGGCCCTGGTGCCGCCACGGGGAACCACTGAACTTTGGGCTAACGGCGACAGCCATGGCAATGGCTTCGGTTATATCGGCTATTCCCTATCAAATATCTTCCAGCTGGATGTGTACAAGGGTGGCGTTTTCAACAACGTGCGGCCGTCCAGTGATCTGGCTACCACCTATGCCAGCGACGGTGGTTGGAACTACCGCTTTGGCGGCAAGGCAATTATCATGAGCCAACTGAGGGCAGCACCCTTTTCCCTCGGTGGCCGCATCAGCCTGGGCCGCAATACGGCCCCATCCAGTTATCAGGGTTATGTCTTTGCCGAGTCGGTGTCCACCTGGGAGGCCAATTCCTGGCTGGCATTTAACCTCAATCCCAAGCTTGCCTGGAGTGGCATTAGCACCCCCTGGGGCGTGGGCCTGAGCGCCAACATTCAATTGGGTCGCCACTTCCAGCTGATCCCGGAGGTGAATGTGGTGGGATCGGAGATCAACGCAACCAATGGCACCCTGGCCCTGCGCTGGCTGGCCACAAGCAGAACCAATCTGGAAATTTATGTGAGCAATGCCGCCGGCCTGTTTGACATGGGCCAACTCCTGGACAACACCAATACGCGGGTGGGGGGCCGCCTGTTGCTTAGTTTTTAATTGAGTTGCTCAGAAAATCTCTTACCAAGCTGGCTATTGGGAGCTTAAGCGCCATGGCCAGGAGCTCGTCAAGCTGTCCTGAACTTAACCATGGTAGGGCTGTTGTGGGGTGGTTCGCAATGGCGGCAAAGGCAGAACTTGAGAACGGTTTGCCCCTTGAGACAATCCCAGCACTACCCAGGAGAACGCCCCCAACCATAACCCTATGCCATCTCAAACCGATGCCAACCAGTTAACACTTCAAGGAAGGGCATTCAAGCAAAGCCAAGGTAACACGATCCAAAAAATCTGAGGTGCGTCCATACCTGGCCCTTCAAGGTTATGCCATCGGCACTGAAAAACCGACCTAGCCATGGTTGAACAGCCAGGCTAGTCTTGGCGGACAAACCTTGGCGGCCTAGGTGGTAAGGATGATTCCCCCTAGCTCTTGAGGCTTCGCTGGGCACGGCGAAGCCGCTCCTGGCGAATCCATTGCTGCGGTGGGCAGCCAAAATGACTCAAAAAGAGCTGCCGCAGCGCCAGCCTGGAGTAGCCGCTACGGCCTTCCAATTCAGTCAGCCCCAGGGGCCCATGCAGGTTCGCGCGCAGTTAGTCGATCAGGGCGTCTAATCGGCTGTTGCTAGCCCCCTCTCGATGCCGGTAGGTTGCGCCGGAAGACCCTTCAATCAGCCCTGGCAGCAACAGGGCGACCAGGCGCCTGCATCGCTGGTCGTCAAAACAAGCCCAGGGCTGCAGCTGGCCATCGAGACCCAGCAGTTGATCAACCAGGCGAAGCAAGTGGCGGATCTGGTTGAGAGGATTGCCTCGGTTCCTGTCTCCAGGGAAAACACCCGATAGCCGCTGATCGCAGCTAGGAAATCCCCTTCATGGGACGAATGGGGGGCCATGGCGCGGGCGGCCCGCTCCAGGGCTCCCTGGCTAATGCAAAGGGCCACGCCCCCATAGGCGCTCGTCTCGGTGCGCGCGAGGCCTGCAGGGGAGACGGGCACGGCTTGACCTGGCTTGGTGGGTCAGCCGATCGCCACGCCCATGGCTCACGGGCATCCCCGTGCAGGGGAACAAAAACGTGGCGGTGTCCGTGGTGACCGCTGGCGCACTAACGCTGACATTGGCATGGGACACGGCCGCCAGGGTCTTGTCGCCGACTTGAAGGGCGGCGGAGCGATAGCGAAGCTGGCCGGGCTCCCCCAGGGACAGGTAGTCGTTGATCGTTAAAACTTTGGCGATCTCCCGCGCACAAAACTCGGGATCTTTGTGGATCGCAGCCTTATCATTAAGGAAAAGTAGCTTTAGAGTTGAAACCCATTGCTGATCATGCTTAGCAACCTTGAGAATTACATGGATAACAGAAAAAAGTGATCCCATAGCATTACAGCTTACTAGCAAGGCCAATCGCAATCGATGACAGAGCGATGGTTTTACCTACAAAAAGCCCTATCGATTATCACATCATGGCAATGGCGAAGAGCCGAAATATATGAGCAAGAAAGCATCTCGAGCAAGCCAAGGATTGCCGGACTCTCCGCCAAGCCCCGCAAAACAACAAGGGACTCTTTGGCCTCAAATCCACACTCACAATCAATCGTCTGATAGCGACTAAACTCAGGCAAAGCCAAGGTCGGTGAGATCAAGAATGTGGTCGACTTCTTCCCAAGCGACCCCCCAAGACCACCATCACAAGGACTAGAAGGGTCCCCGTAAAGATTGCCAAACAAATGCAAGCCACACTCTTTGGTAGTCGGCGAGAGAAAAGGCTGGGACTCAAATGAGGCGAGCAAACCGACATCTTGTCTGCTGAGATTAGCCTCACAAAGCAATGGATTGTCTGCTTCTAAGGTCGAACACAATTGCAAGGGAGCCTGGTAAAGGTCGAAGCAAGCAAAGGTGGTATCGTCATCGGCGGGGCGCTGGGCAGGTTCAGCAATCCAGGCATCAATCACCCGATCCTCCAGCAACCTCAAGGGCGACCCCACCGGCTCCTTCTGCTTGGCCGGATTCAGGATCCAGCTTGGGGCCAACTGGTTGTTCAACAATCGGCTGGCCCAATAGGGCACATGCAGCCTGAGCCTGCTCCCGGCGGAGAGGCGATAGAGCTGATGCACCTCCCGCTCCATCCGCAACAGGGTGCTTGACCATGGCTGGGGATGGCAGGGGTGGTGCCGGCTGGAATTCAGCTTGAATAATTTGAGAACATGCTGGCTGCGGCGGCTGATCGTGCTTTGGTTGCAATGGGCCAATTGGGCAGCGTCGTGGCCATTGCCAAACCAACACATTAGATCAAGGGCTTCAAGCTCCTCAGGGGCAACCATCCAGATCCGGGTGTCGATTCATAGACAAAATTGTGGCTTAAGCGGGGATTATTTGCAAGACCGACCAAGATCAGCCGTATGATTGTTGCAACTAATGCATAACGCAAAGACCAATAGGGCCAGGGACCCATCGACGGAGGCTTACTATCACAAAATGTATTGCACAGGCCCCCATTCCTCCTGCAAATTGGAGCAGGCGCCGATGGGCCTAGACCTCCTGGGCACCTAGGCGAGCGCGGCGGGCGGCCAGGCCCGCTTCCGTCGCCGTGATTGCAGCCAGGAGCAACAGGCCGGCCAGGCCAATCAGTTGGTGGCGTGGATTCAGGGCCGCTTCCGCCTGGCCGCCCAGCAGGGCACCGGCGCCAAACCAGCTGGTGGCCAGGGCCGAGGTGATCCAGTAGGCGCGCCAGCGCCGTTGGTAGAGATAGCCGGTGCCCAGGCCCGGCAGCAGGTTGAGCAGCACCGCCACCCAGCCACTGGAGGCGGCCAGGATCTCCTGTTTGCTGGGGGTCATGGCCAAGGCCGCTAGGTGAAGCGGCAATCTGGCGGATCAACCCGGCCTGCTGCGGCTGGTGAAGGATTCACCCTCGCGCTGGGGGGCGTGGCGCGGCTGGCCCTGGTGGGACCGGCCAGATCCCCTAGGGGGACGCCGGCGGCGGCCCTTTGTTATCAGATTGTGATCCTGTTCATGGTTGCTGCCGCCACCGCCCCGGGGCTGGTGTCGGTGGTGCTGCTTGCCTACCTGGGGCTCACCAGCCGCGACCAGGAGCTGCGCCTGGAGCGGCTGAGGCAGGTTGCTTAAATCCTGCCTGGGACCTGGACCCAATCCCCCGCCCCGATCCTTCAAGGGGTTAAGCGAGCCTGATTCGCTCATCACCGGTGGTAATCCCCAAGGGTGACCACGCCTCCTCCATTCGTCCATTACCACTGTTGATCGCAGCAATGACCGATGGTGATGCCCCGGTTGGGGAGTGGGCTTGCCCCCTGCGCTGCAGGCCCCAATCTCGGCCTTTCTGTGGATTCGATGCCCCGATCTGCATCCCGGGCCCAGCCCGTTGATAGCCCCAGCCAGTCAACTGCAGGCCGCACTTTCTAAGGTGACAGCTCCAAGCGTTATCCCTGCTTGTCCCCCCTTGATCAGACCCCCTGGCACAGCCTGGGTGCCCAGGATTGCCTGACCCAACTCAAGGTCAGTGCCGAAGGCTTAAGCACGGCCCAGGCCAGCGAGCGACGGGAGCAGAGCGGCCCCAACCGGCTGGAACTTGCGGCAGGCCGCAGCGGCCTAGCCATCCTCTGGGACCAATTCAGCAACGTGATGTTGTTGATGTTGCTCGCGGTGGCCGCCATTTCGGCGGCGATTGCCTTCAGCGCCCAGAAGTTTCCCAAGGACGCGATCGCCATTGTGCTGATCGTGGGCCTCAACGCCCTGCTCGGCTATCTGCAGGAAAGCCAGGCCCAGAAAGCCCTGCTGGCCTTGCGCCAGATGGCCCAACCCCTGGTGACCCTGCGCCGCGACGGCCAATGGCAACGCCTGCCCAGTGAGCAGCTGGTGCCGGGCGACCTGATCAGGCTGGAGGCCGGCGACCGGGTGCCAGCCGATGCCCGCCTGCTGGAGGTGGCCGACCTGGGCCTGCGGGAGGCCGCCCTCACGGGCGAAGCCGAGGCCGTGTTCAAACGTTCCGACCTGGTGCTCGATGCGGCCACCCCCGTGCTGGAGCGACAAAACTGCCTGTTTCAAGGCACGGAGGTGGTGCGCGGCCGGGGCCTGGCGGTGGTAACCGCCACGGGCATGGCCACCGAACTGGGCCAGATCGCCCAGCTGATCAATACGGCCGGCGGGGAAACGACCCCCCTGCAGAAACGCCTCGACGGCCTGGCTTCGGTGCTGGTCGGCTCGGCCCTGGGCCTGGTGGCCATCGTGATTGGCATCGGCTGGCTGCTGGGCCAGCCCTTGCTCAACCTGCTGGAGGTGTCCCTGTCGATGGCGGTGGCGATCGTGCCGGAGGGCCTGCCGGCGGTGATCACCGTGACCCTGGCAATCGGCACCCAGCGCATGGTGAAGCGCGCTGCCCTGATCCGGCGTCTGCCAGCGGTGGAGGCCCTGGGCTCGGTCACCGTGATCTGCTCCGATAAAACCGGCACCCTCACCCTGAACCGCCAGGTGGTCGAAGAGCTGCGCTGCGGCAGCCAGGCAATCGCCGTCAGCGGCCAGGGCTACGAGCCCAAAGGGGACTTCAGCGCCCACGAACTCGGGGCCCCGGCTACCATCCCCGCCGGCATCGCCCCAGGCGCCCAGACCCTCTTACTCCAGGCGGGGGTGCTCTGCAGCGACGCCGAACTCAAGCGGGAGGCCGATGGCAGCTACGGGATTCTGGGCGATCCCACCGAAGGGGCCCTAGTGGTGGCAGCGGCCAAGGCCGGGATCGACGACTTCAGCCTGAGGGCCGCCTACCCACGCCAGGGGGAGATTCCCTTCAGCTCCGAACGCCAATGGATGGCGGTGTGGGTTCAGGATTCAAGCGACCAGCTCCAGGGCCCCCTAGGTCCGCTGGCCAGCGGGTCCAAGGTCTTGATGCTGAGCAAGGGCGCCCCGGAGGTGGTGCTGGCCAGCTGTGACCGCTGGCTAGCAGCCCCAGGCGTCAGCGCCCTGGGCGAGGAGCAGCGGAGCTGGTGGCTTGATCAGGCCCGCCAACTGGCGGCCAGCGGCCTGCGGGTGCTGGCCTTTGCCTGTGCCCCCCACCACCAGGGGCCCGAGCAGGAGGCCGACCAGCTGGTGTTCCTGGGGTTGATGGCCCAGCTGGATCCGGCCCGGCCCGAGGTGGGTGCCTCGGTGGCCACCTGCCGCGGCGCCGGCATCCGCCCGGTCATGATCACCGGCGACCATCCGCTCACGGCCCGGGCGATTGGGGCCAGCATTGGGCTCACCAGCGACGATGCCGAGGTGGTGCTCGGCCGCGAGCTGCAGGGCTACAACGACTCGGAACTGCAGGCGGTGGTAGCCCGCTGCAGCCTCTATGCCCGGGTGCCGCCCGACCAAAAGCTGCGCATTGTCAAGGCCCTTCAAGCCAATGGCGAGGTGGTGGCCATGACCGGCGATGGCGTCAATGACGCCCCCGCCCTCAAGCAGGCCCACATCGGCGTGGCCATGGGTATCACCGGCACGGAGGTGAGCAAGGAAGCGGCCGACATGGTGTTGCTGGATGACAATTTCGCCACGATTGTGAGCGCGGTAGAAGAAGGCCGGTTGGTGTATGCCAACATCCGCCGCTTCGTGAAATACATCCTGGGCAGCAATGTTGGTGAATTGATCACGATTGCTGCGGCGCCCCTACTCGGACTCACCGGAGTTCCGCTCACACCCCTCCAGATTCTCTGGATGAACCTGGTGACCGACGGGGTACCGGCCCTGGCCCTAGCCCTGGAGCCGGGTGAAGACGGCCTGATGCAGAAGCCCCCGGCCCAACCGGGGGAATCGATCTTCGCCCGGGGCATCGGCCGCTACATCCTGCGCATTGGCGTGGTGTTCGCGGCAATCACCATTGCCCTCATGGCCTACTCCGCCCATCGGGGCGCCCCCTGGCAGACGATGGTGTTCACCACCCTTTGTCTGGCCCAGATGGGCCATGCCCTGGCCGCCCGCAGCGACCGGCCCCTGGTCCAGGTGGCGCCCTTCTCCAACCCGGCCCTGCTGGCGGCGGTGGTGCTGACCACGGCCCTGCAATTGGCCCTGCTTTACGTGCCAATGCTGTCGAGGTTCTTTGGCACCACCCCCTTGAGCCTGGAGGAGCTGGCCATTTGTGTGGGCGTGAGTGCCGTGTTCTTCCTTTATCTGGAGGCGGAAAAGGTGGTGCGTCTCTGGCGCCGCCGCGGGGCTGCCCACGTCTGATTGGGCCTGGGGGGCCTCCACCCAGGGGTTTCCCCACCCCTGGCATGGGGATCCGAGCTCTGCGGCCCTGCATCCACTGCGGAACCTCCGCAGGCGCCGGCAAGCGGCGGCGCCTGCGGGCCCCCTCCCCGCTAAAGAGGGGGGCGTGATGGCATCGCCATGGGGTTGCTGGAGCCCACCAACCTGCTGCTCCTGGCCTGCGCCCTGATCTACGGCCTGATCGGCGAGCCGGTGGATGGGGCGATTTTGCTGGTTTTGTCGGGCCCATCACCCTGCTCGATGCCCTGCAACAACAGCGCAGCAACCGGGCCCTGGCCGAATTGGCGTCCCTGCTAACCCTCTGGGCCCTCGGCCTGTGCGTGGCGTTAGCCCTGGGCCAAGTGGCCGGGGGCAGCTCTGGTCTGGGGCCCTCTTGGCGGCCCTGGCCCTGGCCTTATTGCCGAACAGCGCCCTGGAGGTGCGCCGCAGCCTGGTCGTTTCCCTGCTGCTGCCCACCAGCGGCTCCCTGGCATGGCTCAACGGCGAGCGTGCCAGCCGGCTGAGCGCCGCCGGAGCGGCCCTTGGCGTGGGCCTCTGGCTGGCTTTGCTGACGATCCCGGGCCTGATGCCGTTACTCAGCCTGGCCCCATTGCAGACTCCCCAGATCCTCACAGAGGTGGCGGGCGTGGTGATTACAACCCTGCTGGCAGCCCTTGTGACCCGCCGCCCCGCCTAGGAGCCATGGCCCAGCCCAATGACCACGGCCACTCCCATCACCAAAGCCCAGGTCATCACCCCAACCCAGCTAAAAACCCCAGCCCTGCTGACAAGCAAAGTCGTGACCCCGGCGCCAGCCATCCTGCGGTAGAAATCCAGCGCCAGCCCCATCCCCGCCAGCACCAGCACCGCAACGGTTCGGCCACCGCCTTTCGCTGGAGCGTGATCCTCAACAGTGGCCTGTCGGCCCTGCAGCTGGCGATCGGTTTTGGCTTCGGCTCCCTGGCCCTGATTGGTGATGCCGTCCACAACCTGGGTGATGTGGCCGGCTTGTTGCTCGGCTGGGGGGCGGAACGACTCAGCGCTCGCGCCCCGAACGAGCGGTTCACCTACGGATTCGGCCGCAGCACCCAACTGGCTTCCCTGGCCAATGCGGTGCTGATCCTGATGGCCTCGGCCGTGGTGCTGATGGAGGGCATCAAGCGCCTGGGCAGCTCAACCGAGGTGATCAGTACCCCGGTGGCCTGGGCCGCCGCCATCGGCATCGCCGTGAACCTCTTTTCGGCCCGCCTGTTTGGCCATAACGGCGGCCACGACCTCAACCGCCGGGCGGCGGTGATCCACCTGCTGGGCGATGCGGCCGTGTCGGCGGCGGTGTTGCTGAGCGCCATCGTCGTGGGGCTAACCCACTGGTATTGGATTGATGCGGCCACTGGCATCGCCGTGGGCCTGGCCGTGGCCTGGACGGGCTGGGGCCTGCTGCGCGATGCCATGCAGGTGGCCCTCGATGCCGTGCCGCCTGGCATTGAGATGGCGGCAGTGGAGCAGGCCCTCCGTGCCCTGCCGGGCGTGCTCGATGTACACCACCTGCATGTCTGGGGCATGAGCACCTCCCAGATCGCGCTCACCGCCCACGTGGTGCGCCGCCCCCTAGATAGCGATGACATGGACCTGCTGCACCAGGCCAAGCAGCGCCTGGCCGCCCTGGGCATCGCCCACAGCACGATCCAACTCGAACCGCCCTCCTGAAGTTTTTTGGGTCAAGCCGCTCCCCAAGGCCGGCCTGGGCGATCTAGCGATGCCTCTAGCCCAGGCACAGGCACCTTGCTGTCGGGCTGCCGAGGCTGGCTGACGGGCCGTTGATTGGAGCCAGGATGGGGCCGGCTCTGGAGTACTTGATGACCCACCCGGATGCACGCCCCATGGACCAGCCCAACCAGCGGGGAGCCAGCCCCAGCACCCTTGCCATCCCAGGCAGACCCCACCGCCCAGCCACGCCCTGGGGAGTGGTGGGGCTGGCGCTCCTGGTGGGGCTAGCCGGCTGCGCCGATCCCCAGGCCTGGAAGCGCACCGCCTGCGAACAGGCCCAAGCCCAACTTGGCGATGCCACCGTTCAGCAAATCGAACTGTTGCGCAAGGCCCTGGGTCTGGCCGACCAGGTGGATCCGGTGGCCTACTGCCGCTCGATCGGTGCCGCCATGGGTAGCCCCACCGGCCCAGCGGTTGGGGCCCAAAGCCCAAGCCCGGACGCCCGACCGACCACCTCGCCCACGGGGCGGCCCCTCTCCGCCGCCGAGCAGGCCCCGGGCCGTTGAACAAGCCCCCTCCGGCGCCCCATCAGGGACCCGGTGGGGGCGCCTATCCGGACCCCTGGGGCTTAGCCGTTGAGCTTCACCGGGATTGGGCGCCCAGCAGCGCAGATCTGGGCACGAATTAGCTTGGATTTGCCCCAACCTTGACGACTTTTTGACCGCTTTGAGGCCGGGATTGGAACCATGACGTTTCCCATCATCGCGAGTGATCCGGGTCTGGCGGCCTTTGGATCGAGTCTCACGGCCATCTCCCTGGCGGAGCTAGGGGACAAGACCTTCTTCATGGCCCTGATCCTGGCGGCCCGCCACCGGCCCCGCTGGGTGTTCATCGGTGCCTTTGGCGCCCTGGCTGTGGTCACCGTGATCTCCCTGGGCCTGGGCTATGGCCTGCGGGAGCAGTTACCGCCGGGCCTGGTGCCCTGGCTGGCCGCCGCCCTGTTCCTCGGCTTCGGCCTCAAGCTGCTGATCGACGCCCAGGCGATGGGGGCCAATGCGGCCCAGGAGGAAGCCGAAGACGCCGAAGCGGCCGTGAATGCGGCGGAGGTGGGGGCACCGATTGCCACGGCCTGGGCCGTGATCTGGGAGGCCTTTGGCCTGGTCTTCATCGCCGAACTAGGCGACAGAACCCAGTTCGCCACAATTTTTATGGCCACCGCCCCCTCCTTCAGCGTTGCGGGGCTGCTGGCCGGCAGCCTGCTGGGCCACGCTCTGGTGACCTGGCTGGCGGTGGGGGCCGGCCAATGGATCGGCGGCCGCATCAGTGAACGGATGCTCTATCGCCTCAGCGCCGGCCTGTTTCTCCTCTTTGGTCTGGCTTCCCTCCGCCAGGCGATGGGCTGATCGATCGGCACCGCCCCTAGTCTATCCGGCGATGGCCCCTAGCAACGGTGCAACAGCCTGCATCGGCGAGTGATCATCGCGAAAAAGCCTGCCTGCCTTTGAGCCCGACATGACTTGGCGATCGGGCTACCAACCAAGGCCAATCACCTTTGAGCAGTGGATGCAAATCAATGCCAACAAATACCGCCATCACATCGCCCCTAAAGCGATAACAAACGGCAGACCGCGCGCACCTCATATCTACTGCACAGACGATTCAGATCGTTTACAAGGCAATGAAACGATCAAGATTGCAAGGAGACTGGAAGCTTGGTGGTGCAGATTTGACCGGCGTTCTGTTGCCCCAGCAAAACCAAGCTTGGACGAACCCGAGCAATCCCAACTGGACACGCAACCGCTTGCAAGCGTTGATCAAATCATCCTTTGGCGAGCGGCGCGTGGTGATTGTGGCCAACCGCACCCCCCTGCCATCCGGCCTGGCTGCGGATGGGGCCGAAGCGAGCCAACCGGTTAGCGGCCTGCTCTCTGCCCTGATTCCCCTGATCGAAGTCAGCGGTGGAACCTGGATTGGCCACGCTGCCAGCCAAAAAGAGCGTGCGTTTCCCCAACGCAATGGCCAAGAGTCTGCATCGACAAGCCACGGCCCCTATCAACTCCGCCACGTTGAGATTGAAGCACAGGATTACCAGCGCTACTACAACGGCTTTTCCAACCAAGGTCTGTGGCCCCTATGCCACATCACCTATACCCAACCACAATTCAAACCAGCCGATTGGCAGGCCTATTGCCGGGTCAATCAACATTTCGCCCAAGCCGTGCTTGAGGAAACCGAAGGCCACAGGGCGATTGTTTTCATCCAGGACTACCATCTCAGCCTGCTGGCAGGGCTGCTCAAACAAAAGCAACCCGACCTGCTGGTGGCTCAGTTTTGGCATATTCCATGGCCCCATCGCGATCAACTGCGCACCTGCCCCTTTCATCAAGAAATCATTACAGGCCTACTAGGGAATGACCTCCTAGGCTTTCAAACGGCCGACAACTGCAGCAATTTTCTTGAAAGCGTGAAACGCAATCAAGAGCATCAAGCGAGTCCATTCCAACACAAGATCCCCCCAGACATAAAGACAACAACCGTCAAGGCGTTCCCCATCAGCATCGACATGCTTAGCCATGAGCATCTGGCGACCAGCAAAGCGGTAGCCCAGGCCATGGAGAAATGGACAGACAAGCATCAACTTAACAACAAAATCATTGGCATTGGCATTGAGCGACTCGACTACACAAAAGGACTCTTGCAAAAAATGCAAGCTATCGATCTGCTCCTGGGGAAATGGCCTGACCTGCGGGGCCGACTTGTCTTTATTCAAATAGCAATCCGCTCCCGTTGCGACCAAATTTCCTACCAAAAACTGGGCCAGCAACTAAAACAACTCGTCAACAAAATCAATCACCAATACGGCAATCAAAAATGGATGCCAATCATCCTGCAGCTGGATGCCCACGATCAAGTCAATCTAGTTGCCATAGAGCGCTTAGCAAAGTTCTGCGTCGTCAACTCCTTACACGATGGTATGAATTTGGTTGCCAAGGAATTTTGCGCTGCGCGCATTGACAATCGAGGTGTCTTAATTTTGAGCGAGTTCACCGGTAGCGCCTTAGAACTCTCAGGGGCACTAATGATCAATCCTTTTGCAATCGACAGGATTGCCGAAGCAATGCTAGAAGCAATCGCCATGGAGCCCAAGGAGGAAGCAAGGCGCATGATCGCGATGCGAAGTAAAATCAGAACGCAAAATATATTCAGATGGGGAGCAGATATCGTGCAAACCCTGAAAAGCATTGAGGGCAAAGGTGCGCAGCCATGCCAATAGGGATGCAAAGCGACTGGCACCTAGATGCAATTTTTTACCAAGTCTATGTTCGCGGCTTTCAGGACAGTGATAACGATGGGATTGGCGACCTCAATGGACTGATCAGCAGGCTTGATTACCTGCAGGAGCTTGGAGTGACCTGCCTCTGGTTAATGCCAATCCTGGAATCACCATTGCGAGACGATGGCTACGATGTATCCAATTTTCTAGCCATTGATCCAACCATTGGCAATGTGGATGACTTTGAACGACTGACTAAAGCTGCCCACGCACGCAAGCTCAAAGTCATCACTGACCTGGTCGTAAGTCATACCTCGGCCGAACATGCCTGGTTCCAAGATGCAAAGAAAGGTCCGGAGTCACCCTTTTACAACTACTACGTTTGGTCGACTGATGACAAGAAATATGCAGATGCCCGCATCATTTTCAATGACGTCGAAGACTCAAACTGGGCTTGGTGTTCAACGGCAAAGCAATTTTACTGGCATCGCTTCTTTGCCCATCAGCCCGATCTTAATTATGCCAATATCAAAGTACAAGAAGCCATGCTTGCGAACATGCGATTTTGGCTAGACAGGGGCATTGACGGATTTCGGGTCGACGCTGTTCCCTATCTATTTGAAAAGGAAGGCACAACTTGTGAAAATCTACCCGAAACCCATGCCTTTTGCCAGCGGATGCGGCAACTCATCAATGATCACTACCCAGGCTGCATCCTGCTGGCGGAGGCCAACCAATGGCCAGAAGAATTAATCGAATATTTTGGCAAGGGCGATGAATTCCACATGGCCTTCAACTTTCCCCTAATGCCGAGAATTTACCTGTCGGTTAAGCAAGAAGATCGGGGGCCAATCATTGATGTCTTAGAGCGATTACCCGCCATTCCAGCCGGCTGTCAATGGGCCACATTCCTGCGCAACCATGACGAGCTTACCCTGGAAATGGTATCCGACCCGGAAAGGGATTACATGGTGCAATCGTTTGCGCATGAGCCACGAATGCGGTTAAACCGCGGCATTCGCAGACGGCTTGCTCCCCTCATGGACAATGATCGTCGCCAAATAGAATTGCTCTATAGCATCCTACTATCGCTGCCTGGCAGCCCAGTCATTTACTACGGCGACGAAATCGGCATGGGCGACAACATCTACCTGGGGGATCGCAATGGCGTCAGGACACCGATGCAATGGTCAAGCGACCGTAACGCAGGTTTTTCGCAAGCCGATCGCTCAAAGCTCTACCAGCCAATCAATATTGATGCTATCTACCATTATCAAGCCATCAATGTTGACGCGCAATTACAGGCCCCCGCGTCCCTGCTTAATTGGCTAAAATCGATGCTGCAAGCCAGAAGCAGCCACAGGGTCTTTAGTCGCGGTGATATTACATTTCCAAGGGCAAGCAATCGATCCGTTTTGGCACTAACAAGAGAGTGGTGCGGCGACATCGCCTTGGTCATTCACAACCTATCAAAGCTCCCCCAACTGACCCATCTTGATTTATCGCGCTATCAAAGCCTGGTGCCCCATCAGCTTCTTGGCATGCATCGCTTCCCTGCGATCACAAGCGAACCCTATTTCATCATCCTGAGCCCCTACGCCTCCCTCTGGTTCCTATTACAACAACCCAGCCGACCAGGTGAAGCATGAGAGCAGCTTCAAGCTTGCCTGTGCTGACCTGTCAAGGGTTTCTCAACCATTACCAAGCCGATAGAGGCCTACATCTTTATAGCGATTTTGACGGAACCCTGGTGGCCCTCCAATCCGACCCGATGGCCTGCCAGCTGGCCCCCAGGCAAGCCGCCACCTTGAGAGCCCTAGCGGCCCTTCCAGGGGTGCGGATCACCATCGTCAGCGGCAGATCGCTTGCTGACCTGCGCAATCGCATCGGCATCGCGGGCCTGGGCTACGTCGGCAATCACGGCCTTGAAATAGCAACACAATCACACAACTTTGTCCACCCCGGCGCCCTCGCCCTCACCAGAAACCTTGCGCAGTGGCAGCGCACCCTACAAGACAAACTGCAAAATCTTCCGGGAGCATGGATAGAGAACAAAGGACTATCCCTGTCGATTCATTACAGGAACATCCCAGAAGATTACCGTCAAGAGTTCCGATCCGCACTCGAAGAATGCACGCACATTATCAGGGAAGACAGACAGTTACTGATCGGCGATGCCAAGCAAGTGGTCGAGATCCGACCAAACCTGCCCTGGACCAAGGGGTCGGCCATCCAGGTTATCGACGATTCAATCGAAGCGGACAAAAGCAAGGTGAGGCGAGTCTATTTTGGCGATGACATCTCCGATGAGGATGCCTTTGCGCAATGGCAAAATGACCTCACTGTCCTAGTGGGAGAGGCCGATCGGCCCACCCATGCCAATCACCGGCTAGCCGACCACCTAGGGACCCATCGGCTCCTGGAGGCATTGCTGGCGCGGATCAATCCTTGTCGCATTGACGACACAGAACAGGCCTTCTCCCTACCCAGCCAAAATATCTGAAACGGGGAATTTTTAGGGACTCAAAGGGTTGCCTGGCCCCGATCAATGGATCCAGCATCCCCAGGGCCCCCTGGGCGACCCGCAGGGAGAAGAGGGTTGGCCAGTTAGGGGCGGGCAGGCCCTTGGGGAATCAAGTCCCCTGGCTGAAGGCCCATCGGAGCTCCTGGGCCTAACCCGCCAGCTGGCTTGCGAAGATCATCCAACCCTTGCCCCAGCCCCGCCGATGCCGCTCACCGCCCTGGTTCGCCAGCTCCAGCAGGTGACCCTCACCGGTGAGGTGCTGGAGCGCAGCAAGCGGCCGGAACGGTTGCGGCTCAGTGGCGCCGGCCGGGGCGCCCGGGCCCTGGTCAGCAGTGCCTTGGCCTCGGCCGCCGGAGCCCCCCTGCTCGTGGTGGTGCCGACCCTGGAGGAGGCGGGCCGCTGGGCGTCCCTGCTGGAGCTGATGGGCTGGAACAGCAGCCTGCTCTATCCCACTAGCGAGGGCTCCCCGTACGAACCCTTTGATCCCACCAGCGAAATCACCTGGGGTCAACTGCAAGTGCTCAGCGAGCTTGTTGATGGTGGATCGAGCCGCCTGGCGATCGTGGCCACCGAGCGGGCCCTGCAGCCCCACCTGCCGCCGCCGGCCGCCCTCAAGGCCCACTGCCACAGCCTGCGCAAGGGCGACCAGGTCAACCTCGAGGTCCTCGGCCAGACCCTCAGCCGCCTGGGCTACGAGCGGGTCGCCACGATCGAGCAGGAGGGCAGTTGGAGCCGCCGCGGCGACATCGTCGATATCTTTCCGGTGAGCTCGGAGCTGCCGGTGCGGCTCGAATTTTTTGGCGAGGAGCTCGAAAAACTGCGGGAATTTGACCCCGCTAGCCAGCGCTCCCTCGATGGGATTGAGGTGGTGCGCCTCACCCCCACCGGCCATGGCCCCTTGATCGCCGACGCCCTGCGGGACTCCATGCCGGCGGGGCTGGAGCAACTGCTCAGCCCCGAGGCCCTCGACCAGCTGCTGGAGGGGGGCACCCCCGAAGGCATGCGGCGCCTGCTGGGACTGGCCTATGCCCAGCCGGCCTCCCTGCTCGATTACTTGCCCGCCACCACCCTGATCGCCATCGACGAGCGGCGCCACTGCCTGGCCCATGGCCAGCAGTGGTTTGACCATGCCAGAGCCCACTACGGCGATGGGCTCGCGGAGCTGGGCATCGCCTCCCAGGGGGCCGATAGCCCTGGCAGCAGGCCGGGCGCCAGCCTGCTGCCGGCCTCGCTGCACATCAGCCCCGGCGAGGCCCTAGCCCAGGTGGAACGTTTTGCCGGCTTTGACCTGGCCGAACTGAATGAAACCGACCAGCACGCCAACAGCTTCGATCTGGCGAGTCGATCGGTGCCTGCCTATCCCAATGCCTTTGGCAAATTGGCGGCCCTGGTGCGCGGCTTCCAGGCCGAGAAGGCGCGGGTGTGGCTGCTGTCCGCCCAACCATCCCGGGCGGTGGCCCTGCTGGAGGAACACGACTGCATTAGCCGGTTTGTGCCCAATCCCGGCGACTTCGCCACGATCAACCGGCTGATTGAGCAAAACACCCCCGTGGCCCTCAAGACCCGGGGCACGGCCGAACTCGAAGGTCTGCAACTGCCCGCCTGGAAGCTGATTTTAATTACGGACCGGGAGTTCTTTGGCCAGCAGTCTTTGACGGCCACGGGCTATGTGCGCCGGCGCCGTAAGGCTGCCAGCCGCACGGTGGATCCCGGCAAGATGCAGCCCGGCGATTTTGTTGTGCACCGCAACCACGGCATCGGCCGCTTTCTCAAGCTGGAAAAACTGGCGATCAGCGGTGAATCCCGCGATTACCTGGTGGTGCAATACGCCGATGGCCTGCTGCGGGTGGCCGCCGACCAGCTCGGCAGCCTCGGGCGCTATCGGGCCAGCACGGATGCGCCCCCCGATCTCAACCGCATGGGCGGCACGGCCTGGGCCAAGGCCAAGGAGCGGGCCCAGAAGGCGGTGCGCAAGGTGGCCCTCGACCTGGTCAAGCTCTACGCCGAACGGCACCAGGCGCCGGGCTTTGCCTTCCCCGCCGATGGCCCCTGGCAAAACGAACTGGAAGAGTCCTTCCCCTACGAACCCACCCCCGACCAGGTCAAGGCGATCAGTGACGTCAAGCGGGACATGGAAAAACCCCAGCCCATGGACCGTTTAGTTTGCGGCGATGTGGGCTTCGGCAAAACGGAAGTGGCGATCCGCGCCATCTTCAAGGCGGTAACCGCCGGCAAACAGGTGGCCCTGCTGGCCCCCACCACGGTGCTTGCCCAGCAGCACTGGCGCACCCTGAGCGAACGCTTTGCCCCCTATCCGCTCAAGGTGGCCCTACTCAACCGCTTCCGCACCGCGCTTGAGCGCAAAACCATCCTGATCGGCCTGGGCGAGGGCCAGGTGGATGTGGTGGTCGGCACCCACCAGCTGCTGGGCAAGGGCACCAACTTCAAACAATTGGGGTTGCTTGTGGTGGATGAGGAGCAGCGTTTTGGCGTCAATCAGAAGGAAAAGATCAAGGCCCTGCGCAAGGACGTGGATGTGCTGACCCTTTCGGCCACGCCGATCCCCCGCACCCTCTATATGAGCCTGTCGGGCGTGCGCGAGATGAGCCTGATCACCACGCCGCCGCCCCTACGGCGGCCGATCAAAACCCACCTGGCCGCCCTCGATGAGGAGGCGGTGCGCAGCGCCATCCGCCAGGAACTCGATCGCGGCGGCCAGATTTTTTATGTGGTGCCGCGGGTGGAGGGCATCGAGGATGTGGCCGCCCAACTGCGCCAGATGGTGCCAGGCCTGCGCCTGCTGGTGGCCCATGGCCAGATGGCCGAGGGCGAATTGGAAAGCGCCATGGTGGCGTTCAATGCGGGCGAAGCCGATCTGATGCTTTGCACCACAATCGTGGAAAGCGGCCTCGACATACCACGGGTGAACACCATTTTGATCGAAGACGCCCACAAATTCGGCCTGGCCCAGCTCTATCAACTGCGGGGCCGGGTTGGCCGTAGTGGCATCCAGGCCCATGCCTGGCTCTTCTACCCCGGGGATGCCTCCCTTTCAGAGGCGGCCCGCCAGCGGCTGCGCGCTATCCAGGAATTTGCCCAGCTGGGATCCGGCTACCAGCTCGCCATGCGCGATATGGAAATTCGCGGAGTAGGCAATTTGCTCGGCGTGGAGCAGAGCGGCCAGATGGAAACGATCGGCTTCGATCTCTATATGGAGATGCTGCAGGAATCCTTGGCCGAAATCCAGGGCCAGGACATCCCAGCCGTTGATGACACCCAGATCGATCTACCGATCACGGCCTTCATTCCCGGCGATTGGATCACCGAAAACGACGAGAAGATCGCCGCCTACCGGGCCGCCGCCGAGTGCAACAGCATGGAGACTCTGGTGGAACTGGCTGCCGGCTGGGTGGATCGCTACGGCGCCATCCCCGCCCCGGTGCAAAGCCTGCTGCAATTGATGCAACTGAAATTACTGGCCAAGCGCTGCGGCTTTTCCCGCATCAAACCGGATAAACCCAATATTGCCCTGGAGACGCCGATGGAAGAGCCGGCCTTCCGCCTATTGCGCCAGGCCCTGCCCCAGCATCTGCATGGGCGGCTCGTTTACCAGGGTGGCCCCGGCAGCACCGCCAAGGTCCTGGCCCGGGGCCTTGGGGTGTTGCCGATCGAGAAGCAACTCGAACAGCTGATGGAGTGGCTCAAACTGATGGCCGACCAGCTGCCCGGCAGCGATGGCCTCAGCGACCAGCAACGGCGCCAACAACTCGAAGCCCGCAATGCCGAGGTGCTGCGTGTTTGACAAACAACCCCAACGGCCGCCAAGCCAGGCGCCCCTAGGGCCCAGGGACCAGGCAGTTTGCCTGGGGCTCCGGCTAAGACTCGGGCGAAGACTTGGCCTCGGACTAGGGCTGGGGCTAGGGCTGACCCTTGGCTTGCAAGCCTGCCAGGTGCCCAAGTCCATGCAACGGCACACCTTGATTGTTTATGTCGTTCCCCCAGACTCCTCCAACCTGAATAAGACGAATCTCCGTCGCGTCTGGGAACCCGTGCTTGGAACCTACAAACGCCTCCATCCAAACATTCATATCAATCTCAATCTTATCGTCTTTCAAGAGCAGCAACTCAAAGAAGAACTGCGGCGCCGCAATGGTCGGGGCCTGGGCCCTGATCTGCTGATCGTGAATGCATCCACGGCCGTCGATCTGCTCAAGGAAGGCCTAACCAGCAAGGTCCAAATCCCGGCGGCCGTGCAAAACAGCCTGCAACCTTGGGTGCGTTCCAGGGTCGAAGTGAAAGGCGGCCTAACCGCCCTACCCGTTGCCCTCGAACCCCAGCTCAGCTGCTACAACAAGACGCGCATCCCCGTGCCGCCGGCCAGCCTCCAAGAGCTAATGGAGTTGGCCGCCAAGGACCGGCAGATTGGCCTATCAATTTATCCATTCAGCATCTGGTGGACCACGGGATCCCTGGGCGCAAACCAGGCCCTTAAACACCTGCTGGAGGCACCGGCAAGCCAAGTGGAGCCCCTCGATGCCAGCGAGCGAGCCAGAATTACGGCCTGGCTGGCCTGGTTGCGGGATGCAACACGCCAAAGCCATGTCAATTTCTTCAACAATGACGAAGACCTGCTCAATGGCCTTAGCAAGGGCCAACTCGATTGGATCAGTTGCCTTAGTTTTAACCTGCCAAGGTTAGAGCAAACCATGGGGGAAAATCTTGGAGTGGCAAGTCTTCCAGCCGGACCCCATGGACTGGCCTCGCCCGATTCCCTGCTGCGGGTTCTGGCCTTTGGCATTAATTCATCGCCGCAGATGCGCCAGCTAGCCCTGGAGCTTGGCATCCTGCAACTCAACCCCTTAGCCCAACGCACCCTGACCCTCAACAGCCAGCAAGTGTTGCCTGTCAATCGCTACGCAACGCCACCAGTCTCCAGTTCTAGCAGGCTACAAGCCCTAGTTAATGCCCAGGATCAATTTCAACAGAGCAACCTTTTTATGGGATCGACAATGGCGCTGAACCGAATTGACAATCATATCTCAGAGCTTGAAAATCTCTTCACCAAGCTGGTTGTCGATGTGATCACACCCGAGCAGGCCAGCGAACGGCTGATCGACATCCTTAGGAAACCCTAATGGGCGATTTACTTCTGGCGATGATCAGCTGGCTGGGCTTCCTCCAGCGACCGGATGTGCAAAAGCAGCTACTCGTCATAGGACTAGCGCTTTTGATGGGTCGTTTGCTGGCCCGGTCCCCATGGCGGGGTGGGCCGCCCCCCCCCCGCTGGATCAGGCAGCCCTCCATCCCCCTTGCCGAAGAAGGGGCCCTCCTGCTGGCCATTCCCCTGCTGGTGATGGCCGGGCAGCAGAGTGGATTGGTGCTGCTTGTTGCCCAACTCAAGGCTGCCTGGCTGGGCTTGGCTTTGGTGGAGCAGCAGCTGCTGAACCGCTGGCTGGATCCAGTCCCGGCCTCGAGGCTGTCCAGCCGCCTTTTGAGGCCGGCCCTGCTCCTTGCCACGGTGCTGATTGGCCTCGATGCGGTCGATAATCTGCAGGAATTGTCGAACCTGCCCCTAGGCCGCCTGTTCGGCTCGGCCATCAACCTCGGCAGCCTGTTCCAGGTGGTTGTGGTCCTCTACTTGCTGGCGATCGGCTCGGGCCCGCCCGCCTCCGCCATCGGCTGGCTGTGTCAACGGGGTCTGGGCATCGAGCAAGACAGCCGCCGCGCCCTGGAGCTCATCCTGCGCTACTGCCTAGTCAGCCTGGGCATCCTTTGGGCCATGGCCGATTTGGGCTTCAACCAGACCGGCCTCTTCGCCATTGCCGGCGGCCTATCCGTGGGCCTGGGTTTTGGCATCAAGGAAGTGTTCTCCAACTTCATCAGTGGGCTGTGGTTGCTGTTTGAAGGGTCGGTGCGACCAGGCGAGGTGCTGATCATTGATGGCGAAGCCTGCGAAGTGCGCCGGCTCGGCCTGCGGGCGGCGGTGCTCTGGCGCCGCAGCGACAACGCCGAGCTGCTAATTCCCAACCAGACCTTCTTCACGTCAACCACGGCCACCTTCACCGGCAGCGACCGGATGCGCCGGGGCGTGTTGATGGCATCGGTGGTGAGCACCATCGCCCCAGCCGAGGTGCTGGCCCGACTGGAGCAGGTGGCCATGGCCCAGGCGGGTGTGTTGCTGGAGCCCCCAGCCAAGGCCACGATCGAGCAATTCGGCGCCTCGACCACCGCCTACAAGCTGACCTACTGGATGGCCGATCCGCTGAGCATCCAGGAGGTGAGCAGTGAGCTGAGGCTGGCGCTCTGGACCAGCTTCAGCCCCGAGGACATCAGCCTGGGTTGAGGCCCCAACTGGGTCCCAGCCGGCCAACCGCCCAGCCCCCTCTCAGCTTGCGCAATTCTTCGTTACAATTGCGAGATCTTTGGTAAGGCCGCGCCGTGGGTGAGCTGATCGAGCAGGGGGCTACCGGTGGTGGCTTCAGCCTTCTCTCCGGGCTGGTTTGCCTGGTCGCCCTCGGGCTCTACGGCCTGTTGGGCCGCGACCAAGAAAACAATGACGATGACGATTCCAGCCCTGGCGGCGGCCTCATGCAACCCGTGGCCTGACCAGGTCAAACCGCCTTTCTTGACCAAGCAAAGACGGGGGATTGACACCAAATCGTCGGATTGATTTTGCTGTGCACAATGGGCCTACCAACGTTCTAAAAAACTTGCAACGCAAGATCGTGATTAAAGGCTTGAAACTTATACCTAAATAATACGACGAAACAAAGCTGTTCCCATCTTTTTTCTCCCATTTATGCAATAGATTATCGGCATCAAATATTGGTTCCCATGGCCTATTTGGAGGCCTTTCCCTCACCCAAGGCCGCCGGCACGTTGCTACTTCCCGGTTGGAACGGTCGCTGGGCCAACCCGGTGCCGCGAAGCAGTTTAAGAAGGGTGGTTTCGGCCACCACAAACTGGCTGTCCTTTTTGGTGGCGATCTCTTCGAGCTTCAACCTCTGGGCGTCGGCGTCGGAGATTTTCGCCGCCACATCGGGCTCGATGCCGCGATGGTGGATATCACGACCGCTCGGGGTGAGGTATTTGGCAATTGTTACGGTCATGCCCGAGCCATCAGAGAGCCCCCGCACCGATTGCACCAGGCCCTTACCGAAGGTTTTTTGGCCGACCAACAGGGCCCGATGGTTGTCCTGCAGGGCGCCGGAGAGAATCTCACTGGCGCTGGCAGAGCCCTCATTGATCAGGATCACGAGGGGGCGCTTGGTGAGGGCATGGCCATTGGCCCGCTTGATGTCCTGGATGCCATCCCGGGTCTTGGTGGACACGATCACGCCCTCATCGAGCCACTGGCGGGCGATCGCCACACTGGACATCAGCAGGCCGCCAGGGTTGCTCCGCAGGTCGAGCACGTAGCCCTGCACCCCCTTGGACTCCAGATCCTTCACCGCCGCGGCCATGTCCCGGGCAGCATTGGCGTTGAACTGCTTCAGGCGGATGTAGCCCAGGCTTTCGCCTTCGGGACCGGTTTTAACTTTGTGCTCGACGGTGTGGAGCTCGATGCGTTCGCGCACCAGGGGCGTGGTGATCAGGACGTTTTTACGACGCAGCTGGATGGTCACCTTGGTGCCGGCATCCCCCCGAATCAGCTTGACGGCCTCTTCGGTAGACATGCCCTTGGTGGATTTGCCATCGATCGAGACGATCACGTCCTTGGGCAAGACCCCAGCCCGGAAAGCCGGAGAGCCTTCCATCGGTGCAATCACGATCAGCTCCTTGCTGTCCTTGTCGATGCTCAGCTGAATACCAACCCCGGACAATTGGCCCGAGGTATCGATCTGCATTTCCTTGAACTCACGGGGATCAAGGAAACGGGTGTATGGGTCACTAAGGCTAGCCAGCATGGTGCGGATTGCAGCATAACCATCCTTAGGAGTGTCGTAACTCTTGGCTAGAAGTTTACGCCTTAAGTCACGCCAGCGCTCCTGCGTATATTTACCGGTAGTATCGAGATAATCGCGAAAAACGATTTGCCAGGTTTGGTCGATGACCTCCTTGGGACTGTCGCTAATTAGGGAGGCCAGGCTAGGGGCGTTAAGTAGCTCACTACCCACCAGCAGGGTTGCCGCCAACGCCCCTGTCCCCATCAACACCACGACGCCGGTGCGAGCCCTGCCCATCAATAACTCCCATGAACCTGGAGATTGGTATCAAGGTAGCCCGCCAAGGCGATTTGGCGGCAGCGGGGAAACCCGCATTCGGGCCAGCCTGTCGACCGAACCCCTTGTGGGGGGCTTGACAAGGATTCGGCCCAGGGAGGGCGCCCTAGGGATTGGGCCAGAACCCCGGCACCCTGGGATCCTGGTGGCCGGCCAGGGCCGGGGACGGGGAGGGGTACGGGGAGGCTGAAAGCCAGCCCGGATCAATCCTTACCCCTTAGGGATCCAGCCAACGTCCGTCCTCCTTGATGAGGGCAATCAGGGCGGCGACCCCCTCGGCCTCAGGCACCCGGCGGATTTCGTCCCGGCCCCGGTAGAGGGAAATGGTGCCTGGGGTCTTGCCGACATAGCCGTAGTCGGCATCGGCCATTTCACCGGGGCCGTTGACGATGCAGCCCATCACGGCGATATCAAGGCCGGTGAGGTGGGCGGTGGCGTCGCGCACCCGGTGCAGCACCTCCTCCAGGTTGAACAGGGTGCGGCCACAGCTGGGGCAGGCCACGTATTCGACCATCGTCTTGCGCAGACCCAGGGCCTGCAAGATCGAGTAGCAGACGGGGATCTCCTTCTCCGGTGCCTCGGTGAGGGAGACCCGGATCGTGTCGCCGAGCCCATCGGCCAACAGGGTGGCAATGCCGGCGGTGCTCTTAATGCGGCCGTAATCGCCATCACCAGCCTCGGTGACGCCCAGATGAAGCGGGTAATGGAAGCCTTCGGCGTCCATGCGATGGGCCATCAGCCGATAGGCGGCCAGCATCACCGGCGCCCGGGACGCCTTCATCGACACAACGATGTTGTGGAAATCGAGCCGATCGCAGATGCGGATGAATTCGAGCGCCGACTCGACCATCCCCAGGGGCGTATCGCCGTAGGTGAAGAGCATGCGCTCCGCCAATGAGCCGTGATTGACCCCAATACGCAGCGCCTTGTCCTGGCTCTTCAGCAGGCTGACCAGCGGTTCAAAGGTCAAGGCGATGCGGTCGCCGATCTGGGCAAGCTCGGCCTCGGAAAAACTGCTGCGGTTGGGATCGGGCTTGTCAAAGACAAACAGGCCCGGGTTGATGCGCACCTTGTCGACGTGGTGGGCCACCTCCAGGGCGATCTTCATGCCGTTGTGGTGCACATCGGCCACCAGGGGCACCGGCTGGTAGGTGTCTTCCAGGCGTTTGCGGATCTCGGCCACGGCCTTGGCATGGGCCAGGCTCGGCACGGTCAGCCGCACAATTTCACAGCCCGCCTCATGCAGGCGGCGAATGCCTGCGGTGGCCCCCTCGATGTCGAGGGTGTCCTCATTGATCATCGACTGCACCACCACCGGGTGCTCACTGCCGATCTGGATGGGCCCCACCCGCACGCTGCGGGTGGGGCGGCGGCGGATGACCGAATCAAAGCGGGGATCATGGGCCCAGTCAGCACCGCTGCCGCCTGGGGAGGGGGCAGGAGTCAGTTCCGGGGGGGTGGCATCGGGGTGGGCCAGGGTGCCGGTCATGGGGCGGGGCCGGAAGGGGCCGGAAGTTGCCGCAAGCCTGTCACAACCCGCCACGGACCTGGCGGCGATCGCCTAGCGAGGGGCCCGTAGGTGCTCCCGCACGGCCACCAGGTCCAACCGGGTGAGGTCCCTGGGCTGACCTGGCTGGCTCGAGCCGTTGCGCAGCAGGTAGGCCGGGTGGAAGATCGGCATGCAGGCGTGCCCCCCAAGGGACTGCCAGCGGCCGCGCAGTTCGCTGATCGGGCCCTTGAGCCCCAGGACCGCCCGCAGGGCCGTTGCCCCCACCAGCACCAGCACCTGGGGCTGAACCAGGGCGATCTGCTCCAGGAGAAAGGGACGGCAGGCGGCCAGTTCCTGGGCGGTGGGTTTGCGGTTGCCGGGGGGCCGGCACTTGACCCCGTTGCAGATGTAGGCATCGAGGTTGCTATCGAGGCCGGCGGCCGCCAGCAATTGGTCCAGGAGTTGGCCGGAACGCCCGACAAAGGGTTGGCCCAGCTCGTCCTCCTGGGCCCCCGGGGCCTCGCCGATCAGCATCAGCCGTGCCTGGGGGTTGCCGCGGCTAACCACCACCTGCTGGCGGCCAAGGGCCAGGGCACAGCTGCGGCAGGCGTTGCAGCGCTGGGCCAGGGCGTCCAGGGCGGCCTGGGGGGCCTGGTCCGGACCGCTGACGGGGGGGGGCATGGCCGGGGCAGCACCGCTGGAGAAGGCGCGGGCCAGGGATTCGGTTGGGGCTGGCGGGGCTGGCAGGCTGTCGATCGCTCTGGGGTGGCGGTCCTGGCCAGACTCCCATGGCCCACCCAACCCCCAGGGCTGGCCTACGGGCCCCAAGGCCGACCCGGGCCAGGCGCAGCCCCACCAGGCCTTCCCTGGGCCAAGGGTTCCGCTCCCTAACGGCAGGCAGGGTGCCAAAAGGTCTGCGCGGAACCTTTGGCGTGGCGGGCGTAGGGCAGGATGCACGATTGTCCAGGTATCCCTTGGGATGCCGACCCCGACGCTGCACCGATGCTGCGCCCGATTGAGCTCTCTGCCCGGGCAGAAGCGTTGCAGCCCTCCTTGACCCTGGCCATCGCCGCCCGGGCCAAAGCCCTGCGCGCCGATGGCCATGACATCTGCAGCCTCAGTGCGGGGGAGCCGGATTTCGATACGCCGGCCTTCATCCGCCAGGCCGCTACGGCGGCCCTGGAGGCCGGCCACACCCGCTACGGACCGGCCGCCGGCGAACCGGCCCTGCGCCAGGCGATCGCCACAAAACTCAGCACGGAAAATCAGGTCCCCACCAGCGCCGACCAGGTGCTGGTTACCAACGGCGGCAAACAGGCCCTCTACAACCTTTTCCAGGTGCTCCTCGGGCCAGGCGATGAGCTGCTACTGCCCTCGCCCTACTGGCTGAGTTACCCGGAGATGGCCCAGCTGGCAGGCGCCAGCGTGCGATTGATTCCCAGCTCCGCCCTCGACGGTTTCCGACTCGATCCCCAGCAGCTAGAGGCGGCGATCACCCCAAGGAGCAAGTTGCTGGTGCTCAATAGCCCCTCCAACCCCACCGGCATGGTGCTCGGGCTGGCGGATCTGGAGGCGATCGCCGCGGTGTTGCGCCGCCATCCCCAGGTGGCGGTGGTCTGCGATGAGATCTACGAATTTCTGCTGGCCCCGGGGCTGGGCCACCACAGCTTTGCGGCCGTGGCCCCCGACCTGGCCGGGCGAATTTTCACGGTGAACGGCTTTGCCAAGGGCTGGGCCATGACCGGCTGGCGGGTCGGCTGGCTGGCGGGGGCCCAGCCCGTGATCGCCGCGGCCAGTGCCCTCCAGAGCCAAAGCACCAGCAACGTCTGCAGCTTCGCCCAATACGGCGCCCTGGCGGCGATCAGTGGCCCGCGCGACTGCGTCCAGGCCATGGCCGCCGAATTCAGCCGGCGCCGCAGCCTGCTCAGCGATGGCCTGATGCAGCTGGAGGGGCTGGCCCTGGTGCCACCCCAGGGGGCCTTCTATGCCTTCGCCGACATCAGCAGCAAGGGCCTCGATTCGATGACCTTCTGCAACCGGCTGCTGGAGGAGCAGGGCCTGGCGGCCGTGCCCGGGGTCGCCTTTGGTGATGACCGCTGCATCCGCCTCTCCTGCGCCGCCTCGCCTGCGACGATCGAGGACGGTCTGGCCAGGCTGAAGCGATTCCTTGCCAACAGCTGATTGATCCCCCACCGATCCGCGGCCGAACCTGACCCTTACTTACCCACCCCATTTCCATGGCCATCCGAGACCGTTGGGCCGCCGTCCTGGCAGGCCTGTCCCTGGTCCTGCTGCCGGTAGCCCTGCCTGGGGCTGGCCCCGGCGGATCCAACCTGTTATCCCCGGCTAGGGCCGAACAGCCCCAGGGCCAGGCCAAACCGGTGTTGCGCATCGGCGCCATCCCCGACCAGAAACCGGAAAAACTGAACCGCCTCTATCCCCTGGTGGCGGCGCAACTGGAGCGCCAGTTGGGCGTGGCGGTGACCTACGTGCCGGTGGTGGACTACACCGCCGCCGTGACGGCCTTCCGCACCGGAGACCTGGATCTGGTCTGGTTCGGGGGGCTCACGGGCGTCCAGGCACGCCTGCAAAAACCCGGGGCCCAGGTGCTGGCCCAACGGGACATTGATGTGGCCTTCCACAGCATCTTCATTGCCAACACCAACAGCGGCCTGAAGCCGATCCGTGACATCAAAGGCCTAACCGAACTCAAGGGCAAACGCTTCACCTTCGGCTCGGAAAGTTCCACCTCGGGCCGGCTGATGCCCCAATACTTCCTCGCCAAAGGCGGCGTGAAACTGGCCGATTTTGCTGGCGGCGCCCCCGGCTTCAGCGGCAGCCACGACACCACCATTGCCCTGGTGCAAAGCGGCGCCTACGACGCCGGGGTGGTGAATGAGCAGGTCTGGCGCACCAGCCTCCGTGACGGCCGGGCTAACCGGGCCAAGGTGGTGGCGATCTGGCGCACCCCTGGCTATGCCGATTACCACTGGATCGGCCAGCCCAACCTCGATCAACGCTTCGGCAAGGGCTTTAGCCGCAAGCTGCAGGGGGCGATCATCAGCTGGCGCACCACCAATCCCGAGCAGAAACAAATCCTGACCCTGTTTGGGGCCCAGCAGTTCAGCAAATCAACGGCGGCCAATTACAAGCAGATTGAACAGGTGGGTCGCCAGATCGGCAAGATCCGCTGATGTCAGTAGCCCCGGCCAGGCAGCCAGCCCCCCCGCATCGAGGGCCGGGGGGGGCGGTGTCGCCTGACCTGCCCTGGCTGGAGTTCCGCCAGATCACCCTGCCCGGCCGCGGCCGGCCCCGGCTGGATCGGGTGTCGCTAGCGATCCGGGGCGGTGAACGGGTGGCCCTCCTCGGACCCAGTGGCGCCGGCAAGAGCAGCCTGCTGGCGGTTGCCAACGGCCAGCTGCGGCCCGCCTCCGGATCCTTGCTCTGGCTGGGGACCCCGCCGGCCCGATCGGTCCGGGCCCGGCGCCGCCAGCAGGCCCGCATCGGCACCCTCTGGCAGGACCTGCGCCTGATCGAGGAGCTGAGTGTGCAACAGAATCTCAACAGCGCCCGGCTGGCCGCCTGGGGCTGGCCCCGGGCCGTGCTCAACCTGCTCTGGCCGCTCGACACGGCCGCCAACCGGGACGCCCTTGCCCAGGTGGACCTGGGCGCCGAGCTGCTCGGCCAGCCGGTCAGGGCCCTGTCCGGCGGCCAACGCCAGCGGGTGGCCATCGCCCGCCTGCTGCGCCAGGACCCGGAGTTGCTCCTGGCCGATGAACCCCTGGCCAGCCTCGATCCGCGCCTAGCGGCGGAGCTCCTGCAATTGCTGCTCAACCAGGTCACCCCCCGGCGGGCCCTGCTGCTCAGCCTGCACCGCCCCGACCTGCTGGCCGGCTTTGACCGGGCCATCGGCCTGCGCCAGGGGGAGGTGCTCTTTGACCAACCCGCCAGCAGCCTCGGCCCCGCCGACCTGGAGGCCCTCTACGGCGGCGAGCCGCCGGGCACCGGACCGTGATTCCGTCGCCGGTTCCAACGGGGATTCCCGCCATGCTTCGCGCCCGAATCAGCCGCACCTGGGCCGGGCGGGGCGGAATGGGGCAGGGCGGGCCTGGGGACCAGGCACCGGGCCCCGATCGCACCAGAGCCGCCCTGAGCTGGCCGAGCGGCATCGCCGCCCCCCTGGCGATGGTGGCTCCGGCCCTGGTGTTATTCCCCGTGCTTGGGCTGCTGCCGGGCCTGGTCCATGGGGGTGGTTTCGACCTGCTCAAAGAGTTCATCCAGGCCGCCTTCAGTCCCTCCCTAGATCCGCTGGTGCTGGGCTCGGCCCTCTCGGGCCTGGGCATCACCGTGGGGATTGCCCTGTTGGGCTGGGCGGCCAGTGGGGTGCTCGGGCTGGCCCTGGCCCTGGCCAGTTCGCGCCAGGTCTGGAGCAGCTGCTGCGGCCAGCTCTGGCCGGCCCACCTGCTCCGCCGGCTCCTGGCCCTGCCGCGCTCGATCCATGAGTTGCTCTGGGGCTTACTGCTGCTCCAGGTGATCGGCCTGCAACCGGCCGTGGCGATCGCCGCCATCGCCATCCCCTACGCGGCCCTGGTGGCCCGGGTGCTGGCCGACCAGATCGATGCCCTGCCAGCGGACGCCCTGACTGCGCTGCGCTGCAGTGGGGTGGCGGCCCCCCAGGCCCTGCTCACCGCCCTAGGGCCGCCCCTGCTGCCCGGCCTGCTCAGTTATGGCGGCTACCGGCTCGAATGCGCCCTGCGCAGCGCCACCCTGTTGGGCGTGTTTGGTCTGGGGGGGCTGGGCACGGAGCTCAAGCTCTGCCTGCAATCCCTGCAATTCCACGAACTCTGGACCGGCCTCTGGCTGCTGCTGGCGGTGATGCTGCTGCTGGAAACGGGCCTGGCTGGCCTGCGGCGCCGCTGGTTGATGCCCCGCCGCCTGGGACTGGGGGGCCCACCCCCCGGGGGCCCTGGGCTCGCCCCCGGTGGGGCCCAAGGGTCGGGTTCCGGCAGCGCCCTGGCCCCGGGGGCGCCAGCGGGCGCTGAACCGGGCAGCCCCGGGCCCCTGCGCCCGAGCCCCCAGGCCCCCCGCTCGGCCAACCTGGGCCGCCGCGGCCGCGAGATGGTGCTGGCCCTGGTGGTGCTGGCGCCGCTACTGGTCTGGCTGGCCCGGGCCATGGCTGTCCATCCCCTCGCCCTGCTGCACTGGCAACCCTTGCCAAACCTGGGCGGGGCCTCCTGGGCCAGCGTCCTGGGCCTGCCCTGGCCCCAGCTGGTGGGGTCCACCCTGCTGCTAACCCTGGTGGCCGCGGGCCTGGCGGTCGGGCTGGCACCCCTGCTGCTGCTAGTGATTGCCCCCTGGCCCTGGGGCCGGCCCCTGCTGCAACTCGCCTGGGCCCTGGCCCGCCTCTGGCCGCCGCCCCTAAGTGCCCTACTGCTGCTGCTGTTGCTCAAACCCGGCCTGGTCACCGCCGCCCTGGCCCTGGGCTTCCACAACCTGGGCGTTTTAGGCAGGCTGCTGCTGGAGGCCAGCGACGTTGGCCAGGCCCCGGCCGAGGCGGCCCTGCAGGGGGCCGGAGTCGGCCCGCGGCTGGCCCTGTTCTATGGCCGTTTCAGTGGCCTGGCCCGCAGCTACCTGGCCTATGGGGCCTACCGGGCCGATGTGATGCTGCGCGAAAGCGTGGTGGTGGGCCTGGTGGGGGCCGCCGGGCTGGGCACCCAGCTGCTGGAAAGTCTGAGCAGTTTTGCCTGGGACCAACTGCTGGCCCTGCTGGTGGTCTACGCCCTGCTCACCCTGGTGGGGGAAGATCTCAGCGACCGGGCCCGGCGCCGGCTCCTGGCCCCAGCCTGACCAGCCCAACCCCATCAACCCATTTGATCGCCCCCTTTTGGGCGCCGATTCAGCGCCTGCCCCGCCTTGCCCCCATGGCCCAACCCATCCCCCGCAAACTGATCGTGATCGGCGATAGCGGCGTCCTGGGCTGGGGCGATCCCGAGGAGGGCGGCTGGTGTGAACGCCTGCGCCGCCATTGGATGGGACTGCCCGGCGGGCCCGTGGTCTATCCCCTGGGGGTGCGCGGCGATGGCCTGGAACGGGTCGCCGCCCGGCTGGAGCGGGAGGTGGCCTGCCGCGGTGAGCTGCGGCGCCAGCTGCCCCACGGCATTTTGCTGGCGGTGGGCCTCAACGACAGCGCCCGGGTCGGCCGCCCCGATGGCCGGGCCCAACTCGATGGTGACGGCTTCCTCTTTGGCCTGCAGCAGCTGATTCGCCAGGCCCAGGCCCTGGCGCCGGTGTTTGTGTTGGGCCTGACCCCGGTCGATGAGGCGGTGATGCCCTACGCCGGGGTGCTCTGGTATTCCCTGGCGGCCGTTCAGCACTACGAGAGCCTGCTGGAGGAGGCCTGCCTGGAAGCCGATGTGCCCTTCCTGTCCCTGTTGCCCTCCTTTCTGGCCGATCCCAACTGGCTCCAGTGGCTCGATGCCGATGGTCTCCATCTCAACAGCGAGGGCCATCGCCAGGTCTACGGGCGCCTGCGCCATTGGCCGGCCCTGTTGCACTGGGCTGGCCTGGAGCCGGTGGCACTAGCCACGCCGATGGCTTGAATCCCGGGCTGGCTGAAGCTCCCATGGCTGGGCATCTGGTCCCTGCGGAGCTAAAACCTGGGGAGCGGTTGCCTGGGGAGCCGGGGGGTAGGGCCGGCCTCCCCCAGGCGGGGGAAGGGCAATCCCCCAGGGATAGGAAGCGGATCGCAGCGGGGCCGCAGATCCTATGGAGCCCGATCCCAGGTCCCCATGGCCATCCCCCGGCGGGTTTCCAAGACGATCAGCCCCATCGGCAGCCAGAACCAGGCGCCCCTGCTGGCCTATGCCCGCAACCGCAGCCGCGAGCAACGCAACCAGCTCATCAAGACCAACCTGCCCTTGGTCAAGCAACTGGCCCGGCGCGAAAGCCAGCGCACCGCCGTACCGATGGAGGACCTGGAGCAAACCGGCTGCATTGGCCTGATCAAGGCCCTGGAGTCGTTTGATCCGAGCCGCAGCACTGCCCTAAGCAGCTTTGCGGTGCCCTACATCCGCGGCGCGATCCGCCAGCACCTGCGCGACCGTTGCCAACCCCTGCGCACCAGCCGCGGCCTGCGCGAACTCCATGGCCAGGGCCAGCGCCTCCAGCTGGAACGGCAGCAGCGGGGTCTACCAGCCCTAGCCGAAGCCGAGCTGGCCAGGCTTCTGGGCGTCAGCCTGGGGCGCTGGCGCGAGGCCTGTGGGGCAGAGCGGGCCCTGCGGGTTACCAGCCTGGATCAACCCAGGCCAGGGTGCCAGGGGGAAGGCGACGGCCAGGCTGGCGGACGGGGCCTGTCCTTGGCCGATGGGTTGGCCGATCCAGGCGGCCTTGATCCGCTCGAATGGGCCTGCGGCCAGGAACGGCGTCAACACCTCAAGACGCTTCTGGGCCTGCTCAATACCCAGGAGCGGACCCTGCTCCTGGGGCGGGTGCTTGGCAACCAGTCCTTTCAAGAGCTGGGACTGGCACTCGGGGTGAGCGCCAAGGTGGCGCGCAGGCGCCACCAGGCCCTGCTGGCTTGGCTCAGGCCCCAGCTCGATCCGGCCTTGCTGCCCTGACAGCCCTACCGGGGGCAAGCCCTAGGCGATTTGCAGCTGAACGGCCAGGCCGATCGCCAACAGGGCGGCAATCAGGGTTTGGAGGCCGTTGACCAGCTCATTGCTGAGCCAGCTGATGCGGCCCTGGAGGGTGGCGCCAATCAGGCTTTCGATCAGGGTGGCGGCCAGGCCCACCAGGGTGACCAGGAGCCAGGCGCTGGCGCCCTGCAGCAAGCCCAACTGCAGGGCCAAAAGGGCCATCAGGGCACTGCCGGCCAGGCTGGCGAGGCTGCCCTCGAGGCTGATGGCGCCCTCGGTGCCGGGGGGCACGGGCCGCAGGCTCGTGACCAGCACCGTGTGGCGCCCCCAGCGCTTGCCGATCTCACTGCCGCAGGTATCACCGAGCTTGGCGGAGAAACTGGCGCTAAAGCCAATCAGCAACAGGGGCACGGGCGCCCAGCTTTGGGTGCAGAGCAGGGCCAGGCCAGCGCCCGTGGCGGCCGACCCCCAAACGTTCTCGGGCCCGCGCCGGCCGCCGCGAGCCTCGGCCAGACCCAGGTCCTGCTTGCGACGCAGACCCAGGCGGGTCACCAGGGAGCCGACCAGCAAATACAGCACCACCGCCAGCCAGCCGGCCCAACCGAGGCTGCCCCAGAGCAGGGTGCCAAGGATGCCGGCATGGACCCAGCCGGCCCGGGTCAACAGGGGCGCCCGCTGGGCCAGGGCAATCAAGAGGCCATTGAGCAGCAGGGCATCACGCCACTGCAGCAGCCGCTCTGGCGACTCCACCATCAACGACGCCAGCACGACCGGGACCCGACTGAACCCCTAGCTCAACACAGCCAAGGCCGGGGGGCGAGGCACCCCCAGGCCCCCTGCGGCTCCAGGCCTAAAACCAACCCCAAACCCAGCCCCAATCAACGCTCTGTTGACCCGGCTAGGGGACCCTGGTCCCAAGCGAAGCCAAGGGAGGGCTGCACCGGCCTAGGCCCGCTTCTGTTGCACTGCCCTAAGCCCCAAGCCTGCGGGGCCGCCGCCAGCGGATAATCCAGCCATTGCCTGGCATACCGCCGTCATGGTCT
Source organism: Synechococcus sp. UW140 (assembly GCA_943369525.1). GTDB lineage: Bacteria > Cyanobacteriota > Cyanobacteriia > PCC-6307 > Cyanobiaceae > BAIKAL-G1. The sequence goes on from CALRNL020000001.1 coordinate 370,364, forward strand.
TCAACCGCAAGGGGTCGTTCTTCCTCAACCTCGACGACAACGCCCCCGCGGTGGCGGTCCAGGTGGCTCCGGTGCGGGCCGCTGAGGCCAAGCCCAAGGCCGGCAAGGCCGATGACCAGGCCGTAGCCATCGGCGTCCCAGCCGCCGCAGCCGCCCCAAGTCCAGCCGCCAGCGCGCCCGAACCCGGGCCCACTACCAGCCTGACCACGGCCGAAGCGATCGCCGCCGAGCTGCGCGCCGCCCAGGAGGCCCGTCCCGCCCAAACCTTCATCACCTTTGCCCCTGAGCGGGTCAGCGCCGGAGGCGCCCTGCCGATGGCCCGCCGCAAGGGCGGTGCCAACCTGGCTGGTTTCAAGGCCATGGCCGGCAGCCTGTTCGGCAAGTAGGCCCTTCCCCCAACCCCTGGCCAAGCAGCGGCCCAGCGAGGCCCAAGCCGGCTCGGCCGGAAAGGCCCTCAGCAGCCCCAACGGCGATAGCGCCAATCGCTGAGCAACCCCAGGCCGGTCACGGCGGCGGTGGAACTGCGCAGGATGCGGGGCCCCAGGTCCACACCAATCCAGCCCTGGTCCCGGGCCAGGCTTTCCTCAGCCCCACTCCAGCCCCCCTCCGGTCCGCAGGCCAGCCACAGGCTCGCTGGTGGCTGGCTGGCGGTCCAGGAGTCCAGGGCCCCTAGCAGGGGCACTCCCCCGCTTTGGCGGGTGCTGGCAAACAGTTTTAAACAGGTTGGGCTTGGGCAGGCTGGGGAGTCCCCGCCTGGGGGGCCTGGGGCCCTTTCCATGGCGGTGGCGTCAAGGGATGGCAGGGAAATCGTTCCCGCCAGCCAATCGCGGGCCGGCCGGGGATCGGGCAGCTGGGGCAGCCAGGGCCGCTCACACTGCTCGGCCGCCTCCCGGGCAATCGTGCGCCAGCGCTCCAGGTTGGGCTGGCCGGCCACCGCGTCGTAGTCCCCCCGGCAGGGCAGCAGCCAGTCGGCCCCCAGCTCCACCGCCATGCGCAGCATCAGCTCGTAATCCCGCTTGACCAGCGCAGCCAGCAGCACCAAGGCGGGCTGGGGCGGGGGCTGCCAGGCCAGGGGTGCCTCCAGGGGTTGGCGCAACTGGGCCCGCTGGGGCTCCCTCAGTTCGGCCTCCCAGAGCCCACCGGCCCCATCGCCGATGGCGAAAACCGCCCCAGGGCCGTAGCGCAACACCTTCACCAGGTAGCGGCTTTCCGCCGGGGTGAGGTCCACCAGCCCCGCTGGGGCCTGCCGCAGGCGGAGCGGATCGATCAGCAGCCGCCGTTGTTCCCGCCCCATGGACTAGGGCACCCGACCATCGAAGCCGCTGATGCTTGAGCCCCTGGTAGCGGAGCCGCCGCCGCCAGGGCCCCGGCCCGAATCGGACCGGGGCCCGCCTGGGTCTGGCCTGGAGTTGCCCCCGAACCCCTGCAGGTCCTCGTCAGGGTCCCCCTGGAAGTCGCCATCAGGGTCCTGGTCCCCGTCGCTGTCGTCCGCGAGGGCGAAGGGGCTGTCGGGGTGTTGCTCCACGGGCCAGTCATCGTTTTCGCCACCGATCAGCAGCTCCTCAACCTCGACCACATCGCGGTTGAGCTGGCCAAGGGAATTAATCAGCACATCAAGGCTGAAAGCATCACTGGTCCCCAGATCCAGCCAGCAGCGGGCCCAGTCCTCCCGGTATTCCATCACGCCCATGTTGTGCATCAGGGCCGGCAGGGCCCGCTCGGCAGCCTCCAGGTCGTAGCCCATCCAGCCAAGCTCGACGCCCTCCTCATGGCACTGCAGGTTTTCGGCATTGAAGGCACCCAACTTGCCGAGGAAAAACCAACTGTCGAACAGGGTTTCGACGTAGCCCCGCTCGGCCGGGCCCAGGGGAGCGCCAAACCGCATCCAGATCCAGCAGTTGAAGGGATTGAGCTCGCGAAAACGGATGTCCATGGGCGAAACGGCCGGCTCAGGTCAGGGCAACAGACCCATCCAACATCCCCCCCCGGGATCCGGCCCCGGGATCCGGCCCGCCCAGCTGCCGCCGATCCCCCATGCTGGGGGCGCCGCCCGGTCGACCGTGCTCGAACTCCGCGACCTTACTTACCAGGCGGCCACGGTCCCCGAACCGATCCTGCGCGGCCTCAACCTGCGCCTGGAAGCGGGTCGGCCCAACCTGGTGGCCGGCCGCAGCGGTTGCGGCAAAACCACCCTGCTGGAGCTGATCGCCGGCTTGGCCGAACCGGCCCGGGGCTCGATCGATTGGCAGGGCCAGCGGCTCAGCGGCCGCCAGCGGCGCTGGCTCTGCGGCCTGGTGTTCCAGTTCCCCGAACGCCATTTCCTCGGCCTGAGCGTGGGCCAGGAGTTGAAACTGGGCCAGCGGCGCCTCGGCAGTGGGCAAGCCGAAGCCATCCTGGCCCAGGTGGGTCTGGCGGGCCTGTCGTTGCAACAACCGCCCGAGCGCCTCAGCGGCGGCCAGCAGCGGCGCCTGGCCCTGGCCGTGCAGCTGCTGCGCAATCCCCAGGTGTTGCTGCTCGATGAGCCCACCGCCGGCCTGGATTGGTCCGTGCGGGCCGAGGTGTTGGACCTGCTGGCCGAGCTGGCCCGCGAACGGGTGCTGCTGGTGGTCACCCACGAACCCGAGCTGTTCACCGATCTGGTGGAGCACGCCTGGCAGCTGGAACGGGGCCAGCTACGGCCCCTCGGCTAAGCCCACGGAGGTCCCGCAGACCGCTCCAGCCATGGAGGAGCTGGGGAAAGGGCTGGATCGCAACAAACGTCGATCCAGCAGCCCCAGGGCAAGGCTTGAACCAGCCCAGGCGCCTGTGCTTTCGTGCCACCCCAAAGCGGCCCAGGGCGCCCAGGGCCGAACCCCGATCCCCTGGGGAAAACCGGCCAACGGCCAGCGGCGCCCTGCATACGATGGCCCCAGTTGGGCCCCACAGCGGGGCCGTTGCGATGCCCGATCAGCTGGTCCGAGCCACCGCCGCCGCAGGCGGCATCCGCCTGGTGGCGGTGAACAGCACGGTGGCCTCCCGCTACGCGCGCCGGCGCCATGGCCTCTCCTTTCTTACCACCGCCCTGCTGGGCCGGGCGATGACGGCGGGCCTGCTGCTGGCCAGTTCCATGAAGGTGGGCCATGGCCGGGTCAACCTGCGCATCCAGTCCGATGGACCGCTCAAGGGGCTGATGGTGGATGCCGGCCGCGACGGCACGGTGCGCGGCTATGTGGGCAACCCCGGCCTGGAGCTGGACCTACTTGAGGCGGCCGATGGCTCCCACCAGTTCGATTTCCGCCAGGCCTGCGGCACCGGCTACCTACACATCGTGCGCGACCTGGGCCAGGGCGAACCCTTCAGCAGCACCGTTGAGCTGGTCAGTGGCGGCATCGGCGAAGACGTGGCCTCCTACCTGCTCCATTCCGAGCAGACCCCCTCGGCCCTCTTCGTGGGCGAGCAACTCGACAGCCATGGCGTCCGCTGCGCCGGCGGGGTGTTGGTGCAGGTGCTGCCCAAGGCGGCCCAGGAACCGGCCCTGGTGGCCCTGCTCGAAGAGCGCTGCCGCGAAGTGACCGGCTTCAGCCAACGGCTGGGCGAGGCGGCGGGCAACCTCAAGGCCCTGCTGGAAGACATCTTTCCCGATCTCGATCCCCAGCTGCTCGAGGACGCCGAAGCCGACCAGGAACTCACCTTCCACTGCCCCTGCAGTCGCCGCCGCAGCGTCAATGCCCTCAAATTGCTGGGCCGCGATGAACTCAGCGCCATCCTCAAGGAGGACGGCAACGCCGAACTCAACTGCCATTTCTGCAACGAGACCTACCGGGTCGAAGCCCCAGAACTGGAAGAGCTGATTGCCGAACTGTCCAGTCCTACGGGCTAGGACACTGCACTCTGATCACCCGGGCCAAAGGGCTTGGAGCTGGGCCAGGGGCATGGCTGGGCCGGGCCCTACCTAGTTGCGGCACCAAGTTGCGGAAACAAATTCCGGCCCAAAGTTCCAGCACCAAGTTCAAGCATCAAGTTCCAGCATGAAATTGCGGCGATTCAGCCGGGATTCCTACGCGGGGGTTAACCGATCAGCAGGGCGCCCAGGAGAAGCAACACCAGGGCGGGCAGGGCTTGCACCTGTTGCACCGAGAGGGGCAGGCCGAGGGGCAGGCTGGGATCCAGCAGGCCCTGGAGCAGGCCACCGAGCAGCAGTCCCCCGGTAAGCAGGCCGAAACTCCAAGCCACAGCCGCCAGAAAGCGGCGATGGCGCCACTGCAGGGTCACGACGGTGACACCGGTGGCTAGGGCCAGCAGCAGTTCCGCCGAAGGGCCGGGCAAAAACAGCAGCAACACCAGGACCAACCCATCGGCCACCAGGGGGAACCAGCGCTCCCGGCCTTCGGCCAGGGCCAACACCGGCAAGCTCAACTGGGGCACCGAGAAGGACGGCCTGGGCAGGGAGGGCAGCGAGGGCAGGCTGGGCCGGGCCAGGGGCGGGGGCGGCGGGCTGGCGACGGGCCGCACCGCTTCCCGTTGGGAGGCATTGAGGGCCGCACTGCTGACCTTGCCCTGTTGGCGCTCCTTGAGCCGGTCCATCAGCACGGCGTCGTAGGCCGCCTCGATCTGGGCCCGGGCCTGGGGATCCTCACCGAGTTCGGCCAGGCGCGCCGATTTGGCCGCCTGCACCTCATCAAAACTGGAGTCAGGGCTGACGCCAAGACGTTCGTAGGCCGATGGCCGCTCGCCGGCTGTGGCTGAATCCGTACCCTTGGTCATCGCCTCGTGCCGACACTGCGCTGTCGTGACTTGAGCGTATCGAGCCAAGGCCCCACCTGGGGTGGAATGAATCAGTAGTTGTGCCGAGCGGGCACCCGGGGCGGTTCAGAACAGGGGCTCACTGCGGCGGTAGCCGCCCTCTTCCTGCAACCGCAACCGCTGGGCCTCGGCCTCGGCGAGGGGCAGCCAGAGCCGGCGCTTGAGTAGGGGCATCTGGGGCGGCAGGTGGCAGCCCTCGCGCATCTCGATTGTGGCGTCGCCGGGGGGGGCGGCGCTGGGGGTGCTTGGCCCGGGCAGGAAGCTCACGTAGTCGCAGCCTCCGTCGGCGCGGGGGCGGACCAGCCAGAAGGGTCTTGGCATGGCTGTGACCTTTCGTTGTAAATCAGTCTGGCGCCCGGGGGCCCGAGCCGTGGACGCCATCCGCTAGCCCAAAGGCCCTAACCAGGAGAGCCGACCAGCCCCCCAGGCCGGTGGGGCCGAAGGCTCCAGCAACCCCCTAACCCGCCGGGCCCTGGAACCCGGTGCCAGCCCCATAGGTCGGCAACAGCTGCCCCGTTCAAAGGGCGATCGGCTCGACGCCGCTCACCACCGGCGCCACGGCGCCCAGCTGCAGATCCGGGTGATCTTCGCTGAGCTGGTTGAGGTTCCATTGGTTCTTGAAGAGCAGCACGGGCCGGTCCCAGGCATCGCGCACGGTTTTGCAATTGAAGATGCGGCCCACCGTCTCCAGGGCCGGCCAACCGCCGATCACCCAGCGGGCCACCGTGAAGCCCAGGGGTTCGAGCCGGGTTTCCACGCCATATTCGTTTTCAAGCCGGTATTGGACCACCTCCAGCTGCAGCTGGCCCACGGCCGCCAGGATCGGATCGCGCTTGCTTTGATCGGTGTCATAAAGCACCTGCACGGCCCCTTCTTCGCGCAGCTCATTCACCCCCTTGCGGAAACTCTTAAAGGCCGAAGGGTTGGGATTACGCAACCAGGAAAAAATTTCCGGACTGAAGCAGGGAATCCCCTCGTACTCAATGCGGGGCCCCACATAGAGGGTGTCGCCAATGGAAAACATGCCCGGATTGTTGAGGCCAATCACATCACCCGGGTAGGCATCTTCCACCACCTCCCGATCCTGGCCGAACAGCTTCTGGGGCCTGGAGAGCCGGATTGAGCGGCCGGTGCGGGCGTGCTGCACTGTCATGTCCTTCTCAAACTTGCCACTACAAACGCGCACAAAGGCGACCCGGTCGCGATGGCGCGGGTCCATGTTGGCCTGCAATTTAAAAACAAAGCCACTAAAACCAGGCCGCAGTGGGTCGATGGCCCCCTGGCTGGATTGGCGCGCCACCGGCTTCTGGGCCAGCTCCATAAAGGCATCGAGGAAGGGCCGCACGCCGAAGTTGGTCATGGCCGAGCCAAAAAAGACCGGGCTGAGTTCGCCGCCATGCACCAGCTCCAGGTCCAGGTCAGCGCCGGCCCCATCAAGCAACTCCAGTTCCTCCAGGGCCAGGGCCAGCAGTTCCGGTTCCACCAGTTGGGCCAGTTCCGGATCATCCCAGGCCAGGGAGCGCTCCACACTTTGCTTGCCGCGCTCGGCCCGGGCGAACAGGATCACCTGCTTGCTGCGCCGATCGATCACACCGCGGAAGCGATCGCCACTACCAATCGGCCAGTTCACCGGCCAGCAGGCTAATTTAAGTTCCTTTTCAATTTCGTCGATCAGCTCTAGGGGGTCGCGCCCGGGCCGATCCATCTTGTTGATGAAGGTGAAAATTGGGATCTGGCGCATGCGACAGACCTCAAACAGCTTGCGCGTCTGGGGCTCCAAACCCTTGGCCGCGTCCTCCAGCATCACGGCGTTATCGGCGGCGGCCAGGGTGCGGTAGGTATCCTCGGAAAAATCCTGGTGGCCCGGCGTATCGAGCAGGTTGATCGTGTTACCAGCGTAGTCGAATTGCAGCACGGTAGAGGTGATCGAGATGCCCCGCTGCTTCTCCAGCTCCATCCAGTCGGAGGTCACCTTGCGCTGCTCGCCCTTGGCCTTCACAGCCCCGGCCTGCTGGATTGCACCGCCGTAGAGCAGTAGTTTTTCGGTGAGGGTGGTCTTCCCCGCGTCCGGGTGGGAAATGATCGCGAAATTGCGGCGCCTCGCCACCGCCAGGGCCAGGCTGCCCAGCCCCTGGTCGGGCGCCGCATCGATAGGGGGATCAAAGACCAGGCCATCGGCCAAACGGGCAGCAACGGGCCCAGCGGGCAGGTTCTCCAGCGGGGCCAGCCCCTCGGCGTCCGGGGCGGCTAAGGGCGGTTCGGGGGCGCCGCTGGTCGGGGCGGTGCTGGAGGTACGGCTGCTCATGGGATCCAGCCTGCCAGGCAACGGCGGCGGCGCCCTCAGGCCAGCCGGCCAGCCACCTCCAGGTAGCGATCATCAAGCTCCAGGAGCTCCAGCTGGGGGAGGGCGGCCTGGCGCAATTGGGCCCTGACTTCCGCAGGCGTGAAGGCCGCCGCCAGGGAGTGGCCGAAGTCCCGTTGCAGCAGCTCTGGGGCGCCGCTGGCATGGCGCAGCACCAAGTGGCGCAGCGCCTCAGCGGTAGCCGGCCGGCGCAGGTCCCGGATCAACACCACGGCCCCGGCCCTGCCCAGCTGGCGGACCGTGCGCCAGAGCACCTGGGGCTGGTGGAGATGGTGCAGCAGACTGTTGCTCACCACCACCCCAAAGCCCGCCCCATCGCCCCCCCCGAGGTCGCTAGCCAGGCCGGGGGCCAGGGGCAGCAGGGCGGGGCGGAAGCACAGCCGCTGGCGCCAATGGGGATGGCGCTCCAGGGTCTGCTCGGCCAAATCGAGCATGGCCGCAGCGCCGTCGAGGCCCAGCACATGGGCCTGGGGGAAACGGTCCACCAGGCGGAAGCTGATGTTGCCGGGCCCGCAGCCCAGATCGACGATCCGCAGCGGCTGCTCCAGACCCGCTGGACCCAGCAGCTGCACCAACCGTTCCACCAGGGCCTGGTCACCAGCACTGAAATCCGCCGCCCCGTAGGCCTGGGCCTGGGCGACGTCATCCATTAACTCCGGCTCACAAATGCGTTCCATGGCCGCAGCCTGGCAGCGCCGGGCCGCAGGCGTGCGCCAGGGGCCAGCCACCGCCAATGGTGCCCCCTAAGCCTTGCCGCCCCCACCAGTGGCGTTAGCCTGCCCCATACCTGCGCCCACCGCCCCAGTGACCCTGTCAGCACCGTTGACGGCATCCAGCTCCGCGGCCGCTGCCGGAGCCACCACGGACGGCCCCACCGGGGCGGCACCGGGCACCAATCCTGGGTCCGGCCAGCCCACCTTTGCCACCACGGCCCCGGCCGCCAACCCGGTTTTCTACCGCACCTATTCCCGTAAAACCGCCGCCGGTCGCGAAAGCTGGCACGAAGTGGCCGAGCGCAACCTGGGCGGCCTGCGCAAACTCGGCAACCTCAATGGGGCCGAAGTCGACCTGCTGCGCCGCATGCAGCAACAGCAAATGGCCCTGCCCTCGGGCCGCTGGCTCTGGATCGGCGGCACCCCTTGGATTGAGCAGGAGCAAAACTTTTCCGGCGCCTACAACTGCACCTCCACCAACCTGGTCGATTGGGACGCCTTCGGGCTGATGATGGACCTGGCGATGATGGGCTGCGGTACCGGCGCCATCATTGAACCGCGCCTGATTGGGCGGCTTCCGGCGGTGCGGAACCAGCTGGTCATTGTTGGCGTCACCGACATCGGTGCCACCCCGGCGGGCCAACGCCAGGAGATCACCACCTCAAGCATCGATGGCAACCGGGTCCAGATCAAGGTGGGCGACACCCGCCGGGGCTGGGTCGATAGCTACCAACTGCTGCTCAACCTCTGCAGCGATGGGCGCTTTGACGGGCCGATCGAGATCACGGTTGACCTCTCCGATGTGCGGCCGGTGGGCGAAACCCTCAAGGGTTTTGGCGGCATGGCCAATCCGGTCAAGCTCAAGGACCTCTATGGCCGGGTCGCCCAGATTCTCAACAAAGCCCAGGGCCGCCAGCTGAGTTCGGTCGAATGCTGCCTGTTGATTGATGAGGCCGCCGTCACGATCGTGGCCGGCAACATCCGCCGCAGCGCTGGCATGCGCCAATTTTCCGCCGAAGATCAATCGGCCGCCGGAGCCAAGGAAAACCTCTGGCAGCAGGACAGCGAGGGCAACTGGCGCATCGATCCCGAGCGAGATTCCCTGCGCATGGCCAACCACACCCGGGTCTTCCACAGCCGCCCCGATCGGGCCACGGTGCTGGAAGCGGTCACCAAACAGTTCCAAAGCGGTGAAGGGGCCATCCAGTTCGCCCCCGAGGCGATCGCCCGCTCCAACGCCGACCTGCTCCCTACCCCTGAGCTGCGCAGCGAATTCATCGCCATCTATTGCGACCAGGGCCGCGAGGAGGCGGGCCGCTGGCTCACCACCCACCACAGCGAGATCGGCGCGGCGGAACTGGAGCACCGGCTCAACCGCTACGGCCTCAACCCCTGCGGCGAAATCCTGGGGGCCGATTTCCACTGCAACCTGGCCGAAATCCACCTCAACCGCATTGATCCAAGCGATCTCCATGCCCAAGACGAAGCCTTCAAGGCCGGTGGCCTGGCGGTGGCCTGCCTGCTGAACCACCGCTTTGAGGTGGAGCGCTATCGCCAGAGCCGGGCCTGGGATCCGATCGTGGGCGTGAGTTTCACCGGCCTATTCGATTTCTTTGTGCATGCCTTTGGCACGCCCTGGCTGAAGTGGTGGGAAGCGGGCCGGCCCGACACCATGGAAGGCCTGGACTTCAAGGCCAAGGAAGCGGCCTACCTGGCCCGCTGGAAGGAGAGTGTCAACCAGGCGGTGTGGGACTACTGCGATCGCCACGGCCTGCGCCGGCCCAACCGCTGCACCACCGTGCAACCGGCCGGAACCAAGAGCCTGCTCACGGGTGCTTCCCCCGGCTGGCATCCGCCGAAGGCCCAGCGCTTCATTCGGCGCATCACCTTCCGCAAGAACGATCCGGTGGCCCTGGCCTGCATGGACTACGGCTACACGATCGTGCCAAGCCAGTCCGACAAGGACGAGCAGGGACGCCTGCTCGATGATGCCTTTGATCCGCGCTGCACCGAATGGCTGGTGGAAATCCCCACCGAAGTGAGCTGGGCGAACATCCCAGGCGCCGATGCGGTGGAAATCAATAACTTCTCAGCATTGGCCCAGTTCGATTTCTACATGCAAGTGCAAAAGCACTACACGGCCCACAACACATCGGCCACGGTTGAATTTCGTGAAAATGAAATCGAAGGCCTCACCGATGCCATCTTCCAGGCCATTGATGGCGGCGAAGGCTATATCTCGGCGGCCCTGCTCGCCCGCTTTGACGCCAACGCCACCTTCCCCCGGTTGCCCTTTGAGCCGATCGATCAAGCCACCTACACCCAGCTCCAGGCTGAAGTCGTGGCCCGCCGGCGGACGGTTGATTTCTTCGAGGCCCTGCAGCGCTACGACGGTGGCGAGTTGATGGAAGCTGGTCCAGCCGGCTGTGATTCCGACAAGTGCCTGTTGCCCCTGGCCAAACCGTCCGCCTCCTAAGCTCCAGCCAACCCACGGGGCGCTGGCGATCTGGCCATGGCCAGGGCCCCTACCCAGTTGATGTGCCTCCCTTAACCCCTACCTAGCCATGACAAGCCCGCGCCATACCCTCGCCTTGGCGAGCCTCATAGCGACTGCCTTACTGGCATTCGCCCCAACGGTGCAGGCCGTGACCCTGGAGGAAGCCTGCGCAAAATTTGCGGCCAAAATCAGTGAAGCCCAGGCCTCTGGCAATGCCGACCAGGTGAAGACCGTCTACAGCAAGGGAAGCCAGCGCATTGCCGCCAAATTCAATGGCGCCACCTGTCCCAACGTCAAAGCTCCCTAGGGCCTCTGCTTGAAGGAAGCAAGCGCCCTATGGGATAATTGCCACCGGTCCCTAGGGACCCACCTGGAGAGGTGGTCGAGTGGTTGATGGCTCTGGTCTTGAAAACCAGCGAAGCGAAAGCTTCCGTGGGTTCGAATCCCACCCTCTCCGTTGAAACAAGGTCCAGAAACAGCAACACATCGCCATGCCAGTGATGACCCTTTTTTAATACGGGAAGCCCAAATTAGCCCCAGGAAACCAGGGATCTATCGAGCCATTGATTCGCGAGCAAGACGATGATCTTCAGCGATTGGCCTCAGGCAAGCATACTTCCAGGGCGATCAATCCCAGCACTGCAAGCCAGGCGCTGAACCTTTAAATGGACCATCGGCGCCGGCGAGAACCAGGGGCTAGCTGGGCTGGCCCCTGGTCCCATGGCTGGAGAGAAGCCCCTAGGGCCAGGTGTTGACAAGAGCTGGGCCTCCGTAATGACCAGGCCAGGCCTCGGCAATCAAGTCGATCAAAGGCAACCAGGCCTGGCAAAACACTCGGCCAAAACAATTGGGAGCCTCCCTTAGGCAACCCACAACAAGGAATGGAACCACAAACCAGTGACTGCCCCACGAAGGGGGCAGCGCCTGCGTCGAAGGGCGCTAGCCCCAATCAATCGAAACCGAGTAGGTCGAAGATCTCCCGATCCTTGAGGGATTCAGCCTCTAGGGGCACCACGTTATCGAGCATGCGCTGGGCCAGGTTCAGGTATTCCTGCTGGACCGCTTCCACTTCCGGGGTGGCTTCCATCTCGAAGATGGTGCACTTTTTCAGGCGTGAGCGACGGATCGCATCGAGGTCGGGGAAATGGGCCATGGTTTTCATGCCGACCCGCTCATTGAACTTGTCGATCTGGTCGGTATCCTTGCTGCGGTTGGCCACCACACCACCGAGCCGCACCTTGTAGTTTTTGGCCTTGGCCTGGATCGCCGCAATGATGCGATTCATCGCGAAGATCGAATCAAAATCGTTGGCGGTCACGATCAGGCAATAATTGGCATGCTGCAGCGGGGCCGCAAAGCCACCGCACACCACATCGCCAAGCACATCGAAGATCACCACATCAGTGTCTTCCAGCAGGTGGTGTTCCTTGAGCAATTTCACGGTCTGGCCGGTCACGTAGCCGCCGCAGCCCGTACCAGCGGGGGGGCCACCGGATTCAACGCACATCACGCCATTAAATCCTTCGAACACAAAGTCTTCGGGGCGCAGTTCTTCAGTGTGGAAGTTTACCGTTTCGAGGATATCAATCACCGTCGGCACCATTTTCTTGGTGAGGGTGAAGGTGCTGTCGTGCTTGGGGTCACAGCCGATCTGCAGCACCCGCTTACCGAGCTTGGAAAAGGCCGCCGACAGGTTAGAGGAGGTGGTCGATTTGCCGATGCCGCCCTTGCCATAGACGGCGATCACCAGGGCTCCCTCTTCAATCTTCATGGAGGGATCGAGGTGCACCTGCAAACTCCCTTCGCCATCCTCCCGGCGGGAACTGCCTGCAACGGCGGGGGGTGAACTCAAGGTGGTGGTCATGGAAACTCCGGAGGCCGTGGATACGGCGATTAGGGATGGTAAAAAAACTGAAAAGGGTGGGGTGACTGGGCCAAGATGCACCGTCACCATGCTGGACGATCAGGCCTTCATCCGCCTGATGGAGGACACCAATAGGGGGAAATCCTCATTTACTGAAGTGGGCCTTGGCGTCATAGAGAACTTCCTCGGTAATTGTGCTTACGCCGCGATCGCGGGCATAGGTCTCGGTGTTGCGCCGCACCTTGCCGCGCACGAAGAACGGGATGCGGCTGAGTTCGGCCTCGCCGCTGGCGCTCCATTGCAAGCCCAACTCCTGGCCGCCCCCCGCCTGCACGGAACCCGCCGTAAACGGCGAACTGCCATCGTCCTGACTAGGGGCAGGCACCCCTGGATGGGCCAGCCTGGAATTGGGTGCTGCAGCGGTGGATGCGATCCCATTGGCAGGCGATGCCGCCGCCGGCGCACTGGCCCCCTCCAGGTGGCTGAGGTGGCCGTCAACGAACTCGAAATCGTGGCGGAACATGCCAATCAGGTGTTCCTCCAGGCCCATCATCAGCGGATGCACCCAGCAATCAAAGATCACATTCGCCCCCTCCCAACCCATCTGGGGGGAATAGCGGGCTGGCACATCCTGCACGTGCAGCGGTGAGCTGATCACGGCACAGGGCAGGCCCAGCCGTTTGGCACTATGGCGCTCCATCTGGGTGCCAAGCACCAACTCCGGCGCGGCGTCGGCCATGGCCTTCTCCACGACGAGGTAGTCGTCGGAGATCAGGGCCTCCAGGCCCAACTCCTGGGCGGCGGCGCGCACCTCCCGCGCCTGTTCGCGGCTGTAGGTACCGAGGCCCACCACGGTGAAGCCCAGCTCCTTGCTGGCGATGCGGGCGGCGGCGATCGCATGGGTGGCATCGGCGAAGATGAACACCCGCTTGCCGGTGAGGTAGGTGGAATCCACCGAGCGGGAATACCAGGGCAGCCGCGAGCGCCGATCCGCTTCGCCGCTCAGATCCAACTCCAGGCCGAGCTTCTCGCCCAGTTCGGCCAAAAACTCCAGGGTGGCCCCCACGCCGATCGGCACGGTGCGCACCACGGCCATGCCGAAACTGCGCTCCAGCCAGCTGCACACCGGGCCGGCCACTTCCGGATAGAGGCAAACATTGAGATCGGCCTGGGGCAGGCGCAGCAGGTCCGCCGGCCGGGCGGTCAGGGGCGCCACCACATTCACCTCAATGCCGTGCTCGGCCAACAGGCCAGTGATCTCGCGCACGTCATCGCGGCAGCGGAAGCCCAGCAGGCTCGGGCCCAGCAGGTTGACCCGGGGCCGGCGCCCTTGGCTGCGCCAGGCCGTGGGATCGGGCTTGGTAAACCCAGGGGCAGGGACTTGCGCCTTAAGCAGGCCCCGCACCAATTGGTAGAAGGTTTCGGCCGCGCCCCAGTTTTCCTTCTTGGAATAGGCGGGCAGATCCAAGCTCACCATCGGCACCCCGCCCAGGTCCATGCCGGCGGCCAGGGCCCCGGGTTGGTCCTGGATCAATTCGGCCGTGCAGCTTTCGCCCACCAGCAGGGCCTCCGGCTGGAAGCGTGCTACGGCTTCAGTAATCGAGCGCTTCACCAGTTCGGCCGTGTCACCGCCCAGGTCGCGGGCCTGGAAGGTGGTGTAGGTGACGGGCGGCCGGCGATCGCGGCGCTCGATCATCGTGAACAGCAGATCGGCGTAGGTGTCTCCCTGGGGGGCATGGAGCACGTAGTGCACCCCCTCCATGGAGGCGGCGATGCGCAGGGCACCCACATGGGGCGGGCCTTCATAGGTCCAGAGGGTCAGTTCCATCAGGTCGGGGGCTGGCGGGGTGCGGGAAGGACGGCTGGGCTGGACAAGCGGACTTGCAGGAGGGGCCCGAAGCGAGCCAGGGGCTCAGGGCAGCTGCAACAGGGCCCGGCGGCGCAGGGGCCGGGCAAACAGTTCGGCCAGATCACCGGCCTGGTCAATGCCATGGATGGGGCTGAACACCAGCTCAATCGACCACTTGGTGACAAAGCCCTCGGCCTCGAGGGGATTGGCCAGGCCCATGCCACACACCACAAGGTCGGGGCGGGCAGAACGAAGCCGGTCCAACTGCCGTTCCACGTCCTGGCCTTCGCTCAGCTGGGTGGCGGGCGGCAGCAGGGCGAGCTCTTCGGCCATCAACAGGCGATCGAGATAGGGGGTTCCCACCTCCACCAGGTCCATGCCGCACTCCTGGTGCAGGAAGCGGGCCAGGGACAGCTCCAGCTGGGAATCGGGCAGCAGGAACAAACGCTTGCCCGCCAACACTTCCCGGTGGGGGGCCAGGGCCCGGCGGCCCCGTTCCACCAGGGGGTCGAGCACGGCGGCCACCGTGGCCGGATCAATCTGGAAGGCGGCGGCAGCCGCGGCCATCCAGGCCCGGCTGCCCTCCACGCCTAGGGGGTAGGGGCTGCGCACGAACTGGGCGCCCCGGTCCACCAGGGCCCGGGCCGTGCCGGAGAGGAACGGCTGGCACAGCAGCATCCGGGTGCCCTTGCCCACGGGCGGCAGTTCGGTCGAGCTGCGCGGCGGCAGGCTGCGCACCCGCCCAATGCCGAGGCGCTGGAACAGGCTGGTGAGCCGTTCCTCCACGCCATCGGCCAGGGTGCCAACGAGCAACAGCTGGTCCTCGTCGCTGCGGGGCATCAGCGGCACCATCGCCAGCAGGGCGTTGTCTTCCCCCTGAGTGAAGGTGGTTTCAATGCCACTACCGGAGTAGTTGAGCACCATCACCCGGCCGGCGTGCTGGGAATTGAGCCGTTCCGCCGCCTTGGCCAGGTCGAGCTTGATCACCTCACTGGGGCAGGAGCCCACCAAAAACAGGGTGCGAATTTCCGGGCGCCGCTCGAGCAGATCCCGCACCAAACGGTCCAGTTCCTCGTTGGCATCGGCCAGGCCGGCCAGGTCCCTCTCCCCCAGGATCGCCGTGCCGAAGCGCGGTTCGGCGAAAATCATCACCCCCGCGGCCGACTGGACCAGGTGGGCGCAGGTGCGCGAGCCCACCACCAGGAAAAAGGCATCGGGCATGCGCCGATGCAACCAAACGATGGAGGTGAGACCGCAGAACACCTCCCGCTGGCCGTTCTGCTGGATGAGATCGGGCCGGTCAAGGGAGCTGGCGGCCCTGACATTGGCGATGGACGCTGGGATCCCTTCGACAGGGAGAACCGCCACAGAGGCCTGGGACTGGGCCATACAAGGCCGTCTTACACAAAGTCATTCCAGACCTAGCGACGCCTGGGGCTAAGGCAAGCTGCTGCTTTGGATCTTTTCGGGATCGTAAGGAAAAAACATAGGGAGACCGGCCCCTAGGGCCCCCCAGCTCTGGATGGGAGGCAGCCAACCGGCAATTCCAAGCAAAAGCTTTAGGCAGCCTGCCCATGGCGGGCCCCCAGGCTCCAGGCGGCCCTGGCCTGCGGCCAGCCCAGCCCAGCCGGCGGATGGCCAAAACGATCTGGCAGCAGCGAGCCAGGCGCCAAGGCTGGGGCGTTGCCAAAGCCCAGGCCAATCCACTCAGGGGATAGCAGGGGCCTGGCGGGGCGAACCCTGGCGCTGCAATAGGTCGATGATCTTTTCACTTTTAAGCGGGCACAATTGCGGGGTGTAGTAACGCACCGCAGCCGTTTCGACACCGGCAGGCGTGATGCCTTGAAAATCAATCGCCGCCTGTTCAAAGGATGTTTGCAAGCTTCGATGCAGTTGGTTCAAGGGCGTTTGCAGGCCAATGTGGTCGCAGAGCAGCTGGGCATAGAGCCTGGCCGCACAGCCCGCCTGGCCCAGGCTGGCTGTGCAGCGGCCCAGATCAAAGGAGCGCGCTTCCGGCGGCCGCGGCGGGATCAGTTCGGGCAGAACGGGCGGCGGCGGCGGCACGGAGAGGGTCGCAGCCATGGGCGCCCAGGGTGGCGCAGCAACTTGCGACGGCATGGCCATCTGGGCCCCCACCGGAGCTCCGATCCAGGCACTGCCCAGCACCACCAGCAGATGGGGCCACCGCCTCACCGCAACGGCTCCGGCTGGCAGGCAATCGCCCGGCCTAGGACCTGGCGATTGAGCACGGGCGGCGGCCCTAGGGAGCCGGGGGCGGCAAACAGGTCGGGGTTCAGTTGGTTTAAGCGGCGGGCCAGGGAGGCCAAGGTGGCCTGCTCTTCGCCAATGCGGCGCTGTTGACCTGCCAGCCAGCGCTGATAACGCTGGGATTCAGCCTGTTGCCATTGGGCCAGGGCCGTGGCGAAGCGCTCCTGATCCAATTCCTGGTCGTAGGTGGCGAAGCGGCGCTGCAGATCGGGATCAAGTGGCCTGGGCCGCGCCGATTCCCGAAAGGACTCCCCCTGAAGCATGGCCAGGCGCCCCTTGGCGGCCTGCAAGGCCGGCGCCAAACCCTTAATTTCAGCCTGGTTGGCATAACAATCGGCCAACCGCTTGCGTGCTGCGGCCAGCCGTTGAATGCGGGCTTCGGCCCGTTCCCGCTCCAGCACCGCTTCGATCGACAGCAAGCAACTGGCATAGCGCAAGGGACGCACCAGGCCATTGGAATCGCTCGCCACTTGGGCAGAACAGCGCTGGCGACCCGTTGGGCTGGGGGGACTGCCCGCCTGGCAACCGCCCAGGAGCACAAGAACGAACAGCAGGGCAAAGGCGCGGGGCGTCATTGGCGAAGGCAGGCCCCGGGGGGCAGGTTCAAACCCGGCCGGCCTGGGACGGGAACGCTCTGGAGGGGGCCAAAGGCCAGGGACCATGCGGTGGCTGTTTACCAGGCAGGGCTTGCTTGATGACCAACCTAGGTCAAAACAGCACTAGCCCCGGGGCCCCTCCCCGGGCCTGCCAGGGCTGGCAGACTCCAGATTGGGACCACGTGGATCAGGGCAGCCATGGCAGCGCCAGCGAACCCGGAGCAAGGGCGGCAAATCAATGGGCTGGAGCTCGTCCCCCAACCCCTGGTCCACCAGGGTCCGCCCCGTTTCGAAACCCTGGCCGAGGAACGGCGCTATCGGCTCAGTCACCTGGCCGGGGCCCTGCGGGTGTTTGGACGCTCGGGCTTTGGCGAAGGCGTGGCCGGCCATATCACCGTGCGCGATCCGGAATATCCAGACCATTTCTGGGTCAATCCCTTTGCCCGTTCCTTTCGGTTAATGCGGGTCAGCGATCTGATTCTGGTCAACCATGCCGGTGAGGTGGTCTACGGCAAGCGGCCCGTTAATCGGGCCGCCTTTGTGTTGCATGCCGCCGTGCATGAAGCCCGGCCAGACATCAATGCGGCCGCCCATGCCCACTCCCCCTACGGCAAGGCCTTTGCGTCCCTGGGGCGCCTCCTCGATCCAATCACCCAAGATGCCTGCGCCTTTTTCAATGACCACGTTCTGATCCAGGAGGATGGCGGCAAGGTGGTGTTTGAACTGGAATCGGGGCGCACCTTTGCCCGCCAATTCGGCAGCGGCAAGGCCGCCATTCACCAGAATCACGGCCTGTTCACGGTGGGGGACACGGTCGATGCGGCGGCCTTTTGGTTTTTAGCGATGGAGCGCTGCTGCCAGGCCCAGCTGCTGGCCGAGGCGGCGGGAACGCCCCAACGGATCCGGCCGGAATGGGCCACCTACACCCGGGAGAATACGGCCAGTGGCCAGGCCGGCTGGTTGAACTTCCAGTCCTTCTGGGAGGAGATCAGCCAGTCCGACCCGGAGCTGTTCCACTGACTACAGGGGCAACCTAGGATCGCTGGTTTACTGCAAAGGCTGGGCGCAGCTTGCCCTGGCAACAGAAAACTGGCTACGGGGTAATTTGATGAGCCATCAGTGCAGGCAGAGACCATTTCTGCTTTGGTAGAAACGGACGTCAAATCAAAACAGTATTGATCCTGCCAGGCAAGTTCCAGCGCGAGCGATTAGAATCGGCCGGCGATAAGCTTTGCCCCCCGTGTTGTTTCTGCTCGCTGCCGCGGCCGAGTCCCTGCCCGCAGGGGGCGCCCATGGCGCCCAAACAGCTGCCGAAAAGGTCACCGACCTACTGCCATTCCCGGTGACCCTGCTGGTGATCGGCCTAGTATTTTTTGGCACGCTTGCAATCAGCCGGATCTCCGTAAAGCTCGGGATCCCTGCGATCCTGGGCATCCTGCTACTTGGCCTCGCAATCAATATCAAGTACACGGTATTTGACCCGGGTTTTATTAATTCTTTGCATACGGTCAGCCTGGCCATGATCCTGTTTTATGCAGGACTTAAAACCAATGTCAAGGCCATACGGGGCTTCCTCTCCTTTGGCATCTGGCTCGCCGTTGCCGGATCGATTCTGACCGCCCTGATCCTGGCGGTCGGCATCTGGTTCATCTCGTCGGACACGATGGGAGAGCTTGAATTTGGTTTTTCCCAATTGGGCTTTCCCATTGCCCTGATGGTGGGGGTCTCGATGGCATCAACTGACTCGGCCGCGATTGAAGGCGTGCTGGAAGCCTCCGGCCGCTCGATCCCGAAGCGGCTCGGCAAGATCCTGGAGTTTGAATCGGCCCTCAACTCTTCGATAGCCGTTCTCGCCCTGGCTGTGGCCACCAGCTTCATGCTCAGCCACGTCACCGGTGGCCACGGCACCATCCTTAGGGCGGAACTCATTACCCTGGCAGGGCGGCTCGTGGTCGGCCTGATAGTGGGCATTGGCATGGGCTATTTCTCCAGGCTCAGCATTGAAAAACTGGTGACGGACCGCTCCCAGGTGCTGATGCTGGGCCTCTCCCTTGCCCTAATGGCCTACGGCGTTGGCACCCTTGCCGGCCAGGCCGGCTTCATCTCCGCCTTTGTGACGGGCGTTTTCCTCGGCAATAACCAATACAGCAACAATCTGGTCTCAGCCGAATGCGTCAGCGAGATCATGCTGCCCTTCAACGAAATGACAGAGATTGCCATTTTCTTCATTTTTGGTCTGATCTCAACACCAACAATGGTGCTTTCAGTGCTGCCAACTGCCTTTTTGACCAGTTTGATCTTGATGTTTGTGGCCCGTCCCTTGAGCCTGCTGCTGCTCTCACCACTCTCGCCCTTCTCGGTCAAGGAAAACCTGCTGCTCTCCTGGTGTGGGCTGCGCGGTGCCGTGCCCCTCGCCCTCGGCTTTGAAGGCGCCGAATACATCCCAAAAATGACTGGAATTGATCCGTTAATGGCCCATCAACTAGTGCAGAACTGCGAGGGCATCATCTTTTCGGTGGTGGTATTTAACCTGCTGATTCAGGGCATCTCCATTCCCCACTTCGTCAAACAAATCCAATTGGATTGTTCGCCAACCGACCAGCTCGCCTGACCAAGGGAACCCTCAAGCTCGAGGTTCCCAGACCTGGCAGCCTTGCCACCGGCGAAACGACCTAGCTGGCTGCCGGGCTTGGCAGCTGGTTGGCTTGGGGTCCGGCTGGCTGGCCCATGGGCTAACCGGCTTGCCCATTGCCGCCGCGGCCCTGCCCCCATCGCGCAACCACCGCCCCCCATGACCCCGGCACCCGCCCTGACCCCTAACCCCCTCCAGGTGCTCGCCGAGGTGTTTGGCTATGGCGCCTTTCGCGGCCCCCAGGCCGAAATCGTCGGCCATGTGATCGGCGGCGGCTCGGCCCTGGTGCTGATGCCCACCGGCGGCGGCAAATCCCTCTGCTACCAGATTCCGGCCCTGTGCCGCCCGGGCACTGGCGTGGTGATCTCGCCCCTCATCGCCCTGATGGACGACCAGGTGGCGGCCCTACGCCAGGCCGGTGTGCGCGCCGCCGCCCTCCATTCGGCCCAGGGGCCGGAGCAGGCCCAGGCCGCCTGGCGGGCCCTGCGCTGCGGCGAGCTGGACCTGGTCTATCTCTCGCCGGAGCGGCTGCTGGCGGGCGACTGCCTCGATCGCCTGGCCGAACTGCCGATTGCGCTCTTCGCCATTGATGAGGCCCATTGCGTCTCCCAATGGGGCCACGATTTCCGGCCCGAGTATCTGCAGTTGGCCGTGCTGGCCGAACGGTTCCCAGCCATTCCCCGCCTGGCCCTCACCGCCACCGCCGATGGCCGCACCCGCGAGGACATCCGCCAGCGGCTGCACCTAGGCGACGACCGGGTGTTCCTGGCCAGCTTCGACCGGCCCAACATCACCTATTTGGTGCGGGAGAAGGAGGGGCCGGGCGCCCAGTTGCAGGCGTTCCTGGCGCCCCGCAAGGGGGAAGCCGGCATCGTCTACGCCCGCTCCCGCCAGCGGGTCGACCGCCTGGCCCAGGAGCTGGCCGCCGCGGGCTATGACGCCCTGGCCTATCACGCCGGCCTCGACCCCCAACGGCGCTCGGCCGTGTTGGAACGGTTCCGCCGCGATAGCGGCGTGATCGTGGTGGCCACGATCGCCTTTGGCATGGGCATCGACAAACCGGATGTGCGCTTTGTGGTGCACGTGGATCTACCCAAGAGCTTGGAGGCCTACTACCAGGAAACGGGCCGGGCTGGCCGCGATGGCCTGGCCGCCGTCGCCTGGATGGTGCACGGGCCCGGCGATGTGCCCCAGCTGCGCCGCTTCATCGAGGACTCCGGCGCCGAAGCCAGTCAGAAAGCGATCGAACACGGCAAGCTCGATGCCCTGATCGCCATCACCGAAGCGCCGATCTGTCGCCGCCAGGTGCTGTTGGGCCACTTCGGCGAAAGCCTGGACCAGCCCTGTGGCAACTGCGATGTCTGCCTCGAACCCGACCGGCGCCAGGATGTGACCGAAGCGGCCCGCAAGGCCCTCTCGGCGGTGTATCGCACCGGCAGCCGCTTTGGCGCCGCCCACCTGGTGGATGTGCTGCTGGGCGCCAACAGCGAAAAAATCCGGGCCCTGGGCCACCAGGAGTTGGGCGTGTATGGCATCGGTAAGGAGCTGGACCGGGGCCAATGGCGCAGCCTGTTTCGCCAGCTGGTGGCCACGGGCCTGCTGATCAGCGATCCGGCCCACCAGGGGGGCCTGCGCTTCGGCGAGCGCGGGCGGGTCTCGCCGCTACTGCGGGGCGAGGCAAGCCTGGAGCTGCGCCTGCCCCTGCCGAAACGGGAGCGGCAGCAGGGCTCCGGCGATGGCCTCAGCGGTTCCTTCGGGGGCCCAGCCAGACGAGCTTCTGGCGCAGGCGGCGCCGATGGGGCCAGCGATGCCGATCCCCAGCTGCTGCAGGCCCTCAAGGACTGGCGCCGCGAGCAGGCCCGCAGCCAGGGGGTGCCCCCCTACGTGGTCTTCCACGACCGCACCTTGGTCGAGCTAGCCAGCCGCCGGCCCGCCGATCTGGCCAGCCTGGCTGGGGTGAGCGGCGTCGGCAAGGCCAAGCTGGCTAGCTACGGCGAAGCCGTGTTGGCCCTGCTCGCCAACGGCTCCACCTAGGCCCGCCAGGCCCAGGCCAACAGGACAAGGGGGCAACAGGGCATGGCGGGCGCCCTGGGCCCCCATCCGCCCAACCCAGCCCGGAGCTGCCCCCTCCAGGGGGGCGGCGCTTAGTTGTATTCGCCGGGCAGGTCGTTTTTCCTCACCGTGACCCGGCCGACCCGCTGGCCGGAGAGGCGCAGCAGCTCATCGCCCGAAAAGCTGTAGCCCAGGCCGGCGCCGATCTGGGCCACGTCATCGGCCGTGGCCGCCGCAGAAATCGCCTGGCGCAGGGCCGGATCGTCCTGGACCACCGCCAGGAAGGCCTTGAGCTGGTCGAGAGCCATGGCAAGCGCCCAGGGACACCCCAGCATCGGACAGGACAATCCGGGTACGGTCAGGGCCATCATTACCCCTGCGCCCGTGCTGCCCCTGCGTCGTTTCCTGGGCCTGGTTTTGCTGGCGTTCTTCCTGCTAGTCGCTCCCGCCGGCGCCCAGGCCTCCCTGTTCCACCTGGAGGGCCCCGTTCCCGGGGACCTGGGCGTGCAGGCCGGATCCCTAGCCCCCTGTGCCTCAAGTGCCCATTGCGCCCGCGCCAGTTGGAGCGTGGCCGATCCGGGCGCCGCCCTGGCCTCCTTGGGCCATCTGCTCGGGGAGCAGGACGGACTGGCGATCCAGGAGCAAAGCCCCAGCTACATCCACGCCACGGCCACCAGCCGCCTGTTCGGCTTTGTCGACGATCTCGAGCTCTACGCCGACCAGGCAGGCGGCCGCCTGCAGGCCCGCTCCAGCTCCCGCCTCGGCGACTCCGACCTGGGCGTCAATGGCCGGCGCCTCGACCAGATCGGGGCCGCCCTGGGCCATGGCTGATCCCACCAGCTCCCCCGGGGCCAGCCCCAAGGCCTCCCCGCCAAGCCCGCCGGCCCCAGGCCTGGTGCGGATCCTGCACAGCGCCGACTGGCAGATCGGCAAGCCCTACAACATTGTGGTCGACCCGCAGAAACGCTTCCGCCTGCAGGAGGAGCGGCTTCGGGCCCTCGGCCGCATCGGGGCGGCCGCCCGCCAGCAGGGCGCCAGCGCGGTGGTGGTAGCGGGCGATCTGTTCGACTCCACCACCGTGGCGATCAGCACCGCCTTGGAGGTGCTGGAAGCGATCGGCGCCATGGCCCTGCCGGTGCTCGTCATCCCCGGCAACCACGACCACGCTGCCCCCGGCGGCATCTGGGACAGCCCCGACTGGCAACGCCACCAGCGGGACCGGGCCCCCAATCTGCAGCTGCTGCTCGAACGCCAGCCCCTGGAACTCGACGAGCTGCTGGTCTTGCCCTGTCCGCTGCTGCGCAAGCATGACGCCAGCGATCCCACCGGCTGGATCCGGGGCCTGGACTGGGCGAGCCTGCCCGCCAGCAAGCCCCGGCTCGTCATTGCCCACGGCGGCATTCAGGGCTTCTCGGGACGGGACTACGGCGCCGAAACGGGCTGGGGGTCCGCCCCAGGTCCCGCCGGCCCGGGCGACGGAAACGGCCCTAGCCGGGCCCAGGAGCCGGATGGGGCCATCAACCGCATCGACCTGGCCCAGTTGCCCGAGGGGGAACTCGATTACATCGCCCTGGGCGACTGGCACAACCTCAAGCAGGTGTCGACTAAGGCTTGGTATTGCGGCACCCCCGAGCCCGATCGCCACGACCAGGGCGAGGCCAACCAGCGGGGCCAGGTGCTGCGGGTCGACCTGGGCCGGGGCCAGGCGCCCCAGGTGCGGGTGCTGCCCACGGGCCGCCTTCGCTGGCACAACCTGGCCATGCACCTGGCCACCGACGCCGATCTGGACCAGCTGGAGGCCCGGATCCAGGCATGCACCGGTGGCCGGGTCAGCCAAGACCTGCTGCGCCTGGAGCTCTCCGGCAGCCTCAGCCTGGCGGCCCATCGCCGCTACGGCGCCCTGCTGGCCGACCTGGAGCACCAATTGCTCGACCTGCGGCTCAAGGGCGGTTGCGACCAGGCCCCCCAGGCCGATGAACTGGCCGCCCTCACGGAGCGCCCCGCCGATCCGCTGATCGCCCGGGTGGCCCAGGACCTCCAGGCCCGGCTGGAGCGCCAGGAGGGCACCGATCGGCAGGCCGCCGCCATCAGCCGCGCCGCCCTCTGCGAACTGTTCCGCCTGGCCACCAGCCCCTGAGGGGCCCCGGGCCCCAGGTCCGCGCCCGGTTCCGGGCGCAGCCACCAGCAGCGGGGCCAGGCCGCCCGCCCCGATACCCCCCCCAGCCCCCGGTCCAGCCCGATAACAGCCACCCCGCCCGATCCCGGTACCAGCCTCCCGGGCGACCCTTCCCCCCATGCGCCTGCTCTCCTGCCGCCTGCAGAACATCCGGGTCCATGGCGACCTGGCCCTGGACTTCGGCCCGGGCCTGACCCTGATCGGCGGTCCCAACGAGACCGGCAAAAGCACCCTGGTGGAGGCCCTGCACCGCTGCCTGTTCCTGCGGGCCACGGCCACGGGCACGCCGGTGGAGGCCTTGCAGTCGCGCCTGCACCTGGGCCAGCCCCAGGTGCAGCTGGCCTTTGCCGCCCGTGGCGAGAGCTGGACCCTGGTGAAGCGCTTTAGTGGCGCCTCCGGCAAGGTGCTGTTGCGCCCGGCCAGCGGCAGCCCCTGGCAGGGGCCCGAAGCGGAGGAGCGGCTGGCGGAGTTGCTGGGGGTGAGGGAAACCCTGGGCAGCCGCCAGGCGGGCAGCCTGCTGCGGGGCCGCTGGGCCCATTTATGGGTGATGCAGGGCCGCTCTGGCGACGACCTGCTGGCCCAAGGCGGGGCCCACTACGACCTGGAGGCCCTGGTGGGCCAGCTGGAGAAGGGCGGCGGCAGTGCCATGCAATCGCCCAAGGACCAACAGGTTGCCAGTCGCCTCGAATCCCTGCTGGCGGAAAGCTTCACCCCCGGCCGCGGCAACCTGCGCCGCCAGTCGCCCCTATGGAGCGCCCTCCAGGCCCTGGAGGGCGCCGAGGCGGCCGTTCAGCAAGCAGAGGGCCAACTGGCTGACTACGGCGCGGCCAGCGAGGAGTTAGGCCGCAGCGCCGCCAGCCTGCAGGAGCTCCAGCAGCAGCGCCTGCCCCAGCTGCGCCAGCGCCAGCAGCGCCTCCAGGCGGCGGCCACGGAACGGACCCGGCTGGAGGCCGCCCTGGCCCTGGCCAGACAGCAACTCGAACCCCTGCAGTTGCGCCAGCACGCCCTCACCAGCGACCTGGCCGAGTGGCGCCAGCTGGGGGCCAGCCTCACCCGCCTCGGCCAAGAGGCCCAGGACCTGGGGACGGCCCGCGATCGGGCCACGGCCGAGCTGGAGCAGCTGGAGCAGCAGCGGGCGGAGCAGGAGCAGCAACGCACCAACCTGGAGGCCCAGCGCCAGGCGATCACCGAACGGGGCCAATGGCTGCAGCGGCTGGTGGAAGGGGCCCGGCTACGGGCGGACCTGGCCCGGCTCAACGCCACCCTGGCCCAGGCGGCGCGCCAGGAGCAGGCCCGCTCCGAACTGCAGGCCCAACTGGCGGCCCTGCCGCCGATCGACGGGGCCGCCCTAGCCACTCTCCAGGGCCTGGAGCAAGCCCGGCGCGATGCCGACACCCGCCTGGGCGCCATGGCCGCCGGGGTGGAGCTGCTGCGGGCCGACCAGCCCGTGACGCTGGCGGGCCAGCCCCTGGAGCCGGGGGCGGACCTGCGCCTCAGCGAAGCCGGGGAGCTGCAGGTGGGCAGCGGCGTGCTGTTGCGCATCAGCCCCGGCGGCGGCCAGGCCCTGGCCCTGGCCCGCCAGCAACGCCAGCAGGGCGAAACGGCCCTGGCGGCCGCCCTCCAGTCCCTCGGGGCCGCCAGCTTGACGCAGGCCGCCGACCTGGCCCAGCAGCGCCTAGCCCTGGAGCAACAACAAAGCGCCCTGGGCGGGGCCCTGGTGGGGGACCAGCCGCCAGCCGATGGCCAGGCCCTAGCCGCCCAGCGCCAGGCCATCGAAACCCGGTTGGAGGAGCTGCAGCGGGAGCTGGCCCCCCTGGAAGCCCAGCGCCAGGCCCAGCTCCGTAGCGGCGAGTTGCCCGCCGAGCTGGAGGCCCTCGAACAGCTGCATCGCCAGCTTCAGCAGAGCTATGCCGCCACCAGTGGCCCCCTGCGCCAGGTCCAGGCCGCCCTCGCGGCCCTGGCCCAGGGGCTTGAGGCCGCCCGCAAGCAGCAGGCGGCCAGCGGCGAAGCCCTGGCGGGCCTCCAGGGCGAGCGCAGCCAACACCAAGTCCGGGCCGAGGAGTTGGCCCAGCGCCACGCCAGCGAGACCAGCCTGGCCGCCGCCGTGCAAGACGGGGCGGCCCAGGTGGCCAGGGCCCATCGCCAGGTGGGCGCCCTCACCGCCGAGCTAGGGGCCGTCAGCGGCATCGATGGGGCCAGCCAGCTTCCCCAGCTGGGGGCCCAGATCCAGCAGGCTGAAGCCGAGGTGATGCACCTGGTTGCCAGCCAGGCCGCCGCCCGCCAACGCTGCCAAAGCCTGGGCGCCAGCGATCCCCATGGGGCCCTGGAGCAGGCCCAGGCCGCCCGGGAGCAGGCCCAACGTCATCACGAGTCCCTACAGAGGCTCTGCGATGGCCAGCTGTTACTGCGGGACCTCTTCAAGGCGGCCCAGGCCGACCTCTCCAGCCGCTACAGCGAACCGCTGGCCCGCTCGATCAACCGCTATCTCCAGCCCCTACTGCCGGCTGGGGCCAGCTGCCAGTTGGGCTATCAGAGCGAGTCGGGCTTCTCCGGCCTGCAACTGCAACGGGGCCAGGAGCGCTTCAGCTTCGGCGAGCTCAGCGGCGGCATGCGCGAACAGCTCGGCACCGCCCTGCGCCTGTCCATGGCCGATGTGCTCAAGGCCGGCCACGACGGCTGCCTGCCCCTGGTCTTTGATGACGCCTTCACCAATGCCGACCCGGAGCGGCTCGCCCGGCTCCAGCAGATGCTGGCCCTGGCCGTGGAGCGGGGGCTGCAGGTGATCGTGCTCACCTGTGACCCCCAGGCCTACGCAGGCCTCGATGGCACCAGCGTGAACCTGGCGCCCTTGGCCCTTTGATCGCAAAGACCAATCCACGCCACGGCCCCCGGCTCCGAGCGTTTCGAGGGATTGGCCCTGGCAAGACTCGGGGCCGACCAACCCGCCGGAACGCTCAAGCCAACACCGGTAAGCGGGCCGGCTCCTGGGGTTGGAAGTGGAGTCGACCCTCCTGCAGCGACACCGCCACGGCACTACCCGCCAGGACCTGGCCCGCCAGGATCGCCTTGGCGATTGGCGTTTCCAACTCCCGCTGGATGGCCCGCTTCAGGGGGCGGGCGCCATACACCGGGTCGTAGCCGGCCTGGGCCAGCCAATCGAGGGCCTCCTCGCTCAGCACCAGTCCAAGCTTGCGCTCCTCCAGCCGCTGGCGCAGCCGGGCCACCTGCAGGATCACGATCTGGCGCAATTCATCGCTACGCAGGCTGTGGAAAATGATCGATTCATCGAGGCGATTGAGAAATTCCGGGCGGAAATGGGCGCGCAGGGCCCCATTCACCCGCTCCTCCATCTCGCCATGGCGGGCCGGATCGCCCGCCAGGTCGAGAATCGACTGGCTGCCGATGTTGCTGGTGAGGATCAGCACCGTATTGGTGAAATCGACCGTGCGGCCCTGGCCATCGGTGACGCGGCCGTCATCAAGGATTTGCAGCATCACATTGAAGACATCCGGGTGGGCTTTTTCGACCTCGTCAAACAGGATCACCGCATAGGGCCGGCGCCGCACCGCCTCGGTGAGCTGGCCGCCTTCTTCGTAGCCCACATAGCCCGGAGGCGCTCCGATCAGGCGGGACACGGCATGCTTCTCCATGTATTCGCTCATGTCGATGCGCACCATCGCCTCCTGGCTGTCGAACAGCTGGGCGGCCAGGGCCTTGGAGAGCTCGGTTTTGCCCACGCCCGTGGGCCCCAGGAATAGGAAACTGGCGATCGGCCGGTTTGGATCGGAAAGGCCTGCCCGCGAGCGCTGAATCGCATCGGCCACGGCGGTCACGGCCTGCTCCTGGCCGATCACCCGCTGGTGCAGTTCGGCCTCCAGATGCAACAGTTTTTCCATCTCTGATTGCACCAACTTGCTGACCGGAATGCCGGTCCATTTGGCAATCACCTCGGCGATGTCGTCCTCGGTGACCTCCTCGCGCAGCAGGTTTTTGTCGCCGTGGCTCGCGCTGAGCTCCGCCTCTTTGGCGGCAAGCTTGCGGCCCAGGTCGGCCAGGGTGCCGTATTCCAGCTGGGCGGCCCGGTTGAGGTCGTAGCTGCGCTTGGCCTGCTCCACCTGCAGGGTTACGTGCTCGATCTCCTCCTTAATGGCACTCAAGGCATCGATGGAGCCCTTTTCCTTCTGCCACTGGGCATTGAGGCTACTTTGCTGCTCCGACAACTCGGCCAGCTCCCGCTCCAGCCTCTCAAGCCGATCGCGGCTGGCCGGATCGGATTCGCGGGCCAGGGAGAGTTTTTCCATCTCCAGCTGCAGAATGCGGCGATCAAGTTCATCGATCTCCTCGGGTTTGGAGGTGATCTCCATCTTGAGGCGGGCCGCCGATTCATCCATCAGGTCGATCGCCTTATCGGGCAGGAAACGATCGGCGATGTAGCGGCTGCTGAGCACGGCCGCTGCTACCAGGGCGTTATCGGCGATGCGCACGCCGTGGTGCACTTCGTAGCGCTCCTTAAGGCCCCGCAGGATCGAGATCGTGTCTTCCACCGTGGGTTGGTCGACAAACACCTGCTGGAAGCGGCGCTCCAGGGCCGGGTCCTTTTCAATGTGCTGGCGGTGTTCATCCAGGGTGGTGGCGCCGATGCAACGCAGTTCGCCGCGGGCCAGCATCGGTTTGAGCAGGTTGCTGGCATCCATCGAGCCGCCGCTGGCGCCGGCCCCCACAACCGTGTGGATTTCATCGATGAACAGCACAATGTGGCCCTGGCTGGAGGTGACCTCCTTGAGCACGGCCTTGAGCCGCTCCTCAAATTCGCCCCGGTATTTGGCCCCGGCAATCAGGGCACCCATATCGAGGGCAATCAGCTGGCGGTTTTGCAGGGCCGTGGGCACATCACCATTGACAATCCGTTGGGCCAAGCCCTCGACAATGGCGGTCTTGCCGACACCCGGCTCCCCAATCAGAACCGGGTTGTTCTTGGTGCGGCGCGAGAGGATCTGGATCGTGCGGCGGATTTCCTCATCGCGGCCGATCACCGGATCCAGCTTGCCCTCCCGGGCGGCGGCGGTCAGATCGCGGCCATATTTTTCCAACGACTCGTAGGTCCCTTCCGGGTTCTGGTCAGTGACCTTCTGGCTGCCGCGCACCGCCTCAATCGCCACCTTCAGGGTTTTCACGTCGCCGCCCGCCTGGCTAAGCAGCTGGCGACCACAGCGGCCATCGGCCGCCAGGGCCAGCAATAAATGCTCGATAGCAATGAAGCTGTCGCCGAACTCGTCCTTGAGGCCGTTGGCCCCATCGAGCAAGCTATTGAGGGCCTTCCCCAGATAGAGGTTGTCCGGAGCAGTGGCCAGGTTGGGCTGGGCGGCCATGAAGGCCTCCAGCTTCTGGGCCAGGCTGCTGCGATCCACCCCCGCCTTGTCCAGCACCCGTCCGGCCAGGCCCTGCTGGTTGACCAGGGCGGCGAACAAATGTTCGGTTTCGATCTGGGGTTGGCGTTTCTGTTGGGCGAGCTGCTGGGCGGCCACGATGGCGCCCCAGGCCTGTTCGGTGAACAGCTCAGCGGTGGGTTGCATGGCGGAACCTCCTTCGAGGGGCTTTGGACAAGACCGTATGGCGGGGGCCGCAACGGCAGGAGAGGAGCACCGAACCGGCCGGGACGGCCCTCCCACCCCAGGGTCGGCAGACCGTCAAACCATGGCGCAGGAACCGCCCTTTACCCACCAGGCTGGCTTGGGCCGCCCCATCTGCCAAGGGGCCCCACGGGCCTGCAGGCCTGGCTAAACCTGAACCTGTGGCCTGTCTTCCCTGCCCGTGCCCCCTGCCATGACCCCTGTGCTCCCCAGCGTTTCGCCATCCCCCCGGCCGCGAATGGCTGCGGCAGCGGGCCGGGGCCCCGCACCGGCCATGCCCCAAATCCTGGCTAAAGCCGGGGCGGTGGCGCTGCGACCGGTGCTAGCTGCCAGCCTGGTGGCCCTGGGCGCCCTGGCCCCCCTGGCCGGCCTGGCCTGGGAGGTGCGTGGTGGTGGCGTCGATGTCGATCGGGCCGGTGGCGGCGGCGGCTACCACTTCAACGGCGATGACTGGCATGGCGGCTACGGCGGTGCCCATCCCCTCTATGGCGACGGGGTGCGGCCTGCCTACGGCCAGGGTTTCAATCGCGGTGGATACCAGCGACCCGCCGCCTTGAATCCCTACAAGCAGAATTTGAATCGCGTTAATGGCTATCCAGGTAATCGCGCCGTCGTAAATTCATATAACCGTGGCTACAATGGGACCATTAATTTCTACAATCGCCCCTACAACGGCTACCATCCAGCCTGGAATAATGGCGGCTATTGGACGAGCCGGCCCTGGAATGCGGGCTGGTATCGCTGGGCGCCAACCTCCTGGGGCTGGTGGGGTGGCAACGCCATGGCCTGGGGACTGGCCGGCCTGGCTACGGGCGCTGCCATTACGGCGCTCGTGAATAACGCCGCAGCGGCGCAATCCCCCCTCATCCTGGTGCCCCAAACCCCCTACCAGCTCAACTACGGCTCAGTGGAGGCGGTGGGCACCAGCGGCGTCAGTTTCAACTACTTGGTGAATGGCATGGCCCTCTATGGCGCCGCCAATTGCCAACAGGGGCTACTGAATGGCCAGATCCCCGCCAATGGCAGCCAGGCCCAGCTGCTCAATGCGGTCTGCCAGGTGGCCTACGGCAACGGCAGCTGACCCCTGGGCCTGGACTGGCTCGGGGGGATCCCTTTGCGGAACAGGAGGAAGGGGGCTCGGCCAAGAAGGCGCCAGCAGCGCCTCAGCAGCGCCTCAGCAGCGCCTCAGCAGGGGCTTAAAGCCCCTGCCACTGGGGGTTAGGGCAGAGCTTGAGGGGGCAGCCATCGGCCCCGTAAATCGCATCGGCGGCGGAAAGACAGCCGGCGGCATTCTTCGCCTCCACCTCCTCGGGCTTAAGGCGCTTGGGCTGCAGAAACGACACCTGGCTAGGCACAACCAGGGGGCAACTGCTGCCGAGGCGCGGCACGATGCCGTTGTCCATGACCTGGCCCAGCCCTGGGCCGGGGGTGCTCCCCACCTGGGCCAGGGCACTGGCCTGGGGCAGCCCAAGGGCCGCCGCAAGGCCCAGGGCCCCAGGCTGGGCCAAAACCGTAGCTAGGGCCAGCAACCTAGGGCCCAGCTGCCGCCGACCTTGCCGGGCCCTTGCCATGATGCTCATTCGATCGGCTCTCCAGTCTGCCTGAGCAAGGCTGGGCAGACCCCGCCGCCCTGGACCAGCGTCATCGGCCCTTCCCCTTGCAGAGGATCCCCCTGGTGCCAAGTCACCAAGCCAATCCAGCCCCAGAGCCCCCAGCAGGGGACAGACCAACGGCCCCCCAGGTGCAGCCCAGCCCGGCGCTGATCGAGCAGCTTGCCCAGGAGTCCAGGCAGTTTGATGGCACCGGCGCCGACCCGGAACGCAATTGCTGGCTGGTGGTCCATCGCCACCACCACGGCGTGTTGCCGAGCGAATACGACATTCGCGAGATCCCCGAAGAGCTCTACCTGGCGGTTTTAGCGGCCCGGCGCGCCAGCGAGCCGGCCTGAATCGGGCCCTTTGGCGACCCCTTCCCCAGGGCCCATGCCCCGGGGACTACCCAGGGGACTGCATGGGCCCGGCCATGCACCCTGGATCAGCCGATTCCAACCCATAAAAAAAGACCCCCAGGGGGGGTCTTTGCTGCAGGGGCGAGCCAAACTCACCTAAGGGCAATCAGGCCCAGCCCTTGCTGCTCTGGGCTTCGACGTAGGCGGCCACATCGTCGATATCGGTGGGGCTGAGCTTGCCACCAAAGGCGGGCATGGCGTTTTTGCCGTTGGTCACTTGATAGACGATGGCGGACTCATGGCCGGCGCTGTAGTTAGCCAGGTAGGCCTCGAGGGCATCCTGCTTAAGGGTGCGTTCGGCATTCACCACGTTGCCGCCACCCATGTGGCAAGCGGCGCAGTTGGCGGAGAAGATCTGGGCGCCGTGGGTCGCATCGGCGGCAAAGCTGGGGGCTGCACCCAGCACCAGCGCCAGGCAAAGAGCGATCAGAGATAGAAAACGGCGCATCGGAGCTCGTTCAACCCAATGAAGCTAGGGCTTGAGGGGGCAGCTGTGTTGCGCTTGCCACGGGGATCGCAACACTTTGTCGGGGAAGGCGGGAAGGCCAGGGGCCTCTGGGGGGCGAGGCCCTCGGGCCACGGGGCGGATGCCCCCCGGGAAAGGGCCCTAGGGCCGGCCCCGCTGGGCCAGGCCCGCCGCCTCAAACACGGCCTCCAGGCTTGGGGCCCCACTCACCAAGCCAAACCGTTCCGGCGGGCTTACCGGCTCATGTTGAAAATGGCGCTGGCGAATCGAGAAGCGATCCCAGGCATTCACCTCAATGCGCAGCAGCTTGATCAGGCCCTCAATCAACCAACCGGTTAGGTCAATGCCAAAGGGTGCCTGCCAAACGCCCCGCCAGCGGCAGAGGCGGCTGACCGTGCCATTGACCGTAACCACGGGCTGGCCCAGCACCAGGCGCCGAACCGCCCCCTGGCCGGGCTCGGAGTTGGCCTGGTGGGGCCGGGTGGCCAGGTGCACGCAGACCCGGGCAATGTCGCCGGCGTGGATGAAATGGAAGCTGGCATCGGTGCGCAGCCAGCTGGCCAGCCACAGCCAGCGGGTGGCTTCAGCCAGGCCGGTGGTGAGGTAACTGGTGGGGAAGGGGCCGCCCCCGTCGACCCGGCCACCGAAGACCAGGGTGGGGAACACGGCGACGATCCGCTCCGCTAACGGATGGTGCTCAAGCTGCTCCAAGCAGATGGCCTTGGTCTGGATGTATTCGGTGCCGAACTCCATCGCCTCGGGGAGGGTTTGCAGCTGGCGGTTGAGGATGCTGGCGGTGGAGAAATAGATCACCTGTTGCAGCCTCTCCGGATCGGCGGCGGCCAACAGGGCCTTCACCGCCACCACGTTCACCTGCATGGCCCGCTCCGGGTCACCCCAGGCGGTGGCGGTGTGGATGATGCGGTCGGCGCTGGCAATCGCCACCCGGTGGGGCTCGCTCGCGCGCAGGTCGCCCACCAACAGGGTGATGCGGGGATGGACCGCCGGCACGGCGGTGAGTTTGGCCGGATCCCGCAGCCAGAGCAACAACTCGGCGTCGGTTTCGCGGAAGAGTTGGTCGGCAATGTGCTGGCCGACGCAGCCACTGGCGCCGGTGATCAGGATCCGCTCGGGCCGATCGGATCCGGGCGCCCGGGGCCCGGACGCCTGGGGCTGGGGACCCTGGGCTGCAAGCGACTGGGTTGGAGGCGACTGGCTCAAACGCCAGCTCCGATCAACTCATTCACCGCCTTGCCCGTCTCAAAGAAGACGCGGGCGTTGTCCTCCGGCGTGCCGGGCAGGATGCCATGGCCCAGGTTGAGGATGTGCTTGCGGCCCTTGGCCTTGCGCACGCAATCAATGATTCGCTCGCGGATGGCGTCCGGGGTGCCGAACAGCAGGCCGGGGTCGACGTTGCCCTGCACGCCAATGTGCTCGGGCAGGCGGGCCAGGCCCTCGGCCATGTCCACGGTCCAATCCAAGGAAATGATGTCAACCCCGGTGCGGGCCATGCGCTCCAGCACGCCGGCGCTGCCGGAGATATAGAGAATTAGGGGGGTGTCTGGGTGGGTGGCCTTCACCTGGTCAATCACCCGTTTTTGGTAGGGAGCCGCAAAGGTGTCGTAGTCGGCCGGCGAGAGCTGGCCAGCCCAGGAATCAAACATCTGCACCACCTGGGCGCCGGAATCGATCTGATAGCGCACGTAGGTGGCGATCGAATCGGCCAGATGGGCCAGCAGCTTGTGCAGCAGAACCGGCTCCTGGAAGGCCATCGCCTTAATCACGGCGTAGTTCTTGGAGCTCTTGCCCTCCACCGCGTAGGCGGCCAGGGTCCAGGGGGCGCCGACGAAACCAAGCACGGCGGCCTGATTGCCGACATCGCGGCGCAGGCGGCCCAGCACTTCACCCACAAAGGGCAGGGCCTCGGCCGGATCGAGGGGGCGCAGGGCATCCACTTGGGCCTGGGAGCGGATGGCGGGCTCGATGATTGGACCGCGACTTTCAATGATGTCGAAGTCGATGCCCATGCCCGGCAGGGGCGTGAGGATGTCGGAAAAGAGGATCACGCCATCGGGTTTGAAGGCGTGGAAAGGCTGCATCGAGATCTCATAGGAGAGATCCGGGTTCTCGGAGCGTTCGCGGAAACCGGGGTGCCGGTCGCGCAGGTCCCGGTAGACCTTCATGTAGCGGCCGGCCTGCCGCATCATCCAAACGGGAGGACGCTCCACCTGCTCACCTCGGGCGGCGCGCAGCAGCAGGGGGGCGGTTCCAGACATGGCGAAAAGCGGGGCCAGGGGCGAACTTACCCGATGGCAGCGCCGTTTTCGGCGCCGGCGTCACAGAGCTCCTGACTCCGTTTCTCATCGCGCCGCAGCACCAGCACGCTCAGGGGCGGCAGGCAGAGGTCGAGGGACTGGTCATAGCCATGGATGCCGACTCCATCGCTGAACTTGCCGCCCAGGTTGCCCAGGTTGCTGCCGCCATAGCGCTCGGCATCGGTGTTGAACACCTCGGCGTAGTAGCCCTCCATCGGCACCCCCACCCGGTAATGGGCATGGCTCTGGGGCGTGAAGTTGCACACCACCACCACCCAGCGACCGGTGGTGGCCTCCCGCCGCATGAAACTAATCACCGAATGGCGGTTGTCATTGCAATCAATCCATTGGAAACCGAATTGATCAAAGTCGTCGCCCCAGAGGGCCCGCTCCGACTTATAGAAAACATTGAGGTCGTCAACAAGACGCTGCAGGCCCCGATGGGGTTCATGCTCGAGCAATTCCCATTGCAGGTCGCCCCACACATTCCATTCCGAGCGCTGGCCAAATTCCATCCCCATGAAGATGGTTTTCTTGCCGGGATGGGTCCACATGTAGGCGAGTAGGGCGCGCACATTGGCAAATTTCAACCAGTCATCCCCTGGCATCTTATGGAGCAAGCTACTCTTGCCATGCACCACTTCATCGTGGCTAAGTGCCAACATGAAGTTCTCGGTGTAGTTGTACCAGATCGAGAAGGTGAGGTTGTTCTGGTGGAACTGGCGGAACCAGTGATCCAGCTCGTAGTAATCGAGCATGTCGTGCATCCACCCCATGTTCCATTTGAGGTTGAAGCCCAGGCCGCCCATGCTGGTGGGCTGGGTCACCATCGGCCAGGTGGTGGATTCCTCGGCAATCGACAGGGCTCCAGGGAAATGCTCAAACAGCACATGGTTGGCCTGCTGGAGGAATAGCACCGCCTCGGTGTTCTCGCGGCCGCCCTGGTCGTTGGCAAGCCACTCGCCATCGGGGCGCAGGTAGTCGCGATAGAGCATGGAGGCCACCGCATCGACGCGGATGCCATCAATATGGAATTGCTCGAACCAATAGACTAAATTCGCCACTAGGAAGTTGCGAACTTCGTTGCGGCTGTAATTAAAAATCAGGGTGCCCCATTCCTTGTGCTCACCGATGCGGGAATCGGCATGCTCATACAAATGGGCGCCATCGAAGAAGGCCAGGCCATGGCTGTCCTTGGGGAAATGGCCCGGCACCCAATCGAGGATCACGCCGATGCCCTCGGCGTGGCAGCGATCCACAAAGGCACGAAATTCATCCGGCGTGCCAAAGCGGCTGGTGGGTGCATACCAGCCCGTCACCTGATACCCCCAGGAGCCATCGAAGGGATGCTCCGAGATCGGCATCAACTCGATGTGGGTAAAGCCCCGATCCTTCACATAGGGGATCAGGCGATCGGCCAGCTCCGGATAGGTGAGCAGGCGGGCGCCGGGCTTGAGGTCGGCGGCGGCCACGGGGGCTCGGGCGCTGCCATCGGCTTCGAGATAGGGCTGGTCGGCGCTGGCATGGAGCCAGCTGCCCAGGTGCATCTCATAGACCGAAATCGGCTGGTCGAGGGGATTGGCGCTGTCGCGCTCGGCCATCCAGCTGGCATCACTCCAGCCGTAGGTGTCGAGTTCAGCCACCACCGAGCCGGTCTGGGGCCTGACCTCATGGCGGAAGCCGTAGGGATCGGCCTTCTGGTAGCAGTGCCCATCGGAACTGCGCACCTCATATTTGTAGATCTGGCCTGGCTTGAGGCCGGGGATAAACAGCTCCCAGTTGCCCCCCACCCGGGACTGCATCGGATGGTGGCGCCCATCCCAGCCGTTGAAATCCCCCAGCACCGCCACACTGCGGGCGTTGGGGGCCCAGAGGCAGAACTGCACCCCGGCGATGCCGTTGTGTTCAGTGGCATGGGCGCCCATGCGCCGCCAGATGTGGTGGTGGTTGCCTTCGGCAAACAGCAGCCGGTCCAGCTCGCCCATCCATTCATGGCGGAACGACCAGGGATCGTGCTGGACATGCTCCATGCCCCCGCGCCGCACGCGGACCTGATAGGCGCTGCCTGGATCGCTCTCGAGGGCCGCCTCAAACACCCAGGGGTGGTGGGGCGTGGCCAGGGCCAAGGTCTGGCCAGCGATCAGGAGCTCAACCTGCTCCGCCTCAGGCATCCAGATCCGCACCACCCAGCCGCCCCCCTCCAGGGGCTGGGGACCCAGGATGGCCAGGGGGTGGTCATGGCGGCATTCAGCCAACCTGTGGGCATCGTCCACCATCCAATCGAGCCGGACCAGCACTGGCATCAGGGCAGCAACGTGGCAGGGAGCTTAGGCGCCCCAGCCAGGCCCCCTCCCAGAATTCAACGGGCCGCCGCAGGTTTGGCCGGATCATTCGGGAAATCCACACCGGTGATCTCGTTTTTGTCGTTGAGGATCACGAACAGGCTGTCGGTGAGGCGCTGGAAATCCATGCTCACGATCACCAGCTTCTGATCAGGTGCGCTGTCGGCCAGCAGCAGGTGGCGCACCTTGATGGCATCGCCGGTGACCCGTTGCAGCCCCTGCCATTTGGTCTGCAGGACCAAGGGGGTGAGTTCGTCCTGCATCGCCAGGCTGAGGAAGCTGCGCGCCGAGACGAACTGGCCCTTGATCAGGGCCTGGACAAAGCGGTTGGCCACATCGGTCGAGAGCTGGTCGGCGTTGTCGTACTGGAAGCCGGCCAGCTGGCCGGCGCGATTAAGCACCAAAACGACGTCCCGGGAGCCGGCCGTGGTGCTGAGCGTGGCTTCCACCATCGAATTGCTCAGGCCGGGGAGCACCCGCAAAATCCGGTAGCTGAGCACCTTGGGCTGGGTCTTCATGGTGTTGGCCACCATGGCGGGACTGCTGGTGCGCTTCAGGGCATCGGCAAACAGGGCGTAGCGGGCATTGGCATCGCCGCTGCGCAGGGCGTCCAGCACCCGATTGGCCGCCTTGGTGATCTCAGCCCCAGAGGCTGGGCTGGCCGGGGCCGGGGCCTGGGCAAGGGCACCAGCCAGGCCGGCGGCCTGGAGCCCGGGGGGGAGGGAGCCACCGAGGGCAGTGGCCATGGCCAGGCCCAGCAGGGCGGAGCGCAGCTTCACGGGCACGGGCAAACCGATCACAGGGGGAATGGTGAACCAGTTTGGCCCACCCCCCCAGGCGCCGCCACACCTCGAGATCGGTTTCATCTGGTCCAGGACCAGGCACAGGAGCAGGGGCAAGCTCCTGGAGCGGCGCCAAAAGAAGCGCCTGCAGCGAACGGTTTGCCCCATCCCATTAGGGGGGGCCGACCATGGGCTCCAGCCCCAACCGGGCCTGGTCGAGGTGAAGCGCCAGGGTGACCACCCGATGGTCCGGCCCGGCCGGGCCCCAGGGGATGGCGCCCGTGCCGGGGTTAACGGCGATCTGGGGCCAGGCAGCGGCCCCGATCGACAGGCGCAGGCGCTCCCCCGGCTGCAGGGTCACCAGCAGGGGCTGGAGGCTGAGGCGGCGCCGACCCAGGAGCAGGCAGGAGTCCCCCAACCAGCGCCCCACACCGGTGCTGAGCTGGAGCACGCGGCCATCGGCCTTGAGCAGGGAGAGGGCCCCGCAGAGGTCAAAGCCCGGCTGGTCGGCCCTGGCCTCCAGCTCGACCACGGGCCGTCCCACCAGTTCGAGGGGTGCATCAACCTGCGGGCTGGTGAAGCAGGCCACGTCGCTGCGTTGGTCCAGGTCGCCCCGCTCCACCGGGCCCGCATCGAGGCCCAGGTGGCCGCCCCGGCCCGGCAGGGGACGCCAGGGATCGTGAACCAGCAGCACCGGCGCGGGGGCGGGAACGGAGCCAGCCCCGGATTCGGCCAGGGGCAGCAGGCGGCCCTCCTGGCCATCGATGGCGGCCAGGCCCTGGCTCTGCAGCCGCCAGACCTGGCCGCTGCCAATCCGGGGCGAACGGGCCAGCCAGAGCCCGGTTGCCAGGTCGGCCATCAGCACGCTGGGCTGGCGGCCGGGCTGGCCCGCCGCCCGATCCGCTGGGTCCTGGAGCGGCGCGGGAATGACCTGGCCACCGGATTGCAATCCTTGCGCTTGGGCCTGGATCGGGCCTGCGGCCTGCCTCAAGCGGCGCTTCAGCTTCCGCCATTGGCTTTTGACCTGGGCCCAGGGGCGCTGGTCCTGGGCTGGCCCTAGGCGCCCAAGGGGGCCTGGGCTGGGGGATGGGCTGGGACCCGGGGATTCGGTTTCGGCTGGCACCGTATCCGGAGCCGGGGGATGGAGGTGGCGATCAAAGAAGGCCAACTGCAGCCGATCGAGGCCCCTGCCCCAGTTGAGGTGGGTAAAGGGGCCAATCCGCAGCAGGGGCTGGCCCCCGGCCGCTTCGGCCTGGCGCCAGAGGTCGAGGACCCCATTGAGGTAGGGGTCGTGCCAGCCGCCGATCAGCAGCAGGGGCTGGCGCAACAGCGCGGGGGGCGGCTGGTGGCAGGTCCAACCGGCGCCGCTGGCGGGGTCGCGCCGCAGCCAGGCCAGGCCCATGGAGGTTGGGTCGTGGCGCTCGAGTAGGGCCGGCCCCTCGCCTAGGAAACGGCCGGTTTCGAGGCTGGCGCGGATCTCCTGCCAGGCCCCATAATCCTGGCGGCGGCGGCAGCCCAGGGCCGCCAGCTGCAGGGCCCAGGCCAGCTGCAGGGCCCACCAATGGGCGCCGCCCTCGGTGGCCCAATGCAACCGTTCATCCAGGCCGGCCATGGCTGGCGCCAGGGCATCGAAGCGGGGCCCGGCCTCCTCCAGCAGCAGCTGGGTGATGCCCTGGTAGGAAAACCCGTAGCCCCCCACCTGGCCGTTGCACCAGCCCTGGGCCCGCAGCCAGGCCAGGGTCGCCGTGCCATCGGCGGCTTCCGGGCCAAACCCGGCCGCCTCGCCTGCGGAGTCGCCCCAACCGCGGCAGTCCTGCACCACCACGGCATAGCCGTGGCTCGCATACCAGTGGGGATGGGCATAGGTGACCGTGGAGGCGATCGCCCGGCCGTAGGGCTGGCGCATCAGCAGGGCCGGCCAGGGGCCGGGCCCGGGGGGCAACCAGATACGGCAGGCCAAGCGAACGCCGTCAGCGGCCGTCACCCAGTCGTCATGAATGGCTACGGCGATAGGAGCCGGGGGGGCAGGGCCCGTCGAACGACCAGGGCCCCGGTCCTCTGGTGGCTTCGCGACCATCACGGCAATGCGCGCATCTGGCATGGATCATGGGGGCACCCGCCTGGCAATGGCGCCCCTCACCGCCCGAGGCCAGCCATCGGCTGGAGCGAGCCTTGATTTGACCCGGCCTGCTGGCCCGGATTAGGCCAGCGATCGAACCCAAGGCCCCCCTGCGGGCTTGGCTTGACCCATCGGTTTGCCCCCTAGTCAACGCTGATTGGCATTGGACTAGGAGACCCATGGCAGCCCATCTTTTGGGGGACTGGAGCCGGGCCGTCAGCGCCAACGCCCAAGCAAATGGTGAGGAATGGCATCCCTTAACGTTGCCCCCATGCCAGATTCCACCTCCTTTTCAAGTGGGCATGGGAAGGGCGAGGGCCTGGGGAAGCAAGATGAGACTCAGTCCCAATCAGCGAGTGATTGATCAGTTAATCACCTGTGGCAAAAACTGTTGTTTGACAGCTTGGATTGTTTGCAATTCAGCCCGAATCCCAGGCAACAATTTAAAACGTCGCCACTGATCGCTAGCGATAATTTGTTGGGCTGCGGCTTCACCAAGGCGCTGGCCGGCCTCCACATCGCTTGGATAATGGACGCCACAAAGGGTTCGACTGCTCCCACCCGTTAGGCCAACGGCAAGCAGGCGTTCCCGTCGTTCCGGCACTAAATCAGCCAGCAATTCGGCGGCAGCGCGGTAAAAGGCAGAATGGCCAGAGGGAAATGACCATCCCGATTCCTTCGGTAAGCAGGGGTGAAGACGGGGATCCGCGAGATAGGGACGGGGGCGCCTGACTGTCTCTTTGATGCTGTCTTTTGCGCCATCAACCAAGGCCAGAAAGGGAGCAAGACCTCGCAGCAATTGCGGTGTTATTTTGGCCATATCAACGCCTAGGGCAAGGTCAAAATTGGTCAAGTTGCGATCGAGCAATAGCCAACTATTGGCAATAAGCTGGGGGCTGCGATGGCGTTGCAACCATTCAAGGATGGCCACATCTGCAGCAGCCTTGGCCTCTCCAGGCTGGGGCGGTTGACCCGTTGTTGCCCGGAGGCTAGGTAAATCAAGCTGAAGGCCGGCTCCAGGAGCCTCGATTGCCGTAACTCCGCTTTGAGTCTGAAGGTGTTGGCTACAAGGTCGCTTGAATAATTCCTTTTGGCTTAACAGCTTGACCTGGGGAGGGGCCCCTGCTGAAGGCCAGCTAAGGACAACCAATTGATCATAGTCGTCGTACCCAATCGGCGCCATCGCTCCCCAACCCAACCCCTTGGCCAAGTCGGGCAATCTTCGGTGCTCCCAAATAAAAACAACTCTGGCCCCATCATAGGACTTTGCCCGCAGGACCTGCTGGCCCACAGCCAGTGAATTAGCCTGGGAGCCCGCCATCATGGCAATACTGACTCCGCTTGCCACCGCCAACGGCACCGCCGTTTGATAACTGCGGGCATTCTTGGAAGTGGCGAGATCGAACTCATAAACGCCGATGCGGGTGGGCGCCCCAAAGCAGGATGGAATGCTTTGACCTAGGCGAATTGAGCGCTCAAAACCTTTGGGAGACAAATTGTAATCGCCTCGCCCAGTATCCTTATCGGCATGACGCAACAAAATCACTTGCTCTGGAATGGCCAAGGCCGGCGACACCAGAGTCGAGACCGCAAGCACCAGCAGGGGAAGCGTGGGGCGCATCATTTTCTCGTTTAGATCAGGCTTAGCCCTAGGTGAGCAGGGGACGCTGGGGAGAACCAGCCCAAATGTTTGAGTTGGAAGACTAAGGTCTTGCGTGCTGCAACAACCCACCCAACCCTAGCCCAATAGCCTATCCATGGCTCCGGCAGCGGCCCAGGGCCGCTGCCGGAGGGACTGGGCTCCATGGTCCCATCGCTTTCGATCCCTTGCCTGGACGATCGACGCCATGCAGTTGCCCAGGGATAGCCACGCTGGCAAACCCACCCTCACAACAATGACAGCCATTCCCTAGCCATGCAACGTT
This sequence comes from Synechococcus sp. UW140, assembly GCA_943369525.1. Taxonomy (GTDB): domain Bacteria; phylum Cyanobacteriota; class Cyanobacteriia; order PCC-6307; family Cyanobiaceae; genus BAIKAL-G1. The sequence goes on from CALRNL020000001.1 coordinate 411,742, forward strand.
CAATTGAAGACAAGGAGCACTTAACCCACCCACAACCAAACTAAGTGCAGCCAGCCCGGAATCCCTGGGCAAACTGTCCAACGACAAGCGGCTTGGGGCAGAACCGCCAATCCCCCTCCCAACCATGGCCAACCCTGGGACTTGTTCATCATCAGGCCGGTTGCCTTAGCCCTTGAGCTTGCCCCCAAAGGAAAATGCCCTTGATCGGGGCCCCAAGCCCAATGCTGGGACGGGAGCCATCCCAGCCCCTGGAACCCGGGGCACGTCGCCCCATGGGCCAGGCCCCAAATCCACTCGAGATCCCTAGGCAAGACCCTAGGCCGCCCAATCCCTTGGCCTCGATCAATGCATTCCCCTTGATCAAGGATTTCCCAATGGTCAAGGATTTGCCCATGGTCAATGACTGTCCCCGGCTGGTTGGCCGGAAGCCGCTGCCGGCACCAATTCGAGGCGACCAGCTAGGGGCACAAGGGCGAAGCCCTGCAATAACAGCCCGAGCAGCACCACCCCAAGGGCTAACGCCGGCATGAACTGACCCCAATGGGCTGCCATGGATCCATGGGCTGCGGCCTGAATGGCTAGGGCGATGGGCACGGCCCCCCGCAAACCGCACAGGCCCACAAACACCCGTTCCGACCAGGTGAAGGCGCCCGTGAGTAGGGGGACTACTGCCACCAGCCGCACCAGTTGCATCAAGACGAACAGAAGCAGGATCCAGGGCAGCATGCGCAGCACCGAGGTCGGATCGACCACCAAACCCATGCAAAGGAAGAGCAGCAGCTCAGCCAGCTTTAGGTAGCCCGCATAGCCCTTATCCAGCCGTTTGCCATCCACTCCGGGGCTATTTCCGATCACCAAGCCCGCCACATAGGCCGCCAGCAAACCGCTTCCCCCCAGCAAGGTGGTGCCTCCCAGTAATAAAAAGAGCATCGCCAAACTTAAAACTGCCTGATTGGACTGCCCCCAGGAGCGCCCCCCAGACGCAACCATGGGGGCGGCCAAACTGCCTCCCATCAAGCCGATCAGGCCCCCCAGGAGAAATTGACGCACCACCGCACTCAACAGCGCGGCCCCATCGGTGCTCGCCCCATCGCCGATGGCCAGAGCAAGACCCGCTAGCACCACAGCCATGGGGTCATTGAAGGCCGATTCGCATTCAATTAAATCGAGCAAGCGCTGGGGCAACTGGGCCGCCAGGGGCCGCAACACCGCCATCACTGCTGAGGCGTCCGTGCTGCACACCATGGCGCCAATGAACAGGGCCGGCGCCAGGCCATGGGGGAGCTGGCTCGGCATCAGCAGCTGCAACCCCAGCACCGCAACCGTCAGCAGCAAGGCCGTGACCAAGGAGCCCACGGTGGCCAGGCGCAGACCTGGTTGCACCACGGCACGCAGGGCCTGCCAGTTGGTGCTGAGTCCTTGCTGGAACAAAACCACCGCGACGGCCACCTGGGCCAGTTCATCGGCGCGGTGGAGACTGAGCAACGGCGGTGGCGATCCTGGCAGGGTCGAAAGGTTGTTATCGGTGAGCAGCCCTAAAAGCAGAACCAGCAATACCCCAGGAATTCGCAATCTTCCGGCCAACCGATCAAGGAAGGACGAGGCAATGAGGAGGCCGCCAAACACCACTAGATAGACAGCCAGGGGCGAAGTCACGCTCAGCAGGCACCGATTGCAACCAAGTTTGCCAGCCCCTCAGCCGCCCAGGGACCTGGGCAAGCGGATCTGGAGCGGTCCCATCTTGGCCGATTCAGGCAAGCCATGGACAAGCCTGGCGAGCCAATGGGCTGGCCAACCATGCAGGAATCATCCCCATAGCAGGGGAGATTGCAATCGGTTCAGCCATAACTTGACCCCACCCCAATCCCGCCAGATCGCCCAATCACCGAAGATCTTTATTCGGCCGCCAATGACAGGCCTGCCGAGGGTGAATCAGCCGTTGTGCAGGCCAACGCCTCTACAACATTCTTACGCAACCGGCTGGGCCCCTGATCGCCCAGGTCAACGCACGTCAGGGCAATGCAGACCCACCACGTAGGTGGTGAGAATCTCGGCGTCTGTGGCGTTGAGGCCCTGCATTTCGGCAATACGGTTCACCGCCTGGGGGCTGGTGGAGGTGATGCCCTGGGCATTGAGGCTGCGCAATTGGGCGCAAATCTCCCCAGCAGCCTTGGGGTTCTGCTTGACCCGATCGAGGAGGGCCGAACCGGCCTGGACCGGCGACTGGTGGACCAGCAGCAGGCCGACTGCCAGGACCCAAGCCCCCCCCAGGCCCAGGGCTGGTCGGAGCCGGGGTGCAAGGCCGAGTTCGGGCCTAGGGCCTTGGTGCTGCAAAGCGGCGAGCTGCTGCCAGGGGGCTAGCCACGGCCAGCGGGGTAGGCGCGGGCCAGGACCTCCGGCGGGGTTGGCAGGGATCGCCAGGGCTTTCGGTAACGGGAGGAGGGCCATGGGAACCTCCGATGGTTTCCCCATTTTCAGTTCCGGCACGGCAAGGTCTGGGCCGGTACGGGGTCAGTTCGACGGGCGGGTGGCGGCTTGGCGGGCCTGGCGGATCCAGCGGTGCAGGGTCACCCCATCCACCCGGGGCGGTGCCATCCCCGTGAGCGAGCGCTCGAGCCGGCCCAGTTGCACCAGCAACTGGTGGTGGGACGCCTCGGCCAGGCCCTGGGTGCTGGCGATGCCGGCATAGAGCAACAGGGCCGCCTCCTCCGGCTCCAGCCCCACCTGCACCACCAGCCGCGCCTGGCCGCGCAACTTGATCAACCGTTGTTCGGAGGCCCGGCCGCTGCTGGCCAAACGGCGCAGGTCGCCATCGGTGAGGGCCGCCAGCGCAGGCCAGGCGTCGATGGCGGCGGCCTGGAGCACGGCCGCTTCTGCCTTGAAATGGCTAGCCAGGCGCAACATCTAGGGAACTCGCCTCACGGCAGCACCGTCACACCCTCGCCATGGAGGCCCACGGTGGCTTCGGCCAGCACCACGGGCCTGCTCAGGCCAGGCTCCACTGCATCGACCCGCCGCAGGCGCACATGCACCAGCCCATCGGGACTGGTGCGGCCGCTGCCCTTGAGGTTGAGGGCCACCTGCTCCAGGCTGGGGCGGTAGGCCTCCGGGGCCAGGTCGGCCGGGGCGGCGGCAATCACCAGGTCGGTGCCGTTGTCGAACACCACGGGTACGGAGACGGCACCGGCCACCTGGGTGCGGGGCGAGTAGCTGATCGCAAAGGCCAGGCACGAGATCGCCAGCAAACCGGTGAAGCTGGTCACCCCCACCAGGCGAAAGCGGGTTCCCCAGCCGGCCACAAAGCCCACCACGGTGGCCAGCAGCAACAGGCCGGTGGCCACCCCCAGCCAAAGGCCGGCCTTCAACAGCAGGGGATCGGCGGGCATGGAGAGGGGGCTCTGGAGAAGGCCTTTATATTGCGCCAACCTCAGACGGTGACAGCCACAGGCCGATGGGGTTGCCGCCGCAGGACTCAAGCCGGGCCCAGGTCCTGTCCGCCCGCAGGCGGCAGGGACCGGCCAGTTGGCGGCCCTGGGCCGGGCGGCTTGCCTTGCTAGCTGGCCTGGGGGTTGGTGCCTTCAGCCTGGCCGATCAGCTGGTTGGCAGCCTCTATGGCCACGGGCAGTGGCGCCTCGCCTATCACCTTTCTGGGGTGATGGGCCACCCGATGGAGCTCGGTGCCTACCGGGGCCTGCGGCCCTGGGGTGTCGAGGTGGGCCCGAGCCGGTTTCGCCCGGGCCTGGACAATCCCTCCACCCTGGCGGCCCAACGGGTCTTGGTCAGCCTCGCCCCCCTCGCCAGCCTGCGCGAAGGGGTGCCGGTGCTGCAGGTACGCCTCTGGGGCGCCCAGGCCCGGCTGAGGCCCAACAGCCAGGGGGCCCTCTGGCAGCTGGGGCACTTGGGCGCCGGCACCAAGCCCCCCCGGCTCGGCCTGCAGATCCACCTGGGCGATCCCGGCCAGCTGCGGCTTGAGCCGTCTGGGTTGGGGCTTCAGGTTGAGGGGCACACCGCCATCTGGCTGCAACGCCGGGACCTCGACCTGGCCCTCCAGGGGCAGCTGCTCGCTCCCGCGCCCATCCCCCCCCCGGGCAGCACCAGCCCTAGGCCGCCGAACAGCGGGGCCAAACCGGCCGGCCCCGCCAAACTGGCCCTGGTGGCCATGGGCAACTGGCAGCGCCAGCAGTGGGCCGGCCAGCTGAACCTGCGCCAAATCCCAATCGGTCCCCTGCTGCCCCTGTTGCCGCGGCCCAGCCAATCGCTCCTGGTTGACCGGTTGAGTGGCCTGGTCAGCGGCCACCTGGGCTTCCGCAGCCAAGGGGGCGGAGATCGCTTGGCCGGCAAAGCGAATGGGAGGGCATCCGCTGGGCTGGGGTTAGCCGGGGTTCGCTGCCAAGGGGGCCTCACCCTGAGCGATCTGCGCTGGCGCCCCCCCCTGCTATCGGCGCCCCTCACAAGCGACCAGCTGAAATTCCACTGCGACGACGGGGAGCGGGGTTTGGGTCGACCCCAGGGCTCCATCACCAAGCCAGGTCAGCGGCTCGTGCTCGCCCCCGGCGCCGTGGTCCTGGCCGGCTGGCGTGGCCAGATCCAGGGAAACCTGGCCCTGGCGGCAGTCCGCCGCGGCCAGCTCGATCTGCGCCTGGCGGCCCGGGATAGGGGGCGCCGCCAGACCCTCCAGGCCCACCTCAAGGGTCCCTGGCGCCAGCCCACGCTCAGCCTGGCCGGGAGCCTGCCCCTGCCGGGCCAGTCCGCCCCAGGCCAGCAGCCACCGGCACAAGGCACGGCGGGTCAGCGCCCAGGGGCTGCGCCGCCCCTGGCCTTTCGTGGCCGCCTGAGCCTCGATGGCCGCCGGGGCGGCTTGCGCCTTGGCCTACCCCAGCTGGAGCTCACAAGCGGGCGCAGTGAACTGGCCCTGCGGGGCCAGCTCTGGCCCCGGCTTGAGCTCAACAGCCAGCAGTTGCGCCTCGGATCGGAACTAATCCAGGCCTGGCCCGCCCTCAAGCCCGTGCTGGGGGCCTCCCCCAGGGTGGTCGGCCAGCTGCAGGCCCGAGGCACGGCGAGCCGGCCCGAGGTGGCGCTGGAGTTGGCCCAGGCCAGCAACCCCCTGCTGGGTTCGGTGCAAACCCAGCTGCGCTGGTCCGACCAGCTCTTGAAGCTGGACAGCCTGCGGGCCCCCGGCCTCAATGCCTCGGGCAGCCTGCCGTTGCGCCTGGGGGCCGCTGGCCGGCCCGTCCTTGGCGACCTGGATCTGGACCTGGATCTGGGCCGCTACCCCTTGGAGCGGCTCAGCCCCCTAGTGGGCGCCCGCCTGGCGGGACGACTCACGGCCAAGGGTCGGATTCGGGGCCCCCTGCAGGCCCCCAGGCCCGACCTAGCCCTGGTGATGGAGAACCCCGGCGCCGGCCCCCTGGACCTGGACGAAACCTGGGCCGGACCCTTCCGGCCCAACGGCGATTTGCACCTGCAGGCCAGGGGCGGCGCCCCGGCCGGGACCCTGGTCGCCCGGATCGGTCGGCGCTGGCTGCCCGAGCAGGTGCGCCTCAGCCGTGGCGGCGGCCAGCTAACCCTGACCGGCAGCCCCCGCCGTTACCACTGGACGGCCCAAGCCCTGCGCCTTGATGGCCTCAGCCTGAGGCTCCAACAGGCCCAGGCTCCCCTGCCCTTGCGGGGCAGCCTCAGCGGCCAGGGCGCCCTTGATCTCCAACCCCTGGCCATGGTGGCCGATGGGGTGTTGCGCGATCCGGGCCTACCGGGCCTAAGCGGACGCCAACTTCAGGCCCGGGTCCGCTACCGGGGCGGCGAGCTCAGCCTCAAGGGCGAGTGGCTGGCCAAGCCCCAGGGCCAGGTGGCCTTCCAGCTGCGCCGCCGCCCGGATGGGGCGCTCTGGAGCCGGCTGGAGGGCCGCAGCCTGAGCTCCGACCTCCTACAAAACCTGCGCCTGGCCTGGCCCCTCTGGCAGCAGGCCAAGCCCCTCAAGGGCGGCACCGCCCCGGACCTCGGCAACCTGGCGATCGACACCCTCGGCGCCAGCCTCAGCGACCAACTGGCCGCCCTAGCCCTGGCCAAGCAACGCCTCAACAGCCTGGTGCTGCCAGGGGCCAGCAGCCGCCAGGACCTAGCCCTGGCCGACCTGCAGGCCCTGGTCGATGCCGACCTCACCTTGAGCGGCCCCAGCCCCGCCCGCCTCACGATCGACCTGGAGACCCGGGGCCACCTCTGGCTGCGGGACCAGACCATGGACCGGGCCCTGGGCGAGGAGCCCTTCATCGCCCGGCTCCAGGGGCCGCTCCAGGAGGGCACAGGCCGCTTCAGCTTCAGCCAGCTGCCCCTGGCCCTGCTGGCCCTGGCCGGACCCTTGCCAGCCCCGCTCCGGGGCGGGCTGGCCGCCTCCGGGAGCTACCGGCTGGGCGGCCCCAGGCCCGGGCTCTGGAGCGAACTGCTCCTGGAGAACGGCCGCCTGGGCGACCAGCCCCTAGCCCTGGAGCGGGGCTCCCTGGAGCTCAGGAACCAGGTCCTCGCCGTTGACATGTCCGTGCGCAGCCAGGGGGCCGTCAACAGCGTCGATCTCAAGGGCCTCATCCCCCTGGAGGCGAGCCGCGAGGGCCTGGAACTACGCCTGGCCAGCCGCGGCGATGGCCTGCGTTTCCTCACGGCCCTGGCCGGCAATGGCCTGAGCTGGACCTCCGGCAGCGCGGACCTGCAGCTGCTGGTGCGGGGCAGCGTGGCCCAGCCGATCGCCAATGGTTTCCTGCGCTGCCGCGATGGGTTCCTAACCGTGGCCGGCCAGGCGATCCGCGACCTCCAGGCCATGGTTCTGTTCGATTTCCAGAACCTGGACTTGCAACAGCTCACGGCCCGGGTCGGCAGCACGGGCCTACTGACGGGCACGGGCCAGCTGCCCCTGTTTGAAGCCGGCGTGGTGCAACGGCCCTTGAAGCTGGTGTTGGACAAGGCGCCCTTCTCGGTGCCCCTGCTGGCCGGCGTCGGGGATGGGGAGATCACGCTGGCCGGCAGCCTGCGCCGGCCAGAACTGGGCGGCGCGCTCGCGATCAGCCATGGCGCCTTCACGGTGAAGCTCAGCTCCCTGGCCAGCGGAGCCAAGCCCGGAGTGGCGGTCACGGTGCCCCAACTGGTGGAGCAGGGCTGGGATTTCCAGCAGCCCCTGCAGGTGTTCAACGCGGATCAGGAGAGCAGCACGGGCCGCTCCCTGCGGGCTGCGCTTCCGAACCTGCCGATGCTGGGCCTGCGCAACCTGCGCCTGAGCTTCGGTCCGAATCTGCGGGTGGTGGTGCCCACGGTGGCCAACTTCAACCCCACGAACTTCACCATCAAGGGCCTGCTCACCCTCAATGGCCGCCTCGATTCCAGCCTCCAGGCCAGCGGCGTGGTGCGGCTGCTGAGCGGCCGACTCAGCCTGTTTACCACCACCTTCTATCTCGATCCCGAGTCCCCCAACGTGGCGGTGTTCACCCCGTCCCTGGGGCTGGTGCCCTACCTGGATATCGCCATGCGAACCCGGGTCTCCGACAGCCGCAGCAGCAACCAGGGCGATCGCAGCTCCATCTACGACTGGACCCAAGCCGGAACCCCGGGGAGCTTCGACCAGCTCAACCTGGTCAAGATCGTGGTGAAGGTGGGTGGTCCGGCCGACCGCCTGGCCGACTCGCTCCAGCTCAGCAGCACGCCGCCGATGAGCAATGAGCGCCTGTTGGGCCTGATCGGCGCCAACTCCCTGGCGGGCCTGAGCGACGGCAACGCGGGCGCTGCCCTGGCCACGGTGCTGGGCCAGACCTTGCTCTCACCCCTGGTGAGTTCCCTTTCCGACGTGATGGGCCAGCGGGTCAGCTTTGCCCTCTATCCCACCTATGTGGTGCCGGCCTTGCAACCCTCCCCGGCGGGCTCCAGCGGCACCCAGCGCATCCCGTCCCAGCTGGTGCTGGGCTCGGAGATCGGCATCGATCTGAGCGAACGGTTCAATGCCTCGGTGTTGGCCGCCCCCAACCGCAGCGACATCCCACCCCAGATGACCCTGCGCTATCAGGCCAGTGATCGGCTTGGTGTGCAGGGATCCTTCGATAGCCAAGGCCGCTGGCAAACCCAGCTGCAGCTCTTTTACCGGTTCTGAGCAGGGTCTGAGCTCGTCCCTCTGAGCTCGTCTGCCTGAGTTCGTCCGTCTGATCTGGATGGTCCGGACTGGCTGCCATGACGGGGCCCAGCCCCCGTGGGCAAACGCCCCAGGGCTTGGCGCCGTTAGACAGGCGAGCAGCGGCAAAGCCCAGCCGTAGCCTGGCCTACTTGTTTTAACCATGCGCCATGGGCCAGTTGATCGGCGTCGACCTCGGCGGCACGGCGATCAAGCTGGGTCGCTTCGATCGCCAGGGCCAGCTGCTGGCCGAGGCCCAGGTGGCCACGCCCCAACCGGCCGTGCCCGGGGCCGTGACCGTGGCGATCACTGAGGCCATCGAGCAGCTCGATCCAGACCACCTGGCCGACCTGGTGGGCCTGGGCCTGCCGGGGCCCATGGATGGCAGCGGCCGCATCTCCCGCATCGCCATCAACCTGGCCGGCTGGCAGGAGGTGCCGCTGGCCGACTGGCTCGAACCGAGGCTGAAGCGCCGCGTCACCCTGGCCAATGACGCCAACTGCGCCCTGGTGGGCGAGGCCTGGACGGGGGCCGCCCAGGGGGTGGACGACGCGATCCTGCTGACCCTGGGCACGGGCGTCGGCGGCGCCGTGCTGCTGGGCGGCCAACTGTTTAGCGGCCATGCCGGCGCCGCCGGCGAACTGGGCCTGATCTGTATCGATCCGGAGGGCCCCAGCTGCAACAGCGGCAACAATGGCTCCCTGGAGCAGTTCTGCAGCATCGCCGGATTGGGTCGCCTCAGTCCGCTCGAGCCGGGCGAACTCAGCCGCCTGGCCGACGGGGGCGACGCCGAAGCCCTGGAGGTGTGGCGGCGCTACGGCCAGGGACTGGGGATCGGCCTGAGTTCCCTGCTCTACGTGCTCACCCCCGAGGTGGTGCTGATCGGTGGCGGCCTCGGCGCCGCCAGCCGCCACTTCCTGCCGGCGGTCTGGCAGGAGGTGCACCGGCGGGTGCTGCCCCAGAGCCGCAGCGGCCTGGAGATCCGCGCCTGCGCCCTCGGCAACGGCGCCGGCCGGCTGGGGGCCGCCAAGCTGGCCCTGGAACGCCTAGGCGGTGGCTGAAGATGGAACCTCCCTGCACCCAGGCCAGGCCGTGAGCGTTCCCGATCCCTCCCCCGAGCTGCTGCAACGGGCCGCCGCGGTGCGCCGCGCCGCCATGGCCCTGGGGCAACGCTCCGATGGGGAGCGGCAGGCGGCGGTGCTGGCCATGGCCGACGCCCTTGAAGCCGACGCGGCCACGATCGTGGCCGCCAACCAGGCCGACCTGGAGGCCGCCGCCAACGCCGGCCTGGCCCCAGCCCTGGTGGCCCGCCTGAAGTTGGACGACCGCAAACTGGCCGCCGCCATCGAAGGGGTGCGCCAAGTGGCCGCCCTGGCCGATCCGATCGGCCGCCGCCAGCTCCACACCGAACTGGCCGATGGGCTGGTGCTGGAGCGGCTGAGCGTGCCCCTGGGGGTGCTGGGGGTGATCTTCGAAGCCCGGCCCGATGCGGTGATGCAGATCGCCTCCCTGGCGATCCGCTCCGGCAATGGCGCCCTGCTCAAGGGCGGCAGCGAGGCCAGCCGCAGCTGCGCGGCGATCCTGGCGGCCCTGCAGGCCGGCCTGGCCCGCTCGCCGGTGTCGGCCGAGGCCCTGGCCCTGCTCACCTCCCGCCAGGAAAGCCTGGCCCTGCTCAAACTCGATGGCCTGGTCGACCTGATCATTCCGCGGGGCTCCAATGAGCTGGTGCGCTTTATCCAGGACCACACCCGCATTCCGGTGCTGGGCCACGCCGATGGCATCTGCCACCTCTATGTGGATGCCGCCGCCGACCTGGACCAGGCCCTGGCGATCGCCATCGATGCCAAGGCCCAATACCCGGCCGCCTGCAACGCGATCGAAACCCTGCTGCTGCATCGCCAAATCGCGGAGCCCTTCCTGGCGTTGGCCCTGCCGGCCTTCAGCGCCGCCGGGGTGGAACTGCGCGGTGATTCCGCCGCCCAGGCCCTGGGCGTCGAACTTGCCGCCACAGAGGCGGACTGGGGCACGGAGTATTCCGACCTGGTGCTGGCCGTGAAGGTTGTGGACTCCTTGGACGAGGCCCTGGCCCACATCAGCCGCCATGGCTCCCGCCACACCGATGCGATCTGCAGCCGCGATCCAGCGGCGGCGGAGACGTTCCTGCGGGGGGTCGACAGCGCCGGGGTGTATTTGAACTGCTCCACCCGTTTCGCCGATGGCTTCCGCTACGGCTTCGGCGCCGAGGTGGGCATCAGCACCCAAACCCTGCCGCCGCGGGGCCCCGTGGGCCTGGAGGGCCTGGTGACCTACCGCTACCTGCTGCGCGGCGATGGCCACACCGCCGCCGACTTCGCCAGCGGCGCGCGCCAGTTCAGCCACCGCAGCCTGCCCCTGTGAACAGCGACCAGCAGGGAGCTGCCGAATGGCGGGGGGACCGCATCCTGGTGCGTGATCTGCGCCTCTGGGCCCACGTGGGGGTGCTGGAGTCGGAGCGCCAGCTGGGCCAGTGGTTTGAACTGGATCTGGAGCTGGGCGTTGATCTCAGCGCCGCCGCCTTGGGCGACGACCTGGCCGCCAGCCTGGACTACGCCCGGGCGATCACGGCCCTGCAACGGCAAGCCAGCCAGGTGCAGGTGCAAACCCTGGAGCACTACAGCGAGCTGATTTTCGCTTGCCTCGAACAGCTCTATGGCCCGGTGCCGATGGGCCTCGAACTGCGCAAGTGCCGGGCGCCGGTGCCGGGCTTTAGGGGCAGCGTGGCGGTGCGCCGCAGGCGCCATTGGGGCCGATCCTGATTGGGGCCACGCCTGATCAGCCCTAGCGCCTGCCCGCACCAATCCTCCGGACGACCGGATGGCCTAACGCCCCCTTAAGCAAGGCCAGCGACCCAGCAATCACTGACAACCCATTGCTGGCAATCGCCAAGAACTTGACAAGCACTGACGAGCACGATTGACGCCAGGTGCCTCGCCAAAGCCCTGAAATCCTGCGAACGATTCACCTCGCAAATGCGGTAACCATCGCCATGGCTAGCTCGCCCCAGCCCGTCCCCCAGAACGGCGGTGGCACTGACCAGGCAGCTGCCCCGCCCCCCATTGCCCACCGCCCCAGCCGCGCCAGCGTCCGCCTTCGCCCCCGGGAACGGGGAGCCGGAGCCCAACCCGCAGCCGGCCCGCACCACCACCCAGACATCGCCCAAGCCGACACCTAGCCCGATCGCCGTGGTCAGCCTGCTGCTGGGGCGCCGCCGCGAGCCGCGCCATTGGCTGATCGAAGCCCACGGCGATCCGGCCGGCCTGGCAGCACGGCTCCAGGCCAGCCTGGCCGAGGGCGCAACCAGCTCCGGCCCCTGGGCCAACGGATCCGCCCGCGCCCCAGCCGGCGCCGAAGCCAGCGCCAACGCCCAGGCCGGGGCCAAGCCCAGGGCACCAAGCAGCCCCGAGCAGATGCTGCAACGGGCCTTCAGCGACTGCACCGCCCTCGAGCGGCCCGATCCCCCGAGCGAGGCCAGCTACCGCTACCGGCTCAGCCTGCCCAGGGGCCACCTGGGATGGGCGTCTGTGGCCTGCTGGCGCCGCTACGGCCCAGGCGGCGCCTGGCAACGGCGCTGCGGCCCCATGGGGCTAGCCCCCTTCCTGGCCCACCACGGCCGCCGACCGACCCAATCCGGATCAGTACACCTGTACTAAAGTGATGGGGCTGCGCCCTTGCCATGCCCGATCCCGCCCTGCGCCAGGGCCTGCCCCCCCTGGGCCTCACTCCCCTGCAGCTGGCCTGCCTCGGGCCCCTGCGGCTGGAGCGGCCCGGGCGCCTGCTGCCCCTGGCCGGGGACAGCGTCGCCGCCGGCTTCCCCAGCCCCGCCGACGACTACATCGAAGCCGGCATCGACCTCAACGACCACCTGATTCGCCACCCCAGCAGCACCTTCTTTCTGCGGGTTAGCGGCGACTCCATGACTGGGGCCGGCATCCACCACGGCGACCTGCTGATCGTCGACCGCAGCCTCGATCCCCGGCCCGGCCGCATCGTCGTGGCCGTGCTGGAGGGGGCCTTCACCCTCAAGCGCCTCAGCCGCCACCAGGGGCGCCTGCGGCTAGAGGCGGCCCATCCCGCCTACCCGCCGCTGGAGCTGGACAACGCCGAGGAGGCCCTGCTCTGGGGGGTGGCCACCCATGCGATCCATCCGCTCTAAGCGCCGCCAATCCCAACCCCAGCCTGCCGGCGCCGCCCCCTGGGCTGCCTAGGGGCCCAGCCCCAACCCCCAGGGCCGGGCCAGCTGGCGCGCGCGGCCCCGCCACCAGGATCCGCCGGCCGATCGGCCGCTCTGACCATGGGCCTGGCCGGCGCTCTGGCAACAGCGAAGCCCTCTCCCTCCGCAGCCCCCAGCGCCCATGCCCCTCGCCCTCCCACCAGAGCCGATCCGCCGCTCCGCAGCAGCGGCGGCGGCGAGCCGCCCGCCTGCCCCTGGACCGGGGCCTGGGGCAGGGGCAGGCGGGGCCCGGCCAGGGAGTGGGGCAGGGACTGGCCCAGGAGCGGAGCCGGGGACCAAGCCCGGCATTGCCATCGTGCTGATCGATGGCAACAACTTCTATGCGTCCTGCGAGGCGGCCCTCGATCCCTCCCTGCGGGGCCGGCCCCTGGTGGTGCTCTCCAACAACGACGGCTGCATCGTGGCCCGCAGCGCCGAGGCCCGGGCCCTGGGCATCGCCATGGGCACCCCCTATTTCAAGGTGCGCCGCGAGCTGGAACGGCAGGGGGTGGTGGTGCGCAGCTCCAACTACGCCCTCTACGCCGACATGAGCCAGCGGCTAATGCGCAGCCTCGAACCCTGGGTGGAGGAGCTGGAGATCTATTCGATCGACGAAGCCTTCGGCCGCCTGCACCGGCCCGCCCCAGGGGCCGACTGGTACCCGGGCGAAGGCCATGGCAGTGGCAATTGCGGCGACCTGGTGGCCTGGGGCCTGGCCCTGCGCCGGCAGGTGCGCCGCCAGCTGGGTCTCCCGATCGCCATCGGCATCGCCCCCTCCAAGGTGCTCGCCAAGCTGGCCAACAAGCTGGCCAAGAAAGATCCCGCCCACCGGGGTGTCTTTGACCTGGGCGCCGTGGGCGATCCGGGCCCCTGGCTGGAGCAGCTGCCGGTGGAGGAGGTCTGGGGGATCGGCCGCAAGCTCTCGCGCTGGTGCCGCCTGCGCGGCGCCGCCAACGCCCGCCAGCTGCGGGACCTGGCCAGCGGCGAACTGCGCAGCAAGGCGGGGGTGGTGGGCCTGCGGCTGCAGCAGGAACTGCGGGGCCACAGCTGCCTGGCCCTGGCCCTGGCTCCGGCGGCCAAGCGCGAAACCTGCGTCAGCCGCAGCTTCAGCGAACCGATCCGGGAGCTGGCCCAGCTGCGCCAGGCGATCGCCACCTACCTCAGCCGCGCCGCCGAAAAACTGCGCCGCCAGCAGCAGCTCACCGACACGGTGACCGTGTTCGTGCGCAGCAGCCCCTTCAACGGCAGCCAGTTCTATGCCAATGCGGCCACCGTGACCCTGCCCCTCGCTAGCCAGGACACGGCCGTGCTGCTGGCCGCGGCCCTGCCCCTGGCCGCCCTCCTGTTCAAGGCCCACAAACCCCTGCAGAAAGCGGGGGTGTTGCTGCAGAACCTGCAGCCAATCAGCCAGCTACAACACAGTCTGCTCGCCCCCCTGCCGGAGGCGGAGCAACAACGGCGCGAGCTGCTGCTGGCCACGATCGATGGCCTCAACCGCCGCTACGGCAGCGGCACCGTCGCCTGGGCCGCCTGCGGCCTACGGCCCGCCTGGGCGATGAAGCGCCAGCGGCTCTCCTGCGCCGCCACCACCCGCCTGGCCGCCATCCCCCTGGCTTGGGCCCGGTAAGTGGCTTGAGCCGCTGGGGAAGGGGCAAAGACACTCCACACAACCACATAAGCAAGCCGATCGGCATAACAAATCGATCGACCAAAGCGATCGAAGCAATCCGCAGAAGCACAGAACAACCCAGGAGAAAGAATCAACTCCCGGGGCGGGTTGGCCCAGTCAGCACTTCTAAGCTCAAGGCAAGGGCGCCGCCCCAGCCTGACCACGCCACCGAGACCGCCCAACCCATGACAGCCCTGATGCAAGCGGTCAAAGCCAACAAGCTCGACGCCGTGGCCCAACTGCTGGCCAGCGGAGCCAACGTGAATCAGGCCGATGGCGGCGGCGACTGGCCCGTGATCATGGCGGCCTACCTGGGCCACACGGCCGCGCTGGAGCTGTTGCTGCAGGCCGGCGCCGACCTGGGCGTGCTCGATCCGGGCATGCAGGCCACTGCCCTGCATGCGGCCGCCTACGCCGGTCGCAGCGAGGCCGCCAAACTCTTAATCGCCCACGGAATCGCCATCAACAAACAGGGCCCCTATAACGGCTACACCGCCCTGCACGATGCCGTCTGGCAAAACAATCTGGCCACGGCGACAGTGATCCTGGCGGGCGGAGCCGATCCCCAGATCCGCTCCAACAAGGGTCAAACGCCCCTAGAATTGGCAAAGGCCAACCACTTCAAGGAGCTGGTCGAGCTGCTGGACGCGGCCAGCTGAAAAGAATCTGAATCCATGGATCTCATTCTGTTGAGCCGCTGGAAAGGGCGAAAAACCAGGTTGCGGATCAATAAAATCAATGCGTCCGATGGAACAATTCTGACGCAAAGAATTGGAGCGAGTCCACCAGATCAAAACGACAACAGAACGACCCCGGATCCATGCAAATGGCAGCCTGGGGGACCGAATCGATGGCCCTCAGGCCGAAAGCAACTCCGGGGCTGGCCCAGGCGCTAACTGGGGCCCAGCCTCCTGCATGATCTCCTCGTAGCCGGCGCAGCGTTGTTGGTCAAGGTGGCCGATGTGCTGGCGCTCGTTGTAATAGAGCTCCTGAAAATGCAAGGCATCCCGATTGAGGTCGGCAAACATCGCATCAATGCGGGTTTCCATGTCGATCGCCGGGCTCAGGCCCGAACCAGGGGCGGCGGCAGACCCGGATCCGGGTGCCCCAGCCCCAGCTGGTGCCGCTGGCGCTGGGGCTCCGGACTGGCCCTCGGCCAGTAGCAGGGCGATGCAGTGCTCCAGGGTCTCGAGCCGCTGGCTGGTCCAGGCATCAAGCAAATGGCGGCAACGCTTGAGGCTGCGCTGGCGCTCCAGGGCTGCGGTGGTGCCGCGCAACTGCAGCAGGGGTTGGGCCAGGGAGAGGCGCTGCACCTCATTGGGCTCCAGCAGGGGCGTGAGCCGGTTGAGCAGCTCGCTCTGCTCGACCAGCAACTGGTCCGCCAGCAGGCGGGGCAGGTCCAGCTCGAACAGGTCATGGCCCGGATCCAGGCCCCGGTTGATCGCCTCCAGGCGGCCGGCGCCGTCCTGGCGCGGGATCCCGTCCAGGCTTGTCGCACCCAGGTTGTCCTCCTCAAGGGAGCTGATCGCCGCCCAGAGCTGGCGGTGGTGGTGCAGGGCGAAATCCTCCAGTTCACGGCGGCGCAGTTCCGAGCGGATCGCGCCCCGGTAGCTGGGGCAATGGAGGTAGAGCCGTAACACCTCCGCTTCGGCCCGTTCGCGCAGGCCGGCCTCGCCCGGTTGCTCCCAGCGGGTGGAGCGGCCATGCCAGCGCTGGCCCTTGACCTGCTGGCGCAGGTCATCTTCGAGCTGCAGGGCGAGGCGGGCCTGGCCGCCGCTGAGCCGTTCGGCCACCTGCTGCAGGTAGTGGCTACGCACGGCGCTCTGGGGCAGCTTGCCCAGCAGGGCCACCAGCCCCTGCACCGCCTGCTGGAACTGGTCGGAGCGGGCCAGATCCTTGCCATCGAGCACCTGCTCGATCTGCCAGTCAAGCCAGGGGGGCGCCGAATCGAGCAGGGAGCGGTATTCCCCGGATCCGTGCTGCTTGAGGAACTCATCGGGATCCTTGCCGGCGGGCAACTGCAACACCCGCAGCTCCAATTGGCCCTGGAGGGCCAGTTGCTCCACCTCGCCGATGGCCCGCTGGGCGGCCCGCACACCAGCCCGGTCGGTGTCGAAATTGAGGATCAGGCGCTTGCTGTCGCAGCAGCGGCAGAGCTGGGTGATCTGCTGGCTGCTCAGGGCCGTGCCCAGGGAGGCCACCGCGTTGGTGATCCCGGCCGCATGCAGGGCAATCACATCGAAATAGCCCTCCACCACCACGGCCCGGTCATCGCTGCGGATGGCGTTGGCGGCCCGATCGAGCCCGAACAGGTGCTTGCCCTTCTCGAACACCTCCGTTTCCGGGGAGTTGAGGTATTTGGGTTCGCCGCCATCGAGGCTGCGGCCGCCAAAGCCAATGATGCGGCCCTGGCGATCGCTGATCGGCACCATCACCCGATGGCGGAAGCGGTCGTAGAAGCCGCGGCTGGGGGGACTGGCGTTGGCCTGGCCCGGGCTGGCCTGGTCCCGGCTGGCCTGGTCCCCTTGGCCCTTACGCGGCACCACCAGGCCCGCCGCCTCCAACAGCTCCGGCGCCAACCCCTCCACCTGGCCCAGGTGGTTGAGCAGCCCATCCCAACGCTCGGGCGCGTAGCCCAGCCCAAACGCCTCAATCGTGACCTCACTGAGGCCCCGGCTCTCCTTGAGATAGGCCAGGGCCGGGGCCCCCTCGCTCGAGCGCAGCTGGCTGCGGAACCAGCCGGCCGCCAGGGTCAGGGCCCGATGGAGCTGCTCCCGGCGCGAGAGCTGTTGGCGCAGCCGCTCCTGCTGGGGACCATCGAGGGTTTCAATCGGCAGCTGGTATTTGCGAGCCAGCTCCAACACCACATCGGCGAAGCTGAGCCGCTGCAGTTCCATCAGGAACTTGATCGCGTTCCCGCCGGCGCCACAGGAGAAGCAGTAGTAGAACTGCTTGGCTGGCGACACCGTCATCGACGGTGATTTGTCGTCGTGGAAGGGGCAGACCCCGACGAACTCCCGCCCCTTTTTCTTGAGCACCACGTGCTCACCCACCACATCAACAATGTCCGCCCGTTCTTTGACCGCCTCGATCGTGCGGGGATGGAGGCGGGGAATGGACACGGCCAAATCGGGCTTGCAGGGGAACGCTAAGGAAGACGGCGGGGTGATTCGCGCAGGGGCTAGGGGCGGCGAAGGGGGCGATCAGGGGGGAGCTGGGCAAACCACCGGGCGGGCAGCCGCCCTGTGGATGCTCTCCAGTGCCTTGAGCTTCAGCCTGATGGGGGTCTGCGTCAAGGCGTTGGGCCAGCGGTTGCCCGTCGTCGAGGTGGTGCTGGGCCGGGCCGTGATCAGCCTGGCCCTCAGCCTGTGGCTGCTCCGCCGGGCCCGCCTTTCCCCCTGGGGCCACCGGCGCGGCCTGCTGGTGCTGCGCGGCGTGCTCGGCACGGCGGCCCTCTACTGCGTCTATGGGGCGATCCAGGCGCTGCCCCTGGGGGAGGCCACGGTGATCCAGTACCTCCACCCCACCTTCACGGCGCTGCTGGCCTGGCTGTTGCTGGGGGAGCGCCTCTCGCCGCAGATCCTGCTGGCAATCGTGCTGGGCTGGCTGGGGGTGGGGCTGCTCACCCATCCCCTCCACCTTGGTACTCCCCATGCCGCTGGACTCCAGCTGGGACCTTTCCAGCTGGGACCGCTGCAGCTGGGAGGGCTCCAGGCGGGAGCGATGCAGCCGGAGGTTCACCAGGCGGGCCTGGCGGCGGCGGACCTGGCCCAGGGCGGCCCGGACCAGGCGGCCGTGCTGCTGGCCGTGGCCGGCGCCCTGCTGACGGCCCTGGCCTACGTGAGTGTGCGGGCCCTGGGCCGCAGCGAGGACCCCCTGGTGGTGATTTTCTATTTCCCCCTGGTCGGCCTGGTGCTGACCCTGCCGCTGGTGCTGGCCAACCCGATCCTGCCGACCGGGCCGGAACTGGTCGCCCTGGGGGGCGTCGGCCTGTTCACCCAGCTGGGCCAGCTGGGCCTCACCAAGGGACTAATGGGCCTGCCGGCCGCCCGGGCCACGGCCCTGAGCTACGTGCAGGTGCCCCTGGCCAGCCTCTGGGGCCTGTGGTTTTTCCATGACCGGCCGAGCGCCGACAGCCTGGTGGCCGCCCTGCTGGTGCTGGCCGCCACCGTGATCAGCCTGCGCTCTCGCCCGGCAGGGGCAACGGATCAATAAGCCAGTCCTGGGCAAGCCCGCCCTGGCCAGACCCCTCTCCGCCCGGGCCGGGCCCCCGGGCGGCGAGGGGCCGGGCCAGGCGCCAGACCTGGCCCCGTTCCCCCCGTTGCAACCAGAGTTCAAACGGGCTATCGACCCGGATCGGATCATCAGCGAGGCGCCAGTCGAAGCGGCCGCTCAGGTGCAGGCCCTGGCCATCGGCGATGGCCACCTCGTCCTGGTGCTCCACCCGCACCCGGCTCACCTGGGGCAGGCCGCTGGGCTCCAGGGCCAGGGCCGAGGCGATCGAGCGCTGGGTCAGGGCAATTTGCAGGCCCAAGGCCCGCAGTAACACCCCTTGGGAGGGCTGGCCGATGCCCGAGCACCCCGCCAAGCCCAGGCCCACCAGCGCGCTAAGCAGCAGGGCCAGCAGGGCGGCTCGAGGGCGACCCAGGGGGCCATGGGGCCCCAAGGGCAAGGGGAAGCGCAACCACCAGGCCGGCAGCCAGGGGTGGGCCTGGGTCGGTGGGATGGGCAGCATGGGTGACCTTGGATCGACTCCCATGATCGGCTGGCTGCAAGGGCAACGGGCCGAAGCCTGGCAGCAGGCCAACCGCTGCGGCCTGCTAGTGGTCTGCCAGGGGGTGGGCTACGAGGTGCAGATCAGCCGGCGCCAGTGGGAGCGGCTGCCGGCGGAGGGCAGCCAGGTGTCGCTACACATCCACCTGGTGGTGCGCGAAGACCAATGGACCCTCTACGGCTTCGGGGAGCGCAGCGAACGGGACCTGTTCCGCGAGCTTGTGGCCGTGAGTGGCGTCGGTCCCCAGATGGCCCTGGGGCTGCTGGGCCTGCTCACGGGCGAGGAGCTGGTGCGCGCCATTGTTCAAGCCGATCTGCGCTTGCTGTGCCAGGCCCCGGGCGTGGGCAAACGCACCGCCGAACGGCTCTCGGTGGAATTGCGCACGCGGCTGCAGGAGCGCTACGCCCGGGACCAGGAGCGGGCGGGGGGCCCAGGCGCCAGGGCTGGCCTGGACCTGGCGGACGACCTGATCGAGGGCAGCGGGCCGGGCCTGGCCGGTCCGGCCCGGGACGAGCTGCAGTTGACCCTCTCGGCCCTGGGCTACGAACCCCTGGAGATCAACCGGGCCCTGCGGGCCGTGGCCTCCCTGGGGTTGGCGGAAACCGCCGGCAGTGACGACTGGCTCCGGGAAAGCCTGCGCTGGCTCTCCAGTCGGGCCAGCTGATCAACGCTCGCATCCGGCAGGGTAGGTTGGATCTTTGCTCCGTCAGGGCCAGACGCCGCGCATGTCGCTCGACACCATCAAGAAACAGGAACTGATCAATAGCCATCAGACCCACGGAACGGACACCGGCTCGGTGGAAGTGCAGGTGGCGATGTTGAGCGAGCGCATCAGCCAGCTCAGTGGACACCTCCAGAAAAACATCCACGACTTCTCCTCCCGCCAGGGGCTGCTGAAGATGATCGGTCGCCGCAAGCGCCTGCTCGGCTACCTGCGCAGCAACAGCGAAGCGCGCTATAGCAGCCTGATCCAAAAGCTCGGCATCCGCGGCTGAGGCCCGATCCCATGGCAGCAAAGGGCATCCGGCCCAGCGGTTCGGCCCCAGCGGGCGGCCCTGGCAAACCAGGCAAGACCCCCCAGGCTGCCCCTAGTGGCAATGGCCCTGGATCCGCCAAGGCCATGGGCTCCAAGCCAGCCCCTGGCCCCCAGAAGGCGCCTGGCTTTAACAAGCCGGCCAGCAGGGGTGCTGGCACCACCTCCAAAGGGGGGGCCAGCGGTAGGCGGCGCTCCCAACCGATTCCCGAGGCCGTGACCAACCGCATGGCCCGGCGCATTGCCGTGGCCATGGGGGTGCCGAGCCTGCTGGGCATGGCCAGTTTTGTGGTGAGCTACCTGCTGGTTAGCCGCGGCATCCTCGACATCCCCCCGGCGATCACCCTGGTGACCTCCGGGGGCTTCTTCCTGCTGGGCCTGGTGGGCCTGAGCTACGGCCTGTTTTCAGCCAGCTGGGAGAGCCAACCGGGCAGCCTGTTGGGTTTTGAGCAGGTCGGCGTGAACATCTCGCGGCTGAAGCAATCGTTCAAACAGCCGCCAGCGGCGAGCTGAGGCTGGCCCGGAAGGCCTGGCCGTTGAGGGTGGTGAGGGCGGCGCCGGCGTCGTTAACGCAGAACTGGTGGCCCAGGCGCACGTAGCGCGATTCGCTCTGGTGGCAGACCCGGGCCACCACCGGCACCCGCATCCCCCCCTGCTCCAGCTCATTGCGGTGCAGCTGCAAACATTCGCGCAGGCGGTGTTGCACGGCGATATCGCTGGCCTCTTCCGCCAGCAAGTCCACCATCAAGACCTTGAGATCATCGATGGCGCGGCAATCATCAACAATCAGCTGCACCCGCTCATCACGGCGATCGATCGAGCCCCAAACCACCAGGCGGGCATCGACGATCAGGTGGTCGGCCAGGCGGGCATAGGTTTTCGGGAAGACCACCGCCTCGCAGCTGCCGCTGAGGTCTTCGAGCTGGAGCACGGCCATGCGGTCGCCCTTGCGGGTTGTCACCTGGCGCAGCTCGGGCACCATCGCCACCACGCTGACCCGGGCCTTGTCCGCTTGCTCTTCGAGGCTGCCCAGGCCAACGGCCGACAGCAGGCGGATCGGCCGGCCCAGCTGCTTGAGCGGGTGGTCGGAGAGATAGAAGCCCACCAGCTCCTTCTCCAGCCGCAACTTCTCGGTGGGCGGGTAATCGGCCACCGGCGCCGCCTTCGGTGCCGTGCTGATGTCGCCCGGGCTGCCAGCGGCAGCGGCCGAACCGCCCAGCAGGTCGAAGAGGTTGCCCTGGCCACTGGCCCGGTCCTTCGCCCGCGAGGAGGACCAATCGAGGAGCAAATCAAGGTCGGCCATCAGCTGGGCCCGGTTGGCCTTGGGCTCCAGGCTGTCGAGGGCACCGGAATGGATCAGGGATTCCAGGGCCCGGCGGTTGAGGGTTTGGCCCGGGATGCGATCACAGAGATCGGCTAGCGAGCGGAAGGGGCCCTCGGCCTCGCGGGCACTAATCAGGCTGCGGATGGCGCCGTCGCCCAGGTTGCGCACCGCCGAGAGGCCAAACAGGATGCGTTCGCCCGTGGGGGTGAAATCAACTCCGGAAGCATTCACATCCGGGGACATCACCTCAATGCCCATGGCATTGCAATTAGAGATATAGCGCTGCACCTTGTCGGTGGTGCCGGCGTTAACGGTGAGCAGGGCGGCCATGTAGGCCACCGGATAGTGGGCCTTGAGATAGGCCGTTTGATAGGTGACGGCGCCATAGGCGGTGGAATGGCTCTTGTTGAAGCAATATTCAGCAAACAGCACCATCTGATCAAATAGGGCATCGGCGACGCTGCTGGCCACGCCCCGTTCGCTGGCACCATTGACAAACAAATCGCGATGCTTCTGCATCTCGGACACCTTCTTTTTGCCCATGGCCCGCCGCAGCAGGTCGGCCTCGCCAAGGGAATAGCCGGCCAAATCCTGGGCGATCCGCATGATCTGCTCCTGATAGACCATGATCCCGTAGGTTTCCTTGAGGATCGGCTCCAACTTGCCATCCACAAAATCAATCGCCTCGCGGCCGTGCTTGCGGTTGATAAACTTGGGGATCAGGCCGGCATCAAGGGGTCCGGGGCGGTAGAGGGCCAGGATCGAGGAAATATCCTCTAGGGATGAGGGTTTGAGATCGCGCACGATCTGGCGCATACCACTGGATTCCAACTGGAAGATGCCCTCCAAATCGCCGCGGGCGAGCAGGGCGTAGGTGCCCTCATCGTTGGCGGGCAGATCATCGGGATCGATGCGAAGTCCACTATTTTTCTCAACCAGATCAATCGTTTTTTCGATCATGGTGAGGTTTTTAAGGCCGAGGAAGTCCATCTTCAACAGCCCCATTGATTCCACATCCTCCATGAAATACTGGGTAATCACCTGGCCGTCATTGTTACGCTGCAGCGGCACCAATTCATCCAAAGGTTCGGCCGCAATCACCACGCCAGCCGCATGCACGCCGAAGGTTTTGTTAGTGCCCTCAATGCGCATCGCCATGTCAACCCAACGCTTAACATTGGCATCTTTCTCATACTTCTCGCGAAACTCCGGCGCTGGCGATTCAGGGCCGATCATCTCCTTAAGCTTGGCCGGCTTGCCGCGCACCACCGGGATTAACTTGGCGAGCCGATCAGCATCGCCGTAGGGAATATCGAGCACCCGAGCCACATCCTTGAGCACCGCTTTCGAGGTCATGCGGTTGAAGGTGATGATCTGGGCCACCTTGTCCTCACCGTATCGGCGCGTCACATAATCGATCACCTCACCGCGGCGTTCGATGCAGAAGTCGGTATCAATATCCGGCATGGATTTGCGTTCCGGATTGAGGAAACGCTCAAACAAAAGGCCATTAACCACCGGATCAATGTTGGTGATCCCGAGGGCATAGGCCACCAGGGAACCGGCGGCCGAGCCGCGGCCAGGCCCCACCGGAATGCCGTTTTCACGGGCGAAGCGGATGTAGTCCCACACCACGAGGAAGTAGGTGGGGAAGCCCATCTGCTCCATCACCTGCAGTTCAAAGGCCATGCGATCGCCATAGGTGGGATCGATGGGATCGGCCGAGCCCAGGCGCAGCCGATCGCGCAGGCCCGCTTCGGTGACCTCGGCCAAGTACGTCACCGCCGTATGGCCCGCGGGGATCGGGAAGCGGGGCATCTGGTAGCGCCCCAGGATATCGTAGTCCTCCACCTTGTCCGCCACCAGAGCCGTGTTCGCCACCGCCTCGGCTACCAGATCGGGCTCCAGGTGGTCGGCGAACAGGGCCAACATCTCGGCCTCGCTCTTGATGTATTCGGTGCCGGTGTAGCGCAGCCGCTTCTCATCGGTCACGAGCTTGCCGGTGAGCACGCAAAGCAGGGCGTCGTGGGCCTCGACGTCGTTGCGGGTGAGGTAGTGGGCGTCGTTGGTGGCGATCAGGGCGATGCCCAGCTCCCGGGCGATGCGCACGATCTCCGTATTGACGATGCGATCTTCGGGGGAGCCATGGTCCTGGATCTCCAGGTAGAAATCCTCGCCAAAACGGTGCTGATGCCAGCGGGCCACCTCCCGGGCGACCTCGGGACGCCCCTTCAAGATCGCCTGGGGAATCTCGCCGCCCAGGCAGGCGGTGGCCACGATCAGGCCCTCGCGGTGCTGTTCCAGGGTGGCCTTATCAATGCAGGCGCGCGCAAAAATGCCACGGCCGCGCATGCCGCGCAGGTGGCTGATGCTGGTGAGCTTGACCAGGTTGCGGTAGCCGGTGGCGTTCTTCGCCAGCACGACCAGGTGGTAGCGCCGCTCCTTCTTCGGCTGGGGATCGTCGATCGAGCCGTTCACCACATACATCTCGTTGCCGATGATCGGCTTGATGCCGGCGCCCTTGCAGAGCTTGAGCAGCTCGATGGCGCCATACATGACGCCGTGGTCGGTGAGGGCCAGGGCCGGCATGCCCAGCTCCACGGCCCGCTCCACCATCTGGGGCAACTGGGAGGCCCCATCGAGGAGGCTGTAGTCGCTGTGGTTGTGGAGCGGAACGAAGGCCAAAGGGGGTGTCCAGGGTCAAGCCACGCTAGGACTCGAACGCAATATTCAGGGTCCCAGGCGCCAAAAACAGGCTCTGGCACACCAGATCTGGTGGAGCCACCAAACCGATGGCAAGAGCGACGGGGCTGGCAGAGGGGCGCTGCCGGCGGCCAAAACCAGCCCCATGGAACCCTTCGCTAGGGCACCAGGGCCGCGACGGGCCGCGACGCCATCACCTGGGCCGCCTGCTCATAGTGGTGGGCCACCTGGAGCAGGCGGGGCTCCTGCAGCACGCCGGTGATCAGCTGCAGGCCGATCGGCAAGCCCTGGCCATCAAAGCCGCAGGGCAGGCTGATCGCCGGCAGACCGGCCATGTTGGCCGGAATCGTCAGCAGGTCGGCCAGGTACATGGCCAGGGGGTCTTCGGCGTGGGCGCCAAAGGCAAAGGCCGTGGTTGGCGAGGTGGGGGTAAGCAGCACATCCACCGTGCCGAAGGCCGCATCGAAATCGCGGCGGATCAGGGTGCGCACCTGCTGGGCCTTTTTGTAGTAGGCATCCACGTAGCCAGCCGACAGGGCATAGGTGCCGATCAGGATGCGACGCTGCACCTCATCGCCAAAGCCCTCGGCGCGGCTGCGGGCCGTCATCTGGGCCAGGCTGTCGCCGGCCCCATCGCTGCTGCTGGAGCGGTAGCCGTATTTGACGCCGTCATAGCGGGCCAGGTTGGCGGACGCCTCCGAGGGGGCGATCACGTAGTAGGTGGCGATGCCGTCGTTGAAGCGGGGGCAGCTGACATCAACGAGCTCGCAGCCCAGGGTCTGGAGGGTTTCGGCGGCGGCCATCACGGCGGCGGCCACCTCGGGGGCGAGCCCATCGGCGCGGAAGCATTCGCGCACAATCCCCACCCGCAGCCCCCGGATCGGCGCCTCCAGGGCGGCGCGGTAATCGGGCACGGGCGCCTTCAGGCAGGTGGCATCGCGCGGGTCGGCGCCGGCAATCACCTGGAGGAGCTCGGCCGCATCGGCCACCGAGGTGGTGAAGGGCCCCACCTGGTCGAGGGAGCTGGCAAAGGCCACCAGGCCCCAGCGGCTGACCCGGCCATAGGTGGGCTTCAGGCCAACCACCCCGCAAAAGGAGGCGGGCTGGCGGATCGAGCCACCGGTGTCGGAGCCCAGGGCTGCGATCGCCTCACCGGCGGCCACCGCAGCGGCACTGCCACCGGAGCTGCCGCCCGGCACCCGCTCCGGGTTCCAGGGGTTGTGGCTGGGGCCAAAGGCCGAGGTTTCGGTCGAGCTGCCCATGGCGAACTCGTCGAGGTTGGTCTTGCCCACCAGCACCGCCCCGGCGTTCCAGAGGCGCTCGGTCACGGTGGATTCGTAGGGGGGAACGAACTGTTCCAGCATGCGGCTGGAGCAGGTGGTGCGCACCCCCTTGGTGCAGAGGTTGTCCTTGATCGCCAAGGGAACGCCGGCCAGGGGCGGCAGGTCATCGCCAGCGGCCCGGGAGGCATCGATGCGATCGGCATCGGCGCGGGCCCGCTCGGCCGTGACCTCGAGAAAGGCATGGACGCTGGGCTCGGCCAGCGCAATGCGCTTGAGATGCTGGTCGGTGAGCTCGCGGGCGGACACCTCGCCGCTCCTGAGCTGGTCGCGCCACTGGGCGATCCCCATCAACCTTCCCTTCAGCACGGGCAGTCCCAGACGCTATCAGCAGACCTGGGCCCGTCCTGGACGGGGCCGGGCGGGGGCGCAAGGCCGGGCCCCTCAGTCCTGGCGGCCGTCGATCGTCAGGGGTTCGCCGCGGCGAACGCGCAGCACCTCATGCTCCAGGCCGCCGGGCGCCTCATGGCGCAGGTCATCGAGGAAGGGCTGCAGGGCCGCATCCAGCTCCTGGCGGCGCACAAAGGGGCCAAACCAGTAGGTCATCTCGGGGGAGTGGGTTTGCACCCGCGCCCACCAGGCCAGCCCAAGACCGTTGGCAAGACTCCGCAGGGGCCAGAGCAGCGGATTCATCGGATCGGTCCGTTGAATGCCCAT
This sequence comes from Synechococcus sp. UW140, assembly GCA_943369525.1. Taxonomy (GTDB): domain Bacteria; phylum Cyanobacteriota; class Cyanobacteriia; order PCC-6307; family Cyanobiaceae; genus BAIKAL-G1. The sequence continues at coordinate 437,634 of CALRNL020000001.1, forward strand.
TGTGGACAAGCAAGGGGACCCCAGTCCATCCATTTGGGCAAGGGATCGGTCGCCCGGCGAGGCCCAGGGGGGGCGCTGGCATCGCCCCAGGCGGCCACGGCGCTAACGCCCGGGGGCCAGATCGCCGCCAGGACCTGGTCCCTGGCGGGACCGATCGTGCGGAAGTGGGACGGCAGCGGCGGCCGGCTCACAGCAGGATGTCCTGGTCGAAACCGGCTGTCAGCTCGGCAGTTGGGCCTGGGTCCAACTCCTGGGAAGGGGCCGCCCCAGGGTTTGGGCTGGCTGGCTCGCAGGAGGCTGCTGGATCGGCCAGGGCGCCCTCGGACTCCAGCTCGCCTGGGCCGACCAACGCCGGGCCAAGGAGATCCGGCCCAGGCGCGCCCGGCTCCAGGGGCGGCTCGGAAGCGGCGGGCTGGCGCCCAGCCGGATCCGGTTCAACCGCGCTGGCAAGGGCATCGGCCCCAGCCAGGGCACGCTCCAGTGCGGGGTCCGACTCCAGCCGCTGGCTGGGGGTGGGCAGGTTGGGGCGCACGATCCGGGGGGCGGGGGAGGAGCCCGTGATCGTCTTCATCCAGCCCCGGCGCGCCACCTCGTAGAGCAGCAGGGCCGTGGCCACGGAGGCATTGAGGCTGGGGGTGGCCCCGCGCAGGGGGATGCGCACCAGCTGGTCGCAATGGCGCCTGGTCAGCATCGAGAGGCCACTGCCCTCCGAACCCGTTACCACCACCAGGGGACCATCCAGGTCGGCCTCCGCCAGGGTGACGCTGCCCTCCTCGGCCAGGCCCACCACCCGGTAGCCCTCCTGCTTGAGGGTTTCCAGGGAGCGGTTGAGGTTCACCACCCGGGCCACGGGGAGGTATTCCAGGGCGCCGGCAGCCACCTTGGCCACCGAGCCGGTGAGGCCGGCGCTGCGGCGCTGGGGCAGCACCAGGCCATGGGCGCCGAGGGCTTCGGCGCTGCGCACGATCGCCCCGAGGTTGTGGGGGTCGGTGAGGCCATCGACGGCCATCAGCAGGGGTGGTTCGCCGATGTCACGGCAGCCGCTGATCAGGCTGTCGAGATCAAGGGTTTCGGCCGCCGCCGCCTGCAGGGCGATGCCCTGGTGCACGGCGCCAGCGGTGAGCTGGCCCAGGCGCGCCCAGGTGACCTCCTCAACCAGCACCCCGGCCGATTTGGCTTCGCGCAGCAACTGCAGGAACTTGGGGGTGAAGCGCATCTCGGCGGTGCACCAGATGCGGTGGATCGGCCGACCGCTCTCCAGGGCCGCCAGGGCCGGATGGCGGCCCCAGATCATGTCGTCGGCGGGAGAGGGGCCAAAGGTGTCGGACTCACCCGTGGGGGCATCGACCACGACGGGCCGGTCGGACCGGGCCGGCGCGAAGGAGCCGCGCTGGCCCGCTGCCCCTGGCCGCGGGAAGGGGGGACGGCCCGCGGCCGAGCCGCCAAAGGCGGGGCGCCCAAAGGAGGGACGGCCAAAGGAGCCCCGGCTAGCGCCGGCACCGGCCAAGCGGCGGCCTGGCGGGCGGGGGGAACTGAAGCGGCCTTCCGGCGCGGGCTCACCCGGGCTGAAGGCAGCGGAGCCGCGCTCGCGCCGGCCGGCGCCATCGGGGCGGGGGGCGAAGGGACGGCCGGTGAAGGGGCGGCGTCCGCCAGGGCGACCTTCGCCCATGGAGCCACTGCCATCAAATCGCCGGGCGCCCGGGCGGAAATCGCCGGAATCGCCTTCCCCAGGGCGGCCCTCGGGCCGGCGGCCTTCAAAGCGGGGCTTCTCAAAACGCGGGCCATCGAGCCGGGGCCGGCCGGGCCGGGCGATGCCGGGGCGCCCGCCGGCGGGACGGGCGCCGCTGGGGCGGGGACCGGCCGGACGGCCACCGTCAAAGCGGGGACCGTCCCTACGGCCAGCCTCGGGCCGGCCGCCATCAAAACGGGGCCGCTCGGGCCGATCCGAGCCGAAGCGATCGGGGCGGGGCCGGTCCGAAGACGGTCTGCCGCCGTCGGGTCTGCCGCCGGTGGGGCGGCCGCCTGCTGAACGGTCTCCCGGGGAACGGTCGCCGGGGGAACGGTCTCCGGCGAAACGGTCGAAGCGGGGACGGTCAGAGCCGCCGGCCCGATCTGGCCTGGGACCGCGCTCGGGCCGGGAGCCTCGCTCCGGCCTGGGGCCCCGATCGGGCGGGCCATCGGCATTCCATTCCGGCCGGGGGCCGAAGGAACGGGACCCCCCACCCCCCGAGAACCGGGACGCGCCAAAGGAAGGCTTGCCGGGGCGGGCCGGGCGACCGGCACCACCGCCGCGGGAGCCCCCCCCAGCGCCGGAACCAGACCCGGAGCCAGAGCCCTGGGTCTCGTCCCGGCGGCGATCAAAACGGGGGCTCATGGCAAACGGGCAAAGGGTTATCGGGCGTTCTCCTCCAGTTGATCCAGCAGCTCGGCAAGCCGCGACGGATTCTGCAAAAAGAGCCAGCCCACCATTGTCTCAAATCCCGTCGCCCGGCCATAGACCCCGGCCTCGCCGGCCCGGGGTCCGCGGCCAGCCCGGTTGCGGCCGCGGCGCACCCAATCGAGCTCCTGCTCCCTAAGGAGGGGTTCGAGCTGCTCGAGGGCCAGGGCCTGGGCATCGGCGCGAACGGCTGCCACCACAGCCCGATGCAGGTCGGCGCTGCGGCCGGGCCGCTGGCATTGGCGCAGGCGCTGATGCAATTCCCACACCGCATCACCGAGCCAGGCGAGCTGGAGCGGACCCAACTCCGGGCCGGCCAGGGCGTGTGGCAACCCTGACAAGCCCGCCAGCCAGGCGGCAGTGGAAGGCCGAGCCGGGGCCCTGGCGCCGGTGGCAGGGGCAGGGGCAGTGGCCAATCCTTCGCGGCCAGGGACAGCGCTGCCAGCCCCATCATCCCCAACCAATTCCCTTTCAGCCATGGTGTTTAAAAGTGCTCCCCTTTCGTGTGGATGCCATGGGGGCATTTCCATGGGGGCCTCACCCATCGGGGCGATTCCCATCGAGAAGCCTCCCTGGGGGGCGATTCAGGGTCAGGGGCTTCAGGGCCGGGCCTGGCACGGCCGGGGGCGCCGGACCAGGGGGGAAGCCTGGGGCCCCTCAGGCAGGCAGAGCGGCAAGGGCGGTCTCGAGATCGGGCTGGAGGTGGAGAAAGGCCTCCAGACGCACCAACTTCACGGTCTGGGCAACCCGGGCATTGCCCACCACCAGAAACGGGATGCTGGCGTCCTGGCATTGCTTCGCTAGTTGCACCAAAACGCCAAGGCCGGAGGAATCGATGAAATCAATGCGGCTGAGGTCGATCACGACCGGCAGGGAGCTAGGGCCCCGCTGCTCGCTGATGAACGAGAGGAAATTTTTGTCGGAATAGGCATCCAACTGGCCCGTAAAGCGGAACAACAAGCAACCAGCCTGCTGCTCAGAGCCGCCCCGCAGGGACACGGTCAATCGCTGCAGATCAATGATCGGTCTTGCCCCCAAGGGATCGAGCGCTCGAAGTGTAGGCAGCGATCCGAAAACGGGGGGGTTCGCAACAAAAATGCTGGGCCGGGCCCGGGGAGTGCCCCGATTGGCATGCCAGCAGGCCCAGCTACCTGGGCCAGACTCCTCTACCTGGGCCAGAGACTGTTGCTTGGGCCAGAGACTGTTGCTTGGGCCAGAGACTATGGCTTGGGCCAGAGACTATTGCTTGGGCCTAGCCCAGCTTCCGGCGCCAGATCAGGGGCGGCGCTGCCGCATGAAGGCAACAAAACGGCCGAAATGGTGGTCGGCGTCGTGGGGGCCGGGGCTGGCTTCCGGGTGATATTGCACACCGAACAGGGGCTGGCTGCGGTGGGCCAGGGCCGCCACGGTGCGGTCGTTGAGGTTGTAGTGGGTCACCTCCACCAGCTCGGCCGGCAGGGAGGCGGCCTCGAGGGCAAAACCGTGGTTTTGGCTGGTGATCTCCACCAGGCCCGTGCTGCCACAGGGGTGGTTGAGGCCCCGGTGGCCGTAGCCGAGCTTGTAGGTCTGGCCGCCTAGGGCCAGGCCGAGGATCTGGTGGCCCAGGCAGATGCCAAACACCGGCAGATTCGCCTGCTGCACCAGGCCGCGGGCCAGGTCGACGCCCCCACGGACAGCCGCAGGGTCCCCAGGGCCATTAGAGAGGAACACCCCCTCGGGCTCCAGGGCCAACACCTCAGCCAGGCTGGCCGTGGCCGGCAACACCGTGACGCTGCAGCCGTGGGCCACCAGCCGCTCAAGGATGGCCCGCTTGATCCCAAAGTCGATTGCCACGACCCGGTAGGGGGTGGCGGGGGAATCCTGTAGGCGCTGGTCAAAGGCGGCTGGGCAGGGGGCTTGCCATTGGTAGGCCTCGGACGTGGTGACCACCGCCGCCAGGTTCAGGCCCGCCATCGACGGGGCGGAGCGCACCCGCTCCAGCACCTGTTGGGGCGAACTGCCATCGCTACAGATGGCCCCGTTCATGGCGCCGGCCTCGCGCAGGTGGCGCACCAGGGCCCGGGTGTCGAGGCCGGCGATGCCAACCACCCCATGCTGCTGGAGCCAGGCGGGCAGGGTCTGCTCCGAGCGCCAGCTGCTGGGCCTAGGGGCCAGCTGGCGGGCAATCACCCCGCGCACATGGGGCCGATCCGCCTCCTGGTCCTGCTGGTTGACCCCCGTATTGCCCAACTCCGGGTAGGTGAAGGTGACCAGTTGCCCCGCGTAGCTCGGGTCGGTGATCACCTCCTGGTAGCCGGTCATGCCGGTGTTGAAAACCACTTCACCGATGGCGCAACCGCTGGCCCCAAAGGCCTCTCCGCGCAGCACCAGGCCATCGGCCAGCACCAGCAGGGCGCCGTCAGGGCCGCTCTGCGGGGAGCCCGGCTGGGCCTGACCTTGGGGGGATGGCGCCAATTCCATCAACCGTTCCACTGCCACGATCATCCCCTAAGGCTGGCCAGCTCAGGAGGGCCCAGCCAGGGCCTGGCGCAGGGCCACCAGCCGCTGCCAGGGTTGGCCCGCCGCCAGGCTGGTGCGGGCCAGGCCCACCCCATCACTGAGGTGGTCTGTCAGGCCAGCGGCCCAAAGCACCAGGGCCGTATTGAGGATCACCACATCCCGCTGGGCTCCGGTGCCCCCACCCTGGAGCACGGCCTCAAGGATCGCCCGGTTGGTGGCGGTGTCACCGCCCTGGAGGGCCTGCAGCGGCGCCGCCTCCAGGCCCAGGGCCCGGGGATCAAGCTCCTGGCTGCGCAGGGCGCCTTTCTCCAGCAGCCGCAGCTGGCTGGGCCCCGACAGGCTGGCCTCATCCAGGCCGCCGTGGCCATGGACGACCACGGCCCGGCCCTGGCCGAGCCGAGCCAGGGCCTCGGCCATCGGATCGAGCAGGTCAGCCCTGGCCACCCCAAGCACCTGGGCATCGGGGCGCAGGGGGTTGACCAAGGGCCCCAGCAGGTTGAAGACGGTGCGCACCCCCAGGCTGCGGCGCAGGGGGACCAGGCCCACCAGGGCCCGATGCCAGCCCGGCGCAAACAGAAAGGTGACGCCCGCCTCGTCCAGGGCGGCCACCACCTGGTCCTGGGGGGCGGCCAGGTTCAGCCCCAGGGCTTCGAGCACGTCGGCGGAGCCGACCCGGCCGCTGGCGCTGCGGTTGCCGTGTTTGGCCACCGTGGCCCCACAGGCCGCCGCAGTGAAGGCCACGGCAGTCGAGATATTGAAGCTGTCGGCGCCGGATCCGCCCGTGCCGCAGGTATCGACCAATCGGCGGTTGGGGCGGCCGGGGGGCAGGGCACAGGCCTCCAGCAACACCGCCGCCATGGCCGCCAGCTCCTCACCGCTGGCCCCCTTGAGCCGCAAGGCGGTGAGCAGGGCGCCGGTCTGAACCGGCTCAATCGTTTCCGCCAACCAACCGCGCATCAACTGGGCGGCCTGGGCGGCAGAGAGGGCCTCCCCGGCCAGCAACTGCTCCAGCAGGGGCGTCCAAACGGCAGGCTGGGTCACGGCAACGGCTGGGGATCAGGGGGTTCCCAAAAAAAAGCCCGGGTGCAAGACACGCCGGGCCGGGTGATGGGGACACTCCCACTATCACCCCGAATGGGGCGTTCTGAACATCACTCCTAGGGGCGGAGGCCGTCATCGCGCCCCCATCACCTAGGGGCTGTCCTGATCTGCGGTATCAAAGCCCGAACCGACCGCCTCGGCGACCGGTTGGGCGCCGGGCCGGTAACCGCCGGCCCAGATGGCCCGGGTGCGCTGGTGCAGCTCATCCCGGCTGAGGCTCCAAAGCCGCAGGGTCTTGGCCAGGTCATCGCGCAGGTCTTGCGCACCCGGGAAGCCCTCGTAGCGGCTTAGCAACCGGGCCAGGTCAACCAGCTGGCCATCGGCCGGCACCTGGGCGGCCAGCAGCTGGTCCACCAGGTCCCGGTCTTTGGCATAGAGCGGATGGGCCTGCTGCAGCTCGGCCATGGCGGGATCGGGCGAACGCTTGCTGGCCCAGCTTGCCCCAGGCCTGCGCACGATCTGGGCGTGCTGCCCGGGGCGGCGCCAGCCCCGGCCTGGACCGGGGCTCCGTAGGTTGGCGGCACCTTGCCTCACCCCATGGCCGCCCTGCGCTTTGGCCTGATCCGGCGCTACCTCCGGCCCTACCGCCGCCAGGTGGGCTACGGAGTGGCGGCGCTGGTGGTGGTGAACCTGCTCAGCGTCAGCATCCCCCTGCTGGTGCGCGGGGTGATCGACGACCTGAACGGCGGCTTTGCCGAGGTGGATGTGCTGCGCAAGGCGGGCCTGATCGTGGCCATGGCCACGGCGATGGCCGCGATGCGGCTGCTGTCGCGCACCCTGGTTTTTGGCGTGGGCCGCCAGGTGGAGGCCAATTTGAAGCAGCAGATCTTTGACCAGACGCTGCGCCAGGAGCCCGGCTGGGTCCAGAGCACCGGCAGCGGCGAAGTGATCAGCCGGGCCACCAGCGATGTGGAGAACGTGCGGCGCCTGATGGGGTTTGCCGTGCTCAGCCTCACCAACACGGCCCTGGCCTATGCCCTCACCCTGCCGGCCATGCTCGGCATCAATGGCTGGCTCACCGTGGCGGCCCTGGGGCTTTACCCCCTAATGCTGATGACGGTGCGCCTGTTCGGCGGCCGCATGATGGGCCAACAAAAGCGCCAGCAGGAATCCCTGGCCCAGTTGAGCGACCTGGTCCAGGAGGACCTCTCGGGCATCAGCGCCATCAAGATCTACGGCCAGGAACGGACCGAACGGCAGGCCTTCGCCGAGCGCAACCGCACCTACCGCAACGACGCCCTCAACCTGGCCCGCACCCGCAGCACCCTGTTTCCCTTGCTGGAGGGCATCTCCTCGGTGAGCCTGGTGCTGCTGCTCGCCCTCGGCAGCGGCGAGCTGGAAAGCGGCCGCCTCAGCATTGGCGACCTGGTGGCCCTGATCCTCTACGTGGAGCGGCTGGTCTTCCCAACGGCCCTGCTGGGGTTCACGCTCAACACCTTCCAGACCGGCCAGGTGAGCCTGGAGCGGGTCGAAGAACTGCTTTCGCGGGAACCTCAGATCCAATCGCCAGCCCATCCGGCCCCCCGCCCCAGCGGCGCCAGGCCCGGCTCCGTGGTCGCCAACCACCTGAGCGTGCGGTATGGCGGCGCCAACCGGGAAGCCCTGCGGGATGTGAGCTTCAGCCTGGCGCCGGGGGAGCTGGTGGCGGTGGTCGGTCCGGTGGGATGCGGCAAAACCACCCTGGCTCGGGCCCTGGGCCGCATGGTGGAGGTGCCGCCGGGCCAACTGTCAGTCGGCGGCTGCGACGTCACCGAGCTCGGCCTGGAGGACCTGCGCCAGCTGGTGGCCCTGGTGCCCCAGGAGGGCTACCTGTTCACGGCCAGCCTGGCGGACAACCTGCGCTACGGCGACCCGGAGGCCAGCCAGGACCGGGTGGAGACGGCCGCCGGCCAGGCCCGCCTGGCTGGGGACATCAAGGGGTTTCCGGAGGGCTACGCCACCCTGGTGGGCGAACGGGGCATCACCCTGAGCGGCGGCCAACGCCAGCGGGCGGCCCTGGGCCGGGCCCTGCTGGTGGATGCGCCGATCCTGGTGCTCGATGACGCCCTCGCCAGCGTCGACAACAACACGGCCGCTGCAATCCTGCGCTCGATCCGGGAACAGCAGGGGCGCACGATCCTGATGATCAGCCACCAGCTGTCGGCGGCTGCCGCCTGCGACCGGATTTTGGTGCTCGAGGACGGCCAACTGGTGGCCGAAGGGCACCACGACGCCCTGCTCAAGCAGCCCGGCACCTACCGGCGCCTGTGGGAACGCCAGCAGGCCGAACAACAACTCGAGGCTGGGTAAGGCCAGCTCCAGGCCCGGGGCCGGAAGCTAAACCAGCAAGGGCAGTGGTGGAGCCATTCCCATGGCTATGCCGTGTTGGGGGCCAGCGGCACGCCAGCGCAACGGGGCCCAGTTTCAAGTCTTGTTGAGCAGCCGGATCGGAGTCACCGGAACTCGCTTAGCTACTGCCAGTTGCAAGCAAGGCCCCATGGGGAGCGAGAAGGGCTACACACTCCGCTGCACGCTCACCTTTGGGGACATCTACGCCCAGATTCTGATCTGGATCCTGGTGATCGTGGCCAGCCTGGCGGCAGGCCTGGCCCTGATGGGGGCCACCAAACCGGTGCTGGCCCTGGTCGGGGTTGGCCTGATCCTGGTGCTGTCCTTGCCGTTCCTGCTCTTCGCCTTCACCACCACCCTGCTCAACCACATCGCCCTTGATCCGGTGAGCTGAGGCAACCGCCAGGGGCGAGGTCCGGCACGTCAGCAGCGGCAAAACCAACCCAAGGGGCTGCCCTCCGCCAGCATCGAAGGCCCATCGGGCCTCCCTAGCCTGGGGCCCACCTGCAACCCCATGGCGTGTTCGGACTCTTCAGCGGCCAGGCAGCCAACAAGGCCAACCTGATAACGGCCGAGGCGGCCCTGCCCGGCCGCCCCAACCCCATCGCCACCGCCGAACGCCACGTGGTCCTGGGAACGGCCATGAAGGCTCCGCTGAGCACGTCCCAACAGGAGGCCCTCTTTGGCTGCGGCTGTTTCTGGGGTGCCGAAAAAGGCTTTTGGCGCCTGCCCGGGGTCGTGGGCACGGCCGTGGGCTACGCGGGCGGCTACACCGCCAATCCCACCTACGAAGAGGTTTGTAGCGGCCGCACCGGCCATACGGAGGTGGTGCGGGTCGTTTGGGATCGCAATGCCATCGATTTCAGCGACCTCCTCAAACTCTTCTGGGAATGCCACGACCCCACCCAGGGCATGGGCCAGGGCAATGATCGCGGCAGCCAATATCGCTCCGCAATTTATGCCGACGAACCGGCCCTATTGGCCCTAGCCCAAGCCAGCCGTGACCACTACCAAGGCCAAATCACGACAGCGGGCCTCGGAGCGATCACCACCGAAATCGCCAGCGGCAAACCCTTTTACTTTGCCGAAACCCATCACCAGCAATACCTGGCCAGGCCCGGCGCCAGGCCCTACTGCTCCGCCCAGCCCAGTGGCGTGGGTTTGGGCGACTTTGCCGGGGCTAGCTACAAGCTTCCCGCGTCGATCTGGGCCCACTACGACTGGAGCATCAGCCACTGCATCCTGCGCGGTGACAACAGCCCGATCCCGATTTCCCTGGCTTGAGGTCAGCCATGACTCCTCTTTCCGATCGGGTCGTGATCGTGGCCATCGCCTGCAGCCTCGGGGTGGTCGCCGCCCTGGTCTTCTGGTTCGTGCGGCTCCACCCCGCCCAGGAGCTGCCCTTGCAATGGCGGGACTCCCCCGCCCTGGAGCGCCGCCCCCTGGTCAAGACCTGAGCTAGGTCGATGGGGTCCTTTTTGCTGGACAATGCGGCAGTGCCTGCCACAGGGCCCGGACCCGCCCTTCCCAACCCCCATCCCCTTGGACCCAAACCCGAGCTCGCCTGAACAGCGCCCGGCCCCCCGCCAGCTCCATCCCCTGCCGAAGGGGCTGGTGGAGCTCTACGGGCTGCTGGCGGTCCTGTTCGTTTTAGTGCCGGAATGGATGGCCGGGGGGGCCCTGGTGGGCTTTAAGGAGGCCCGCGATGGCAGCCAGCTGCCGGTCACGGCCTCGGCCTGGCGCCGGGTGCCGGAACTGCGCCTGGCGGCCATGGGCTTGGCCGAGCTGCGTCGGCTGGCCAAGGCCCTGGGCGTTCCGGGCTACGCGAGCCTGCGCCGCGACCGGCTCACGATTCGGCTGCTGCAGCGGCTGCAATGGCTCCAGAGCCTGCCGGCCTGGTTACGCCGAAGCTGAGCGCTGCTCGGGGCAGACCAGAAAGGCCAAAACCAGTTCCTGCGCCAGGGATTGGCGCTGTGATAACTTCGTTTTGCCGGGGCGTAGCGCAGCTTGGTAGCGCACCACTTTGGGGTAGTGGGGGTCGCAGGTTCAAATCCTGTCGCTCCGATTCAGGAACACCAGTCAATCCCAGTCATGAAGCCGTTTCTCAGCTGAGGAGCGGCTTTTTTTTGGCTGGGCGCAGGCCCGCCCGTGGCCCTAAGGCAGGCCCGGTTGGCAGGACGTCGTCGGCGTTTCGTCCCGGCCATGGCCTCCGGCTTCCTTCGTCTAGATCCCCCCCTACAACTGCGGCCAGCGGTGATCAGTAGCTGGGGATACCTCCAGGCTCGGCAGTTGTCTTCGACGGCTTGGCCCTGGTTCAAGAGCTACTCAGCGATGCGCAATGGGCGGATGATCTGCACGGGGCTGGGGCGTTTAACTTTTTTGGGGCTTCTCCTGGCCAAGTCTGGGCTGGTGGGAAGCTCTCCAAGGATTGGTGCAGGTTTTGGGGTCCACGTCACGGCCATGGCGATCCACCGCCTGAACCCGCAGGCTCACCGTGGAGCCGATGGGCAACAGCGCCTTGAGCTGGTTGCGACTCGCCATCCCATAGGGATTTTGGGCCGTCTCGGGCGCATCGATGCAGGCCAGCCGCACCTTGAGTGTCTGGCCCCGCTCCAGCACGCTGATCGTGTCGCCATCGCCGATCGACAGCACCGTCGCGGCCGTTGCCGCCTGGCAGAACGGGCCAAGGGCAGCAAGGGAGAGGCCCGCCAGGACGAGCAGGGGTTTCGAGGCCTTCCGCATCACGGTCATCAGAGGCAAAGGCAGCAGGCCAAACGGCACTGGGCACCAGGCTATTGCCAGCTTGAGCGTTTGTACTACCCTCGCTCCATGGACTTCTGCCCGGGCGAGCTGGTTGCGGTGCGGGCCGGCAGCCACTGGCCCGAGTTGGTCGGTCGCATCCAGATGATCCATGCCCAGGGGCACCCCGTTTGGCTGGCGGTCCTGGATGTCGATACGGGCGATGTGCTGGGCGTCCCCACCTCCCATGTGATCGGTAAGCTCGAGACCCCCGATCCAGCCCCCAGCGACTGGGTGGAACCAGAAGGGCCGATGGAGAGCTTTGGCTTTGAAGACTGGCCGGGGGTGGGGGTGGTCTACGCCGATTGATCCAATACAGACAGCTGGTCGCCCTAAGGAACTGAGCAGCGATCAAAGGCCTTGGCTGGCACCTAGTCGAACTTGTCCATCTCCCGGCATGCCGATGGGAAGGACGTCAAGGCAAAACCGCCAGCTGGAGCAGTTGGGCCGCCTGATTTAGGCGGCGGTCGAAACAGGCAAAGGTCACCGGCACGTCCGTTGTCACCTGCAGTTCATGGGCAGCGGCCAGTTGCATGCTGTCGTAGGCCCGCAGAGAAAAGGCATCCGCAAAACGTCCTGCTGTCTCGACAAGCTTCTGGCTGACTTCGACGATGGTGAAAGATTGCCAGGACTGGATCAGGTGCTGCCGGGCCTTCTCGAGATCGTCACCGCTGGCAGGGTCTTCCCTCTGGCGGCGGGCGAGCCCTGCCATCGCTTCAGCCCAGGTGATCCGGCACACCGCGATCGCTTCAGCACGGGAACAAACCTCTTGCACCTGATCGGACTGGGGCTCCCGAATGAGCAGCTTGATCAGGGCGCTGGTGTCGCAGTACAGGATCACCAACTCAACCCCGATCCTCAATCACCATGTCACTGGTGAGTGTCCCAGCACCGCGTAACTGGACGGGCGGCGGGAGCAATGGTTTTTTGCCGCTCCAGGAGATAATCCCGGCATCGAGGGCTTTCTGAAGCGGACCCATGGAGGCAGGGTTGTGCTGGCTAACAGCTGTGATGCGGGCGATCGGCTTGCGGTGGGAGGTCACTTCGACCACTTCACCGGCTTGGGCGCGGGCGAGCCACTCGGAGAGATGGGTCTTGAGGTCCCGAACGGACACCCGACTTGCGACTACATCTGCCACGTCTTTCTCTCCAATGCGACCACTTTAGCCTCCTTCCCCCGGTGCGGCGCCGAGCGATCACGGAGCCCTCGGGACTGCTAAGCACCGCTAGCACCAACTCGCCTGGGGTCGGCAAGCCTGGCTGCCTCGATCCAGCTCCCGGCGACTGGGTCGAACCCAAGGGCCCGATGGAGAGCTTTGGCTTTGACGACTGGCCGGGGGTGGGGGTGGTCTACGCCGACTAATTCCATACAGAAAGCTGGTCGTTAGCGGGGGAAGCTAGGCAACCGAGTCCGGCGAGATCCTCACCCCGCAGGATTTGAAAACCAGGCAAGACTGGTAAATCGGCGCCCTAATTAGTTGCCGAACTTGCGATCCAGCCACTGGGTGAGCACGTAGACCCCAACAAACATCGGCAGATAGGCCACCCACATGTTGGGCAGGTCGAGCCCTGAATTATTGATCAGAACAAGCCCGCCGTAGCTGACCGCTCCATAGATCAATGCCCTACGTAGGGGTGCCGTGATTCTTTTCAAGTGAAATTGAATGGACGCTGACATTCAGAGTAGGCCCGGCAGACGGGGGCTGTGTTTGGGGGCACCCGAGTCGATCCTGCCGTCATCACGCCACAAACCGCTTGTAGAGCCAGCGCACCAAGCCTCCCAGCACGGGCACAGGCTCAAACGTGGGGCCTACGAAATCAAAATAGTCGCGATGCTCCACAATCTTTCCGTCGGCACCGATGCGCAGGCGGGTTGTACCGGGATAAACAAACTCAATCCCCTTGATCTTCAGGCCCATTGTCCACTCAACGAAAGCAATCTCGCCGCTAAGAGCAACCGCAGCGGGCACAAGGAAGACATCATCGCAACGGCGCATCAATCCCTCCTGGGCAACAATATAGGCTTCAATGCCACGCCTTTCCTGAGTTGGATCCTGAAAATGGACCGACTCGTCATAGACAGCCCGCCACTGGTCCGCACTAGGTCCTGGAGTTCCGTAGGGCTTGGTGAAGAGGGCCTTAAGCGTCTCTTCAGTGAGCGGTGGGGTGACAACTGCGTTCATGGTGTTTCGGCAGATTGGCTGACAAATGGATCAAAAAGGCGGCTAGGGATTCAAGGGGTTTGCTGATACATCTTTTCCAACCGCTCCCTGCTGAAGTCAACGTAAAGCACTTGCTCACCGGGCTGGGGAGCCTCGGGATGGACCCTGCCGCGTCCTGGCAGGGATTGGGAAGGGGTCCGCCTTGCGGAGCTGCGCAGGGTCTGAGTCATCAAGGCAAAGGCTCCACCAGCGATGGCCGCAAAGCAGAGCAAATAGATGGCAGCCAAGAGGTCATTCATTGCCTAAACCGTTTTCTCCCATCCTATTGTGAAGAAATGTGAAACGTGGGTTTCGCCGTCCAGGGCGCGACTTTGCTGCGTGCTGTTCACCGGCTATGCGTCGATGAAGACGATCAGCCCAGTCGGATCTGGGCGCTGAGGTCCCAGAGCTGCCTAGCCAGGGCGTCCGAGCAGGCTTCTGCACTGGGTTGGCCTGGCGCAAAACTCAGCCGGCCTGGGCCCAGCACCCGGTTGCTCCAATACTGGAATCCGCTGGCTTCTGGCCTTGCCTGGGGCGTGGCGGCGGTGGCCAGGCCGGCCAGCAGGGCGCCAGCCCTTTGGGGCGTTTCGGTGATCCGCAGCAGGTCGCGGGCAACCAGCGCGAACAGGGCCTGGGCCACGGGGTTATGGCTGCGGCTGTAGCGGAAGAAACCACCCTGGCTGCGCGGGATCACCAGCCCCGGGCTCCAGGCGAGCACCGGCAGGGGCGTGCCCTGCTCCCGCAGCTGCCTCTCCACCTCCCGTGCCATCAGCAGGTTGCAGAGTTTGCTGTCCTTATAGGCCTTCTCGGCATGGAAGCTGCCGCTGCCATCGAGCATGGGCGCCCCAGGGCCCTGGCGCAGCCCAGCAAGATCACCCAGGCCGGCCGGCCGGCCCACCTTGCCGCCGGCGCTGGTGGGGTCATGCACTTCCGAGGCCGTCACCACCAGCGCCGGAGCCGTGCCCCGCATCAGCAGGGGCAACAGCTGCTGCAGGAGGGCTTGGTGGGCCAGGTGATTCACCGCGATGGTGAGTTCAAACCCCTGAACTGACCAGCGGGGCTCAGTCGCGCCGCTGTACTGCAGGCCGGCGTTGAGCACCAAGGTGTCGATCGGCTTCCCTTCCGCTAACAGGGATTTGGCGCAGCTCTCGACGCTGCTTAGATCGGCCAAATCGCAGACGGGGGTGGAGATCCGGCTGCCCAGGCGCTGGCGCAAGCCCGCGGCGGCGGCGGCATCCCGGCAGGGCACTGTGAGGTGGTGGCCATCTTTGAGCAGCAGAGCTGCTGCCTCAAAACCGATGCCAGAGCTGCCGCCGGTCAGCAGGATGTGGCGCCCCCCGGGCGGAAGCACGCTCATCGCCGGCAGGCCCGCACCAGCAACCCATCCTTCGGCGAAGGGCTGGGAATAATCCGGAGTGTCAGGTCTTGATCCGGCTCTAGCGCCAAGGTCAGTTGCTTGAGCAGCCCCACCGCCAGCAGACGTATCTCCAGCTCGGCCAACGCTTTGCCCAGGCAAACGCGCTCACCACCGCCAAAGGGCAGCAAGCTGGCCGTGCTGCCGCCGGCCAGATGGCGCTGGGGCCGGAACACCTCCAGATCCTCGTTCCCACTGGCATGGCGATGGCTGGCGGTGATGCTCACCTGCACGACCCGATCCGCCGGAATCAGCACATCCGCCAGCACAATCGGCTCGCGAGTGCGGCGGAAAAAGCCCCCCACCGGCGGAGCCAGCCGCATCACTTCCTTCAGCACCGCATCAAGGCGCGGGGCACGGCTGGAGTCGTAAGCCGTCACGGCCTCCCCCGGTTCTGGAGGCCAGGGCAAGCCGTCAAGCTCCTGCTGCAGCCAGGCCAGCTCGGCTGGATGTTGCAGCAGGCTCAGCAGCAGACAGCTCAGGGACGACGCGGTGGTTTCGTAGCCGGCGAATAGGAGAAGTAGCAGCTGCTCTGTCACGTCATCGTCGCTTAAAGGCAGGCCCGCCTCATCCAGGCCACCAGCCAGCAGATCGAGCCCCCCAGCCGCCAGGGGCGCTCCGGCTGCTGCGTCGCTCTGGGCCTTCTCAAGCACGGCGCCTAGGCCTCGCAGCAGGCGTTGGCGGGCCTGAAGGGCTCGGGCATATGGGCTGCCAGGTAGGGCAAACGGCAAGGAAAAAAGGCCCTGGCACCAGGTTTCGAAATCAACGAACAAAACCTCGCGATCAACCGGATCGAGCCCCAGCACCGTGCTGGCAATCACGCTGAAGGCAAAGCGCCTCAGCTTTGGCACCAGGGCCAGCGGCGCTGCATCAGCCAGCAGCTCCCCTTTGAGTTCGTCGACCAGCGCCGCGATCGCCGGGCTGTAGCGCTTCAGGGCCGAAGTGGCAAACATCTGGCCCACCACCCGTCGACGGGCTTTGTGGTCCGCACCGTTGCGGTTCGCCAGGGACAGGGGCCCCAGCAGCTTGCGCACACTGTCTGGCCACCAGCCCTCAACGGCATCGCCCTGGGCGAATAGGTCATTGATGGCCTTCTCCCCCCGAATGAACACGGTGCGTTGCCCCAACAGGGTGGTGCCGTAGACATCGCCGTAGCTCTCGAAGCGAGAGCGCGCAAAATCGGGATCTCGCAGAAAGGAGAGGGTTTCAAGAACTCCACTCACAGCAGGCGTGATCGGCAGGGGCCGAGGGTTGGCGGGATCGGGAGGCAACCAATCGTCTCCTGGAGGACTACCAGGTTGCCGGATCGCCGCCAACACCGCGTCCCGTTGGATCGTCCATCAGCGCCGCGATGGCCGCGTCCAGCAGCGAGGGCACCCCAACTTCTGCTGGCGCCGAAGCACGGCCGATGGCAGCCGCTGCCCTGGTCGATCGGCTGGCTGCCGCAGCAGGAGGCAAGCGGCCCTAGGGGACAACACCCCTGGGAACGCCTTGGTGCGTGAGCAGCTCAGCCGCTACGTCGATGCTGTTCCAGGCGGCTTCAGGCCCTGGATGCCATTACTGGGGCTGCTGATCGCTCCAATCGCTCCAGCCAGACCCGCTGGAGCCGGGGGTCGTTCCATGGGCGCAGCCTGGGCTGGGCAGGCGCGTGTTGGTTGACACCAACCGATGGGTCGATCACCTCGCTCCACGGGGCCGCCAAAACGCCAATTCCCAAGACTTGGCTACGCCAACTGGCCCAAGGGCATGAAATTGTCATTAGCAGCAAGGAATTGATTGAATTGGGCGCGTTATGGCTCGAACCTTGCCCCCCTCTCTCCCGCGCAGGAACAGCGGCCCAACCCAGCCATGGAGCCGCTTGTCCCTGGAGCAGCTCTTTGGGTTGGCTAGCCAAAACCGGCCAGGAGGCCCTGGGCAGGCATCGGGATCGCTTGGTTGTGATGCAGACCTCAAGTCGCTGGGCAGGGCCCCAGGCCCTATCCAAATCGGGTGATTACCTAGGAGCCCCAGCTGATTGTCTCGGACCAGCGGGGATTCACTGCGACTCACGCCTTGGCAAGGGCCTGCCTACTCGTCGACTCCGTAGCCCAAAAAGCGCCGCAGGCTGGCCCCCATCTGGGCCAACAGACTCTCCTCCAGGGCTCGGGTCTGCATGGCCGTGAACGCCTTGAGACTGGCCTCCCGCTTGGCGATCAATTCGACGATCCCTTCCAGGGCCTTTTCATTGTTAACAAAAATCCGCTGAATCGAAGCCTGGGATATTTTTAATACGGAAACAGATGTTTTGGCAACAATACTGGCGCTGCGGGGACTATCTGTAAAGGCAGACATTTCGCCAAATAGGGTTCCCTTCAAGAGGGTAGCAACCTGGCGCAAGGGGTCATCCTCGTGGTCTCCAGCCACCATCACATCGCATTCACCGGAGAGCAACACATACATAGAACGATCAGAATCGTGTCTCGTAATAATAAATTCACCCAAGCCATACATGATCACCCGTTCAGAGAGGGCCAAACATTGCAACTCCTGATCGGATAAGGGTGCCAACAGGGCCAGGGAACGCAGGGCGTCAAAACAGTCCTGGCGCTGGTTTGAGAGCTCGGCAACGGCCAGCCGACGCTCGGTACTGATCGGCCTGAGGTCCACAATCGGGAAGGGAATCGAAAAGCCGCGTCGCTGCACCGCATACCAAATACGCGATCGCACATCGGTAAGCACCTGATGGCGCCTGGCGTAATCGCGGATGTAGAAGTACAACTCATAGTCGATTGAGGACGCATTAAATGTCTTGAGTACGACTTCGACCGGCTTGGCCAACAAGACATTGCCGTGGGATTGGACAGCCTCAACCAGCAGCTCGCGGGCTAGCTCTGGGCGCATTTCATAGGGCAAACCAACGGCAACAACAACACGAAAGGCCGGAGAAGCCTTTGAATGGTTAACAATAATGGACTGGTCAATCTTTGAATTAGCCACCACAATCGTGCGGTCGGTAAGATCGTCTAGAAGGGTGGTATTACTCCAAGAAATCGAGGTTACTTGACCAAGCATGCCCTCAAACTCAACCCAATCGCCAACCACAAATTGCTTTTCTAGCTGGATCGACAAGCCAGAGGCTAGATTTTGCAACTGGCTGCTGGTTCCAGGCCCAATCACAAACGCCAAGACCGAAGCACCTGCAGCTGTTCCCCAGCCGCTGATGGAACCACTACTATAGAGGGTATAGCCGATAATCACCAAGCCCCCGGACAGAAAAAGCAGTTCCCTAAAAATCCTGGGTGGTGTGTTGCGAGCCCCCCCAATTGCATGCATCACCAACCAGCTGTAGTCGATGGCCAGGTCAAGCACTAACAGGGAGATAGCAGCATTATTAATGCTATTAATCCACTGGAGAATATCCGCATCGAGTGAAAAATAGACGGCATCGAGCTGGGTGATGCGAGCAATCAGCAACCAGCGTAAAATGCGCATGCTGGGCAGCCAGCGAAGGCGCGGATCTAGGGCCCGAGACTTGATTTTTCCCAGCGGGAAAGTAAGAATCAGCAGCAGCAGCAGTAGGACAGTCTGCAGGGCAACCATTAGAGCACTGATTTTCCGTATAATAGCTGCAGAACGAGTCGCAGGGAATTTCGGCATGTTGCCACCCATTAAACCGGCAACGGCAACTACGCCCAATCAGGGCAGCGATCTAGCCCTCCTGCTCCGAACGGGTGCCCGCGAGCAAGGCCATTGCATCACCCTCAACGACGGTGACGACCTCGTCCATGAAGGCGAGATCAGTGATCGCATCTACGTACTCGAGCAGGGAGAAATCACCGTCTCGATCAAGAATCAATCTGGCGACAGCACCACAGTGGCCACGCTTACGCCGGGAGCTGTGATTGGCGAGATGACCCTCTTTGGTGAGACCCGCCGCTCAGCAACCTGCTCTGCCAAAGGCAATAACGTACAACTCATTGGCCTAGAAAATGACCAGGCCCTCAAACTTATTGATAACGACACCAAGGCCAGAAATGCCCTGGTAAAGGAACTTACAAAACGGTCAAGATCCATGCTGCAATATATCAATGAATTCAGCTATCTAACCCGACTGATCAGCGCGGGCGACCTGGCCAGTGTTCAATCCCAAATTAACATCGACAAACCCACCGATGATGCCACCGTTAGGGAAGCCAGGAAAGAATTCGCAACAATGCTTGCCAGAATCAAGGCACGGGAAGCCGAGCTTCAAGACAAAATTCAACTTCTCACGATCGAGATCGATCACGCCCGCGCCTCAAAAGAAGTGAATAGCATCGAAAGTGATCCCATGTTCCAGAAGCTCAAGAGCCAATCAGGCAGCCTCAGGGACCGCCTAAGGGGTGCTTAATCAATAGCGATAAGGCGGCTTATTTAATGCATTAAACTACGGACGGTCAAGCCGTCGACACTCACGAAGACAAAGACGCCAATGGCAAACCAGGCAAATGAGGAGGTCTCGGCGGAAGGCAGCTCGTTCTTAAAAACATTATAGAGAATAATACCCGCCAACACACTCAAGCAACCAAGCAACAGGGCCGTGGGCAATACGTTAAAGAGAGTAAGCGCAAGCGCGGCACTGAGAACACTGAAAAGAACAGGCGGCACCAGCTTGCGAAAGTGCTTCTCATTTTCCTCAAACAAGCCAAAGATATTGAAACCTAGATGCATTACAAAGGTCAGCAGATAGAGGAGCTTATCGGCGGGACCATGCAGATGGCTAAGCTGGTAGGGCAGGGTCAACAGAATCAGCGATGCATACACAGCAAACACTGACGTTGAAACCCTAAAACCCAACAATTTTTCCTCTTGCCGCGACTTAACGAAGCCCCACTCGCCCATCGCTTGGGCACTTTTCTTGGCCATCATCAGGCAATAATGCTGGATACCCTTATAGGCAATCAGGCCAAAAAGCGATAGCTTGTAGGCATTAATCCAACCAAAAGTGACTTGATCATTAAAAATTTGGTACTCTGGAATTAGCATGATCATCACATAAGCCACCGCCAATCCCGAAGAAAAGGACCGCAGGGCCGTGGGTAGATCCCGAAACTTGTTGGAAAGCTTGGACTCATGTCGATTGATAACGTCTAAAATAGTCGGCGCAAACTGGGTCAACAGAACTAAAGTTGCGAATAAAATTAGCACAAACGTGATGGCAATTCCATCGACCGGATGCTCAGTAGTGGCGGCAGGGGCACCGGCGGCCAAAAAGATGTCAAATAAGGGTAGGGACGCGTTGATCATGATTCATTAAGGAAATGGTGGTTGGGAATCGGGGGATTAGGCCGCGATTAGGGGGAGCAATTGGGCCACAACGGCCTTGAGCTGAACCGTAAAGGGGTGGTTTGGCTCCTGCTGGGAAAACAAACCACTACCGCCATAGCGCATGATGTCATCATTTTGGGCCAGAATTCCCAAGCAAGGAGCCTGATAGGTGGCTTCTATTGTTGATTTAAGAGTCTGCCAATCAAGGCTTGTCAACGCCTTATTCATCAACAATCGCAAATCGGGCACCCCTAGCTTACGCGCCACATCAACCGTCACGGCAGTTCCTTGGTAATCCTGGCGGTCAGGACGAAGAATCATCAGCAAAAGATCGGAAACCGTGATCGAGAACAGGGTTGTCTCATTGATGCCTGGGTGGGTATCCAGCAACAACACGTCCAAAGCAGCTGCCTTAATAAATCCACGGTAAATATCAACCATTTGATCCATCGTATAACCTTCCTTTACGATCCTGGCAATATCGGCTGGCTTGGGACTACCAGCCAGCAGGAAAATATTACCAGGAAAACTTGGCGCTACTGGCGTAACATCGATAAACGCCTTGTCAATGCCATACTCCTGATCAATCACCCCATTGATCGTGACAGCAGGCTCATCCTGGCCAAACAGAATATGAATACCGGGAGAAGGCAAATCCGTATCAACAACCCCCACCCTCAAGCCAGAGAGAGCCAACTCAGAGGCGATATTGGCTGTCACATTAGACTTGCCCGTACCTCCCCGGTAACTATGGGTAGCAATGATGTAAGGGCTGGCCATGCAATCAAAACAATTTTGAATTCCTATCTCACTGCATTACGGCGCCAATGTCAAGCATGGGCGATGATCTGACGTCAAGTTGCGGCCCCGGCGCGATTGCCTAAACCGCCATCAGCTCAGCTTGATCACCATTCACTCGCAGCAAAGATGGGCCGATTCAAAAGACAGGCTGCCAGGATGCGCTAGGCTTAGGGCAGAATTAAAGTAAACCATGATTGGGGTTGCTGGCTTACCACTTTTTATCCTGTTACTTTTTGGCCATTGCCTCGCCGATTACCCCCTACAAACAGATAAATTGGCCGTTGGCAAATGCCCCGGCTCCTCCGTGGCTGGCGTTCACTGGACCTACTGGCTGGCCGGCCATGCGGGCACCCATGCGCTGGTTGTCGCCCTTTTAACCAATAACATCTGGCTTGGCTGCGCCGAGTTTGTGCTTCACTGCATCATCGATACCTGCAAATGCAAAGGATACTTCAATTTAGCCGTCGATCAATTCCTGCATGCAGCCTGCAAAGCCGCCTGGGTAATCATCTTGGCCGCCATCACAATCCCCAGCTAGGCATCAGCCTACCCATTAAATATTGTCAAGCCAAACGCTCATCATTCAAGCAAGCAACAAACAATCCAACTGGGCGGCGATGGGCCACAACCCTACTGAAGGCAGACAATCGATGGGCATTCAATCAGAACCATGTAAGCGATAACAACAACAAAATAACAATCCCTAAACTCCATCCAGCGTCACGGCTGACAGATTGGCCCCATCCCCAGGAGCTTCAAAGCCAGATGGATCTTGGCCGGCCGATCAATGCTTAGTCATGGCGCAAACTTCGTCCATGGAGCCGCATGCACTTTCGCGTTCCGATCTAGCATTGGCGATCAGATTTGATGGCAATATCCAACGAAGCAAGAACCCTTCTGTAGTTGTAGCAAGTCCCTATGGGGCCATGGCTGTCCACTATGCCAAGCTGGCTGGAGGCCAGGCTGGCTTGAAGCCAGGCCAGCACGGCCTGATCGAATCGGCCCATCGCAGTCCCCCATCGGGCCAAACCATGGACCGGATCCCTGCTTAGCAATCGCCGTTTCAAAAGAGCGTTCGCAATAAAATTCGACCCGGGCTTGAGCCCAGGTCGATCAAGCTGAAACGATCTGTTGGTCAGGGGTGGCTGTTCAGTAGCGTCCCATCGCTGCAACGATCAGGCCGCTTCAATCGCCTCAACGATGCCATCACGCACCACAATAGCCACCTGCAGTTTCTCCACCAGGTTGTCACCAACCTGGATATCGGTAAAACTTTCTAACTGGCCCTGTTCAACAATCTGCTCCATCTCAAGGTCGCGCACCTGGCGCTGTTGCTCCAACAGGGTGCGCTTTTGCTCCTCCAATTCGGCCCGCTTCGCGCCCACCTGTTGCTGCACCGAAGCCACCTGGTCTTGAACGCGGGGATCCAGGGGATTGGCGCTCTGGCGGCGGATCTCATCGACCACCTGCTGGCCTTCCTGCTCGAGCTGGGCCAGCTGGGCATCGCTGGTGGCGATGGCGCCGCTCAACTCCCGCTCCGCATCCTCCTTCCAACGGGGCGTGACCACGGCCCGCACCGTGATCGAGCGCTTGATCGAAAGGGAACCGTCGGCCATGGGAAAGGAAATCCAGCGTCCAAATTGTCAGTGGGGGGGCTCTGGGTCAACGGCCGGATCGCCGCACCCCGACCCAGCCAGCCACCCAGGGGCCATGGGCCCCGCCAGCTCCAGCCTTGGGAATCCGCTCAACGCCCGTAGATCGCCTCGATGGCGGCCCGGTCGCGCTCGCCGATGCGATCACGCCGTTGCTTGAGGGTCTGGGTCAGTAGGCCGTTGTCGATGCTGAAGGGTGCCACCAGGGCCACCCCGCCCAACCGTTCGTCGGGCCGGGCCCCGGGCCGGGCCGCCAGGCGCCGGTTGAGGCGGCCGGCGAGGGCCTTGAGCAGGGCTGCCTCGGCGCTGGCCGCGTCCCCCTCGGCCCCCGCCTGGGGCGGCGCCAAACCCAGCTCCTGGGCGTAGGCCGCCAAGGCCTCCAGCCGGGGCACGATCAGGGCCCCCAGGCTGCGGCGGTCCTGGCCCACCACCATCACCTGCTCGACCAGGGAACAGGCCGCCAATTCCTCCTCCAGGGGGCCGGGCTCAATGTTTTCGCCGCTACTGAGCACGATCGTGTCCTTGGCCCGGCCGGTGAGCACCAGGGTGCCGTCGGCGAGCAGGTGGCCCAGGTCGCCCGTGTCGAACCAGCCACCGGCATCGATCGCCTTGGCCGTGGCCTCGGGCTTGCCGAAGTAACCGGCCATCACCTGGGGACCCTTGGCCAGCACCCGGCCCCGCTGGCCCCAGCCCAGGGGCGTGCCCCGCTCCGCATCGACCACCTTGATGGCGGTGCCGGGCAGGGGGCGGCCGGAGCTGCCCCGGCGGTTGGACCAGGGGCGGCGGCAGCTGAGCACCGGGCTGGTTTCGGTGAGGCCATAGCCCACCAACAGCTCGATGCCAATCGCCTCAAAGAAGCCATCCACGTGGGGGGCCAGGGCGCCGCCGCCGCTAATCGCCGTGCCCAAGCTGCCTCCGGCCAGCTGCTGGCGCACCTTGGGCCAGAAGAGCTGGCCGGCCAGGCGATGGCCCGGCCAGCTGACCAGGGCCAGCAGGCCGCCGGCCAACCGGGCCAGGCGGGACTCGGGGAGCAGGGTCTGGTCCCGGGCCTGGCGCCAGTGGCTGCAATGGAAGCGGCTCAAGCCCAGGGCCGCCGTCAGCAGGCGCCGCCGGGCCGGGGGCATGGCCGCGAGGGCATCCTCAAAGCCAGCCAGCAGGGCCTCCCACAGGCGAGGCACGCTGATCATGTAGTGGGGACGCACCCGCTGCAGGTCGGCCTTGAAGTGCTTGAGGCTGGTGTAGCTCTGGCGGCAGCCACAGGCGAGCAGGAAGTATTCGGCGGTGCGTTCATAGGCATGCCAGATCGGCAACACGCTCAGCACCCGATCCCCCGGAATGGGTGCCACGGCCACACCGAGGGTCTGGATTTGGTGCAGCAGGTTGGCGTGGCTGAGGGGCACGCCCTTGGGTTCCCCCGTGGTGCCGGAGGTGTAAAGCAGCGTGGCCAATCGCTCCGGGCCCCCGGGGGCCAGGGGCGGCGGTGGGGAGGTCGCCCCCAGCTCCATCAGGGCGTCCCAGCCCAGGCAGGGGATGGCCAAGGACCCGACAGCCGGGCTGGGCCCCTCCAGCAGCACCACAAACTTCAGGCCCTGCTGCTCCCTGAGCTGGGCAGAGAGCTTCTCCAGCAAGGCCGCCGATTCCACCACCAGGGCACTGGCACCGCAATCCCGCAGGATGTAGCTGAGCTCGGCCAGGGGCGCGCCACTGCCCCGCACGGCATCGGCGGCGCCGGCCCGCATCAGGCCCTGGTCGGCTAGGAGCCAGCGGGGGCCATTTTCCGCAAACAGGGCCACCACATCCCCCGGCACCACGCCCAGGGCGGCGAAGCCCGAGGCGGCCTGGAGGATGGCGCCATCGAGGGCCCCAAAGCTCCATTGCTCAGGGGGCTTGGCGTGGGGGGCCTCCAGGGCCAGGGCATCGCCATGGCGGGCCGCCAACTGGGGCCAGAGCTGCTCCAGGGCGGTGAGGCCGCTCCAGTCGGCGCGCCGGGCCAGGGCCAAGCGATCGGCGCCGTCGGCACTCCAGTGGACTTCGGCCTGGTCCTTCGGACCAACCAGGGCGGAGCAATCGGTCACGGCGACAGAGTGGTTGATCCAGGCCTATCACCCCAAAAGCCGCTCCGGGCCGGTGGGTGGACGGAGCTGCAGGCCAAAGCGGTTGGCAAAGGCGACCAGCAACCGGGGCGCCAGCTCGACGCAGCTGAGGCCCGGCCGCCACTCCACCAGCCGGCCGACGGGGCGATCGCCGATGCCGCAGGGCACGATCGGGGCGAAACCGGCCAGATCACACTCCACATTCAGGGCTAGGCCGTGCTGGCTGATCCAGCGGCGGGCCCCCACGCCGATCGCCGCCAGCTTGCGACCCTCCAGCCAGACCCCCGTGAGGCCCTCCTGGCGCTGGCCCTCCAGGCCGAGCTCGGCCAGCAGGTCGATCACCACGGCTTCCAGCTGGCGCAGATAGAGGTGCAGATCGGCCCCGTGGCGCTGCAGGTTGAGCACCGGGTAGAGCACCAGTTGGCCGGGGGCGTGGTGGGTGACCTCGCCGCCCCGGTCAATGCGAAACAGGGGCGCGGGTGGGTGGTCCGCAGGGAAGCGCAGGAAGGCCTCGCTGGCGCCGCGGCCCAGGGTGTAGCAGGGTTCATGCTCCAGCAGCAGCACGGCATCGGGGCCAAGCGGGTCGGCCAGCAACCGACCCTGGAGCTGCCGCTGCCAGGCCCAGGCCCGGCCAAAGGGCACCGGGCCGACCGCTTGGAAACAGATTCCTTCGAGTTTGGGTTCCCTCACCAACCGTTCCTAGCGTTGGACCATCCCCCACTCCCGGAGGCACAGGGATGAAGCTTCTGATTCACGGCCGCAATCTGGACGTCACCCCGGCCATACGCGACTACACCGAAGAGAAGTTGTCCCGGGCCTTGAACAACTTCAATGGCCTGGTGAAGGAGGCGGATGTGCATCTTTCGGTGGCCCGCAATCCGCGGGTGCCCCAACAAACCGCTGAGGTCACGGTCTTTGCCAACGGCACCGTGATCCGGGCCCAGGAACGCAGCGAAAACCTCTACGCCAGCATCGATCTGGTGGCCGGCAAATTGAGCCGCCAGCTGCGCCGCCACAAGGAGCGCCACAGCGACCACCACCACAGCGCTGGCCACAACGCCAGCCAGACCGCCAGCACCGCAGGCGTGGTCGTAGATGCGCCGGTTGAGGGGTCGTTCCTGGAGGGGAAAACGGCCGAACTGCCCAACCGGGGCGTGCGCCGCAAGTATTTCGCCATGCCGGCGATGTCCCTGGAGGACGCCATGCACCAACTCGATGTGATCGACCACGATTTCTATGTGTTCCGCGACGCCCAAAACGGCACCATCCAGGTGGTCTATCGACGCAACCACGGGGGCTACGGGGTGATTCAACCGCGAGAATCCTGATCCACCACCGCGCCCTCCCGGGCCCCCCAGCCGCTTGCGCGACCTCCCCGACCTTGCCCCCCTGATCGACCACGCCCTGCTCGATCCCCACCAGGGATCGGAAGCGGTGTTGCGGTGCTGCGATGAGGCTCGCCATTTCGGCTTCGCCGGAGTCTGCCTGGCCTCCCGCTGGCTGCCCCTGGCCCGGGAGCGGCTGGGCTCGGGGACCGGCGGCGCCAGGGGCTCGGGCCAGCCCACCCGCCTAATCAGCGTGGTGGGCTTTCCCTTTGGCGCCATCCCGCCGGAAATCAAACGGGCCGAAGCGGAATGGGCCGCCGCCGCTGGTGCCGACGAGCTGGATGTGGTGCCCGACTTCGGCGCCCTAGCCGATGGCGATGCCAGCCGCTTCTGCGCCGACCTGGCGCCAATCGTCGAGATCGGCCTGCCCGTGAAGGTGATCCTGGAGGTGGGCAAGCTCACCCCTGCTGCCCTGGACCTGGCCGTGGCAGCCGCGATCGATGTGGGCGTGGCCTTTCTCAAGACCGGCAGCGGCTTTGGACCTCCCGTGACGGTGGCCCAGGTGGCCGAGCTGCGCCAACTGGCCCGGGGCCGGGCGGCGGTCAAGGCCTCCGGGGGAATCACCAGCCTGGAGCAGGCCTTCGACCTGGTGGAGGCGGGGGCCAGTCGGCTCGGCACCAGCCGCGGTGTCGCCCTGATCCAGGCCGGCAAGACCTACGGCCAGCGCCCCAAATCGGCGCCTGGCAGCGGCGACGGCGACCAGGACAGCGCCCGTGACTACTGAGACGGAGGCGATTGAGGCGAGGGCGATTGAGGCGGAGGCGATTGCCCCTGGGCCAGCGGCCCAGGCAGCGCCCGAAGCCGGGACCGGAACCGGAACCGGAACGGTGGTGGCTCAAGCCATGGGGACCCGCCCACTCCTGGCTAGCCCCCGTCAGCGCGCGATGACACCCCCCAGCAGAACCGTCGATGGGCGCTGAGCTGCGGCTGGAGGGTTTGTCGTTGAAATGCGGGCCCCTAGGGGAATCCGACCGGCTGCTCACCCTGCTGAGTGCCAGCGACGGCCTCAGCCGCCTGGCCGTGCCGGGGGCCCGCAAGCCGAAAAGCCCCCTGGCTGCCGCCGTGCCCCTGGCCCTGCTGCGCCTGCACGTGGGCGGCGGCCGCGGCCTACGGCGCGTGCGCCAGCTGACGGTGGTGCGCAACTACGCCGCCCTGGCCGGCCGGCTGGAGACCCTGGCCGCCGCCCAGGGCCTGGCGGAACTGACCATCCAACTGGTGCCCGCCGGCGAGGGCGTGCCTGGCCTGCTCGAAGACCTGCTGATGCAGCTGGGACGCCTTGAACTGGTCGTCCAGGACCGTCAAGCCAGCCTGGAGGCCCTGGCGATCGCCGTGCAGGGCTGCGTCCACCTGCTGGCCCTGGGGGGCTACGGCCTGCCCCTGGCCCACTGCGCCCGCAGCGGCGAGCCCCTGGAGCCACCGGTGGGCACCTGGGAGTGGCGCTGCAGCCTGCTCCCCAGTGAAGGCTTCGTGGTGGGGGCGATCCCTGGCGCCCAGCTGGTCTTGAACGCCTCGGAACTGGCCCTGCTGCAACGGCTGCCCCGGCCGGCCCTGCCGCGCCGCCGCGATGGCGGCCTGATGGGGCCTGAACCGGTCTGGCTGCGGTTGCTGGCCCTGGTGGAGCTCTGGAGCCGGGAACACCTCGGCCACAAGCTGCGCTCCTGGAGCCTGCTGCGCCAGTGCTTCAACGCCAACACCCACCTTGGGGCGGACGTTGCGGCATCATCAGAGGCTCGCCTCCGCGGAACCCCTTGAGCGGCACCATTCGTCCCTCCGGGCTCCAAGGGGTCATTGCCCTGCCCCAGTTCCGCCGGCTCTGGCTTGGCCAGATCCTGAGCCAGTTAGGCGACAAGTTTTACATCGTCTTGATGGTATTTCTGATCGCCCAGTACTGGGTCACGGAAACGCCCCCCAGCGGCGGCGCCCTGGCCGAAGCCGCCGCCGCCATCAAGCTCGACATCGATAGCCGGGCCCAGCTGATCACGCTGCTGGCCACGGGGATCTACGTGGCCAACACGATCCCAGCGATGGCCCTAGGGCTGGTGGCGGGCGTTTGGGCCGACCGCTGGCCGAAGCGCACGGCGATGGTGGCCTCCAACGCCCTGCGGGCCGCCCTGGCC
Source organism: Synechococcus sp. UW140 (assembly GCA_943369525.1). GTDB lineage: Bacteria > Cyanobacteriota > Cyanobacteriia > PCC-6307 > Cyanobiaceae > BAIKAL-G1. Next base: position 465,747 of record CALRNL020000001.1, read on the forward strand.
CTGTTGATTCCCCTATGCCTGATCGAGGGGCCCCTCTGGCTGGGGCTGAGCTGGGGCTACTGGGCCCTATTGGCCATCACCTTCTTCGAGTCGGCCCTGTCCCAATTCTTCGCGCCAGCTGAACAGGCGGCGATCCCGCTGCTAGTCCCTGGGCCCCAGCTACTGGCAGCCAATTCGCTATATCAGGCCACCAGCATGGGCGCCACCATCGTCGGTTTTGCCATAGGCGATCCGATGCTGCGGCTGTTGGACCGCCTCCTGGCAGGCCTCGGCATCCACGATGGCGAGGTGCTGCTGCTGCCGCTCTGCTACGGCCTGGCCGCCCTGGTGCTCGCCACGATCAAGATGGAAGAGCAACCCCGGGCGGCCACCACCACCAGCGTATGGAGTGAGATGGGTGAGGCTCTGCAGGTGCTGCGGGACCGGCCCACGGTGCGCATGGCCCTGCTCCAGCTGGTGCTGCTCTACAGCCTGCTGGCGGCCCTCTATGTGCTTGCCATCAGCCTGGCGGCGGCCATCGAGGGCCTGGGGCCGACCCAGTTCGGCATCCTGTTGGCCATGAGTGGCTTGGGCCTGGCCCTGGGGGCCGTGGCCGTGGCCCAGATGGGCCATCACCTCAACCGGCGCGTGCTGGCATCCACGGGCCTGGGCACGATCGCCTGGAGCCTGGTGCTACTCGGCCAGCTGCGCGGCAACCTGATGGTGACCCTGGTGCTCTGCACCGTGCTGGGGGTGGGCTCAGCCCTGCTGGCGATTCCGGCCCAGACCACGATCCAGGAGGACACCCCCGAAAGCCAGCGGGGCAAAGTATTCGGCCTGCAGAACAACCTGATCAATGTGGCCCTGAGCCTGCCGCTCGTGCTAGCCGGCACGGTGGTGAGCCGCTACGGCCTGCTGCCGGTGCTCTGGGCCCTGGCCGCCCTGGCGGTGGCGGCGGCCCTACTGGAGAAACCTTGGGAACGCTGCTAAAGTTGCTGTTCGATTGAGCCTGCCGCCGCGTGGCCCACATTGCCTGGCTGGGCAAGAAATCTCCCTTCTGCGGCAACGTCACCTACGGGCTGAGCACGACGGAAGTCCTGCGGCAACGGGGCCACCGCATCAGCTTCATCCACTTCGACACCCCCCAGGGCCTGGCCCAACGGCGGGACGAGCTTGACATCAGTGGCCAGCGCCCCCCCGTGCCCGCTCGGGTCAATGGGACCAGGCCCGCTGCCTGGAAGGCCGACGACCCGGAGGTGGCCCTGCCCTACCTGATGAAGTCCCAGGTGTACACGATCCCCTCGCCTGGGGCCCAGCGGGAACTGCGCGAGTCCCTCGAGCGGCTCCAGCCCGATGTGGTGCACGCCAGCCTCACCCTCTCCCCCCTGGATTTCCGCCTACCGGACCTCTGCCAGCAACTGGGGATGCCCCTGGTCGCCACCTTCCATCCGGCCTTTGATGCCAGCCTGCGCAACCTCAGCGCCGGCACCCAGCAACTCACCTACCAGCTCTACGCCCCGTCCCTGGCCAAATTCGACCGGGTGATTGTGTTTTCCGAGCTCCAGGCCGAGGTGCTGGCCCGGCTGGGGGTGAAGGAGTCGCGCCTGGCCGTGATCCCCAACGGGGTCGATCCCGATTGCTGGAGCCCGGCCCCCCAGGACGACCCCAGCCTGGCCCCGTTTCGCCAACTGTTTGGCGGCAAAAGGGTGTTCCTCTACATGGGCCGGGTCGCCACCGAAAAGAATGTGGAGGCCCTGCTCAAGGCCTGGCGGCTGGTGCGCCCGGCCGGCTGCCTGCTGGTGATCGTTGGCGATGGGCCCTTGAGGGCTTCTTTGCAACAGACCGTTGGCAGCGAGCCCGATGTGCACTGGTGGGGCTACGAAGCCGACCTCGCCACCAGGGTGGCCCTGCTGCGGGTGGCGGAGGTGTTCCTGCTGCCGTCCTTGGTGGAGGGCCTGTCCCTGGCCCTGCTCGAAGCCATGGCCAGCGGCACCGCCTGCGTGGCCACCGATGCCGGCGCCGATGGTGAGGTGTTGGAAGGCGGCGCGGGGATCGTGATCAGCACCCAGGGGGTCACCACCCAGCTGCGCACCCTCCTACCGGTGCTGCGCGACCAACCGGTGCTCACGGCCGAACTGGGGCGCCGGGCCCGGGCCCGGGTGCTGGAGCGCTACACCCTCACCCGCAACATCGATGCCCTGGAGTTGCTCTACGCCGAGCTGGTGCCCCAGGGCTCCCTGGCGGCCTAGGCCAGGTTCCGGGCTGGGTTTGTCCTAGGCCTGGCCTTGGGGCGACGCAGGGTACAGCTCCTGGCAGCAGGCGGCAAAGGCCTCAGCCGGATCGGTGGCGGCACTGATGGGCCGGCCGATCACCAGCTGGCTGGCCCCGGCGGCCAGGGCCTGGGCTGGGGTCATCACCCGTTGCTGGTCATCCCGGGCCGCGCCAGCCGGCCGGATGCCGGGGGTGACCAGGGCGAATGGAACCGGATGGGCGTCCCGCAGGGCCGCCACCTCCAGGGGCGAACAAACGCAGCCGCCGATCCCCGCGCCCGCCGCCAACCGGGCCAGCCGTGGCACGTAGTCCTCGATGGCTTCGTCAATGGCCAGGTCCCCGGCAAAACGCTGGGGGTCCCAGCTGGTCAGCACGGTGACGGCCAGCAGGGTGGGGGGGGCTAGGCCGGCGCTCCGGGCCCCCTCCCAGGCCCCGGCCTGGGCCGCAGCAAGGGCCTCGCTGCCGGCGCAGCCATGGACGGTGATCAACTCGGCGCCCAGGCGGGCCGCGCTGCGGCAGGCGCCGGCCATGGTGGCGGGGATGTCGTGGAACTTGAGATCGAGGAACACCCTCAGGCCGCGCTCGCGCAGCTGGGCCACCACCTGGGGCCCAGCTGCGCTGAACAACTCCAGGCCCACCTTCACCCAGCGCAGCTCAGGGATCGCCGCGGCCAGGGCCAGGGCCGAGGCCGCATCGGGCCGATCCAGGGCCAGGATCAGGGCATCGGCGGGGTGCTGCTGGGGCTGGAGGCTGCCTGAAGGATGGGTCATGGCTGGCCCCCTGGCAGCGGGGCCCCTGCGCCGGCCCCCACCGGAGATCCGGCCACCAGGCGCCGAAAGGTCTTTTTGCCCAGCTGCAGCACCTTGCCGTCGAGCTCCCTGGCGTCAGCGAACTGCTGGTTGGGGTCGGTGAGCTTGTCGCCATCGAGCTTGACGCCACCGCCCTGGATCTGGCGGCGCGCCTCGCTGCTGCTGGCGCAGATCCCCACGGCACTGAGCAGGTAAAAGGCCTTGGCAGGGAAATTCACGCCCGCCAAGGACGCGACCGGCACCTCGGCCCCAGCCGCCCCGGCCCCCTGGGCACCGCCCACCAGGGAGGCGGCATCAGCCTGGGCCGCCTCAGCAGCAGCCGTGCCATGGCGCTGGCGGGTGATCTCCAGGGCCATGGCCCGTTGCCGTTCCCGTGGGTTTGCGGGCAAGGCGGCCAGATCGAGGTCGGTGAGCAGGGTGAGGTAGTCCACCACCACCGCATCGGGCACCTTTTCGAGCTTGGAATACATCGAGAGCGGATCCTCGCTGAGGCCCACGGTGTTGCCCAGGCTCTTGCTCATCTTCTGCGCCCCATCAAGGCCCGGCAGGATCGGCAGCAACATCCCGAACTGGGGCCGCTGGCCAAAGTGCCGTTGGAGGTCGCGGCCCATGGCGACATTGAACTTCTGGTCGGTGCCACCCAGCTCCAGGTCGGCCTGGATCGCTACCGAGTCATAGCCCTGCAGCAGCGGATAGAGAAACTCATGCAGGGAGATCGGTGTGCCCGAGCCATATCGGTTGGCGAAGTCTTCCTTGGCGAGCATCTGGCCCACGGTGGAGATCCCCAGCAGTTCGATCGTTTGGGGCAGATCCAGGCCGGCCAACCACTCGCTGTTGCGGCGCACCTCCAGCCGGCCCGGGGTCTCGAAATCGAGCAGGGACAGCTCCTTGGGCTGGCCCTGGCCGAGCTGGGCCAGGTAGGTGCGGGCGTTGGCCGCCACCGCCTCGGCCGTGAGCTGCACCCGGGTGGCGCTCTTGCCGGTGGGATCACCAATGCGGGCGGTGAAATCGCCAATGATCAGCACCGCCGTGTGGCCGGCGTCCTGGAAGGCCCGCAACTTGCGGAACAGGATCGAGTGGCCCAGGTGGATGTCGGAGCCGGTGGGATCGATGCCGAGCTTCACCCGCAGGGGGCGGCCCTGGCGCCCGGCCTCAACCAAGCGGGCGGCGAGGGCCTCGCTGGGGCTGGCTGGGCTGCGCTCCGGCTGGGGGTGGGGCGCCGGGAAGAGATCGGCCACGCCCCGCTCAAGCCAGGGCGGCAGCCCCCACGTGTCATTCACCATCAGGGGCCCCGCCCAGTGCTCAGGGCCGGATCGTAGGCAGGCGACTTTCCAAGCCCGGGAGCCCGGCTGGCCAGGCCCGGCCCTCAGAGCTCCTTGTCCAGCTCTGCCTTCATGCGCTCGAGGGTGCGATGCATTTGTTCGAACATCTGCTCCGGCGTCATGCCGAACTGGCCAAGCTGGGTGCGCAACTGCTCCACGGTGAGCTTGGCCTGGAAGTCATCGGAGAGTTCGAAACGCTTCATGAACACGCGGTAGCGCTCCATCAGCTCCTCCATCCGCACGATGAATAGCTTTTTGCCCTCGCGATCAAACTTGCCGTATTCGCCGCCCAGCTGCATCAGTTGCTGGTAGTCGCCAAACAACCGCTTGGCCTCGTCCTGAACGATCTCAGACTCGAAGAAGGCCATGGCGCGGCGTTGCTGGATCGCTGCCGGCCATTGTGCGTCGCTGCTTGGGCCCTGACGAGTGCGGATCCACGCATCCCGTAGCGCTGCATGCAGCACGGCCGCCCCAGGACCGCAACGATGCCGCCCCCGTTCCCCGCGGTCAGCCCCCGTGGACTTCACCCCCCAGATCAGGCAAATCCAGCGCACCAGCGCCACGGCCACCAGCCTGCTGCAGAGCCTCAAGCTGGTGGCTTGCTTTGGCAACAGGGCCTTGCTGAACTTCTACCTCAGTGGCCTCACCGGGCCGGGCCAGGTGGCTGGGGCCGCCACCACCGAAGAGGAAGGCCTGGTCCTGATCCGGCGCCACCGGCCCGACGTCCTGGTGGTCACCGACCAGCTGGAGGAGGGTTGCGGCATCCGGCTGGTGGAGCGGACCAAGGCCAGCCAGCCGGAGGTCCGCACCCTGTTGATCGTGGGGCGCCCGAAACGGCTAGCCAAGCTCCAGGCCGCCCTCCAAGCCGGTTGCGACGGGCTCTGCCTCGAATCCGGTATGGGCCTCGATGCCGGCACGCCCGCCCTCCGCGCGATTCGCGATGGCGGCACCTACATCGATCGCCCCCTCGCGGCGTTGTTACGCAACCGGGGCCCGGGCCAGGCCAAAGGACCTGGCCCGGGGCTGAGCGCCAGGGAACTCGAGGTGGTTGAGCTGGTGGTCGATGGCCTGGACAACAATCAGATTGCGGCGAGGCTTTTCATCTCCCCGGAAACGGTGAAAAGCCATGTCACCAACCTGCGCAACAAGCTCGGTGCCCGCGATCGCAACCATGCCGGTTTTCAGGCCCTGCGCCTTGGCCTGGTGGACTTGCCCCAGGAGGGCTAGCTTCGCAACGTTGTGCTCCATGCCTGCCGCCATGGCCGATGGCCACTGGTTGGATCCTCTAGCCCGCAGCCTGCTGGAGGCCACCGGCCAGCTGCCGGCCAGGCCCAGGACCGCCGCGGCGGCGGCAGGGAGCCAGCCCCCCCGACCTGATCGCAGCGGAACCCCGGGCCAAGAGCGACTGGGCACAGGCGCTCCCACTGCCGGCGCCACCCCAGCCGGCGCCCCCGAGGACGGGGCAATCGAACGGGACCTGCTCGCCCTCAAGCTGCGCCAAAATCCCGGGCTCCGCCTCACCTCCGCCGCCGAGGTGCGCCACGCCGCGGCCCTGGGCTGGCGGCTGGATGTGAACCGGGCCACGGCCGCTGACTGGCTGCGCCTGCCGGGCATCAGCCCCCACCAGGTGGACCTGCTGCTGCGGCTCCAGGCCGGCGGGGTACAGCTAAGTGGGCCGGAGGACCTCCAACAGCTACTGGAGCTGCCTGAAGCCCAGATCCGTTGCTGGGAGCCGCTGCTGTTGTTTCGATGGTACGGGGAGCCGGCAGCTCCCCAGGCCCGCCAGCTCGACCTGAACCGGGCCAGCGCCAGCCAGATCGACGCGGCCCTGGTGGGCCTCACCCCGGAGCGCTGCCAGCGGCTGGTGCGGGAACGGCAACGGGCCCCCTTTCAGGACCTGGCCGACCTGCAACAGCGCCTGCAGCTGCCGGCCGCCCTCGTGGAGGAGCTGATCGGTCGGGTGCGCTTTAGCCAGGGTCCGGCGGGGCCGGTGCTGCCGCGGCCGCGCTGAAACGCCATGCCGCCGCGAGCCCAACCCCCAGCCCGCCAGGGCAACCTCTTTGCCCAAGGGGAGACCGCCGGTAGCCAGATCGAAGCGGTCCTGGCCCAAGACGCGCCGCAACTGCACCAGTGGCAGCAGCGGCTCAGCCAGTTTCAACAGACCCAGTTCCTGGCGGCCGCCCAGGCTGGAATAGAAGCGGCAGCGGCTGAAGCGGGCGCAGCCCGGGGCCAAGGCAGCCTGTTTGCCGCCGCCGGGCTAGCAGCACCGGGCGGGCCCGAGCCCCTGGCCCTCGCTGCCGGCCTGGACCCCCTGGCCCTGGTCGCCCAGCCCCTGCAGTTCTGGCGCTGGCCCCAGGCGCCCCAGAGGGGCGCCGCCCTCTACTTCGTGGTCGATCGCCCCAGCCACCTGGCCAGTCCCTTGCTGCTTTATGTGGGGGAAACTGGGCAGGCCGATCGCCGCTGGAAAGGGGAGCACGACTGCAAGGATTACGTGGCGGCCTATGGCGAAGCCCTGCAGCAGGTGGGTCTGAACTGCCAATTGAGCATCCGCTTCTGGTCCGACGTCCCAGCCCAGACCAGGCAGCGCCGGGCCCTGGAACAGGCCCTGATCCGCCTGTGGCAGCCCCCGTTCAACAAGGAAACCCGCGGCCGCTGGGCCACCCCCTTCACGGCCTAATCGCCTGGCCCCTGCTGGTAAGGCGCCTGCTTCTCTGGTGGAGTGATGCTCTGGTGGCCTGGTCCTCTGGCGACCCAAGCGCCCTGGCGGGGCCCGACCAGCGATCAAGTCCCCAGAGCCCCTCCTACGATTAGGGGCCGCCCCGAAAACATCCCCATGGAGTTCCGCTGCACCTCGACCCCGGCGGGCAGCTGGAGTGGGGACACCCTGGCCGTGGGTCTGTTCAGCGGTGGCAGCGGCCCCCTCCGGACCGGGCTGGAGCAGCGCTTCGGGGCGGCCTTGCTGGAGCGGCTGGAGCAACGCCAGTTCAAGGGCAAGGCCGGAGAAAGCCTGCGGTTGGAGTGGTTGGGAACGACCCCGAGCGTGCTGCTGCTGGTTGGCCTGGGGGAACCCGCCGAGTTCGGCCTCGACGGCGTCCGCCAGGCAGCGGCCAGCATCGCCAAGGCGACCCAGGTCCAGGGATGGGGCAGCCTGGGGATTGCCCTACCGGTGGAAGGCCTGGAGCCCCAGGCGGCAGCGGCCGCCATCGCCCAGGCCGTGCGCCTCAGCCTGTTCAGCGACCAACGCTTCAAAAGCGACGCCGAGCCCAAGCCCCTGCCCGCATCGGTGGAGCTGCTGGGATTCCCCGCAACGGCGCCCGAGCTCCTCGGCAGCGTCGACGCCCTCTGCAGTGGCGTGGAGCTGGCCCGGGAATTGGTGGCGGCCCCACCCAACACGGTCACCCCCCAGGCCCTAGCCGACTGCGCCGCCGCGATCGCCAGCGAGTTTGGCCTGGACCTCAAACTGCTGGAACGCAGCGACTGTGAAGCCTTGGGCATGGGCGCCTACCTGGGGGTGGCCCAGGGCTCGGACCTGCCCCCCAAGTTCATCCATCTCACCTACAGGCCCCTGGGGGCTGTCCGCCGCCGGGTGGCCCTGGTGGGCAAGGGTCTCACCTTTGATTCCGGCGGCTACAACCTCAAGACCGCTGGCTCCCAGATCGAAATGATGAAGTACGACATGGGCGGCAGTGCCGCCGTGTTGGGGGCTGCGCGGGCGATCGGCCAGCTCCAGCCCGAGGGGGTGGAAGTGCACGTAATCGTGCCGGCCTGCGAAAATATGATCAGCGGTGGGGCGATTCACCCTGGCGACATCCTCACGGCCTCCAATGGCAAGACCATTGAGGTGAACAACACCGACGCCGAAGGACGCCTGGTGCTGGCCGATGCCCTCGTCTATGCCTGCGGCCTGGAGCCCGATGCGGTGGTGGATCTGGCCACCCTCACCGGGGCCTGTGTGATCGCCCTCGGCAACGAGATAGCCGGGCTCTGGTCCCCCAGTGACGCCCTGGCCGGCGCCCTGGCCGCCGCGGCCAGCCAGGGGGGCGAGCAGGTCTGGCGCATGCCCCTGCAGGCCTCCTACCGGGAAGGGCTCAAGAGTGGCGTGGCGGATATGAAAAACACCGGCCCCCGGCCGGGTGGTTCGATTACCGGCGCCCTGTTTCTCAAGGAGTTTGTTAGCCCCGGCCTGGCCTGGGCCCACCTTGATATTGCCGGCACCGTATGGAGCGACAAGGGTCGGGGCCTGGACCCGGCCGGCGCCACCGGCTTTGGCGTGCGCACCCTGGTGAACTGGGTGCTCGCAGGCGCTCCCGCCTAGGCTGGGACTTCCTCAGCGCCCCTGCCGCCCGATGGCCGAACGCAAGATCCGCTGGTTCGTTAAGGCCCAACTGGGGGTGCTGTTGCTACCAGCCGGACTCTGCTTGTTCGGCAAGGCGGTGGAGCGGCAAATCCTCCAGGCCATTGGCCAAAACCAAGGACCCTGGGCCTGGTACGGCGCCCTCAGCCTGATTGCCATCACCGCCGGCGTGGGGCTGATGATCGAAAGTGGCCTGTTGCGCGGCTATCCCAAGCAATAGGCCCATGGTCCAGTCAGACTGGGCCTGGTTCATTCAAACTTTGCAGAGGCATCCTGCTTTGCCATAACTAGGCCGGCCCGTAACTGAGCTGGCAATCAATGGGTAGTAAGCGACTAGGTCTGAAGTCTGGAAAGCGCGATTGCCGAAGTAGGCGTTCTCAGGCCATAAATCATTGCGCTGCTTGGTGAAAGCAGCGCTCGCTGCCGCCAGCCTCAGGCTGCCGTGACCATTAGTTTTCTTCGCTCCATCGGTTCCGCCTTGGGGGCCAGCACCATCTGGGGAGATTCGAGCGCATGGATCTGCCAGCGGGACCGTTCGCCGAACTGGGCCAGCAAGCGATCGAGATCGTCGGCAGCCTGCTTCGGGCTCTCGTAGGGGCCGATGTGGCGGGTGTGCAATCCGTCCCGGATCGTCAGGAGATACATACAAACGCCTCTTTCTAGCCCTGAAAAGGTTAGGGCCATTTGCAGTCCCAACCAGGGGTGGAAAACCGCTCCAAGACCGAAAAAGTTCAGAGTGGAGGGGCCTCGCTTCTTAAGCTTTTCATCTGATTTCGCCAGGGCGATGGGCGGGTTTCGCCCTCCTCCCGTCAGGAACGGCTGGCCGGTTCAGCCGGCCCAGGCCTGGTTGGAGCGGGCCCGCTTGCCCCAGAGCTGGTCGAGTCTCTGGTCGCGGCCGCAGGCCCAGCGGTAATAGTTGTAGGAAACCTTGTGGGTCTCGGCGTAGTTTTGGTGATAGGCCTCCGCTGGCCAGAAGCGGGTTAGGGGCTTCAGCTGAACCTGGATCTCAGGGACGGAGCGCTTCAGCTCCAGGGCCGCTTGCTCGAGGCTGCGCCGGGCCTGGCTGGCCTGGCGGTCGCCGGCGGTGAAGATCACCGGCCGATAGGAGGAGCCCCGGTCACAGAACTGGCCACCGCCATCAAGGGCATCCACATTGCGCCAGTAGGCCCGCAGCAGGGTGGCGTAGCTGACACGGCTGTCATCGAAGCGCACCCGCACCGCCTCCTGGTGGCCCGTGCCCCCGGCCGACACCTGCTTGTAGCTGGGATTGGCCAGCTGGCCGCCGCTATAGCCACTGACCGCCTCCAGCACCCCCTTCACCTGGGCCAGGTCATGCTCCAGGCACCAGAAACAGCCTCCGGCAAACACCGCCTCCACCTCGGCAGCCGGGGCGGCTTGGGGCGAGGCCAGCAGCAGTAGAACCACCAAAGCGAGCTGGGCCAGCCTGCTGATCGGCCCTTGGCGAAACCAGGCCAAACAACCAGCCCCCTGGCGAGCAGCGCCCCGAGGGACAGGGGCGAGAGCACCAGGGGGCCAAGCCAAAGGAGCCAGGGCCCCGAACAGCTGGCCCGCCGGACGCAGGAGCAGCCCGAGATTGGTCAGGGCCAGGTCGCCGGGGGAAGGGGGCACGCTCAACCTGGAGCAAGGCCATCCAGGATGGCGCAGGCGGCCCGGCCGGTGACCCCTGGGTCGCCCAACTCCTGGCGCAACCGTTCGTAGCCGGCGCTGATCCGTTGGCGCGCCGGGCCGGTGGGATCGAGCAGGGGCAGGGCCTCGGCCACGATCGCCTCCACGGTGAGGTCATCCTGCAGCAGCTCACTGAGCAACCGCTCCCCCAGCACCAGATTGACCGGCGAGATGTGGTCCACCCGGAAATGGAGGAGGTGGCGGGCCAGCCAGGCCGTGGGCCGACTGACCCGATAGCCCACCACCTGGGGCACGCCGCGCAGGGCCAGCTCCAGGTTCACCGTGCCCGATTTGGTTAGGGCCAGATCGGCGGCGGCGCAGAGGTCGGGCCGCAGCCGGTCTGCATCGGCCGCCGGCACCACCTGGGCGTCCAGGCCCGCCTGGGCCAGCAGGGTTTCCAGCAGGGGTTCAAAGGCGGCCTGGCCGGCTGGCACCATCACCTTGAGACCGGGGGTGCGGCGCTGCAATTCGGCCGCCGCCGCCGCCAGGGGCGGCACCAGGTAGCGCAATTCCTGGGTGCGGGAGGCAGGCAACAGCAACAGCAACCGCTCACCTTCGGCCAGGCCCAGTCGCTGGCGCGCCCCATCCCGATCGGGCAACTCCGAGAGGGTGTCGAGCAACGGATGGCCCACCCAGAGCACATCGGCGCCGCGCTCGCCATAGAAGCGGGCCTCCTCCGGGAAGATCGCCAGGATGCGATCCGTGAAGCCCAGCAGGCGCATGGTGCCGCCCTCACCGAGGCGGAAGGCCCATTCCTGGGGGGCGATGTAGTAGTGGATCGGCACCTGGGGGAAGCGCTTCTTAATGCGCAGGCCCAAGTTGATGTTGGCCCCCATGTAGTCGATCAGGACCACCCCATCGGGCGGCACCTCATCGAGCCAGCGATCCACCCGCCGCTGCAGGCGCAGGGTGGGCCAAACCAGGGGCAGCGCCTCCCACAGGCCAATGGCGCCCATGGGCGCCGTGTTCGCCAGCAGGCGGGCCCCGGCCCGCTCCATGCGTTCGCCGCCCAGGGCGACGATCTCAAGCGGGATGCCGCGGCGCCCGGCCTCCCGGCGCAGGGCGGTCACCAGTAAGCCCCCCTGCAGGTCACCGGAGACTTCGCCGGTGCTGATCAGCAGGCGCCTCATGGACGCTGGGCCGGCAGGGGGCCCCGGCGACCGGGGCTGATCGAGGCCACGAGAAAGTCACACAGTTCCTGGGCGGCCGGCAGCAGCTCCTGGGCTTGGACCGCCACCAGGGCCTCCGCCAGGACCCGATCGCTGCGGTAAAGCTGGCTCCAGACCTCCTGTAACTGGCGGGCTTCGGCGCCGCCCTCCTTGGCGGCCAGGCCGCTGCGCTTGATGCCAATGCGGTTGAGACCCCGCACCCGGCCGGGGTGGCCCTCCACCACCGAGAAGGGCGGCACATCGCGATCGATGCGGCTCATGCCACCCACCATGGCCATGGTGCCGATGTGGACGAACTGGTGAATGCCCAGCACGCCGCCAATCACGGCCCGATCCCCAATCACCACATGGCCGGCCACGGCCACCCCGTTAGCGATCACGATCCGATCACCCAGATGGCAGTTGTGGCCCAGGTGGCTATAGGCCATCAGCAGGTTGCTGCTGCCAATGCGGGTCTGCTCGCCATCGGCCGTAGCCCGGTTGATCGTGACGCACTCGCGGATGCTGTTGTCGTCGCCGATCACAACCTCGGTCGGGGCACCGTTGTACTTGAGGTCCTGGGGTTCGAGGCCAATACAGGCCCCGGGGAAAATGCGGTTGCGGCTCCCCATGCTCACCCGGCCATCGATCACCACGTGGGGACCGATGCGACTGCCAGGGCCAATCGTCACCTCCGGGCCAATGACCGCATAGGGGCCGATATCCACGCCAACGCCCAGTTCGGCCTTGGGATCGACCACGGCGGTGGGATGGATCCGCGTCTGGAGGCTGTCGCCATCCATGGTGGAAGGGGCGGTGGAAGGGGCGGTGGAACTGGTCATGCCGTTCAGTCCACCAGGGAGAACATCAGCTCCCCCGAACAGACCAGTTCGCCCTCCACGGTGGCTTGGGCCCTTACTTTGCCAAACCGCTTCCGTTTGATGCTGATCAGCTCACAACGGATCCGTAGTTGGTCGCCGGGCACCACCGGCCGGCGAAAGCGCACGCCATCGATACCCGCGAACACAAACAGCCCCTTGGGCAGGTCCGGCATTTGGGTGACGATCAGGCCACCGACCTGGGCCATGGCCTCAACAATCAACACGCCGGGCATCAGCGGCCGCCCGGGGAAATGGCCCTGGAATTGGGGCTCGTTGAAGGTGACGTTCTTAATCGCCTCGGCACTCTTGCCAGGCTCGTGGGCAATCACCCGGTCCACCAGGGCAAAGGGATAGCGATGGGGCAGCAGGCCGAGGACCTGCTCGCAGGTGAGCACGACGCCAGGGGAGCCCCCCCCAGGGGCAGGCTGGGCCCCAGGGTCAGACGCCAGGGACGCGTCCGTACTCCCCTCCCCTCCAGGGAGTCGGGCTCCAGGGCCCAGGTCGCCTGATGCCAAGGAGCTGGTGGACCCAGGAGCTGGAACCAGGGTCTGGGCGGCGGAATCGATCAAGGGCATCAGTGGTCAGGGGAACTGGGGCGGCGGCGGGCCAGGGCGGCGGCCAGGGCGGTATGGAGCCCATGGGAGCCCCGGTAGGCGAACACCTGGGCCTGGGGTAACCCCACCAGGGCCAGATCCCCCAGCAGATCCAGGAGCTTATGGCGCACCGGTTCATCGTGAAAACGCAGTGGCGGGTTAAGCCAGTGGTCGCCATCGCAAACCAGGGCGTTATCAAGGCCGCCCCCTTGGATCAGGCCGGCAGCACGAAGCTGCTCGATCTGGTCGCGGAAACCGAAAGTGCGGGCCGGGGCGATCTGCTCGACAAAGGCCTGGGGCGTGAGCTCAAGGCTGAAGAACTGCTGGCCGATGGCCGGCTGGCTGAAGGCGATGGCGGCCGCAAGGCGGGGCCGATCACTGGGCAGGGCCGTGGCAAAACTCAGGCCCTGCTGAAGGGTGATCGGCCCCTCGAGGACCTGCAGGGCCTGCCGAGGCCCCAGCTGCCGCAGGCCGGCGGCGGCGATCGCCTCCACCCAGGGCAAAGCCGAGCCATCCAACAGGGGAATTTCATGGCCCTCCACCAGGATGGTCACCTGGCTGAGCCCCACCCCCGCCAGGGCCGCCAGCAGGTGTTCCACCGTCGCCAGGCGGCGTTGGTCGAACTGCAGGGCTGTGCAGAGCTGGGTGTCGGCCACCTGGGCCGGATCGAGCTGGATCAGGGACCGGTCAGCCCCATCGAGCCAGCCGACGCGAAAGCCCGGCAGCTCCGCCGGCTCCAATCGCACCCGGGCCGCACTGCCGCTATGGAGGCCAATGCCCTGCAGCTCCACCGGGGCTGCCAGGGTATAGGCCGAGCCGTAATCCCCAGGCCACTGGCTCACTAGAACTTCCAGCCCACGCCCAGGTTGAAGCGCCAGTTACTGGTGAAGTCCTGGCTGGCCACCTCTAGGCGCAGGGGGCCAACGGGGGTGGAAAGGATGAGGCCGGTGCCCACCGAGAAGCCCGAGCCGGGTTTGCCCAAAATGCCGCCGGGGTTACCCGGCACATTGCCCTGGGTGCCAAAGGCCGTGCCCGCATCAGCAAACAGCTCCCCGCTGACGATGCTGAAGATTGGGAAGCGATATTCGAGCGTGGCCTCGCCGTAGCTGGTGCCCACACCCATGTTGCAGTCGTAGAAGCCGCGCACGGAGTTGGAGCCACCCAAACAGAAGGCCTCATAGGGCGGAATCGTGCCCACATTGGCGCCGGCAGAGACTTGGAATGCCAGGGCCTGCTTGCAATCGGCGGCTTCGCCCTTCTTCGGCCGGCAACCCTTAAAGACGCGCAGCCAATTCACTGGGAAATACTGGGTATAACTGGCCCGCACCCGGTTAAAGGTGGGCGAATCGGGACCCACGGAGACGAATTGCTCGGTGCCAAGGCTCAGGAAGTTACCGGCGGTGGGGTTACGGGCATCGTTGAGCGTGTTGCGGGTTGCCGCCACCCGCAGGCCCAGAAGTTGGTTGCTATTGGCGCAGTTATAGGCAATGCAAATCACATTGCTAGTGGTGGTACTGCCGCCGTTGAAGTTGGTGGAGGCCACGCCATAGGGCATGGTCTGACCAGTGAAATTCATCGGCGTAGCTTCCTGAACACTCAGGCCCATCACCAGGGTCCAAGGTGCTTTCTTAAAGGGATTACCGCCATTGAGGGGCCGCACCAGCTGGAGGTTGCCGCCGAGCCGCTGGATAGCAATCAGGTTGCCATCCAAGGCAAACCAATTATTATTGACGCCATTGGGACCAAAGCTATTATTGCTTGCATTGGCAGCCCTGGCGGCGCCCACCGAGTTATAGGTTAGGCCAGCAGGATTATTCGAGGAGTAAATATTGTAAGCAGAAGCATTCGATGGAGCGCTATAGAAGCCGCTCGAGACATTGGATACCGTATTAAAACTACCGTTGTTCTGGCTCTGGAAGATCTGGGGAACTTCGCGGCTCAGGAAAATACGGGCCCGGAAGGCGGTGCGATATTTATCACCCTTAATCCAAGGATCGGTGAAGGAGATGTCAGTGAGGCCGCCGTATTGGCCGTAGGTGAAGTTGAAAGTGGTGTCCCAGGCCCGGCCCCTAAGGTTGCTATCGGATAACTGCACCTGGCCGAACACGCCCTGGCTCTGGCTATAGCCCAGGCCGCCTGAGAGGGAGCCGGTGGATTGCTCGGTGATCCCTAGCACCACCGTGACCGTGCCGGGGGCTTCGGGCAGGGGCTTGAGGGTCACCTTGACATCGCCAAACAGGCCGGTGGCGTAAAGGCGCTTGATGTCTTCTTCCAGGCGGCGACGGTTGAAACTGTCGCCGGCCTTGGTGGCCAATTCCCGGGTCACCACCCAGAGCTTGGTTTTGCCCTTGATCGGCCGGCCCTTGGCGTCGGTGGAGGATCCCTCCTTATCAACGAATTGAATCTCGATAGCGGCCACGGTGCCCTCGTTCACCGTCAGTTGCACCACCCCCTGGGCGGTCACCTTGGAGGGGCCCGTAACCCGGGCCAGGGAATAGCCCTGGTCGCTATACCACTTCTGCAGGTCCTGGAGGCGTCCCTGCAGGGTGTTGAGGTTGAGGGTCTTGCCGTAATCGGAGGCGAAGGTATCGGGGATCAAGGTGGCGGGCAGCTTCGCCTTGCCCCCTTCCAGCTCCACCTTGGTGAGCACCGGGTTGGGGGCCACCGTCACCAGCAGCCGCACCCCCAGGGGCCCGTCCTGGGGCTGGATGCGCACGTCGGCAAACCAGCCACTGGCATAGATGGCGGAGAGGTCATTGCGCAGCTCACTGCGGGTCACCTGGGTGCCCGGCCGGGTGGCCATGGCGTCGTAGACGGCCAGCTCGAGCCGCTCCCGTTCCGGATGCTGCTCCAGCCCCTTGACGACCACTTCACTGATGAGAACCTTCGGCTCACTGGGAGGCCCGGACTCGGGAGCCTGGCTGGCGGCCGGGGCAGCCGGGGCGACCGGCGCGGAGGCTGCACTGGCGGGGGCTGCACCCGGTTTGCCGACCCCAGGCTTAACCAATCCAGGTTTGGGAGCCCCGGGCTGGCGCGTTGGAGCGGCCGCTGAAGGGCTGGCCCCCGCCCTGGCGGCCCCCTTCGGCGATTGGGCCGATGGGCTCGGCGCAGCCACTGGAGAACTGGGCTTCACTGCCGAGGAGCTGGCCGGGGCCGCTTGGGAGGGGGTCGCCGAACCCGGGGCCGCCTGGCCCGGACTCACCAGGCCGGCGGCCAGTAGGGGCAGGCTCGCGGCGAGTCCCAGGGGGCCGCCGAAGCGGTTGGGACGGTTCCTGCCGTGAAGGAGGCCTGCCATGGGAGGGGGGTGAGTGCGGCGGCGCCGCAAAGTTCCGCCGACCTTACCTGTAGGTGCGGGGTTCCGGGCAGGCCCCTTGGACCCGTTTGCAGACCTCCCCGTAGGCCTCGACCACACCGCCCAGGTCCTGGCGGAAGCGGTCCTTGTCCAAAATCCGATCGCTGAGGTCGACCACCTGGGTGTTCCATAAACGGCAGGTGTCGGGGCTGATTTCATCGGCCAGCAGCAATTCACCACTGGCAGCGAAGCCCAGCTCGATTTTGAAATCGACCAACTCCAGCTCCAGGCCTGCAAAAAATGGACGCAGCACCCCATTCACCTGACGCGCCAGCGCTTCGAGGCGCTGGCGCTGCTCTGGCGTGAGCAGGCCCAGCCGCTCCAAGCGCGCCTCACTCAAGAAGGGATCGCCCAGGGAATCGTCCTTGTAGTAGAGGTCCAACAGGGGCGGCTCCAGGGCCGCGCCGGCGGCGATCGGCAGCTGCTTGCACAGGGAGCCGGCCGCCACGTTGCGAATCACCACCTCCACCGGCACGATCTGGACGGGCCGCACCAGCATCCAGTTACTGCCGTCGAGCCCCAGGTAGTGGGTGGGCACCCCCTGGCGCTCGAGCAGCTCAAACAACAGGGCCGAAATCCGGCAGTTGAGGGCCCCTTTGCCGGCGAGCTGGGCCTTTTTAAGGGCATTGAAGGCGGTGGCGTCATCCTTAAATTCCACCGCCACCACATCGCTCTGGTCGGTCTGGAAGACCCGCTTGGCCTTGCCCTCATGGAGCAGGGGTCCGAGGCTGTAGCTGGTCATGGCTGGCGGGTAACGACTGGTGGACGGGGCTGCTGGACGGGGCTGGATGAACGACGTGAGGTGGACTCCGTTCGGTGACTGGGCTAGGGGATGCCAGTTGGGTTCGTGGCCAGGGGGATTTAAGGCGGCGAGGCGGCATGACTGCCCTGCTGGCGGGGGGAGCGCAACTGCTGCTCCAGTTGCTGCTGGCGGGCCAGCCCCAGGGAATCCTGGCGCCCGTCCACTTGGCGCCCGTAAACTTGGCGTCCAAAAGCCTGGCGTCCAACGGCCTGGCGGCCCAACTGCCATTCACCGTAGGCATCGTCGATGCGGCGGCTGAGGCGGAGGAAACGCTCGCTCGGCCGATCGGCTTGGGCGCCAGCGGCCAAGAGCAGGGCCCGTTGGTCGCGCAACAACTCCGCCGCCAGGCCCCAGGCCCCAGCGGCGGCGGCCTGGTCGAGGGCCGTTTCGAGCAACTGGTTGCGCTCCTGCAGGGGCAGACGCACGAGCAGGGCCGCTGCCCGCTGGAGCCGCTCGGCGCCGAGCGCCCCTTGGGGGCGGGCCGCCAGCAGGGCCGCCGCCGCCTGCTGGTCCTCGCCCAACACCACCAGGTGGTCGGCGAGCACATCCAGGGCGGGCCGGCTGATCCGGCTGCCATCGCGGCGCACCAGCAGGGTGAGGGCCAGGCCGTCGAGGCTGGCCAGGCGACCCTCGGCTAGGCGCAGCAGGGCCGCCGCCGCCAGCCGGTGGTGGAGGCCGGCGTCGGCGGCCCGCCATTGGGCCAGCAACCAGAGGCTGCGCTCGGTCCCGGGGGCCGGCCCGTAGCGGTTGAGCACGTTGAGGGCGTCGTCGGGGGCGCGGCAGCCCAGCAGGGCCTCGGCATTGGCCAACACCACCGCCAGGGGCTGGGGCGCTGGCTTGACCGCCAGCAGGCGCAGCCGCAAGGCCTGCAGGGATTCCCCCTGGTCGGCCCGAGCGGCCTGGAGGCAGGCCCGGTTGAGGATGGCCAGGTCCCTACTGGTCAGCACACTTTTGGGCAGAGCACTGGGGAGGCCCCGCCCTAGCGGTGCCCCTGGATCCCGCAAGCGCCCGAATCGGGTCGGTTGGGCAGCAGCCGTAGGCGTGGGGGACGCCTGGGACGCTGCCGATGGGGATGGCGCCGCCTGGGATAGGGCTGTCTCGGCCCCCAGCGGCTGCCCGGCCGCCGACCGGAGCGCCGCCAGGCCCACAAGCAGCCCTTGCGTCAACAGGGCACACCCGAACCAACCCAGCGGCGACGCACGGCGCACCGGCGAGTAAAGAGGATGGGGCACGGCGAAGCCTCCACGCGGCGTCAACCTAGGGGAGGCCGCCCTCGCCCCCATCCCTTGATCCGGCTGCCATGTCCGACCCGGCGACCTTGCTGAGCCCCGAGCGCGTGCTGGTGGTGGGGGGCGGCGGCCGCGAAAATGCCCTGGCCTGGGCCCTGGCCCGCAGCCAGGGCGTGGCCGCGGTGTGGGTAGCCCCGGGCAATGGCGGCACGGCCGACATCGCTGGATGCCACCAACTGGCGATCGCCGAATCCGACGCCGATGGCCTGCTGGCGGCCTGCAGAACCCACGCCATCGACCTGGTGGTGGTGGGCCCGGAGGCGCCCCTGGCCGCCGGCCTGGCCGACCGGCTTCGGGCCGCCGGCCTGGCCGTGTTTGGCCCCGGCGCCGATGGGGCCCAGTTGGAAGCCAGTAAGCAATGGGCCAAGGCCCTGATGGTGGCCGCCGCCATCCCCACCGCCGGCTACTGGCCGGCCAGCAGCCGGGACGAAGCCCTGG
Source organism: Synechococcus sp. UW140 (assembly GCA_943369525.1). Taxonomy (GTDB): domain Bacteria; phylum Cyanobacteriota; class Cyanobacteriia; order PCC-6307; family Cyanobiaceae; genus BAIKAL-G1. Next base: position 484,671 of record CALRNL020000001.1, read on the forward strand.
CCCTGCTTGAAGCCCAGGGACGCCCCCTGGTGGTGAAGGCCGATGGCCTGGCGGCCGGCAAGGGGGTGACGGTGGCAGACAGCCTGGCGGAGACCCGCGCCGCCATTGAAGAGATTTTTGCGGGTCGCTTCGGCGGCGCTGGCGCCAGCCTGGTGCTGGAGGAGCGCACCGAGGGGCCGGAGGTGTCGGTGTTTGCCCTCTGCGACGGCCAACGCATGGTGTTGCTGCCCCCCGCCCAGGACCACAAACGCATCGGCGAAGGCGACACCGGGCCCAACACCGGCGGCATGGGGGCCTATGCGCCGGCACCCCTGCTCGATGGGGCGGCCCTGGAGACCGTGCGCCAGCAGGTGCTGGAGCCCACCCTGGCGGCCCTGAAGGCCCGCGGCATCGACTATCGGGGGGTGATCTACGCCGGCCTGATGCTCACGGCCACGGGGATCAGCGTGATCGAGTTCAACTGCCGCTTCGGGGATCCGGAGTGCGAAACCCTGATGCCCCTACTCGGCCCGGAACTGGCCCTGGTGCTCCTCGCCTGCGCCCGCGGCCGGCTAGACCTGGCGCCGCCGCTAACGATCGCGCCCCGCTGCAGTGCCTGCGTGATCGCCGCCGCCGAGGGCTATCCGGGTGAGGTGCGCCGGGGCGATCGGATTGACAGCAGCCTGGCGAGCAGCGCCAGCCTGCAGCTCTTTCACGCCGGCAGCCAACGGCGGGCCGATGGCAGCACGGTGACCAGTGGCGGCCGGGTGCTGGCGGTGGTGGCCCAGGGCGACGACTTCGACGCCGCCTTTGCGGCCGCCTACGGAGGTCTGGCCCAAGTGCACTTTGAGGGCATGACCTACCGACGCGACATCGGTCACCAAGTGCGGCGTTCCTAGGCTGATGCCCCTGAATCCCCGCGGCAGCCAGCCCACGCCCGTGCCCGCCAGCAGCCAGAGCGCCCATCGCCCAGCGGCGGCGAGCCTGCCCCCGCCCGGCCCCACCGGAGGGGCCAAGAGCGCGCCATCGCGCTCCTGGTGGGAAGGACTGCAGCGCTGGTGGGCCGAATTCAGCCTGCAAACCAAGCTGCTGGCCGTGGCCACCCTGGTGGTGAGCCTGATGATGACCGGGCTCACCTTTTTTGCGCTGAACGGCATCCAGACGGATGTGCGCATGAGCGACACCCGCTACGCCCGGGACCTGGGCCTGCTGCTCTCCGCCAACGTCACGCCCCTGGTGGCCGAAGGCAATGACCGGGAATTGGCCGCCGTAGCCGAACGCTTCTGGCGCTCCAGCCGCAGCCTCCGTTACATCTTCTTCGCCGATCCCGAGGGCCTGATCTACCTCGGCATCCCGATCAGCGGCAGCCAAGGGGGCAGCGAGTTGCTGCTCAGCCGGCGCCTGGAGATGCCCGCGGACCTGGCCAAACGGCCCCAGAGCCCCCTGGTGCGCCAACACCTCAGCCCCGATGGCCAGGTCACCGATGTGTTCGTGCCGATGGTCAGCAACGGTCGCTATCTGGGCGTGCTGGCCCTGGGCATCAACCCCAACGAGGCGGTCTTAGCGAGTGCGGCCCTGACCCGGGAGGTGACCGTGGCCGTGTTTATCTCGATCTGGGTACTGGTGATCCTGGGTTCGGTCTTTAATGCCCTAACGATCACCCAACCAGTGAAAGAATTGCTGCGGGGGGTGGGTTTAATTGCCGGCGGCGACTTTGGCGCCCGCATCGCCCTGCCCGTGGGGGGGGAACTGGGCGAATTGCTCAATGGCTTCAATGCCATGGCCTCCCAATTGGAGGCCTACGACGAGGCCAACATCGAAGAACTCACCGCCGCCCAGGTGAAGCAACAAACCCTGATTGCCACGATGGCCGATGGGGCCTTGCTCCTGGATGGGGCCGGCAAAATTGTGCTGGTGAACCCCACGGCCCGACGCCTGTTCCGCTGGGAGGGACGCAACCTCGAGGGCAGTGAACTCTGCGATGCCCTACCAGGCCTGTTGGCCCTGGAGCTGCAGCCCCAACTCGATGCCGTCCAGGGCGGCGAAAAGGACAGCAGTGATTTGCGCATCGAGCTGGGAGAACCGGCCCGCACCCTGCGAATTGTGCTGCAATCGGTGCGTGATGCCAGTGGCGAAAGTCTCAAGGGCATTGCCGTCACGGTGCAGGACCTCACCCGGGAGGTGGAGCTCAATGCGGCCCAAAGCCGCTTCATCAGCAACGTTTCCCACGAGCTCCGCACGCCGCTGTTCAACATCAAGAGCTACGTGGAAACCCTCCACGACCTGCGTAATCAACTCAGTGAGGCTGAACAGCAGGAATTTCTGGCGATCGCCAATGCCGAAACCGATCGGCTCACCCGGTTGGTGAATGATGTGCTCGATCTCTCCCGCCTGGAATCGGACCGCATCTGGACCCTCGAGCCGGTGGAGTTACCCCCCGCCATCGAACAGACCCTGCGCAACTACCGCCTCAATGCCCAGGACAAGGGCGTGGATCTGGCCATGGATGTGGACAGCAACCTGCCCCGGGTGCGAGCCAACTGGGACCTGCTGCTGCAGGTGCTCGACAACCTGGTGGGCAACGGCCTCAAGTTCACCGCCACCGGCGGCCAACTGATGATGCGGGCCTATCTATGGCCAGACGCCTGCCTGCTCGACCCCAGCACGGCCCCCCTGGATGACAATCCCACCTGCGAACTGAGTTCGCCCCTGCCGCGGATGCGAGTGGAAATTGCCGATACGGGATCGGGCATTTCCTTCGATGACCAGAGCCGCATCTTTGAGCGCTTCTACCGGGTCGAAAATGCCGTCCACACGGAAGTGGGCACGGGCCTGGGTCTCTCGATTGTGCGCGGCATTCTTGAAAAACACGCCAGTCGCATCCAGATGGCCAGCGAACCCGGCTGTGGCACCACCTTCTGGTTTGACCTACCCCTAGAGCAGGCCGACAGCGACGAACTGCTGCTAACAATTGAGCGCCGGCGCCAGGACCCTGCCAACCTCCTGGTTGAAACGGTCTGAAGGGCAGGGAACCAGCTTTCGGAGCAAAAGGGGCCAGGTAAGCGGGGCCAAGCCTGGGAATCGCTCAAGCGGACCAGGCTAGATAGTCAGCCTCAGCTCACACGTCTTCGCTGGCAACACCGCGGGCGATCCGGGCCAGTTCGCTACGTTCGTCGGTGTTGATGCGGTGGGGCACACCGCTGATGATGCGCTCAAAGTTGGAGAAGGAATCCTTAATCTCGGGGCCGTTGCCGGTGATCACAAACTCGCGGATACCCTTATCGTGCCAGGAGCCACGCATCTTGAACACATTGAGGGCCCTAGCCATTTCGCCACGAATCTCGACATATTGGAGCAGCAGAATTGTGTCGGTGATCGTGGAGATATGGGAATCGGTGATCGAGTGGCTACCCATGAACTCCTCGGAGGTGTTCGTGAAGAAGCCGGCGATTTCCTCCTGCTTGGCGTAGCCCGTCACGCCGATCACAAACTGGCGGAAAGCGTTGTGGCTAACGCCCCGGGCCAGGGCTGAGAGCGAATCGATCGCCATGCGCGAGGGTTTGAATTCACCGATTTCGGTTTTAATGATCTGGAGGTGATCTTCGAGGCCAGTGGATTCGGGATAGGCACAGATGATCTTGAGCAGGCCATCGCGCTCCATCTGCTCAAAGTCCATGCCCCAGCTGGTGGCATTACGCAGCAATTGGGCGCGGGATTCCTCATAGGCAAACAGGATGGCCCGCTCCTTATTGGCACAGGCATTCTCAACAAACTTGCTGACCAGGAGGGTTTTTCCCGTACCGGTGGCGCCGGTGGCGAGGATGATCGAATCCTTAAAGAAGCCGCCGCCGCACATCTCATCGAGCCGGGGCACCCCCGAGCTGACCCGCACATTTGAAGATCGCTGGGTGAGCCGCATGGCGCCCAGGGGGAAGATGCTGATGCCATGGGCGCCCATGGTGAAGGGGAACTCCCCCTTCATGTGGGTGGTGCCTCGCAACTTAAGGATTTCCACGGTGCGACGCCGCCGCTCACCTTCAAGCACGTTGCGCAAAATCACCACGTTATCGGAGACAAATTCCTCAACGCCATAGCGGGCGATCGGCCCATACTCATCAATGCGCTCCGTCGTCATCACCGTGGTGACCCCGATCTCCTTCAGCCGGGCGATCAAGCGAAAGATTTCGCGTCGAACCACCGACACGGCATCGTATTGCTGAAAGACGGCCGTGATTGAATCGATCGCCACCCGCTTGGCCTTGTATTTGCGAATCGCGTAGTTGATGCGCTCAATTAGGCCGGAAAGGTCAAAGCTGCCTGCCACATCCTGACCGTCGGGATCGGGCGAAGCATCAAGGATAAATAACTTGTCCTGTTCGACCATCTCCTGAAGGTTCCAGCCAAAGCTGGAGGCATTGCGCAAAATATCGAGGGGTGACTCCTCAAACGTGACAAAAATGCCAGCCTCATCAAACTGGCGAATGCCATTACAAAGGAAATTGAGCGAGAACACAGTCTTACCCGTACCCGAGGTACCGCTGATCAGGGTGGAACGTCCGATCGGCAAGCCGCCATGGCACACATCATCGAAGCCCTCAATCCCCGTGGGAAGCTTCTGCACCTGCATCAAGGTGGAGCCGGGGCTGGTGGAACTGGAATCCTGCATGGAACAAGAAGGGCTCAAAAAAGCAATCGGTAGGGCTGGTTAATCAGGGCGGTAGCCCGGCAACTTCAGAGGGACTCAAGCGGCGGCGGCATCGCCAGTGGGGAGTCCGCCGGGCCGCCCCAGGCCCCCTGGGCCGGGGGCGCCAGCACCGTTGAAGCTGGGAAAGCAGACCCGCTCTGGCCAGCAGCAACAGAGGAATGGTCGGTGCTACCAGGGGGCGTGTACCTGGCGTGCAGGTCGCCAGGGGCGCCCGCACCAGCTCCCAACTCAGCTGGGTTCAACTCAGCAGATCCCAGCTCATCGGAGCTGCCGAAAGCCTCCTCGTTGAGCTCATCATAAAGAAGATCGAGACCAATCAAGACCTTTTCTCGATCGGATAAATCGCCAATAATGCGCCGCACCGGCGGCGGCAAAATCTTTGCCAGGGTAGGGGTAGCCAGAATTTTATCCTCCTCGGCTAACTGGGGATTTTGCAATACATCGATCACTTTCAAAGCGTAGACGCCCTGAAATTCGGTGTCTAAAATATTCCGCAGGGTTTTGAGGGCCCGCATCGAATTGGCCGTGTTGCCAGCCACGTAGAGCTTGAGAATGTAGGTCTTGCGGGGCGCCATCAACCCACCTCCCGGACGAGGGCCAGGGCATCCAGGCGGGGGGCCTGGGGGGTGGGCAGGGGTCCATCCGGGGGAACCGAGCGTCGATACATCTCGCAGAGATGGGCCATCACATCAAGCAGGGCTAGGCGGTAGTCCTGCAGAAAGTCGTTCTTGTGCCCCTCCAGCTTGAGCTGCTTCCAGAAACTGTCAATCAAATTCATGTGGATCTCCACAGCTTTGGTAATGGGCAGGTCACTGAAAAAGGCCGTGTGCACAAAACTCTCCAGGGCCTGGTTAGCCGCAGCTGGGTCGCGGAAGTAGCTGATCAGCAGGTCCCGGTAGGTGCGCTCCAGGGAGGCGAGCAACTCCTGGCGCTCCTGGGGGGCCAGGTGGCGCAGGTAGCGGGAGGGGTCCCGTTTGTAAAAAACCCCCAGGTAACCAAGCCGTTCCTTCAGCCGATTGGGCAGGCGCCAGCGCTCCGAAGGGGCTGGCGAGCCCCCCTGGCCATCGCTACCGGCCCCTGCGCCGTTGCTAGCCGCCGACAGGCCCCGCCGCAGAACACGGGACACGGCCGCATCAATGCTGTAGGTGAGTTGCTCCAGTTGGTCGCCGGGCAGGTGGATCTCGGCCTCGTGGTAATCCAGACGGCCGCTGACATCGCCGACCACCACGGCCGGCAGCATCAGGCCCTTGCGAATCAACCCCTCGAGTTGGCTGCGGGAAAAGGCGCCCTGCTGCAGCAACACCACATCAAAAGCGTCGCGCCGGCGCTCCAACGCCCCGAGGGGATCGGCCTGGGAGCCCAGGTCGTCTAGCTCATAGCGGCCGCCCTTGAGCCACTGGCGACAGGCCAACAGCAGCCTCGGGTCACAGAGCAGGGAGGCGATGGTGAGAGCCGGCTGGGTCATCGGAGCCGGGATGGGGCCCTTTACAACCCAGCCAGTGTTGACGATTGGGCCCCAAAAAGGGCAGGATCCTTGTTTGTCTTTCGATTGCCGTGCGGCAGGCCGAATGACGCGATCCCCACTCCCAAGGCCTGAATCCAGGCAAGGGGCCGGGGATCCACCGTCAGCCTGACCACGCCCGAGTCCGCCATGACCCCATCCCAGACCAGCAGCACCGCCCCTGCCCCCGAGGCGGACTCCGCCACCAGCAGCGGCTCCTACGCCATCGTTGAGGCCTCCGGCCAGCAGTTCTGGGTCCAGCCCAACCGCTACTACGACCTCGACCGGATCAATGCGGAAGTGGACAGCACCGTGACCCTGGAGAACGTGCTCCTGGTGAAAGATGCCACCGGCGCCACCCTGGGCCACCCCTTCATCACGGGCGCCACGGTAGAGCTCAAGGTGATGGCCCACCGCCGCGGACCGAAGATCATTGTCTATAAAATGAAGCCGAAGAAGAAAACCCGTCGCAAAAATGGCCACCGCCAGGAGCTCACCCGGGTGATGGTCCAATCGATCACCGTGGCTGGTAAGGCCCTGGTCTGAGGGCAGGCCGGCCCCGTTCCCCAAGATCGATCGCCGATCGGCTCCACCCCATTCCATCCGTTCTTCCCCCTTTTCCCCCCATGGCCCACAAGAAAGGCACAGGCTCCACCCGCAACGGCCGCGACTCCAATTCCAAGCGCCTGGGCGTGAAGCGCTATGGCGGCGAAGCCGTGACCGCCGGCTCGATCCTGATTCGCCAGCGCGGCACCTCGGTGCTGCCCGGCAACAACGTGGGACGCGGCTCCGACGACACCCTCTTCGCCCTGGTGGATGGCGTGGTGAATTTCGATTCGATCACCCGCGGCCTGCGCAACCGCAAGCGGATCAACGTCGCCGTTGCCTGAACCAGCCCCGAGCTGGCTGCCATGCAGCTAAGGTCAGGGCCCTAAGCCCTGGCCTTTTTTAATGGCTAACCTTCGGGGCTTAACGAATCGGCCCAGCCCAACTCACGCGGGCGGATAGAGCCGGTAGGCCCGGGTCGTGATCAGGTAGGGGTGAAACAGTTCGAGAAAACGCCCCTGCAGGGTGGTGAAAAAGCGATTCACCAGGGCTTCATCATCGAAGTGGAAAGGATATTCGCCATTAAAGCCCTTAAAGAAATACCAGTTCAACAGGGCAACCCCCGGACCCGTAAGCCGGCCGGCAAAGGTCTCCAATTGGGCGGCGGGGTCGGGTAGGTGTTCGAGCACATCAAGGCAGACGATCGTGTCGAACTGCCTGGGGAGGGCCGGATCGTCGAGGTCGCGGAAGCAGCGCACTTTGGCGGCCAGGCCCAGGGCCGCGGCCCGGGCTGCCACAAAGGCGCGGTTGTGGGGGTTGAGGTCGACAAACCAGACCTGCTCCACCTGGGGCAGGGCCGCTGCCGCCAGGGCATGGCTGCCGATGCCCCCACCGAAATCAAGCACCTGGCCGCGGGCGAAGCGCTCCTGCAGGCGCAGGGTGTCGGCGATGTAGTCGGCGCTGCCCAGGTGCCAGGCGGCCAGCTCGATCAGGTGGGCCGTACCGACGGTGTCTTCGTAAAAACGCTCAGCATGGGCTGGATCGAAGGCCTGCTCCACCGCCCCCGGGTGCAGGGCCGCCAGCTGGGCCGTGGCCTGGGGCAGCAGGGCCTCCAGTTCGGCGGCCTCCAACTGCAGGAAAGGGGCGAGCTGGGCCTTGAGCGCGAAGCCATCGGCCAGGAAACCCTCCACGTCCAGGCCGGACCGGGGGGCAACAAGGGCAGCCCTGGGGGCGCTGGAACTGGGGGACAGACTCATGGGGCCACCGTAAATCGCCCAGGGGAGGGGGGGCTCCCAGTGGCCCCAGCCCGGGGGCCCACCTGGGAACAAACCCAGGCGCCACCAGGCCCAAGCGGTGCCCCGGCCCCGGCCAGATGCAACAGTGCCTGTACTTGTGGAAGGACCAGCGCCGATGCCGCCCGAGTCCCCAGGGGTTGCCCAAGTGGGTGCCCAGGCACCTGCCGCCGCTGAACTTTGCGGCTTTCTGGTGCTCGATAAGCCCGCCGGGATCACCTCCCATGGCTGCGTGGCCCGGGTGCGGCGCGCCTATGGCCTCAAGCGGGTGGGCCATGGCGGCACCCTCGATCCGGCCGTGACCGGCGTGCTGCCGATCGCCCTGGGGGGCGCCACCCGCCTGCTGCCCTACCTCACGGGCGATAAGCGCTATCGGGGGGTGATTCGCCTGGGCCTTCGCACCGCCAGCGATGACCTCAGCGGCAACCGGCTCGAGGAGCGGCCCGTCCCCCCCCTCGGGCCGGACGGGCTGGAGGCGGCCCTGGCGCCCTTCCGGGGGACGATCCAGCAGCGCCCCCCCAACGTGTCGGCCGTGCATGTGGATGGCGAGCGGGCCTACCTGCGGGCCCGCCGCGGCGAGGAGCTCACCCTGGCCCGCAAAACGGTGACGATCAGCGAGCTCCGCCTGCTCGGCTGGCACCCCGAACGGGCCGAACTGGAGCTGGAGGTGGCCTGCTCCGCCGGCACCTACATCCGCTCTTTAGCCCGGGACCTGGGCGAGGCCCTGGGCTGTGGCGGCTGCCTGGCCGAGCTGCGCCGCACCGCTGCCCTGGGCTTTGGCCTGGAGCAAAGCGTGCCCTTCGATCACCTCCAACTCCTGCCGCCCCCCGGGCTGCTCGACCCCCTGGTGGTGCTTGGCCACCTGGAGCGCCGCCGCCTCGCAGGCGAAGCCGAGCTGGCCAGCTGGCGCTGCGGCCGCAGCCTGGAGGCCGGCCTGGAGCTCCCCGATGGCACGGCCGTGGTGGTGGTGGCTGCCGATGGCAGCCTGGCGGGCATGGCCCAGGCCCAAGCGGGGGGGCGGCTCCAGCCCAAACTTGTGCTGCACGCCAACGGCTGAGGCCCAGCCGCGCCCCCACCCCATCCATGGCCCTGGCCCTGGCCCCGTCCCCGTCCCTGGCCATGGCCCTGGCCTAGGCCCTGAACCAGCCAGCCCCAACCCCGTCCGTTCCCAGCACCCGTTCCCATGGCCGGCCATAGCAAATGGGCCCAGATCAAACGCAGCAAGGCGGTGGTCGATGCCAAACGGGGCGCCCTCTTCACCCGGCTGGGCCGGGAAATCACGGTGGCGGCCCGGGGCGGTAGCGATCCGGCGGCCAATTTCCAACTGCGCACGGCGATCGAAAAGGCCAAGGCGGCCGCCATGCCAAGCGGCAATATCGAGCGGGCGATTGCCAAGGGATCCGGCCAGGGCAGTGGCGCCAGCGACCAGTTCGAGGCAGTGCGCTACGAGGGCTACGGCCCGGGCGGCATCGCCATCTTGATTGAGGCCTTCACCGACAACCGCAACCGCAGCGCCGCCGAACTGCGTCTGGCCTTCAACAAAAACGGTGGCAATCTGGGCGAGACCGGCTGCGTGGGCTACCTGTTTGAACACCGGGGCGTGGTGCGCCTGGCCCCGGGCCACACCCCGGACAACGCCGAGGCCAGCGGCAGGGGAAACGGCAGCGACCCCTCCCGGCCCAAAGCACCAGCCCCAGGGGCGAGGCCAAGCGGTTGGCTCGATGAGGACGCCCTGCTGGAAGACCTCCTGGCCCTGGAAGACCAGGGCGGCCCCGCCGTGCTCACGTACGAGTTAGACGGCGATCCCGGCCGGCGCAGCGGCGCCGAACTAGTGACGGCCTACGCCGACCTGGAGGCCCTGCAGGACCAGCTGGGATCGAGGGGCTGGCCGGTGGCCAGCTGGGACCATCGCTGGATCGCCCAGACCAGCTGCCAGGTCACCGATTCGCAGGTGCTCGGCAGCTGCTTGAAATTGCTGGATGCCCTGGAGGAACTCGATGACGTGCGCAGTGTGACAACGAATCTGGAGGCGGCGGCGGAGTTGCTGGAGGCGATACTGGGCTGAGCCTGGGCCGCCTTGGTTCGATAAAGACTATCGATGAAAGCTATCGCGTGCGCCAAAACCTAAGCATCAAGAGTGCTTGCCCTTGAATTTGAAAATTGGCCAATCCGCTGCAATCAGCTGGGCCTTCCGATCGGCCCCTGGACCAGGCGCCTATCCCAACAATCCCCAGCCGAAGACGTTGATTCAGATGGCAATGAAATGATTGCGAACAGAACGGACCTTAACCCTGGCAAATGATCACCCAATGACCCCTTAAAATCAACACCGCCTTGATGGTTAGCGAGCAATGGAAAAAGCTGCCCTGTACCCCCGCCCGCCCCTGCTAGTGCCCTGCCAAGACCCCATCCTGGTCAGAGCCGGAGGGGTGGTGATTTGCGAAACAACAACCAGCTACCGGGTGCTGGAAACATTCCATCCCCCCACCTACTACCTACCGCCCGAGTCGTTTCGCCTCAACCTGCTCCAACCCGCATCGGGCGCCAGCTTCTGCGAGTGGAAGGGGGTGGCCCGCTATTTCGATCTGGTGGTGCCCGCCCCAGACGGCGCGCTAGGGCAACGCCTGGGCAAGGTGGTTTGGCACTATCCCCGGCCCACGCCGGCCTTTGCAGCGATCGCCGGCTGGCTGGCCCTCTACCCCGGCGCCATGGACGGCTGCTGGGTGAATGGGGAACCGGTGGTCGCCCAGCCTGGCGGCTTCTACGGGGGCTGGATCACGTCCCAGGTGGAAGGCCCCTTCAAGGGGGATCCCCTCCATCCGCAATTGCGGTAAGACCCACCCGCCTACCAGGGCAAGGGCCAGGGGCTGGCCCAAAGGGCTGATTACTAGAGCTCCAAGGGAATGGGGCACCAGGGGCGAAAGGGACCCTTCCTGCCATTCATTTGGCACAACTCTTTGGTCGGCATATTGACTGCAACTTGGTGCATTTTTCCTGCGTTTGAAGTTTGGATCCTGATTGCCGATAGGGTTCGCAAAACCGCTTCCCACCGCCATGGTTTCCGGCCCAATCCTGCGCCGCTCCAGCCTGCTGGCGGGCCTTGTCCTTGGACTCGCCTTACCGTTTGGAGCCCTGGCCCAACCCATTAGCCAGGCCCAGCTACGGGCGGCCAACTTGGCCCGGATGGAGGCGGAACGCCTCAACGGCGGACTCACCCGCTATTTCGCTGGCCAATGCATGCACCAACGGGGTGGGGCCAACTGTTTGATCCAAGCCAACGAAACAGGCTTCCTATTCCGTTTCCCTGGCGGCACGCCTGGCTGGGAGCCGAACCAACGGGCCGCCACCGTGGAATCGGAAATTTTGATCTCAGCCGATGGCAACAGAATTGAGAAGGTTGCCTATAATGGCGCGCCCAGGACCCGCTGACCATTGCACCTAATCCGGTTGGCAGGGCCCCAACCGGATTAGGTGCTCCACGCCCCCAGCGAAGTCAACCGACTCGCCGCCGCCCCATCCACCACCACCTTCAGCCGTGGATGGGCCTGCAACCAGCTGGCTGGCAACTGGGGCTGGGGCGGCTCCTCCAGGCTGCGCCGCAGCACCTCCGCCTTGGCTTCACCGCTCACCACCAACACCACCGTTTCGGCCGCCAGGATTTCGGCCAGGCCCACGGTGATGGCCCGCTGGGGCACGGCCGCCAAACCTGCGGCAAACAAGCCGGCGTTCTGGCGTCGGGTGGCGTGATCCAGCTCCAGGCAACGGGTAGGCGCCCCGGGAAGGCAGGGCGGTTCGTTGAAGCCGACATGGCCGTTGTTACCCAGCCCCAGCACCTGCAACCCCAGGCCCCCGGCAGCAGCGATGGCCTGGCCATAGCAGCGGGCTTCCCGCTGGGGATGGGGGGCCAGGCCATCGGGAAGGCGCAGGCGCCCAGGGGCAAGCCCTAGGGGAGCGCCCAAGCATCGCTCCATGCTGGCGGCGAAGGACTCGGGATCGTCCGGCCCCAGCCCCACGTATTCATCGAGGTTGAAACTGGACCAGCGCGCCAGCAACTCCTGGCGCTCCTGGTTGGGCAGGGCTTGAAGCTGGTCGACTAGGGCGCCATAGACGGGCTCCATCGTGCGTCCGGTGGCCAAGCCAAGGGGCTTGGCGGGCCCGCCAGCCGGGGCGCAGCGCAAGGCTTGAACCACCAACGCCGCGACCCGATGGCCCAGGGCCTCGGGGCCAGGGAGCACCTCCAGCGACCAGCGTGCCAAGCCCAAAGTCCCAGTCCTGGGGCCAGCCTGTCAGGGCGTGGTGCCGAGGGTGAGCGCCAGGGGGCGCGGCGGGAGTGGGCCCAGGCCGAGGCGCGGCTGCAGCAATGGCGCCAGGGCCGCCAGGCTGTCGTAAGGGCGCAGCTGGGTGCCCCGGTAGTAATGCTGCAGGATCTGCTCAAAACCATCGCCGCGCCTGGCCATCGCTAGGGCCCCCCACTGGCTCATGCCGATGCCATGGCCAAAGCCCCGGCCGATCGCCACCCACTGCCAGATCCCCTTGGCAGGGGAGCTGGCACCACTGGGCAGAGGGGGCGGCACCAGGGGGTTGGCGGCCGCCGGGGGAGCCGGGGTTGGCCAGGCGGTTGGTGCAGCCAAGGCAGCGCCACCAGTCCCTAGGGGCTCGCTGGCGGGGGAGGCCCTAACCAGCGAGCCGATTAGGCCAGGAGCTGGGCTTAACGCCGCGGGCGGTCCGGAGGCGGCCCCAACCGGATCGGCCAGCAAAGGGCTGCTGACGGCCTCTCGGGCGAATTGCACCAGGGTGCTTTTCAAACCCAGCCGGGAGCGCAGCTCGGCGCCGCTCACCAGCACCGCCCCCGCCGAGCCCACCACCCTGGCCTGGCGCACCCGGCCGCTGGAACTGGTGGAGAGCACCTCAATGCGCTCAAGGCTGCCGATCTCGGGGAATCCCTTGCGCACCAGCTCGTCGCTGAGGGGCAGGCGCCAATCGCGCACGGGCGACTCGGTGTCGAAATCGGCCACGCTCACCAGGTAGGGCAGCTGCTGGGCCCAGAGGTCGCCGCTGTTTTCGGTGGTGCCACCGGCGCTGCTGTGGAAAACCGCCTCAATGAGGCCGTCGCCGTAGGTGAGCACCAGGCCCCGGGTGCCGGCCACGGCCGCCTGGGTCGACGCCGTTTCCGCCTCCACCCCCAGGTACACCTGGCTGGCCACGGTGGCCTTGAGGTCGTAGGCCCGGCCCCTGCCGGGGCGCAGGGCCCGCAGCGCATAGGTGCGGGCCGCCACGGCCTGGGCCCGCAGGGCCTCAAGCGGCCAACTGGCGGGCATCTCGCTGCCCACCACGCTGGCCAGGTAGGTCTCCAGGCCCACCAGGTTCACGGCCTGCAGGGCCTCGCCCTGGGGCCGGATCCAGAGGCTGCCCCGGTAGCGGCGCTTCTGCAGCCAAACGCTGCCCTCGCTGCCGCCTGCCGCCAGGGGCTCCACCACCAGCGCGTCCGCCCGCAGGCGCTGGGCGAGGGCTGGGGCAGGGCGGGCAAGGGCGACTGGGGCGGCGGCTGTTTGGTCAGCGGAGGACGGGGCCGCAGCCGGGGTTAGGGGGGCAGAAATGCCAGGACGGGGGCCAAGGGGAGTCCCCGTGGCCGAGTCATAGGCGGGGGATAGGGCGGCGGAGGGAGCGGGCCCAGGCCCCCCAGCCGCTGGCGACCGCCAGGATCGGTATGGGGTGGCGGCGCTGGGGCCTGACGTCCCTGGGATACCGGCCAGTGGGGCTCCGGGTCCTGGGGCCGCCTCCCCATCCCCGGCCTCGGCCTGCGCCAGCACCTGGGCACCGTCCAGCTGCAGGCGCAGGGGCTGGTCTGGCCCGAGCTCCATCAACACCTGACCGGCACCATCGCGCAGGCGCAGGCGGCCGCCAGCCGGGGCCCGCAACGAGAGCACCTGGGCTTCCCGCAGCAACACCCGCACCTGGGGCCCACCCAGGACACCCCGGTCGATCCGGCTGGGCGCGGGATCCAGGGCCGACCAGGCCCGGGGCAGGCCCACCAGCAGCCCCCCCAGGAGCACGCAGGCTCCCAGGCAGCGGCGCTGGAATGGCGGGATCGGGACCATCGGCTCAGGCTCCCAGGCGCGGCAAAGGGCACGCGGCCAGACAACCGCGTCAGAATCGGATTGTGGCCGCGCCCTGGCCAGGGCGCCAGCTAGCCGCCGGGCGGACCGGCACCCCCCAGGCCGCCGCCCGGCCCAAGCCCAGGGGCTTGGTTCGACGTGGCAGCATGCGGTTCCTGATCAACCGGTGCGGCACCGGGGAGACACTCCAGCCGTGCAGGTCACCTTTTTAGGCACGAGTTCGGGCGTCCCCACCCGCTCCCGCAATGTCTCGGCCGTGGCCCTCAGGCTGCCCCAGCGGGCCGAGCTCTGGCTATTCGACTGCGGCGAGGCCACCCAGCACCAGTTCCTGCGCAGCGAGCTGCGCATCTCCCAGCTGCGGCGGATCTTCGTCACCCACATGCACGGCGACCATGTGTATGGGTTGCCAGGCCTGCTGGCCACCCTGGGCCTGGCGGGCACCAGCTCAGGCATCGACCTCTACGGCCCCGATCCCCTGCGCGATTACCTCGAGGGGGTGATGCGCACCACCTCCACCCGGATCAGCTACCCCCTGCGTAGCCACCGGGTGCGCACCGCCGCCAGCAGTGGCAGCCTGCTGCTCGACGACGGCGACCTGACCGTGCGCTGTGCGCCCCTGACCCACCGGGTGCCGGCCTACGCCTATCGGGTCGACCAGAAACCCAAGCCGGGCCGGTTCGATGTGGAGCAAGCCAAGGCCCTGGGCATCCCGCCTGGCCCGATCTACGCCGACCTCAAGGCGGGGCACACCGTGACCCTGGACGACGGCCGGATACTCCGCGGCGAAGCCCTCTGCGGCCCGGAACAGCCCGGCAAGAGCTTGGTGTACTGCACCGACACGGTGTTTTGCGAGGCCGCCGTGGAGCTGGCCCAAGGGGCCGACCTCCTGATCCACGAATCCACCTTTGCCCATGGCGAGGCGGAGATGGCCTACCAGCGCCAGCACTCCACCAGCACCATGGCGGCCCAGACCGCCGCCGAGGCCGGGGTGAAGCAGCTGGCCCTCACCCACCTCAGCCCCCGCTACGTGGCAGGCAATCCCCTCACCCCCGACGACCTGCTCGCCGAAGCGCGCGCGATCTTTCCAGCCACCGTGATGGCCAAGGATTTCCTCACCCTGGAGGTGGGCGGCGCCTGAGCGCCGCTGCAACAGTTCGTGATTCCGCCCCGGGGGGCCCATTCCCCGTGATACAAGGGCTTTGCTGCGGTTCATCCCCGCCTTGTTGCTGGCTTTTTCGATGGCCTCTTTCTTCTCCTCTGCGCTGCGATTCCTGGCGCGAACCCTGCTGGTTGTGCCCCTGGTGCTGCTGGTGAGCTTCGCCGGCCCTGCCAGCGCAGCCCAGTGGACCACCGATCAACTCACGGTGCCCGCGGATCCCGCTGGGACCACCGTGACCTTCAGTGAACAGGACGTGAAATCAGGTCGCAAGTTGTTCAACGACAGCTGCGGCACCTGCCACGCCGGTGGGATCACCAAGACCAACCAGAACGTGGGCCTCGACCCCGAAACCTTGGCCCTGGCCACCCCTCCCCGCAATTCGGTGGACTCCCTCGTCGACTACATGAAGGACCCAACCTCCTATGACGGCGAGTACAGCATCTCCGACCTGCACCCGAGCCTGCGCAGCAGCGACGTGTTCGTCAAAATGCGCGACCTCGACGACAACGACCTACGCCTGATCGCCGGCTACATCCTGGTGGCCCCCAACGTGCAGGGCGTGCAGTGGGGCGGCGGCAAGATCTACTTCTGATCTGGCCTGGCCCCTAGCGCTGGCCGCCTGGTTAGGGCTCCAGCCCCTGAAACCGGATCGGCCAAGCCCTGGCCCCCGGTTTTGGCGCTTGGGCCCAAACCCCCTCTTCAGCCGCGGCCCCCACCGCGGCTTTTTTGTGGGCCAGGCCCTTCAAGGCCACCCCTGGCCCTAGGGGCCCATCTCTGGCTTAGGGAAAGGACTTAACGCCCTAGGGCCCCCACCTAGGGCTCTGGCAGCGGCGACACCAAGGGCGCCGGTTGGGGCGCCGGCGGCTGGCTGTTGGCCGGATCAAGGGAGGCGGGCTGCTTGCTGTACCACCATTCCTGCAGGACGGGGCTGAGGCGCTGGGCGAACAGGGTCAGCACCGTGCGGGTGGGCCGGGAGCCCGGCTGGAGCAACTCCACCGCGTAGGAGGGGCAGCGGCGTGAGGCCAGGTCGGCCACGAAACGGCGCCCGACGCGCCGCCAGCTGGGCTCCTTGCTGCGCCAGGCCAGGCGGCAGCAGGGCCAGGGCAGCTCATTGCGGTCAAAGAGCCGGCAGCAGGGCCCCAGCACCCGATAGCTGTACTGGCCGCCCAGGCTGGAATGCTCACTGCCGAGCTCAGGCAACTGCTCCAGCAGGGGCAGCTTCTCCCCGAGGGGGGTCGGTGGGCCGACAGGAGCCACGGACACGGCGGGCGGCGCAGGGGGGCAGGAACAAAAAAGCCACCCCGCAGGGTGGCAGAGGAACGGAACCGATCAAGGCCGAGGGGCCAAGCGGCGGCTCAATAGAGCTCTTCTTCGGAATGGGTCTTGATCGTGCAATCGGAGGTGGGATAGGCCACGCAGGTCAGCACGAAACCGGCTTCGATCTGGTCGTCGTCGAGGAAGCTCTGGTCCGACTGGTCGACGGTGCCGGAGGTGAGCTTGCCAGCGCAGGTGCTGCAGGCGCCAGCGCGGCAGGAGTAGGGCAGGTCGATGCCCTGCTCCTCAGCGGCGTCAAGGATGTACTGGTCGTCGGGAACTTCAATGGTCTTGTTGAGGCCCTCGCCTTCATTGACGAGGGTGACCTTGTAGGAAGCCATGGAAAGAATTGGGGCTCACAGGCTCCTGGAGGATCCGGGCCTGTAGGACCGCCCCTTCCTACATCCTCCAGAGGCTGTTCCCGCGGATCCGGGCCGCCATTTCCGGGAAGCCCAATCAAAGGCAGGGCTCCGATCAGCCTGCCTTATGGAACAGACCGGGCCGAACGGATTTCCAGCAGGCCCCATTGGCTCTGCTGGGCCACCAGCTCAGCCCGCCAGCCCGCCGCCGCCAGGGCCCGGGTCAGCCCCGGCACCTGGCTCACCAGCAGGCCGCTGAGCAGGCCCACCCCGCCCGGGGCGAGCACCGTGGCAAAGGCCGGTGCCAGGGCCTCGATCACCGGCGCCAAAATGTTGCAGAGCAGCAGGTCGGCCGGTTCCCCCGCCAGCAGCTCGGCAAGCCCCTCCACCGACCCCTGGGCCACCTGCAGGCAGCCGAGCGGGGCCTGGGGTGGATCTAGGGATGGGGATGGGGCTGGGGCTGGGGCCCCGGAGGCCGGGAGCGCCCCAGGAACAGCCACGCCATTGCAGGCGGCATTGGCCCCGGTCGCGCGCACGGCCAACGGGTCGCTGTCCACGGCAAACACCTGGCAGGCCTGGCCTGGGATGGCAGCGCCTGTTGGCCCATCGCTGGCCCCGAGGAGCTTCAGGGCTGCGAGGGCCAAGATGCCGCTACCGCACCCCAGGTCGGCCACCCGCACGGGCCTGGTCAGGTCTGCCCCTGACCCATCGGCCCAACGCTCCAGGCCCTCCAGGCAGAGGCGGGTGGTCGGGTGGCTGCCGGTGCCGAAGGCATCGCCAGGATCAATGCGGATCGCCAGCCGATCGGCGAAGTCCACCGGACACTCAAGCCAGGCCGGCAACACCAGCAGCCTGGTCCCGACCGGATCGGCCTGCCAATGCTGCTTCCAGCTCAGGCTCCAGTCCTCATCACCCTGCTGCTGCCAGCGGATCGGCGGCAGGCTGAGGCCAAAGGGCTCGCACAAGGCGGCCAGGGCGACCTCCAGCTGCTGCCGCTCGGGCCCGGGCCAGTCCACCGCCGGCAACCAGGCCAACAGCTGGCGCTGGTCCGGGGACCGGGGGGTGTGCTCAAGGGCCACCCGGTGGATCCCCAGGGCCTGGAGTTTCCAAAGCAGGGATTCCTCCAGCTCCGGCAGGGCTAGGAGCTCAAGGCGCCACCAGGCTGGCCCGGGGCCTGGCCCTGGAGCCGGGCCCGCGCTCAAAGGGTCACCGGATGGGATTCCTGGATCCCATTAATCGCGTGGATCGTGGCCAGCAGGCTGGCGGGGATCGGGTCATCAAGGCTGAGCACCATCACGGCATCGCCCCGCACGATGCGGCGACCCACCTGCATCGAAGCAATGTTGACGTTGTGCTCGCCCAGCACCGTGCCCAGGTTGCCGATGATGCCGGGCATGTCCCGGTGACGGGTGAACAGCATGTGCCGGCTCGGGGTCACATTCACCGGAAACTCATCGATGGTGGTGATGCGCAGGTCGCCGTCGGCAAACACCGCCCCAGCCACGCTGTGGTCGCCCTTGGAGCCCTTCGAGGAGAGCTGCAGGGAGCCGCCGGCAAAGTCGCGGCTGGCGTCATCTTTGACCTCCACCACATGGATGCCGCGGGCCTTGGCCTCCAAGGTGGCGTTCACGTAGTTGATGCTGTCGCCCAGGGCAGCAGAGAGCAGGCCCTTGAGGGCCGCCACCACCAGGGGCTGGGAGGGATGGCTGGCGAATTCGCCCTGGAGGCGCACCTCCAGCTGTTCCACATCGCCGCCGGCCAGCTGGCTGAGCAACAGGCCCAGGGTTTCGGCCAATTGCAGATGGGGCTTGAGCTGCTCCATCACTTCAGGGGTCAGCCCGGGGATGTTCACGGCGCTGCGGGCGGGCAGGCCCAGGAGCACATCGCGGATCTGCTCAGCCACGTCCACGGCCACGTTCTCCTGGGCCTCTTCGGTGGATGCACCCAGGTGGGGGGTAAGGATCAGGCGCTGGGCCACGCCGCGCAGGGGGGAATCGGCCGCCAGGGGCTCCTTGGCGTACACGTCCAGGGCCGCGCCGCCGATCACGCCGTTTTGCACGGCCTCGGCCAGGGCTGCCTCATCAACGATGCCGCCGCGGGCGCAATTGACGATGCGGGCCGTGGGCTTCATCGTCGCCAGCAACTCGGCGTTGACCAGGTTCTCGGTCTCGGGAGTGCGGGGCAGGTGCAGGCTCACGTAGTCGGCCTCGGCAAAGAGGGCCGGCAGGGCCAGCAGGCGCACCTGCAGTTGTTGGGCCCGTTCGGCCGAAATGAACGGGTCGTAGGCCACCACCTCCATGCCCATGGCCTTGGCGACCCGGGCGACGTGGGAGCCGATCTTGCCCAGGCCTACCACGCCCAGCTTTTTCTTATAGAGCTCGTTGCCCACATAGGTTTTGCGATCCCAGCCGCCGGCCATGGTGCTGGCGTGGGCATGGGGCACGTGGCGCGACAGCGACAGCATCAGGGCCAGGGCGTGCTCGGCCGCCGCGATCGTGTTGCCCTCGGGCGAATTGACCACAATCACGCCCCGCTTGGTGGCAGCCGGCACATCCACGTTGTCGACACCGACGCCGGCGCGGCCAATGATGCGCAGCTTGGTGGCGGCCTCAATGATGTCCGCGGTCACCTGGGTGCCGGAGCGGATCATCAGGGCGTCGTAGTCGCCGATGATCGCCTTGAGCTCTTCCGGTGGCAGGCCGGTGCGCACATCCACCTGGGCCACCTGGGAGAGGATGTCGATCCCCGTTTGATCGATGGGATCGGAAACCAAAACCTTTGTCATGACCCGGCCGGTGGGGAGCTGCCGGGGGCAAGTGTAGAGAGGCGCCGTAGGGGCCCCGGGGGCGGAGCCAAACCGACCTAGGCCGGCAGGGGAGAATCGGAGTTCTTCATCGGCGCTGATCCGTGGCGAACTGCGTGGTGGCGGTCCTGGCCGCCCATGACCAGCTCCAGGCGCTGCGCAGCCAGCTGGCGGAGCTGAGCCCGCCGCCCCTCAGCCTGGTGGCGATTGGGCCGGGCGAGCTGGCGGTGGAGCAGGTGGACCGGCTTAATCCATCCCAGGCCCGAAAGCGGCGCCAGAAATCGATGGCCCTCTGGCTGATCCCCTTTGGCTTTTTCGCCGGGGTGATGTTCACCTTCATCACCGACCTGCAAACCTTCGCCTTCGCCGGCCCCCTGGGCGAACCCCTGATCGGCGGCCTGCTGGGCCTGGGCTCCGGCTGGATGGGCAGTTTTGCCGCCGCCGCCAGCGTGCCTTCGGAAGAGGACGACCAGGTGCGGATCCTGCGCAATCGCCTGCAGGAGGGCAACTGGCTGCTGCTATTGGAAACCCGTAACGGCGTGGAGCTGCCCTGGCGGGTGCTGCAACAGGCCGGCGCCCGGGCCCTGGTGCGCCTGTCCGAGGACTGATCAGGCCCTAGGCGTCCCAGCACGGCAAGACTCGGAGGTAAGACTGCGTGGCCAGACTCGGTGGCAAAGCTTGGTGGCGAAGCTTGGCTGCGGAGCGGGGCAACTGGGTTAGGCCAATGGCCTAGCCGGCGCGGCCTTGAGGCAGGGCTCCGCCAGGATTGGTTCGCCCCTGCCACCCCATGATGCTGCCCAGGGACCCCCTGCTCCAGGCCAGTCGCCACCCCCAGGAGATGGCCGGCCTGATCGACCTGGCTGACCAGGCCCTGCGCACCTGGGAGCCTGTCTGGAGTGACTTCCTGGCGGCCGAAGTGCTTGAAGAGGCCGAGACGCGCCTCGGCCCCCTGGCCGAGCTGGCCTTGGAGAGCGCCGGCGGCTGGCCCCAGGCGGAACGGCGCCGGCTCTGCCTCAGGCGCCGGGAGCTCGAAGCCGCCAGCTCCCCTGGGGAGAGCGGAAGCTCCGCGGCGCCCCTAATGGGCCTGGCCATCGCCGGCAATTTTCTCTTCGATCCGGCCGAAGCGCGGGACATGCGCCAGGCCCTGATCGCCCGGGGGGCTCCCCCGGGGGCCCTGGGCGACATCTGGACCCAGGGGGATCGGGGTGCCCAGCTGGTGGTGACCCCAGAGCTTGCCGGGGCCCTCGACCAGGGCCTGGCCCTGGTGCGCAGCGTGGAGGTGCGCCTGGAGGCCCTACCCCTGGACCAGCTGCAAATCCCGGCCCAGCGCCTGCCCCGCCAACTGACCACGGTGGAGGCCTCCCTGCGCCTCGATGCGGTGGCCTCAGCTGGCTTTGGCCTCTCCCGCAATCGCATGGCCGAACTTGTCCGATCAGGGGCGGTGCGAATCAACTGGCAGCCGGTGAGTAGCCCCAGCAAGGAGCTGGCCCTGGGCGATCGGGTGCGGCTCGAGGGGCGCGGCGAGCTTGAACTGGTGGAGGTGCAGCTCACCAAGCGGGACCGCTGGCGGCTGGTGCTCCAGCGCCGCTAGGGGCGGCCCAGGGGCTCGCGCCTGAGCTGGCTGCTAAGTTGCTTCGACATTCGCTGCTTCAGGCCCACGCCGCTGGTTTTCTCCAGGGGATGGGGTTTTGAATTTCGAGTGAGGCCGGGCGATTAGCTCAGAGGTAGAGCACTACCTTGACACGGTAGGAGTCACTGGTTCAATTCCAGTATCGCCCACTCTTTTTCATTCAACTGTTTTATTGATTCGCCCAGAGATGGCCGAGCCCAGGCAACCCTGCACCGTTGTCCTAGGGCTAGGCCGCTCCGGATTGGGCGCCGCCCGATTGCTGCATCACCTCGGCCATGGGGTGGTGGTGTTCGAAAGCAGCAGCTCCGAATCCATGCGCCAACGGGCCCGCCAGCTCGAGGCCGAAGGCATTGAGGTGCACCTGGGCATCGCCCTAGAAGGGATCCCGTTCCAGGCCTGGGCCAAGCCCTTAGGGCGCGTGATTGTTAGCCCGGGGATCCGCTGGGACCACCCCATCCTGACCCAGCTGCGTCAGCAGGGCGTGGCCGTGGCAGGCGAACTGGCGGCCGCCTGGGAGGCCCTGCCAGCCACCCCCTGGATCGGCATCACGGGCACCAACGGCAAAACCACGGTGACCCACCTGGTCACCCACCTGCTGGGCTGCGCCGGCCTCGATGCCCCCATGGGCGGCAACGTGGGTACCTCGGCGGCGGAGCTGGCCCTAGAGCGCCTGGCCGGGGGCCAGGCGCTCCCCGATTGGCTGGTGGTGGAACTGAGCAGCTACCAAATTGAAGCCTGCCCCCTGGTGGCGCCCCGCATCGGCCTCTGGACCACCCTCACCCCGGACCACCTGGAGCGCCACGGCACCCTCGCCAACTACCGCGCCATCAAACGCAGCCTGCTGGCGCGCAGTGCCCGCCAAATCCTCAATGCCGATGACCCGGACCTGCGCTCCCAGGCCCCCAGTTGGGAGCGGGCCCACTGGGTCACGGCCGGCGATCGCCATGGCCTGCCCCAGGGCCTTGATCCCCTGCTCTGGATCGAAGGCGACCAGGTGACCTCCGCCGCCGGCCCCCTGCTCGATGCCCGGGCCCTGGCCATGCCCGGAACCCACAACCGCCAAAACCTGCTGCTCGCAGCGGCCGTTGGCCTGGAGCTGGGCCTCTCGGGCACCACGATGGAGGCGGCCTTCCGCCGCTTCCCCGGCGTGCCCCATCGCCTGGAGCGACTCGGCGCCCACCAGGGCATTGCCTACTACAACGACAGCAAGGCCACCAATTACGACGCGGCCGAAGTCGCCCTGCAGGCCCTGTCAGGCCCCCTGGTGGTGCTCGCCGGCGGCCAGGCCAAACAGGGTGATGCCAGCGGCTGGATCAGCCAGCTAAAGCGCCAAGCGGCGGCCGTGGTGCTTTTTGGCGCCGCCGGACCCTTTTTTCAAGGGCTCCTGCAGGAGGGCGGCTACGGGGGCAGGCTTGCCGTTGTGGCGGACCTGGAGGAGGCCGTGGCCCTGGCCAGTGAGCTGGCCGCTGGGCTGAGCCTGGCGCCTAACGGCCAGGGCTGCCAGGCGGTGTTGCTCTCGCCAGCCTGTGCGAGCTTCGATCAATACAGCGATTTCGAAGCCCGGGGCGACCACTTCCGCCAGCTGGTGCGGGCCCTGGCCGCCGGAGCCCCCACCCAGGGTCCAGGCTCTCCAGTCCCGGCCTGAAGGGTTCTGCCCCCGGGGCTCCCCCAGCGGGCTACTCTCCGGCCCAACGCAATGCCCAAGGCGATGGCCCACTGGCTAATGAAAAGCGAGCCCGATGTCTACGGGATCGACCATCTTGAGCGCGAGGGCACGACCCTCTGGGATGGCATTCGCAATTATCAGGCCCGCAACTACATGCGCACCATGGCGATCGGCGATCGGGCTTTCTTCTATCACTCCAATGCCAAGCCCCCCGGCATCATTGGCCTGATGCAGGTGGTGGAAACGGGTCTGGTGGACCCAAGCCAATTCGATCCAGCCTCCAAGTATTTCGATGGGGCCTCGAAACCGGAGGCACCCCGCTGGGATTGCGTGCGCCTGGGTTTTCTCGAACGCTTTGATGCCCTGCTCAGCCTGGACGAACTTCGCCAAGAATTCAGCGCCGAAGAGTTACCGGTGGTCCGCCAGGGCAACCGGCTATCGATCCTGCCCGTGAGTGAAGCCAGTGCCCAAAAGCTCCTGACCCTGCTCAAGCCGGCTTAAAGGCCCTCAGGCCGGCGCCGAGCCGTCGGCCCCATCACCGGCGCCTGAACCGGTCACCAACCTGGGGGCAAAGCCCCCTTTTTGGGGAAACAGGTTGGCCAGGTAGCAGCGGGTCACCTCCCGGCTCTCCAGCCCGTTCTGCACCAGGAAGCCGGCCAAGGCCGCCTGGAAGAGTCGGTACTGGTCCCAATTGGGGTGGGCCTCGATAAAGCCCCGCATCGACTGCAACAGGGGCTCGGGCACATCGGCCTGCAGACTCACCATGGCCATCGGATCCATCCAAAGTCCGGGTCAGGGACCCACTTCCCCACAGGAATGGCACCCCGTCAAATCGCCTGGGAACCGGGCAGGCTCAGGCCTCTCAGCCCGAGACAACCCAGCCGATCAGGCCCCTAGCCCTGGTCCCCATGGCTCGGGGCCTCCCGGACCACGGCCAGCAGCCCTGTCAAGGCTGGGCCGGCTGGCCAAGGGATTTCCCCAGACTCTTGGGCCCCGTAGGACTCGGGCCGGGGGTCCTGGGGAAAACGGGGCCAAAAGCGGGGAAGGGCGGTTGGAAATTTCGGCAAAGCCAGGGCCATCAGCAGTGCTGATCGGCGCCGGGGCGTTGGACCAGTCTCAAGGTTGGCCGCCCAGCTGTTGCAGGGCCTGCCAGAGGGCCGGACTGGCCTCCACCGACCAGGAGACCTCGAGGGACCGCTGGCCCGCTTCGGGGCTCAAGATGCCCTTGAGGCTCCATTGGAGGCGATCCCCCTCCAGGGCCAGCCACCACGGACCCCGCTCCAGCTCCAGGCTGATTGCCTCCTCGGCCAGCAGCTGGTCGACCAGGGCCTGGTGCTCGCAGACCAGGTCGACCACCGCCGCGGCCAGGGCCCCAGCCTCGGCCGCCGTGAGCTCCGCTGCCCAGCCCTGGCCGCCGATCAACACCGAAAAGGGCTGGCGCTCCAGGCTCTGGGGATCGTCCCGCCAGGCCAACCGCCAACCCTGCCCTTCCAAATTGATCACGGCCAACCAACCTCCCCCGCCTCCAAGCACCAGCCTGCCCAGCAAAACGAAGTCGGTAAGGGCTCGCGCCCAAACCCAGTCGCTAGCGATGGGAAGATGGGGTGGAACGCCACCAGATCGAAGGGCCTGGGCCGGGCCTCAGCCGGCCAGCAAGTCGGGCTGGTCCTGTTCGTCACTCAGTTCAACGATGGCCCGCTGCACGGGCTTGATCATTGAGTCTTCAAGCAGGCCATCGAAATCATCGAAGCGGCGTTGCTTGGCACGGAAGGCAATGCGCACCGTGGTCAGGTAGCGGTTGCTGGAGTGGCGAATCAGGCTCTCGGCCCGCTGGGCCAATTCCTTTGGACTCACATCGACACCGATGAACATGCAAAGCCAGCCAGTGTGGGCACCTTAAGTCAAGGCCCCCCAGCCTCCCCAGCCGGCTGCGCCACAATCCAACGGCGCGCTCCCCCGATCCAGGCACCCCATGGCCGGCACCCTCGCCATCGACCTGGGAAGCAGCAGCACGGTGGTGGCCTTCCAGGGGGCCGGCCAGCCGCCGCGCCTGCTATCGATCGAGCCCTTCGCCCTGGGCGAGCCGCCCGTGGTGCCCAGTGTGATCTGGCTGGCCGATGCGGAAGCGGGCCAGCCCCTGATCGGCCGCCAGGTGCTGGAGGCCGGCCTGCTCCACCGGGGCGGAGCGGCCCTGCACCGCGATTTCAAACGGGCCATCGGCGGCCAGCGCCAGGTTGACCCGGGCGAAACGGGCTCCGACCAGGGGAACGGGGCGGGGGTCGAAACGGGCCCGGGTGCCCGGGCCCAGCCCGCCAGCATCTTGAGCCCGGAGCAGGCGGGCAGCATGCTGCTGCAACGGATCTGGCGCCAGCTGCCCGCTGACATCGAACCCGATCGGCTGGTGCTCACCGCCCCGATCGATGGCTACCGGGACTACCGGCGCTGGCTGGCGGCGGCCAGCGAGGCCCTGGCGGTGGCCGAGGTGGCCCTGGTGGACGAACCCACGGCGGCCGCCATCGGCGCCGGATTGCCGCCGGGCAGCCGGGTGCTGGTGGTGGACTTGGGTGGCGGCACCATGGACCTGTCCCTCGTGGCGCTCGAGGGGGGCGAAGGGCGGCCGGCGCCGATTGCCCAGCTGCTGCGCTTCGCCGGCCGCGACCTGGACCAGAGCCGCCAGGCCCTGCGCCTGGCCCGGGTGCTCGGTAAGGCGGGGCTGGCCCTGGGCGGCCGCGACATCGACCACTGGATTGCCGAAGCCCTCTGTCCCGGCCAAGGCCACGATCCGGGCCTGCTGGAGGTGGTGGAGCGGATGAAATGCAGCCTCAGTAGCCAGGAGCAGGCCCTGGGGCTCTGGCGCCCGGGGCCCGGCCCCACCCAGGAGCTGCGCCTGGGACGGCCCCAGCTCGATCGCCTCCTGCAGGAAAAAGGACTCGAGCAGCTGCTGGACGACTTACTCGAAACGGTCCTGGCCTCGGCCCGGGCCCAGGGCGTCAGCCTCAAGGACGTGGATGCGGTCCTGCCGGTGGGGGGAACCAGCCAGCTGCCCAGCGTGCGGCGTTGGCTGCAGAGCCGCTGCGCCGGCGTGCCCCTGCGCGATCAACGGCCGATCGAGGCGGTGGCCCTGGGGGCCCTGGGCCTGACCCCGGGGGTAACGATCCGGGACCTGCTCAGCCATGGCCTGAGCTTGCGCTGCTGGGATCGGCGCAGCCGCGAGCATCGCTGGCACCCCCTGTTCAGCGCCGGCCAGGGCTGGCCGAGTGAGCGCCCCCTGGAGCTGGTGCTGGCCTGTAGCCAGGACGGCCAACGGGCCCTGGAACTGGTGCTGGGCGAACCCAGACCAGACCAACGCAGTGAGGTGGTGTTCGAGGCGGGACTCCCGCGGCTACGCCGCCGGCCAGCCGGCGAGGCCCCCGTGGATCCCTGGCCCGAGCCGCCGGCGCCCGTGCCGCTCAACCCCCCAGGCCAGGCGGGGGTGGACCGGCTCAAACTGCGCTTCTCAATTGACGGCACTGGCGCCCTGCGGCTGGAGGGCGACGACCTGTTGACGGGCCTGCCCCTGGCCCAACGCCGGCTTGGGCGCGTGCGCTAAGGCCGCCCCCTCCGCCGGTGGACGCCGGCCGGGCTGCCCCCAACGACGGGTGGCTGGCAGCAGCAATCCATAGAACGGGGGGGCGCATGCTCACCGCCTTGGCCCTCCGCCACCACAGGCTCCCCCGTTTCTGGCTGGGTCTCACCCTTGGACTGGTGGCAGCCGCCGTGGGAGGGGTGCACTGGTGGGAGCAGCAACTTCCCTTAAAGCTCCAGGAGGCCGCCGGCGCCGGTCGTCTCGATGCCTGCATCCGCTATGCCGACCAACTGGCCGCCCTGCGCTGGCTGGGCGGGAGCGCCCCCCAGGAGCAGGGGCTCTGCCGCCGCCGCAAGGCCGCCCAGCTCTGGGACCAGGGCCAATGGTCAGCGGCGATGAAATTGCAGCTCCAACTCGTCAATTCGGGCGCTAGCCAGGCGCCTGACGAGCAGCAACTGGTCCAGTGGCAACGGCAGCTGGAAAGCCGGGCCCTGGGCCTGTTCCAACAGGGGGACCTGCAGGCGGCCCTGGTGCTGCTGGCGGCGATCAACGCTGATCACCGCAGCGATGGTGCGGCCCTGGGCGACAACCTGCGGGACAGCTGGACCCGCAACCGGATGCTGCGGGACCGGGGCCAACACCTGATCAAGCAGCAGCGCTGGTGGGAGGCCCTTGATGCCCTCAATCGCATCGATCACCCCTGGTGGAAAGTCCAAACCAAGGAGCTACGCCAGCAGGTGCAGACAGGCATCGCCGGCCTGCGCCGCCAGGAGGACAAGCAGCACGAAGGCCACGGCGATACCAACCCCTCAAACGTTCCCTTACCCGAGCTGGACGCCCTGGTGTCGAGCAAAATTGCCGCCGGCATGGACGACGGCCAGGCCTTCGAGCGGGCCTGCAAGGAACTGGGCGGCAAGGTGGTGGAAACGGGTCCGGAGAGCGCCTGTCGCCGCTGAGGGCCCATGGCAGGATGGTTCTTAGATCAGTGTTGCGCCTTCATGCAAGCGGGAGATCAGGTCAAGGTCAGCACCAGTGTGGTTGTGTTCCACCACCCTGAACACCGCGGCCAGGCCTTTGATCTGCAGGGCCAAACGGGCGAAGTCAAGGAGGTTCTTGGCGACTGGAAGGGCCGGCCGATCAGCCCAACCCTGCCGGTGATCGTGGCCTTTGGCCGCTTCAAGGCCCACTTCCGTAGCGACGAACTCGAGCCCGCCAGCTGAAGCCGCCCCAGGCCGATCCCCTGGACTCAAGCGGGCCCGTCCGATCCCTTGAGCAGGTAAACCCCCTCCTCGCCATCGGTGGCCTGCAGGCAGAGGGCAATGGTTTCCTGACGGCTTGTCGGCACCACCCGGCCACAAAAATCGGGTTGAATCGGCAATTCCCGGTGGCCCCGGTCCACCATTACCAGCAGGCTGACCCGGCGGGGCCGACCCCAGGCCTGGAGGGCTTCGAGGGCCGCCCGCACGGTGCGACCCGTAAAGATCACGTCATCCACCAACACCACACTGCGGTCTTCCAAATCGGCCGGCAATTCCGTGGGGATTCCCAGGCGGGTGCCAACACGCCCCAGGTCGTCGCGGTGGAAGGTGGGATCCAGGCTGCCCTGGTCCACGGCATGGCCGGCGATGGTGCCGATCTGGTTGGCGAGCACCTGGGCCAGGGCCACCCCCCGGGTGGGAATGCCCAGCAGCACCAGCTCCCGGCTATCGGCAACGCTCTCCAACACCTGGGAGGCTAACCGGCTCAGGGTGCGGGAGAGCTCCAGGGGCGACAGGATTTCCACCCTCCCCACGGCGGCCGGGCCGCGGCCGGGGGGCAAGGGCTCCGATTGCCCCGCGAAACCCTGCTGAGGAGAAGGCGACATCACGGGGCAAGGGGATCCCTGGGACGGGATCAGCACTGGGCCAAGCCTGGCAGAGCCGAGGCCCCCCAGGCGGGGAGCCCGGGACGTTTCAGCCCCCCAAAGCCAGGGGACTGAACGCCAAGGCCAAGGGGGGCTTGATGGCCAAAAGCTGACCCACCCAGGGCCCCAGTTGGGCCCATGGCCATCAGGCAGTAAGTTTGTAATTGGTTGAAGTTGTTGAGGGAAAGGGCTATTCCGGGTGAAAGCAGCTCCTTCCTCCGATCGCAACCCAGGCCTTGAGCACAGCATGGCTGAATTCCCTGTTTCTGTTCCGCCCCCCCAGCCCGGTGCTGTTCCACCCGGCCAAGCAATCGGCGCCAAAGCGTCCGTGGCCCCGGTTGTGCTCGCCATCCTGGACGGATGGGGCTATAGCCCAGCCCTGGAGCACAACGCCATCCGCAACGCCGAGACTCCGGTGATGGATGCCCTGTGGCATGCCTATCCCCACACCCTGATCCAAGCCAGTGGCGCCGAGGTGGGCCTGCCCGACCAACAGATGGGCAATTCCGAGGTGGGGCACCTGACGATTGGCTCCGGCCGGATCATCCGCCAGGAGTTGGTGCGCATTGGCCAGGCCGTGCGCGACGGCAGCATCGCCCGCAATGCTTCCCTCAACGATTTAGCCGACGAATTGCTCGCCAATGGCCACACCCTGCACCTGATCGGCCTCTGTTCCAACGGGGGCGTGCACAGCCATGTCAGCCACGTGGGTGGACTGTTGACGTGGGCAGCGGAACGGGGCCTCCAGGATGTCTGCATCCATGTCACGACCGACGGACGCGACACCCCAACCCAGAGCGCTCCGGGCTTCATTGCCAGCCTGGAGGCCCAGATCGCCGCAGCCGGCGTCGGCCGACTCAGCACCATCTGCGGCCGCTATTGGGCCATGGACCGGGACAACCGCTGGGAGCGGACCGAAAAGGCCTATCGGCTGCTGAGCCAAGACGACGGCGCCAGTGGACTGACGGCCCTGCAGGTGGTTGAGGCCTCCTACGCTGAAGGCATTACCGATGAATTCATCGAACCCACCCGGCTGGGGCCTGGCCACCTCAAGCCCGATGACGGCGTGATCTGTTTCAACTTCCGCCCCGACCGGGTGCGACAGCTGATCCGGGCCATGGTGATGCCCGAGTTCGAGCCCTTCGAGCGGGACCAGATCAGCCCCCTGCATGTGGTGACCTTCACCCAATACGAGCGCGGCCTGCCCGTTGAAGTGGCGTTTCCCCCGGAATCCCTCGATGGCCTGCTGGGGGAGGTGGTGTCGAACCACGGCCTGCGCCAGTTCCGCACCGCCGAAACGGAGAAATACCCCCACGTCACCTACTTCCTCAATGGTGGCATCGAAAAACCGTTCCCCGGCGAAGACCGCCATCTGGTGCCCTCCCCCCGGGTCGCCACCTACGACCAGTCGCCGGCCATGTCCGCCGACCAGCTCACCGAAAGCTGTATTGCGGCGATCCGTAAGGGCATCTACTCCCTGGTGGTGATCAATTACGCCAATCCGGACATGGTGGGCCACACGGGCCAAATGGAGGCGACCACCCAGGCCATCGCCACCGTGGACCACTGCGTCGGCCGCCTGATGGAAGCCACCAATCGCATGGGCGGCACCCTCCTGATCACGGCCGATCATGGCAATGCCGAGGTGATGGAGGGTCCCGATGGCAGGCCCTGGACCGCCCACACCACCAATCCGGTGCCCGTGATCCTGGTGGAAGGCGAACAACGCAAACTGCCCGGCCATGGCACCAACGTGCAATTGCGCGAGGGCGGTGGTCTGGCCGATATCGCCCCAACCCTGCTGGCGATCCTGGGCCTACCCCAGCCCACCCTGATGACGGGCCAATCCCTCGTGGTGCCGGTTCCGCTGGTCGTTAGCGAAACCCGCCAGCCCCTCAGCCTGGGCGCCTGATTCAGCGAGTGCTCCCAGGGCGCCGGCGTCCTCCACCGCCAAGACCTAGGCTGGGTAAATGCTTCAGAACATTCTTTCCTGGGTCTGGATCGCCAGCGGCCTCCTGCTGGTGGTCTCGGTGTTGCTGCACAGCCCCAAGGGCGACGGCATGGGTGGCCTGGCCAGCAGTGGCAGCTCCATGTTCAGCAGCGCCCGCA
Organism: Synechococcus sp. UW140; assembly: GCA_943369525.1. GTDB lineage: Bacteria > Cyanobacteriota > Cyanobacteriia > PCC-6307 > Cyanobiaceae > BAIKAL-G1. Next base: position 515,318 of record CALRNL020000001.1, read on the forward strand.
GCGCCGAAGACACCCTCAACCGCATCACCTGGACCCTGCTGTCCCTCTTCCTGGGGTTGGCCGTGGTGTTGAGTGCCGGCTGGCTCAATTAGGTTGGCCATGAAGCGGCGTGGCCTATTTGGACTGCTGGGTTCGGCCCTAGTGCCCTGGATCGGGGCCAAACCAGCCGGGGCCGCATCACCGCCTGCGGACTCCAATTGGCAACTTAGCCCAAGCCAATGGCGTGCGCGGCTGGGGCCGGAAGCCTTCTCGGTGCTACGGCAGGCCGGCACGGAACGGCCCTTTAGCAGCCCCCTCAACAAAGAAAAACGCCAGGGCACCTATGGCTGCGCCGGCTGCCAGCTGCCCCTGTTCAGCTCCAAGGCCAAATACGACAGCGGCACGGGCTGGCCCAGTTTTTACGAGGCCCTACCCGGCGGCATCGCCACGAAAGTGGACTTCAAACTGATCATTCCTCGCACCGAATACCATTGCCGCCGCTGTGGCGGGCACCAGGGCCATGTCTTTGATGACGGCCCTAAGCCCACTGGCAAGCGCTACTGCAATAACGGGGTGGCCCTGGTGTTTCAAGCCAAAGCCAACTGAACGGGCCAGGCCTTGGCACCGGACCCCCTATCTGCAGGGCGAAGGCTGGTTGGAATCCGGTTGTCAGGGGAGCGGAGCCAGGGCCAAGCAGCTGGATGGGTTGATGGCGAGGAGCCCTAGGCCTGATCAGCTCCTTACCTTGGCCGGATGGGCGCTCCAACTCGGGCAGAGGTTAGGCAGGGACCAATCGGAGCTGAGCACGGTGCTCCAATGGCGGCAATAGCCAAGACCACCCAAGGATCGGGAGTCGAAATAGCGGCAGCTGCTGCATTTGGCAGGGATCGGAGGCAAGTTGGCAGCAGCAGCGCGCCAGCATGGTAACGAAATCAAGACCGAAGCCGCCGATGACCTGCCCCAGGCAGGCCCTGCGCCCTTACTGTGGGCTAATAACAAAAGTTCAGCCATGCAGCGCCTGTTCACCGCAACCCTAATGGCATCGATCTTCCTGTTTGCCGGCGGGGCCCAAGCCTGTGAAAAGCACCTGCATGGCCACCAAACCAATTCAAACACCGCAGCTGAAGCTGTCAAAAACTAATCTGTTCTAGGGATCGATTCTGTGGGGGCATCGATCCCTTAGCAATCGAAAGGCCCTTCTGTTCTTCAGGTTCCCTAGGGCTGCAACCAATCCTTAGGGGCATGCCCCCTAGCCTCCACGTGGGGCCGCCATTCCAGCCGATCGAATCGGGGAGGCATGCCTATGGATGGCAGGTTCAAGGGCATCCCATGGTGACCCTATCCCGTAGACAAACGGGGCCAGGGCAAGCCATCTGGGCAACGGATTGGCCATGCAAATGGGCTTTTACAACGCCCCATCACCAAAAAATTTCCCAGGGGCAGCCAGGTCCCAATCCCCAGAGATATCCCGTCATCCCTTGACCGCCCGGCCATGGCTTGGCGCCCATAGCCGACCCCTAAGGCAACCATCGCCAGGGCCCCTGCAGTGTCGCCCATCCCCATCCAAACTTTACGCTTTTTGGAGATCAAGATTGCCAGCTTTTTACCGGCAACCAATAGGTCAATCCAGCGACTATTGAGGCAATAAACAAAGGCAGAAATCGATCATTGCCTCCCAACTGAAGCAAGAGAACGTCTTAAATTGAGCCCCGAAAATACATCTTTCAAGCTATGCGGTCATTATTGCAACTCAACAAAACCCTGATTCAAGCCCCAGCGCTTCCGCCGCCTGGCCTGGACACCGTTCAGGATTGGCGCTGCTTAGAGCGGCGCTGCTTTTCCTTCCAGAGCAGCTGGGCCGTGTCATGCAGGGACGTTTGAACCTCGCCCATGAACCGCTTCAGCCGGCGCTGGGTCTCCTTTTCCGTGGGGAGCATGTCCGAAAAGGTCGCCGCATGGCAGAGGTCGACCAATAGGGCCACCTCCTCGGAGGAAAGGCAAAGCAGGTGTTCCCGCTCCAGGTGGGTAACCTTCACGGCTCGCTTGCGAATGACTCAGTTTAGCGGTAAAGCGCCATTCGGCCCAAAGACAAGGCCTCCTTTAGGTTTAGCCATAGGTTGGTCGTTGCCGCTGCCAGGCCCGGGCCTGGACCGCCCTAGACCGCTTCACCAGTCCCACCGCCCTGGTCCCCTGGGCCCAGGGCTAAGCCGAGCGCGCGTCGACAACCCCATGGAGGCACTAGCGGCACCACTGGCTGGGCTTGCCCGACCAAACCCAGCATTCGGCGGTGGGCGCCACGGCCTAGGCCATCAAGTCCTGAATGGAAACCGCAATGCCGTGGGAGGCCGCTAGGGCCAAGATTTGTTCGGGCGATTGGACCTGCTGGAGTTGGCCGCAGAAGTCGCGCTGCCCATGCATAAATCCCCAAACCGAAAGAGCCATCCGACTTGCTGGAGCGGGTTCAAGATCTGGGCTTGGGGCCCATGGGGTGAGGGGGTTCTAGCCCAGGCACACCAGCAGCCCTCGGGCCGCTGCATCCCCACCAACTTCGGGGCCATGCCCCACGGGGCGTTCGCCTCACTAGCACTGACAGGCAGGAGCTGCGACCATCAAAAAGGCCCGGGGGCAAGCCCCCGGGCCCAGCTGACCATCGAGTCAGGCTCGAGGAGCCTGAACTCAATAGTCGAAGTCGCCGCCCATGCCGCCGCCGCCGGCGGGAGCCGCTTCCTTCTTCTCGGGCATGTCAGCCACGATGCACTCGGTGGTGAGCACCATGCCGGCGATCGAGGCGGCATTCTGCAGGCCAGAACGGGTCACCTTGGCGGGATCGACGATGCCAGCGGCCAGCATGTCGACGTACTCACCGGTGGCAGCGTTGTAACCCTCGTTAAAGGGCATGTTTTTGACATGCTCTGCCACGACGGCGCCGTTGACACCTGCGTTCTCAGCGATCCGCTTCAGGGGAGCAGTGAGGGCGGAAGCGACGATGGTGGCGCCAATCAGCTCCTCGCCTACGAGGTTGGCAGCAGCCCACTCCTCCAGGGCCGGAGCCAGGTGGGCCAGGGTGGTGCCACCACCGGGGACGATGCCTTCTTCAACGGCCGCCTTGGTGGCGTTGATGGCGTCTTCCAGGCGCAGCTTCTTGTCCTTCATCTCGGTTTCGGTGGCGGCGCCCACCTTCACCACAGCCACGCCACCGCTGAGCTTGGCCAGACGCTCCTGCAGCTTCTCCTTGTCATAGGAGGAGTCGGTTTCGTCCATCTGCTTGCGCAGTTGCTCGCAGCGGGCCTTGACGGCCACCTCGTTGCCTTCGGCCACGATCGTGGTGGTGTCCTTGTTGATGGTCACCCGGCGGGCGGTGCCCAGCATCTCCAGCTTGGTGTTCTCCAGCTTGAGGCCGGCGTCCTCGGTGATCAGCTGGCCGTTGGTGAGAACGGCAATGTCCTCAAGCATGGCCTTGCGGCGATCACCGAAGCCAGGGGCCTTGACGGCCGCCACGTTGAGCACGCCGCGCAGGCGGTTCACCACCAGGGTGGCGAGGGCTTCCTTCTCGATGTCCTCGGCGATGATCAGCAGGGGACGGCCGGTGCGGGCGATCTGCTCGAGCACGGGCACCAGGTCTTGGACCAGGCCGATCTTCTTGTCGGTGAGCAGGATGTAGGGCTCCTCAAGCACCGCTTCCATCCGCTCGGTGTCGGTGGCGAAGTAGGGCGAGATATAGCCCTTGTCGAAGCGCATGCCTTCGGTGACCTCGAGCTCGGTGGTCATCGATTTGCCCTCTTCTAGGGAAATCACGCCTTCCTTGCCGACCTTATCCATCGCATCGGCGATCATGCGACCCACTTCTTCGTCGTTACCGGCGGAGATGGTGCCGACCTGGGCGATGGCGTTGCTGTCGCTGATCGGTTTGGCGTGCTCCTTGATCTTGGCGACCAGGAACTCAGACGCCTTATCAATGCCCTTTTTGAGGGTGATGGCGTTGGCGCCAGCAGCCACGTTGCGCAGGCCCGCCTTGACCATGGCGTGGGCCAGCACCGTGGCGGTGGTGGTGCCGTCACCGGCAGCATCGTTGGTTTTGGAGGCGGCCTGACGGATCAGGGCGACACCTGTGTTCTCGATGTGGTCTTCGAGTTCGATCTCCTTGGCGATCGTGACGCCGTCGTTGATGATCTGGGGTGCACCGAACTTCTTCTCGAGCACCACGTTGCGGCCCTTGGGTCCAAGGGTGACGGCAACGGCTTCGGCCAGAATGTCGATACCGCGTTCGAGGGCCCGGCGGGCTTGCTCGTTATAAATGATTCGTTTAGCCATGGAGGGCCTGGGAAAGGGGGATTGGGAGGGGAGACGAAATCTGGGTGAGGGAGGCGCCTAGGCCTCAGTTCACGACAGCCAGGATGTCCTTCTCGGAGAGCAGCACGTACTCATCGGTGCCGAGCTTGATGTCGGTGCCGGCGTACTTGCTGTAGAGCACCTTGTCGCCGATGCCCACTTCCGGGGTCTGGCGGGTGCCGTCGTCATTGCGCTTACCGGGGCCCACCTGCACCACCTCGCCCACCTGGGGCTTTTCCTTGGCGGTGTCGGGCAGCAGGATGCCGCCGGCGGTTTTCTCCTCAGATTCGGAGACCTTGATGAAAATGCGATCTCCGAGCGGTTTGACCGTGGAGACGCTTAGGGAAACAGCAGCCATGGAGGGATTGCGAGAGCAACGACATGGCGCCAATGACGCCAATCAACGGTCGAGTTAGCACTCTCCCGTCTTGAGTGCCAACCTAGGTCCGCCCTTGCCGAGCCCACAACCGGCCGTCTGTGCGGTTGACCGAACCCGGCCTGGTCCCGGTCGATCAGCCGGTGGCGACTCCCGGCCCCGCCCGCTGCCTGGCCATGGTGGGGGCTCCCATGGGGTTCGCCTGCGCAGTGGTAAGGTGACGCCGCTTCGGGCGGGCTGCCCAACTCCCGCTGCGACCTCCGCGCTCTTCCTTACTTATGGCTGCTGCTGCACCCGCCGCCTCCGGCATCAAGGGAATCGTCCGTCAGGTGATTGGTCCCGTTCTGGACGTGGAATTCCCCGCCGGCAAGCTGCCCAAGATTTACAACGCCCTTCGCATCGAAGCGAAGAATTCCGCTGGCCAGACCGTGGCCCTCACGGCCGAGGTCCAGCAGCTCCTCGGCGACCATCGGGTGCGGGCTGTGGCCATGAGCAGCACCGACGGCCTGGTGCGGGGCATGGAAGCCCTCGACACCGGCGCCCCGATTTCCGTGCCCGTGGGTGAAGCCACCCTCGGACGGATCTTCAACGTGCTGGGCGAGCCCGTCGACGAGCGTGGCCCCGTGCAGACCACCCTCACGGCGCCGATCCACCGGGAAGCCCCCAAGCTCACCGACCTGCAAACCAAGCCCCAGGTGTTCGAAACGGGCATCAAGGTGATCGACCTGCTGGCCCCCTACCGCCAGGGCGGCAAGGTCGGCCTGTTCGGTGGGGCCGGCGTCGGCAAGACCGTGTTGATCCAGGAGCTGATCAACAACATCGCCAAGGAGCACGGCGGCGTGTCCGTGTTTGCCGGCGTGGGCGAGCGCACCCGCGAAGGCAACGACCTCTACGAAGAGTTCAAGGAATCGGGGGTGATCAACTCCGAGGACCTGAGCAAGTCGAAGGTGGCGCTCTGCTACGGCCAGATGAATGAGCCCCCGGGCGCCCGCATGCGCGTGGGTCTTTCGGCCCTGACCATGGCCGAGCACTTCCGTGATGTGAACAAGCAGGACGTGCTGCTGTTCGTCGACAACATCTTCCGCTTCGTGCAGGCCGGCTCGGAAGTGTCCGCCCTGCTGGGCCGCATGCCTTCGGCCGTGGGCTACCAGCCCACCCTGGGAACCGATGTGGGCAGCCTGCAGGAGCGCATCACCTCCACCCTGGAAGGCTCGATCACCTCGATCCAGGCCGTGTACGTGCCTGCCGACGACCTGACCGACCCGGCTCCCGCCACCACCTTTGCCCACCTTGATGCCACCACGGTGCTCAGCCGCGGCTTGGCCTCCAAGGGCATCTACCCCGCCGTGGATCCGCTCGATTCCACCAGCACCATGCTGCAGCCAGCCGTGGTTGGCGATGAGCACTACCGCACCGCCCGGGCCGTGCAGTCGACCCTGCAGCGCTACAAGGAGCTCCAGGACATCATTGCCATTCTGGGTCTAGACGAACTGTCTGAAGATGACCGCCGCACGGTGGATCGGGCCCGCAAGATCGAGAAGTTCCTCTCCCAGCCCTTCTTCGTGGCTGAAATCTTCACCGGCATGCCCGGTAAGTATGTGAAACTCGAAGAAACAATCAAAGGCTTTAACCAGATCCTCGCTGGTGAGCTCGACGATCTGCCGGAAGCCGCCTTCTACCTCGTCGGCAACGTTGATGAAGTGAAGGCCAAGGCTGCCAAGATCACCGCTGATGCCAAGAAGGGCTGATCGCGGCGCAATCCCTAACAGCTCCATTGACCGCGTCCTGATCCCTGCTGCCCATGCCCCTCACACTGCGCGTTCTGTCCCCTGACCAGAGCGTCTTCGACGGCACTGCCGACGAAGTGATTCTGCCCAGCACCACCGGCCAGATGGGAATTCTTCCCGGCCACGTCTCGATTCTGGCGGCCCTCGATACCGGGGTTCTGCGGGTGCGGGAAGGCAAGGACTGGAAGGCGATTGCCCTGCTAGGCGGGTTTGCCGAAGTGGAATCCGATGAGGTGACCGTGCTGGTGAACAGCGCCGAGCTGGGCAGCCGCATCGACGCCTCCCAGGCCGTGCAAGAGCTGGCCGCCGCCGAACAGGTGGCCGCCAGCTTCCAGGGCCAGCCAAACAGCACCGAGCAGGTGAAAGCCAAGCAGGAGCTGGCCCGGGCCCGGGCCCGCAAACAGGCCAGCGGCGCCGCTGGAGCGTTTTAAGGGGAGGCACTTCGGCGCCGCCTTTCGTTCCTAGCCACTTAGGCAGGCTCTCCGTCGGTTCTCGCCCCAAAGTCCATTCCCATCGGACCATGGGCATTGGCGGCTAAATCCAGCATCATCGAGCCCCATAGGATTTTTCAAGCTGGCAACCACAGGGTTTGTCAGCTTATTTTTTTGGGCGATCGTCATTGAGAATTTTTGAACAGTAGGGCCCCAGGAAACAAACCCCCACCCCGTAGGGAAGCGCCCCTACACCGATCCGTCGCAGCCGTGGTGCTTGCGCCAGTTTCCCCTTCCCTTCCGAAGGGAGGCACCCTTCCAAGGATTAACAGCAACCCCATCGCCAAAAAAAAAGCGCCCTTTCCAGGGCGCAATCGAAGGGGAATAAGAAAGGGAATCCTGGGACCACCTGCCCCAAAGGGTTTGCTCGGGCCCAACCGAACTCAGGCGGTCCCGCAGAAGGTGACATCGGGGAACTTGAGCTTGGCCTCTTCGAGGCTCTTGCCCTTGCCTTCCTCCTGCCAGTAGTTGATCACCTCGGTGGCCTTGTTGAGGATCTCAACCCGTTCGTTTTCGGTGATCCAGCTCTTGCCTTCGATCTCGGATTTCAGGGTTTCCCAGGCATCTTCCCGGGGCCAGAAGAAGTAGGCCGTGAGGGGGCTGGGACCACCACCAACGATCTGGTCAACGGCGAGGGCGACGTTGTCGGGCAGCCAGAGAATCTTCAACAGGAAACGGCCCTCATCGGCCTTGGGGGTCCGGCCGGAGGGCACCCCGTTTTCGTCGATGGTGGCGGTGGCGAGGGCGGCGCTGGCGCCGCGCAGCACCGGACGGCCCTGGGTTGGCTCCTCAGCGGAGATCTCGATTTCTGCCGTCAACACCTCCGCAACCGCACCGGTGGCTTCGGTTTCAAGGGCGCCGGGGGTGCCGCTCATGGGTTCAGCGCTCAAGGCTTAGGGACAAACAACTAACCTACCAGCCCCGGGAGCCCTGACCTGACACCGCGCGCCATTCTGCTGTTCGACATTGATGGGGTGGTTCGGGATGTGTCCGGCAGCTACCGGCGCGCCCTCAGCGAAACGGTGCACCATTACGGCGGCTGGCGACCGGAACCGGCCAGCATCGATGCGCTCAAGGGGGAAGGGCGCTGGAACAACGACTGGGAGGCGTCCTTGGAGCTGTTGCGCCGGGGCGGCCACCGTCCCCTGCCCGAGTTCGAGGCCCTGGTGGCGGTGTTCAGCGCCTTCTATTTCGGCGGCGACCCCGGGGGCGATCCGGCCCGCTGGCGAGGTTTTATTGGCAGTGAGCCCCTCCTGGTGAACCGGGCCTTTTTTGAAGCCTTCACGGACCAGGGAATTGCCTGGGGATTCGTTAGCGGCGCCGAACCGCCTTCGGCCCGCTACGTGTTGGACCAGCGCCTCGGCCTGATCGATCCTCCCCTGATCGCCATGGGCGATGCCCCCGACAAACCCGATCCCACCGGGCTCCTGGGCCTGGCCGAGGCCCTGGCCGGGCGCCCCTTGGGGCCGGAGGCCCCGCCGATTGCCTACCTGGGCGACACGGTGGCCGACGTGTTGACGGTGCAGCGGGCCCGCCAGACCCAGCCGCAGCAGCGCTGGCACAGCCTGGCCGTGGCGCCACCCCACCTGCACGCAGCCGAGCAGCTGCAGGGGCGCCAGGCCTATGAGCAGGGCCTGCGGGCCGCCGGCGCCGACCGGCTGCTCAGCCATACGGCCAGCCTGACGCCGGCGCTGCTGCTGGAGTGGCTTGGGGAAGGCCCCTAGGGCCCCTGGGCCGGTGCGAGGGGCCGAGAAAGCCATGCTGGCCCAATCGCTTGAGCCCAGGGAGGGTTCTTAGGGCCTGGCCTAGCGCTCCATGGCTGCCGGCGACTTCAGGGCCGCGGCACTGAGTACCTCATGGCCGAGCTCGGTGACGGCCACGTCATCCTCGATGCGGATACCGATGCCCTTCCAGCGCTCCTCGATGGCGGGTTGGCCCTCGGGCACGGGCAGCCGATCGCTTACGTAGAGGCCCGGCTCCACGGTCAGCACCATGCCCGGCTCCAGCACCACAGGGTGTTCGCCCAAGCGGTAGGCGCCGACGTCGTGGACATCGAGCCCCAGCCAGTGGCCAGTGCGGTGCATGTAGAGGTGGCGGTAGGCCCCCTGCTCGATCACCGCATCGATCGAGCCCCTGAGCAGGCCCAGGTCCAGCAGCCCAGCCACCAGGGTGCGCACGGCGATGTCGTGGATGGCCTCGGCCGTGGCCCCCGGCCGCACCGCCGCCACGGCCGCCTCCTGGGCCGCCAGCACCAGCCCGTAGAGGGCCCGCTGCTCGCCGCTGAAACGGCCGTTGATCGGGAAGGTGCGGGTGATGTCACCGTTGTAGTAATCGCTGAGGCTGCAGCCCGCATCGATCAACAGGAGGTCGCCATCCCGCAAGGGGGCCGTGTTGCTGGTGTAGTGCAGCACGCAGGCGTTGTCGCCGCCGGCGACGATCGAGCCATAGGCCGGTCCGCGGGCGCCGTTTTCGAGAAACACCTGGTCAATCACGCCTTGCACCTGGCGCTCATTGAGCCCGGGCCGCACCACGTCACGGGCCAACTCATGGGCCAGGGCGGAAATGCGCGCCGCCTCCCGCAACCGGTCCAGCTCCTCGGGCGACTTGCGCAGGCGCAGCTCATGCAGCAGGCCGCAGGGCGCCACTAGCCCCAGGGCCGCCTGGCCGCTGCGGGGGGCCCGATCCAGCTGGTCAGCCCAGGCCTTCAGCACCAGGGGCTCCACGGCCGGATGGCGGCCCACCCGGAAGGCGATGCCCTCGGCTCCCTTGAGGTAATCGGGCAGCAGCTTGGCCAGCTGCTCGCGGGGGTGGGCGATGCTCGCCCCGAACTGGGCCACCGCCCCCTCACAGCCCCAGCGCCGGCCCGCCCAGACCTCGGCCGAGGGCTCCTTCGGCTCCACGAACAGCACGAACGGGGTATCCGGCCGATGGGGCAGGAACAGGGCCACCGCCTCGGGCTCGTCGAAACCGGTGAGATACCAGAAGTCGCTGGCCTGGCGGAAGGGATACTCCACATCGGCGTGGTGGCTCACCAAACTGGCCGCCGGAATCACCGCCGCCGCACCGCCTAGCTTCGCCAGGAAACGCTCGCGGCGTTGGGCATACAGCTCAGGGGCAATCACCATGGGGGCCGCTCCAACAGGCGGGGTCAGCGCGACGATGGCACAACCGATCCCCAACGAGGCCGGCTTCCCCATGGGACCAGCGTCCAACCCCGCTCACGCCAGCTCGGCAGCCCCCGCTGCCAGGGGCCTCCGGACATGAATGAGTTCCTTGGCCTCGGAGCTCTGGTCATGTTGATCCTGGTGGGATCCGCGGTCAGTTCTGGCGTGGAGGCCGCCCTGCTCACGGTGAACCCGCTGCGGGTGCATGAGCTGGTGGGACGGCCCCACCCCCCCCGCGGAGCCCTGACGCTGCAACGGCTGAAAACCCGCATGGGGCGGGCCCTTGCGGTGCTGGTGATCGCCAACAACGCCTTTAACATTTTCGGCAGCATCATGCTCGGCGGCTACGCCGCCCAGGTGTTCCACAACCAGGGGGTCAAGGGCATCGCCCTGGCCCTGTTTTCAATCAGCCTCACCGTGCTGGTGATCCTGCTCGGCGAGATCCTGCCCAAGGCCCTCGGCAGCCGCTTTGCCTTGCCCGTGGCCCTGGCCAGTGCCGGCTCAGTGAGCCTGCTCTTGAAGCTGATGTTGCCGATGGTGCTTCTCCTGGAGCGGTTGATGCCCGCCATCACCGCCGAAAACGAACTAACCACCGACGAAGAGGAAATCCGGCTGTTGGCCCGGCTCGGCTCCCAAACCGGCCAGATCGAGGCCGACGAGGCGGCCATGATCGCCAAGGTGTTCCAGCTCAACGACCTCACCGCCCGCGACCTGATGGTGCCGCGGGTCTCGGCACCGACCCTGCCGGGCCAGGCGGAACTGGCCAGCCTGGAGGCCACCCTGGTCGGCACGGGCGCCAGCTGGTGGGTGGTGCTGGGGGAAGGGGTGGATGAGGTGCTGGGGGTGGCCAGCCGTGATCGTCTATTGGCGGCGTTGGTGCAGGGTCTGGGTCCCACCCCCGTCGCCCAATTCAGTGAGCCGGTCGAATTCGTGCCGGAGATGATTCGGGCTGACCGCCTGCTCACCGCCTTCCGCCGCCGCAGCCAGACGCCCCGGGTGGTGGTGGATGAATTTGGCGGCTTTGTCGGCGTGATCGGCTCCGATGTGGTGCTGGCTGTGTTGGCGGGCTGGTGGCGCCGGCCCCAGTCCCAGCCGGCCGAGCCGGCCCCGGCAACCAATAGCGTGGTGGACCGGGGATGAGCAGCCCGCCGCGGCCGGTTCAGGAGCCCCCCGCCGTGGTCGAGCGCTGTGACCAGCTGCTGCGGCGCTGGCGGGCCGAGCTGGAGCTCAGTGGCCGGGAAAGGTCGGTGTTGGCGCCCGAGCTGGTGGGCCTCGATCGCCAGCTCGGGGCCCTGGCCGATCGGCGCCTGCGGGTGGCGGTGTTCGGCCGGGTGGGCGTGGGCAAATCAAGCCTGCTCAATGCCCTGCTCGGCACGCCCCACTTCGCCACCGACGTGGCCCATGGCTGCACCAGACTCCAGCAACGGGTGGCCTGGCCCGTGGCCGTGCCTGGCCTGGGCGGGGTGGAGCTGGTCGATACCCCCGGCATTGATGAAATTGCCGCCCGGGCCCGCCAGCGCCTAGCAGCCCGGGTGGCCCTGGGCGCCGATCTGCTGCTCTTCGTGCTCGATGGCGACCTCAGCAGTCCCGAGCTTGAAGCCCTGGAGCAGATGCTGCAGGCGGGCAAACCCATTCTGCTGGTGCTCAACCGCATCGACTGCTGGCCCGAAGGCGAGCGCCAGGCCCTGGTCGCCAGCATCCGCAGCCGCCTGCCCCCCCAGGCGCGCCAACTGGAGCTGGTGGCGGTAGCTTCGGCGCCCCGCCGGGCCAGCCTGAGGGCCGACGGGCGGGTGCGTAGCCAGCCGGCCGCGCCCCAAGTCGACCCCCTACGCAACCAGCTACTGGCCCTGCTGCGCGACCACGGCCCCCTGCTACTGGGGCTCAATGGCCTGCGGGCGGCGGATCGCTTCAGCCAGGCCTTGCACCGCTGGCGCCTGGTCCAGCGGCGGGATGCCGCCCAGGGGTTGATTGGTCGTTTCGCCGCCCTCAAGGCCACGGGCGTGGCGATCAACCCCCTGCTGCTGCTCGACCTAGCCGGGGGCCTGGCCCTAGACACGGCCCTGGTGATGCAGCTCTGCCAGCTCTACGGCCTGCCCATGGGCGGCGCTGGTGCCCGCCAGCTGCTCGGCCGGCTCTCGAGCCAGAACGCCCTGCTGGGCGGCGCCCAGCTGGCCATCCAGCTGCTGCTCGGGGGGGTGCGCCAGCTGCTGCTGCTGGCGGCCCCGCTCACCGCCGGCCTCAGCCTGGCCCCCGCCGCTCCGGTGGCCCTGGCCCAGGCCGCCCTGGCGGTGCACACCACCCGGCTCACCGGCCGACTCACCGCGGCGGAACTGCTCCGCAGTGCCGACCGGGGCCAGCGACGGCCCGGATCCCTCATGCGACGCCTGGCCCGCCAGGACCCCCAGGTGCGGGCCTGGTTGGTGCAATGGCAGGGGCTCGACGAGCCAACCACCAGGGATCCCGCCGCCCCTGGGCTCCAGGCCCTCCTGCCATGAGCACCGGCCAGGGCATCGCCCTGTTTGGCACCAGCGCCGACCCCCCCAGTACAGGCCACCGGGCCCTGCTATCGGGACTAGTGGACCACTACCCCCAGGTGGTGACCTGGGCGAGCTCCAACCCCTTTAAGCAGCACGGTGCCCCCCTGGCGCTGCGGGCCGCCCTGCTGCAAGCCCTGGTCGATCAGCTGGCCAATCCCCGCCTGCGCCTGGAGCAACAGCTCAGCAGCCCCCGGGCGATCGAAACCCTGGACCGGGCCCGGGCGCTCTGGCCAGGCAGCGAACTGGTGTTTGTGGTTGGTAGCGATCTGGTCAGCCAGATCCCCCGCTGGTACCAGGCCCAGCAACTCCTGGGTCTGGGCCGGCTGGCGGTGGTCCCCCGCCAGGGCTGGCCCCTGCTGGAGACTGATCTGGAGCGGTTACGCCAGCTCGGGGCCAGGGTTGAGCTGCTGCCCTTGGCGATTCCAGCCAGCGCCAGTTCCCAGATCCGCCACCATCCCAGTCCCGAACTGGTGCCCCCCGCCCTCTGGCCCGAACTGGTGAAGCACAATCTTTATGGCGCCGCAGCAGGGGGGGCCAGCCTCGATGGGGGTGGCCCATCAAGGGCCGAAGGGGAGGCTGCTCGCAGCCTGCCCGCTGGCAACAAAGGGGCCGGAGAGTCGGGCGCTGGCACGCCGGTGATCCCAGCGCCGTCAAGGCCAGAGCCGTTGGTGCCCGAGCCCTTGCAGTCAGAGCCCTTGAGTTCAGAGCCCTTGAGGTCAGAGCAATTAATGGCACCGCCCCTTGGGGCGCCCCTGCGGCCCGCTGCTTCGCCCCTTTCCCAGCCCCGGCCCTGATGCGCCTCGCCCTTTGCCAGTTCAATCCGCTTGTGGGCGACCTGCGCGGCAATGGCGCCCTCCTACTGGCCGATTGCCAACGGGCGGCAGCAAGCGGCGCCGACCTGGTGGTGGCCTCCGAGCTGGCCCTCTGGGGCTATCCGGCCCGGGACTTGCTGCTGCGGCCCTCCCTGCGCTCGCTCCAGAGCGAGGTGCTCAACCACCTGGCGACCGCCCTGCCGGCGGGCCTGGGCCTGCTGCTTGGCATCGCCGACCCGCTCCCCGACGGCACCCAACCCGACCTCAGCAACGCCGCTGCCCTAGTGGAAGGCGGCCACTGGCAGGTGGTGGCCCGCAAACAGCTGCTGCCCAGCTACGACGTCTTTGATGAGCGGCGCTATTTCCGCTCCGGCTCCGGGCCCTGCCTAGTCGAGATCGATCGCCAGGGCCGACGCTGGAGCCTGGGTCTGACCCTCTGTGAGGACCTCTGGGTGGAGGAGGGGATCGCGGGCTCCCGGCTGGCCGGAGCCGATCCAATCGCCGCCCTCCAACCGCTCAAGCCCGACCTGCTGCTCAACCTGTCCGCCTCGCCCTTCAGCCAGGGCAAGGCCAGCCTGCGCCAGCAGCTGGCCGGAGCCGCTGCCCGGCGCCTGGGCTGCCCGGTGGTTTACGTCAACCAGGTGGGGGGCAATGACGAGCTGGTGTTCGATGGCGCCAGTTTTGTGGTGGATGCCAGCGGTGCCATCTGCCAGCAGTTGCCCTGCTCCCAGACGGCCCTGGCCTACTGGGATTGGGGCCAGGCCCTAGCCACCTCCCGGGCGCCCCTGCCCCCCCCGGCGGTCCTGCCGGGCCCGGAGGAGCAGTTGTTTCGGGCGTTGGTGTTGGGGGTGGCCGACTACGCCCGCAAGTGCGGCTTTCGGCGGGCCTTGCTGGGCCTAAGTGGCGGCATCGATTCGGCCCTGGTGGCCGTGATCGCCTGTGCCGCCCTGGGGCCCGGGGCCCTACAGGCCCTGCTGATGCCCTCGCCCTACAGCTCCAGCGGCTCCTGCAGCGACGCCGAAGCCCTGGCGGCCCGGCTGGGCTTTGGCCAGCAAACCGTGGCGATCACGCCCCTGATGGGCGCCTTTGACGCGGCCCTGAACCCGGCCCTGGGGGGCCCAGCGGCTGGACTGACGGCCGAAAATCTGCAATCGCGCATCCGCGGCACCCTGCTGATGGCCCTGGCCAACCAGGGCGGCCAGCTCCTGCTCTCCACCGGCAACAAATCGGAATTAGCGGTGGGGTATTGCACCCTCTATGGCGACATGAACGGCGGCCTGGCCGTGATCGGTGATCTCTATAAAACCAGCGTGTTCCAGCTCTGCGCCTGGCTCGATAGCGACGCCTCCCGGGCCTGCCGCCGCGACCTGGGCCTGCCTGAAACAGGCGAACTGATTGGAGCGGCGATCCGCCTGAAGCCGCCCAGCGCCGAATTGCGCCCCGACCAACTCGATAGCGATTCCCTGCCCGATTACGCCCAGCTCGATCCCTTGCTCCGCGCCTACATCGAGCAGCACCGCAGCCCGGAAGACCTGGGCCCAGGTCTGGACGGGATCGATCCAGCCCTAGCCCAGCGGGTCTATGGCCTGCTGCGGCGGGCCGAATTCAAACGGCGCCAGGCCGCTCCGGTGCTGAAGGTGAGTCCCCGGGCCTTTGGCAGCGGCTGGCGCATGCCGATTGCGGCCGGTCCCTGACGGGATCCTGGCCAGGCTCCGCCGCCGGGGCCACCCTGGGGCGAACGGGAAGGCGCCATGGCGAGCCCCAGCTCCAGGCCATTCAGCTCCACAACCAACGCCCCGATCGCCAGCATCGGCGTGCCAACGGAGATCAAACGGGATGAGCAGCGGGTCGCGCTCACCCCCGACGGCGTGCGCGAACTGGTCAGCCATGGGCTGGAGGTGCGCATCCAAAGCCAGGCCGGTGCGGGAGCCGGCATTAGCGACGGGGCCTTCGCCGCCGCCGGGGCCCAACTGGTGAGCGCCGAGGAGGCCTGGGCTGCCCGCCTGGTGGTGAAGGTGAAGGAACCCCAACCCCAGGAATTTGCCTACCTGCGCCAGGACCAGGTGCTGGTCACCTACTTGCACCTGGCCGCCTACCCCGAGGTGGGTCGGGCCCTGCTGGAGGCCGGCACCACGGCGGTGGCCTACGAAACCGTGCAACTCGACGACGGCAGCCTGCCCCTGTTAGCGCCAATGAGCGAAATCGCCGGGCGGCTGGCGGCCCAGGTGGGGGCCCACCTGCTGGAAAAGCCCCACGGTGGCCGCGGCGTGCTGATGGGCGGCTGCACCGGCGTCCAGCCGGCCCGGGTGGTGGTGCTGGGGGCCGGCACCGTCGGCTGGCATGCGGCCCGGGTGGCGGCCGCCATGGATGCGGAGGTGCTGCTGCTCGATCGCTCCCCCCAGCGGCTACGGGGCCTGGACACAAGCCGAATCGGGCGCCTGGTGAGCCTGGTGAGCAGCCGGGGCCTGATCGAGCGGATCGTGCCCAGCGCCGACCTGCTGATCGGGGCGGTGCTCACCCCCGGCGACCGGGCCCCGACCCTGGTGAACGAGGAGCTGGTGCAACAGATGCGGCCCGGATCGGTGATTGTGGATGTGGCGATCGACCAGGGCGGCTGCATTGCCACCAGCCGCGAAACCAGCCACACCGATCCGGTGGTGACCATCCACGGCGTGCAGCACTACGCCGTTGGCAACATGCCCGGCGCCGTGCCCTTCACCTCCACCGAAGCCCTGGTGAGCGTGACCCTGCCCTACGTCCTTGCCATTGCGGGCCGGGGTCTGACCGAAGCGATCACCGACCGGCCCGAACTGGCCTCGGGGCTGAACACGATTGATGGGGCGGTCTGCCACCCGGGCGTGGCCAAGGCGCTCGGGGTGCCCAGCCGCCATCCGATGGCCTGCCTGCGCTGACAGGCATGGCTTCGGGGAAGCAGTTTCAGGGCAGCAGTTTCAGGGAACCAGCATCGGCTGACGGGCCTGGCCAAGGGACTCGCCTGCTAGCCAGGGGCGGCCTAGCTCAGCTAGGTAGGGGCACCAGGGGAGCCAGGGGCCGGGTGAGGGCGGCGGGGCTGATCCCCTCACGCAGGGCCAAGAGTAGCCCGGCTGCTTCGGCGTAGCTCGAAGCCGCCAAGGCCGGCAATCCCAGGGCCGCCGCCGTCACCTCCAACAGGCAAGGGTTGGCCACGGCGATTAGGGGAATTCCCCGTTCAGCGCAGGCCAACACGGCCCCACCCCCCAGGGCCCCGGCCGGTGCCACCACGGCGCCGATTGCCCCCGGCCGAAGCAGACCGGGGTCGGCCAGGGGGGAATCCTCCGCCCCAGGCCCCTCGCCCAGGCTGACCAGATCAGGCGCCCGGCTCAAGCCCACCAGCACACAGGCCAAAAACGTGTAGCCCAGCTCTTCGCCGGCGGCGCGGGGATCGAGCCGGGGATCGGGTTCCAGGGGGGCCAGGGCCGGAGCGTGGGCACAGGGCAAGCCCAGGTGGCCACTAAGCAGGTGGCTGATCACGGCCTCGGCCCCGGCCAGCCCATCGACGCCACTGCCCTGGCGGTAGGCCTGCAGGGCCTCACTGCCGTCGTCATCGGGGAAGCGGCTGACCACGGCAATTGCCGTGGCGCCAAGGGCCTTGAGGCGCTCCCCAGCCCGAAGCAGGGCTGCCGGTTGCCCCAGGCGGCCCCAGCTCATGCCGCTCGGCCCCCGGCTAAGGGTCACCTCCAGGGGGCGGTCCGTCGTGACGACGGGGCCAATCTCCAGGCCCAGGCTGGCGCGGCACCCCTCGGCCACCTGCAGGTGCCGCAGCCGCAAGCTCTCCTCGATCCCGGCATCCAGCAACAACCCCAGCCGCTGGCGCCGCACCGGCCGCAGGGCCAACTCACCAGCGGCAAAGCGATCCAGGGCCGAGCCCTCCACGTAGTGGATGCGGGGATCGCTCCAGTAGAGCGAGGCCCCGTTCATCACATTGGGGTGGGTCACCAGGCAGCCGCTGGCGGCCGCCAGCAGCCGGGCCGCCGGCAGGCCATCGCCGGCATAGCCGCCGATGGCACAACCAATGCCGGTGGGGATCACCAGCAGGGTGAGCAGCGGCGCAGCGGGCGTCATCGCAGGATCAGGGCTTCGAGGCGGAGCCGGCCTAGGCCAGTGCCCTTTTGACCAGGATGGGCGCGGCCATCGCCATCCCCAGGCGCGACCTGCAAACCTGCAGGGGCCCCGCCTTTCTGAGCAACCTGGGGTCCAGGAGCAGGCGCACGGGAAGGCTCCTGGGAACCCCCTAGGACAGGCCCGGCAGACGCGCTGGTCTCAACCGCCGTGATCGCCCAGCGCAAGGGCTCGCCCTGCTGGCGCAGGGCGGCCAGGATCTGGGGACGCAGCGGCCCAGGGCCCCGCTCCAACCAGAGTTCCAGGGGCTCCAACCTCACCCGAGCAGTCTCACTTCTGGAATTTGCCGAACTGGGCCTCGTAGAGGCTGTCCTCCTGGCGGGCCAGCACGGTGAGATCGCTGCGGGGATAGGAGACGCAAAGCAGGGCATACCCCTGCTCCTGCAGGTCGGCGCGCACGCCCATGGCATCGCTCTGGTGCACGGTGCCGCCCTGGATCAGGGCGGCGCAGGTGGTGCACACCCCGGCGCCACAGGAGGTGGGCAAAGCCACTCCGGCCGCTTCACCGGCCGCTAGCACGGTCTGGTCGGCGCGGCAAGCAAAGGTATGGGAGGTGCCATCCAGATCGACGGTCACGGAGAAGCTTTCAGGCATCGGCAAGGGGGGCCCTGGGGCACGCGATCTGGATACCCCCATCTTCCCGGATGGCAAGACCAACCGGAGCCGGCAGCGCCATCCAATCGCTGGGATGGGGGGAGAGGTATTCCGGCGCCGCCACGGCCCGGGTGCCGGAGCCAGCCCCAGGGCCGGAACCACTAGCTGGGGCCGTCATCACCAGATCGAAGCTCACCGACAGGCGCAGTTCGTCGTCTTCGTCGTTGCAGGTCACCGCATGGTCAGTGCTGGAGGGGAACAGCACCAGCAAGCCCGCCTGGGGGGCCAGGTCGACCCAGGCCGAATTAAGCGGATGGCCGGCCGCAATCGGGCCGCCATGGCCCACGGCCAGCCCTGGCACCAGCTCATTGGCCTGGCGATGGGGGTAGAGGCGTAGGCAGCCACTGCGACCGGTGCCATCGCCGTTGACGTAATACACGGCGCTGAGGTGGGCGTTGGGATGGTGGTGGCGCCCCACCCCCTGGCCCGGGGCACTGACCACGGGCCAGGAGCGCTGGATGTGGACGGCCAGCTGGGCCGGATCAAAGCCCAGGGCCAGCAGGTAGGCCCAGACCTGCTGGTGCAGCTGGTCAGTCAGCCAGGCAAAGGGGGGCAGCCGGTGGATCTGGGCGACGCCATGGAGGTCGCCGGTCCAGGCGTAGCCGGGGTTGGGGTTGCCCTCCTGGTCACCCCGCAGCTGCAGCAGGGCCTGCAGCATCACGGCAGACTCAAGCGGATCGGGCCGCAACTGCACCTGGGCCAGGGCCAGGGGGAAGAGCTCGCGCAGCTGGAGCTCAGGGACGGGCGGGGCCATGGAAGGTGGGCAGCAAAAAGCCGGCCCAGGGCCGGCTAGGTGAACGGGGACAGCAACTGCCCTAGGGATCGCTAGCGCGAAGGACCGAACTCAGGCCATGGCGGCCGCACCACCAACGACCTCGAGGATCTCCTGGGTGATGGCAGCCTGGCGGGCCTTGTTGTAATCAAGCGTGAGGCTCTTGGCCAGGGCCTTGGCGTTATCGCTGGCATTGTTCATGGCCGTCATACGGCTCGCCAGTTCGCTGGCGGCGGCTTCCTGGAGGGAGCGCAGCAGCTGGTTCTGGAGGTAAAGCGGGAGTAGGGCGTTGAGCAGCTGGTCGGGGCTTTGTTCAAACACAAAATCCGACTTCAGCGCCGGCTGGGGGTTGTCCCGCTTGCCAAGCTCGACACCCAGGCGACCGTCGCGGGTGGTGAGACGGAAAATCTCATCATCCGGACTGGCGATCCCCTGGGGATCGAGGGGCAGAAGGGTCTGCACCACGGGAGAAGAGCTCACCAGGTTGATGAACTTGGTGAAGATAATCTCAACCCGGTCGGTGCTAGCAGAGAGGAACTCGGCCAGGATTTCATTGGCAATCGTACCGGCCTCATTGGCATTCGGCACCTGCTCAAGGCCGGTAAAGGTGGCGCGAATCGTATAGAGATGGGCGCGGTTCTGGAAGTAGGTAATCGCCTTGCGGCCGATCAACACCAGATCCACATTGAAGCCCTGGGACTTCAACTGGGCAAAGCGTTGTTCAGTGCGCTTGATGATGTTGGCGTTGTAGCCGCCACACAGGCCCCGGTCACCGGTCACCGCCACCAAGGTGATGGTGGCCACATCACGCAGCTGCAGTAGGGGCGATTCTGATTCTCCAGAAGCCAGGTGGGACTGGAGGTTTTCCAACACCCGGGCCAAGCGATCGGCAAAGGGGCGGCTGCGCAGCACCTGTTCCTGGGCCCGGCGCACCTTGGCGGCTGCCACTAGGCGCATGGCCTCGGTGATCTTGCGGGTGTTCTTGACCGAACTAATGCGGTCGCGGATGTCCTTAAGGTTCGCCATGGATTAGGGCTCAGGCAGCAGCCAGAAGGGACGATTTAACTTCGAGAATGGCCGCCTTGAGCAGGGCTTCGGACTCGTCGCTGAGCACCTTCTCGGTTTGCACCTTGGCGACATAGTCGGCCTGGTTGGTCTTGAGGTACTCGCGCAGTTCGCGGGCAAACTGGCTAACCAGTTCCACGGGAACGTCGTCAATCAGGCCCTTAACACCGGCATAGACCACGGCCACCTGCTCGGCCAGGATTAGGGGGCTGAACTGGGGCTGCTTGAGCAGTTCACGCAGGCGCTTGCCCCGGCCCAGCTGGGCCTGGGTTGCGGCGTCAAGGTCGGAGGCGAACTGGGAGAAGGCGGCTAGTTCGTCGAACTGGGCCAGTTCAAGCTTGAGCGTGCCGGCGATCTTCTTGATCGCTTTGGTTTGGGCAGCACCACCCACCCGGCTGACGGAGATGCCCACGTTGATGGCGGGACGCAGGCCGGAGTTAAAGAGGTCGGAACTCAGGAACACCTGGCCATCGGTGATCGAAATCACGTTGGTCGGGATGTAGGCCGACACGTCACCGGCCTGGGTTTCGATGATCGGCAGGGCGGTCATGCTGCCCTTGCCCATGGCATCGGAGAGCTTGGCGGCCCGCTCGAGCAGGCGGCTGTGGCAATAGAACACGTCACCGGGATAGGCCTCCCGACCGGGGGGACGGCGCAGCAGCAGGGACATCTGGCGGTACGCCTGGGCCTGCTTGGTGAGGTCGTCATAGACCACCAGGGTGGCCTTGCCCTTGTACATGAATGATTCGGCCAGGGCCGCACCGGTGTAGGGGGCCAGGTATTGCAGGGCCGCCGACTCAGAAGCGCTGGCCGCCACGATGATTGTGTAATCGAGGGCGCCGCGCTCGCGCAACACTTCCACCACGTTGGCCACGGAGGCCGCCTTCTGGCCGATGGCGACGTAGACGCAAACGACGTCTTCGCCCTTCTGGTTGATGATCGTGTCGATCGCAATTGCGGTTTTGCCGGTCTGGCGGTCACCAATGATCAGCTCGCGCTGGCCGCGGCCAATGGGGATCATGGCGTCGATCGCCGTGATGCCGGTCTGCATGGGCTCATGCACCGACTTGCGCTGGATGATGCCAGGCGCCATCGATTCGATCAGACGGGTTTCGCTGCTGGCGATTTCACCCTTGCCATCAATCGGCTGGCCGAGGGAGTTGACCACCCGGCCCAGCATGGCGTCGCCCACGGGCACCGCGGCGATCTTGCCGGTGGCCTTAACCGTGCTGCCTTCCTGGATACCGCGGCCTTCGCCCATCAGCACGACGCCGACATTGTCGTCCTCGAGGTTGAGGGCGATGCCTTCGGTGCCATCTTCGAACTGCACCAGTTCGCCGGCCATGACCTGTTCGAGGCCATAGACCCGGGCGATGCCATCGCCGATTTGCAGCACGGTTCCAACATTGCTGACCGAAACCGACTTGTCGTAGTCAGCGATCTGCTGCTTGAGAATGGCGCTGATCTCGTCGGGGCGGATGGAAACCATGGGAGGAAGTCCCCGGCAGGGGAGGAGATGGGATGGGTCGGAGGTGAAGGGGGAGGCGGCCGGGCTTTAGGTCACCTTGGCCAGGGCCAGTCCAAGGCGGCGCACCTGTCCGGAAAGGCTGGCGTCGATCACCTGGGAACCAACGGCCACAATGAAGCCGCCGATCAGGGCCGGATCGACCTGGTGCTGGATCTCCAGCTTGTCGGTGCCGACAACGGCCTGGATCTTGAGGGCAATCTCGGCCTGCTGCCCATCGTTCAGGGCCGTGGCCGATGTCACCAGGGCCAGGGAGATGTGACGCTGCTCGCGGTAGAGCTCGAGCAGGCGCTCGAGCACCGCATCGAGGAAGCCGATGCGCTGGCGGTCGGCCAACAACTTGAGCAGGTTCAGGAACGAAGGGGTGACCTGGTCGGCGAACAGGGCCTGGAGGGCAGCCTTCTTGGCGTCCACCTCCAGGATTGGCGAAGCCATCGCTTCGCGCAGGTCCGGGGACTCGTGCCACAGGGCCAGGACCTGGCGGGCCTGGTCGACGATCTCGTCAGTTTCATTGCGTCCATCGGCCACCTGCAGGAACGCCTCGGCGTAGGGGGTGGTGATGGCGTTGAGGAGTGGCATCAGGCGTTCCCCAAATTAGAAATGGACTGGTCGATCAGGCGGGCCTGGGATTGGGCATCCAGCTTGGCAGCCAGGCTGGCCAGGGCCTTCTCGATGGCGAGGCGGGCCGCTTCGCGGCGCAGTTGGTCGCGAACCCTGGCGACCTCGGCGTTGACATCGGAATCGGCTCCCTGCTTCAGCAGCGCCATTTCCTGGATGGTGCGTTGGTCGCTCTCGAGGCGAATCGCCTGGGCCCGGGCCTTGCCATCGGCCCGTATTTGGTCAGCCTTGGCCTGGGCGCTGGCTAGCTCCTGCTGGGCAACTGCCAGGGCTGCGCTGGCCTGGGCCAGGCTTTCTTCCGCATCTTGGAGGTCGGCGAGGATCAACTCCCGACGCCGCTGCAAGATACCCCCAAGGAAGCCGGGCAAAAACTTCACCAAAATGGCAATAACAATCGCCAGGTTGATGATGTTGGTCTGGAATGGATCAAGATTCAGACCGAAACTGCCGTGGGAGGCAAAAACAAGTGCTGGGAAGGACATCATTTTGCAGCCAGCAAACGGTCAACAATCAGGTCGCCGAGCTTGTTGGCATCGGCCTGAATCTGGCCGAGGGCCCCATCGCGCTGGCTATCCAATTCCCGGCGGGACGCTTCGCGGGCCGCATTGGCAGAGGCCGTAGCTGCCGCCAGGGCCTCACGGTAAAGCTGGTCCGATTCCTGCTCGGCCTCAATGATCAACGCCTGGGCCGCCTTGCGGGCGTCCTTGAGCTGCTCCTTGAGGTCGGCCTGGAGCCGTTGGACCTGGGCAAGCTTCTGCTTGGCGTCGGCACGGCTGGTATTGATGTAGCCCTCCCGATCCTCCACGGTGCGACCAACCGGGCGGAAGAAGAGGGCATTGAGAATGAAGGTGAGGAGCACCACCTGAACCGCCATCAGCGGCAGGGTGGCATCGAGGTCAAACAGACCTCCCTCCGTGGCACCTAGCAGAAGCCAGCTGGTCATGAGGCGGGGGTGCGGGCGGATGATCCGACTTGGGGCCGGTGCTCCAGCCCATCCATTGCCCCGGGCAAACCGGAACGGCGGGCTTGAAGCGGAGCGTCGGCGGCGTCGCCCCTAGGGGCGAGTGGGCTTACCTGTGGCCCCGAGGGGCGAACGGGCGAGTAAGGCTGAGGAAGTGAGGGGAAATGGGCTGGAGGCCAGGACGATCAGGACAGATCCTCCGGAGTGAGCTCCTGCTCCCCTCACCTCCATTCGCGATCAGGCGAAGGGGTTGGCGAACAACAGCACCAGGGCGACCACGAGGCCGTAGATGGTGAGAGCTTCCATGAAGGCCAGGGACAGCAGCAGGGTGCCGCGAATCTTGCCTTCGGCTTCAGGCTGACGCGCGATGCCTTCGACAGCGCCGCCGGCAGCGGTGCCCTGACCGATGCCGGGGCCGATGGCGCCCAGGCCGACAGCCAGGCCAGCAGCCAGGACAGACGCAGCGGAGGTGATGGAATCCATGGTGGAACGGGTGGGTGTGGGGCGCTGGGATTGCGCGGGACGGACCGGGGACGAAACCCTGCGCTGGGGACATCTCTCAGCTGAGATGGGCCCGATGCAAACCGGACCTGCGCGAAGGGAGTTTGCCAGACCGGCGGACCGGCCTGGCGGGATCAGGCAAGGATCAGTGGTGGGACTCGTGCACCGCTTCGCCGATGTAGTAGGCGGCGAGGGTTGCAAAAATCAGGGCCTGGATGGCACTGGTGAACAGTCCCAGCAACATGGCAGGCAGGGGCACGACAAGGGGGATGAGGAAGGCCAGCACCGCCACCACTAGTTCGTCGGCCAGGATGTTGCCGAACAGACGAAACGAGAGGGATAGGGGCTTGGTGAAGTCCTCAACAATCTTGAAGGGCACCATGATTGGCGTGGGTTCCACGTAGTACTCGAAGTACCGGAAACCCTTGCGGCTCAGGCCCGCATAGAAATAGGCGAGAGACACGAGCAGGGCCAGGGCCACCGTTGTGTTGATATCAGCAGTGGGGGCTCCCAGTTCACCATGGGGAAGAGAAATCAGCTTCCAAGGCACCAGGGCACCGCCCCAGTTGCTCACAAAGATGAACAAAAACAGGGTGCCGATGAACGGCAACCAGTCGCGGTAGGCCTTCTCGCCAATCTGCTCGCGGGTCAGGTCGCGGATGTAATCCCAGAGAAACTCCAGGAGGTTCTGCAGGCCACTGGGGTCGCGCTCGAGCTTGCGGGTACCGACAAACACCAGGGCCAGCAGGGCACCGATCACAACCCAGGAGCTCAGGAAAACCTGGCCATGGATCTTGAGATTCCCGAGGTGCCAGTAGAGGTGTTGGCCCACCTCCAGTTCGGCAAGGGGAAGAGCGAGAGGCAAGGGAAGCATCTGGCTGAGACGTGCGGTGTCGCGAAGGCGACGGGTCGGGGACAACCGGCAGAGCCGGGGTTCTGGCCGGCAGAGCCGGTGTTCTGGCCGGCAGAGCCGGTGGGATTAGGGCGAACGCTCAGGAGTCGAACAGCGCCTGCAGGATCAGGGCGGGCTTGTAGAGCAGGAAGCCGAGGATGGCCGGCAACAGCTCCAACTGGGGGAAGCGGGCTCCCGCCAGCACCAGCACCGCTGGCACTAATAATTGAATCTTGCCCACCTTCTTGGAGCCGTTGCCGAGCTTGCTCACGCTGCGGGCAAGGAGCCACAGATAGAGCACACCGGCTAGGGATCCCACCAGCACACTGCCGGCGGTAGGCAGATCGAAGACCAAAGCCGTGATGGCCACCGCCGCAGCGGAGGCCATCAAAGTGGCCAGGATCAGGCGCTGCTGAAGCCTCGCGTAAGCCTCCATCCCGTTACTGCCGACAGCCGAGGCCGTTGGAGTGGTCGCGGCCAGGGTGGTCGCAGCCGGAGCGGAGGTGCCCAAAGGATGCCCATCCCGGCTCTCCAGATCGAGGTTGCCCCCCTGGGAGGGAGCCTCATCGGAAGGAGAACGGGAGATGGCCTGCAAGGGCGCCGAGGCTCTGATAAGCGCGCGGAATCTATCACGCGGGTCCTGCCTCAGGGCCGCAGCAGCAGCACCCGTTGGTCCAGGAGGGTTCGGGCCGTGGCCAGCAGCTGGGGTGCTGGCCAGCCCAGGGGGAGCTGGCCAAGGGCCGTGGCGGGCCCAGCCGCCTCGAGGGCCTGGAGCAGGCTGACTCCATCGGCGCTGAGATCCAGGGGCGCCATGTCGGAGTCCAGCAACGCCGTGCCGGGCCAGCCCCACAGACAGGGGTTACGCCGGCCCGTGGCGGCCAGCAACGTCCCATCGGCCTGCCAATCGGGCTGGGCGAGGGGACCGCGGCTGAGGAAGAACTCGAAATGGCTGATGTCGGGATCGAGCTCCTCCACCAGCTGCCACTGCTGGCGCTTGGGCAGGGCCAGGGCCCGCTCCAGCAGCTCCCCCTCCAACAGCCGGGCGGGATCCCAAACCCGGGGATTGGAGAAGCCAGCAAAGTCGAGATCGGCGGACTCCACAAAGGCGAACAGGCGGGCCAGGTTGTAGCTGGTCTCCTGGGGGTGGAGATACATGTCGGCGAAGTTGGCATCCGCCGCCGTATCTAGGGCCCAACGCTGGCGGTGGTGGCTGGCGAGGCGGTTGGTCTCAGGCAATTGGGCAAACAGCTGGCGCCCCAGGCGCAGCCCTTCGTCGCCGGTGCCCACGCCCAGCAGGCCGAGGGCCCGCTGGCTGCGATGGATTTCCCAGCGGCCCCCATCGGCATAAAGAAAGAGATGGAGCACCCCCCCCGGCTTGAGCAGGGCCGCCAGGGAGGCCAAACCCGCCTGGGGTTGGCGCAGGTGGTGCAAGACCCCCACCGAATTGATGTAGTCGAAGGGGCCTTCGCCGGCCAAATCCAGCAGGCTGCGCTGCTCGATCCGCACCGCAACGCACTGGTCGCCGCCGGAGCGGCGCAACCGCTCCCGGGCCACGGCCAGGGCACCGGCACTGATATCAACCGCCAGGAGTTCTGATCCGGGGTTGAGATGGGCCAGGTAATCGGTGCTAACGCCCGTGCCGCAGCCCGCATCAAGGATCCTGAGGGGTTCGCTGGCGCTGCCCTGGGGCGGCAGGGCCCCCGAGCAGGAGGCGAACGCCGCATCGACACACCAACGCCAGTTGTATCCCGGCGGCGGCCCGTCCTGGAGCGGATCACCGGGATAGGGGAAGCGGTCGTAGAAGGCGCTCACCACGGGGGTGGCGGCATCGGCGGGGGCCTGGGTCATCGGCTGGGGGGGCGCAGGACGGCCGGACCTGGCGAGCTTTTCATGGCCCCCACTGGCTGGACAGATTCAGCCCCCCAGGCTGCAAACATTTGTTCATGGGGCCCCGTAGGCCCCATGGGCGAGCCGTAACGTGCCGACACCCGGTTCGCTCTCGTTCATGACCGTGACCGCAAGCAGCGGCAGCACCAGGGTTGCTCCCCAGCGCTACGACACCCTGCCGCTCTCCAGCGTCCGTCAAGCGGAGCAGCAGGACCGCTTCCCAGATGGGGGGGAACTGGACACCCTCACCACGTTCTTCCAGAGCGGCCAGCTCCGGGTGGCCGCCGCCAAACGGCTTTCGGCCAATGCCGAGGCCATTGTGGCCCGTGCCGCTAACCGCATCTTTGTCGGTGGCACGCCCCTGTCCTATCTGGATGCGCCCCTCAGCCCTGCTGCCGCTGACGCCACCCCCCTGGCCACCGACCAGGCCGCCTTTCAACGCTCGGTTCAGACCTTCGCCGGCGGCACAGCGAGCCGCGGCAACCTGATCACACGCCTGCTGGAAGGGGCTGGAGGTGATGCCGACGTGCGGGTGGTGCTACCCACCGGCTTCAACCCGATCAGCGTCGGTCCCTACGGGACCGAGCGGATGAAGAAATCGATCCGCGACCTGGCCTGGTTCCTGCGCTACGTGGGCTATGCCGTGGTTGCCGGCGATCCCAGCATCTTGGCGGTGAACACCCGCGGCCTGCGCGATGTGCTCGAGAAGGGCTGCTCCCTGGCCGCCACCAACGTGGCCCTGCAGGAGATGCGTGCCGCCGCCGCTGGCCTGCTCAAGGATCTCCCGGAAGCGCGCCAGCTGGTGATCGACAGCTTCAACGTGCTGATCAAGGAACTGGACGTTGCCACCCCATCTGCCCGCCAGCGCCTGGGCAGCCCCGAGAACCAGGGCCTCCAGTTGCCCGCCACCTATGCGTTGGCCGCCCAGGGCGCCCAACGCTTCATCATGCGCAAGGTGCTCACCGGCGCTCAGAAGGCCGAAGTGGTTCGCGCCGCCTACCGCCAGGTGTTTGAACGCGACATCGCCAAGGGCTATTCCCAGGTGGTCTGCCCGGTGGAAGCCACCCAGGTGCGCCAGGGCCAGCTCTCGATGCGGGAATTCATCCGCGCCCTCGGTCACAGCAAGGAATATCGCCAGCAGTTCTACGGGCGCTTCTCCAACAGCCGGGCCGTGGAACTGGCCTTCCGCCACTTCCTTGGCCGCGGCATCAGTTCCCGCGAGGAATTCACCCGCTACTTCGACATCGTCAGTGCCCAGGGCCTCAAGGGCCTGGTGGATTCGCTGATCAACACGATCGAGTACGCCCGGGTATTTGGCGAAGAAACCGTTCCCTACCTGCGCGACATCGGCGAAGAAGCCCAGGAAAGTGCCGGTTGGGGCTCGAACCGCAAGCTGTTCCGCTTTAGCGCCCCCTTTGAAGGGGCTCCCCAGTACGTCACCCTCTACGCCAGCTACCGCCACCCCTTCGCCGACCAGCACCCCTACGGCGGCGGCAACGATCCCCTGGCCCTCAACTACGGGGCCATCTTCCCCTCCGGCACGGCATCGGTCGCCACCCGACCGGCCCCGTTCAGCTACGACAGCCGCCGAATTCTGGTGGGCAATGGCATGCGCCAGCCTGGCCAGATGAATAGCCCCCAGTTCCGGGCCTCCAGCCCCCGCAAGGTGGGGCCCAAGGTGGTGCGGCTGCAGCAGATCGCCACCGGTGGCAACTCTGTCCCCCGCCGCAGCGGCCAACCGAGCCTGCGCAACACCGAATCCAGCACCCAGGGGGTGATTCGGGCCGTGTATGTGCAAGTGCTGGGCACCGCTGGCTATGCCGGCGATCAGAACAAGGTGGAGGAGATCAAGCTCGAGAACGGCGACATCAGCCTGCGTGAGTTTGTGCGCCAAGTGGCCCGCTCCAGCGCCTTCCGTCGCCGTTATTGGAGCGGTCTTTACATCTGTAAGGCCCTGGAGGTGATGCACCGCCGCCTGCTGGGCCGTCCCACCTTTGGCCGCTGGGAAATCGACGCCTACTTCGATGTGGCCGCCCGCAAGGGCTTCTATGGCGTCGTTGACGCCATGCTCAACAGCAATGAGTACGCCACGGCCTTCGGTGAGGACACGGTCCCCTACGAGCGCTTCATCACCCCCACGGACCTCAACACCCGTCGGGTGCCTGCCCTGAAGCGGGAACTCAAGGCCACCGCCGGGGACCTGCGCCCCGGCAGCCGGCCCGATGTGCCCGTTCCCGCCGACTTCCGTTTCAGCGGCGAGCTCACTGCCCGCAACCTGTCCGGCCGCGGTGCTCCGATCCGCGGTGGCTGGAGCGTCCAACTGGCCGGCGACAACCAGGGGCTCAGCAGCAGCCAGCCGGCGGTGCCCCAGGGCCCCGGCAGCATCCAGGCCGACCCCGAACCCAGCCGCCGCTGGAGCGCCCCCCGCTGGCAGCCCGGCGGTGGCGTAGCCGCCCTTTGGACCTCTGGGGTGAGCGGCAGCTGGAGCGCCACCACCACGCCCCCCCTGCCCAGCTCCCTGGCCCCCCAGGCCTTCAAACCGGCGATCCGGGGTGATTGGCGGCCCACGGTATCTGCAGCAGCTGGCATTGCCACCGGTCCGGTGCAGCCCAGCTCGGCCATGGCCAAGGCCCTGCGCAGCTCCGGCCGTCCCCAGGGCTTTGCCAAGCGCGCCGGCCTCGCCCGCCCCCTGGAGCTGCCCGTGTTCCCCAGCGATACGGAGTTCCAGCAAGTGATCGACGCCGTTTACCGCCAACTGCTCAACCGCCTCCCCCTAGTAGCCGAGCGCCTCGGTGATGCGGAATCCCAGCTGCGCAATGGCGGCCTCAGCGTCGCCGACTTCGTGGCCCGGGTCGCCGCCAGTGACCTGTTTGAGCGGCGTCTCAATCGGATGGCGCCCCTCAGGGCGGCCACCGCAGCCCACATGGCCCTGCTGGGCCGGGCTGCCGGACCCGAGGAAACCAGCCGATTCCTGACCACCCGGGTCAGCCAGGGCCTGGCCAAGGCCATCGACGAACTGGTCAGCAGTGCCGACTACGCCGCCAGCTTCGGCCGTGATGGCGTGCCCTACGTGGCAGGCCTTAACACCCAGGACGGCATCCCCTTGGGCACCGTGAACCGCACGGCCAGCCTCTATGGGGGTAACGCCGCCCTGAATCCGCCTAGTCGCGGCACCATCTAACGGGGTCTAGGGCCAGTTTCTGGGGCCCCACTGGCGCCCGGGTCAACCCCAGTCGATCGGGGAGCCTCCCCTGCAAGGACCATGCCCAGCTTGACCCAGGCCCCAGGCCTGGGTCTTTTTTATTGAGCCAAACCTGATCAAGTTTACTGAATTGCAAGATGTCTTCACAGGCCAATCAAGCCTGGGAATTGTTGACAATCCCTATCCGGCAACCCTATGCACAATTTCAGCGAAAAGCATTGCAGGCCAAGGGCTTTCAGCAATTAGCCCGCCGTGAAGAACTGTTACCAAGGCCGCTCTTGCTGCGGCTCCCTAGCGCAGAATAACTCGGCGAACAGCACTGCTGACGCCTCCCCCGGACCCAGGTCAAGCAAGCAAAGCTTGCAAGACCAAAGCCGAGGGTGCCACCCTTACCCACCGGATATCGGTCACCATTCTGGCGACCGCTTGTTTCGAGGCAGAACTGCATGAGCATCGTCTCCAACTCGATCATCAACGCGGACGCCGAAGCCCGCTACCTCAGCCCTGGCGAACTCGACCAGATCAAGTCCTTCGTGAGTGGCGGTCAACGCCGTTTGCGGGTGGCCCAGGTCTTGAGCGAGAGCCGCGAGCGCATCGTCAAGCAGGCCGGCGGTCAGCTGTTCCAAAGGCGTCCCGACCTGATCTCCCCCGGCGGCAATGCCTACGGCGAGGAGATGACCGCTTCCTGTCTGCGGGACATGGACTACTACCTCCGCCTGGTGACCTACGGGGTCATCGCCGGTGATGTCACCCCGATTGAAGAAATCGGCATCATTGGTGCCCGTGAGATGTACCGCTCCCTCGGCACCCCCCTCGAGGCCATGGCGGAAGCCGTGCGCGAGATGAAGGCTGCGTCCACGAGCCTGCTCACCGGCTCTGATGCCGAAGAAGCCGGCTTCTACTTCGACTACGTCGTCGGCGCCCTCTCCTGAGGCTGCTTCCCTTCACCCCTCCGCCTCCTTTCAAGGTTCCATGCAAGACGCCATCACCAACGTCATCAACCAGGCAGACGTCCAAGGCCTGTACCTCGACACCTCCTCCATGGGGCGCCTCGAGCAGTACTTCGCCAGTGGCGAGCTGCGCGTGCGTGCTGCCACCACCATCAGCGCCAACGCCTCCTCGATCATCAAGGAAGCCGTAGCCAAGGCGCTGCTGTACTCGGACATCACCCGTCCCGGTGGCAACATGTACACCACCCGTCGTTACGCGGCCTGCATCCGCGACCTCGACTACTACCTGCGCTACGCCACCTACGCCATGCTGGCCGGTGACACCTCCATCCTGGATGAGCGGGTGCTCAATGGCCTCAAGGAGACCTACAACTCCCTGGGCGTGCCCATCGGTGCCACCGTGCAATCGATCCAGGCCATGAAGGAAGCCACCGCAGCCCTGGTTGGCCCTGATGCTGGTCGGGAAATGGGTGTCTACTTCGACTACATCAGCTCCGGCCTGGGTAACTGATCCCTGCCAACGGCACACCCTGCGGATCCTTACCCATGCGCCTGTTCAAGATCACGGCCTGCATTCCCTGCCCTGAAAAAACCCGTAGCCAACGGGAGCTACAGAACACCTTCTTCACCAAGTGGGTGCCTTATGAAAGCTGGTTCGCTGAACAGCAGCGAATCATGAAGCAGGGCGGCAAGATCCTGAAGGTGGAACTGGTCACCGGTCGCCGCCAGGTCAACGTCGGCAACTGACCAGTCATCTACCGACTGGTGCGCCCTAGCCATGGTCCCTTGATCGATCATGCTGGTGAAAGCTGCCCGGCCCCGGCCGGGCTTTTTTTTGTCCCTGGTGCCTCGCCAACGGCCAGGTCCAGGCGCCTAAATGCCCTAACCCGTGGATGCAACGATGGCTTCAACGGTGGATGCCTCCCAGGCCCTTGGGCCCAATCCAGGCCCACGCCCCAACCTGTTACCCCTTCCCTTTGGACAGTGGCCGGCCGAAGCCCGGCTGCTGCTTGGCATGGTGGCCCTTTGGAGTCTGGTGGGCCTGCTGGTGCTGGCTTCGGCTAGCTGGTGGGTGGCGTCGCGGGAAATGGGGGATGCGGCCTATTACCTCAAGCGCCAGTCGATCTGGCTGGTGGCTAGCTGGGGCCTGCTTTGGCTAGCCATTCGCCTCAACCTGCGTCGCTGGTTGCGGCTGGCCGCCCCGGCCCTACTGATCACGGGCCTGATGGTGGCCGCAACCCTGGTGGCTGGCAGCACCGTGAATGGATCGAGCCGCTGGCTGGTGGTTGGTCCGATCCAGATCCAACCCTCGGAACTGATCAAACCGTTTGTAGTGCTGCAGGGGGCCACCCTGTTCTCCCACTGGAAACGGATTTCCATCGATCAAAAGCTGCTCTGGCTTGGGGTATTCGGCGGCCTGATTCTGCTGATCCTTAAACAGCCCAACCTCAGTACCGCAGCCCTCACCGGGCTGTTGCTCTGGCTGATGGCCCTGGCCTCGGGGATCTCCCTACCGGCCATGGTCGGCACCGCGGTCCTAGGCGGCAGCGTGGGTGTGGCCAGCATCCTGCTCAACACCTACCAGCGCATCCGCGTCACCTCCTTCCTCAACCCCTGGAAGGACGCCCAGGGGGATGGTTACCAGCTGGTGCAGAGCCTGCTGGCGATCGGCTCGGGGGGGCTTTGGGGCTCGGGATTTGGCCTCTCCACCCAGAAACTGCAATACCTCCCAATTCAGACAACCGACTTCATCTTTGCGGTGTTCGCCGAGGAATTCGGTTTAGTCGGCTCGTTGATGTTGCTGCTGTTTCTTCTGCTGTTCGGGCTGGTCGGTTTGCGGGTGGCCCTCTCCTGCCGCAGCAACCAACAACGACTGGTCGCCATTGGCTGCACCAGCTTGCTGGTGGGCCAATCGATTCTCAATATCGCCGTGGCCAGTGGCGCCATGCCCACCACGGGCCTGCCCCTGCCGATGGTGAGCTACGGCGGCAATTCCCTGCTGTCGAGCCTGTTAACCGCTGGCCTTCTCATCCGCTGCAGCTTGGAAGGGGCCGGCCTGGAGGCCCCCAGGCCCTCCAGTCGCCGCCGTCGCAAGGATGCACCGATAGGCTGATCCCATGAGCTTTTTGCCCGTGGCCGCCTGGGCCAGAGCCAGTGAGGAGCTGTTGCAGAGCTCCCTGGCCGCACCGGGCCCCCTCACCTTGGGCCTGGTCTTTTGCGGTGGCCTGCTCACCAGCCTGGGGCCCTGCTCCCTCTCCCTGCTGCCCGTGACCCTGGCCTACCTGGCTGGCTTCGGCGACCAGGGCGCCAAGGCCTGGCCCCGCAGCCTCAGTTTCGTGGTCGGCATCGTGGCCTCCCTGGTGGTGCTCGGCCTGGCCAGCGGTCTGCTCGGACGCCTCTATGGCCAGATTCCAGGTGCCATTCCCAGCCTGGTGGCCGTGCTGGCTGTGGTGATGGGCCTCAACCTGCTGGGACTGGTGCGGCTGCCCCTGCCGGCGGGCCCCGATCCGGAACGCTGGCGCCGCCGGCTGCCACCGGCCCTGGCGCCCCTGGCCGCCGGCCTCGCCTTTGGCCTGGCCGCCTCCCCCTGCACCACGCCCGTGCTGGCGGTGTTGCTCGGCTGGATTGCCCAGAACGGCAAGCCCCTCGCTGGGGTGGTGCTGCTCACCGCCTTTGCCCTAGGCCAGGTGATGCCCTTGCTTTTGGCTGGCACGGCGGCCGCCAGCTTGCCCCGCCTGCTGGCCCTGCGGCCGCTCGGT
The DNA here is from genome assembly GCA_943369525.1 of Synechococcus sp. UW140. Classification (GTDB taxonomy): domain Bacteria; phylum Cyanobacteriota; class Cyanobacteriia; order PCC-6307; family Cyanobiaceae; genus BAIKAL-G1. Next base: position 548,737 of record CALRNL020000001.1, read on the forward strand.
CAATGGGTGCCGCCGATCAGTGGCGTGGTGCTGCTGATCACCGGCGCCCTCACCCTGCTGGCCAACTGGATCTAAAGCCCAAGCCATCCCGATGTTTGACCTGAAGTCCCTGGCCAGCGCCAAGCGCCAACTCGGCCGCCTGCTCGGCCTGATCTCCGACCTGCGGGTGGCCATCGGCCTGCTGCTGGTGATCGCAATCAGCAGTGGTCTGGGGACCCTGGTGCCCCAGAAGGAGCCCAGCGCCCTCTATCACCAGCTCTATGACAACCAGCCCTGGCTGGGCTTGTTCAAGGGCGATGCGGTGCTGCGCCTGCAGCTCGACCACGTCTATTCGAGCGGCTGGTTTCTGGCCCTGCTGGCCTGGCTGGGCCTGGCGTTGATCCTGTGCAGCTGGCGGCGCCAATGGCCCGCCCTGCAGGCCTCCCTGCGCTGGATCGACTACCAATCGCCGCGCCAACTCGGCAAGCTCACCCTGGCGGAAACCATTGCCAGCGCCAATCCGGCCTCCACGTTGCACCAACTGGAACAGCTGCTCAAGCGCCAGGGCTGGACCCTCCAGGTCCAGGCCGATCGCCTGGCGGCCCGGCGCGGGGTGGCGGGCCGGGTGGGCCCCCTGCTCGTGCATGCGGGCCTGGTGGTGCTGATGGTGGGGGCCGCCTGGGGCTCCCTGGGGGGCAACCGCCAGGAACGGTTCCTGGCCCCAGGCCGGCAACTCGACCTGCTTAACAGCCGCGGCGATAACCAGATCACGGTGGCCGTGGACCAGTTCCAGATCGAACGGGATCCGGCCGGCCGGCCCGAGCAGTTCCGCTCCGCCCTCACCCTCAAGGGGCCCGAAGGGGACACCATCAAACAGGCCGAAATCAGCGTCAACCACCCCCTGCGTTTTCGGGGAATCACCCTGTATCAGGCCGACTGGACCCTGGCGGCGATCGGCGTGCAATTGGGTCGTAGCCCGGTGCTGGAGTTACCGCTCCAGAGCTTCCCCCAACTGGGCGACCAGATTTGGGGCATCGTGTTGCCCACCCGTCCCGATGGCAGCCAGCCCGTGCTGCTCTCCCTCAGCAGTGAGCAGGGTCCGGTCACGGTCTTTTCATCCGAAGCCAAACCGATCGCCAGCCTGGTTCCCGGGGGAGAAGCGGTGGAGATCGAAGGCCTGCCCATGCGGGTGGACACCGTGCTCGCCGCCAGCGGCATCCTGCTCAAGCGGGATCCGGGCGTGCCCCTCGTCTACGCCGGCTTTGGCATCGCCCTGTTGGGGGGAGGGCTGAGCCTGGTGGCAACGCGCCAGCTCTGGGCGATCAGCGACCCGGCCAACGGCCGCCTGCACCTGGGCGGGCTCTGCAACCGCAACCTCACCGCCTTTGCCCGGGAACTCCCCGACCTGATCAGCAGCCTGCATAGGGGCGACCAGGCGGTCTGATGACAGGGCGCAGTGAGGAATGCCCCAATCGGGGCCCAGTCTCCGGGTTCATCCCCGGGCCCACGGCCACCCAAATAAACCTGCGAACTGGGTAATCCCACCCAAAAAAGTGGACTGATCCAGTAACCCAGCCAATCACTCCTTGCCGCCGGAACCGGGGCAATCCCAGCTCTGATCGCTCAACAGGGCTGCCGCTGGCCGTGGCTCACCCTGATCACCGTATGCACATTGCCGCGGGGGTTGAAATCGGCTTCCAGCTGCAGCCAGCTGGGGGCGCAGGCGGCCACCCAGTCATCAACGATGCGATTGGTCACCTCCTCATGGGAAATGCTGCGATCCCGCCAGCTGTTGACATAAAGCTTGAGGGCCTTGAGCTCCATCACCCGGGGGCCGGGCTGATAGATCAGGCGCAGGCTGGCAAAATCCGGATAGCCCGAAAAGGGGCACAGGCAGGTGAATTCAGGGAAGGTGATTGCAATTTCATAGGGCCGCCCCGGCCGGGGATTGTCAAAACAGATCAGCTGGGCCTCGGCGATGGCCCGTTGGCCGTAGGCGGGCGTCTGGGTGAGGGGCTCGGACGGGTTCAAGGGGGCAGGGCAAGGGGGCCTGGGGCCAAGGGCCAGCGACCAGATCAATCGCTGCTGGAGCCACGATAGGGACTGGGCTGGCGTTGCCAGCGCACCCGCCCAGGGCCACCCCAGCCGGGTCCTGCCAGCCAGCAGGCCCCAGTAGCCAAGGGATCTGGACGCCAAAGGCACCCCAGCAAGGGCCCGCAGAGGGGGGGGCGCTGGCCCCTCGCGGCCGCGGCCCCTGCCGAAATCGGGATGGCTGGCCATGGGCGGCGAGGGGGCAAAGGGTGGGTCCTTGCCCAGATCGCTAGCACCGGCGGCCTCCCCGTAGCTATAGCTACATCAGGGGCCCGCTGACTGGCGCCTAATAGGCTGGAGCCAGGCCATTCTTGGGCCCCACGCCCTCCCCTTCCGCTCCTGGCGTTTTGCTGGGAGAGTTCCTTCGATTGCCCCCCGGATCCATGAAAAAAATCGAGGCCATCATCCGTCCCTTCAAACTGGAGGACGTCAAGCTGGCATTGGTCAACGCTGGCATCGTCGGCATGACCGTGAGCGAAGTTAGGGGTTTTGGTCGCCAGAAGGGCCAGGTCGAGCGCTACCGCGGCTCGGAATTCACCGTTGAGTTTCTACAGAAATTGAAACTTGAAGTGGTCGTCGATGACGACCGGGTCGACACCGTCGTCACCGCCATCCAGGATGCGGCCCGCACCGGCGAAATTGGCGACGGCAAGATCTTCATCAGCACCATCGATTCGGTGATCCGGATTCGGACCGGCGATCGGGACAGCGACGCGATCTAAATCCCGGAGGGACCGGGGCCACCACGGCAATCAGGAGCTGCCGAGGGTCTGGGCCACGAGGGCGCCGATGCGGGCCCCATCGAGGCCCGGAGCGCCCCCCGCCCCATCCGGCGAAGGCCCGGCCCCGGGGCCCGCCGCACCGCCTCCTTCAGGACTGGCGTCAGCACTGGATGCAGGCCTTGGGCCTTCCCCATCGCCATCGGCCCCCAGTCCGCTGCCGAGCCAGAGCAGGTACTCGTGGTTTCCGGCCGGCCCAGTGATCGGCGAGGCCACCAGGCCAAGGGCTTGCCAGCCCAAGGCCGCGCCCGAGCGGATCACCCCCTCGATGGCATCCACGTGGGCGCTGGGATCGCGCACGACCCCCCCCTTGCCCACCCGGGCCCGGCCCACCTCGAACTGGGGCTTGACCAGCAGCAGGGCCTCGCGGCGCCCGGGAGCCAGGAGGGCACCCAGGGCCGGCAACACAAGCCCCAGGGAAATGAACGACAGATCGGCCACGGCCAGGTCGGGCCAGGGGTCATCGGGGCCGTAGAGGTCGTCCGCCCTGAGGTGGCGCAGGTTGGTGCGCTCGCGCAGCACCAGGCGGGGATCGGTGCGCAGGCTCCAGGCGGTCTGGCCATAGCCCACATCAATGCCGTAGATGCGGCTGGCGCCGCGCTGCAGCAGGCAATCGCTAAAGCCCCCCGTGGAGATGCCGCCATCGAGGCAAACCCTTCCTCCAATGCGGATCGGCAGGGCGTCCAGGGCGGCCACCAACTTTTCGCCACCGCGGGAGACGAAGCGGGGCGGTTGCTCCACCTCCAGGGGCAGGTCAGGGGCGACGTCATGGCCAGGCTTATCAAGCACCTGGTCCGAGCTGCGCACCCGACCGGCCCGAATCAACTGCTGGGCCTGCTGGCGGCTGGCGGCCAGGCCCCGCTCCACCAGCACCAGATCCAAGCGCTGTTTGCGGGCCATGGGCTTGCCAGCCACCTGGCGTCATAAAACCACAAACGAATCCGAACAAAATCCTTTGAGCGGCAGGCCGGTCCAGGAATCGATCGCAATATGACGGTCCACCTCGGGCGGCCCAGGATGGCGCAAGCAGGTCCCAGCACCCCGGCACGGCAGTCCTACCGCCCAAGGACCGGGTCCCCAAGCCGGCCGGCCGGCTTGGACAACGTGTTTGAGCTGTTGCGGCCCGGCAGTTTTGTGCGGCTGCTGGACCAGCCCCGGGATCTGCCGCCCTTCCAGCTGATCCACTGCCGTGGTGGCCGCTGCTGGGTGCGGCAACAGAGCTGGGGTCCCTTTGTGCACTGGGAAGTGGCCCATCGCCGCCTCTGCGGCATCGCCTAGGCCGTTGGGCCCAGGTCCCCGGCGCTGGCAGCTGCAACCAGCCCAGCGGCCCTAGGCGGCTCTAGCTGGAGCCGCCCCAGCAGCCCGAGCCATACATTGGACGGGCCGTTGCCAGGCGCTGGCCGTTGATTGAGCGTTACACCCTGCCCGAGATGGGCAGCATCTGGAGCGAGCAAGCCAAGTTTCAGAGCTGGCTGGATGTGGAGATCGCCGCCACTGCGGCCCAGTGCCAACTGGGCCGGGTCCCCGCTGAGGCGCTGGCGGAGATCCGCGCCAAGGCCAGCTTCCAGGTCGAGCGCATCCTCGAGATCGAGGCCGAAGTGCGCCACGACGTGATCGCCTTCCTCACCAACGTCAACGAGTCCGTGGGCGATGCCGGCCGCTACATCCACGTGGGCATGACCAGCTCGGATGTGCTCGACACGGGTCTGGCCCTCCAGCTGAAGGCCTCCGTGGCCCTGCTGCAACGCGAATTGGCCAAGCTGGCCGATGCCCTACGCCTCCTGGCCCGGGAGCACAAGGGCACGGTGATGATCGGCCGCTCCCACGCCATCCATGGCGAGCCCATCACCTTTGGCTTCAAGGTGGCCGGCTGGCTGGCCGAGGTGCTGCGCAACCAGGAACGGCTCGAACGCCTGGAGCGGGTCGTGAGCGTGGGCCAGATCAGCGGCGCCATGGGCACCTACGCCAACACCGATCCCCAGGTAGAGGCGATCACCTGCCAGATGCTGGGCCTAGTGCCGGACACCGCCAGTACCCAGGTCATCGGCCGCGATCGCCATGCCGAATATGTGCAAACCCTTGCCCTGGTAGGGGTTGCCCTGGAGCGCATCAGCACCGAAATTCGCAACCTGCAGCGCACCGATGTGCTCGAGGTGGAGGAAAACTTCGCCAAGGGCCAGAAGGGCAGTTCCGCCATGCCCCACAAACGCAATCCGATCCGCAGCGAACGGATCAGCGGCCTGGCCCGGGTGCTGCGCAGCTACACGATCGCCGCCCTGGAGAACTGCGCCCTCTGGCATGAGCGCGACATCAGCCACAGCTCGGTGGAACGGATGATGCTGCCCGATTGTTCTGTGACCCTGCACTTCATGCTGCGGGAAACCACCGCCGTGGTGGCTGGCCTGGGGGTCTACCCCGAGAACATGGCCCGCAATATGAACGTTTACGGCGGCGTGGTGTTCAGCCAGCGGGTGCTGCTGGCCCTGGTGGACACGGGCCTGGCCCGGGAAGAGGCCTACCGGATCGTGCAGCGCAACGCCCACAGCGCCTGGAACCGGCCCGGCGGCGATTTCCGCGCCAACCTGGAGGCCGATGGCGAGGTGACCAGCCGCCTCAGCCCGGGCGCCCTGGAGGAGTGCTTCTCCACGGCCCTGCACCAGCAGCACCTTGAGGTGATCTGGCAACGGCTAGGGATCTAAATGGCCATGGCTGGGGCGTCTTCTGAGCCGGAGCCCATTGCGATGGCCCTCGAGCCTTGAACGCAACCAACCCATGGGGCGTGCTCCTGGGGCTCTTCTGGACCCCCTATGCCGACTGGATCTACACCGTTGTCAGCATGGGCGGCCTACTGCTGGTGGTTTGGCTCGTGCTCAGGCCGCCTAGGCCGCCCGAACCGTAGCCAGGTTGGGGTTAGGGCCCCCGGGGGCCAGGTCAATCGGCTCGCAGACCGGGAAGCGGTTGATCGCCTTGAGGGCCTGGCGGGCATTGCTGCGTAGCTGTTCGCTCACGGCTTCGCAATAGGGGATCTGGGCCAGCAGATCAACGGTGCGGCGCATGATCCGCACCACGTCACCCTCATCGAGGGAGCTGTTGGCGATCAGGTCATTCCAACTCACGCCCTTGGCCCAGGCCTGGACCAGGCCCATCAATTCAGCCTCGTACCAAACAGGCACCACCACCTGGGCCTGGTCCTGCTGGCGCAGTAATTCCCGCCGGATGCCGCGCAAATCATGCAGGGCCTCATCGGCGGCCGGCGGCGGCGGATAGCCACTCCAGAGGTCGGGCCGGTTGACCTCGGTGGAAATGGCCTCGAGCACGGCAGCCAGGTCGGCGGGCTCCAGTTCATCGAGGTGGCCGCTCATCAGGGCCAAGCCAATCCAGAGCTCGTTATCGCCGCGGATCGCCGCGACCGTACGGCCGATTTCGGTGGGCTCAAGCCCCTCGCTACCGGCGAGGCAACCAAAGAAGCGCAGGATGTCGATCAGGGAGAGGAAGGTCTCCCAGTGGCGATTGGCGCGGTGGTGGAGGATCCGCTGGCGCTCCTCGATCTCGATCTCCAGTTCCTCCATGCGTTGGCGCTGCTTGTTGATCTTTTTGCGGTCGCCGCGCAGGTGGGCCGGGTGCCGTTCCAGGGCCAGCTCCAGTTCCTGCACCAGCTGGGCCTGGGCCTGCACCTCGCCGGCCAGGTCGTATTGGGGGGTGGCCATGTCATGGCGGCGGGCCATGTGGGCCACGGCCAAAGCCAGGCCGCCACTCGCCTGGTCGCCATGGCGAATTTCGCCGATATGGTGCAGCACTGGGGTTTGGACCCCCTGAACCTGCAGGCAGCTCAACTCGGCGTGGAGGCTGACCACCGCGTGGCACGGCACCAGGATCCAAACGTTCTCATCGGTGAGGCAGAGCAGCTGGGGGAACTGGCCTGGCCCCTCCAACTTTTCAACGATCACCGCCGGCGTGACCCGGCCCTTGAGCTGGGGCGATTTGAGGCTGAGCAGGGTGCCCTCGCTGGCGAAGCGCAGGGCGAGGGTGAGCTCATGGGCCAGGGTTTCCTCGGCCTGTTGCTGCAGGATCCGCTGAATGCGGCGTTCTTCCCGCAGGCGGCCCCGCTGCTTCTCGTAGTCCTCAAAGTCATCCCAGGCGACCTCCTCGCCGTTGCCGGTTAGGGCCTCGAGCTGCTGGAGCAGATCGGCGATGCGGGCCTCATCTTCCACCAGATCGAGGGTGGCCAGATAGCGACCGAAGCTGCGCTCCACCAGCTCCTTCGCCTTGGGCAACTCATTGCGCTGCAACAGGTTGAGCACCATGCCGTAGCTGGGGGTGAACTGGCTCACCAGGGGATCGGCGGGGCTGGTGGCCAGCTGGCCCGCCTCCCGCACCCCCTCAAACCGGCTCTGCACCGTGACCACATAGCCCTGGGTATCGAGGCCCCGGCGGCCGGCCCGGCCGGCCATCTGCAGGAATTCACTGCCCATCAGGGGGCGATGGCCCCGCTCGGTGCGCTTGCTCAGGGCCGAGATCACGGTGCTGCGGGCGGGCATGTTGATGCCGGCGGCCAGGGTTTCGGTGGCGAACACCACCTTGACCAGCCCCTGCTGGAACAGCTCCTCAATCAGTTCTTTCCAAGCGGGCAATACGCCGGCATGGTGGGCGGCAATGCCGCGCAGCAGGGCCTCGTCGTGACCACCCTCGCGCACGGCTTCGGGGGTGGCCCGCACGTAGGCCCCAAGGCGGGCGCGGATGCGCGCCTGCTCGGCCTCGCTGACCAGGCAAATTTTGCCCAGATCGCGCATGGCCTTGTCGCAGCCGCGGCGGCTGAAGATGAAATAGATGGCGGGCAGCATGTCCCGTTCGGCCATCTGGGCCACCACAAAGGCCAGGGGCGGGGCCTCGGGCTGGGGCGGCCGGGGCGACTTGCCCTTGCGGTTGGAGCCCTTCGGTGCCCGCCAGACCTTGCAATTGGGATGCAAGCCGGTGCGCTCGTCGTTGAGCAAGGGGTGGAGCCCCTTGGCACTGCAAAAGCTGAAATCCAGGGGCACGGGCCGGAAATCACTGAGCACCAACCGGGTGGGACCATGCACCCGCTCAATCCAATCGGTGAGCTGGCCCGCATTGGCCACCGTGGCCGAGAGGGCCACCAGCTGCACCGATGGGGGGCAATGGATGATCGATTCCTCCCAGACGGTGCCCCGCTGGGAATCGTTCATGTAGTGGCACTCATCAAGCACCACCGCCTCCACGTCGGCGAGGGGGTCATCGCCCCGCTCGACCTCGGCGTAGAGCATGTTGCGGAAGATTTCCGTCGTCATCACCACGATGCTGGCCTCGCGGTTGACGCTGAAATCGCCGGTCATCAGACCGACATTCTCCACCCCAAATTGCTCGCGAAAATCGCGCAGCTTCTGGTTGGAGAGGGCCTTGAGGGGAGTTGTATAGAACACCTTCTGGCCATGGGCCAGGGCCCGATGGATGGCGTATTCCCCCACCAGGGTCTTACCCGACCCGGTGGGGGCACTGACCACAACCGACTGGCCCTGGTTGAGGGCATCGATGGCCTCCAGCTGGAAAGCATCCAGGGGAAACGGAAACAGCTCACCGAGGGGGGGCACGTCCCTGGTGGGAACCTCGCTGGTGGCGCTGCGCATAGTCCAATCCTATGGGCTGGTTGACAGCGGCGCCGGCGCCGAAGGAGCCAGAGCCCAGGATGGGGCACCCCATTGCCTGCCATGGAGTCCCGCCAGGACCAGCACGCCAGCCTGATCGCCGCCCACCAACCCTGCCTAGCCGAATCCGCCCAGATCCTGCTGGCCCTAGGGCGCTGGTCCCTGGAGGCGCCGATGCTGTTGATCGAGCCGGGCCCTGGTGGCACCACGGCGCGGCAGGGGACCGTTGGCCAACTCTCCAGCTGGCTGGAGCACCTGGACCCGGCGCTCGATGCCTTCGTGCAACTGCGCCAAGCGGGGGTGGACTTCGATCTGGCCCGCGCCCAATGCCTCAGGGACCAGGGCGACGCCTTTGAGCTGGCCTGGGCCAAGGCCCTGGCCGGCAATCCCCTGGTGACCCACGACAACCTGGCCGGATTTGCGGCCCTCTCCCAAAAGGGCTTTGGCCGCAGCCCGCGGGAACTGCTGGTGGTGGTGCGCTGGAGCGACCGGGTCACGGCCTGCCTGGTGGCCTGCGAACGCCTGGGCTGACGACCGGAAGGCCTTGGGCCGGGGCCAGCACCAGCCCCCAGACCTCAGCCCCGACGATGGTGAAAGCGCCCCAACATCAGACCAATCATAATGGCAATATAAAGTTGTCCCGCAATCGTGATCAGCGTGCAGATCACCTGGGCGGCCAGACTCACTGGCACCACCATGGTTGTACCCACCGAGGTGAGGTAGCCAAACGATCCCATAATCATTTGGGGAAGTTTCAGAATTAACCCATCTGAACTGCTGTAGACGTCTTGAAGTGGCGCAAAACTATCGGGCCTTAAATAGGCCAGAGCATCCAAAATAATGCCGCCACTGAAGCCGATCAAAAGGTAGCCAAAGGCCGCCCCCATCACCACAGAAGTCGTGACATAAGGCTCCCGAACCAAGGCTCTCACCATGCGAAATAAATAGAGGCCAAAGAATGCTATCCAAGCAACAACATGCACAAACGTAAACAAAAAACCGGCGCTTTTTTGCTGCAGGATCAGCACTGCATAGGGGATTTCCAGGCCAATCGCCAAGCAGCCCAGGCCATAGACGGGGATCCGGGAGGTCAGCAGCGTTGACACCCGGGTCAGGCCCACCATCAGGAAGGTCGCCAGCAGAATCACAAGCCCGCAATTGAGCAGGGGCAAGGCCCGGGCTAGGGGCTGGGCCAGCAACAGCACCACGATCAGCGCCAGGGCGTAGCGGTAGCCCCCATGGCGCTGGCGGATCTGTTGAATATTCCAGTGGCGGCGATTCAACGGACCGGATCCCCCGTTCAAGCATCCACTCTCCCAGGGGGACCTGGTCGGCCTGGCCTTTGGGTCCTGAGCCATTGGGAACCTGACCGTTATGGGTCGGGTTTTCAGCCCATGGGCGGGACTGGGCGTCCCAGGGCGGCCCACAGACTGGACTGGACTGGCTTGGGCTGGCTTGGGGCGCCGTAGCGTCAACCCTTCCCCAGGGCTGGCCCCATGGCCTGCCTGGGGCTGATCCAGCCGTGACCCTTCCCCCCGATCCCCTCGCCCCGCTGGCCGCGGCCCTGGCCGCCCTGCCGGCGGCACGGCGGCGCCAGCTGCGCGACTTCCAGCCGGAGGGCCAGGCCGAACTGACGCCCCAAGCGGGCCAAGCGACTGGGCCCCTGTTGGATCTGGCCAGTAACGACTACCTGGGGCTAGGACGCCACCCCCAGCTACTGGCCGCCGCCCACCAGGCCCTAGATCGGGATGGGGTGGGCTCGGGCGGTTCGCGGCTGGTGAGCGGCAGCCGGCCGGTGCACAGCGCCCTGGAGGGGCAGCTGGGCCAATGGCTGGCCCGGGAGCGGGTTCTGCTCTTCCCCAGTGGCTTCCAGGCCAACCTGGCCGCCGTCGGCGCCCTGGCCGATCGCCATAGCCTGGTGATCGCCGATCGCCTTTGCCACCACTCCTTGCTGGTGGGGGTTCAGGCCAGCGGCGCCCGGCTGCAACGCTTCGCCCATAACGACCTGGCCGACCTGGAGCGGCGCCTGGCCCGGGCCCGGGCCCAGGCCCCCAGCCAAAGGCTGCTGGTGATCAGCGAAAGCCTGTTCAGCATGGAAGGCAGCCAGCCGGATGCAAGCGCCCTGGCCAGCCTCTGCGCCCAGCACGGCGCTGCCCTGTTGCTCGATGAGGCCCATGCCCTTGGGGTGCTCGGCCCTGGCGGCCGCGGCCTGGCCTGGGGCCTGGCCGGCGTCACCCTGGTGAGCGGCACCTTCGGCAAGGCCTTTGGCGCTGGCGGCGCCTTCCTGGCCACCGGCCCCATCGCCGGTGAGTGGCTCCTGCAACAGGCCGGCGCCTTCCGATACACCACCGCCCTGGCGCCGGCCCTGGCCGCCGCGGCCCTCGCCGCCCTGGACCTGGTCGAACGCAACCCCGGCTGGGGTCCAGCCCTGATCGCCCGGGCAGAGCGGTGGCGCGGCGCCCTGGCAGGCGCCGGCTGGCCGCGGCCGCCGGGCCAGGGACCGATTTTGTCCTTGCTGGTGGGCGAGGAGCAGGCGGCCCTGGCCCTGCAACAGCGCCTCGAGCAGCACGGCCTGCTGGCGGTGGCGATCCGGCCGCCGACGGTGCCGTCTGGAACCTCACGCCTACGGCTGGTGCTGCGTCAGGACCTGCCCCCGGGCAGCCTGAAGCGCCTACTCAACGCCCTGGGGGAAGCGCCATGAGCTTGGACCTGGTTGCCATGCACGGCTGGGCCGGTGACCAACGGGCCTGGGAGCCCTGGCGCCAGGCCGCCGCCAGCCGCGGCTGGCGCCTGCAGACCGGCGAACGGGGCTACGGCCGCCAGGCCCCCCATGCGCCCATCTGGCCTGGCCAGGGCGGGGCCGTTCTGGTCCATTCCCTGGGACTGCACCTGGTGCCGGCCGAACTCTGGGGCCAGGCCAGGGCGGTGGTGCTGCTGGCCAGCTTTGGCACCTTTGTGCCCCCCGGCCCAAGCGGCAGGCGCACCCGGGTGGCCCTGGAGGCGATGGCGGCACGGATCCGCCAGGGCCAGCTCGCCCCCCTGCTGGACGAGTTCCTGGCCCGGGCCGCCGCCCCAGCTCGCCTGGACCAGCTGCCGGCGGGGGTCGCCCAGGAGGGCAGTGACCCAGCTGGGGTCGCTCGCCTGTTGGAAGACCTGGCCCTGCTGGGCCATTGCGACGGCCTGCCGGAGGCCTTCCCCCGCTCGGTGCCGGTGCTGATTGTGGAGGCCGGCGCCGACGAAATCGTGCCCGCCGCCAGCCGGGCCCTGTTGCGCCAAGCCCTACCCCAGGCCGACGTCTGGGTCCTGGAGGGCGTTGGCCACAGCCTGCTGGGAACGCCCCTGGTCGAGCCTGTCCTTGACTGGCTCAAGCCATGCCTGCTTGGGCCTGGGCCTGGCGCCAAGCCCCACCAGCCCGGGAGCGCAACCCCACCAACCCATGGTTGAGACCTCCAGGGCCCAAGCCGCCGCCGCTCCCGCACCGGCCACGGCCGCCTTTAGCGAGCGCGTACGAGCCTGTTTCAGCGGCGGCGCCCCCGCCTACGAGGGCGCCGCCCGGATCCAGCGGGCGATCGCCTGGCGCCTGGGCCATCTCTGCCTCCCCCTGGAGGTTGGGCCGGGCCCCCGGGCCGACCTGGGCGCCGGCACGGGCCTGCTGGCCCGCGCGATCGCCCGGCACCGCCCGGACCTGAACCTGCTGCGCCTGGACAACTGCCAGGCCCTCCTGGAGAGGGAGCCCCCGAAGGAGCCCCCGGAGGCGGGGGCCAGCGCCCGCCTGCTCTGGGACCTCAACTGGGGCCTACCCGCCCAGCTAACCGGTGCCAGCCTGCTGGCCTCGAGCTTTGCCCTGCAGTGGCTTGAGCAGCCCCAACTCCAACTGGATCGTTGGGCCAGCCAGTTGGCCCGGGGGGGCTGGCTGGTTCTGGCCGTGCCCTGCTCGGCCAGCTTCCAGCAATGGCGCCAGGCGGCGGAGCGGGCCAGGGTGCCGTTCACGGGCCTGGCCCTACCGGACGCCAGCGGGCTAATCGAAGCGGCGGAGCGCCAGCTCCAGCTGGTGCGTTGCCAACGGCTGCGGTTTAGCCGCCGCCGGCCCCAGGCCCTGGCCTTCCTGCGGGAGCTGAAGGCGATCGGCGCCCAGGCCAGCCCCACGGGCCAGCTCAGCCAGGCCGAACTGCGCCGCCTACAGACCCATTGGACCCCCAATCCGGGCGAATGCCCGCTGGAATGGGAGGTGCTGGTCCTCCTGGCACGCAAACCCTGAACCAGCCGCCCCACTCCCCCTTGAGCCCCCCCCTGAGCCCCCAACCCCTGCGCCTGGTGGTCTGCGGCACCGACACCGACGTGGGCAAGACCGTCGTCAGCGCCCTGCTGGTGGAGGGCCTCTCGGCCAGCTACTGGAAACCCGTGCAATGCGGCCTGGATGGCGGCGGCGATCGGGATCGGCTGCGCCAGTGGTTGCAGCTGGGCGAGCCCCGGCTGCTGCCGGAGGCCTATCGCCTGGCCGCTCCGGTGTCCCCCCACTGGGCCGCGGAACTGGAGGGGGCTGGCCCAGGCGCCATCGGGGCGCCGATCGAGCCAAGCCGGCTGGCCCTGCCGGCAGTGGCGGGATCCTTGGTGGTGGAATGCGCCGGCGGCCTGCTGGTGCCCCTGCGCCGGGACCGGCTCCAGATTGAGCAGATCCAGGCCTGGGGCCTGCCCGTGTTGCTGGTGGCCCGCAGTGGCCTGGGCACCTTGAACCACACGCTGCTCTCCTTGGAAGCCCTCGCCCAGCGGTGTATTCCGGTGCTGGGTTTGGTGCTCAATGGCCCCCCCCACGCCGACAATCCCAGGACCCTGGCCGCCCTGGGGGGCGTGCCCCTGCTGGCCTGCCTGCCGCCCCTGGCGACCATTAACCGCCAGAGCCTGGCAGCCCTCTGGCAAACGAGCGGCCTGGACCAGGCCCTAGCCGGGGCAGCAAGGGCCCTGCAACCCCAACCAGCCCCCCACCCCGACCACCCATGAGCTGGCATCCCAACCTCTGGCATCCCTTCACCCAGGTGGCCGGCGCCGATCCGCCCCTGCGGGCCGTGGGCGGCCAGGGCGCCCTGCTGGAGCTGGACGACGGCCGCCTGCTGATCGATGCGATCAGCAGCTGGTGGGTGACCCTGCACGGCCATGGAGAACCGACCATTGCCGCCGCCATCGCCGCCCAGGCCCGCCAGCTGGAGCAGGTGATCTTCGCCAATTTCAGCCATCCCGGCGCCGAAACCCTGGCCAGCCAGCTGGCGGCCCTGAGCGGGCTGGAGCGGCTGTTCTTCTCCGATAACGGCTCCACCGCCGTGGAGGTGGCCCTCAAAATCGCCTGGCAGTGGTGGCACAACCGCACGGAGGCGGGCCATGGGCCGGCCCGCCAGCAGTTGATTGCCTTTGAGGGTGCCTACCACGGCGACACGGTGGGGGCCATGAGCGTGGGCGAGCGATCGCTGTTTTCAGCCCCCTTTGAGCCCCTGCTGTTTGGGGTGGCCCGCTGCCCCTGGCCGGCCACCTGGTGGGGCGATGACACGGTGGAAAGCCGGGAATCGCAGGCCCTCAATCACCTGGAACGGCTGCTGGCGGTGCCCACCGCAGCCGTGATCCTGGAGCCCCTGGTGCAGGGGGCCGGGGGCATGGCCATGGTGCGGCCCGAGTTTCTGCAGGCGGTTCAGGCCCGGGTGCGGGCGGCGGGAGCCCTGTTGATTGCCGATGAGGTGATGGTGGGTTTCGGCCGCAGCGGCGCCCTGTTCGCCAGCGCCAGGGCCGGCCTGCAACCCGACCTGATGGCCCTCTCCAAGGGCCTCACCGGTGGCTTCCTGCCGATGGGGGTGACCCTGGCCAGCGAAGGCCTGTTTCAGGGCTTCATCGACAGCGATCCGGGCTACGGCCGCACCTTCTTCCACGGCCACAGCTTCACGGCCAACCCCCTCGGCTGCGCCGCCGCCAATGCCAGCCTGGCCCTGCTCCAGGCCCAACCGGAGCTCTACCAGGGGTTCGCCGCCAGGCACAGGCCCCACCTGGAGCGGCTGGCAGCCCATCCCCGCGTGTTGAGGCCCCGGCTCTGCGGCAGCATCGCCGCCTTCGATCTGGCAGTGGAAAAACCGGGCTATCTCCATCCAGCCGGCCGGGAGCTGCAACGGCGGGTTCTGGCGGAGGGGGTGTTCCTGCGGCCCCTGGGCCCGGTGGTCTACCTGCTGCCGCCCCTGTGTCTTACGGATGACCAGCTGGAGCGCTGCTACTCGGCCATCCGCCGCGCCCTGGACAACCTCTGAGGGAGGGCCCGCCAGGCCCGGGCCGCAGCCCAGGGTTCCCGTTCAGGGACCCGCCAGGATCGCCGCCTCCACATCGGCCCGGGAAAGGCCGTAGGGAAACTGGCGCCGGGCTGGGGCCGTCGCCGTGCCATCGCTGGCGCTGCCCGACTGCCAAACCACGGTGATCTCCCCAACACCCAGCTCCAGGTCGGCACTCCAACCGCCATGGCGCAGGCGCCAGAAGCAGGGCCGCCCCGGCTGCTGCACGGCGCCGAGCACGGCCAACCAGGCCTCGATCGCCGGCAGGGGATGGTTGTAAAGGGGCGTCTGGGCCGGCGGCAAGGAGGGCATGGTCAAGGGCGACTCCAAGGCAGGCCCCAGTCTGGGGTGCTGCCGGGGGCCTGGTGCCGGCAAGCCGAGGCCAGCCTGCAGGGCAGGGCAGGCTTCGGGGCTGGGCAGGCTTCGGGGCTGGGCAGGTTTCGGAGCTGGGAGCAGACGGCAAGCGAGCCGGGCAAGGGCCAACCCCAGTCGACTCGCCTAAGGGAGAGCAGGCCGCTGCAGGGCTGATGCCTGCAGGGAGGGATCCAACAACGCCGGCGGGGTCAGCAGCGGCTGGGTCGCCTGAGATGGGCCAGGGGAGAAGGCATCGGGCTGGGAGGCAGCGGGCTGGGAGGCAGCGGGCTGGGAGGCAGCGGGCTGCGAGGCATCCGACTGCGAGGGCACCAGGGCCTGCTGCTCAGGCCACCAACTGGGTTCGCGCACCAGTTCGGTGCCCCGCAGCCAGGCCAGCCCTACCCCCAGCACCAGGCAGAGCACCAGGGCCACGCCCAGCAGCAACAGGGCAAACCACTCGCCCCCAGAGAGGCTGCGCCGCACCGAATCGGGCTTGGGCAGGCCGCCGCCAACGCCCAGGCCGCTGGCGTCCAAGCCCTTGGCGCCCAGATCGCCATTGCCCTGGCTTCCGTTGGCCTTAGGACTGGCAGCCCCTGGACCGTTGCCTGGGGACCTGACCGGGCCAGCAGGGTTGGCCCTGGCAGCAGGGCCGCCCAGGGGGGCCGCGCCACCGTTCTGGGTGGGGCTGATCCCCGGTCCGCCAGCCCCACCGGCCCCCGCCGGCCCCGCCCCCACCGAGAACGACCCTGGGGCTGCTGGCGATGACCTCAGGCCCTGGCCGGCTCGGGCCCGGGCCGCCGCCAGGCTGGCGTCGTAGACCCGGCGCCGCTCGGGATCGAGCAGGGTGACGTAGGCCTGGCGCAGCTGGCGGAAGGAATCCTGGGCCACAGCCGCCGGCAGGCTCGTGGTGTCGGGATGGAGCCGTTTGCTCTGGCGCCGAAACGCTTGTCGCAGCTCCTCCAAGGAGGCGTCTTCAGCCAGCTGCAGCAGGGCATAAAAACTTATCGGGGCCAGGCCCTGCGGCGACCCCTGGCCGCCGTTCTGGGGCCCTGGACTGGCGCCGCTGGCCTGGCTCTTGGCATTGCCGGCAGCCACAGTGGTCGCCCCTGGTCTGGGCGATCCTAGGGACCGGGACCGGGTCCCCCGTTAATGCCCCGCCAGGATGCCCCCGAACCAAGACACCGCCCCATCCACCATCGCCTCCCCGTTCGCGTCCCCCTCGGACCTCCTCTGGCAGGACCTGGGCTGGACCCCGTCAGCCGGTCAGCTGGCCCAGTTCGGGGCCCTGCAGGAGCAGCTGCGCCTCTGGAACAGCCGGCTCAATCTCACCCGGCTGGTGGAGGGCGAAGACTTCTGGATCTCCCAGCTCTACGACAGCCTCTGGCCCCTGGTGGGGCGGCTCAACGGCCCGCCCGGGCCCCTGCGCTGCGTTGATGTGGGCACCGGCGGCGGCTTCCCGGGGCTGGCGGTGGCGATCGCCCTACCCCAGGCCCGGCTCACCCTGATCGATTCGGTCGGCCGCAAGGTCGAGGCGGTGCAGGCCATGGCCCAGGCCCTGGGGCTGGCCGAGCGGATCACCTTCCGCTGCGAGCGAGTGGAGCGCAGCGGCCGCGAGCGCAGCTGCCGCGGCCAGTTCGACCTGGCCCTGGCCCGGGCCGTCGCCGCCGCCCCCGTGGTGGCCGAATACCTGGTGCCCCTGCTAGCCCCAGGCGGCGAGGCCCTGCTCTACCGGGGCCATTGGAGCGACCAGGACGGCACCGACCTGGAGCGGGCCCTGGTGCCCCTGCGGGCCGGCCTGGAGCGCCAGGAGCACCGCAACCTGCCGGCCGAGCGGGGCGTGCGCCATGCCCTGGTGCTCAAACCGCTTGGCCCCTGCCCGGTCGCCTACCCCCGGGCCGTGGGAGTGCCGGCCAAGCAACCCTTGGGCAGCACCTGAACCCAGGGAGTCACTGACGCCAAGGCCTGAAAAGCCAGCCCTTGAAAGCCAGTGCTCAGTCGGCGCTGGAAAGCCGCTGGCTGGCGGCCCCGCCCAGGCGCTGGCGCAACTCGCGCAGGATCGGCGGAATCGCCTCGGCCCAGGGGCTCTCGCCCAGCACGGCCAGGAGCTCGGCTTCGCTCACCGTGGCATCAAGGGCATCGGCATTGGCGCCTGGAAACCAATGGCCGCCTGAACCCAGCAGGCCATAGCGGGCCCGGCCGTAGGCCTCCAGGTCCCAGGCCTGGAGCAGGTTGTGGAGCCAGAGCAGGGTCGGCAGGTTGATGCCCCCGGGCGTGTCCTGCCAGGCGGGTAGGCCCTGGTGCCAGCTGGCGAGCCAGGCCCCACCCAGGCTCTCAACGCGGGCCCGTTCCAGGCGCTCCAGCACCGGTGACAGGAGGTCTGGGGCCTGGGCCAGCAGGCCCACCGCCTGCAGGTGCAGGTCGAAATCGCTGGGCTGCGCCGCGCCAACACTGATCGTGTGCACCCCCGGCCAGCTCAGGCAGAACAGGTCGTTGACGACGATCGGATGCAAGGGGGCGCAGAGCTCCAGCAGGCGCTCGGAGGGGTGGTGCAGGTGGCCGCCCTTGTCGGTGGGGCTGATCAGGAACACGCCCATGTCATGGCGGTTGGCAGCGGCAATCGCCGCAGCGTTGTCCTGGCGGATCAGGTACCAGTGCAGGTTGATGAAATCGAAGCGGTCGCTGGCAATCGCCTCCAGGATCAGGGGCAGGGGGGCATGGGTGGAAAAGCCCACCGAACCGATCCGCCCCTCGTGCTGCCAGCGCCGGGCCACCTCCAGGCAGCCACCGGGGCGCAGGGCCTGGTCCAGGTGCTTGGGCTGGTTGATGCCATGGATCGCCAGCAGGTCGATCCGGCCAAGGGAGCCCGGGCGATCGAGCCCAAGCCGCTCGAAACTGAGGCGGAGTTCGGCTTCAAAACGGACCGGATCCTCCTGGGGCGGCAGCTTGGTTTGGAGCAGGCGATCGGGATCGGGGCACTCGGGCAGCAACCAGCCGAGCTGGCGCTCGGAGGTGCCGTAGTGGCGGGCCGTTTCAATGTGGTGCAGGCCGCTTGCCACGGCTCGCTGCAGGGTGCGCCGCAGGTTGGCCTGGCTGTCTGGGCTGATTTGGTCCGCTGGCAGGTCGCTCCAGCTCTGTTGAAAGCGCATGCCCCCCAGGGACAACAGCGGCATGGCCAGCTCGGTGCGGCCGAAGCGGCGGGTGGGAATCGGCACTGGGGGGGCGGCCAAGGCGGGTCAGGGGCGCGGCAGGGTCCGCTTGACTCGGGTATGGGAGGGCAAACCAAGGGGCTGGATCACCTGGCTGGCCAGCTGGGCCTCGAGCCGGGGCAGCTCCTCGTAGGCCACCCAGTGGATGCAATCCACCGGACAGGTGTCGATCGCTTCCTGGATCAATTCGGTGCTATCGCCATCCTGGCGCAGGGCCCGGGAGCGGCCCCAAAGGGGCTCGACCAGGAAGGTCAAGCTGGCCACATGGGTGCAGTAACGGCAGCCGATGCAGACGGCCTCATCGACCCAAACCGCCTTTTGGCGTAACGCACCCCCCAGCAGGGGCTCCGATCCGGTTGGTCCGCCAGGGGGGCGGGCGCTGGCCTGGAAAGCAAGGGATGGATCGATCGGGCCGGCCATGGGCTGCTGCAGGATGGGTCTGCTGCTGGATCGTCAGCGGCGCAATGGGCTGGGGGCCTAGCCGTGCCAGCGGGTCACGACCAGCTCGATGGAGCCATCGACGGCCGTCTGTTGCTCGCTCACTTGGAAGCCCTCCTGGGCCGTGGCAGCCAGGATGGTGCGCAGGGCATAGCGCTGGGACAGACGGGCCAGGAAGCGCTCCACCGGGGCGGGCTGCTTCCAGAGCTCCAGATCGGCCACTAGCTCGTAGCTGCCGGTGGCGCCATTCCAGCGGAAACCGATGTCCGTGCCTTCGGCCTGGGCAATGGCCAGGTCGGCGATCACGGTCTGACCGCGGTAGCCCCGCACTGGCCGCTCGCCCTCGCTGGGCTCATGGCCCAGGTCCCGCAGGGCCTCGATCAGGGCGCCGCGGTCGCGCAGCTCGGTATTAATGGTGCTGAAGTGGGACATCGGGGGACCCTCAGGGGAAAGGCTTGGTGGGGAAGGGGGCCCTGGGCCGGTGGGCGGGCTCCAGAAGCAGGGCTGAAACGGACGGGGCGGGGCAGTGCCCTAGGTGGATTGCTGTTGCAGCGAAGCCTGCTGCTGCAGGCTGGTTAAGGCGTCCTGGCCATAGGCCTCGGCGGTGGGCCTAGAGGAGAGCACGGTGCCCAAGCTGGCCTCGATGGCGCCGGTGAGGGCCTGGCAGGCGGCTCCCTGCAGGCCAATCACCTCCTCCTCGACCTTGCCATTGGCCAGGATGCGATAGCGAATCGATTGCTGGCCCATGCCAGATGTGCCCTAGGTGCCCGGGATGCTAGCCCCGGTGTCCGGCCGCTGAGGTGCCCAACCATCAAGCTGCCCATCCGCTCCCTGGCCAGGCCACCCCAAATCGCCAGATCAGGGGCGGCCTAAGGAAGCAAAAGACTCCTCAGCCCTGCCGCCCTGAAGGTCTGCTGCCCTGCAGCACAGGAACTAGCTGAGCAGCCCCTCATCAACCAAGGTGTGGAGCCGTTCGAGCACGTCCGGATCCTCGAGCTGTTCGAGGGCCAGGCGGGCCTCGTCGCGCACGGTGGGATCACTGTCCTGGAGGAGGGCCTGCACCAGGGCCTCCTCCACCTCCCGTTGGCGCGGCTCCACCAGGTCGCCATAGAGCCGGCCCAGGGACCAAGCGCTATTGCTGCGCACCACCGGCTCGCTATCAATCCGCAGGCTCACCAACAACTGGCCGGCGGCCTGGTCGGCCTTGGCCAGGCCCGTGGACCCGGCATCGGCCAGGGTGCTAGCCGCCCAGAGGCGTACGGCGGCGATGTCGTTCTGCAGGGCCCGGATCAGGGGCGTCATCACCGGTGCATCCGGATAACTACTCAGGCTCCAGGCCACGGCCTTGCGGACATAGCCATTGCTGTCGTTCTGGAGCAGGGCCAGCAGGGGCGATACGGCCTGCAGGGCGGGGTTACGGCCCAATGCGTAGACGGCGCTCATGCGCTGGATTGGGCAACTGGCGCCGAGCAGCGGCAACAACTTGTCCGGGGCCCGGGGGTCACGGTATTCACAAAAGATGCGCAGGCCCTGCATGCGTTCCTCGGAATTGCCCTGCAGGAGCTCCAGCCCCAGGTCGCATTCGGCCGCCAGATCGGGCTGGGCGGCATCGATGTCCAGGTCGTCGAGGGGATCGCCAAGCAACTCCTCCGCGAGCTCGGAAGCCAGGACCTCCGGGTCCAGGGCCAGCTCGGCCGGGCTGTGGGAGAACGGGTGCAGGGAGTCTGCCATCAACAGATCGTAAAAGCCAGAGCGGGCCTAGACCGCTGGCCCAGGTCGATTGGGGGGGATGGGGGATCAGCCAAGGGGCGCGGGAGCGGCCATATCCCCCGGCAGCCAGATGCGGGCACTGACCGCAAACAGGGCCAGACCAAACAGCACCACGATCGCCGCTGGCAACAGGGTGGAACGGAAAAACTGCACGGACTGGCCGCCAAGGAACCCCATTCTGGCGGGATGGTGGTGGCCAACGGGACAGCCGCCAGCCGGCATCCCGAAGCTGGGAACGCCCAGGAGCGTTGCCATCGCCCCCCGGCCGCTGACCCAAGGGGCCCGGGCCCATGGCAAGGGCCCGGGCCCAAGCCACAGGTAAGCGAGCACGGGTGATCGCCAGGCCCCACCTAGGGTTTGCCCATCTGAGCCAGCTGCGATGCCCCCCGAGCCTGTCCCCCCGGCCGGCACCTGGCGGCGCCTCACCGCCGTCGCCGCCGAGGGGGTGGCCAGCGGCACGCCCTACATGGTGGGCACCAAGCTCCTGCAGGGCTGGCTTGCCGCCAGCGGCGTGCCCCTGGGCCTGATCGGGTTGCTGGCCTACGCCGAGTTGCCCTACACGCTCAAACTTTTTTGGGCGCCGCTACTGGATCGCTGGCCGATCCCCTGGCCCGACCGGCGGCGGGGCTGGCTGCTGGTGTTGCAGCTGCTGCTTGTGGCTCTGATCGCCGCCATGGCCTGGCTCAGGCCGGGCCTGGATCCCGCCAACCTCACGGCAATCGGAGTCATGGCGGTCGCCCTGGCCCTGGTCAGTGCCACCCAGGACATCGTGGTGGATGCCTACCGCACCGATCTGCTGCCGGACCAGGAACGGGGAGCCGGTGCCGCCGCTACCAACCTGGGGTACCGCGGCGCCATGCTCGCCGTCGGGGCTGGCGGCTTCATCCTGGCGAGCCGATACGGCTGGCCCCTGGCCTTCCTTGGATCGGCGGCGCTGATGCTGCTGGTGGTGCCGTTCACCCTCACGGCCCCGGTACTGCCGCCCATCGAGCACCAGCTGCGCAGCCTGCGCCAGGCGGTCGTCGGGCCGGCCCAAGAGTTCTTGCAGCGCACCGGCCGCGGGCGGGCCGTGATGCTGCTGGCCCTGGTGTTGCTCTACCGCTGGCCCGACGGCCTGCTGAACGCGATGGCGGTGCCCTTTCTGATCCAGCAGGGCTTCTCACCGGCCGTGGTGGGATCCGTGCTGGCGGGCTGGGGCATCGGCGCCACAATTATGGGCACGGTGATCGGCGGCCTCTTCTACGGCAGGCTTGGCCTGAACCGCTCCCTCTGGCTGTTTGCCCTGGTGGGGGCGACCGGCAACCTGGCCTACTGGGCCCTGGCCCAGTTCCACGGCGGCAGCACCGGCCTGCTCCTGGCGGTGGGGCTGGAAAACCTTGGGGGCGGCTTGGTGGGGGCGGCATTCGTGGCCCTGCTGATGGGCCTATGCAATCCCCGCTTTTCGGCCACCCAGTACGCCCTGCTCTCCGGGGTCTACGCCCTCAGCCGGTCGGTCCTCTCAGGCCAGGCGGGCTTCGTGGCGGAGGGGATCGGCTGGAGCAATTTCTTTTTGCTCACGGCAGCGGCCTCCCTGCCGGCCTTCCTGCTGATGGCCTGGCTAACGCCGTGGCATGGGGATGGGGTCAAGGGCGCCTTCAACCCCAGCCGGGATTCCACCTGAGCCTCCCGAGGCAGTCCTCGCCAAGGGGGTTAGGGCCAGGGGAGATCAGGGCCTGCCGGGTTGGACGGGTTCGAGGCTGCCGCCCAGGCGCCGCCGCAGCTGGCCGCATGCCGCATCGGCATCGAGGCCGCGGCTTGCCCTCACACTCACGGCAATGTGGCGCTGCTCCAGGGCCCGGCGGAAGGACTCCACCGCCGCCGGATTGGGGCGCTGGAACTCCTCCTCCTCAATCGGGTTGTAGGCGATCAAATTGACGTGGCTCTGGAAGCCCCGCAGCAGCTGGGCCAGGGCGACGGCATGGCGCGGCTGGTCATTGAGGCCGCCCAGCAGGATGTACTCAAAGCTCACCCGCCGGCCCGTGATCGCCACATAGCGGCGGCAATCCTCCAACAGATGCTCGAGCGGATAGGCCCGGGCCGTGGGAATGAGCTGCTCGCGCAACCTCTGGTCGGGGGCATGCAAACTCACCGCCAAGGTGAACTGGGCCCGTCCCAACCGCTCCAGGGAGCGCTCCGCCAGGGTCGGCAGGGTGTGGGGCACGCCAACGGTGCTGACCGTGATTTGCCGTTGGGCCATGCCCAGATCCCGGCAAAGACAATCGATCGCCGAGAGCACGGCATCAATATTCAGAAGCGGCTCTCCCATGCCCATGAACACCACATGGCTGGGCCGCTGCTCCATCGCCTCGCGGACGCTCAGAACCTGGTCAACGATCTCGTGGACAGCCAAGGAGCGCTGCAAGCCGCCCTTGCCGGTGGCGCAGAAGCGGCAGGCCATCGGACAGCCCACCTGGGTGCTGACACAGACGGTGAGTCGGTCTGAGGCCGGAATACCCACGGTTTCGATGCTGAGGCCATCGCCGGTGGCCAGCAGCAATTTGGTGGTGCCATCGCGGGCCACACTGCGATGCAATTCCTGGGAGCGGCCGCTCCAATCAAAGGCCCCTGGCGGGGGCTCGCTGGCCAAAGCTTGGCGCCAACCCTTGGGCAGTACGGAGATGGCCCCCAGGCTACGGGCCCCCTTGGCATAGAGCCAATCATGGAGCTGCCGGCCCCGAAAGGGGGCCTGGCCCTGGGCCGTGGCCCAGGCCTCTAGCTCGGCTGGGCCCAGCCCCAACAGGGGAATGGCCGGGGCCATCAAGGCCAGACCAGCAGACCGTGGCCGAGCTTGACTTCCACCGCCAGGAGGGCAATGAAGCCGAGCATGGCGGCGCGCCCGTTGAACAGTTCCGTATGGGTGTGGAAGCCAAAACGGGGCAATTGCCGCTTCGGCACCAAGGTGGGTTGGAGCATGGCTTCACCATCGAGGGGACAAAAACCTGAACCCGAGCTCGGGTTCAGGGGCTGCCTAGGTCAGGCAAGCAAGCGATTCAATCGTCGCTCAACAGCCCCTCTTCCTGCAGACCCTCCAGGGCTGCCGGATCGGGAAGCAGTTCCTCCTCAAGCCCATCCTCCACGGTGGGACGGGTGAAAGCGGCCAGGCCGCTCACCGAAGCCTCGATGCCATGGCGGCTGCGGGTGGCCTCCAGCTCATCGTCGGAAGGGTCGTCGAGCAGGGCCTGGGCCGAAGCCGCCGGAGCTGCGGGCATCTCAACGGTGTAATCGGGGCGGAGATTCTGCATGCGGCGGTAGCCGGCCGGCTCCTCATCGAGGATGTCGGGATGGGGGCCAGCCTCGGCGCGCAATTCCTCTTCGAAGCCACTGAAGCCCGTGCCCGCAGGGATCAGGCGACCAATGATCACGTTCTCCTTGAGGCCGCGCAGCCAGTCGCTCTTGCCTTCGATCGCCGCCTCGGTGAGCACCCGGGTGGTCTCCTGGAAAGAGGCAGCCGAGATGAAGCTGTCGGTGTTGAGGGAGGCCTTGGTGATGCCCAGGAGCACGGGGGTGAACTCGGAGGGGGCACCACCTGTGATCGCCATGGCGGAATTGACCTGCTCCACCTGACGCAGTTCGATTAATTCACCCGGCAGCAAGGTGGTGTCACCGGCATCCTCAATCCGCACCTTGCTGGTCATCTGACGCACAATCACTTCAATGTGCTTGTCATCGATGGTGACGCCCTGGGATTTGTAGACGTTCTGCACTTCCTGAACCAGGCGGAACTGCAACTTGGAAATGGCTTCCTGGGCCGCCTCCATGGTGGACTTGCGCAGGCGCAGATCCTCGAAGAAGCACTCAAGCAGCTCGTGGGGGTTGATCGGTCCATCGGTGAGCAGTTCACCGGCGGTGACCTGCTGGCCATCGCTGACCATCACGTTGCGACCGAGCAGAATTGGGTACTCGGTAATCACATCATCCTCTTCGATCACGGACACGGTGATCGAGTCATCGTCGTCCCCTTGCTTGATCTGCACCGTGCCGCTCTTACGGCAGAGCACGGAGGACTCCCGCGGCCGGCGGGCCTCCAGCAGTTCCTCGATACGGGGCAGGCCCTGAACGATGTCGCCGGTTTTCTGGCGCTCAAACACCAGGAGGGCCAACCCATCACCCCGCTGCACCAGTTCGCCGTCGCGCACATGCAACACAGAATCGGGCGACACCATGTATGGGCGGCCTAGGCGCACGGTGATCGAGCCGGGCTCCATCGCTTCGACCTGGCCGCAGCAAGGGGAAACGATGCCGGCTGCCAAAGGATCGCCATCCACAAGCCGCTGGCCAATGTCCACCAGGGCCGCGTTGCCCGCCAGATCAATCGTGCGGGTATCGCCAGGACGCTCCACAATCAGGCGGCGGATCGGTTCGCCATCCACCAGATCGGGAAGTTGGACCACCCCATCTTCCTTGCAAAGGATCTGGGTTGTGGCCACCACATCACCGCTCTTCACGGCAATGCCATCTTCTACTTGCAATTCGGTGTGGGTAGAGCCGTGGCTGGCGTCGGAGAGGGTGTCACGACGGACCAGCAGGGTCTCCAAAATCACCAATTGCAGGCGCTCGATTGTTTTGGCGCGCTTGTCTGGCACCGCCTCCACATCGACCGTCATCTGGGGCGTGGTGTCGAAGGTATCAAGAATGAGCTGGGTGCGCAGCAGCTCAACACCCTCAACGGACTTGATCAGTTCGCCATCCTTGAAGGCCAGGCGCTGGACGGCCTTGAGGCCCAAGGACGGCCCCCCATTCTGCTTGACGCTCCCCAGCTCGGGTAGGTGGGCCGCATCGGGAATGCTGTATTCCTCCACGGGCCGCAACAGCACGGCACCCCCTTCGGGGGTATCAACCGCCTCCACAAAAACCATGGTTTCCGAAAGCAAGCCAGGGGCAATCTCCTCACCAGGGTTGACCATCTTGCCGTCGCCGCCATAGCGGGCCAGGACCTTGCTATCTGGCACTAAGTGGAGGCTGCCGGAGCGCACAATGATCTCGCGCAGAATGTCGTTCTTCTGGGTCACCGTAACGATGCCCGCGGTCTGGCTGAAGATGTCTTTGACAACTTCGGTGCCGGCTTCGATCCACTGGCCATCCTCAATCATCAACAGGGAGATGTCCTTGTTGATCTCATGGGTTTCCTGGGGGACCCAGAGCAGGGTGCCGCCTTTGTTGACCTCGAAGCCATGCTTAGCGGAGCGGGACTTTTTGATCGACAGGCCGGGGGCGTATTTAACCAAGCCACCGGTTTGGGTGCGGAAGCGGTCATCAGCCAATTCGGCAATGACTTCGCCGCTGCCAATCTTGCTGCCAGGGGCGGTTTTGAGCAGATAGCGGATATTTTCCTTGCCCTCGAGATGCCAAATTTCACCGGAATGGGTGGATTCACCCACCAACTTGCAATCCTTAAGGGTTAGGCTTGAAGTAACGATCTGCACCTCACGGGAATCACCTGTGGAATCACGCAAGCGCACGGCGCCGCCGTATTCGCTGACGAGCCGGCTTTCGGCAAGCACATCACCAGTGTGGACAGGAGCCGTGCCATTGACAACCGGCTGGGCATTGGGCGGCAAGTTATAGACATCGCCACTGAACACCCAAAGACGGCCCAGTCGTTGGGCCTTAAGGGTGATGTTCCCCTGGCGGTCGGTTACTTCCCGAGGCTGAATCACATCCTCATAACGGACCTGGCCGGCCAAATCGCAGATCACATCCTTGGTGGCCTTCTCAACGCTCTTCTTAACGGCAGCGCCTGCTGAGATCTGCGCCAGAATGAAGTCAGCAGGCACCTGGGCGCCATCATCCACAAACAGAATCGAGCCGGTGGTGATCTCCAGCCGTTGAAGGCGCCCCTTACCGGACGGTTTCACCTGCAGGTTGAAATCGGTTTCGGCGATCTGGGCTTCGACGCCGTGGGGAGTGCGGAAGGGGCGCACCCGGGCCTTGGCATCGAATTCGACGGTGCCTTCGATCAGGGAGCGGACCACACCAGTTTCGGCCGTGGACACACCACCGGTGTGGAAGGTCCGCATCGTGAGCTGGGTGCCCGGTTCACCAATCGATTGGGCAGCCACGATGCCAACCGCTTCCCCTAGATCAACCAATTGGTTGTGAGCTAGGGCCCAGCCATAGCATTTGCGGCAAACGGAACGGGCCGCCTCGCAGGTGAGCGGTGAACGAACGACAACGGTTTTAACCCCTGCTTCCTCAATGCGGCGCGATAGGGGCGGATCAATTTCGCCATCGCGATCCACCAAGATTTCTCCGTTGGCATCCACCACCCGTTCGCCAGCAAGGCGACCAACCAACTTGGCAAAGAAGCGACCCTTTTCATCGGCGTCGATCGGAATACCGCGGGTGGTGCCGCAGTCGTCCTCCCGCACAATCACATCTTGGGCCACATCGACCAGGCGGCGGGTGAGGTAACCCGAGTCAGCCGTACGCAGGGCCGTATCCACCAGGCCCTTACGGGCGCCGTAGGAAGAGATCACGTATTCGGTGACCGTTAGGCCTTCGCGGAAGTTGGTGCGAATCGGTAGGTCAATGATTTCCCCTTGGGGGTTGGCCATCAGGCCGCGCATGCCCACCAGCTGACGCACCTGGGACATGTTGCCCCGAGCCCCTGAGTTGGCCATCATCCAGACCGAGTTGAGCGGATCGTTGTCGTTGAAGTTCTTTTTAACTTCCTCAACTAGACGCTCGTTGGTTTCCGTCCAGGTGTCGATCACCTTGGTGTGGCGCTCCACCTCGGTGATCTCCCCAAGGCGATAACGCTCTTCCGTATCGGTGATCTGTTGCTCCGCTTCAGCCAACAAACGGGCTTTCTCACCAGGAATGCGCAGATCCTCCACCGAGATCGACACGGCCGCCTGGGTCGCATAGCGGAAACCCAGATCCTTAAGGTCATCGGCCATGGATGCCGTGGCGGCAGTGCCATGGTGCTTGTAGGCCCAGGCCATCAGGGTGCGCAGGGCCTTCTTGTCGATGACCCGGTTGCGGAAGGGGGCCGGAGCCTTGCTCAGGGGAGCAACCGCACCCAAAACGGGCAGGGCGGCTTCAGCAGCGGCAGCCGCTGCGGCGGCTTTCTTGCTGGTTTTCTTGGTGGTCTTCTTGGCGGGGGTGGCGGTCATGGCTGCTCGCGAAGCGGGATAAAAGGAAGGGAAAACGTCCGGGATCTCAGGCGGCGGCCACCGCATCAATGATCGTGCGGTTCATCACGCAACGGCCCACGGTGGTTAGCAGGTAGCGGCTGATCAGCGCTCCATCCTCATCGAAGCGATCGCGGCGATGCTTCCACTGCTCGATGCGGGTGCCATCGCTAAGGGTCTCTTCCTTCTGGGGCTTGTTGTCCTCATCTTCGTCATCGGTGCTGCCGCTGAAGCGCACCCACACCCAATCATGCAGGGTCAGATGCTTCTCATCGAAGGCATTGAGCACATCATCAAGGCCCGCGAAAGTGCGGCTGCGATCCCCAAATTCCGGCTTAATCGCGCCGGGCTGGGTGGCGGTGAGGTAATAGGCGCCAAGCACCATGTCCTGGGACGGGGTGATGATCGGTTCCCCCGTGGCGGGGGAGAGGATGTTGTTGCTGGCGAGCATCAACATGCGGGCTTCGGTCTGGGCCTCAATCGCTAGGGGCACGTGCACGGCCATCTGGTCGCCGTCAAAGTCTGCGTTGAAGGCAGGACAAACGAGGGGGTGCAATTGGATGGCGCGGCCGTCAACCAACTTGGGCTCGAAGGCCTGGATACCAAGGCGGTGCAGGGTTGGGGCCCGGTTTAGCAGGATCGGATGGCCTTCGATCACTTCTTGGAGCACCTGCATCACCTCGTCGTCTGCCCGCTGAATCAGCTTTTTGGCAGCCTTGATGTTGTTAACGATGTTCTGGCGGATCAGGCGATGGATCACGAAGGGCTGGAACAGCTCAATCGCCATCTCCTTCGGCAGGCCGCACTGGTGCATCTTCAACTTGGGTCCCACCACAATCACGGAACGACCGGAGTAGTCGACCCGCTTGCCGAGCAGGTTCTGACGGAAACGACCTTGCTTGCCCTCGATGATGTCGCTCAGGGATTTGAGCGGGCGGTTATTCGCCCCGACCACGGTGCGGCCGCGGCGGCCGTTATCGATCAGGGCATCGACCGCCTCCTGCAACATCCGCTTTTCGTTGCGGACGATGATCTCGGGGGCCAGGATCTCCTGCAACCGGGCTAGGCGATTGTTGCGGTTAATGACCCGGCGATAGAGGTCGTTGAGGTCGCTGGTAGCAAAGCGACCGCCATCGAGCTGCACCATCGGGCGCAGGTCGGGTGGGATCACCGGGATTACATCCAGCACCATCCAATCGGGACGGGCACCGGTGGCGATGAAGTTATCGATCACGCGCAGGCGCTTGATCAGCTTGGCCCGCTTCTGGCCCTTGCTGCCGGCTATATCCTCGCGGAGTTGCTCGGCAATCTCCGAGAGATTGAGATCTTCAAGCAGCTGCTTGAGGGCTTCGGCGCCGATGCCCACCACGGGCTCATTTTCGATCTCCGAATCCTCAGCATAGATCTGGTCTTCAATCTCGAGCCACTCATCTTCGGTGAGCAGCTGCTTGTAGGTAAGATCCTTGTGGTCGCCCTTATCGAGCACCACATAGCAGTTGAAATAAACAATCTGCTCGACATCGCGCAGGGGCATGTCAAGCAGGATCGCCACATAGCTGGGAATCCCCTTTAGGTACCAGACATGGGACACCGGGGCCGCCAACTTGATGAAGCCCATGCGATGGCGCCGCACCCGGCTTTCAGTGACCTCAACACCGCAGCGTTCGCAGACAATGCCACGGTGCCGAACCCGTTTGTACTTGCCGCAATGGCATTCCCAATCCTTGGACGGTCCGAAGATCTTCTCGCAGAAGAGCCCGTCCATCTCGGGCTTGAGGGTGCGGTAGTTGATCGTTTCCGGCTTGGTCACCTCACCAACCACCTGGCCGTTAGGCAAGGTGCGTTGGCCCCACTCCATGATCCGCTCGGGCGAAGCAAGCGTGATCTTGACGTAGTCGAAGTGGTTTTCGGTGCGGAGGTTGCTGTTGGTCATGGCCTAGGAGCGCGCGGACGGACGAAGGGGCGAATGAACGGGGATAGCGATCAGTCGTCGTCGAAATCCGCGACGCCGAGGGATTCGTAGGTGGGCCGGTTAGGGGTGCTGCGGCGAGGATTGACATCCTGCATCAGATCCACTTCCACACCCTCATCGGTGTAGACGGCGATATCCAGACCAAGGGACTGGAGCTCGCGCATCAGCACCTTGAAGGATTCCGGCGTACCGGGACGGGGAATGGGCTTGCCCTTGACGATGGCGTTGAGGGCCTCGTTGCGACCCTGCATGTCGTCGGACTTGACCGTGAGCAGTTCCTGCAAGGTGTAGGCGGCGCCGTAGGCCTCCAGGGCCCACACTTCCATCTCACCGAGACGCTGGCCGCCCTGCTGGGCCTTACCACCGAGGGGCTGCTGGGTAACTAGGGAGTAGGGACCTGTGGAGCGGGCGTGGATCTTGTCATCCACCAGGTGGACCAATTTGAGAATGTGGGCGTAGCCCACGGTGACGGGCTGGTCAAAGGGTTCACCACTGCGACCATCAATCAGCTGGATTTTGCCGGGATTATCGGGGTTATAGACCCAATCCTTACCGGGCAACGCCTTGGCCGCTTCGAGGAAGGCCTGCACCGTTTCCTTCGACTTTTCAGCGCCGTGCATCTCATCGAAGGGCACCACTTTGACGCGGCAATCGAGGTGGGACGCGGCCCAGCCCATCAGGCACTCAAAGACCTGGCCCACGTTCATCCGGGACGGCACCCCAAGGGGGTTGAGCACGATGTCAATCGGGCTGCCATCGGGCAGGTAGGGCATGTCTTCACGGGGAAGAATGCGGCTGATGATGCCCTTGTTGCCGTGGCGACCGGCCATTTTGTCGCCCACCTGGATCTTGCGGCGCTGGGCCACATAGACCCGCACCACCATGTTGGCGCCCGGCGGCAATTCATCACCCTGCTCACGGGTGTAGATACGCACATCAACCACCCGGCCCCGTTCGGTGCCAGGCACCCGCAGGGAGTTGTCCCGCACATCGCGAGCTTTCTCGCCAAAGATGGCCCGCAGGAGCTTCTCTTCTGGCGGCTGATCCGATTCGCCCTTAGGGGTCACCTTGCCGACAAGGATGTCACCGGATTCCACATAGGCGCCGATGCGGATGATGCCCATCTCATCGAGGCTGCCAAGGCTTTCCTCGGCCACGTTAGGTATTTCCCGGGTGATTTCCTCGGGTCCGAGCTTGGTTTGGCGGGCCTCAATCTCATACTTCTCGATATGCACCGAAGTGTAGAGATCGTCTTGGACGAGGCGCTCACTGACGAGGATCGCATCCTCGTAGTTGTAACCCTCCCAGGGCATGTAGGCGATCAGTACGTTCTGTCCTAGGGCAATCTCACCGCCCTCACAGGCCGAGCCATTGGCGAGCACCTGACCGGCAATCACCTGGTCGCCCAGGGAGACGATCGGGCGATGGTTGAGGCAGGTGTCCTGGTTGGAACGCTGATACTTCTGGAGGTAGTGGTTGTGATCTACACCGGCCTCGTCACGAATGACGATGGCGGTGGCATCCACATAGGCCACGGTGCCGTTAACCGTGGTGATGGGAACCATGCCCGAGTCCCGGGCCACCTGGGTCTCCAGGCCCGTACCCACCAGGGGCCGCTCGGGCCGCAGCAGCGGCACGGCCTGGCGCTGCATGTTGGAGCCCATCAGGGCCCGGTTGGCGTCATCGTGCTCCAGGAATGGAATCAGGGAGGTGGCTACCGAGATCACCTGCACCGGCGAAAGCTGGACGTAGTCCACCTGCTCGGGGGGAACTTTTTCGAAGTCCTGGCGGTAGCGGACCGGCACCAGTTCAGCGGTGATGCGGCCGGAGGAATCGGCCGGAATATCGCCCGGGGCGATGCGGCATTCATCCTCCAGGTCGGCAGAGAGGTAGATGGGATCGCCTTCTTTGATGACGATGCCATTTTCAACCCGCCAGAAGGGGGTTTCGATAAAGCCGTATTCGTTCACCCGTGCGTGGGTCGCCAGGGAACCGATCAGGCCCGCATTGGGACCTTCCGGCGTTTCAATCGGGCAGATCCGTCCGTAGTGGGACGGATGGATGTCGCGCACGGCGAAGCCCGCCCGCTCCCGGGTTAGGCCGCCTGGGCCGAGGGCGCTAATCCGGCGCTTGTGGGTGAGCTCGGCCAGGGGGTTGGTCTGGTCCATGAACTGACTCAACTGGCTGGAGCCGAAGAACTCCTTCACCGCCGCCACCAGGGGCTTGGGGTTCACCAGCTGGGCCGGAGTCAAGGATTCGGTTTCGCCGACGGTCATCCGTTCCTTGATGATCCGCTCAAGTCGGTTCAGGCCAACCCGCACCTGGTTTTGCAGCAATTCGCCAACGGAGCGAACGCGGCGATTGCCTAGGTGGTCAATGTCATCGAGGGAGGCGCCGCCCACATCGAGTTCCAGATTGATCAAGTAATCAATCGTGGAGAGCACATCTTCCGGGGTAAGCGTGCGCACCGCATCGGGGATGGTGAGACGCAACTTCTTATTGATCTTGTAGCGACCAACCCGGCCCAAGTCATAGCGCTTGGGATCAAAGAAGCGGCTATGCAGTAGCTGCTGACCGCCACTCACCGAGGGCGGTTCGCCCGGACGCAGCTTCTTGTAAAGCTCGAGCAGGGCCTGATCTTCCGAACTAATGCCCTCGTCGTTGGCAGCCTCAATCGACTTCTGGTAATACTCAGGGTGCCGCAGCTTGTCGAGCACATCGTTGTCGGACAGGCCGATGGCCCGCATCAACACGTGGGCATTGATCTTGCGGGTCTTGTCGACGCGTACGTGCAGCAGATCGTTCTTATCGGTTTCGAACTTCAGCCAGGCGCCCCGGTTAGGGATCAGACTGGCATTGAAGGTTTTACGGCCGTTCTTATCCTGCTCATCCTTGAAATAGACACCGGGGGAACGCACGATCTGGTTAACGATGACGCGCTCGGCACCGTTAATGATGAAGGTGCCCCGTTCGGTCATCAAGGGCAGCTCGCCGATGAAGACTTCCTGCTCCTTGATTTCGCCAGTTTCCTTGTTGACCAGACGACAGGTCACATACATCTGGGAGGCAAAGGTGGCATCGCGCCGCTTCGCTTCTTCGACATCATGGCGGGGGCGCTTCAACCGGTACTCGCTACCGATGAAGTGCAGCTCCAGCTTGCCGGTGTAGTCGGTGATCGGAGAGAAGCTTTCCAACTCCTCGATCAGCCCCTTCTCCAGGAACCATTTGAAGCTCGCCCGCTGCACCTCGACCAAATCGGGGAGGTACGTAACGGTCTTGGCGACCTGGATCGCGCTGCTCATGCGTTGACCTGCAGGAACTGTAAGGTGGGGAAACGCTGACCGGCGGGCGTCAGCGAGGGAAATAACGAAGCCATCGACGCTGGCTGGGGCAGGGACGGGCGATCCACGGAGCGGACTGCTCGCCTGCGCCTAGACCGGCAGAGCTCGGATCAACCCTGTCGACGTCGAAATCCAACGCAAAGACAAAGCACCTGATGGGGATCGGGGGTGGGCCAGGCCCAGGCAGCAACGCGAAGGAGGCCGCACTGGCTAGCAAACCAATAAAACATCATACACTGCCAAAGGCAGGGCCAAAGAGCTTGATCGCGTTTTGGGTGCTCTGGGCAGCCACCGCAGCCAAGCTCTCACCGCGGAGATCGGCCACCCGCTCGGCGATGGCGGCCACATAGGCGGGCTCATTGCGCTTGCCCCGGCGGGGCACCGGAGCCAGGAATGGGCAATCGGTTTCCACCAGGTAGCGGTCCGTAGGCACCTGGCGGGCGCAGGCGTGGGTGTCTTCGGCCTTGGCGAAGGTGACCGTGCCACTGAAGCTGATGAACAGCCCTAGGGCCAGGAAGCCCTCCATCTCCGCCGGCGTTCCACCCCAGCAATGCATCACGCCCCGGGGGCATCGGTCCTGGGCCTGGCGCTGGCCCAGTTCCGCAAGCATGGCCTCTGCGGCGTCGCGGCAATGGATGATCACGGGTAAATCCAGCTCCCAAGCCAGATCCAACTGGGGCCTGAGCACCGCTAGCTGGGTTTCGAGGTTTTGGTCGCGGAACAAATCCAGACCCAATTCGCCGATGGCCACAACCCTGGGGTCATCCAGGGCCGCCTGGCGCAGCTGCTGGGCGGTCTGGTCGTGCCAGTGCTGCGTGTCCAGGGGGTGAACCCCCACCGAATAGCGCAGCTCTGGGAAACGGTCGGCTAAGGCCCGGATCGCCGCAATTTGGGACGGCTCGACGCAGGCATGGAGCAAGCGCACCACTCCCGCGTCGCGCCAGCGCTGGGCCACCGCATCGAGGTCGGCCTCGAAATTAGGAAACACGATGTGGCAATGGCTATCGACCAGCTGGAAACCGGGATCGGTCGCCAGCGGGGTCGGCTGGGCCATGGCCTCGGGGAGCGCCTGGGTCACGGTCGGGCCCTTGGGGCAGGTGCGGGGAGTCGGATCAGGCCTGGGGGGCGCCGGCAGGCTCAACCACCTGCTTGACGGCCGTGCTGAGACGGGCCTTCTGATGGGCGCCGGTGTTGCGGTGCAGGACCCCAACCTTGACCGCCTTGTCGATTTTGCTGAAGGCCGCGTTCAGGCTGGCCTGAACCGCTTCCTTGGCGGCATCGCCAGGGGCCTGGCTAAAGGCCGTGCAGGCGGTGAAGCAGCGCTTCATCAGGGTGCGCACGGCCGACTTGTAGGTGCGGTTCTGCAGGCGGTTGCGTTCGGCAACCTCGATGCGCTTTTTCGAGGACTTGTTATTGGCCACAGGCGGTTTCTGCGCTGAATCAGCAAACGAAGATCCTACCCCCCGGCCCGATCCAAGATCGCTTGGACGTAACTTGAAATCCCGTTCAATCCTCCCAGCGCCGTGGCCGCCAGCCCCTCCCCGCATCCCAGCGGCAGCACCCCTGGGGCAGCAGCCCTGGACCTGGAGGTATTAACCGATCTGGAGGCGGCGGCCAAGCGGTTAGAGCAGATCGCCGATCGCACCAATAGCGGTCAGGCGGAAGCGGCCATCAAGACCGTGGACGCGATCCTGGCCCAGGTACGTTGCGAAGGGGATCGGGCCCTGCTTGAGCTCAGTGAGCGCTTTGATGGGGTGCGGCCCGATCCCTTGCGCATCCCGGTGCAGCAGCTCAAGGCCGCCTGGGACCAGTGCGCCAGCCCCCTCAAAGCGGCCCTGGACCTGGCCCACGAGCGCATTCTGGCCTTCCACCAGCGCCAGCTCCCCAGCGATCTGGTGGTGAGCGGCCCCCATGGCGAACGGCTGGGCCGGCGCTGGCGTCCCGTCGAGACTGCTGGCATCTACATCCCAGGGGGTCGGGCCTCCTACCCGAGCACCGTGCTGATGAATGCGGTGCCGGCCCGGGTGGCCGGGGTGAAGCGGCTGGTGATGGTCACCCCGCCCGGGCCCGATGGCCAGGTGAACGCCACGGTGCTGGCGGCCGCCCACCGGGCCGGGGTCGATGAGATTTACCGGGTTGGCGGCGCCCAGGCGATCGGCGCCCTGGCCTACGGCACGGCCACGGTCCCGCGGGTGGATGTGATCACCGGGCCCGGCAACCTCTACGTGACCCTGGCCAAAAAGGCGGTAT
This sequence comes from Synechococcus sp. UW140, assembly GCA_943369525.1. GTDB lineage: Bacteria > Cyanobacteriota > Cyanobacteriia > PCC-6307 > Cyanobiaceae > BAIKAL-G1. The sequence continues at coordinate 584,048 of CALRNL020000001.1, forward strand.
ACGGCCGGGTGGCGATCGATTCCCTCGCCGGTCCCAGCGAGGTGCTGGTGATCGCCGACCACAGCGCCCGGGCCGACCAGGTGGCTGCCGACCTTCTCGCCCAGGCCGAACACGATCCTCTGGCGGCCGCCATCCTGCTCACCACCAGCGAGGCCCTGGCGGCCGCCCTGCCGGCCGCGCTCGAAGCCCAGCTGGCCCACCATCCCCGCGCCGCCATCACCCTGGCAGCCCTCAATGCCTGGGGGCTGGTGGTGGTCTGCCCGAGTTTGGAGGCGGCGGCGGCCTTAAGCGATCGCTTTGCCCCCGAACATCTGGAACTGCTGGTGGAGCAGCCCGAACCCCTGGCCGAGCGCATCGAGCACGCCGGGGCGATCTTCCTTGGCGCCTGGAGCCCGGAGGCGGTGGGCGACTACCTGGCCGGCCCCAACCACACCCTGCCCACCTCCGGCACGGCCCGTTTCGCCAGTGCCCTGGGGGTGGAAACCTTCCTACGCCACACCAGCTTGATCCACTTCAACCGCCAGGCCCTCGAGGCCACCGGCGGCGCCGTGGTCACCCTGGCCGATAGCGAAGGGCTCCATAGCCACGCCCAGTCGGTGCGGCTCCGCCTGGAGGGCTGAGGCCAGCCCCGGCCGGGTACACAGACAGCCGTGGGGAGGAGCCGGGGCGCACCTTCAGCGGCGCACCAGCTCCCGCACGCCAGGGACACCATCAACCAGATCACCCACTAGCACCTGGTCGGTGATGTTGACGAACAGGCCGTTCTCGAGCACGCCGGGCAGGTTGTTGATCGCCTGCTCCAGGCCCACCGGATCGGCGATGCCGCCAGCAAAACGCGCGTCCAACACCAGGTTGCCCTGATCAGTGACGACCGGGCCGGCCTTGCGCACGGCCATGCGCAGCTGGGCATCGCCGCCCAGCTCCCCCAACTCTGCTTGCACCTGACGCCAGGCTCCGGGCAACACCTCCACGGGCAGCAGGAAGCCCAGGTTGAGGCGTTCCACCAGCTTGCTGGCATCGACCACCACCACGAAGCGGTCGGCCCGACGGGCCACCAGCTTTTCCTGGACATGGCAGGCGCCGCCGCCTTTGATCAGCTGGAAATCGGGATCGACCTCATCGGCCCCATCGATGGCCAGATCAATCCGGGAGATGGCATTGAGGCTCTTGAGCGGAATGCCCAGTTCGGCTGCCAGCACTTCCCCCTGGAAGGAAGTGGTGACGCCTGTGATGTCCTTGAGCTCACCGCTTTGGAGCTTGGCACCCAGGCCCTGGATCATTAGGGCCGCCGTGGAGCCGGAGCCCAGGCCCACCACCATGCCGTCGCGAATCTGCTCCACTGCCGCCTCCGCCACGGCCTGCTTCATGCGGTCCTGCAGATCAGCCATCACCGGGGTCGGAAAGGCCCGTGACCGTAGCAAGGGCCAGGTTGGGGCCAAGGCGCGGCTCGAGACGGCAGACAGGTCGCCGTGGCCGGGATTCAGCCGGCAGCGGGCAAGGCCTCCGGCCGGATCGTGAGCCGCAGCTCGCGATCGCCCCGCAACACCGTGATCGGCAGGGATTCGCCGATGCGGGAGGCCTCCACCAGGCGCAACAACCGGGCCGGATCGGCCACGGCCTGGTCGGCGGCGGCCACCACCAGATCGCCCCGGCGCAGGCCCGCCCGCTGGGCCGGGCTATCGGGCAACACGGTCTGAATCAGGGCGCCATCCCGCTCCGGCAGGGTGACCAGGGCATTGGGGTCGCGGTTGTGCTCCCGGGCCAGGCGGGCCGTGAGCGGCACCAGTTGAACCCCCAGGTAGGGATGGACCACCTTGCTGCCCCGGCCGAGCTGGCCGGCCACCTCCTTAGCCAGGTTGATTGGAATGGCAAAGCCCAGGCCCGCCCCCGGGCCGGAGCGCACCAAGGTGTTGATCCCCACCACCTCGCCGGCCCCATTGATCAGGGGCCCGCCCGAGTTGCCGGGATTGATGGCCGCATCGGTCTGGATCAGCTCCAGACGCTTATCGGAAAAACCCAGGCTGTTGATGTTGCGATGCAGGCTGCTGACAATCCCCAGGGTGACGGTGCGCTCCAGGCCGTAGGGGGTACCCAGGGCAATGGCCCAGTCGCCAACCTCCAGGGCTTCGGAATCGCCGAGGGGGGCGGCCCGTAGCACCGCCAGGGGCTCGATCCGCACCACGGCCAGGTCGGTGACCGGATCCGTGCCCAGCACACTGCCATCCACCTGCTGGCCATCGGCCAGGGTCACCTCGACCCGGTCCACGCCATCGACCACGTGGGCATTAGTGAGCACCAGCCCCTGGCGATCAATCACCACCCCAGAGCCCTGGCCCCGCTCGCGGGAGCGGGAGGAGGGATCGCCGAAGAGCTCCCGCAGCAGGGGGTCGCTAAAGGCCGGATCCAGGCCCCCCGGGGGCACATTGCGCTCCGTATCGATTCGCACCACCGAGGCCGCCACCCGTTGGACCGCCTCGGCAACAAAACTGCGGGGCTTGGCCAGGGGGGCTGGACCCGGGGCAACCGGGTCCCGGGCCAGTTCCCCGGCAGGGGCAGCGGTGGGGGCAGCGATGGTATTGATCGCAGGCGAGGCCGCTTCGGCAACCCCAAGAACCGCCGAGGGACCAGGGGCAGTCGCCGGGGCGACGGCAAAAGCCTTGGCAGTGGGGACTGGAGCGGCATAGGCGCCCGGTTCCAGGGCCGAGGCGGCTGCTCCGACGGGCCAGGCCCCCACCAGCAAAGCCACCAGGACCGGGATCAGAAGCGAGGGAAGCAGGGGAGCTAGCACGGGCAGCAGGCCGGACCGCGCCCTGGTCGGAATCGGGCGCCTGGAAGGGGGCACGGCGGGCTAAAGGAAGAATCTGCAGGCTATCGAGGGCAAAGAAAGGGCGGCCAGGTCGCGCCCTACAAACCACAGCGCAACCGGTTCACAGGCGGCCAGGCAGTCCTAAGTTTTGCCAACCCGATGCCCCTGCCATGGCAGCCGTCCCCCCTGGCACCCGCGTGCGGTGCAGCCTCTGCCAAGTGGAAATCCTGGGGATGGCCGGCGGTAAGGACCTGGTCCAGTTCAGCCAGGGGGCCCCGGCCAGCCGGGCCAAGCTCTGGGCGCGGGTTTGCCAGTTCCTGCGCAGCGACGACCAACTCTCCCGCTGCATCAACCAGGACCCCAGCCTGCGCGGCGAGGTGCAACGCAGTGATTACTACGCCGAACCCCCCGCCGTCGATCTCGGCGCCATCAACCCCGGCGGGCCCCTTTAGCGCTACCTGCCATCGCCTAGGTTGATGGGGTGCCCGGCGGGCATCACCGTTCCACATCCATGTCCTTCGCCCTTGGCCTAGGCAATTCCCCAAGCTCTTGTGACGCTGCGGGATCGGGAGGTGGACAGGGCAGATCACTGCAGATGCCGGACGGGCTGCCCGTCTCCTGCTGCCCCCTGTCTTGGCCTTGGCCGAAACCCTTCCTCCCGAGTTGGACAGCCTGGTCCGCCAGGTGACGGCCTCCCTCGGCTTCCAGCTCTGGGGCGGCCAGCTGCTCCGCCAGCGGATCCCCATGACCCTGGTGATTCAGCTGCGCCGGGGCGACGGCAGCGATGTCAGTTTGGATGATTGCGCTAGCTGCAGCGGCCCGATCGGTGATGCGATCGAAGCCAGCGGCCTGCTCGACCAGGCCTATGTGCTTGAGATCAGCAGCCCGGGCGTCAGTGAGCTGCTGGAGGAGGAGCGGGATTTCCGCAGTTTTCGCGGCTTCCCGATCGCCGTCCAGCGGCGCGATGCCGAGGGCCTCGAAAGCGAGCGGGAAGGGCTCCTGCTCGAGCGCGACGACGACCACCTGCACCTCAACGTCAAGGGACGCACCATCCGCATCCCCCGCGCCGAGGTGCTCAGCGTTCGCCTGATCACCCCCTCCGAAACCTGAGGGCCGCCCACCCGCAGGCGCCCTTCTCCCTTACAGCCCCCCATTCCTTTCCCCCGCGCAATCGACCAATGGCACTGGTTCTTCTCCCCGGCCTGACCAATCTGATCGAGGACATCAGCGAAGAGAAGAAGCTGCCACCCCAAGTGGTCGAAGCGGCCCTGCGCGAGGCCCTGCTCAAGGGCTACGAACGCTACCGGCGCACCCTCTATCTGGGCATCAGCGAAGATCCCTTTGAGGAGGATTACTTCAGCAACTTCGATGTGGGTCTCGACCTCGACGAAGAGGGCTATCGCGTGCTTGCCAGCAAGATCATTGTTGAAGAAGTCGAAAGCGACGACCACCAGATTGCCCTAGCCGAAGTGCAGCAGGTGGCAGAAGATGCCCAGATAGGCGACACGGTTGTGCTCGATGTCACCCCCGAAAAAGACGACTTCGGCCGCATGGCTGCCTCCACCACCAAGCAGGTGCTGGCCCAGAAACTGCGCGACCAGCAGCGCCGCATGATCCAGGAGGAATTCGCCGACCTAGAGGATCCCGTGCTGACGGCCCGGGTGATCCGGTTCGAGCGCCAGTCGGTAATCATGGGGGTGAGCTCCGGGCTGGGCCGCCCAGAAGTGGAAGCGGAACTGCCCCGCCGCGACCAGCTGCCCAACGACAACTACCGGGCTAACGCCACCTTCAAGGTGTTCCTCAAGGAGGTGAGTGAGGTGGCACGGCGTGGCCCCCAACTGTTCATTTCCCGTTCCAATGCGGGCCTGGTGGTGTATCTGTTTGAGAACGAGGTTCCCGAAATCCAGGAGGGTTCGGTGCGGATCGTGGCCGTCGCCCGGGAAGCCAATCCCCCCTCCCGCTCGGTCGGCCCCCGCACCAAGGTGGCCGTGGACAGCGTGGAACGGGAAGTGGATCCGGTGGGGGCCTGCATCGGCGCCCGGGGCTCGCGCATCCAGCAGGTGGTGAATGAACTGCGCGGCGAAAAAATCGACGTGATTCGCTGGTCCCCCGACCCCAGCATGTACATCGCCAACTCCCTCAGCCCCGCCCGGGTCGACATGGTGCGGCTGGTGGATCCGGAAGGCCAACATGCCCATGTGTTGGTTCCCCCCGACCAGCTCAGCCTGGCGATTGGCCGCGAGGGTCAGAACGTGCGGCTGGCGGCCCGGCTGACCGGCTGGAAGCTGGACATCAAAAACAGCAGCGAATACGACCAGGCCAGCGAAGACGAGAAGGTGGCCGAACTGATCGCGTTGCGCCAGGAAGATGAGGCCCTGCAGGCCGAGGCCGAAGCCCGCCTGGCCGTCGAGCAGGCCGCCCGGGCCGAGGAGGATGCCCGCCTGAGGGAGCTCTACCCCCTGCCCGAGGATGACGAGGAGTACGCCGGCGACGGCTACACCTACCAGGGGGCTGGCGACCAGGCCGGCGGCGACAGCGCCCCAGAGCAAGGGGAAGCCGAAGCCGAGGATCATGGGTCCCAGATCGGCGACGAAACCGCGGCGGAGCCCCCTGGCGACGAGGCTGAAGCGGAAGCCGACCTCGCCTTCGAGGACGAAACCCCTGGCCAGGAAGGGACCCGGTGAAGGGAAACCCCGTCCTGAGGCGCTGTGTCACCTGTCGGGAACTGCTGGATCGTCAGCAGCTCTGGCGGGTGGTCCGCCTCCAAGATGGAAGCCTCGCCCTCGATGCGGGGATGGGCCGCTCGGCCTACCTCTGTCCTCGCCAGGATTGCCTGAGCGAAGCCAAACGCCGCCGCAAACTGCAACGGGCCCTGCGCTGCCAGGTTGCAGATGCCATCTATGTCGCCCTGGAAGGTCGGCTGCCCAGTGCCAGCCCATCGGGCTCTGAGGCAAGATGAATAGTGGTCTTACCGCGCGTAGGACCCGGCGGCACCTGTTGCCCCGTCCGATTGGAGACCTGAATGACCAGCAGCGGCAAAGTCCGGATTTACGAGCTGTCCAGGGACCTGGGCCTGGAGAATAAGGACGTGCTCGAAGCCGCCGACAAGCTGTCGATTGCTGTCAAGAGCCACAGCAGCTCGATCAGTGATGACGAGGCCGCTGCCATCCGCGGCCTCATCAAGGGCAATGGCAAGCCTGCTGCCCAGGGTCCAGCCACGCCTAGCGAACCCCCTAAGGCCATCCTTTCGTTGAAGAAAGCACCGACTAGCGACAGTCCTGCGGCTCCCCAGGCAGCCACCCCAGCCGCTGCGAGCGCGCCGGTGCCCCCCCTGAAGGCACCGGTGGCGCCCCCGAGGCCCTCCGCCCCACCCAAGCCCCCCGAAAGCCAGGCCGCGGCTCCCGTCGTCGCGCCAGCCCGGCCAGCTGCGGCGCCCCAAGCCAAGGCGCCAGCGCCGGCAGCGCCCCCATCGCCCAAGCCTCCGGTTGCCAAACCGGTGGTGGTTGCCACCAAACCAGCCCCGGGGGCCAACCCCGCCGTGGCCAGCCAGCCAGGCGTGCCGACCAAGCCAGCGGCCCCCGGCAGGCCAGTGGCCCCAGGCACCCCGGTGGTGATTGCCACCAAACCAGCCGCCATCGCCAGCAAGCCAGCGGTGATCGTGGCCAAGCCAGCCGTGGTGGCCAGCAAGCCTGCCCCCGGGGCCGCCAAGCCTGCGCCCCCGGCCAAGAAACCCACGGTGATCGCCACCAAGCCCGCCGCTGCCGCGCCGGCACCAGCCAAGGCCCCCGCCCCGGTCAAGCCCAAGCCTGACGCTGCCGGAGCACCGGCCAGGCCAGGCCAACCCCAGGCCCAGACGCTGGTCAGTCGCGGCCCGGCGCCCAGTCCCCGCAAACCGGAGACGCCTGCCCCCCGCCCGGCCACGAGCCCCCGGCCAACCCCACCGGGCTCCAACGCCCCTGCGCCCAGGCCCAGTGCCCCGCCAGCCAGGCCCACCATCCAGCCCCAGCGGCCCACCACCCCGGTAAGCCGTCCTGGTGGCGCTGGCGCCAAACCCCAGCTGGTGGGCCGTCCCCAACCCGGCCAGCCGGGCCAACCCAGCCAGGCCAGCCCCGGCAGCGGTGGCAGCCGCCCGGCGCCCCCCTCAGGTCGGCCCTCCTTGAGCCAGCGTCCCAGCCCGGGCGCCCCCGTCCGGCCGGGCGCTGCGCCACCGATTCGGGCCGGCGCCCCCATCCGCCCCGGCCAGCCCGGCAAACCGGGCAGTCCACCGAGCCGCCCCCAGGGCACTCCCCTGGAATTGGTGGGCAAACCCATCCGTCGCGACGCGGCTGGCCCCGCCGGCGCCGGTGGCAACCGGCCAGCGCCTCCGGGTCCGATCCGCCCCGGCATGCCCCAGGGCATGCGCAAACCCGTGGCCCCGGGCGAGCTGATGCAGCTCCAGAAGCCCGGTGCCCGCCCCATGGCTGCACCGCCCCGCCGCCCCGGAGGCCCCACCGAAGCCGGCGGCACCGCCGACGCACCGGTGCGGCCCACCGCCACGCCCCCTTCGGCACCGCGGCGCCCGGGCTTCCGCACGCCCCAAGCCCCTGGCAGCACCAAGGCCAGGCGGCCCGACTGGGACGACAGCGCCAAGCTGGAGGCCCTACGCAGCCGCTCGCCCCAAAAACAGCGCCAGAAGGTGCACATCATCGGTGAAAACGATGATGCCCTCACCGCCGAAACCGGCGGGTTTGCTGGGGAACAGGAAGCGCTGGTGTTGCAGGCCAGCCTGGCGCGGCCGATGAAGCCCAAGCGGGGCCCCGTGGCGGCCGCCAAGCCGACGGCGGCCATGCGCAAGCGCAAGAAGGAAACCACCCGTCAGCGCCAACGGCGCCGCGCCATGGAGCTGCGCGCCTCCCGCGAGGCCAAGCAGGTGCGGCCCGACATGCTCATCGTGCCGGAGGGCAACCTCACGGTTCAGGAGCTCGCCGATCGCCTCGGTGTGGAGAGCTCCGAGATCATCAAGAGCCTCTTCTTCAAGGGGATCATCGCCACGGTCACCCAAACCCTCGACCTGGCCACGATCGAGACGGTCTCCGATGAGTTCGGCGTGCCCGTGCTCGAAGATGACGTCCAGGAAGCCGCCAAGAAGACCGTCGAGATGATTGAGGAGAGCGACCTCGCTCACCTGATCCGACGCCCACCGGTGGTCACCGTGATGGGCCACGTCGACCATGGCAAAACCAGCCTGCTCGATGCGATCCGCAAGACCCGGGTGGCCGCCGGCGAAGCCGGGGGCATCACCCAGCACATCGGTGCTTACCAGGTTGAAATCCCCCATGCCGGGGAAGACCGCAAGATCACCTTCCTCGACACCCCGGGCCACGAGGCGTTCACCGCCATGCGAGCCCGCGGCACCAAGGTCACCGACGTGGCCGTGCTGGTGGTGGCCGCCGATGACGGCGTCCGCCCCCAAACCCTGGAGGCGATCAGCCACGCCCGGGCCGCCGAGGTACCGATCGTGGTGGCCATCAACAAGATCGACAAGGAAGGTGCCTCCGCCGAACGGGTCAAACAGGAACTCTCTGGCCAGGGCCTGGTGGCCGAGGACTGGGGCGGCGATGTGGTGATGGTGCCGGTGAGCGCCGTCAAGGGGCTCAACATCGACAAGTTGCTGGAGATGATCCTGCTGGTCACCGAAGTGGAGGACCTGCAGGCCAACCCCGACCGGATGGCCAAGGGCACCGTGATCGAAGCCCACCTGGACAAGGCCAAGGGTCCGGTGGCCACGCTTTTGATCCAGAACGGCACCCTGCGGGCTGGCGATGTGGTGGCCGCCGGCCACGTGCTCGGCAAGGTCAAGGCGATGATGGACGACACGGGCAAACGGGTGAAGGAGTCGGGTCCCTCCTGCGCCGTGGAGGCCCTGGGCTTCAGCGAAGTGCCCACGGCCGGTGACGAATTCGAGGTCTACGCCGACGAAAAAACGGCGCGGGCCGTGGTGGGCGATCGGGCAACCGAAGCCCGTGCCACCCGCCTGGCCCAACAGATGGCCTCCCGCCGCGTCTCCCTGGCCTCGATGTCGGGCCAGGCCAGCGAAGGCCACCTCAAGGAGCTCAACCTCATCCTCAAGGCAGACGTGCAGGGCAGCGTCGAGGCCATCCTTGGCTCCCTGGAACAACTGCCCCAGGACGAAGTGCAGGTGCGGGTGTTGCTCTCCGCCCCGGGCGAGATCACCGAAACGGACGTGGATCTGGCCGCCGCCTCGGGCGCCGTGGTGGTGGGCTTCAACACCTCCATGGCCTCCGGGGCCCGGCGGGCTGCCGATGCCACCGGTGTGGATGTGCGGGACTATGACGTCATCTACAAGCTGCTTGAAGACATCCAGATGGCCATGGAAGGCCTGCTGGAGCCGGAGCTGGTTGAGGAAATCCTCGGCGAAGCCGAGGTGCGGGCCATCTTCAACATCGGCAAGAGCGCCGTGGCCGGCTGCTATGTCACCAATGGCAAATTGCAGCGCAACTGCAAGGTGCGGGTGAATCGTGGCAAGGAGAAGGTGTTCGAAGGCGATCTCGATTCCCTGCGTCGCAACAAGGACGATGTCAAGGAAGTGGCCACGGGCTTCGAATGCGGCATTGGCTGCGATCGCTTCGCCAACTGGAAGGAAGGCGACCGGGTCGAGGCCTACAAGCTGGTCACCCAGCGCCGCACCCTCAGCACCTGAGCGTGACCAGCCTTCGGGGCGACTCCTCCGGCGGGGAACCCCTGCTTTGGCTCCAGCTCCTGGGGCTGGCGGCCTGGCCCCTCGAGGCCCTGGGCCTGCTGCTCCTGCTGGCCGGCGGCGATCCCGGCCCCTTTCCCCTGGTGGAGCGCCTGTTCTGCTGGGGCCTGGGGGCATTGCTGCCGGCGGTGCTGTTTTGGCGCCTCCCCCCCGATCCCTGGTCGTTGCTGCTGGCGCAGGTGCCCCTGCGGGGCCGCCGCGAGCGCCAGCGGCGCCTCAGTGCCCTGCCCTCCAGCCTGGGCCTGCGGCTGGTAGCCGCTGCAGGCATCCTGCCCTTGCTGGCGTTGGTCTGGTGGGCCGATCGCCAGGGCGGCATCGCCTGGAGCCTCTCACCCCTGGCTGCCACGCCGCGGCTTGTCGTGCTGCTGATTTGCAGCCCCCTGCTGGCCCTGATGCTCTGGCAGTGGCACCAGCTCGTCCAGGCGATCTGGCTGCTGACCCGCCCCCCCCTCCCTGGGGACGACCCCATTCCCCAAGGGGGGGGACAGGCCCAGGGGCCACGCCTCAACCTGGGCCTACCCCTGCTGCTTTTGCCCCCCCTGGCCAATCCGCCGGCCCGGGCCAAGCAACCTGTTGAGGGAGAACAACCGACCCTGGCGGTTGCTGTCGAGGCCCAGGCCCAGGTCCCGGCTTCGACCCGGGTCCAGGCCCCAGGCACCGATCATGCCGATCCCCAGGCCCCATCAGCGGCGCCTGAACCACCCCAGCCCAACCCAGATTTTGGACTGGTCCCCGGGCCGGTAGACGAAGCAACCGACCCCAGCCCCTCGCCAGGCCCTGCGGCCGAAGCGGCAACGGCCTTAGGGACCAGACCGTCAACCCCTATCGACGCCACTGTTCCTGCCTTCGGAGACAGGGCTAGGGCCATCGCGATGGCGATCGACGACCAACAGCCCGCCGAAGACGGCGAGGGCAACCAGCTGAATCAGCAGATCTGAGCCGAGCACCTCAACGCCGCTGGCAGACCGCATGGCCATGGTGGCCAAGCCGATGGCGGCGGAGGCTGTCAGGGCCAACCACAGGGCCCGCCGCACGCCCCGCCAGGGGGTGCGGGCTTCCTGCAGCAACTTGGCCCGCAGGGCCGGATCCAGGGGCTCGGACGATCGGGGAGCCATGCAAGGACCACAGGTTCGGCCCGAATGCTAATTTGCTGGGGACGCCGGTGTAGCTCAGTGGTAGAGCAACTGATTCGTAATCAGTAGGTCGCAGGTTCAAATCCAGTCACCGGCTTTCGAGACAGACAAGGGTTTTAGATTGGGGCCAAGCCAATCCTTAACCCATTGACTATCCTCTGATTGAGATTAATGAACTGGCCCAGGGATCCCAGCCCCAGATTTGCTAGTTCGCCCAACGGTATTCCCGCTGGTTGACAAACAAGCAAACCAAGACCCGACAGGCGAAGTCAACCGTGGATGCCTAACGATCAGCTCCATGGGCTGCATCAGCTTTGCCCCCCTGGTTCCAGCCAGGTCCGATAGGGCCAGGGACCGGGCCCCAGCCAGTGCCGGAAGCATGACCAAGGCTGCGCCAATGTTCATCAAGTACGGCCCCAGGCCCAAAACCCAGGCAGACTGGTCTGGATCGGTTTTTCAGGTCCATCCTGGAAAGGCAACGAGGAAAGTCCGGCGCAAATCCGGCGCTGTCCCGCAACTGTGAAGGGGCCTTGCCTCCAGCCAGAACGCTCGCCGCTCCAACTCCCCTCAACCCCGGCGTGGACCGGGATCGACGATGAACGCCCCACTCCGCACGAGCATCCGCACCAGCCGTATGCCGCTCCGTGGCCTGGCCCCCCTGGTGGCCATCGCCGCCTTGGCGGTGGTCGTCTCCGGCCAACCGGCCGCCGCCCATGGCATTGCTGGCGGTGGGCTGGGCAGCGGCTTCCTCCATCCCCTGCTGGGCAGTGACCACCTGCTCCTGCTGCTCGGCGTCGGCGCCGCTGCCGCCAGCCTCTCCGCCCAACTGCTCCTCTGGGGCTTAGGCGGGGCCCTGGCCGGTGGCGTTTACGGCGCCCTCGGCGGCGGGCTGCCCGCCGCCGAAGTCCTGGCCGCTCTGGCGATCTCGGCAGTGGCCGCCCTGGTGCTGCGCAACCAAAGCAGCCCCAGCACCGGCGCCAAGTCGGGACTGGACCTCGCCGGCGGCGTGGTTGGCGCAGCTGTGGCCATCCATGCCATGCTCCACGGCCAGGAGGCCCCTGCCGGGCTGGCCGCCGCCAGCTGGTGGCTGGGTGCCTTGGCCGCATCGGCCCTGGTGGCCGGTGGCAGCTATCTGGTGCTGCGCCAGCAGCCGGCGACCTGGAGCCAGCGGCTGGCCGTCGGCCTGGCCCTGGCAGGCGGCCTGCTGGCCTTCGCGCCCGTGCTCGGCTGAGGCTGGCCCCTGGGCCCAGAAGCCCCTTGCCGCCAAAGGCTGGCATCCGCCCAGGCTCCCTCCCCAGGGGGCCTGGGCTTTTTGCTGGGCAGTTCATCGCCCTCCTAGCTGCCGATCCCCCGAGCTGGGCTGGGGCAAATCCAGGGCCCGGCGCCAGCCCATCGGGCCGGTGCCGGGGGATCACGGCCGAGCTCCGGCTCCAAGACCACGGCCAGGCCTGCATGCTGGGGGCATGGAACACGCCCCTGGGACCGACCAATCACAGCTGCCTGACGCGGAGGTCCTGCTGGAGCTGGAACGGCGCTGCCGTTACCTAGGCACGGGCCTGGGGGCCGAAGGGTTGCTCGGCCCTTGGCAGTTGGAGCAAACCTGGGCCAAGGGCCAGATCAAGTCCGCCGCCGCCAGCTCCTGGCTGCTACGCAGCTTGGCGGCCCAATTACGGATCGAAGCGGGCCCAAGCCCAGGCCAACTGCGGCTGATCAATCGCGTCAGCCTCGGTGCCCTCAGCCTCCAGTTCAGCGGCCAGGGCCAGCTCCAGGGGCGCCGCCCCCTGCTGGTCTTCTCGTTCGAACGGGTGCAATTGCAACTCGGCTCCCTCAACCTGCTGGATCGGGCCATCGCCAAACCGGACACGGCCAAGCTGCCCTTCTTTGCCCTAATCGGCAGGGGTAGCCAGGTGGACGGGGAGGGATGGGCCGGCCGGCAGTGGCTGGCGGCGCGGGGTCGCGGTGGAGGTTTGGCCCTATGGGTTCTGCCGGAGCCAGCGCTTGATGCCCTGCAGGCTAAGTAGGTCCTGGTTCATGGCTT
>CALRNL020000002.1:0-291600 GCA_943369525.1 Synechococcus sp. UW140
GAGCTGCCGGAGGAGGAGGTGAAGGAGCTGCTGTGCCGGGCGCGCCAGCCGGTGAGCCTGGAAACGAAGGTGGGGGATGGGGAGGACACGGAACTGCTGGACCTGCTGGCATCCGAGGGAGGGGAACCGGGGGATCTGGTGGATGGGGAGTGCCTGCGGGGGGATATGCGGGCGCTGCTGGAGCAGCTGCCGGACCTGCAGGGTCGGGTGCTGAAGATGCGCTACGGGATCGATGTGGATGAACCGATGAGCCTCACCGGCATCGGCCGCATCCTCGGCATGAGCCGCGATCGGGTGCGCAACCTGGAGCGCGATGGCCTGGCTGGCCTGCGTCGCCTCAGCGAGTGCGTGGCTGCCTACGTGGCTGGTTGACCCCGGGGGCTGGGTTTTACCCGGGCGAAGCCATGGCCCAGCTGTCCATGGATAGCCGTTGGTCCTAGGGAACCGCTAATCCAGCTTGGGAGCGCCGCAATTCAGGCCAGCTGGCGACCATCAAGATGGCTCCAGAGCCCAGCCAACCTGGGGCAGCAGCCAGTTCGTGTTTGATCCCGGCGCGCCCGCGATGGGCCAGCAACTTCTGGCCTGGTGGGAGCGCCATGGCCGCCATGACATTCCCTGGAAGCAGGGGGCTGGGGGCGGCCGGCCACGCGCTGGTGAGGTGCTGGATCCCTACCCGATCTGGGTTGCCGAGGTGATGCTCCAGCAGACCCAGTTGGCGGTGGTGCTGCCCTACTGGCAGCGCTGGTTGGCGGCGATACCGAGCCTGGAGGCCCTAGCCGCCGCCGCTGACCACGACCTGTTCCTGCTCTGGCAGGGGCTGGGCTATTACTCCCGGGCCCGCCGGCTCAGGCAGGGTGCCTTGCAGCTGCTCGCGGCCCCCCCGCCTGGGGATCGGCGGCCCATCGCCGTAAAGCCTGCCGCAGGTGATGGCCTGCCAGCCGATCCCTGGCCCCGCACCGTGGAGGGTTGGCTGGAGCTGCCCGGAATCGGCCGCACCACCGCCGGCAGCATCCTGTCCTCGGCCTTTGACCAACCGGCTCCGATCCTTGATGGCAATGTCAAACGGGTGCTGGCCCGGTTGATCGCCTGCTCCGAGCCGCCGGCGCGGCAAACGGCGGCCTTCTGGCAGCTCAGTGGGCAGCTGCTCGATCGCCAGCGGCCCCGCTCCTTCAACCAGGCCCTGATGGACCTGGGCGCCTTGGTTTGCACGCCGCGCCAGCCCGCCTGCGGCGCCTGCCCCTGGCAGGGCTGCTGCGCTGCCTACGCTGCCGGCGATCCCGCCCGTTATCCCGTGAAGGAGGCCGCCAAGCCCGTGCCGTTTCAAGTGATTGGGGTGGGCGTGGTGCTCAATGGCGCCGGCCAGGTGTTGATCGACCAGCGGCTTGAAGAAGGCTTACTGGGGGGATTGTGGGAATTTCCCGGCGGCAAACAGGAGCCAGGCGAGGCGATCGAGGCCACCGTGGCCCGGGAATTGCGGGAAGAACTGGCGATCGAAGTGGTGGTGGGCGACGAACTGATCAGCCTGGAGCACGCCTACAGCCACAAAAAACTGCGCTTCGTCGTCCATCTCTGCCAGTGGCGCTGCGGGGAGCCCCAGCCCCTGGCCAGCCAGCAGGTGCGCTGGGTGGACCCCGCCGAGTTGCACCTCTACCCCTTCCCCACGGCCAACGCCCGCATCATTGCGGCCCTGCACCAGCACCTGGGCCTGGTGGCCCCTGCTGCGGCCGGCTGACCAGGGCGAGGCGGCCCTCGCCTTCGAGCTGGAGTTCCACCTGCCAGGCGCCCTGGGGCCAAAACCCCAGCCGTTCGGGCCATTCCACCGCCAGCAGGGCCCCCAGGGCGGCGGCCTCCTCCTCCTCCTGGGCAAACAGGTCAGCGGCGGCGGCGGCCAGCTCAAGCCGGTAGAGGTCCAGGTGCACCAGGGCGGTTAGGCCGCCGCTCCCCTGGCCCTGGTAGTGCTGGGCCAGGGCGAAGGTGGGGCTGGTAATGGCATCGCTGATGCCCAGTTCGGCGGCCAGCCCCTGCACGAGGCAGGTTTTGCCGGCGCCGAGGCCGCCGCTTAGCAGCAGGATCGGTGGCTGCCAGGTGGCCGGCCCCAGCGGGCCGGATCCGGGCGGCCCCTTCCGGCTGGTTCCACCCCCGCCGGTTCCCCAGGGGGTCCCTGGGCCGGCTCCCGCCAACTCCTGGGCCAGGCGCTGGCCCAGGGCGACGGTGTCGGCCGCATCGGCGAGCCATAGCCGCTCAATCACCCCCTGGGTCGTTCTCCCGGTCGCCCTCTCCATCGACCCCTCAACCGCCTGATTCAACGCGTTGGTTGGTTGCATCCCTGTAGATTGTCCACCTCGCGAGCCCGAAGCCTCGGCGACTCTGCAGATATTTCCAACCCATCGCCCTCCCAGTCGGGAGTGTTCGTTCCCATGGTGGCTACGCCAACCGCTGTGTCGTCTTACATGATCGCCGATCTCGGCCTGGCCGATTGGGGCCGTAAGGAGATCGCCATTGCCGAAACCGAGATGCCGGGCCTGATGGCCCTGCGCCGCAAGTTCGGTGCCGAGCAGCCGCTGAAGGGTGCCCGCATCGCCGGCAGCCTGCACATGACGATCCAGACGGCTGTCTTGATCGAAACCCTGGTGGCCCTCGGCGCCGAAGTGCGCTGGGCCAGCTGCAACATCTTCTCCACCCAGGACCACGCCGCCGCCGCCATCGCCGCGGCCGAGATCCCGGTGTTTGCCTATAAGGGCGAAACCCTGGATGAGTATTGGGCCTTCACCCACCGCATCCTCGAGTGGGGCGATGGCGGCACGCCCAACATGATCCTCGACGACGGTGGCGATGCCACCGGCCTGGTGGTGCTGGGTAGCCGGGCTGAGCAGGATCTCTCCGTTCTCGATAATCCCTCCAACGAAGAGGAAATTGCCCTCTTCAATTCGATTCGCCAAAAGCTCGCCGCCCAGCCCGGCTTCTATTCCCGCATCTACGCCAACATCCAGGGCGTTACCGAAGAGACCACCACGGGCGTGGCCCGTCTCTACCAGATGCAGCAGAGTGGCGAGTTGCCCTTCCCGGCCATTAACGTCAACGACTCGGTTACCAAGAGCAAGTTCGACAACCTCTACGGCTGCCGTGAATCCCTGGTGGATGGCATCAAGCGTGCCACCGACGTGATGGTGGCCGGCAAGGTCGCCCTGGTGCTGGGCTATGGCGATGTGGGCAAGGGTTCGGCCCAGTCCCTGCGCGGCCTCGGCGCCACGGTGATGATCGCCGAAATCGATCCGATCTGCGCCCTGCAGGCGGCCATGGAGGGCTACCGCGTTGTGCGCCTCGATGATGTGGTTGGCGATGTCGACATCTTCGTGACCGCCACCGGCAACTTCCAGGTGATCCGCCACGATCATCTGATTGCCATGAAGGACCAGGCGATCGTTTGCAACATCGGCCACTTCGATAACGAAATCGATGTGGCGTCCCTGAAGCAATACACCTGGGACAACATCAAGCCCCAGGTGGATCACATCATCCTGCCCAACGGCAACCGCATCATCCTGCTGGCCGAGGGCCGGCTGGTGAACCTGGGCTGTGGCACCGGCCACCCCAGTTTCGTGATGAGCAACTCCTTCACCAACCAGGTTTTGGCCCAGATCGAACTGTTCACCAAGGGTGATCAGTACGGCAAGGAGGTCTATGTGCTGCCCAAGCACCTCGACGAGATGGTGGCTCGCCTGCACCTGGAGAAAATTGGCGCCAAGCTCACCGAACTGAGCGACACCCAGGCCGCCTACCTCAATATCCCCGTGGCCGGTCCCTACAAGCCCGACCACTACCGCTACTGATCCCAGCTAGGCCCCTGGCCTTGGCCCGGTTTCGTTCAATCCCCTAGCCCGGCCTTCGGCCGGGCTTTTTTATGGGTGGCCCCAGCTTGGGTTCCACGCCAAGGGGCATGCCTTTGGCTAGAGATAGGGACCAGATTTCCGGTTGGAAGCCCTGCTTGGGCGGGGGCTGGTCCACACTCGGGGTTAGATCCCTGGTGGAACCGCAGGTGGCGCCCTTCCTTCAATCCCTCAATGGCCTGGTGGAGCAGTGGGTCGGCCAGTGGGGCTATGGCGGCATCTTTGCCGCCATGGTTTTGGAAAACGTGATCCCGCCGATTCCTTCGGAGGTGATCATGCCCCTGGCCGGCTTTTATGTGGGCCAGGGCAAACTCAATTTCGTGCTGGTGGTGTTGGCGGGCCTGGCCGGCACCGTGGTGGGCGCCATGCCCTGGTATGGCCTGGGCCGCTTGCTGAATGAGCAACGGCTCAAGGGGCTGGTGGAGCGCCATGGCCGTTGGGTGGGCCTGTCCGTTAAGGATCTCGACGATTCCCGGGGTTGGTTTCAGCGCCACGGCGCGGCCGTGGTGTTTTGGGGCCGGTTGATTCCGGCGATCCGCACCATGATCTCGGTGCCTGCGGGGGTGGAGATGATGCCCTTAGGGCCTTTCCTGTTCTGGACCACGGCCGGCAGCCTGGTCTGGAACCTGGCCCTAACCAGCGCCGGCTGGGTCTTGGGCAAGCAGTGGCAGCAGGTGCTTGCCTGGATCAAGCCCGTGGAGGGGAGCGTGAACAGCCTCCTGGCCCTGGCCCTGCTGGTGGCCATCGGTGCCGTGGGTTTGCGCCTCTGGAAGCGGCGCTCGGCCCGAAGCTGAGCGCCGCCCGTTAGCGGGACCCCTTAGAACGGCACCTCTTCTTCGCTGGGCTCGCCACCGCCGTAGCCACCCCCGGCGAAGCCACCCCCGCCGAACCCAGCGCCGCCCTGGTCAGCGTCCCGCTTGGAGCCCAGCAATTCGAGCCTGTCGACCCGGATCACCGGCTTGCTGCGCTCCTCGCCGGAGCTCTTATCGGTCCAGCGGTCCAGCTTGAAGGAGCCGATGATGCCAAGCAGGGAGCCCTTTTTGACGTAGTCGGCGGCCACCTGGGCCTGCTTGCCCCAGATCTCGAGGTTGAACCAGTCCGGTTCATCGTTGGAGCTGCGGCGGTTCACCGCCAGGGTGAGGTTGGCCACCACGGTGCCCGATTCGAAGTAGCGGACCTCGGGGTCGCGGCCGGCCCGGCCGACAAGGGTGACGGAGTTCACGCCCATGGGATTGGTCAAGGAGGTTGGGGAAACAATGATGCGCCACCTGGTTGCGGCGTCTTGCTTTCCCAGTTCCACCCTTTCACCCGGGTGTTCCGCCGCTAGCTCCCCAAGGTCCCATGGTTGGCGCTGCCAGGGCCTGCGAAACTGGGGCCATGGCAGGACGTTGGCGATTGGGGGCCCGTTGGGCCGGCAGGTTGGGGTCCCTGGGGCCTGGTCTGGGCCGGCAGGGGGCTGGGACCGGTCCCCAGATGGCCTCGGTTCGGACGCTGGCGTTTGGACTGGCGTTGGCCGTGGCCCTAGGGGGGTGTGCGGCCCGCCCTCAGGCCCAGAAGCCAGCCCCGCGGCAGATCGAGTTCTGGACCCTGGACCTCTCACCCAAGTTCAATGGCTATCTCCAGGCGGTGATCGCCGATTGGGAGGCGCTCCATCCCGGCGTCAAGGTTCATTGGGTCGACCTGCCCTGGGGGTCGGTGGAGCGCAAGTTGCTGGCGGCGGTGTTTGCCCGCACGGCGCCAGATGTGGTCAATCTCAATCCCCTGTTTGCCGCCAATCTGGCCAGCAAGGGCGGCCTGCTGCCCCTCGATCCGCTCCTGCCCGCCTCCGCCGCCAGCAGCTATCTCGCCCCGATCTGGGGCGCGGGCCGCAGCGAGGGACCGCCCCTGGCGGGCGTTCCAACCCGCCACCAGTACACGCTGCCCTGGTACCTCACCACCCGCATCACCCTGGCCAACCGCCAGTTGCTCAACCAGGCCGGCTATGCCAAGCCCCCCCGCACCTGGGCCGAGGTGCCCGCCTATGCGGAGGCGGTGAAACGGCGCACCGGCCGCTACGCCCTGTTCGTCACCGTGGTGCCGGATGACTCGGCCGAATTGTTGGAGTCGATGGTCCAGATGGGGGTGACCCTGCTCGATGGCCGCCACCGGGCCGCCTTCAACAGTCCCGCCGGCCGCCGCGCCTTTGCCTTCTGGACTGATCTCTATCGGCGCGGCCTGCTGCCGCGGGAAGTGGTGAGCCAGGGCTATCGCCGGGCCATCGAGCTGTATCAGAGCGGCGATTTGGCCCAGGTGGCGAGCGGCGCCGAGTATCTGCGGGCGATTGACACCAATGCCCCCCGGGTCGCCGCCGTGACGGCCCCCTATCCCCCCCTGGTGGGGCCCGGCGGTGCATCGAACGTGGCCGTGATGAACCTGGCGATCTCGCGCCAGACGGCCCTGCCTAAGGAGGCCCTCAGTTTTGCCCTGTTCCTGACCGATGGGCCGAACCAGGCCCGCTTTGCTAACCAGGCCCGGGTCTTGCCCTCCTCCAGGACCGCCCTCCAGGCCGTGGCGGCGGACCTGGAGCGGGATCGCCCCACCGATGCCCAGGGGCGGCTGGTGCGCCAGGCCCGGCAGCTGTCGGTGCAGACCCTGGCCCTGGCCCAGGTGTTGGTGCCCCCCAGCCCGGGGGTGAAGCGGCTGCAGACCGTGATTTATACCCAGCTGCAACGGGCCATGCTCGGCCAGCTCAGCAGCGATCGGGCCCTGGCCGAGGCCGAGCGCCAATGGAACAGCTATGCCACGGCCCGCTGGCCCTGAGCGGGGCGCTCGGTAGCGATGGCGCCGTTAACCGTGCTTGCGCCGGTGCCCCAGGGCTGGCCGCTGGATCGGCCGCTCGGGTCGCTCCTGGCGGGCGGCGCCTGCTCCTAGCCGTGTCAGGAAACAAAGAAAACCTTAAATCTCCCGATTTGCTGCCCTATTGGCGGCTTTAGGTCAGGGAAACGCTGATGACAACGGGTAGGGTTGCGCTTCTTCATCCCCGGCCCGGCTATGTCCCTGGAGGATCAGCCCCTACACCAGCAGGGTTTTATCAGTCAGGACAGCTCCGACCAGGCCACGGATCCCGTATCTGCCCTAGAAGCCAGCCTGGCTTCACCGTCCTTGGGCCTGGAAGACGCTGAGCTGGACATCGATCCAGGTCAGGACCTGGACTATCCGGCAGGCCAGCCCCCCGCTAGGGGGGAACACCGGGCCACCCTGTTGGTGGTTGATGACGAGGCGGCCGTGCGCCGGGTGCTGGTGATGCGCCTGCATCTGGCCGGGTATCGGGTGATCTGCGCCGAAGATGGCGAGCAGGCCCTGGCCCTCTTCCACCAGGAGCAGCCCGATCTGGTGGTGCTCGATGTGATGTTGCCGAAGCTGGATGGCTTCGCCGTCTGTCGGCGTCTGCGGGCCGAATCCTGCGTGCCAATCATCTTCCTTTCCGCCCTAGATGCCATCACCGAGCGGGTGGCGGGCCTGGACCTGGGCGCCGACGATTACTTGCCCAAGCCCTTTAGCCCCAAGGAACTGGAGGCCCGGATCGCCACGATCCTGCGCCGGGTCGGCCGCGGCTCGGCGACCGCCGAACCGCGGGAAGTGGTCGCGGGCCAGGGCGTGTTGCGGGTCGGCGACCTGGTGGTGGACACCAACCGCCGCCAGGTGACCCGCGATGGCGAGCGCATCGGCCTCACTTACACCGAATTCAGCCTGCTGGAGCTGCTCTTCCGCGAGCCCGGCCGGGTGGTGCCCCGGGCCGAGATCCTCGAGCAGCTCTGGGGCTATCCGCCGCGCCGCGCCGCCGACCTGCGGGTGGTGGATGTGTACGTGGCCCGGCTGCGGGGCAAGCTCGAACCCGATCCCCGCAACCCGGAGCTGATCCTCACCGTGCGCGGCACGGGCTACGCCTCCCAACGCATGGGAGAGCCCGCCCTGGTGGCCGCGGCCGGTTGATCGCTCCCTGAACGGTTAGCTCCAAGCCGATCCTGGCGCCCCTAATCCTTACCCCCCTAATCAAAGGGGGCGAAACCAGCTGATCCCTGGGTGGTCCGGGCTTCCCCTGCGGTCCTGCAGGATGGAACCCACCTGAGAGCCCTGCTGCCTTGTCGGAGCTGCGCGAGACCCGCCTTGAAAAAGCCCGCGCCCTGGCGGAGCTGGGCCAGGGGCCCTATGCCCTGGGTTTTCACCCCAGCCATCGCACCGCGGCCCTGCAACAGGACCATGCCGACCTGGCCAAGGGCGCAGAACGGGACCTGGAGGTGGCCGTCGCCGGTCGGGTGATGACCCGGCGGGTGATGGGCAAGCTGGCCTTCTTCACCCTCGCCGATGAGAGCGGTCCGATCCAGCTCTACCTAGAGAAGGCCACCCTGGACGGGCCCCCTGCCGAGGGGGCCCCAGCCGATGGGGTCGCTGCACCCAGCAGCTTCGCCCAGATCACCTCCCTGGTGGATGCCGGCGACCTGATCGGCGTGCGCGGCACCCTGCGCCGCACCGACCGGGGCGAGCTGTCGGTGAAAGTGACAGCCTGGTCGATGCTGACCAAGGGCCTCCAGCCCCTGCCCGACAAGTGGCATGGCCTGGCCGATGTGGAGACGCGCTACCGCCAGCGCTATCTCGACCTGATCGTGTCCCCCCAGACCCGCGAAACCTTTCGCCGCCGCGCCCGCATGGTGAGCGCCATGCGCCGTTGGCTCGATGAACGGGACTTCCTCGAGATCGAAACGCCGGTGTTGCAGAGCGTGCCCGGCGGCGCCGATGCCCGGCCCTTTGAAACCCACCACAACGCCCTCGACCTGCCCCTCACCCTGCGGATCGCCACCGAACTGCACCTCAAGCGGCTGGTGGTTGGCGGTTTTGAGCGGGTCTATGAGCTGGGGCGGATCTTCCGCAATGAGGGGATCAGCACGCGCCACAACCCTGAATTCACCTCGGTGGAGATCTACCAGGCCTATGCCGATTACACCGACATGATGGACCTCACCGAGCAACTAATTGCCTCGGTGTGTGGGCAGGTCTGCGGCAGCACCACCATTACTTACCAAGGTACGGAGATCAACCTCACGCCCCCCTGGCGTCGGGGGACGATGCACGAATTGGTGGAGCAGGCCTGCGGCCTGGATTTCCACGCCTTCACCAGCCGGGACGAGGCGGCGGTTGCCATGGCGGCGCAGGGGCTGGAGGTTCCGGCCCTGGCCGACTCGGTAGGCCGGCTGCTCAACGAGGCCTTCGAGCAGACCGTGGAAGCGGACCTGATCCAGCCCACCTTTGTGACCGATTACCCAGTGGAGATCTCGCCCCTGGCCCGCAACCACCGCAGCAAGCCGGGCCTGGTCGAGCGCTTTGAACTGTTCATCGTGGGCCGCGAAACGGCCAATGCCTTCAGCGAACTGACCGATCCGGTTGACCAGCGCCAACGCCTGGAGGCCCAGCAGGATCGCCGCGCCGCCGGCGACCTCGAAGCCCAGGGGGTGGATGAGGACTTCCTCCAGGCCCTGGAGGTGGGCATGCCCCCCACGGGCGGCCTCGGCATCGGCATCGACCGCCTGGTGATGCTGCTCACCGACAGCCCCTCGATCCGCGATGTGATTGCCTTCCCGCTGCTGCGGCCCGAGGCACGACCGGAAGCCTGAGCTAGGCACCGCCCGCGCCCTGTCAAGGGGGGCAGGGGGCCGCCCCAGGGCCCTCTGCCAACGCAATGGGATAATCGGTCACAGTAGGCAATCTCCCCGCACGGGGCTCTCCTGAATATGAGCGGTGAGCGCGTCGGTTTCCGCTTCAAGCATGCGGACCCAGTGGTTAAGCGCAACCCGCAGGGACGCTCCCGCCGGGGTTGGGTGATGGAGCCGGTGGAGCAGACCACCAGCCGCGGCACCAAGATGCCCGCCTATCGCATTCGCTGGCGCGATAGTGAACGCCCCGAGATCGTGTTGCAGCACATGCTGATTGCCGATCCCGATCCCACGCCTCCCCCCGAGGGCGTCAGCCTGGTGCCCCCAGCACCTAAGAAATAGGCCTAGCGCTAGCCCTCAGGACCAGCCCTTGAGTCGGTAGGCCAGTAGGCCGATGTGTTCCTTTAGGGCCACGGTGCTCAGATAAAGGAACTCGGCATCGGGTAACAGGCTTTTCACGCTGTTGCCCAGGGTCGGGCGGCCGTAGTTGGCGCGGCTGGGGAGCTGGTAATCGCAGGCCACCGGGACCACCTCCAGGCCACTGCGTTGGCGGAAGGTGGCCAGGGCGCGGGGCAGGTGGAAGGCACTAGTCACCAGCAGGATGCGACGCCAATGGCGCGGGCGGCCCAGGGCGCCGATGTCGCGGGCCTCTTCGGCGGTGGTGCGGGAGCCGGGGTTGGTGAGGATTCGGTTGGCCGGCACCCCCAATTCGATAGCCAGGTCCCGGGCCCAGATGGCCTCAGGCGGGGCGGGATCGGCTGCCGTGAAACTGACCCGGGCGCCGCTGGTCACCATCAACGGGGCTTTCTTTTGGCGCAGCAACCGCAGGCCCGTGAGCAGCCGGTCGCCCCCTTCGGCCACCTCCACCCCTTGGCGGGGCGCCAGGGCCGGCCGCAGCCCGCCACCCAGCACCACCACCGCATCGGCCGTGGGGATCGGCCTGGGCGTGAGGGCGGCGCTGCGCTCCTCCAGGCCCCAGATCAATTGGCGGCTGGTCCAGGGCATGGCCAGCAGCCAGACCAGGGCGATGCCGCCGCCCGAGAGCCAGGGCCCCCAGCGGCGGCGGCGGGCCTGGCCCAACTGGCCACTCAGTTGCAGCAGCAGGCCCAGTCCCAGGGGGTAGAGGGCCAGGGGCAGCAGTTTTGAGAGCAGAAATCCCATGGGCGTCAGCCTTGGCGGCGGCGGAGCTCCTCAAGGGCCTGTTGGGCTTCAAAGGCGGCCCAGGCTTGGTCGAGGGGTTCGGGCTCGGCTTGGCCCTTCGCCCGGGCGGCCCCTGGGGCCTGGGTGGGGGGTGGAGGGGTCTGGCGGGCCAGCTGCTCCAGCTCGGCTTCCACGGCTTGAAAGGACCGGCCCAGTTCGGCCAGGGCCTGCCAGCGGTCGCGGCCCTGGCCCATCAGCTGGCCCAGGCGTTGCTCGGCCCGGCCGGCCAGGTCGTTTGCGCCCGCGTTGCGAGCCCTTTGGACCCGTTGCTGCCACTGGTTGATCTCGGCCACCAGGGCCAGGAGGCCGCTGCGCGCCTGGTCCGCCTGGCCCTGCAGCTCCAGGCGGCGGCGCTTGAGCCGTTGTTGTTTTTCCTGCTGCTCCTGCTGCTGCAAGAGGGCCTCCTGGGCGGGATTGGCGGCCAGGAAGGTTTCCAGTTGGCGCTCCAGCTGGGCTTCGAGTTGCTCGAACCAGCTCGCCGGGCCTGGTTCTGGGTTCATCCCAGGGTTGGGGCCTGCGCCGGCCCTCATGCCGACGGCTCCGGGGCCCGGGTGATCAGCGGCGCTTCGATCTCCTCCTGCAGGGGGGTGATCGCCGCCTCCCGGGAGCGCAGCAGCAGCTGGGTCAGCCGGGCGATGCCCCCATCGCCCAGGTTCTGGGTGGTGAGCTGGTCGAAGGCGTCCCGGTAGAGGCCCTCGAGCTGCTCGATTAGCCCCTCGCGCATCTGGCGCACCGCCTGGCGTTGCTCTTCCCGGGACATCAGCTTGGCGGCGATTGGGCCCAGTCTGCCTGCACCAGCAGGTGCAGGCATAAGTCGTGATCAGGGTCGCTCCAGCGGGCCGCCCCGTGCCAGCCGGCCGGGGCGGCCAGGGCCAGGAAGGCCTCGGCGCTGTATTTAGCGCTGGTTTCGGTGATCAGGGCCTCGCCGCTGGCAAAGCTCCAGGTCTGGCCTGCCAGGTGCACCCGCTGGGGCCCCTCACTGACCAGGGCCATTTCGATGCGGCTTTCGGCCGCCTGCCAGCGGGCCCGATAACGGAAGGCCTGGGGGTTGAAGTTGCCAGCGAGATCCCGGTTGAGCCGGGTCAGCAGGTTGCGGGCGAAGGCGGCCGACACCCCGGCCCGATCGTTGTAGGCGGCTTCTAGCCGCTCGGTTGGCTTCGGTTGGTCGATGCCGATCAGCAATTTGCCACCGGGGCCCAGCAGGCGCCGGAACTGGGCCAGCAGCTCCTGGGCGGCGGCCGGTTCGAAGTTGCCCAGGGAGCTGCCGGGGAAAAAGCCCAGGTGGACCTGGCCCTGGAGCAAGGGGTGGCTGGGCAGGGCCTCCAGCTGGCTGTAGTCGCAGCAGATGCCGAGCATGGGCACCTGGGGATGGCGCTGTTGCAGGCGGTCGCAGGCCTCCTGCAGGTGGCTTGCGCTGATGTCGAGGGCCACGTAGGCCGGCTGCCCTGGCGGCAAGCTGCTGCCCATCGGCTTGGTCGCCGCGGCCGCCTGGCGGGCCATGGCTTCCAGCAGGGGAGCCACCTTACGGGCGCTGCCGGCGCCAAATTCCACCAGCACCCCCTGGCCCAGGGCCGCAGCGATGGTAGGGGCCTCCCGCTCGAGCAGGGCCGTTTCGGTGCGGGTAAGGCTGTATTCGGGCTGCTCGCAGATCAGCTCAAACAACCTGGAGCCTTCGTCGTCGTAGAGGAACCAGGCGGGGAGCTGCTTTGGGTCGCGGCTGAGCCCCTCGATCACGAGGCGCTCCATGTCCGCCGGCGCCGGGTGCAGATCAATCACCTCAGGACTGGCGAAGGGTCCCCCGTCCTGGCCGGCGACATCATTGCTGCCTAGATCCAGCGCCCCGGGGAGTGGTGCTCGGGCTGGGTCGGTAACTCTCACTGGGGTTCGCCCCCCCGGGCCAGCCGCAGGCCCGCGGCCATCCAGCGGCTGGAAGGGGGGAAGAAGTTGCGGTAGGTCAGCCGTCCATGGCCGGCGGGGGTGAGGAAGCTGCTGCCCCGCAACACAAACTGGGAGGTCATGAACTTGCCGTTGTATTCGCCGACGGCGCCGGCGGCGGTGGCGAAGCCCGGATAGGGCCGGTAGGGGCTGGCGGTCCACTGCCAGAGCAGGCCCTGGGCCTGGTTCAGCCCCGGGGCGCTGATCTCCCATTCCGCTTCGCTGGGCAGCCGCGCCCCGGCCCAGCGGGCGAAGGCGTCGGCCTCAAACCAGCTCAGGTGGCGCACCGGGGCATCCGGGTGGCGGGGCCGGCGCCCGGCCAGGGTGAATTCCCAGTCGCCACGCCAGTAGCGGGGGGCCTGCCAGCCCCGCTGGTTGGCCACAGCCCAGCCCTCACTCATCCACAGCTCGGGCCGCCGGTAGCCGCCATCGGCGATGAAGGCCCCATAGGCGCCGTTGCTCACCAGTTGGCGGGCGATGGCGAAGGGTTCGAGCCAGACGCGGTGCCGGGGTGCCTCGTTATCGAAATGGAAACCGCCGAGGCAGGCTTCTGGACCGCCGTCGCCCTGGGGGTGGCCGATTGCCACCAGGCCTCCAGGCTGGTCCAGCCAGGTGCAGACCTGACCGGGCTCGGTTCCCGCGTGGGCGCGCGCCTCAAAGCGGTTGTCCGGGCCATCGCTGGCCAGGCTGTAGCTCGGTTCCAGGGGATTGCGGCTGAAGCCATCGAGCAGGTCCATCAGCAGCAGCTCCTGGTGCTGCTGCTCGTGTTGCAGCCCCAGCTCGACCAGGGCCAGGGGCGCCGCTGCCTGCTGGGGATCGAGCCCATCGAGCCGCTCCAGCAGCCGCTCCAGGGCGGCCGTGACCCGCTGGCGCCAGGCCAGCAGCTCGCCAATGGCCGGCCGGGTCAGCAGGCCCCGCTGGGGCCGGGGGTGGCGGGCGCCGACGGCGTCGTAATAGGAATTGAACAGGTAGCCCCAGCGGCTATCGGAGGGCTCGTAGGGGGCCGCCAGGGCCGCCAGATCGGGCTGCTTGAGCAGGAACTCCTCAAAAAACCAGCTGGTGTGGCCCAGGTGCCATTTGGGCGGACTGGCATCGGCCATCCCCTGCAGGCAGAGGTCCTCCGGCTCCAGGGGTGCGATCAGGGCCTCGCTGGCCAGCCGAATGTCCCGCAGCCGCGGCAACAGCCCCGTGGCGGTGGGGGATCGGAGCATGGGAGCGAAGTGTCTGGCATGACCCTAGAAGCCCTGGGATCGGGCGGCAGCCGCCCCTACGATCGCCGCACCAGTTCACGCCATCGTCAGGCCAGCGCATGGGGGGGATCACAGCCGGTTTTGTGGGTGCCGTCGGCCATACCCCCCTAATAAGGCTCAATTCCCTCAGCGATCTCACCGGCTGCGAGATCCTCGGCAAGGCCGAATTCATGAATCCCGGCGGCTCGGTCAAGGACCGGGCTGCCCTGGGCATCCTGTTGGAGGCGGAGCAGCAGGGACTGCTGGCCCCCGGGGGCACGGTGGTGGAGGGCACGGCCGGCAACACCGGTATCGGCCTCACCCACCTCTGCAACGCCCGCGGATATAGGGCCCTGATCGTGATTCCCGACACCCAGTCGGCGGAGAAGATCGGCCTGATGCGCAGCCTCGGCGCCGAGGTGCGCACCGTGCCGGCCGTTCCCTACCGGGACCCCAATAACTACGTGAGGCTCTCGGGCCGGATTGCCGCCGAAACCCCGGGAGCGGTTTGGGCCAACCAGTTCGACAACCTGGCCAACCGCCGCGCCCACTTCAACAGCACCGGCCCGGAGATCTGGGACCAGACCGGCGGCAAGGTTGACGCCTGGGTGGCGGCCACGGGCACCGGTGGCACCTACGCCGGCGTGGCCTTCTATCTGAAGCAGCAAAACCCCCAGGTGCGCTGTGTGCTGGCCGATCCCCATGGCAGCGCCCTCTACGCCTGGGTCAAGCAGGGGCAGCTCAGCCTCGAGGGCAGCTCGATCACCGAGGGCATCGGCAACAGCCGGGTCACGGCCAACCTGGAGGGCGCCCCGATCGACGATGCCGTGCGCGTCAGCGACCAGGAGGCCCTCGACACCATTTATGGCCTGCTCTGGCGGGAGGGCCTGTTCCTGGGGGGCTCGGTGGGGATCAACGTGGCGGCGGCGGTGGAAACGGCCCGGCGGCTGGGTCCGGGCCACACGATCGTCACGGTGCTGTGCGACAGCGGCGATCGCTATCGGTCACGGCTTTATGACGCCGACTGGCTCGCCGGTAAGGGTTTGCAGCAACCTGAGCGGCACCCCTCCCTGGCCCAAGCAGCCAAGAGACAGCCATGAGCCAGGTGGCGATAGGCCAGCTGATCGCCGAGCGCTATCGGCTCGAAGCGGAATTGTCCCGGGGCGGCCAGGGGGTGCTGTGGCGCGCCAGTGACCAGCTGGCGGGGGGGGCGGCGATGGTGTTACGCCAGCTGGGGCCAGGCCCCGAGCAGCAGCGACTGCGCCAGGTCTGGGGCCGGCTCCAGGGGGTGCTCCACCCCCAGGTGCCCCGCTTCGGGGCCCTGATCGAGCTGGGAGGGGAGCTGTGGTTGCCGCGCGAATGGCAGGAGGGCCGCACCTACGCCGACCTGCAGGCGGCCCGTAGCCAGCGCCAGTTGGTGTTCGGAGCCGGCGAGGTGGTCTTGCTGCTGCGCCAGCTGTTGCCGGTGTTGGCGGTGCTGCACAGCCAGGACCTGATCCATGGCGACCTCACCCCCGCCAACCTGCTGCGGCGCGAGCGGGATGGCCAGCCGGTGCTGCTCGATTTCGGCCTGGTGCGCGGCGGGGTCGTGCCGGCTGGTGCTGGCGGCGGCCCTGGGGTTGGGGGCGTCGCCGCGGTTGGCGTGACCCCGGGCTATGGGCCGCCGGAGCTGGTGGCCGGAGCTCCGGCCGAGCCCTGGATGGACCTGTATGGCCTTGGCGTGGTGGCCCTGGTGTTGCTCTCGGGCGCCGACCCCGCCGCCCTGCTGGATCCGGTGACCCTGGCCTGGCGCTGGCCGGCCAGCCTCGACGCCGAACCCGCCCTGGCGGCGGCCCTAGGGCGACTGCTGGCTGAGGATCCCGCCCAGCGGTTTGCTTCCGCTGGCCAGGCCCTGGCGGCCGTCCAACAGCTGGCGATGCCGGAGAGCACGGGCCCGGTGGCCCGGGCCGATCGCACCGTGGTGCTGGTGCCCCAGCCCCTGGCCGAACCGGCGGCGGCCGCCGCCGGGCGAGCGGCCCAGGCCCCCACCTCGGGGGTTGTCCTACCCCAGGCTCCGGAGCCTGGATCGGCTGCCGCAGCCGATCCAGGCTTCCAGGGCGGGGCGGCTAGCGCCGAAGCCCCCAGCCCCCACGCCCGGGCCGCGGCAGCAGCCCGGGCCCTGGCTAAGGCCCAGGGACGGACCCAGGCCGAGGCCCTGGGCCGCGAGCAGGCTGCCGCGCCGGTCAACCTGCGGGCCCGCCAGGAGGAACAGGAGGCGGCGGCCGAAGGTCGGCTCTGGCCGGTGGTGCTGGCCCTGGTGCTGTCGGCCGTGGTCGGCACCGCCCTGGGCTGGCTGCTGCTCGGCCGCGGCAAGGTCCCCAATGCCAATGACGCGGCCAATCCGCTCCAGCTGCCAGCCTCCCTGCCCCCCACCGAAGTGGACCAGCGCCAGCAACTGCTCAACCGCCTGCGGGCCCTCCAGATCGACCGGGGCTGGTTCCTGAAGTTGGTGGATGCCAGCCTGCTGGCCCAGTACCCGGAACGGGGCGGCCGGCTGCCCAGTGATTCCGTGCAGGATGCCCCCCTACGCAAGGTCTGGAATGGCCTGTCTGAGGAATGGATCAGCCGGGTGGAGCAGTTGCCCCTGGAGATCCGCACCCGGCTGGGCAGCTTTAGTGGCGGTGACTGGGACAAGCGCCAATCGGGCCTGGTGGCCCAGGGCCTCAGCAGTGATGTGTTGCAGCAACTCGTGTCGGGCAGTGCCCAGAACCTGCTGCCGGGCCGATCCGGTGGCGGCATTCCGGCCGAGCCCTTCCGCCAGCTCTGGTATGCGGCGGCGGAGCAGGTGCTCGGAGGGGTGCAGATCCAGCCGATTCAGGCGGCCCTGGGCCAGATGGGGGTGGTGTCCGCCGAGGTGGCCGCCGGTGGCGCCCGCCTCTTCCCGATCCGCCTGCCGCCCGATAGCCGCCTGGTGCTCGGGGTCAACGGCTCACCCCTGATGCAGATGACCGTGTTTGGCGCCGATGGCGGCGTGCTCGAGGGTCAGGGGCCCCTGCGGGTCGTCAGCCTGGCCAAGGTGGGCCGCTCGCCGGTTCAGCTATTGGTCACCAACACGGGCGTGGCCCCGGCCATGCTCACCCTCTCGCTGCGGGCCGATCCCATGCTGCGCCCCGCCGGTGTCACGGTGCCGGTGCTGCCCCCGGGCGCTAACCCCGGCCCCAGCCCTGGCCAAGGGACGGGCCCTGCCAGCCCGGGTCAGGAGGGTGTCCCCGCCCCCAGCCCGTCTGCCCCCCCAGCGCCGCCCGCCCCACCCGCCGCGCCGACCTCGACCAACTGAGACGACCTGGTTCTGGCCAGGTCGGCCTTGGGTCCAAGGCGCTGCAGTCGCTTTAGTCCCGAGCCCAGGCCCTCAGAGCCGGGCGATGGCGGCCCGGGTTTCCTTGACGTCCTGTTTGCGCCGTTCCTCCTGGCGCTTGTCATGGAGCTTGCGGCCCTTACCCAGGCCGATCGTCACCTTGATCCAGGAGCCCTTGAGGTGCACGTTGAGGGGGATCAGGGTGAGGCCCTTCTGGTCCAGGGCACCGCGCAGCTTGTCGATCTCGCGCCGGTGGGCCAGCAACTTGCGCACCCGCAGCGGATCGTGGTTGAAGAAGCGGCCGGCGTGGCTGTGGGGCGAGATATGCACGTTGTGCAGCTGCATCTCGCCATTGCGGATCAGGCAGAAGCCATCGCGCAGGTTCACCTGGCCGGCCCGGATCGATTTCACCTCGGTGCCCAGCAATTCCACGCCCGTTTCCAGGGTTTCGAGGATCTCGTACTGGTGACGCGCCATGCGGTTGTCCGCCAGCAACTTGTTGGCGGCATCCCGCTTCGCCTTGGCGGCGCCCTTGCTTCCGCCCTTCGCCATCGCCGCTTCGACCTTGCCTCCGGGATCTTCCGACCCTAGGGAGCCCCCGGTACCCTCGCCCCATGGCGATCGTTTCCTCCGGCTCCGGCGCGGCCCGCTCGGGCCGCCCCAAACCTGGCGACGCAGCCGCCAAGGCCGGCCCAGGGGCGGCCAGCTCCAGGCTGAAGCAGCGGCTGGTTGATCCGGCGCCCCTGCCCGGCGATGGGCTGCCCCCAGTTGCGGGCCATGACCCCAGCCTGGGCCTAGGGGCCCCAGTTGATGGCGCAGGGGAGGTGCCGATCCTGCGGGAGGACAGCCTCAGGCCCCGGCGCCTGGCCGACTACATCGGCCAACGGGAGCTCAAGCAGGTGCTGGGCATTGCCGTGGAGGCCACCCTGGCCCGCCAGGAGGCCCTGGACCATGTGCTGCTCTATGGCCCGCCGGGCCTGGGCAAAACCACCATGGCTTTGGTGCTGGCTGAAGAATTGGGGGTGCGCTGCCGCATCACCAGTGCGCCCGCCCTGGAGCGACCCCGCGACATCGTGGGGCTGCTGATCAACCTCCAGCCCCAGGAATTGCTGTTTATCGATGAGATCCACCGCCTGAACCGGGTGGCCGAGGAGATCCTCTACCCCGCCATGGAGGACTTCCGCCTCGATCTCACCGTTGGCAAGGGCACCACCGCCCGCACCCGCAGCCTCGAGATCGCCCCCTTCACCCTGGTGGGCGCCACCACCAGGGCCGGCTCGCTCAGTTCGCCCCTGCGCGATCGGTTTGGCCTGATCCAGCGGCTTGAGTTCTATGGGCTGGAGGACCTGCAGGCGATCGTGGTGCGGGCCGCCGGGCTGCTGCAGGTGGAGCTCGATGGCGCCGCCGCCCTGGAGGTGGCGCGCCGCTGCCGCGGCACCCCCCGCATCGCCAACCGGCTGCTGCGGCGTGTGCGTGATGTGGCGGCCGTGGGGGGCCATGGCCGCATCGGCGCCGCCCTGGTGGATGAGGCCCTCAGCCTGCACCGGGTTGATGGCCGCGGCCTCGATGCCAGCGACCGGCGCCTGCTGACGCTGCTGTGGGAGGGCTACGGCGGTGGCCCCGTCGGACTCGACACCCTGGCCGCCGCCCTGGGCGAAGACGCGGCCACCCTGGAAACGGTGGTGGAGCCGTTTCTGTTGCAACAGGGCCTGCTGCAACGCACGCCCCGGGGCCGGGTGATCACCGAGGCGGGCCGGGTTCACCTGGCCCTGGCCGAGGAGGCCCCGTGATCGCGTCTCTGCTGGCGGTGGTTCTGGCGGTCCAGCTGGGCCTGCCCCAGCTCTTCGACCAGGCGCTCAACGCCAGCCGGGAGGGCCGCTTCGGCGATGCCCTGCCCCTCTGGGACCAGGTGCTGGAGCTGGCCCCCACCGATGCGGCGGCCTGGAGCAACCGCGGCAATGTGGCCCTGGCGATGGGCGATCCCCAGGCCGCCATCGCCAACCAGGGCCGGGCGATCGCCCTCGATCCCGACCAAGGTGATCCCCACCTCAACCGCGGCACCGCCGAGGAGGCCCTGGGCCAGTGGGACGCCGCCGAGGCCGATTACCGCTGGATCCTGGAGCGCAATCCCGCCGATGCCTCCGCCCTCTACAACCTCGGCAACGTGCAGGGCTCCCGCGGCGACTGGCCGGCGGCCCGCACCAGTTTCACGGCGGCGGCCGAGGCCCGGCCGGGCTTCGCCATGGCCCGCTCTAGTGCGGCCCTAGCCGCCTTCCAATTGGGCGACCTGGAGGAGGCCGAACGGCAACTGCGCAACCTGATCCGCCGCTATCCCCTCTTCGCCGATGCCCGGGCCGGCCTGACCGCTCTGCTGTGGCAACGGGGAGCCATGGGCGAGGCGGA
Organism: Synechococcus sp. UW140; assembly: GCA_943369525.1. GTDB lineage: Bacteria > Cyanobacteriota > Cyanobacteriia > PCC-6307 > Cyanobiaceae > BAIKAL-G1. The sequence goes on from CALRNL020000002.1 coordinate 19,676, forward strand.
GAGCAACTGGGCGGCGGCCTCCGGGCTGGATCCCCGCTACCACCAGCCAGAATGGTTGTCCCAGATCCGGCGCTGGCCTCCGGAGCCGGTGCATGCCCTCGAGAAATTCCTCGCCCTGGCCCGCCGATGACCCCCGCCGCCCAGGTCCAGCCCCAGGACGCCCCACCGGCCAGCCCCCAGGCGGTCGCGCCCCAGGGGCCTAGCCCCGAGCCTGGGCTCGCTGGCCAGGAGCTTTGGCAGACGTTTGGCCTGGAAGCCGCCCTGGCCGCGGCCCTGCCCGACCTGATTGGCCTGCGGCGCCACCTGCATGCCCACCCGGAACTGAGCGGCCAGGAACAGCAGACCGCCGCCCTGATCGCCGGCGAGCTGCGCGCCCTGGGCTGGCGGGTGCGCGAAGCCGTAGGGCGAACGGGGGTTTTGGCGGAGCTGGGGCCCGAGGGGCCTGGGGTGCCGCTGGCGGCCCTGCGGGTGGACATGGATGCCCTGCCGGTGGAGGAGCGCACGGGCGTCGCCTGGGCCTCCACCCGCCAGGGCCTGATGCATGCCTGCGGCCACGACCTGCACAGCGCCGTGGGCCTGGGGGTGGCGCGCCTGCTGGCACCCCTGGCCGACCAGCTCGGCGCCCGGATCCGCCTGCTGTTCCAACCGGCGGAGGAAACGGCCGAGGGGGCGGCCTGGATGGTGGCCGATGGCGCCATGGAGGGGGTGGATGCCCTGTTTGGCCTGCACGTGTTCCCGAGCCTGGCGGTGGGCTCGATCGGCGTGCGCATTGGCAGCCTGACGGCGGCGGCCGGCGAGCTGGAGGTGGAGGTGCTGGGCGAAGGCGGCCATGGCGCCCGGCCCCACCAATCCACCGATGCGATCTGGATTGCGGCCAAGGTGGTGAGCGGCCTGCAGGAGGCGATCAGCCGCCGCCTCGATGCCCTGCATCCGGTGGTGGTCAGTTTTGGCCGGATTGAGGGCGGCAAGGCCTACAACGTCATCGCCGACCACGTGCGCCTGCTCGGCACGGTGCGCTGCCTCGATCTGGAGGTGCATGCCCGCCTGCCCGGCTGGATTGGCGACACGGTGCAGGCCCTCTGCCAGGGCCACGGCGGCGAGGCCAGGGTGCGCTATCGCTGCATCGCTCCGCCGGTCAAGAACGATGGCCCCCTCACCCAGCTGGTCGCCGAGGCGGCCAGCGACCTGCTCGGCCGGGACCAGGTGATCTGGCTGGAGCAGCCCTCGCTCGGCGCCGAAGATTTCGCCCAGCTCCAGGGGGACACCCCCGCCACCATGTTTCGCCTCGGGGTGGCGGGCCCCAACGGCTGCACGCCCCTGCATAGCAACAGCTTTGATCCCGATGAGGGGGCCCTGGCGGTGGGGGTGAAGGTGCTCAGCCTGAGCCTGTTGCGCTGGATCGGCCAGCAGGCCCCCGCCGGCGGGGGGCCCCAGCCATGAGCGGCCCGAAGGGCTTGAGCCGGGGTCTGCTGGCCCTGTCTTCGCCGCTGCTGATTCTGTTGGCCCTGGTGGCCCTGTTGCTGCGCCAGGGGCCCGATCGCTGGCAGGCCCTGCCCGCCCTGCTGATTGGTGCCGGGCTCCTAGGCCATAGCGCCCTCGCCAACCGCCGTCGCCGCCGGGCCCTGCTGGCCGCCCTGCGCCAGCCGGGTCCGCCCGCCTGAGACCGATCGCCTGAGACCGCCCCCCCGAGACCGATCGCCTGACCCCTCGCTCTAGCCCCTTGGGGCCTCCCGGCTGAAACGCCGGCGGGCCAAGGCTGCCTACCCTGGAGCCATGACCCTGGACCAGCAGCGCGAAGCCATCCTTTCGGGAGATCCCAGCCGGGCCATGCCGGCCCTGGCCGGTTTGCGGGAGTTGCCGGCGGAGCAGGCGGTGCCGCTGCTGCTGCTGGGGTTGCAGCAAAGCGCCTTCATGGTTCGCTCCCTCAGCTGCGCCGGGTTGGGGGTGAAGCCCACCGAGGCCGGCTGGCAGGCCCTGGTAACGGCCCTGGCCTGCGATGGGGATGCCAACGTGCGGGCCGAGGCGGCCAATGCCTTGGTGAGCCATTCGCTGACGCGGGCCTGGCCCCTCCTGCGCCAGGCCTTCGAGTGCAACCCGGAGTGGCTGGTGCGCTGCAGCATCCTCTCGGCCGTGGCCGAACATGCCGAGATGGAGTCCAGCGATCTGCTTGATCTGGCCCGGCTGGCCCTGGCCGATGGCGATGGCACGGTGCGGGCGGGCGCTGCCGAGATCCTGGGCCGGCTAGTGAGGGAGGGAGCCCAGGAGCCGGCTGGTGCCCCTTGGGCGATCGAGGCCCGATCCGCCCTGGCAGCTTTGCAGCAGGATCCGGACCATCGGGTTGTGGCAGTGGCCCTTAATGGCTTGCAGGGCTGAGATCCCTAGGGCGCCGTTGGCCATGGCCGGTTTTGTTTCGGCCTTGCTAGGTTTCGAAAGTCACTAGGGGTGCCCGGACAGCCATTGATTCAGCCCAGCTGATTCAGCGGCCGTCCGACGGGCTGAGATCACACCCTCCGAACCTGATCCGGGTCATGCCGGCGCAGGGAAGTGAGAAGAACTCAGGCTGGGCGTCCCTTGCCGGTTTGGCCGGTACCTATCCATCGCCAGTTCTGTTATGCGTAGCGCCTGGATCGAGAAGCGTCGCGGTTCTGCCAATTTTTCCCAGCTCCACTTCGCCCGCCAGGGTGTGGTGACCGAAGAAATGGCCTTTGTGGCCCAGCGGGAGAACCTGCCCGAGTCGCTGGTGATGGAGGAGGTGGCCCGGGGTCGGATGATCATCCCGGCCAACATCAACCACACCAATCTCGAGCCGATGGCGATCGGCATCGCGTCGCGTTGCAAGGTGAATGCCAACATCGGCGCCTCACCCAACGCCAGCGATATCAACGAGGAGCTGGCCAAGTTGGAGCTGGCGGTGAAGTATGGCGCCGACACGGTGATGGACCTGTCCACCGGGGGCGTCAACCTCGATGAGGTGCGCACGGCAATTATTAATGCCTCGCCGGTGCCGATCGGCACGGTGCCCGTGTATCAGGCTCTCGAAAGTGTGCACGGCTCGATTGAGAAGCTTTCGGAAGAAGACTTCCTACACATCATCGAAAAGCACTGCCAGCAGGGCGTTGATTACCAAACGATCCATGCGGGCCTGCTGATCGAGCACCTGCCCAAGGTGAAGGGTCGCCTCACCGGGATCGTGAGCCGCGGCGGCGGCATTTTGGCCCAGTGGATGCTCTACCACCACAAGCAAAATCCCCTCTATACCCGCTTCGACGACATCTGCGAGATCTTCAAGCGCTACGACTGCACCTTCTCCCTGGGCGATTCCCTGCGTCCCGGTTGCCTGCATGACGCCTCCGATGAGGCCCAGCTGGCCGAACTCAAGACCCTGGGTGACCTCACCCGCCGGGCCTGGAAGCACGACATCCAGGTGATGGTGGAGGGCCCTGGCCACGTGCCGATGGACCAGATCGAATTCAACGTGCGCAAACAGATGGAGGAGTGCAGCGAGGCGCCCTTCTATGTGCTGGGTCCCCTGGTGACCGACATCGCCCCTGGCTACGACCACATCACCAGCGCCATCGGCGCCGCCATGGCCGGCTGGTATGGCACGGCCATGCTCTGCTATGTCACCCCCAAGGAACACCTGGGCCTGCCCAACCCGGAAGATGTGCGCAACGGCCTGATCGCCTACAAGATCGCCGCCCACGCCGCCGACATTGCTCGCCATCGCCCCGGTGCCCGCGACCGCGACGACGAACTCAGCCGCGCCCGTTACGCGTTTGATTGGAACAAGCAATTTGATCTTTCGCTCGATCCCGAGCGGGCCCGCGAATACCACGACGAAACCCTGCCCGCCGATATTTATAAGCAGGCCGAGTTCTGCTCGATGTGTGGTCCCAAGCATTGCCCGATGCAAACCAAGATTACCGACGAGGACCTGGCGGGCCTGGAGCAGGTGCTGGCGGAGCAGGCGGCGGATAAGGGGGTTGTGAAGGCTTAGGGGGGCAAGCGGCGAATCCCCAAGCGCAGTTGTGCTGCCCTGATCCCAGGCCCGGTCCTGAGATAGGGACGTTGGTCATGGGATAGGTCGCATTTAAGCGGCGCTGGGATGGGTGAACCAGCAGCAGCTGTGTGGTCATCTCTGCCTAACAGCACCACTGGCTCCAGCTGCAGCGTCAAGCTGGAGTCCTAAGCCAGCAGCTGGATAGGAGCTGGTCATCCATGCCATGGCCATCACCGCCGGAAACCGGCGACTTTGCCTGGGATGGCAGCGGCTGCCGCAGCGATTGCAGCTGGTTTGGCTTCCTATTGCGGGTGAAGCCAGACGGGCCCCTAAGCCGCTCCGACCTGGCCCACCGCCTCGAGCAGGCAGGAGTTGGCACCCGCATGCTGTTTGGCGGCAATTTGCTGAGGCAACCCGTGTTCCAGGCCCTGCTGCGCGATCAACCTGCTGCCAGCCGCTCGGTGGTAGCGGAGATGTCAGGCGCCGATGGGCTGATGGAGCAGGCCCTGTTTTTGGGCACCTACCCGGGGCTGACGGAGGCGATGTTGCAGAGGGAAGTGGAGCTGCTGTTGGAGTTTGCGAGCTAAAGGCTTCCGAGGACTGGCCGCCCTGCTTGGCGAGCTGCTGGACTAGGGCCCTTGCCCGGCCCCGATCAGGAATGATGCGCTGATGCCATGATGAGTAGATGATTTGCTCGATCGATGCGCACCACCTTGGACATCGAGGACGATGTCTTGGCTGCGGCCAAGGAGCAGGCCAGGAGGCAAGGCCTAACAGCTGGCCAATTGGTCTCCCGGCTCTTGCGAGCCGCCATGGCGGGCGATGGCGGCAAGGGAGAGACTGGCACTGCAGGGGTTGGGGGATTCAGGCCCTTTCAGGTCCTGGGCCAGAAGTTGGTAACCAACGAACAAATTGACCAGCTGCGTGATCAGGAAGGGCTCTGATGCGGGCCCTGCTCGATGTCAATGTGATCATTGCCCTGCTGGATTCTGGGCATGTGATGCACAGGGCCGCCAGCCTTTGGCTGGCTCAGCACCAGGAGCAAGGCTGGGCCACAACCCCCATCACCGAAAACGGCGTGGTGCGCATCATGTCCCAGCCCGCTTATCCCAACCATCGCCCTGCGGCCCAGGTGGCAGAACGGTTGGCAGAAGCCTGCGAGCACGCCAGCCACCAGTTTTGGCCTGAGGCCGTCAGCCTGTTAGAGCCCGGCCTGATCGATTGGCACCGGCTCCTCGGCCCCCGCCAGATCACCGATTGCTACCTCCTGGCGTTAGCCGTAGCGCAGGGCGGCCGCTTGGTGAGCTTTGACCAGCGCATCACGGTGGATCTGGTCAGAGGGGCCCGCGACCAGCACATCTCCCTCATCGAGATGCCCCCCTTGGTTGGATGATCCGTTGGGTAGCGAACAGCCTGATTCGGATCCCACCTGGGCTACAACCTCAAACCGCTCGATCTGCAGGCGGCGTCGGCTGGGTGCAACTACGGCGGTTGCCGCAGGGATTGCAGCGGGTTTGGCTTTCTGCTTCGGGTGAAGCCGAATGGGTCCCTAAGCCGCTACGACCTGGCCCGCCGGCCCGGAGGAAGGCAGGGCAGGGTTTGGACGCCCACACTGTTTGGTGGCAATCTGTCGCGTTAGCCCGTGTTTCAGGGTCGCCTATGCGTTCAACCTGATCCCAGCCACTTCGTAGTAGACTATAACTCAGCCACCGTTTGCGTGATGGATTAGGAACTGTTATGGGGGGCTCCACAGGGGGTGCTTGATCATGGAGTTTAGCTGTTAGGATCTTTAATATATAGTTCGTGGTTCGCCCTGTGATCATCCAAGCCACTTGTCGTGATCCCGTAGTGCTGGACTCCCGACTCCTCATTTTTGGGACTGGTCAATTTGGTTTGAGGGTTTATCGGGCTTGCAAGGATAGGGGTATTTCCGTTCTCGGGTTTGTGGCGACAACTCCCCAATATGATTTTATCGAGGACCTACCTGTCTACGATTGGCAGATGCTTAAAGATAAGGGGTTTTCTGCTAATGTTCAAATTCTCTGCGGCATTTTCAATCGAAATAATCCTTATGATGCATTGTCTGAGCTAAGTGCTTTGCACGGTTTTGACCATTTAATTATGCCTTGGCAGTATGTTGACCAGCTTGGCGATGGACTTGGTTGGTGTTATTGGCTTGCGCCGGTTGGCGACTTCAGGGCCAATGGTGGCCTTGCTCGTGATATTGAAATGATCCTTCAGCTTTTTGAGGATGATGAATCGAAGTGTTGTTTTCAGCGGATTCTTGAATTTAGGTCTGGCGCCGATATGGCCTATGCCTCTTTTGTGACTAAGGATCCTCAGTATTTTAACGCGTTTTCCCTGGATTCCTTGCTAGGCAAGGATGGAATTGCCTACCTAGATGTGGGTGCTTATGACGGCGATAGTTTGCGGAATCTTCTTTCTTGTGCCAGGGTTGCCAAGGCAATTCTGTTTGAGCCGGATCATTCTAATTATAAATCGTTGCAGTCGACTGTCGCCGAGTTGCAGGGGTCCCATGTCGATTTGGCCGTAGCTTGCTTGCCCATTGCCCTTGGCAGTTCCCATTCCTATGCATCTTTTTCCGGCGCGGGAGAGGCGGCATGCATTTCGACTGGCCAGCAATCTGCAGAGACCACTACTGTCTGCGTGGCCCCATTTGACGATTTATTTCCTACCGAGCGTGTTGACTTCATAAAGGTCGATGCGGAAGGGGCTGATTTGGATGTGCTTCTTGGGATGACTAAGGCCATTCGTCGATCTAGACCGGTGATGGCCATTTCGCTCTATCACAGGTCTGCAGATATTATTGAGATACCCCGTGAGGTTGGCAAAATAGTCGCAGGCATGGGCTATAGTTTTCGTCTCCGTCAGCACATGTATAACTCTTTTGACTCCGTTCTCTACTGCTTGCCAGGGAGCCGGGGCTAGGTCATGAAAGTTGCCGATTTCCTGGCCGCCCGCCTGGCCCGGCTGGGCATGGACACCTGCTTTTCGGTGACGGGTGGGGGCGCCATGCACCTCAATGATGCTTTTGGGGAGGAGCCAGGTTTGGAGTGCGTCTATTTGCACCACGAACAGGCCTGTGCCATGGCGGCGGAGGGCTATGCCCGCATCACGAATCGGCCGGCGCTGGTGTGCGTCACCTCGGGCCCGGGGGCGATCAATGCCCTCAATGGGGTCTTTGGTGCCTATACCGATTCGATGCCGATGGTGATCGTGTCGGGTCAGGTGCGCACCGATACCCTGAGGGACTCGGTCCCGGATCTGGGCCTGCGCCAGCTAGGGGATCAGGAGGCGCAATCAAACGACTTTATTCCGGCATTTGTGAAATCCTTCACGTCCCTTCGGGCTGCCGAAGAGGGGCCCGCCGCCGTGGATCGGGCCTATGCCCTGGCGGTGTCGGGCCGGCCGGGGCCGGTGTGGCTGGAGGTGCCGGTGAACGTGCAGGGCCAGCGGCTGGAGAGCCTGGCCGCAGCCCTGGAGGCCGCCCCCGTTGAGTTGGCGCTGGAGCCGCGTCCTGGAATCGACCCTGCCGCGCTCCAGGCCTTGCTGGAGCGGCTCGCGGCCGCAGAGCGGCCCTTGCTGTTACTGGGCACCGGTGTCCAGCTGTCCGGCACCCAGGCCGCCGTGCTGGCCCTGGCCGAGCGTTGCCGCCTGCCGGTCGTTACGGCCTGGAGCCATGACACATTCCCCAATGACCATGCCCTTTTCGCTGGCCGGCCGGGCACGATCGGCACCCGGGCCGGCAACCTGGCGGTGCAAGCCTGCGACCTCTTACTTGTGCTCGGCTCGCGTTTAAATATTCGCCAGGTCAGTTATAATTGGGAGAGCTTCGCCCGCCGGGCCGCTGTGGTGATGGTGGATGTGGATGGGGCGGAATTGCAGAAGCCCTATCTAAGCCCCAGCCAGGTGATTCAGGCCGATCTTGCTGATTTTCTGCCTGCTTTGCTGCAGGCCCTGCCGGTGGCAGGGTTGCCGGTCTCTTTGGCGCGGGAAGGGTGGATCGATCGCTGCGCCCAGCTGCGCCAGCGCCTGGATCCGAAGCCCAACGATTATCCCTGCGAAGGCCGCACGGGCATCAATCCCTATCACCTGGTCTTTGCCCTCGATCGCCTGCTGCCGGCGGACTCCCGGGTGGTGTGTGGTGATGCCACCGCCTGCATCGTGCCCTTTCAGATTCTCAAGATGGTGGCGGGCCGGCGCATGTTTAGCAATAGCGGCTGTGCCTCCATGGGCTATGACTTGCCGGCTGCGATTGGCGCGGCCCAGGCCGCCGAACGGCTCGATTTGGGCGGATTGACATTGGCCCTGGCCGGCGATGGATCGCTGATGATGAACCTGCAGGAGCTGCAGACCCTGGCGAGCAGCCAGGGCAATATCGCCTTGGTGGTGCTCGATAACGGCGGCTATCTTTCGATTCGCCAAACCCAGCAGAACTTCTTCGGCCGCGAACACGGCGCCTCCCCAGCCTCGGGGGTGACTTTCCCCGATTTTGTTGCCGTTTGCCGGGCCTTTGGTTTGCCCACCTGTTTGCTGGAGCATCCAGGTCAACTTGATGGCGAGCTGGCATCCTTTCTTGCCAATTCCCAGGGGCCGAGGGTGTGTGTGGTGCGGCTCGATCCCCTGCAGGAATTTGAGCCAAGGCTGAAATCACGCATGCTCAATGGCGTGATCCGCACCCCGGAACTCGATGACATGTATCCCCACCTCAGCGACGAGGCGCTGGCGGAGGCCCGGGCCTTTCTGTTGGGCCATGGCCCTGGGCCGGAGGCAAGCAAACTGTGAATTCATCTATTTCTGCCGACGATCGCCGCACGTTTGAGAACCTTTTTGTGTTGGAACTTGCCAATAATCACTGGGGTGATTTGGCCAGGGGTCTGCAGATTGTTCGCGATTTTGCCATGGTGGCACGGATGAATTCCATGCGCACGGCCATCAAGCTGCAGTTCCGTGATGTGGACTCGTTCGTTCACCCGGCCTTCAAGGGCTACACCGAGTCGCGCTACATCAAGAAAACTGAAGCCACCAAGCTCTCAATCGAGGAATTTAAAGCCCTGATCGATGAGATCCGCCACTGCAGTTGCATCCCGATGGCCACGCCTTTCGATGAGGCCTCGGTGGATCTATGCGGGCTTTTTGATTTACCCATGATCAAGGTGGCTAGCTCCGATATCGCCACCTGGCCCCTGCTGGAGCGGATCGCCCGTTTGCGCAAGCCCGTGATCATTTCCACTGGGGGCGCCAATGAAAAAACAATTGATGATTGCGTGCGGTTCTTTGAGAATCGATCGATTCCGCTGGCGATCAATCACTGCGTGTCACTCTATCCATCGGAGGATGGCGATTTGCAGCTCAATCAGATCGATTATTTGCGTGGGCGTTATCCGGGCCATGTGATCGGCTTCTCCAGCCACGAGATGGGTGATTGGCATAGTTCGATGTTGATCAGCTATGCCAAAGGGGCCCGCACCTGGGAGCGCCATATCGACATTGATCAGGGGGGTGTGCCGGTATCGCCCTATTGCTCCTTGCCCCACCAGGTGGATGCCTGGTATCAGGCCTTTCGCAAGGCGGCGGAAATGTGTGGTGGCTCCGGCCAGGAACGGCGGCCGATCCCGGAGCGGGAGCGGCGTTATTTAGAAGATCTTGTGCGCGGTGTTTATGCTCGCCGCGATCTAGGGGCCGGCTACGTGTTTGATTCGGCCAGTTTCAACGATGATTTTTACCTGGCCATCCCATTGCACCGGGGCCAGCTCTCTTGCCGGGAGGTGATCAATGGCAACCGGCTCACCACGGCCATCGCAGCCGATGAGCGGCTCACGATTGACCACGTTGATGGCCCTTACCAGCAGAATCCTGGCCTGCGGCGCCTGATCCTGGAGCGCGGCCTGGAGCTATGAGGCCGGGCCTGGTGGGCTTCGATCTCGATGGCACGCTGATCGACAGCGCTAGGGGCATCCATGCCTCCATCGTGGTGGCGTGCGAGACCCTGGCCTTGGCGCCCCCCACCCTGAGCCAGCTGCGCGACCAGATCGGCCCGCCCCTGAAGACCTATCTGCCCGGCCTGCTGGGTTTGCCCCAGCACGGCAGGGAGAGCCTGCTTGGCGAGCTCCTCGGCCAGTTCCGGACCCACCACGACCAGCTGGGCTGGAAGGACTACCAGCTGTTCGCCGGCGCCAGGGAGCTCCTGGAAACCCTTGGCCGCTCCGGTTGGGACCTGCATCTGGTGACCCTGAAGCCCCGCCCGCTGGCCGAGCAGATCCTGGCGGAGTGCGGCCTGGCTCCCCTATTCCAAAGCCTGCACGCCCCGCAAGCGCCAGGGGCGCCCTTCAGCAAGGCCAGCAGCCTGGAGCAGCTGCGCCGGCCCGGCGTTGCCAGCCATTGGTATGTGGGCGACACCGTGGCCGACCAACAGGCGGCGGCAGCAGCCAACTATCACTTTGCTGCCGCCACCTACGGCTATGGCCACTGCCCGGTGGGGGACGCCCGGATCGGCGAGCCGTTGCAACTGCTTGATTGGCTCCGCTGATGGCGCAGCAGTTGCCCATGGGCGACTGGGCTTGGCTTGGGCAGCATTGCTATCGTGATAGCAATGCTGCGGGGGATTAGCTGGGATGGCGCAGTTGCTGGTTCGCAATCTGGAGGCTTCGGTGAAGGAGGCCCTGCGCCGCAGGGCCCAGCGCCATGGCCGCAGCATGGAGGAGGAAGCCCGGCTGATCCTGCGCCAGGCGGCAGCAGCGGAGCAGCAGTATCAGCCTGAAGCCATGGGGCTGGGATCCCAGATGGCGGCCCTGTTTGCGGGCAGCGGCCCAGGGGATCCGATCCCGGAGTGGCAGGGCTATGGGGCCACGCCAGCCGCCTTCGACCCATGATCCTGCTCGATACCAACGTGATCTCGGCGTTGATGCAGGGCCGGCCCGACCCTGGGGTGGTGGCTTGGTTGGATGGGCTGAGGGCAGAGGACGTTTGGCTGCCGAGTGTGGTGGTGTTTGAGTTGCGCTACGGAGTCGCAGTCCTGCCGGCTGGGCAGCGCCGTCAACGCCTGCACCAGGGGCTTGACCAGTTGTTGGAGCAGGTGGTGCAGGATCGGATCGCGCCCTTGGATGGCCTGGCGGCCAGCAGGGCGGCGGGATTGGCCGCCGAGCGCAAGGAAAGGGGCCGCCCGGTCGATTTGCGCGACACCCTGATCGCAGGCATTGCCCTGGCCTGGGGGGCCCGGCTTGCCACAGCAAACACCCGCCATTTCAGCGACACCAGCATCGACCTGGTCAATCCCTTTGCCCCGTAAGCGTTGAGCGGCCCCTTCCTGCTCACCGGTGCCAGCGGCTGGTTCGGCCGCACGGCCTTGCACGTGTACGAGCAGGCCCATGGGCCGGAGGCCCTGCGGCGGCAGGTGATCCCCTTTGCCAGCCGCGAGCGCTGGGTGGATTTCGGCAGCCCCCAGGGCCCCGTGCTGGCCCGGCCCCTGGCGGCGATCACGGACGTGCCAAAGCCCGCCGGCCTGCTGCACCTGGCCTTTCTCACCCGCGACAAGCCCGCTGAGCTGGGGCTGGAGCGCTATATCGCCAGCAACCGGGCGATCACGGCCACCGTGGGCCAGGTGCTGGGCGCCTGGCCGCAGCTGCCGGTGGTAACGACCTCCTCAGGGGATGCGGCCGTCCTCGATGGCCAGCCACTGGATCTCGATGGCAATCCCTACGCCAGCCTCAAACAGGAGGAGGAAGCCCTCTTGGAGCGGGCTGCCGCCTGCCGCATGGCGGTGGTGTTCCGGGTGTTTGCGGCCTCGGGGCAGTTCATGACGCGGCCTGAGAAGTTCGCCCTGGGGGATTTTCTGCTGCAGGCGCTCGCTGGTGAGCCGATCCGCATCCGCGCCCGCCACCCGGTGACGCGCAGCTACGTGAGCGCCGAAGCCTTGCTGGCCTTGGGCTGGCAGCTGCTCCAGCAGCCCCAAGGGGCCGGATCGCTGCAACGGTTTGATGCCTGCACCCACACCCTCACCCTGCAGGAGCTGGCCCAGCTGGTGGCCGCCGAAACCGGCGCTGCCGTGATTAGCCCCGAGATCCGGCCCGGGGCGGTCCACGACAACTACCAGGGGGACCTGACCCGGTTCCGGTCGCTGCTCAGAGAGAGGCAGCTGCAACCGCCCACGATGGCGGAGCAGATTCGCCTCACCCTCAGGGGCCTGAGGGAACGGCCCCGGGAGCTGGGGTGATGCCCGATGGCAGCGCTAATGGGTGGCAGCGACCTTGGTGGGCTGAGCCCTGGCCTTCTGGCAGAGAATACCCAACTCAATCAAGATGTCTGTCGCTTTCGAGGCTTGGAAAAGCTGAGACCACTGACCATTTTGAATTCACTGATGCTCTCTAGCGGACGCTGGCACAAAATGGCAAACTCCTGCCGCACGCTTGCCCCCGCACCGCCAAAGCCCATCACCAAGCCTACAAATAGGTTTAACCACGCTTCACCGGCAGGCTATAGATAAATCGGCTCCAGATAAAACCAACTACCATGGAGATTAGGGCAGCGGCAATGGTCAAGGAAGTTCGATCTAGTACATTTCTTAGCATTGCGACACTTGTGAGGCCTGCCAAGGTGAGCGGTAGAGCTGACACTAGATAGCGGGGGACGCTGACTTGATAGCCCCTGTCGGCCGGAAAGACAAGTGTTCTGAAAGTCAAAAATCGGACCGTATGAACAAGCACTTCAGCAAGGGCGGCCGCCCGAAAAGGGCCCATAGGATATGCAAGCCAGAACAAGCAAGGGCCGAGCATGGTAAATACTATGCCAGATAGAAAATAACGGGTAAAGATGCTCTTGGGCGCCACGGGGAATTCACTTTTGGCTATTTTGGCATGACCGCGCTACAGTCGGAAAGAGAGTTGGATCCCTTGGCTGACGGCCAGAATGTCTCGACGTTTTGCCGACGACCTAATGGCTAACCACGGCCCGTATTCTTCTCCCTCTGGTGATTTCTCGGCTCAGGGTTTATGTCTTGCTTGCCCATGTTGCTCATCTGTAAAGCTAGTGGGCTATTGGGCTTTGATGGCCCCGTTTATTCGTGCTTTAGTGCAGCCTGCCCATTCCTCCTTGGTGGGGCTGGCCGAATGTAGGGCATGTGGGCATCGCTTCTTTAGCTATCAATACACGGATAAGGAGATGGGTCGCCTTTATGGTGGTTATCGAGGTGAGCACTATTTTCTCACGCGCCACAGGCATGAGCCTTGGTATGGAAGGAAGGCTAACGCCGCGAATTTCGACCCTTCTCTGATCAGAGCGCGGCAAGACTCTCTCGTTGATTTTTTGCGACCTTTCCTTCCCAGGAAGGAGGGTATGGGGCTTGTGATCGCCGATCTTGGTGGTGACGCCGGACAGTTTTTACCCCTTCTATTGGCTAAAGAGGCCTATCTTGTCGAAGCCAGCGAGCAAATCCCTGTTGATGGCGTGACATTGGTGGCAGACCTTGCTGCCATTCCGAGTGATCTTGACCTGCTGATTTGTGCCCATGTGCTCGAGCATATTCCCGCGCCTGTTCCATTCCTTCGAGCTAATATCGCTTCGTCGCATATCCGATCCGGCTGCTTGATTTATCTCGAAGTCCCCTTGGAGCGTTATGGTATTGTGGGTAGTCTTGGGTCTCAGCTGTATTGTCGCTATTTGCTGCTCCTGTCTCGCTCTCGGCTGGCGCTTCTCGCTTTGGACTTCTTGAGCGTGCTAGCCAGGTCATATCTTGGATGGATCTTTCCTCCGTTGATCATCAAGATGCATGAGCACGTAAACTTCTTCACGGCTGAATCGCTGCAGGCTTGCATTCAGTCGTTGGGTTTGGAGTTGCTCGCTACAAGGCAGGATTATGGATCATCGCTTTCAACCCATCAGGGAGTTATTCGAATTTTGGCGCAAAAAAGATAATTTCGACCTAGTTTGAGTTTTGAGCCTATCCAAGCTATCAGCCTTGCAAAGGGTCTTGATGGAGAAGGCGATACCGCACCTTTGGCCGAACTCCCCCCATCCGTAGGGCCTCAATCTGACGTGAAAGCACCGCAAACATTAGCATCTGCACGGCGAAACTGAGCAGAACCAGTGCCATCACGGTGGGGATGCCGCCGCCGTAACCGCTGGTTCCGCGCAGATAATTCACCAGTAGAAGTGCACCCACCACCGCTGCCAGGACTAGTCCGTTGCTGCCAATCAGTAGGGCGATGCGGCTGGCGGCAGCATCGCCTGAGACCAGGCTACGCATCGCTTCAGGCCAGTAGCCCCAACTACGGTAGGAAGACGCCCCACGCTGTCTTTCGGCCTGGGTATAGTCCATCAATTGCGGTGACTGGCTGGCGTTTGTGAGGCACTGTCGAAAGTTGAGATCGGTGTGGTTCCAGTAATGGAGCGCTTCATCTAGCACCTCTCGCCAGTAACAGCCGAAGCCGTGAAATCCACTGGGAACCACTTGTAGACGTGAGGAATAGCCCAGGATTCTGTAGTAAGCACGCCGAGCCAATCGCAACAAAGGACCACCGGCTGACCGTTTTTTCACTGCAAGCACCGCATCCAATTCCGGGTCCTGTAGCAGGGTGCGAACCATGGTGATAGCTATCTCCGGCGGATCTTGTAGATCCGAGCAGAGCAATACGATTAGGTCGCAATCCCGCGTTTGCTCCAGGGCGTTGACTGCCGAAGCTTCGGGTCCGTAGTTCGCCTTGTTGGCCAGGGGCTTTACGTCGGGGTCCTGTTGGCTCAGCCTTTCAAGAATCTTGAGGCTGGAATCAACGCTGAAGTTGTCTGCAACGACAAGGCGGAAGCCAAGATTAAGTTGTTCGCTGAACTCTTGCTGCAGCTGGGCATGGGCTGCCCTGCATCGCCGATGCAACTCCTCTAGATTGTCGGCCTCGTTATAGGCGCTGCTGACAAAGGCCAATGTGAGCTGTTGCTTGTCGGTCACCCTGGCTTCCTTTTTTGTCTACTTGCTCCAGGCTAACTCGGGATTATACGGCTGTCTTGTTGTTGGTAGGGTTTTGCTGCTTTGCCATGAAAAAGCCCCGCCATAGGCGGGGCAAAGCACAACTTCTATCGGAGCGATGGTCAGCCTAGGCGCCTCGGTCCAAGCTCAATCAAGCCAGCAAGGCGTTGGCCTTAGCCACCACATTGGCCACCGTGAAGCCAAACTTCTCCAGGCACACCGGGCCGGGGGCCGAGGCGCCGAAGCGGTCGATCGACACGGTGTCGCCATCGAAGCCGGAGTACTTGTGCCAGCCGTAGGAGCTGGAGGCTTCCACCACCAGGCGCTTGCGCACGGCGGCGGGCAGCACGGCTTCCTTGTAGGCGGCGTCCTGCTCTTCAAACAGTTCCACGCAGGGCATCGACACCACCCGCACGTTCTTACCGGCGGCCCGCAGTTCGGCGGCGGCCTTGGTGCAGAGTTCCAGCTCGGTGCCGGAGCCGATCAGGATCAGCTCGGGGGTGCCATCGCTGTCTTCCAGCACGTAGCCGCCCTTGGCCACGGCAGCGGCCGTGGAATTGGCCTGGTTGGCCATCGCCTGGCGGCTGAGGGCCAGCACCGTGGGGCGCTTGCGGTTGGTGATCGCCACCTGGTAGGCGCCGCTGGTTTCGTTGCCGTCGCCGGGGCGGATCACCAGCAGGTTGGGGATGGCCCGCAGGTTGGCCAGGGTTTCCACCGGTTGGTGGGTGGGGCCGTCTTCGCCCAGGCCGATCGAGTCGTGGGTGAGCACGTAGATCACACCGAGCTCGCTCAGGGCCGAGAGGCGGATCGAGCCGATCATGTAGCCGGCGAACACAAGGAAGGTGCCGCCGTAGGGCACCAGGCCGCTGCCGTGATAGGCCAGGCCGTTGAGGATTGCCGCCATGGCGTGCTCACGCACGCCGAAGTGCAGGTAGCGGTTGGCTTCAGCGCCCTTCTGGAAGCCCTTCTCGCCCTTGATGTCGGTGAGGTTGGAGTGGGTGAGGTCGGCCGAACCGCCGATCAGCTCGGGCAGGTTGGGGCCAATCGCGTTGAGGGCGTTATAGCTGTGCATGCGCGTGGCCAGGCCCTTGTCGTCGGCCGTGAAGCTGGCCAGGTTGGCGTCCCAACCCTGGGGCAGTTCACCGCGCAGCTGGCGCTCGAACTGGGCGGCTTCCGCGGGGTAATTGGCGCGATAGGTCTCGAGGGCGGCGTTCCACTCGGCCTCAGCGGCGGCGCCGCGGCTCACGGCCTGGCGCCACTGGTCGTACGACTCCTGGGGCACCTCGAAGGGGCCGTAGCTCCAATCGAGGGCCTCGCGGGTGAGGGCCGCTTCCTCAGCGCCCAGGGCGGCGCCGTGCACGCCGGCGGTGCCGGACTTATTCGGGGAGCCGTAGCCGATCGTGGTGGTGACCTTGATCATCGAAGGACGATCGGTGACCGCCTTGGCAGCTTCAATCGCCTTGGCAATCCCATCCACATCGGTGTTGCCATCGGCCACGTGTTGCACGTGCCAGCCGTAGGCCTCGTAGCGCTTCAGCACATCCTCGGTGAAGGAAACATTGGTGTTTCCGTCGATGGTGATGTGGTTGTCGTCGTAGAGGGCAATCAGCTTGCCCAGGCCCAGGTGACCGGCCAGGGAGGCGGCTTCACCGGAGATGCCCTCCTGGTGGCAACCGTCGCCCATGATCACGTAGGTGTAGTGATCAACCAGCTTGACGTCGTCCTTGTTGAACTTGGCGGCCAGGTGGGCTTCAGCGATCGCCAGACCCACGGCGTTGGCAATGCCCTGACCCAACGGGCCGGTCGTCACTTCCACGCCCGGGGTTTCAAACGTTTCGGGGTGGCCGGGGGTGCGGGAGCCCCACTGGCGGAATTGCTGGATGTCCTCGATCGTTACCGAGTCGTAGCCGCTCAGGTGCAGCAGGGCGTAAAGCAGCATGCAGCCGTGGCCGGCCGACAGCACGAAGCGATCCCGGTTGAACCACTGGGGGTTCTTGGGGTTGTGCCTGAGCACCCGATCCCAAAGGGCGTAGGCCATGGGCGCAGCGCCCATCGGCAGGCCCGGGTGGCCGGAGTTCGACTTATTGATTGCGTCGATCGCCAGGAAGCGAATGCTGTTAACGCAGAGCGTGTCGACGGAGACGGGTGCGGCGACCATGGTGAGGGGCGGGGGAGGGAAGGGCGATCGGCCGGCGAAGGCACGGCAGGGGGTGACCCCGGCTCAGCTGATTCGACGGAAGGCGAGGCAGACGTTGTGGCCTCCAAACCCGAAGGAATTGGACAACACCACGTTCAGTGTCTGTTCCCGGGCCTGGTTGGGAACGACATCCAGATCACATGCGGGATCGGGATTTTGGTAGTTGATCGTAGGCGGCACCAGGTTGTGGCCTATGGCCAGCACCGCCGCCACCGCCTCGATGCCGCCGCTGCCCCCAAGGAGGTGGCCGGTCATCGACTTGGTGGAGCTCACCGGGATCTGGTAGGCCCGCTCGCCCAGGGCCGACTTGATCGCTGCGGTTTCGTTGCTGTCGTTGGCCTGGGTGCTGGTGCCGTGGGCGTTCACGTAGTCCACGTCTGCGGCCTCGATCCGGGCATCGGCCAGGGCCAAACGCATGGCCTCGGCACCGCCGATGCCCCCCGGGCTGGGGGAGGTGATGTGGTGGGCGTCGCAGGTCATGCCGTAGCCCACCACCTCCGCCAGGATCTCGGCGCCGCGGGCGCGGGCGTGCTCCAGGCTTTCCAGCACGATTACGCCGGCCCCTTCGCCGATCACAAAGCCATTGCGCTCCGCATCAAAGGGACGGCTGGCCGTGGCCGGGTCGTCATTGCGGAACGACAGGGCCTTGGCGCTGGCAAAGCCGGCCACCCCCAAGGGCGTGATCGCCGATTCGGCGCCACCGCAGACCATGGCATCGGCCAGGCCCATCTGGATTAGGCGGTAGGCGTCGCCAATGGCATTAGAGCCGGCGGCGCAGGCCGTGGCCACGGCGCTACTGGGGCCCTTGGCGCCGAGGGCGATCGCCGTGAGGCCCGTGGCCATATTGGGGATCATCATCGGCACGCAGAAGGGGCTGACCCGGTCCGGGCCCCGTTCCGCCAGCACATGGGCCTGGGTTTCCATCATCAACAGCCCACCCACGCCCGAACCGATCGCCGTGCCGATCCGATTGGCATTGCTGGCATCGATGGGCAGGCCCGCATGGGCCACGGCCTGTTTGGCGGCCACCACCGCGAACTGGCAGAAGCGATCCCAGCGCTTGGCGTCCTTCGGTTCAATCGAGCCGCGCGGGTCAAAGCCCTTCACTTCTGCCGCGAAGCGACAGGCATGGCGAGTTGCATCGAACAGGGTGATCGGCGCCACCCCGTTTTTGCCGGTGCTGAGACCTTCCCAATAGGAAGGAACGTCGTTGCCGATCGGTGTAACCGCGCCCAGGCCCGTGACCACGACGCGGTGGAGACCCTCCACCATCCGGATCCTCAGGCCTGCTTGTCCAGGATGTACTTCACGGCATCACCGACGGTGGTGATGCCTTCGGCGGCCTCGTCAGGGATTTCGATATCGAAGGCTTCTTCCAGGGCCATCACCAGCTCGACGGTGTCGAGGGAGTCGGCGCCCAGGTCGTTCTGGAAATTGGATTCGGGCTTGACCTCGGCGGCATCAACGCTGAGCTGCTCGGCAACGATCGAGCGCACTTTCTCGAGGATGGCTTCCTGGGACATGGCCACGGTGTGGGAGGGCCGCATCCTACGGGTCGGCCTGGTGGGGCGCTTTGGGCCCGGATCCGGCCCGGGTCCTTTGGGCTGCCCCTGGGGCGTCCGGCAAGCAGCCCCTTCTCGATCGATGCCCCTCTGGATCGATCCCCCTCTGGATGGATGCCCCTTATGAATGCCCCATATGAATGCCCCTTGATTGGGATCAAGGCTGGGATCAAGGCCCTGGATCGGGGCTCCTGTGGCTGGACCAGGCCCTCGCCCTCCCCGCGCCCTTGCATCGGCCCCCTGGTCGGCCCGGCTGCGGCTTCGTATGAACAAGGGTGACGGCCGGCGGCCTCCCCCGGGACCAGGCCGGATCCCTTGGGTACGTTGGGCACCACGCCGTTTGCTTCCGGCCCGGGCATGTCCCATTCCGTCAAGATCTACGACACCTGCATTGGCTGCACCCAGTGTGTGCGCGCCTGCCCTCTCGATGTGCTCGAGATGGTTCCCTGGGATGGCTGTAAAGCCGGCCAGATCGCTTCCTCGCCCCGCACCGAAGACTGCGTTGGCTGTAAGCGCTGTGAAACCGCTTGCCCCACCGACTTCCTCTCCATCCGTGTTTACCTCGGCGACGAAACCAGTCGCTCCATGGGCCTGGCGTACTAACTGCTCCCCCACTCCGCATAAGCTCAAGCCCGGCCCAGGCCGGGCTTTTTTGTGCCTTCACGATCGGTATGTGCGGCATCGTTGCGGTGATCGGTTCGCGGGAGGCTGCCCCCCTGCTGCTCGAGGGCCTGCGCCAACTGGAATACCGCGGCTACGACTCCGCTGGCCTGGCCACGGTTCAAGCTCCGCTTGAGGCCCCGGCGAGTGGCGACCAGGGCGCCCCAGGCCAGCTCACCTGCCTGCGGGCCGAGGGCAAGCTGGTCAACCTCACGGCCCGTTTCGACGCCGTCGGCGCCCCCGGCCATTGCGGCATTGGCCACACCCGTTGGGCCACCCACGGCAAGCCCGAGGAGCGCAACGCCCACCCCCACCTCGATGGCAGCGGCCAGGTGGCCGTGGTTCAAAACGGCATCATCGAGAACTACCGCAGCCTGCGAGACGAGCTCCAGGCCGGCGGCGTCGTCTTCCTCTCCGACACCGACACGGAGGTGATCCCCCACCTGCTCGCCCGCCAGCTGGCGACCCTGCAGCAGCAGGGTCGCGTCGCCAGTGGCAGCCTGCTGCTGGAGGCGGTGCAGCTGGTGTTGCCCCAGCTCCAGGGGGCTTATGCCCTGGCCGTCGTCTGGGCATCCGTGCCGGGCGCCCTGGTGGTGGCCCGCCGCCAGGCGCCCCTACTGATCGGCCTGGGCGAGGGCGAGTTTCTCTGCGCCAGCGATACCCCGGCCCTGGCCGGCTTCACCCGCACGATCCTGCCCCTCGAAGATGGCGAGGTGGCCCTGCTCACCCCCCTGGGCATCGAGCTTTACAACGGTGCGGGGGTCCGCCAGCAGCGCAGCCCCTCCCTGCTCACGGGCACCGAGCACGTGGCGGACAAGCGCAGCTTCCGCCACTTCATGCATAAGGAGATCCACGAGCAGTCGGAAACGGCAGCCCTGTGGGTTGCCCGCCACCTGCCCGAGCCGGGCAGGGACCCGGGGGCGGCGGGCAACCCGGCCGGGTGCTCCCTGGTGGCCCTGCCCCTCGATGAGGCCCTGTTTGAGGGGGTGGAGCGGATCCAGATCCTGGCCTGTGGCACCAGTCGCCATGCGGCCCTGGTGGGGGCCTACCTGCTCGAGCAGCTAGCCGGCATTCCCGCCTCCGTGTTCTATGCCAGCGAATTTCGCTACGCGCCGCCGCCCCTGGGTCCCCACACCCTCACGATTGGCGTCACCCAGTCGGGCGAAACCGCCGACACCCTGGCGGCCCTGCTGATGGAGCAGGAGCGGCGCCTGCTGGTGGCCGATCCCGCCTTCGCGCCCAAACTCCTGGGCATCACCAACCGCCCCGAAAGCTCCCTGGGCCGGCTAGTGCCCCACATCCTGGATATCGGCGCCGGCATCGAGGTGGGCGTGGCGGCCACCAAGACCTTCCTGGCCCAGCTGTTGGCCTTCTACGGCCTGGCCCTGGCCTTTGCCGAGCGGCGCGGCGGCGGCGTCCATGGCCCCGCCAAGTTGCGCTCCCTGGTGGCGGCCCTGCGCCTGCTGCCGGCCCAGCTGCAGCAGCTGGTGCTCGACCATGACCAGCGCTGCGCCGACCTGGCCCACCTATTCGCCGACACCCAGGATGTGATCTTCCTGGGGCGGGGCATCAACTACCCGATTGCTTTAGAGGGTGCCCTCAAGCTCAAGGAGATCAGCTACATCCATGCCGAGGGCTACCCGGCCGGCGAGATGAAGCATGGGCCGATCGCCCTGCTCGATGCCCGGGTGCCGGTGGTGTCGATTGCCATGCCGGGCCTGGTGTTCGAGAAGGTGCTCTCCAACGCCCAGGAGGCCAAGGCCCGCGATGCCCAGCTGATCGGTGTGGCCCCCCAGGGCCCCGACACCGACCTTTTCGACACGCTCTTGCCGGTGCCCGAGATCGATGAATTCCTCAGCCCACTGCTGACCGTGATCCCGATGCAGCTGCTCAGCTACCACATCGCCGCCCACCGGGGCCTCGATGTTGACCAGCCCCGCAACCTGGCCAAGAGCGTCACGGTGGAATAGGCCCCGCTGGCCAGGCCCCCTAGGGCCGATCCTGGCCTGCTGGGTAAACCCATCTAGGCAAGCCCTTCAGCCCAGATCCTGGGGAGGGCCCAGGGGCTTCCCGGGCCGTTTGGGCTGGCCGGCTTAGCGGCTGCGGCCGTAGAGATCTTCGAAGCGCACGATGTCGTCTTCGCCGAGGTAGGGACCGCTCTGCACCTCGATCAGTTCCACCGGGATTCGGCCGGGGTTGGAGAGGCGGTGCTTGGAGCCCAGGGGGATGTAGGTGCTCTGGTTTTCGCCCACCAGTTCCTCGATGCCGTCTTTTTCAACCACGGCCGTGCCCTTCACCACCACCCAGTGCTCGGCCCGGTGGTGGTGCATCTGCAACGACAGGCTGGCGCCCGGGTTGACCATGATCTTTTTCACCTGCCAGCGCTCGCCCTCGGTCACGCCGTCGTAGGAGCCCCAGGGGCGGTAGATGCGGCGATGGGCCTTGCCCTCCGGCGCCCCCTGCTGCTCCAGCAGGCCCACCACCGTTTTCACATCCTGGGCCCGGTCCCGGTGGGCCACCAGCACCACGTCATCGGTTTCGACCACCACCAGGTCTTCCACCCCCAGGCCCACCACCAACCGGTGTTCGCTGCGCAGGTAGCAATTGCGCGAGCCCTCGTTGATCACCCGGCCGCGCAGCACGTTGCCGTCGCTGTCCTGGTCGGCCGTTTCCCAGAGGGCACTCCAGCTGCCCACATCGCTCCAGCCCGCCTCCAGGGGAATCACCACCCCCAGGCTGGTGCGCTCCATCACGGCCACGTCGATGGCCACATTCGGGCAGGCGGCGAAGGCGGCGGGCTCCAGGCGTAGGAAATCGAGGTCGGCCGCGTCCTGCTCCAGGGCCGATCGGCAGGCGCTCACCACCTCTGGGGCCAGCCGCTCCAGCTCCGCCAGGATGGCGCTGGCCCTAAACAGGAACATGCCGCTGTTCCAGGTGAAGCGGCCCGAGGCGAGGAACTGCTCGGCGGTGGCCCGATCCGGCTTCTCGACGAAGCGGGCGATCGGCACCGGCGCGGCCGGGGCGTCGCCCGGGTTGAGGGCCTCGGCCGCTTCGATGTAGCCGTAGCCCGTTTCCGGCGCCGTTGGCACGATGCCGAAGGTCACCAGCTGGCCGGCCAGGGCGGCGGGCACGCCGGCGGCCACCGTGGCCCGGAAGCGCCCGGCGTCGCGAATTACATGGTCGGCGGCCAGCACCAGCAGCAGGGGGTCGGCGCCACCGGCCGTGGCCTGCAGGGCGGCCACCGCCACGGCCGGGGCCGTATTGCGGCCGATCGGTTCGAGCAGGATCGCCGCCGGCTCCGTGCCGATCTGGCGCATCTGTTCGGCCACGATGAAGCGGTGGTCTTCGTTGCAGATCAGCAGGGGCGCCGCCAGATTCGCCAACCCAGAAAGCCGTTGCTGGGTCTGTTGCAGCAAGGTGGCGTCGCCGCTGCCGGCCAGGGCCCAGTACTGCTTGGGATAGCTGGCCCGCGACAGGGGCCAGAGCCGGGTGCCCGTGCCGCCGCAGAGGATCACAGGCACCAGGGAGGTCTGGACCATCGCCGGATCGGCCACGGGCTGCGCGCTTGAAGTGCCCCCATTCAACCGAACCCCCCGGCTAGGGGTCTGTGTTCAGCGATGGGGCCTGCGATGGGGGTCCGGGATGGGCCCTGGCTGGGTTGCCGGTGACGATGGCCCGCGGGGATGGTCCGCGGCGGCGGACCTGGTCGCTCAGATCTCCAGCAGCCCGGGTGGGGGGGTGATGCCAAGCCAGCCCTCGGCCAGGTGCACTTCGGGCACGATCGGCTCCACGAAGGGGATCAGGATTCGGCGCAGCTTGGTCGGGCCGGCTTGCTTGCTTGCTGCGGCGGGTTGGCCCGATTCGGCTGTTGGGTCCGATTGGTCCGATTGGTCCAATTGGGCTGTCTGGTCCGATGGGGATGTTGGGCCCGATGCCTTGCCTGGGCCCGCTTCCCCGGGTTGGTCCGGGTCCGGGGCCGCCGCCAGTTCCACCTCCAGCAGGTCGTTGCCGGCATGCAGCAGGTCCGTGACTCGGCCGATCGCCCGGCCATCGGCCAGCAGGCGCACCTCCAGGCCGACCAGATCGAGCAGGTGGAATTCACCCTCGGCCAGGGGCGGCCGGTCGCTGGCGGGCACCAGCAGGGCGTGGCCCACCAGGGCTTCGGCGCTGGAGCGGTCGTTGACGCCCTCCAGCCGCAACACAAAGAGCTCCTTGCCCGGAAGCTGGCGGCCGCTCAGCAGCGTCACGGCCTTGGCCGCACCCGTGCGGCCCTGTAGCCAGCGCCGGCCCGGGACGGTGAAGCGTTCGGGGAAATCGCTGAGGGGATTGAGCCGCAGTTCCCCCTGCAGGCCCTGGGCCGCCACTAGCCGGCCCACCTCCAGCAAGTCGCCGGGGTCGTCAGCCAACCCGCTCGCCTGGGGGTGGGCCTGGGCCCTGGCCGGATCCGGTGTCCGATTGGTGGCCTGTTGCGCCATAGGTCCAGGTTGGGCCATTAGCTTCGATCATGGCCCCACGACCAGGCGCTTCCATGGCCGATTCCCTGCCGATCCTGCCCGGCTCCACCGTGGTGGTGCGTGATCAACGCTCCATCTACGACGGCTACCGCGGCTTTGTGCAACGCATCAGTGGCCCCCGGGCGGCGGTGCTGTTCGAGGGGGGCAACTGGGACAAGTTGATCACCGTGCCCCTGACCACCCTCGAACCGGTCTGATCCGGCCGTTCCAGCTCCTGGCCCAGGCACCCTGAGCCAGCCAGCCGAGCCCCAATCCCTCGCCCGAGAAGGACCCCGCCTGAAGCACGGTTTCTCCGCTTCGCTGGCCTGAAAGGGAACGGGCTGGCTTGCGGTGATTGCGTTGATCCAACCTGCCGGGGCCCCCAGGGCCCACGACTGCAAGGAGGCAGTGTCCAGGCTGCGCCGCCTCAGGAGGGGGTGGCTGGTTGGGCTCCCTTGGGTTGCACGGCCTCGAGCGCCATGCGGGCGGCCTGTTGTTCGGCCAGCCGGCGGGAGCCCCCCCAGCCCTCTCCCCATTGCTTTCCACCCAGGGCCACGGCGCAATGGAAACGCCTGGGGTCGCCGTGGAGTTGGTTGCATTCTCGGCTGGCGTAGGCGGGCAGGCCCAGCCCCTTGGCCTGGCTCCATTCCTGCAGGGCCGTTTTCCAGTTGTGGCGATGGGGATCGGCCTGGAGTTCGGCGGTGGTGCGTTGCCAGTGGGGCGTGAGCCAGCGGTGCACCGGCTCCAGGTCGCCCCAGATCCGATAGAGGGCGCCGATTACGGCCTCGCAGGCCTCGGCCCGCAGGGTGGCCCGGCCGCTTTTGTCGCCGGCGGCGATCGGGCCGATGCGCAGCACCGCCTCGATCTGGCAGGTCTCGCCCAGTTCCGCTAGCCAGCGGTCGCTCACCAGCTGGGCCCGCAGGGCGGAGCGCTCGCCCACCTTCAACTGGGGGTGGTGGCGCTCGAGGAATTCGGCCGCCGCCAGCCGCAGCACCGCATCGCCCAGGAATTCCAGCTGTTCATGGTTGAAGGCCAGCCCGGCGGAGGTGTGGCTGAGGGCCTCATCCAGGGGCGCTAGCGCTTCGGCGCTGCTCGGAGCTGGATCGAGGTCCAGGCTGGTGAGAAAGGCCAGCAACTGGCGCCGGCGATCGGGCGTCATCGGGGTGGGGGTGGTGCGGACTGGCAGGGTCGGGCTGGTTGGCTGGGGGCTGGCTGGGCCGCCGCCGGCCAGGCCAGGGGGGTCCGGCAAGGGGGTGAAAGCAGGACGTAAGCCGGGTTCTGTTCATCCCGGCGGGACCGCAGCCCCGCCAGGGGGGTGATCATCTGTCTAGGACCGCCGTTACCGGCGGCCTCAAGCGGCGCACTGTGGTCGGGACGGGTGCCATGGCCAACCGTTGTCCCTGGGCCTTGCTCCTGGCCGGGGTTTACCGAGCCAGCACCTCTCGATGCTGCTGGTGCGCTCTTACCGCACCCTTGCACCCTTGCCTGTGCCGCCTGGGTTGCCCCGGAACGGCCATCGGCGGTGTGTTTCTGTGGCACTGTCCTCACGGTCACCCGCACTGGGCGTTACCCAGCAAGCCTGGCCATTGGGGAGCCCGGACTTTCCTCAACCGGCATCGCCACTCCGACCAAGGCCGGTGCGCCGATGCCAATCGCGATCACCTCGCCTGCTTTCACAGCCCATAATGCCGTCAGGGGTTTGACCCCACCCGGGGCTGTAGCTCAGCCGGATAGAGCGACGGTTTCCTAAACCGTAGGTCGTGGGTTCGAGTCCCGCCAGCCCCGTTGGCCAAAATCCCTAGTGCTGCAGGGGTTTTGAGGTTAGACAGGATCTGCCCAGCCTGTTTCAACGCGGTTCACAGACGTGCGGCAACGCCCGCGGCACCGGCCTGGGGCGTTCTCTTGGCCGGCTGATCAGCCCAGCAGCCCACCCAGGCAGCATCGGCGCCAGCGGCTGCCCCCGAAGCGTTCAATCCCCGCCGCCTGCGCCGGGGGGTTGTTGTTGCGCCTGCAGCCGCCGTTCCAACAGGACCAGCCCCACCACGGTGGTGCAACTGACCATCAGCACCAGGGCTGAAAACTGCACCGCATTGATCACCCCCGCCGCCAGGGCCGTGCTGGCGAACACCAACCCCGGCAGACCGCGGGGCATCAGCCCGTAGATCACCTGCCAGCGGTCGATGCCGGCGCGCCGATCGTTGGCGCTCACCCCCAAACCGCAAAGCAGCTTCGACACCACCGCCAGCGCTAGCAGAAACAGGGCCAACCCCCAGGCCTGGCTCTGCAGCAGGGTGCTGGCCTGAATGCGCATGCCCACGCTGATGAAGTAGAGCGGCAGAAAGACCTCCGAGAGCACCGTCAGCAGCCCCCCTAGCCCCTGGGACCCAGGGTTGAGGCGATTGAACAGCACGCCGCCCCAGAGGGCCCCCAGCAGGGAGGTGAGGCCACTCGCTTCCCCAACCCAGGCCGATCCGATCAGCAGGATCAGCACCGTCAGGGGGCTGCTGGGGGCTGGCCCCCCCCGTTGGCGCCACAGGCCTGCCAGCACGAAACTGGCGACGGCAGCCCCGAGAGCCAGGACCAGCCCAATCAATCCCGGACCACTGGTCGAGTTGCTGCCCCCGAGGGTCACCGAGAGGCCCAAGAGTCCAATGGCGGGCAGATCGTCGAGCACGGACACCCCCACCAGCAACCGGCCTGAGGGGCTGTGGAGGGCGCCCCGTTGGGCCAATAGCCGCAGGGTGACCCCCGTGCCCGTGGCGGCGACGCAGGCCAGGCAAAGCAGCGCCGTGGCCGGGGCCATGCTGAAGCCGAGGGTCAGCGGCCAGTAGCCCAGCAGCGGTGCCAGGCAGCTCAGGGCCACCAGCCGCAGGATCGTGCCGCGCCGGGAGACCAGCAGATCGCCGCGCACCTCCAAGCCCACCTGGAAGAACAGCGCCAACACCCCCAGTTCCGTGAGGCCGCTCAGCGGTTTGATAGCGGCGTAGGGCAGCACGCTGTTACCGAGCCCAAAGCCGATCAACAGCTCCACCACGATCGCGGGCACCGCCCAGCCGGCCAGCTTCCCCGCACTAAGCCGGGCCAGGGCCAGTCCCACCAGCAGGATCAGCAGGGTGGTGAGAACGGTGGGTGATTGCAGGGTGTTGCCTCCGCCCGGTTCTATGAATGCTCCCCATTTTGTTGGAGGAAGCGCGATCCTTTACCAGCAGGATTTTCTATGGCTGCGGCCGCAGAGGTCCCAGGGGACCAGGTTGCGGGACCAGCTGGTTCAGGGCCCGGGCGGGTTCCTTGGCGCCGATGGCCTGGGGCGATTGATTTTGCGGGGGTCTGGTGGTGGAGCTGGCCTCGGGCGTGGCCGCCACAGGTGCCGTCGCTGGGCTGGTGGCGATGACCCCGGCAGCTGGCTACGTGAATCCCCTGGCGGCGGTGTGGATTGGCTTTGCGGCAGCCGTGGTCTGCAATGGCGCCCTGTAGACCAAGCACCGCCTGGGCTTGGATGACACCCTTGATGTCCTGCCGATCCATGCTGTGGCCGGCCTGCTGGGCACCCTGCTCACCGGGGTCTTTGCCCTGCAGGTCCTCAATCCGGCCGGTGCCGATGGCTTGACTACGGGCCGATTCGGCCAGCTCTGGATCCAGATCCAGGCCGCCGGCGTCACCATCCTTTGGGTCGGCGTGGGGACCTATGCGGTGTTGAAGGCGATTGGTGCCTTGATGCCCCTGCGCCCCACCGACGCCCAGGAACGCCAGGGCGCCGATATCTACGCCCATGGCGAAGAGGCCTACAACACCGAATTCACCACTTAAGACTTCGGTTGCTTCACCGGCACCGGCACGTGTTGCCCAAGCCACGACCGAGCCAGGGATCCGCCATCCGCTGGTGGCAGCGGCTTGGTCAGGCCCATCGGATCAACCAGGCCCCTGGCTGGGCCAGCGGCACCCCACCACCCGGGCCTTTGCGATCATGGCCTTCATTAATCTTTAAGGGATTCCAATGGTCGGCCGTGGCAGCTCCAGGCCCAGCAGCCCGTGGGGTAGGGGGCTGGCGGCCCTGCTCCTGCCCCTGTTCCTGCTGGTGGGATCGCTGGCGGGGCCCCTGTGGGCCCTCGCGGAGGGAACGGGCATCCCCGCCAGGCCCCTGGCCCTGCGCCAGGTGCCGGGGCCTAGCCCCCGCCAGACCATCGACAATTTTCTGGCGATCACCGACCAGGCCCACCAACTGATTCAAGGGGCCATCCGCGAAGGCCTGGCCGATCCTGCTTGGGATTACTCGCCAGAGCAGCGCCAGCAGGTCGCGCTGGGCCAGGGGCTGCTTGCCCAGGCCACCGAGGCCCTCAACCTCAGCGAACTGCCCCAGGCCCTCCATCCAATCACCGGGGTGGGCACCATGGTGATGTTGCGCAGCTTGCTGCTCTACGACCTGGCCAACCACCCCGACCTGGAGCTGCCGGGGCCTGATGACGTCGCCCGCCACAAGCTCCAGTCCTGGACGATTCCCGAAACCCCCATCACCCTGGCCCGGAATCAGCCGACCAAGGGCAGTAAGGACGGGGCGGCGGTTCTGCCCTGCCAGCAGTGCAGCGACCAGGACTTCCTCTTCAGCCCCCGCACCGTGGCCCAGGTGGATGCCGACTTCAATCGCATCTTCAATGCTGATCCGGTCCTGAGGCATCGCTTTGGCGGCGACCTCTATGTCACCTGGTCGCTACTCCCCGGTGGGGCCCTGCCGCCCAAGGGGCTGCTGCGTTTGCCGGCCCCCTGGAAGCACTGGCTGGTGAACCAGCCCTATGGCGGCCAGTCCTTACTGCAATGGTTGATCCTGGTGCCGAGCTCGGCTGGGGTGCTGGCCTTGGGGCTGGGGCTGCTGCAGCGCCTGCGCCAACAGTTGCGTCTCTCCCTCGATCACCTGGGGCGCCGTCCCCATTGGCAGCGGGTGGGGTTGCTGCTGCCCCTGCTGCCGCTCGTCTCGCTGTGGCGCTGGTTTTGCATTGATTGGGTCAATCTCACCGGTGATCGGGCCCTGGTGGTGCTGGTCACCGCCCGGGTGCTGAACATCGCGCTGGCCATGCCGTTCCTCTACCTGGTGGCCGAGGCCGTGGGCCAGAGCCTGATTCGCAAGCGCCAGCGCTCCGCCGATGGCTCGGTTGTCCTGGTGCGCCGCAAGGGGGCCGGCCAGCTGCTCACGATCATCCGGGTGATCGGCCTGGCGGCTGCTGTCATGGTGTTGGTGCAGGGGGCCCGCAGCCTGGGCCTCACCTCGGTAACGATCCTGGCCCTTTCGTCCGTTCCGGCCCTGGCCATTTCCCTGGGGACCCAGCAGCTGATCCGCGATATCTCCGATGGCTTCAGTTTGTTTTTGGATGGCCAGCTCAAGGTGGGCGATAAGTGCACGATTGGTACGACTAAATCCGGCAAGATCGATGGAACGGTGGTGTCGATGGGGATGCGTTCGATCAGCCTGCGGTTGAGGAATGGCTCCCAGCTCTCCATGCCCAATTCCCAGGTGGCTGAATCCGTGGTCACCAACCACAGCCTGCGCAGCGCCGAGCCCCTGGAGTTGCGGCTATCGATTCCCAAGTTGGAGACCCAGGCCCTGGCTGATCTGCAGATCCGGGCCCAGGTTCTGCTAAGCCACACCAAAGACCTGGCCAGCGCCGACGTCCACCTAGACCATGGCGACGGCGAATGGTGGCTCCATGTGCAAGGGCGCTGGTCGCCCCAGCTGGCCAGCGCCGACCTGCCCCAGCGCCGCGATGGCCTATTCCTCGCCCTCCATAGCCTGATCACCTCCCTGGGATCGGAGGCCGGGGCGCCGGCGGGGTGATCCCGATGGCACGGCCCATGGCAATCGCTTCAACAGCCCGGAGTGTCCCCCGTGCAGGCCATCGGTGCGGCAGAACGCAACACCTGAGCGTCCAGCTGCCGAATGACGAGCATCTGCAGGGGCGCCTCGCCCACAACCAAGGTCGACTGGGGCGGTACCAGCTCGGCTGGTTTGGCGAGCCCGGCTAGATAGCGATCGAAGAACAACAAGGAGAGGGCCTTTAGTTCGCCAAAGGCTTCCCGTTGGGCAGGACCAACGATGAAGCTGGGCAACTTAGAGGTTCCCGTCAGAAAGGACAGGTGGGTGCCCTTGTTCACTAGGGCCAGATAGGTATCGGCTTGCTTGAGGGAGGTATAGGGCTGCAGCTGTTCAGATAGGGGCGGCGCAAAGAAATCGTCGGTTCCGGCGATCATCAGGTAGGGAGTGGCCAGGGACCCCAGCGAGCTAGCGCTGAAGATTGGATTGGTGACGGGATTCACGGCGATCACAGCTTTGATGCGAGCATCGGCCTGATTCAGGGTTTGGATCGGTTGGCTGGGATCCTGGCATTGCCAGAGTTTGGCCAGATTGATTTCCACCTGGTTTGGATCGGCATAGCGCTTGCAGGCCTCCCGCAAATGGGTCCAATCCAGGGGTGCCCCGGCCAGGGCGGTGACGGTGTAACCCCCCAGGGATTGGCCGAGGGCGCCGACCCGGTTGCTATCGAGCCGATCCCCCCAGCGGCGTTGCACCCCATCGATCAGATCACTGATGGTGGTTGGCTGGCTGAACCAGGCGCGGGGCCCCGGAATGGGGGCCGTTCCGGCGATGGCGGCCTGAATGGCATCGGCACTGGTATAGGGAAAATTAAGGGTGGCCACCGCATAGCCATGGCTGGCCAGATGGTTGCCGATGTAGAGCAAGGCCGTGTAATCCGTATTCAGGCCAGGCGCTAAGATCACCAAGGCTGGCTTGGCGCTGGCATTGCTTTTGATGGGTAGATTGATCAGCGCTTGCACGGTATTGCCCGCCCGATCAACAAATTGAAAGGGCTTGCTGGTGTAGGCAACCGAGCCGGGCTTGGCAGCGCCAAGAAAATCAGGGCCAGCGGCCATGGGCTTGGGCCCAGCCGCATTGAATTGGGCTAGCAGCCCTGGGAAGAGATTATTTTGCCCATTGAGCTGGTTGCCCAGTTGGCGGCTGATCGACACCAGGGCATTGCCATTGATGGGCAACTCCTGGAGCGGGAAGGCTTTTAGGGCATCGATCAGGCGCAGTTGGCCCGTTTTGGCGGACCCCAACAACAGGGCGGATTGGATCGCATATTGGGCTTGAATTGCTGGCAGGGTCAGGGTTTTGGCCAGCTGGGCAACCAGTTCCTGGCCAATCGGGGTGGCCAGCAGATTCGACACCATTACAGGAGTGATCGGCAGGCTTTGGCTGAGTGCCTTCCGCAAAGCCGCCCGATCTGCCGCATTGATGCGGTTCAAATACCAGGCCAAGCCAGGGGGCGCCTGGCCCGTTTCCGCATACTGGGCGAAGTCGCTAACAGGCACGGAGCGCTCAAATTCTCCAAAGCGAACCTGGAGCAGAAGCGCAGCCTGGGCGGGTTGGATCCAGAGCAGTAGGCCCGTAACCAGGGCAGCAGGCAAGCGCGCCAGCAGGTGCTGACCACCACGACCAGCCTGCCAAGCCATGAACGCGCTGGCCTTGGGGGCGGCTGCCATTGGTACTTTGAATATGTTTTGGCACCCTACCATTTATTCCCAAATAGAGTGGATGCTTATTTGCGTTGAAGTTGCCTCATTGTTTGCAAGTGCCCGGCAGTATCTGTAGCGTTTTTGAGTGTCAAAGGGATGTTAATGGGCTGGTTCTGAGCAACTGCAAAGCCAACCGTGTGACCGTTGATCCCCGCAACGCTGAGAAGCAGCACATGGGGGACTCGATCCAGGCCGGTGTCTTTAGGGGAGTGCTCCCAATCGTGAGTGATTCGATCGCGTCCCCGCGAAGCACGCAATAGCTGATTGAAGGGGCCTTGGCGATCGGTTGACCAGTCTGAATTCAGGCTTGCTGGCTTGCGGTCTGCCGCAGGGTCAGCATGTCGCGAAGTTCCAGAAGAAAGCGGGTATGGGGTTTGTCACTTGGTAATCCTAGTAATTGCTCCAGAGCGGAGTTCACACCCCCATCTAAAGACGCTGCCATGATCGCATTGGCAATCGCCAGGTCGTCTAATTCAAGCAGATGAAAATGGCTACGGTATCCAACCAACTCATAGATATCCGTCGATAAATTTTTACCTTTGACCGTGACGCGATCGATCAAGCGGAAGCAAAAGTCATTGAGGTTATCTTCCGTGTTAACGGCATCGACGATTGCCTGGCTCACGAGGATACCGGTTCCATACAATTTATTGGTGCCTTCGAGACGACTGGCTAGGTTAACAGGATCGCCGATTACCGTGTAATTAAAACGTTCTTCAGAGCCCACATTGCCCACAATTACGGAGCCAATATTGACGCCAACACGGGTGAAGAACTCCAGATCAACCCCTTCTTTCTTCCATTCTAGATTGAGGCGTGATGTTTCTTCTTGGATAGCAAGTGCGGCCGTGCAGCCCTTGCAGGCTGGTTGATCCACGCTATAGGGAGCGCCCCAAAAAGCCATCACGGAGTCGCCAATGTACTTATCAATGGTTCCCGATGTTTGCATTATTCGCGATGTTAACGCCGTCATGTATTCATTCAGATGGTCGAGAATCAAGGTGGCATCACTTGATTCCGAATAGGTTGTGAAGTTACGAATATCGGTGAACAGCATAACCAGCTCGCGCACTTCTCCGCCTAGCCTGGCACTTTGCTTGGAGTTCAGTACGGATTTAACGACCTCCCTTGGTAGATAGCGACTGAATGAATCCATCGCAAATGAGAGTTTATTGATGGCGGCAGAAACCTGGCTGATTTCAATAATGCTGGATGTGGACAGATTCTTGGGCTGCTCATCAGGGATTTCGAGGTTGCTAAGCTGTGAAACGGTGGAAACAACTGCCTTCAAGGGCTGCACTAATTGGCGGCAGACGTAGAAAATCACAATGCTGGTGGCCAGCAATGTGTACAACTGAATCAGAATAAGTTCCCAGAGATTGCGGGTTAGCGGAGCATAAATAGTTTGCTCATCAACGACGCTAACAGCGGTCCAATTTTCATTGATTTTGTGGGCATAGAGAAAAAATGGATGCCCTTCAACTTCAACCCGTTGCAGCGTATCCCTGAGCGGCAGATCGGCAGCCGCTTCAACAAAAGCATGATATTTAGTCTTGGCAAGACGGCGAGGTGTCAGCAGAGAAATATGATCAAACTCATTTGTTGCCACGGTCGGGAAGATAAGATTGCCAGAGGATGCAATCATAAAAAATAATCTTCCAGTATATTTGCCCCTATGAATGGCGAGCAGATCGTCTTTTTGCTTGGCCGCCGCACCTTGACCAGCCATGCTTATCTTCTCAACATTAATCAGGCCGCTGTCACGGCCAATTTTTGAGATCGGTAGACAAAAGGAAAGGATTGCGGATGGCTTTGCTGATTTTAAGTTGCTTTGTAATGGATAGATGGGATGGGCTGCCTCCAGGCAACCTTCTAGCCTAGCCCCCAAGAGCGTTGAGCGGATACTGTAATTGCTCAGACCATTAATCGCCTTGATAAAATATGGCTCTGACAGGATTCTTTTTTCCTTCAACCGGATATTTACTTCACCAGGACGACTGGCCAATAATTTACCATCACGACCCCAAATGCGCCACTTTCGCAGTGGATTGGCTTCGATAATTGGGCCTAGTTCGTTGAGAATTCTTTCGCGCTTGAGGCTTCTAATTTCTGACGAATTGGCGGCAAATGCTAGTTCAGTGTCAATTGAATCTTGATAGGCTTGGATGCTGCTACTTAAGTAGAGGACATTGTCTCGAAAACGTCTTTGTTCATTGCCTAGCAGTCGTTTTGAGGCAATTTGAAAAAGGGCTATATTGCCTAGGCAAAAGGACGCAATGAGGGCGAAGGTGATTTGAAATGTAAAGGTGAACTGTAGCCGCCTAAGAATGGAAAGATCTAGGGGCAAGATGCGTTCCGGAAACTTAAACATTCGCTCTCTAGGGGCTTCCATGGCGGCGTTTGAATTGAGAGGATTAGTATGGCTAAAAGAGTGACGGGACCGCGGCGTTTAGAGCTCGATAGGATGGCCTTGTTTTTTGCCAACGACAATACTAATCGCCAAGCTAATCAGGGAAAGTATCGCACCTGTTGCGAAAATGTGCAGGGCCATTTGGCGCGATGATGCGTAAATATCCTTTTGGCGACTCTCAACCAGCAGGGCCGTACGGAAATTCGGCAAATACTGATAAACACCGATCACGGGGATTCCTTCACTATTGAGATAGAAGCCTTCGCTTGAATTTCCATCAAGAGCCTTGCGAATACCCACGCTATCTAATGGCTTGAATTCATAGTTGGGGGGGCTTTGGGCGGGCGGCGCAATATAGGTGGCCTGGTCTAAGGAGGTGCGAGCTACCAAATAGGATTTGACAGGGGCAGCCCCAGGCGGTTGACCTTCTTTAGCGCCAGGGGCTGGATCGGCAATTTCGTCATTGAGCTTGCGTAGATTCAGATCAATTGCTAGAAAGCCAGCTTTTTTCTTTGGACCTGTATAGATAGGCAAGGCAACGGAGATCGAAGGTAAACCAGTGGTGGAATTGGTAAAGAAGTTTAGGGGTTTGCTGGGCAGTTCTTCTAGATCTAGGCTGGTGGTTGTATTTTTAAGAGGTTGATAAGCTGCGTATTTATTGTGATCAGTTGAAAAGACCACAATGCCGCCCTTAGTCAGCAGAGATGCACTGTTGCGATTTTGTGCATTGCTGGCGAGAATTGCCTCAAGAGCAAGACTGTTGGGCGAATTAATATCGGCACGACTATGGCGCTTGGCTTGTAGAATTGGTAGGGAATAGGTTGCCAGTTGGGGATTTCGAAGATCTTGGCTGATGTCTTTAACTTCTTCTTGCCACCACCTGAAAATCTTTACTTGCTTTTTTTGCAAGATCTCCTTTTGGTTGGCGAGTGCCTTGGTCCCTAGGGGAACATTGGCCAGCAGGTAGGTGACTAGGGAGATGACGCTTGACGAGGCCAGGGTGGCGACGGAGAGCTTGATCCAAAAAGAACGATTTTTCATGGTTCAGATTTCAGTTCCAACCAGCAAAAATGGTGCGGATCTCAGTGATAGCAGCGTCAACGGCCTTTTCTGCCGATGTGTCGCCAGTGGCAACGGCTTCAATCGTCTTGCCCCAGATGTTTTTAGCGATGACTTCGCTGTAACCTGGATTGAGAATCCAGGCAGGTATTTTTGAGGACTTCATATTTTCAATTGCTGTGGCAATATGGATGTCTTTTGCATTGTGCCAAAAAGGCATGGCCATGATTGACTTTGTTGTGGGCAAGAAGCGACCCTGAGATCCTTCTACATAACGACTTAGATTTTCTGTTTTCAATACGTAGGCAAGTAAGTCCTTGGCTTTGTCAACATTTGAACTATTGAATACAATGGCTTGCTTTACGGAGATAAAAGATTGCATCGGTGAGCCGTCAACCTTGTTGGGCCAGGGCAAGGAGCCAAGCCGTTCGAAGTAGGCAATTTCGTCAGACAGTTGCGAGCCTGGAATTGACAGGGTCGGGTTAGCAGTCATCACGGAAAGACTGCTGAGGAAATTGATATTATTATCAGGGTCGGCCCAGCTTGTCGCCTTGGGAGGCACGTACTTATCTTTATAATTGCTCGTATAATCATTGATGGCGTCGATAATTTTTTGACGCGTTGCTGGATCCTCGAGGTTGAGCTTGCCGGCGGAGCTTACAATTTTGGCATTGTGGGCTTCCAGGAAAAACTCAAAAATATAGGTGGTGTCCCTTGCCAGGCTCGACATGGGGAGGGCCATCCCATAAATTTCGTCATAGCCCTTTTGGCGTAATGATTTTTGGCAGGCATGCCAAAAATCCCAGAATTTTTTCCATTCCTGCGGGATTTTGGTTGTTTTGTCGGTGCCGCCAAAGGCCTCCTCCACCAGATCTTTCCAGTAATGGAGATTAACGGAATGCTGTGAGATCGGTATGGCGTAAATCGACTTGATCTTTGTTTGCTTATTGAGGTAGGTAACACCATCGATGACCCCTGGCAGGAGGTCGTTTTGGATGGGCTTGACGATGTCGTCTAGGGAAATCAGTTTATTGTTATAGCTGAGAACGGGAACAACCGTATCATTGATGCCATAGCCATAGAGGAGGTCAGGGGTTGGCCCACCATCGATGGCCGAACGGGCCTTGGCAGCCAGTTCATTTTCACTAAAGAAACTTAGGTTGATCCTATTGCCAGTAATTCTTTGCCAATTCGCGAAAATCGTTTCAATGGCATCGGTTTCTTCGGGATAATATCCTTCAGACCACCAAACTTCAAGATCGTGCTTGCTCTGCTTGCTGCCATCAGCACCCGGTAACCCAAGTGATTTACAGGAGGCAAGCAGGCCACCGGCAACCCCGATGGCAATAAAATCTCGTCTCTTCATGTTAAGTGAGAATTTGAAGTGATTCTAGCAGGTTAGAGAGGGGCTACTCCAGCTGGTGACATGGCCCAGCATTAGATGCATGCCTTAAAGGGACGGCCAATCATTAGGCTTTGAATTAAACTTACAATGACTGATTAATGCGCTCTGAGTTGGTGTACGGGCTGGCCGCTATGTTACCAAGTTGTAAAAAGCGTTGCCCAAACGGGAAGCATGAACGCAAACACGATGCAAGAAAGTAATATAGAGGCAACGGTTAGCTCCACATCAAGGCCATAGTTTTCGGCCAGTACCAAAGAAACAAATCCGCAGGGCATGGCCGATTGAAGAATCAGCACTAAGCGTTGGGGACCTTCAAGGCCGAATCCAGTCAATGCTGCTGCCAGCACCAGGGGGACTAGAATGGTTTTAATAAGGACAGGTTGGATTGCAAGCTTTAGGTTGAGATTGGAAGAGAGCTGTTGAATTCTCATCCCCATCACAATTAGTGCAACCATGATTGATGACCAGGCAATTGCACCCAGTCCCGACACAATCCATTCGGGAATGGTCAGGGTTTTGAGGTAAAGGCCCACAAAGAAAGCATAAAATGTGGGGTTTTTGGCGACTTCGGTGAGGGCATCAAT
The DNA here is from genome assembly GCA_943369525.1 of Synechococcus sp. UW140. GTDB lineage: Bacteria > Cyanobacteriota > Cyanobacteriia > PCC-6307 > Cyanobiaceae > BAIKAL-G1. The sequence goes on from CALRNL020000002.1 coordinate 56,584, forward strand.
TAGTGCTCCTAGGCCTCCTCGCTTGCGTGCGGTGATGGTTGTTCCGGCGTCGCCGACGCGATTGCCGCCAGCGGCATTGGCGTCGGCACTGTTATGGCTGGCCTGACCGGCAATGAATACGCCGAGACCATAGCCGGCCACGAGTGTGCCAAGGATGTCGTAAAGGACCGCTGAGCTGAAGTATTGGGGGCCAAGTTGCGGCAATAGTAGGATGACGGGGAATCCTAAGTAACTTGTATTTCCTAGATAGCTGAGTAATACAAAGCTGGCTTTTGTGTTTTTGGACCGGGGCTTGCCTGAGCTTTTTAAGAAGTGCCAGCTCAAAAAGATCGCCAATAGCACCGCTGACCAAGCGATCACCGGCGAGAGCCAAACGGATGGGTTGAATTCGGCTTTACGGATGAAGTTCGCAACCCCAATCGGAATGCCAACTAGATATAGAAAGCGGGCAAGCACATCGGGAACCAATTCCTGAGCCGGCTGGCCTCCAATCATTCTCCCAGAGCGGGTTAGCCCTAGGCTGAATAAAACTCCGACTATGGCTGCGGCAATAATCGGCAGATAAACGGCGGTAGCGATCTGAAGGATTGATTGCATAGGTGATGCCAAAAGGATTTAGGTTTCCTTTAGGCAAGTCAGTGAAACTCATCTAATGATACATGCCCGCGGCTTAGGGGGCAACAGTTGTCAGCGGGATGATTGTTGCGTTCAGGCCTGGTTCAGGGGTTGGCTTGCGTTTGATAATTACGGGTTCCTGGATAAAGGCCAGTTCGCTCGAATTGAATGGAGTTATCTGGTTGTGGTGCCTACGGAGAGCAACCTGCAAGGCTGCCTGGGGCGAATAGTCCTTTAGGGAGATACCAATAAGACCTAGGATGTTGGGCTGGGTATCAGCTGGAGATCCGTAAGGAGGCTGATCACAACTCGAAATGCCCGGAGGATGATTCAGCTCGACGAGAAAATCAAGAACATGTTGATTGTCAGTGGCGATAAAGAGAGTTTCAAACTTTCGGAGAATGACCAAGAGTCTTAGGGCCCTTTGCCCCCCTTCACCGAGTCCCTTGAAGCCGAGGGAATGGGTAGATTGTTGTAAAAAAATCAGAGCATCACGGGCGCCATTGTTTGCAAAGTGATGACGGGTTCCCGTAATCACATGGCGATGGTTGCCAAAGCTATGGGCAAACGATTCATCCAGGCATTGGGCGAGCTCGTTTAGGAGTGTCGCCCTAACCCCGGCCTTGGTATCCGCTGAAATGATATCAATCAGTAGGCGTTCAAGCTTGGCGAAGAAGTTATCCTCGTTACTCACAAGCTGCAAGTAGTCTTCCCAGCGTCCAAGGATGGCTTGTTTGAGTTCACTTTGCTGGCGATCGCCAAGCCTTTTTGGGGGATGGATCGGACGGCAATCGCTGGCTTCGGCAATGGATTCATGCACAAAGCTGCGTAGGGCATTGAGATGCAATAGGGTTCCTGCGTTGCCGATGCCATTGGAATTATTTTTTTCATTGCATGCGTTAAACATTAGGGCGCTACGGCGGGCCGGCTGGGGCACAAGAAGTTGATTGGAGGCATCGTCAAAGCTGCAGAGAAAATGTAAACCTCTGGCCCCTGCTAGGATGTCGGTTGCCTTTCTCTTTTCGGTGTCAACTATCACAAAGCTCAGGGGATGGTCGAGGGCGACCGTGCGCTCAATTTCCAGTTGCTTCGTCAGAACTGCCCTGCTTTTGTCTTGATCGCCAACCCATATGCACTCAGGCTGGTCGGTTATCTTGGCCAGAACTGAAACGCCAATGGGATTGGCTTTTAGGCGGCTAGATCCAGCCCTTAAGTGGGCCGTAATTTCCGTTGTGAAATGATCTATTAATTTGACGAAGTGGTTATGGGCTTCGCCGGGTCTGGTAAGGGCATGGGACAGCACTTCCATGGTATGGGTGATGCGAATTACATTGAGGCAGCCAATGCCAATGGCGAGCATTTTGTTGATGCCACCGCTGCCTGCCCGGCCCTCATAGGGATGCAGATCCGTATCGCCACCGCTAACAATATAATCGTAATTCCATAGCGAAGCCGGAAGTCCGATTCTGGTGCACTCTGGGGTGCCCGATGGGTCAGGGCCTTGGCCGACGGAGTGATGATTTGGGGCTGTCACATGGGCTTGATCGTCAAAGGTTTGGGGTGGCGGCGGAATGGTGATGTGACGCTGGGCAAGCGGCTTCAGGGTTGTTTGCTGTTGCAAAGTGGTGCCCAGGGCGGCAAGCCGCTCCAGCCTTTGGCTGCCGATCATGGTTGCGATGTCTTCCTCGGACATCAGCGGATGGGTCCCCAGCCCGAAGATGATGTCAAAGGAAAACTTTGGCTCCGCTTGGCAAAGTTCCAGCATTGCGTCGACGAGTAGTCGTGCCGCGGTTTGTTTGCGCGTTTTATCGGGCAAAAGTAAGAGCACCCTGATCTCGCTTTCTGGTTCGCTTGTCCGGTCCTGGGTCAGCAAGGGCAGCAGATGGGTGCGCAGTTTGGCGAGGCTCAGCTCCCTGGGAATGGCCTGGGTGGGTGCATCCTGGGGGGTCAGAACCTGGGAACCTATGGGCAGGTCAAGATGGCTGTTGGGATAGCTTTTAAGATTGATTTTTTTAGCTTTGCCCAAGTCCATAACTGACTGATTGATAACTTATTGAATTGAGCTTTGGGGCGCATGATTAGACGGTTCGATAATTAATGTGAACCGCGGCTAATTTGGGACCGTGGAATTCTAATCCAGAATCATCGACCAAATGGGTATCTTGTGATACTTAATGCCTGCTCCAGGGCCGGGCCGCTGTTGATTTCACTGGCTATTTCAGTTGCGGTTTGTTGGCAATGATTGGCGTTGGCTTGATTTGATCTTATTTGGAGCTTGGGGAGGCTTGAATTTGAGCCAGAAAAGTTATCTCCAATTTAGGCGAACCTGCGATCGCCTTGAAGTTTGGGAGACTACATTGGGAGTTCGTTCAGCGTGCTTGACAACTTGTTGCCCGATCTTAATGGCAGCTGGTTGCACCAGCTGCTGCCGGCTTTGCAGTCCCCGCTCGGGGCGGCGGCGTTCATCCCCCTCTACGCCCTCTGGGTGACCCTGTTGTTGCCAGGGGTGTGGGCCTCGATGCTGGCGGGCGCCCTCTACGGCACCCTGCTGGGCAGCGGCCTGGTGTTCGTGGGGGCCAGCCTGGGGGCGATCGCGGCCTTTTTGCTCGGGCGGCACTGGCTACGGGATTGGGCCCGGCGGCGCCTGGCCTCCGTCCCCCAGTTCTCAGCGATTGAGCAGGCCGTTAGCAGGGAGGGGCTGAAACTGGTGCTGCTCACCCGGCTGTCGCCGGCCTTCCCCTTCAGTTTGCTCAACCTGGCCTATGGCCTCAGCGACGTGAGCCTGCGCGATTACGCCATCGGCCTGATCGCCATCCTGCCGGGCACGCTGTTGTTTTGCAGTCTCGGGGCCCTGGCCGGCGATGTGGCTCGCTTTGGTGAGGTGCTTTCGGGTGAAGCCGACCCGGGCACCTGGACCATACGGGTCATTGGTTTGCTGGCCACGGTGGCCTCGGTATGGCTGGTCGGTCGGGCGGCCCAGCGGGCCCTCAAGGGGGTGGAGTTGGATTGAGCCCGGGGCCAGGGGTTGGTGGCCCGTGGCCTTAGTGGGGCCTGGGGACCCTCAGGGCCTGGGCAGGCTCCAGTCCCGCAGGGCGGCAATCGCGACAAACCAGGCGAGGCGGATTTGGGCGGCCATCCCGGAGCGGGCCGCGAGTTCGTCGTATTTGGCCCGGCCGCAGTCGGACTTGATCCAGCGGTAGGCAGCCGGTTCGCCCATGGTGGGATGCTGATGGGGTGGCTCCACCAGGATGGCCGCTGGCTGGCCGGGATTGGCGCGGCAGCGGTTTTGGTGAACCGGGTGGATCAGGGGCCAGGGCCCAGGGGGCTGGCGTCCGGGTTGTCCTGGAGTAGGGCCAGCAGACCAGCCTCATCGAGCACGGCCACCCCCAGGGTCTGGGCCTTGGTCAGCTTGCTGCCGGCTTCCTCGCCCGCCACCACGTAGCTGGTTTTCTTGCTCACGGATCCACTGACCTTGCCGCCGGCCGCTTCGATCAGGGCCTGGGCGGCGCTGCGGCTGAGGCTGGCCAGGGTGCCGGTGAGCACGAAGGTGCTGCCGGCCAGGTGGCTCGATTGCCCCTGCTGGCTGGATTCCCGTTCCGCCTGGCCTGCCGCCAGGGCGAAGCCCAGTCGCCCCAGCTGGTCCAGCAGCTGCTGGTTGGCCCCCGTGGCGAACCACTGGGCTAGAGATTGGGCGATTTCGTCGCCGACGCCGAAGACGGCGGTGATCCTTTCGGGCGACTCCAGGGCCGCCTCGGCCAGCTCGGCTGCACTGGGGAAGCCCTTGGCCAGGGCCTTGGCGTTGACCTCGCCCACGTGGTGGATGCCGAGGCCGTAGAGCTGGCGATGCCAGGGCTGGCCCTTGGAGGCGGCAAGGGCGGCGACCAGGTTCTCGGCCGATTTTTGGCCCTGGCGCTCCAGGCTGGCCAGCAGGGCCGCGTCCAGGCCATAGAGGTCGGCGATCGAGCCCACCAGGCCCCGGTCCACCAGCTGCTCGATCAATTTGCTGCCCAGGCCATCCACATCCAGGGCCCCCTTGCTGACCCAATGGCGCAGGGCGCCGCGCAGGATCGCCGGACAGCTGCTGTTGACGCAGCGGGTTGCCGCTTCGCCCTGCTCCCGCACTAGGGCTGAGCCGCATTCCGGGCAGTGGCTCGGCAGCTCCAGCCGCCGGGCGCCGGGCGGCCTGAGTTCGTGCAGCACCCGCACCACTTCGGGAATGATCTCGCCGGCCTTGCGCACCACGATCGTGTCGCCGGCGCAGAGATCGAGCTCCTCCAGGCGGTCGGCGTTGTGCAGGGTGGCGCGGCTGACGCTGGTGCCGGCCAGGGGCACGGGTTCGAATTCGGCCACGGGGGTCACCACCCCGGTGCGCCCCACCTGGCAGCTGAGCCGCAGCAGTTTGCTCGGGGCCTCCTCGGCGGCGTATTTAAGGGCGATCGCCCAGCGGGGCGCCTTCTGGGTGAAGCCAGCGCTGTCCTGCAGGCGCAGGTCATTGAGCTTCACCACCACCCCGTCGGTGGCGTAGGCCAGGGCCTTGCGGGCCCTGTCCCAGCGGTTGAAGAAGGCCTCCACGGCCGCTAGGTCGGCCAGGCGCTCGGCGTTGGGGTTCACCCGGAAGCCTGCTGCCTGCAGCCACTGCAAAGCCTGCCCCTGGCTTTGGGGGCGGCCTGGGTCGGCCCCAAGGGGTTCGCTGCCAAGGGGCTCGGGCTGCCAGTCGGGCGGCAGATGCAGGGTGTAGGCGAAAAAATCGAGGCGCCGGGCGGCGACGACGCGGGGATCGAGCTGGCGCAGGGTGCCGGCACAGGCGTTGCGGGGGTTGGCGAAGGGGGCTTCGCCCTTGGCCAGGCGCTCCTGGTTGATGGCGGCAAAGGTGGCATCGGGGATCAGGGCCTCGCCGCGCACCTCCACCCAGGCGGGGGGATTCGACAGCTGCAGCCGCAACGGCACGCTGGCGATCGTGCGCACGTTGGCGGTGATCTCCTCGCCCCGCTCCCCGTCCCCCCGGGTGGCGGCCCGCACCAGCAGGCCGTTCTCGTAGCTGAGGGCGAGGGCGTTGCCATCGATCTTGAGCTCCCCCACCATCTCCAGGGCCGGTAGGGGCGCCCCCGGTTCCCCCTGGCGGTCGAGCACCTTGAGCAGGCGGCCATACCAGGCCCCTAGCTCCTCGATGCTGAAGGCGTTATCGAGGCTGAGCAGGCCGATGCGGTGCTCCACGCTGGTGAAGCCCTCCGCCGGGGTGCCGCCCACCCGCTGGGTGGGGCTGTCGGGGGTCACCAGGGCCGGGTCGGCGGTTTCTAGGTCGAGCAGCTCCCGGTAAAGCTGGTCGTAGACCGCGTCTGGAAGCTCGGGGGCATCGAGCACGTAGTAGGCATGGGCGGCCCGGGTCAGCAGCCGCCGCAGTTCAACAGCCCGGGCCTGCTGGGCGGTGGGGTCCGGGCTTGCCGCAGCCATGGGCTTAGGCGGCCGCCACTTTGCTGATCCGCTCCACCTTCCAGGCGTTCTCCACCTTGGTGAAGGTGAAGTCGAGGGGCAGTTCGTCCTTGTTCTCGGCCTTGAGCTTGACGGTGAGGATCACCTGGCCCTCCTGCAGCCGGGGCCGGCCCGATTTGAGGTTGTTGTACTTGTTGAGCTGCAGGCTGGCCAGAAAGCGCAAGAACTGCTGGCGGTTGACGTGGGAGCGGTAGTTCTTGGTGGTGAGCAGGTAGGCCGCATCCACCCGTCCCGAGGCCACCTGGGTAAAGAACTGCTTGATCAGCGGGTTGATGCCCCGGGCGCTGAGCACCAGGCGCACGGCGCTAATCGTCCAGTAGAGCAACAGGCCACCGGCCCCTGCCAGCAGCACCTTGGTGCCAATTCCCTGTGCCAGGCCCCAGTCCATTGCGTCGATCCGTCCATTGCGGCCCCCGAGTCTGACCGACAACCCCGCCAGACTGGGGGCGACTGGCTGAGTTGCGCCAACCCGTGCCCCTGGAGCCCCTCCTGCCCCTGTTCCACCGCCTCAACCGGGAGCACTTCGAAGGCAGCCTCGCCCCCGGCGGCTGCAGCTTGGTGGCGGTGCGCTGGAGCGACGGCCGCATGACCCGCACGGCCGGCCTCTATCGCAGCGGCCGCCTCGCCGATGGCCGCGACCTCTGCGAGATCGTGTTGTCCCGTCCCCTGCTCGACCTCCTGCCCCGGGAGGCCACCCTCAGCACCCTTTGCCACGAGATGGTGCACGCCTGGGTCGATCGGGTGCTAGGTGTCCGGGAGGTCCATGGCCTCCAGTTCCGGGCCCGCATGGACCAGATCAACCGGGCCCAGAACGGGTTCCAGCTGAGCGTGCGCCACCGCTTTCCCGTGCCGGCAGCCCAGGCCCGCTGGTTGGCCCATTGCCCTTGCTGCGGCCAGGCGGCTCCCTATCGCCGCCGGGTCAAGGGGGTGGCTTGCCGCCCCTGCTGCGATCGCCTCCACGGCGGCCGCTGGCATGCCAGCTGCCAGTTGATCTTCCGCGCCGCAGCCGCCTAGGGTCCGCCTACCCCTAGCTGCCGCCCCGCCATGGGCACCTTCCTTTGGGTGCTTCAGTTCAGCGGCCTCGGCATCACCTTGGTGGGCCTGGGGCGTGAGCAGCTGTTGCGGGCGCGGGCCCGGCGGCTGACCCTCCCCCATCACGCCGCCGCCCCTGTGCCCTAGGCGCTTTAGCCTGGGGCCATGCCGGATTTCGACCGCTCTCCGCGCCGCCGTTACGCCGCTTCAGACGGGGGCGGCGCTGAGCTGCGCCCCAGCCAACGCCTCCCCCAGCGACCGGGCCAGCGGCCCGAGTCCCGCGAACCCCGCTTCGATCAGCGGCTGGACCAGTGGTTGGCGACGGGTCGCCAGCTCGTCGATGGCGTGGCGGGGGCCAGGCCGGGCTCCCGGGCCAGCGGTCGCCCCCAGCCGGGGGGGCGAGCCGGTGGGCTGCCCCGCCCGGGCGGCCTGGGCCGCTGGGTGGAAGACAAGCTCGATTGGCTGCTTGAAGACGACGACGGCTGGCGAGAGCCCTGGGAGGAGCCGGCCCCCGGAAGCCGTGGTCGCTCGAGCGAGCAGGCCTGGGGCCCATCGGGCGCCTGGTCCGGCTCCGCGGGCTGGTCCAGCGCCGCCGCCGAGCCGGCCGACTTCCGCGACTCCTCCTGGGCCCAGGGTCCAGCCGGGGCCGCCTTTAACCCCGCCCCGGAGCCGGATCCCTGGGCCCCCCCCTCCAGCCGCCCCACCCGCGGCCAAGGGTCCACCAACCCGAGCCCGAGCCCGGCGTCTAGCCCGACCGGTGGGCCAGGGTCAGGCGCGGCGGCCCCTCCCCAGGCCCCCATGGATTGGCGCCAGGATTTCTCAGCGCCTGGCCAAACGGCCGTGCGCCAGGCCCCCCAAGTCCAACCCACGCAACGCCGCCCCCTGGAGGCCCTTTCCCGCCGGGCTACCCCGCTGTTGCCGCCGCGATCGCCTGGGCCCGAGGCGCAGGAGCTGGCGGGGGACTGGTCCCAGGAGTGGCCCGATGACGCCAGTTTTACGGTGGCCCGTTGGCAGCGGCCAGCCGGCCCGGATCCCCAGGCCCAGGCCCCGCTGCCCCTGCAACCTTCGCTACGGCCGCCTGGTCCCGGTCCTGGGCACGCCTCCGATCCCGTTGACCAGGCGGATCAGCCCTGGCTAGGGCGCCCGATGCCGGGAGCCCAGGAGGGGGCGCCGCCGGCCAATGCACCTGCGGCCGGCCCTGGCCGGCCCGTTCCCCGCTCCACCCGCAGGCGCCCGGGGGCCTAAACCGGCCCAATGCTCCGTTAGCTGGCCAGGGGCACGCTGCCGTTGCTGTGGTTGGTGCGCCGGGCTCCCACCCGGGGACTGATGGGCTTGGACAGGGAGCTGGCGTTGGCGCCGGAGGCTGGATTGGGGCTGCTGGACGGCCGGGGGGGGCTGACCTGGAAGCTGCAGCCGATCGCCCGCAGTTGCTGGTTCACCGGCTCCACCAGCTCCCGGGGCATGTCGTCGGCCATTTGGGCGGCGGAGGTGCTGATCGAAGGGGAGCCGGCATCGAGGGCCGAGAGCAGGGCCACCCATTGCTCCACCAGGGTGGTGTGCTGCATCGGCACCAGCCCGCCGGCCTCAAGGATGGTGCAGCAGCCCTGGCGCTGCCAGAGGGCATGGCGGCTGCCGTGCTGGGGATGGCGCTGGTAGGCGAGTTTGTCGTCCAGGGCCCGCCGGCTGGGCTGGCCGTCGTGATCGCGCAGGCCTGCGTCGCTGAGCAGCCGGCCGCAATGGACCGCTGAGATGCCGTAGATGCGTCCCAAACCCGTGAGCGTGAGCCAGGGGGCAGGGCCGGCGCCGATGGGGAGCTCCATGGGAATGCAGCAATCTCGATTCATGCTGGCCATCGCCCCAGGTGGCGACAACCTGTCAAGGGCCGATGGCGGCGAGCTGTTACAGAGTTTGCAAATCGTTGTGTTGCAATCCTGACGCGCCGCCGCGGCAGCCGTCCCTTAGGGAGTTGGCGGCGCCCTGGCTCGGGCCCAGCCAGCGCTCCAGTTGGGGCGAAAACACTTCGCGGATCACGGTCAGTTCCTTGCCGCCACGGAAGAAGCGGTAATGGCGGCTCCAGAAGGGGCCTCCCTGGCCAAACCGCTCCTCCAGCCAGGGGGCGTCCACCTGGGCCAGGCCATCCACCTCCCGGTAGAGCTCGGCCCGGTTCGCCGTGAGGCTGTGCCAAATCGGTTGGTGGCGCTGGCCCAGGTGCCGCTCGGCCTGCTCCTGGTTCCACCAGCTCTCGGCCCAGGCCAGGCAGTCCTCGCCGCAACGCAGCCACACCTGGCGTCGCAGCAGGGGCGGCGCTAGCTCCGCCACCTCAGCCGGAGCCCCGGGCCCGGCGAGGGGCTCCGGTTCCATGGCGACCAGCTCCACGTCCACCGCCAGGCCGGTGAGCAGGTGCAGGTGGCGGGTGGGGCTGCCATCGCCTAGGAGCAACAGGCGCCATGGGCCTCTCAGCTGCTCGCCGGCCCTGGCCGCCACCACCTCCTGAAAGGGGGCCTGCCAGAGGACCCGGGGGGAGTTCAGCAGCCTGGAGGGTAAGGGTGGGGACGGGGTCATGGGCCTTGATCCGGCCAGGGCCAGGGGCCGCTTTGGGCCGTTCAGGCTAGGCAGCGCTCCCGCTTAGAAGCCGTTGCTGATGGCGATCCGCCGTTGCACGCCGCCCCGCTCGATCAAGGCCGAATCGGCGGCGGTGGCAACCAGGCGCCAGCCGCTGGAGCCGATCAGCTCGCCCACCAGGGCATTGGTGGAGCTGCTGCCCATCTGGAAGATGGCCGAGCCCGGCCGTCCCGCTACCTGCACCACCCCCACCAGTTCGGGGGAGCTCCCCTGGGCGGGCTGGGCCTGGCGGCCCGCCGGACTGGCCGGGGAAGCCGAACCACTGGCTGGCGGGGCGGGCCGGTTGAGCGGACCAGCCACGGGCACCCTCAGCACCTCAGGCTGGCTGGGGCCGGGCCGTAGTGCTCCAGGCAGCTCGGCCAGCTGCTGGATCCAGGGTTCATCCGGCGGCGGTGGCGGCAGGGCGCTGGCCGTTGAGGCAGCTGCAGCCGCGCTGTCCTTCGGGTCGGCCAGGTCGGGGGAGGTCTTGGCGTTGCTGGAGCCTGGGGGGCTGGCGCCGGAGGCCTGGGTTGCCGAGGAATCGGCCGTGCCCAGGCCCTTAAGGCGTTCCAGCAGCCAGAGGGTGCGTTCCTGGCGGAGGTCGAGGCTGGCCTGGTTCCAGCCGTGCCAGCACACCAGCGAGGCGGACCCCGTCAGCACTGCCAGGGATCCCAGGGCCAGCAGCTTGTGCTGGGGAGGGGTGGCCTGGTTCCAGGTCGCTAAGCGCCCGGACAACCGCCCAGATCCGGGCCAGCGGCCCGGCCGCGGGCTCCCGGCCGATCGGGCTGGGCCCCCAGTCCAGAACGAAGCCCCGCGCCAGGGGCCCCCAGGCCGCGACGCCCCGGGGGCCGGCGAGGGTTCTTCCCGCACCTGCACCTCGATCATCGGCTCACTGGCGGCGGCCCTAGGGGGGGGGAGTCCGGGGGGATGGTGATAGGCCTGGGCAGCGTGACTGAACACCCGGTCCATCACCTGTTCAGCCTTCAGCTCCCAGAAGGCCCTGGAAGGGTTGATGGCACGTCGCGTCACCAACGGCAGGCCCAGTTTTGGGAGACAGACTAACGGCAACGGCCAGGTTTGGCTCCCCCAGCCCTACCCAGGCGCATGACTGATGGCCCAGGGCGGGCTACTGAGCACGGGCTTGTGGGGATGCGCCAATGGGGACGGGCTACTCGGGCCTGTCTTCAGCCGGCCGCAGCCTGGGTAGCAGCTTGGCCAGGTTCCGGCTGGGGCCCGTGGCCAGCCCGTTGGCGCTGCTGTTGTAGCTCCAGCCAGAGCATCAAAGCTGTGATGTCCGCCGGACTGACGCCGGGCAGGCGGGCGGCCTGGCCCAGGGTGAGGGGCTGGCGCAGGGCCAGTTTTTCGCGGGCTTCGCGCGAGAGGGTGGCCAGGGAGGCGTAATCGATATCGGCGGGAATCGGCCGGTGCTCCTGTTTTTTCTGGCGATCAATCTGCTGTTGCTGGCGGGCCAGGTAGCCGCTGTATTTGATCGTGATTTCGGCGGCTTCGCCCACCTCGATCGGCAGTTCGGCAGCGGCCAGACCATGGCGCACCAGGTCCCGGGCGTGGATGCCGGGGCGGCGCAGTAGGTCGGCCAGGGTGATGGAACCCTTGATCGGCGCGCCGGTTTCGGCCGCCACCGCCGCCGCCGCCGGATCGCTGGCCTTGAGCCGCACCGTTTCCAGGCGCCGGGTTTCCGTTGCGATCGCCGCCAACTTCTCCGTAAAAATCTGCCAGCGCCGGTCATCCACCAAGCCCAGCTCCCGGCCCAGGGGCGTGAGGCGCTGGTCGGCGTTGTCGCCCCGCAGCACCAGCCGGTATTCGCTGCGGCTGGTCAGCACCCGGTAGGGCTCGCGCAGGTCCTTGGTCACCAGGTCGTCAATCATGGTGCCGATGTAGCTGCCTTCCCGCGGGAAGTGCACCGGCGCCTGGCCGCCGAGGTGGCGCGCGGCATTGAGGCCCGCCACCAGGCCCTGGGCGGCCGCTTCTTCGTAGCCAGTGGTGCCATTGAGCTGGCCGGCCGTAAACAGCCCAGCCACCCGCTTGGTCATCAGGGAGGGCAGTAGCTGGGTGGCAGGCAGCACGTCGTAGTCGACGGCGTAGGCGGGCCGCAGCATCACGCAGTGCTCCAGCCCCGGCAGGGTGCGCAGCAATTCCAGTTGCAACCGTTCCGGCAGGCCGGTGGAGAAGCCCTGGATGTAGAGCTCCGGGGTGTCGCGGCCTTCCGGCTCGAGGAAGATCTGGTGGCTGTCCTTATCGGCGAAGCGCACGATCTTGTCCTCGATCGAGGGGCAGTAGCGGGGGCCCTTGCTGTCGATGAAGCCGCCATAGATCGGCGTGAGATGGAGGTTGTCGCGGATTAGCTGGTGGGTGGCGGCCGTGGTGCGGGTGATGTGGCAAGCCATCTGCTCGCCGCTCACCCAGGCGGCGGGATCAAACGAAAAGAAGCGATCGGCCGCATCGCTGGGCTGCTCTTCCAGCTGGTCGAGGGCGACGCTGCGGCGATCAACCCGGGCTGGAGTGCCGGTTTTGAGCCGATCGAGGCGGAAGCCCAGGCCCACCAGGGCCTCGCTTAACCCTTCGGCCGCCTGTTCTCCGGCCCGGCCCGCCGCCATCGACTGGTTGCCCACCCAGATCTGGCCCCCTAGGAAGGTGCCGGTGGTGAGGATCACGGCCTGGGCGGCGTAGATGCTGCCGAAGTAGGTGCGCACGCCGGTGATCCGCAGGTCCCCGTTCTCGGCGCTGCCGGCGGTCTCCAGGCCGGTCACCATCGCCTCGCGCAGGGCGAGGTTGGGGGTGTGCTGCAGCAGTTGCAGCATCTGACGGGCGTACTGGCGTTTGTCGGTCTGGGCGCGTAGGGCCCAGACGGCCGGGCCGCGGCTGGCATTGAGCACCCGTTTCTGCAGGGCGGTGGCATCGGCGAGCCGGCCGATCACGCCGCCCAGGGCATCCACCTCATGCACCAGTTGGCTCTTGGCCGGACCGCCCACGGCCGGGTTGCAGGGCTGCCAGGCGATGCGATCGAGGTTGAGGCTGAACAGGGCCGTCGACAATCCCAGCCGGGCCGCTGCTAGGGCCGCTTCGCAGCCCGCATGGCCGCCCCCCACGACGATCAGGTCGAAGGATTCGCTGGCGGGACTGGGGGCGCTCATGGGCTGGGGAGGTGGACGCTGGCTTCGGACTAGCCAATTGCGGCCCTTGGGGCGCCCCGGATGGGAGGGGGCTTGCACCTGGCCCGTTGGCACCGGGTCGCGGGCCCTGGGCCTCCAGATCCCTGGGCCGAAGGGGAATGGGGCAGATAGTGGGAGTTTACCGCCAAGTTCTGCAGTCCTGAACGGCAGAACGCCCGCAGCTCTTGAGCTGCGGGCGCCATGCTGCTCCCATGCCCCATAGCCGCAGCACCATCGCCCTCCCGACTTCGCCCGGGGCCCGGGCCCAGGCTCCCGATCGTTCGACTGCAGCGACCGAGGGCGACGCCCCCTACCAGTCAGCGGCCAGTTACGCGCGCCAGTTGCGGCCGCTGCTGCCGCCGGGGGCCTTTCAAACCGACCCCAACCGGCTCCTGTTGGTGTTGATCAACCTGGCGATCCTGGGCTTGGGCTGGGCCATGGCCGACCAGCTGGACCGGTGGCCGGGCTTCTGGCCCCTGGCCTTCCTCCCCTTCGCCCTGGTGATGGGCAACAGCGTGATCGTGCTGCTGTTCGCCACCCACGATTTGTTGCATGGCAGCTCCCTGCGCGGTCGCGGCTGGCGCCAGGCCGTCGGCCTGCTGGGCCTGGCCCTGCTCTGGATGCCGCCGACCCTCTGGCACGCGGTCCACAACCGCGAGCACCACAGCCACACCAACAGCCTGAGGGATCCCGATCGCAGTTATCTCGAATCCCAGCCGGCCACCTGGGGCAAGCGGATCCAACACCTGTTTACCCCCTCCGACACGGTCCGGCCCCTCTGGCTGGTGGTGGGCCTGGCCAGTGCCTGGGGGGTCCATAACCTGCGCACGATCGCTTCGGTCGTGCTGTTCAACGATGGGGCGCCCAATTTCACGCCGGCCTCCTTTCGCGTCAGCCAAAAGGAGCGGCTTGTGATCGGCTTCGAGCTGCTTGCGATCGTGGGTCTGCACGCCGCAGTGATTGTTTGGTTGGATGGCCAGCCGCTCAAATTGCTACTGGGCTATTTCATCCCAATATGGATTGGTTATGCTGGGGCGATTGCCTATATCTATACCAACCATCTTTTGGGCCCGCTCACGGAAATCAACGATCCGCTCGCCAATAGCCTCTCCTTGAGGTTGCCCAGGATCTTCGATCTGCTGCATCTAAATTTCTCCTATCACACCGAACATCATATTTTCCCCGGTCTCAATTCCAGCTATTACCCCCATGTGCGCAGGCTGCTGCAGCAGCATTACCCGGAGCGCTACCAGCTGCTCGATGGGGCCGAGGCCTGGCGCTTGCTGCTCTCCACCCCGCGCCATTACCGCGATCCCCAAACCCTGACCAGCTGGAGTGGCGATCGCCAGATGCCGGTTCCCCTGCCCGGGGCAACCAGGGCTGGTGCTGCGGTTTAGGGAGACGCCAGATTGCGGAAGCGGGTGAACTGGGGTTCGAATAACAGTTTCACCGTGCCCACCGGGCCGTTACGGTGCTTCGTAACGATCACTTCGGTGATGCCACGATCGGGTGTCTCCGGGTTGTAGTACTCATCTCGGTAGATCATCAACACCAGGTCGGCGTCCTGCTCGATCGATCCCGATTCCCGCAGGTCACTCAGCATGGGCCGTTTGTTAGTGCGGGATTCGACGCCGCGGCTCAGCTGGGAAAGGGCAATCACGGGCACATTCAGTTCGCGCGCCATGCCCTTGAGGCCCCGGGTGATGCGGGAGAGTTCCTGGACTCGGTTGTCGGGGGTGGTTCCCTCCATCAACTGCAGGTAGTCGATCACGATTAGGCCAAGTTCCTTGCCCTGTTCCGCCATCAGGCGGCGGCAGAGGGAGCGCATTTCCAGGATGCCGGAATTGGGCTTGTCATCAATGAATAGCGGCAGCATGCCGAGGCTGTTGATGCCTTGGCCGAGCAGGGGCCATTCCTCCTGTTGCAGGCGGCCAGTGCGCAAGCGGCCGCTTTCGATGCCCACTTCCATGGATAGCAGCCGGTAGGTGAGCTGTTCTTTGCTCATCTCCAGGCTGAACACACAAACCGGCAACTGGTGCAGTTGCGCTACATTTTTGGCGATGTTGAGCACGATCGAGGTTTTACCCATGGCCGGCCGGCCGGCCACGATGATCAGGTCACTGCGCTGCAGACCCTGGGTGATCGCATCGAGATCGTAGAAATTCACCGGAATGCCGGCCACGGCGGTGCCGAGGGAGCGGCTTTCGATCTCGTTGAAGGTGCTGGTGAGGATTTCGGCGGTGGGGGTGAGGCCCTGGCTGGGCTTCTCCTGGCTGATCGCAAAGATCTTTTGTTCGGCCTCATCGAGCACTTGATCCATCGGCTTGCTCTGGTCAAAGCCGAGGGCAATCACCTCATTGCCGGAGCGAATCAGTTGGCGGCGCAGGTATTTGTCCATAACCAGGCGCGCCACCTGGTCGATCGAGGCGGTGGAGAGGGTGCGCTCCACCAGTTCGACCAGCCGGCCGCTGCCCCCCACCTTGTCGAGCTGGCCCGTGTCCGCCAGCCAGGCGGCCATGGCCGTGAGGTCGGTGGGTTTGCCCTGGCTGTGCAGCATCACCGCCGTGCGGTAGATCTCCCGATGGGCGTTCAGGTAAAAGGCCTCCGGCTGCAACACATCGGCCACCCGGCCGATCGCATCGGGGTCGAGCAGGATGCCGCCGAGCACCGCCTCTTCCGCTTCGAGGTTCTGGGGCGGGATCGAATCGGGCAGGGCCTCGAAGCTGGCGCCATCGCGCTCCCGGCCCCGGCCAAAGCCCCTGCGCCCGCTAGCTGGGGCCTCCTCGGAGGGGTCCTGGTTGGCCAGGGGAACGCTCACCATGGGTTGTGTGCTTGGCGTTGGCCTGCGGGGAACTGGTCTTGGGTCCTGTTGGGTTGGCGGCGCCCAGGGTCGACTGGCTGGGCCCTAGGGGCTAAACCATGCCCCAATGTCCCGCCTATGGCAACGCCGCCAGTCCCCGGAGGGCCTGACGGCGTTGGGGTCAGCCGGGGGCTGCATGGCTTGGGGAATCAGCGCTGGGCCGAACCCTGGGGCTAGGGAGCTGGGCTCAGTGGCTGACCACTTCGAGGTTGATCTCGGCCACCACTTCGGGGTGCAGCTTGACCTGCACCTTGTAGGTGCCGGTGCGGTGGATTTCCGGAACGATGATGTCGCGGCGATCCAGCTCCTTCTTGGTGGCGGCTTCGATCGCCTCGGCCACGTCGCCGTTGGTCACGGTGCCGAACAGCACGTCGTCGCCACCGGTCTGCTTCTTGACGGTGAAGCGGCCGATCGTGTCGAGGGCGGTGCGGAAGGCCACGGCCTCGGCCTTGAGGGCGGCCTGGCGCTCGGCTTCCTTGGCGCGGCGGTGCTCCACCTGGCGCAGCACGGCGGGGGTGACGGGCAGGGCCTTGCCGGTGGGCAGCAGGAAGTTACGGGCGTAACCGGGGGCCACCTCCACCAGGTCACCGTCTTTCCCGAGGCTGAGGACGTCCTCGCTCAGGACCACTTGTACGCGCTTGGCCATGGGAATCGAAACGAACGGGCTGCCGTCGGGGCGGTTTGTCAATGTACGCGAGGGTTGGCGCCGGTTGGAATCCGCACCCGGTCGGCCAGGCCCAGGCGACGCATCAGTCGGATGTGTTGCCAGGTGAGGTCGATTTCGCGGCCGAAGCCATGGCGGGCCGAATGGGGGAAGGCGTGGTGGGTGTTGTGCCAGCCCTCGCCGAAGGTCAGGGCCGCCACCCAGGGGTTGTTGCGGGAGCCATCGCCACTGGGGTGCACGACGTAGCCCCAGCAGTGGGTGGCGGAATTGACCAGCCAGGTGCAGTGGTAGACGAGCACCAGGCGCAGGGGGATGCCCCAGAGCACCAGGGCCCAGCCGCCGGCGCCGGTGGCCGTGCCGATCCAGAACAGCAGGCCGGCCAGGGGCAGCTGCAGCAGCAGGAAGCCCTTATTCAGCCAGCGGTAGTAGGGGTCGCGGGCCAGGTCGCCGCTGAGGCGGGGCACGGCCGCCATCGCCGGGATCTCCTCGAACATCCAGCCCATGTGGCTCCACCAGAAGCCACGGTGGCTGTTGTGGTGATCAGCATTCGTATCGGAGAACTTGTGGTGGTGCCGGTGGAGCCCCACCCAGTCGATCGGCCCGTGCTGGCAGCTGAGGGCGCCGCAGGTGGCAAAGAAGCGCTCCAGCCAGCGGGGCACCCGGAAGGCCCGGTGGCTCAGCAGCCGGTGGTAGCCGATCGTCACGCCCAGGCAGGCGGTGACCCAATAGAGCACCAGCAGGCTGGCGACGGCCGGCAGGCTCCAAAAGCGCGGGAACAGAGCCACCACCGCCAGGGCGTGGATCGCCAGCATGAACAGGATGCTGCCCCAGCGCCGGCCCTTTGGCGCCGAGGGGATCGGCTCGCCCCGGCGGGGGATATGCAGGGAATGGGCCCGCGGCGCCGGGCTGATCTGGGCCCCGGCCCGGTGGCCAGAGCGGTGCGGGGCGATAGGCGGGGCGGTGGTGGCGGGCATGGGCCTGCTCCAGGTGAATCGATACAATGGTAGCAGTACGAATCCTTATCAAATGGGCTTTCGGGAGGAACTCGAATTGGGGCGGGAGGCCTTCGGCCATCTGATCAGGGTGTGGCATGAACGCAATGGCTGGTCCCAGCGGGTATTGCCGGCCCTGGCCGAGCGCCTCGACCTGGGCCGGGTGCATAACTCCCAGCTCTCGATGCTGCGCAACCACAAGTTGCTCTCGCCCGGCCCGGAGCTGTTCTTGACCCTGGGCCGGCTCAATGGCCTATTGGCGCTGCAGGGGGGCGGCAATGGCCATGGGCCCGGGATTGGCGGCGAGCTGGCCAGCCAGCTCCAGGACCAGCCCGAGTTGCTCGCGCCCCTGCAGGCCTCGGCCCTGGCCCTGCGTGCCGATGACGGCCAGCCCCTGGGCCCCACGGAGCTGTTTGAGATCTTCGTGGGCCTGCGCCAGCCCCCCGCCGCCTTTGACCTGCGCATCGCCGAAACCGAGGCTGCCAGCCTCAGCGCCGCCCTGGCCGAGCTGTTCACGGCCGGCCGCTCCTGGCGCCAGTGCCGCGAGTCGGTGCTGCAGGCCTATCCGCTGGAGAAGCGCCAGCGCCGCGAGCGTTTTGCCGAGGTGATGGCCGGCCAGCGCGAGTTCACCGCCGCCGAACTCGACGCCGAATTGCCCGACCTGCGGCGCACCCTGGCCCTCCTGGGGGCGGCCGCCGAGCAGGAGCTGGGGGCCGACCAGTTTTTGGAGTTGCTCCGTCAAAAAGCCCGGCTGCTGGAGCAGTCGGGCTTGGCGGAGGGCCGTGATGGCCTGGCGGAGGCGATTCGCCGGGAGTTGCAGGTTGAGCCTCAGGATGGCTGAAGGCCCTACCCGGCGGATCGATGGCGATTCAGCTGAAATCAGGACTGCTCAGACCAATTCGGATCAGGCTTGCTCTGGTCACCTGAGTTGGGATCAAATCAGCCGGTGTAGCGGGCCTCGCGAATCCGTTTGGCCAGGCCAAATTTGCGCAGCAGCCTGATGTGCTGCCAGGTGATATCGAACTCAAACCAGCGCAGGCCATGGCGGGCGCTGGAGGGATGGGCGTGGTGGTTGTTATGCCAGCCTTCGCCGAAGCTCAGGATCGCCACCCACCAGCAGTTGCGAGAAAGGTCGGGGCAGTTGAAATTGCGGTAGCCAAAGGCGTGGGTGGCCGAATTCACCAACCAGGTGACGTGATAAACGATCACCAGGCGCAGGGGAATCGCCCAGAGCACCAGGCCGAGCCCGCCGCCATGGACCTGGGCGGCATTGCCATACCAATAAAGGGCCGCCCCCAAGGGCAGCTGCAGCAGCAAGAACCAGCGATCCAGCCACACATAAAAGGGGTCGGAGCTCAGATCACCGATGAAGCGGTGCATTTCATTGAGGGCCGGGATGTCGTGGAGCATCCACTCGCTGTGGGCCCACCAGAGGCCCCGGGCGGCGTCGTGGTGGTCATTGGGCTGGTCGGAATACTTGTGGTGATGCCTGTGCAGCCCCACCCACTCGATCGGACCGCTCTGGCAGGCCAGGGCGCCCATCAGCACCAGCACCCGCTCCACCCAGCGGGGCGCCACGAAGCTGCGGTGGGACACCAGCCGGTGCAAGCCCAGGGTGACACCGATCACCGTCACCCAATAGAGGAGGGCCAGGGCGACCACCCCCTGCCAGCTCCAGAAGCGCGGTAGCAGGGCAAAGACAGCGGCCACATGCATGGCCAGCATGAAACCGGTGGTGCCGCCCTTAATTTTGCGCTGCTTGGCGCCAAGGGGCTCGCGGGGCACGACCAGGGCGGCCCGCATCCGGGCTTCCTGGGCCGCCGTCAAACCAGCGGTTTCACTGTCCTGGGGGCCGGCTCCAGGGGTGCGGCGCGCGGCAGCGGCGTCAGCGGCAATAACCAAGACAATCTCCAAAGGGGTGCGCAGGCATTAGTCCGCTGCGGACCCAAGAACTTGGGGGCCTGCGCACTACTGGCCTGGGATGCCGGCGGTAGCGAAGGCATCAGCCGCGAAATCTAACCGGGTCGAGATCCCCGCGAGGCAGCATGACTCCCAGTGTCCAGGCCCCCTTGATGACCGCACCCACTCCTGACGGCAGCGGCCCAACCCAGGGGCCAGCCCAGTTCGAGGCCCCAGCGGTGAGCCCCACGGCGCTGGAGCTGGTGGCCCAGGCCCAGGAGCGCATCGCCCCGATCGCGACGCTGCGCACGGCGGCGGTGAAACCGCGGCTGGCGCGGGTGCTTGGGGCCTTCGCCGCCGAACGCCTCGGGGTGCACCATTTCGCCTCCGTCAGTGGTTACGGCCATGGCGACCTGGGCCGGGAGGTGCTCGATCGGGTCTTCGCCCGGGTGCTCCAGGCCGAGGCGGCGGCGGTGCGGTTGCAATTTGTCAGCGGCACCCATGCGATCACCGCCGCCCTCTTTGGGGTGTTGCGCCCCGGCGACCGGCTGCTGGCGATCACGGGCCGGCCCTACGACACCCTTGAAGAGGTGATTGGTGTCCGTGGCAGCGGCCAGGGCTCCCTGGCGGAGTTCGGCATCGATTACGACGAGCTGCCCCTGTTGGCCGATGGCAGCGTTGATGAGGCTGGCCTGGCCGAGGCCCTGGTCTCCCCCACCCGCATGGTGCTGATCCAGCGCAGCTGCGGTTACAGCTGGCGACCATCCCTCTCGGTGGCACGGATTGGCCGGCTGGTGGAGCGGGTGAAGGCGTTGCAGCCGGCCTGCGTCTGCTTCGTCGACAACTGCTATGGCGAATTGGTGGAAGACCAGGAGCCCACGGCCGTGGGAGCCGACCTGATGGCGGGATCCCTGATCAAAAATCTCGGCGGCACGATTGCCCCCAGTGGCGGCTACGTGGCCGGCCGGGCCGAGCTGGTGGAGCAGGCCTGCTGCCGGCTCACGGCGCCGGGGATCGGCAGCGAAGGGGGCAGCAGTTTCGATCTCAATCGCCTGTTGTTCCAGGGCCTATTTCTGGCGCCCCAGATGGTGGGTGAGGCCCTGATTGGTGCCGAGCTGACCGCGGCGGTGTTCAGTGCTCTGGGCTACGGCGTCAACCCGGCCGTGGGGGGCGAGCGCAGCGACGTGATCCAGGCGGTCCGCCTCGGCGATGCCGAGCGGCTCAAGCTGGTTTGCCGGGCCTTCCAGGCCAGTTCTCCGGTGGGCTCCTACCTCGATCCGGTGCCAGCGCCCATGCCCGGCTATGCCAGCGAGCTGGTGATGGCGGGGGGCAGCTTCATCGATGGCAGCACCAGCGAGTTCTCCGCCGATGGGCCCCTGCGCGAGCCCTTCGTGCTTTATGCCCAGGGTGGCAGCCACCGCAGCCACGTGGAGCTGGCCCTGGAGCGGGCCCTGCGGGACTTAGGGGCTGCAGGCAGACTGGCACCAACCTCCTGATCGCCCCGGCTGGCCCATGGCCCTGAGTTCTTCCAGCGCCGGTTTTCCCGATGACGGCCGCTACGCCGATAGCCACGAATACCTGCGCCCCGAGGGGGAGCTGCTGCGGCTGGGGATCACGGCCTTTGCCGTGGAACAGCTGGGCGACATCGTCTTTGTGGAGCTGCCCGAGCCCGGCAGTGCCCTGGGCCGGGGCACCAGCTTCGGCACGGTCGAGTCGGTCAAGGCGGTGGAGGAGGTCTACGCGCCGATCGATGGCACGGTGGTGGAGCGCAATGGCGCCGTGCTCGACAACCCGGAGCAACTGCAGCACGACCCCCATGGCGAGGGCTGGCTGCTGTTGGTGCGTCCCAGTGATCCCAGCCAGCTGGCCGATCTCATGGATGCCGCCACCTATGGCGCCAAGGTGACCGGCCATTGAGCCGGGGGCTGCCGAGCCGCCCTTGGAGCCGCAGGGGGGGCCGCCCCCCAGCTCCCCATCTGGGGGCAGTTAACCGGGGTGAATGGCTAAGGAACCCGGCCGAACTCCTTAGGATCGCCGCTAGCCAGGGGCCGGGCCTTGACGCACGCTGCAGCGAATCCTGAGTTGGGCCTGGCGGGCTCCGGGGCCGCCCGGGAGCCCGGTGAGCCGGCCATTAGCCCCTTTGTGGCCCGCCATATCGGCCCCTCCGAGGCCGAGCGCCAAACCATGCTGGCCGACCTGGGCGTGGCCGATCTCGAGCAGTTCGTCGCCCAGGTGGTTCCCGCCGACATCCTGCTGGCCCCAGGGCTGGCGGCCGAGGGTTTGCCCCAGGGCTGCGGCGAGGCCGAGGCCCTGGCCGACCTGGCCGCCTTGGCGGGCGCCAACCAGGTCCGCCGCTCCCTGATTGGCCTGGGCTACTACGGCACGGCGACCCCGGCCGTGATCCAACGCCAGGTGTTCGAAAACCCTTCCTGGTACACGGCCTACACCCCCTACCAGGCCGAGATCGCCCAGGGGCGCCTGGAGGCCCTGCTCAATTTCCAGACCCTGATCAGCGAGCTCACGGGCCTGCCGATCGCCAATGCCTCCCTGCTTGATGAGGCCACCGCCGCGGCTGAGGCCATGGCCCTCCGCCGCGGCGCCCACCGGGGCGAAGCCAGGCGCTATCTGGTCGACCAGGACGTGTTCCCCCAGACCTTGGCGGTGCTGCGCACCCGGGCCGAACCCCTGGGGATTACGGTGGAGCTGGTGGATCCGGCGGCCCTGCTGGCAGGCCCTGGGGCCGGGGAGGCCACCGCCGATGGGGCCCTGGCGGATGCCTTTGGCCTGCTGCTGCAGTTGCCGGGCGCCAGTGGCCGCCTTTGGGATCCCAGGGAGGTGATCGCGGCCGCCCATGGGGCTGGCCTGCTGGTCACCGTGGCGGTGGATCCCCTGGCCCAGGTGTTGCTGGCGCCGGTGGGCCAGCTCGGCGCCGACATCGCCGTGGGCAGCAGCCAGCGCTTTGGCGTGCCGATGGGGTTTGGCGGTCCCCATGCCGCCTTCTTCGCCACCACCGAGGCCCACAAGCGCCAGATCCCCGGCCGCCTGGTCGGCCAATCCCTTGATGCCGAGGGCCGGCCAGCCCTGCGCCTGGCCCTGCAGACCCGCGAGCAACACATCCGTCGCGACAAGGCCACCAGCAACATCTGTACCGCCCAGGTGCTCCTGGCGGTGATCGCCGGCTTCTATGCGGTGCACCACGGCCCCGAGGGTCTGGCGGCGATCGCCCGCCGGCTGCTGCTTTTGCGCCAGGCCCTGGCCCTGGGGCTGGCCGACCTGGGGCTGGAGCCCCAGCCCGGCCCGGGTTTCGACACCCTCACGGTCGCTACGCCCCGGGCCGCGGCGTTGATCCAGGCCGCGGAAGCCGCCGGGTTCAACCTGCGACCTGGCTCCGGTAGGGCCTCGGGCCTGGCACCGGACCCCGGCAGCGGCCCCGGGGTGGCGGAGCCCCAGGCCTTCGGCATCAGCCTTGATGAACTCAGCGACGGGGCCGAGCTCCAGCGCCTGCTGTCCGCCCTGGCCGGCCCTGGCCAGCCCTGCCCCGGGGCGGGCGAGCTACTGGCCCGGGTCCAGGTTGGGCTGGCGGCCAAAGGTCTGGCCGCCGCCCCTGAGCAGGCGCTTTGGGGGGCGGCCGTGCCCCGGCGCCAGGGGCGCTGGCTGGCCCAGGCCGTGTTCCACAACCACCGCAGCGAAACCGAGCTGCTGCGTTACATCCAGCGCCTGGTGAGCCGCGATTTTTCGCTGGTGCACGCCATGATCCCGCTCGGTAGCTGCACGATGAAGCTCAACGGGGCGGCCGAACTGGCGCCCGTGAGCTGGCCGGCCTTTGCGGCGCTCCATCCCTTTGCCCCCGAGGCCCAGACCAGCGGTTACCGGCGTCTGCTGGCCGACCTCGAGGCCTGGTTGGCGGCGATCACCGGCTTTGCCGGGGTGTCGCTGCAACCCAATGCCGGCTCCCAGGGGGAGTTGGCGGGCCTGCTGGTGATCCGCGCCTGGCACCACAGCCGCGGCGACCAGCACCGCCGCATCTGCCTAATCCCCACCAGCGCCCACGGCACCAATCCAGCCAGCGCCGTAATGGCCGGTCTGCAGGTGGTGCCCGTGGCCTGCGATGACGCCGGCAACATCGATCTGGCCGACCTGGAGGCCAAGGCCAGCACCCATGCCGGCGAGCTGGCCGCCCTGATGGTCACCTATCCATCCACCCACGGGGTGTTTGAAACGGCAATCCACGCCATCTGTGCCCTGGTGCATCGCCACGGCGGCCAGGTCTACCTCGATGGTGCCAACCTCAATGCCCAGGTGGGCCTGTGCAAGCCGGGCCGCTTCGGCGCCGATGTTTGCCATCTCAACCTGCACAAGACCTTCTGCATTCCCCATGGCGGCGGCGGTCCGGGGGTGGGACCGATCGCGGTGGCGGCCCACCTGGTGCCCTTCCTGCCCGGCCATCCCCTGGTGGCCTGCGGCGGCGACCAGGCGATCGGGCCGGTGAGCGGGGCCCCCTGGGGTAGCGCCAGCATCCTGCCGATCAGCTGGATGTACATCCGCATGATGGGGGGCGCCGGCCTGCGCCAGGCCAGTGCCGTGGCCCTGCTTTCGGCCAACTGGATCGCCGAACGGCTCGATCCCCATTACCCCGTGCTCTATCGCGGTGCCGGCGGTCGGGTGGCCCATGAATGCATCCTCGACCTGCGGCCGCTCAAACGCAGTTGCGGCCTGGAGGTCGAGGACCTGGCCAAACGGCTCATGGACTACGGCTTCCACGCGCCCACCGTGAGCTGGCCGGTGGCGGGCACGGTGATGGTGGAGCCCACCGAAAGCGAATCCCTGGTCGAGATTGGCCGTTTTTGTGACGCCATGGTGGCGATCCGGGCCGAGGCGGCGGCGATCGAGGCCGGTGCCAGCGATCCGGCCGATAACCCGCTCAAGCGCGCCCCCCACACCCTGGCGGCCGTCACCGCCGAGAGCTGGGAGCGCCCCTATGGCCGCCAATTGGCCGCCTTCCCGGCCGGGGAGCGCCAACGGCAGGACAAGCTCTGGCCGGCCGTGGCCCGCATCGACAATGCCTATGGCGATCGCCACCTGATCTGCACCTGCCCTTCGGTGGAGGAGTTGGCCGGGCTGGAACCGTCTTTGACGGCCACGGCTTAAGCGTCAGGGGCCATTGATTGGGTGCTGGTTGTGTCAGCCGTTACTGTCAGGCGGCGGTCAACGGGGCCGGGACCCCTGGCTGCTAGCCCCTGAGGGCGGTACATTCGCTTCAACAAGGCCCGTAAGACATTCGGTTCGATGCTTGCCTTGCTCCCTTTATTCGTTCTGTCGCAATCACCGGCAGGTTTGCTGGCCTTGGGCTCATGACCAACGACGACAACGGCCAATTCCCCAACCGGTTTGCTGGCAAGGAGGTCACCCTTCCCCCCGGCATCGGCTCCCTCAGCCATTCGACCAGCGTGGGCAATACCATGCGGGTGGAAGGCACCAACGTGATCCGGGTGCCCTTTGGCGTGCGCCAGCCCCGCCGCCGCCGCCCCCAGCGCCCCGAGCGCTGGGCCACGCTGGTGCTGCCCTTCCAGGTTAATGGCGGCCCCACCCCACCTCCGCCCCAGGCTGCCTAGGCCGCGGCTCTTCTCCTCAAGGGGGCCCCTTCCCCCAGGCGCTCCCAGCGTTCAGGCTCGAATGAAAAAGCCCCCAAGGCCATCCTTGGGGGCTTTTTGGGTTTTGGCGTCAGTTTTGGCCTCAATAGTTGCCGCCACTGCGCCGTTGGTGCATGGCGGTGGTGCCGAGGGCATCGAGCAGGGCGCCATGGGTGACTTCAGCCACGATCAGCCAGTGGTCGCCGCATTCCATCCGCTGGGTCACCCGCGCCTCCAGCCAGGCCAGGGCATCCGCGAGGATCGGCTGGCCGCTGGGGCTGTGGTCTAGCGCCAGGCCGGCGAAGCGGTCGGCGCCCGGGGTGAAGGGCTGGAGAAACTGGCGCATCGGCCCGGTTTCGCGCCCCTCGGCCAGCACGTTCAAGGCGAACTGGTCGCCGCCATGGAGCAGGGTCTGGACGGCCCGATCCTTGGCCACGGCCACCATCACCCCCGGCGGGTTGAAGCTGGCCTGGCTCACCCAGCTGGCCACCATGGCGCCGCTGAGTTGGGCCTCGCCCTGCCCTTTGACGGTGGTGAGCACGCATAGGGGGCCTACCACCCGGCCGAGCGCCTGGATCGCCGGGTTGCTGCGGCTTTCGCTCAGGCCGCCACTAGCGCTGCGACGCTGGGTTTTGCGTTGCTGGGTCTGGAGCTGGCGGCCCAGGGCCGTGCCCGTTTCCTCACAGGCTTTGAGCGTCTGCGGGTCGGGGCTGAATTTCACCTTGATCGGCTCGAAGGCGAAGCGAAAGCCGCCATCGCGCAACTTGCCTTCGAGCAGGTCGAGGGCTTCGCCGCTCCAACCGAAGCTGCCGAACACTCCCACCGGTTTGGCCCGGTCGCCTTCGGCCAGCAGGGTGCCCAGGGCTGAGACGATCGGTGTTGGTGCATGGCCGCCCAGGGTGGGTGAGCCGATTAGCACCGCATCGCAGGACTGGATTGCTCCAATCAGCTGGTCGGCCGGGGCGAATTCACAGTTGATGCTCTCCACCCGCACGCCGGTGCCGGCGATGCCGCGGGCGATCGCATCGGCGATGGCGGCCGTGTTGCCATAGGCGCTGGCGAAGAGCAGCGCCACCGACAGGCGGGCCCGCTCCTGGGGTTCGCCCCAGCGGCGGTACTCCAGCAGCAAACTGCGCCAGCTCTCGGCGATGGCCGGGCCATGGCCCGGGGCGATCGTGCGGATCGGCAGGTCATCGAGCCGGTCGAGCACGGTATCCACCTGGCGGGCCATCGGGGCCATCAGGCAGTCGTAGAAGTAGCGGCGGTCTTCTTCGTTGCTACTGCGGTTGGCTTCGGCCCAGTCGGGGCTGCAGAGGTGGGCGGCGAAGAACTTGCCACTCATCAGTAGGCCCGTGCTCTCTTCAAAGGCCAGCAGGGCCCCGGGCCAGCGGGGTGAGGGCGCGGGGATCAGGTGCAGCCGGTAGCTGCCGGCCAGGGGCCGGCTCACCTCCTGTTTGACCACATCGATGGGCGGTAGGGGCGGGATCGCCGGCGCCGCTTCTGCCGTTGGCGTGCTGCCCGGGGCCTGGGGTTTCACCTGGCCCCAGAGATCCTCCAGCAGGCGGGCGCCGGCATTGGAGGCCACCAACATCAGGGCTGGCCAGCGGGCCGCCAGCTGGCGCAACAGCTCCACCCGGTTAGGGTTGACGTGGCCCACCACCACCTTCAAGGCGGCATCCGGTGCCAGGCGCTGCTCCAGCTCGGCCAGGAAGGGGGCGGCGAAGGAGGCCCCGAGGGGGTGGACCAACACGGGCGGCACGGCCTGGCCGCTGGCACCGGTGCCACCCTCAAACAAAAAGGCGTTGGCGCTGGTGCCCCGCTCCAGCCCGTATTCCACCTCAAAGCGCAGCCGTTTGGGACTGAGGCCGCGCAGGCAGACCAGGCCAGGCTCCAGCGGCAGCACGATCACGCGCCGATCGGCGCTGGTGGCTGGGGCGCTGGAGGCAGGGGTGCTGGGGAGAGGGGTGCTGGAGAGAGGGGCGCCCGCAGCAGGAGCACTGGTGGCAGGGGAGCTGGTCATCAGTAGTGGTTCCCCACTTTGCGGTGGTGGCGGGCGGTGCTGGCTTCGCTGTCGGCCACGTTGCCCTCCTCGACTTCGGCGTAGATGATCCAGTGGTCGGGACCTTCGAGCCGCTGGGAGACGCGGCAACCCAGAAACGCCAGGGCATCGCCGAGCACGGGGCCGCCGGCGGCGACGCCATCGAGGGTGTTGATGCCGGCGAACCGGTCGGCGCCGGGGGGGAAGCGGCGCAGGAAATGGCGCAGCAGCGGCTGGTGGTTGTCGTCCCGCAGGATGTTGAGCACGAACCGGTCGCCGACCTGCATTAGGGCCTCGATCGCCCGGTCCTTGGCCACGGCCACCATGATCCCGGGTGGGTCGAAGCTGGCCTGGCTCACCCAGCTGGCCACCATGGCGCTGCTGCGGGCGGTGTCCCCCTCGCTCTGGCGCGCGGTCACCACGTAGAGCCCCCCCGAGAGGCGGCCCAGGGCCCGATCCAGGTCGCCATCAAGGCTTTTCATGGCCGCGATCGTTTTGGCCTTGGTGAGCAGTTGGCCCAGGTCGGTGCCGGCCTCTTCGCAGCGCTGGTAGTCCCCGCCCTGGGGCACCTGGCGGATCCGCAGGGAGTCAAAGGCCTCCTTCTGGCCCAGGCTGCGCAACTGGTCGGCCACGGTGTCGATCGGCACGTCGTTGCCACCAAAGGCGTCGTAGCAGGCCACCCATTGCTTGGCTTGCAGGCTGGCCAGCAGGGTGCCGATGGCGGTCTGGAGGTCGGCGTCGGGCTGGGCGGGCCAGGTGGGCACCACCACGGCGCTGGCCTCGCCGATCAGGGCCGCCAGCTCCTGGGGGTCGGTGGCCCGCAGGTCCACCAGTTGCACCTGGGCTTCGGCCTTGCCGATGCCGCGGGCGATCGCCTGGCTGAGGCGGTCACAGAAGCCGTATTGGCTCAAGTAGCAAACGGCGGCATAGGTCTCGCCGCGGCTGCGCTGGCTGCTCCACTCGCGGTAGTCCTCCACCCACAGGCCCAGGTGGTGGCGCAGCAGGGGGCCATGGCCGACGGCGATCGTGGTGATCTCCGGCAGGCTGTCCATGCGCTTGAGCGCCTGCAACACACTGCGGGCGTTGGGACCCATCAGGCAGTCGTAGTAGAAGCGGAAATCGGGGGCGATGGCGCCCGGGTCGCTATCAAAAACCTCTTCGCTGCAGTAGTGCAGACCGAAGGCATCGCAGGTGTAGAGGATGCCCGTGCCGTGGTCAAACGAGAAGATCGTGTCGGGCCAGTGCAGGTTGGGGGCGCTGAGGAATTCAAAGCGGTGCTCGATGCCGCTGGTGGGGTTCGTGCCCAGCTCCAGGGTTTCGCCACTTTTCACAGCCCGGCTTTTGAAGGGCCGATGCACCTGATCTTCGAGGAACTGGATCGCTACTTTGGACGCAACGATCTCAATTTCAGGATTGCGCTCGATCAGGTCACCGATCAGGCCGGAGTGGTCCGGCTCGGTGTGGGACACGATTAAATAATCGATCTCTTTTGGATCAATCTGGCCCTCGAGTAGGGGGATCCAGCTGTCGCGGAATTTGGCGTGGGAGGTATCGATAAGGGCCGTGCGTTCGCCCCGCACTAGGAAGGCGTTGTAGGTGGTGCCGTTGCGCAGGCCGAATTCAATGTCAAAGCGGCTGCGGTCCCAGTCGAGCGAGCGGATCGTGCTGGTGTCGGCTCCGATCCCTTCGCTTTGCAGGCTGAGCCGGGGCGCGCTGGGCCCACCGATTTCGTTGGTGGCGGTGCTGGCGGCGGAGGTGGGGGCCACGGGGGTCATGGGCAGGGGCCTCTGCAGGGGGTGACTCTGGAGACCCCCACGTTAAGAACGGTCCCAACCGGCCTGGCTGGGCGATCGATTGGCTCTGCTGATCGGCCCGATGGCTTTGGAGAATGGGTTTGGCTAAGGACTTGGGGCAAGGGTTTGGGTTAAGCGCTCCTTAGGTGCTGCGTGGTCCCAGGGACCCGGGCCCGCGGGACTTGTTTAGGGATTGCAGAACAAACAGTGCCCAGGATCGGCGGCTTGGAGGCCATCACGCCGCGGCAGGTCCTGGCGATGGTCACAGCGAACGCAGCCGAAGACTTCCGCCTCAACCAGCTCGGTGGCCTGGCCACACCAGCGGCAGGGCAACCCCAGCCGCAGCTCAACCCGTCCCCAGCCTGGGCTGCCGCAGGCGGGGCAGGCCCGGGCGATCCGGCGCACGAGGCGGAAGGCCAGCTCCCGGATGGTGGCCATGCGGGTGGGGTTGAGGTGGGCGCGCATGTCGGTTTCCACCAGGGCCAGGCCATCGGCGGAGGCGTGACAGGCCTCGGCAATGGCGGTTTGCAGGCCTGAGGCCGTTTGAAGACCTTTGCGAACCCCGATGGAGCCGGCCCCCTGATTGGGGCGCACGATCAGGGCATGGGAGGGAAAGCCAACCTGTTCAAGCCAGGGGGCCATGGCTGTGTCCGCGCTGACGCAGCAATGGTTGAAGTTGGTGCGGCGCGCCAGCAGCTGCTCGCAGATGACCAGGCCCTGGTCCCGGTCGATGAAGGTCATCCACTCCTGGCCGACGGGCAGAAAGGGGATGGCGGGATGGGGTCCAAAGCTACCCTCACTTGCTAGCCCCAGGCCCAGGCCGGTCGCCACCATGCCGGCTTCAGCCTTGAGCCGGCAGGTGGTGGGCCCATCACTGGGCCGGGGAATCTCGCCACTGAAGCTGCCGAGGCTGTCGGTGTCGAAGGCTTCAGCCACCACCAGGTTCATCCCTAAGGCGAGGCGGAAGGGACGGGCCATGGCGCGCTCCTTGCCATGGCAGGTGGCCAGGCTGACGGGCCGTCCGGGCGGCTGGAGCGGGGCCCATGGGTTGGCACCGTCAGAACGGCCGTCAGCAGTTTGGCCTGAGCTCGCCATGGAGCCAATAACCACCTCTCCAAAGGATAGGTAGGGCCCTAGGCCTGGCTGCGGATTGGTCGCCTAGTTGATGAATCACCGGCGCTAATGACCATGATCGTTGCTGCTGAAGGGTCTAGGGATGGGCTCCTCGGCAGCAATCGCCGCCAGGGAATGGGGCGCAAGTGCTAGGGCCCCAGCCCTGTGGGATCTGGTCTGGGGTGCCCCTGCCAGCCCATTCCTGGCGGCGAGGGTGTGTTGATCCTGGTGGATTAGGGCCTCGGAGAAATGGCCCTTGCCAGCGGATTAGGGCCTGTTCTGCGGCAATTAACCGGGGAATTGGGCCAGCCATGGCCACTGATAGCGCCGGCTTATCGGTCCCATCCGCAATGCTGCATCACCACCCCACCCAACCCCATTCCCCAGCCTTTACCGTTTCTCGACCGGCAACGGTATCCAATGTTTCATCTCTAGACCCCCAGCTGGGGCCAAGGATGTTCCGCCTTGGCGAGCCTGCCTAAGGGAGCTTGTTTTGCCGACAAAATGATGCTTTTGAGCGACAAGTTCTGTCGTTCTCTTTCTCTCCTGCTCCGAATTCCGTTCTCCCTATCTCAATTCAATGACAACCCGTCGTCGCTTTGTCGCCCTCCTTGGCAGCGCCATGGTCGGCTCCTCTCTTCTGGCTGGCTGCCTTGGCAATCCGCCCGATCCTGGCGGCAGCAGCGCCCGGGCTCCGGTCGCCGCCAATGGCGCTGCCGCCAAGCTCGAAACCAGGACCATCAGCCTCGGCTTCATCCCCATCCTCGAGGCGGCTCCGCTCGTGGTGGCGGTGGAGAAGGGCTTCTTTGCCAAGCATGGCCTGGAGGTGAACCTCACCAAGCAGGCCAGCTGGCCCTCCGCCCGCGACAACGTGGTGCTTGGTTCCGCCGGCGGCGGCATCGACGGCGGCCAATGGCAGATGCCGATGCCCCAGATGATCAGCGAAGGTGCGATCACCGATGGCAAGAAGGTGCCAATGGTGGTGCTGGCGATGCTGATGAGCCAGGGCAACGGCATCGCCGCCGCCAATGGCGTCAAGGATGGCAACCTCAGCGTCGATCTCAAGAAGACCTCGCCGGGCTTCTTCGATTCGTTTGCCCAGAAGACGGGCAGCAAGTTCAAGGCCTCCTACACCTTCCCCAAGGCCAACCAGGAGATCTGGATCCGTTATTGGCTGGCGGCGGGCGGCGTGGATCCCGACAAGCAGGTGGAACTATTGACCGTTCCCGCCACCGAGACCCTGCAGGGTATGCGCAACGGCTCCATGCAGGCCTTCTCCACCGGCGATCCCTGGCCCACGCGCATCGTCAAGGACAAGATCGGCTACCTGCCGGCGATCACCGCCCAGATCTGGAAGTCCCACCCCGAGGAATACCTGGCCGTCCGGGCCGACTGGGTAGACAAGCACCCCAAGGCCACAGTGGCGCTGCTCAAGGGCCTGATCGAAGCCCAGCGGTGGATGGATAAGCCCGAGAACCGATCTGAGGTGGCGAGACTCCTCAGCTCCCGCAAGTGGTTCAACGTCCCAGTGCCGGTGCTGGAGGAGGCGCTCATGGGCCAGTACAAGCTGGGCGCCCAGATGAAGCCGGAAACCGACCCAGCCATGGGACCGCTCTATTGGGCGAGTGATCGGGGTGTGATCTCCTACCCCTACAAGAGCCTCACCCTCTGGTTCCTGCTGGAGTCGATTCGGTGGAAATTTTATCCGGGGGTGATCGACACGGTCGAGCAGGCCCAGGCGATTAACGACAAGGGGACCCGCGAGGATCTCTGGATCCAGGCGGCCAGGGAACTGGGCCTTCCCGCTTCCGAGATTCCCACCGCTTCCAGCCGCGGCAAAGAAACCTTCTTCGATGGCGTCGTCTACGACCCGGCCAATCCCAAGGCCTACCTCGACGGCCAGACGATCAAGAAATGACGCCCCGGGCCCGGGCTCAAATCCAGCGCCCCTGAGTTCTTCTCTTCCGCCATCTGTTTCCCATTCTTTTCTAGGAGTTTCCTTTCATGGTTCCCGTTCCCTCCCCCCGTAAGGGTTCCAACGCGAGTCCCCTGGGCTGGCTGACCCGCAGCTCCGCCAGCTGGCTGCCACCACTGCTGGGCACCGGTGGCTTCCTGCTGCTCTGGCAGCTGCTCTCGATCAGTGGGGCGATTGCCCTGCCGGCACCGTCCAGCCTGCTCACCGAAGAGCGCACTAGGACCCTGATTCTCTATCCCTTCTATGACCGGGGCGGCCTCGACAAAGGTCTGTTCTGGCAAACCCTGGCCAGCCTCAGCCGGGTGGCCCAGGGCTACACCCTTGCCGCCCTGGTGGGCATTGCCGTGGGCATCACGATCGGTCTCAAGCCCACCATCAACCGCGCCTTCGATCCCCTGTTCCAGTTCCTGCGCATGGTGGCGCCCCTGGCCTGGGTGCCGATCGCCCTGGTGTTGTTCCAGAAAAACCAGCCCGCCGCCATCTTCGTCATCTTCATCACGGCGATCTGGCCGATTCTGATCAACACCGCTGAAGGGGTGCGCCAGATCCCCCAGGACTACCGCAATGTGGCGTTGGTGCTGCAGATGTCGAGCCGACGTTTCTTCACCAAGGTGCTGATTCCATCGGCCCTCCCTTACATCTTCACCGGCCTGCGCATCTCCATTGGCCTGGCCTGGCTGGCGATCATTGCCGCCGAGATCGTGATGCCCGGCACCCTTGGCATCGGCTTCTTCATCTGGGATGCCTACCAGCAGAACTACGTGGGCGAGATCGTGCTCGGCGTGATCTGGATCGGCGCCATCGGTCTGATCCTCGATCGCCTCATGGCCTGGCTGCAGACCCGCATCTCCCCTGGCCAGTGATGGCCTCCTGTTCCCCTTCAGCTGCTTCCCCCCTACCCCAGGAGTCCCAACGATGACCGCACTGGTAGATGTTCAATCGATCGACAAGAGTTTCGATCTCCGCGGCGGCGGCACCTATCTGGCCCTTCAGGGCATTGATCTGCAAATTCGCAAGGGGGAATTCATTTCCCTGATCGGCCACTCCGGTTGCGGCAAGTCCACCTTGCTCAACATGATCGCCGGCCTTGACCTGCCCAGCGAAGGCACCGTGCTGCTCGATGGCGAAACCATCAAGCGGCCCGGTCCCGACAAGATGGTGGTGTTTCAGAACTACTCGCTGCTGCCCTGGCTCACGGTGCGCGAGAACGTGGCCCTGGCGATCGACGAGGTGATGGGTGATTTGCCCCGCGCCGAGCGCGATGGGCTGGTGCAGGAACACCTCGACATGGTCGGCCTGGGCCCTGCCGCCGACAAGTTGCCCCAGCAGCTTTCTGGAGGCATGCGTCAGCGGGTGGCGATCGCCCGTGCCCTGGCGATCCGCCCCAAGCTGCTGCTGCTCGATGAACCCTTCGGGGCGCTCGATGCCCTCACCCGGGGCAATCTGCAGGAGAAGTTGATGCAGATCTGCAACGAGCACGAACTCACCGCCGTGATGGTCACCCACGAAGTGGACGAGGCGGTGCTGCTCTCCGACCGCATCGTGATGCTCACCAACGGGCCGGGCTCGGTCATCGGCGGCATCCTCGAGGTGGACATCCCCCGGCCACGGCAACGGCTGGAGGTGGTGCACCACCCCAGCTACTACAGCCTGCGCTCGGAGATCATCTACTTCCTCAACCGCCAGAAGCGGGTGAAGCAGTGGCGCGCCCGGCCCCACGCCACCGTGGCCCGCCATGGCCTGGAGAAGGTGAACCTGGATTTGGGCTTCCTGCCCCTGGCCGCCAGTGCTCCGCTGGCGGTGGCCGAAGCCCATGGCCTGTTCGCCAAGCATGGCCTCGATGAGGTGAGTCTGATCCGTGAAACCACCTGGCGCGGCATCGTCGACGGCCTGGTGGACGGCACCCTTGACGCTTCGCTGATGCCGGCGGGAATGCCCACCTGGATGACGGCCGGTGGCCATGGCGGTGCTCCCCTGCCGATCGTCACCTCGCTCACCCTCAGCCGCAACGGCAACGGCATCACCCTGGGTCGCCGGCTGGCGGAGCAGGGGGTGCGCACGGTGGAGGACTACCGCGCCTACCTCAAAAGCCATGGGCGCGACCCCCACACCATGGGGATCGTGCACCAGGCCTCGATGCATAACCTGCTGCTGCGCTACTGGCTGGCGGCCAACGGTATCGACCCCGACAAGGACGTGCACCTGCAGGCCCTACCGCCGGCCCAGATGCTCGCCGACCTCAAGGACGGCAGCATCGATGGCTATTGCGTTGGTGCCCCCTGGCTCGACCGGGCCATCCGTGACGGCCACGGGATTGCGGTGGCGGGCGACCTGGCGATCTGGCCTGGCCACCCCGGCAAGGTGCTGGGCGTGCGCGAAGACTGGGCGATCACCTATCCCAACACGCACATCGCCTTGACCAAGGCGTTGTTGGAGGCCTGTCAGTACTGCGCCGATCCGGCCCACTGGGGCGAGCTGAGCCAGCTGCTCAGCGATCGCCGCTACCTGGGAATCAAACCCGAGCTGATCCGCTTCAGCGAAGCCAGCCCCGAGGTGGATCGCGCCGGCCCAGAGAGCGAAGCGGCGGTGCCCCACCACCTCTTCTTCGGGGAGGGGTTGAACCGGCCCAGCCGAACGGAGCACCTCTGGATGATGACCCAGATGGCCCGCTGGGGTGACATCCCGCTGCCGCGCAATTGGGTGGAGATCCTCGAACGCGTCTGCCAGGTGGGGGTGTTCAGCACCGCTGCCCGGGAGCTGGGTCTGGACGCGATCAGCTATCAACGCCAGGGTATCGAGCTGTTCGATGGCAAGGTCTTCAACGCTGAAGACCCGATTGGCTACCTCAACGAGCAGTCGATCAAGCGCGATTTCAGCATCGCCGAGATTCCCCTGGCGCCACCCCGTCGGAGCTGATGCAACCGATCTGAGCCCTCTGATCAAACGCCTTTCCCCTTCACTCCGTTTTCCCGCCGTTCCCCTACCGCCATGGCCCCCCCCACCCTGCTCCATAGCCCCACAGACGGCCCACCGCGCCCCTCCGCAGAGGCCTTTCTGCGCTTCGAAGGGGTCACCAAGGTCTACCCAACCGCCAAGGGCCCCTACCCCGTGCTTGATCCGATCACCATGGGGGTGAACCAAGGGGAGTTCATGTGCGTGATCGGTCACTCCGGTTGCGGCAAGTCCACCCTGCTGAATCTGGTGTCCGGTTTCGCCACCCCTACCGAGGGTCGGGTGGTGCTGCACGGCACCCCGATCACCAAGCCGGGCCCCGATCGCATGGTGGTGTTCCAGGGGTATGCCCTCCTGCCCTGGTTCACCGCCTACGAGAACGTGTATTTGGCGATCGATTCGGTCAAGCCGAACCTGCCCGAGCGGGAGAAGCGGGAGATCACCCGCGAGCACCTCGCCATGGTGGGCCTCACCGAGGCGGCCGACAAGAAGATTCTGCAGCTCTCCGGTGGCATGAAACAGCGGGTGGCCATCGCCCGGGCCCTCGCCATACGGCCGGAGGTGCTGATCCTCGATGAACCCTTCGGGGCCCTCGATGCGATCACCAAGGAGGAACTCCAGGAAGAACTGCTCACGATCTGGAACACCCAGAAGTGCACGGTGTTGATGATCACCCACGACATCGACGAGGCCCTGTTCCTCGCCGATCGCTTGGTGATGATGACCAATGGTCCCGCTGCCACGATCGGCGAGATCTTGGAGATCAACTTCCCAAGGCCCCGCAATCGCGAGGAGATCATGGAGGATCCGCGCTATTACGACCTGCGTAACCAGGCCCTCGATTTTCTCTACAGCCGCTTTGCCCACGACGACGCGGCCTAGGCGCCGTCTCTCCATCGACAACAAAAAGCTCCGGCCTTCAGGCCGGAGCTGGGTCCCCTTCTGGTGTGGGTCTGGTTAGGGCGGTATGGGGCTGGGGTGGCCCAGGGGGTCGCTCCCTAGGCGGCCCCTCAGCCTTCCACGGTCACCGACACGCTGGTGGCGGTTTGGGCCTTGGGGGCGGTGACGGTCAGCAGGCCATCGCGGTAGTGGGCTTCGAGGCCCTCGCGGTTGATCCCAGCCGGGAAGCGGAAGCTGCGGCTCCAGGTGCCGTAGGTCAATTCGCTCAGTAGCGCGGTCCCAGCGTTATCGCCCTGGTCTGGGGCTGGACGCTGGGCAGTGATCACCAGGCTGCGGTCGGTGGCCTTGACGTCGATGGACTCTTTGGTGACACCGGGCAGTTCCAAAGTGATACGGAAACCGGTCTCCGTATCGAGCACTTCCGCGGCCGGGATGCGCTCGGCGGTTTGCAGTTGCTGCTCGAGGCGATTGAGCAGGTCGTAGCGGGATTGGCGCAGGGTCAGCATGGCGTTGGATCCGTTGGGTGCGACTGCGGCCTGTCAGCCGCCCGGTCAATGTGGCCTGGCTGGTTGGAAGCCAGAAGGGCGAGAACCGACCCTCGCTTTACGGCGCTCCCACCCCCAGTTCGGGCTCCCCAACCGGGGTGGCGTGACAACCGAATGGGCCCGCCCAGGGCTTCTGGAGTTCAACGCCAAAGTCTGTGGAGAGCCTTCAACGTTTCAGGCCCCAGATCCTCAAAGCCACCACCAATCGCTGAAGCTGGCCGCCTGGCCGATGGCCTGGCCGTGGCGGTCCCAGAGGGTCCAGAGGCGGGCGCCGCGCAGCTGGAAGCGGCGGCCGTCGCTGTCGATGCGGATGCCGCCGTAGCCGCCGATGGCCTGGCGCTGGCGGGCCTCGGCCAGCATCTCGGCCCGGCCCTGGCGCTCAGCCGGTTCGGCGGTGAGCCGCGAAGCCAGACCCACCATCGCTGCCCAGGGCCGCCGCCAAAGGGCCAATGCCTGGGCGTTGGCATAGATCAGCCGCGGATCGCTACTGCCGTCGTGGGCGAGCACCACCCGGGGGGCGGCAAACAGGGCCTGGGCCTGCTGCAGGCCGGATTGTTCCGGCCGGATCCCCGCCAACAGGTGCCGGCCGAAGCCCCGTTGGTGGGAGCCCAGGATCAGGGTCGCCAGCTCCTGCTGATCGTCGCTGAGCCAGGGAGCGCTTGCTGGCCCGTTGGGCCTGGCCCCAGCCGTCATCGCCGGGCGGGTTGGGTCTTGGCGCCAACGCGGGCCTGGTTAGGTGCCGCCCCACCGCTGCTTGGGCTGGCCGACTCCCCTGGTCCAACAGCACCTTGGGCCCCATGGTCTTCCCCCATGGAGCGACCCGCCGCCATGGCCGTGGCCATCGCCGCCTGGGCCAGCCCCTGGGCCTGGGCCTTGAGGTGGGCCAGGAACTGCAGGCTCGCCTCCGGGAAGCGGCCGTCTTCGGCCAGGGGCAGGGGGCCGGCCTCCTCCAGGCCCGACTCCCCTTCCATCGCTGGCGTGATCACCACCAGGGCGGGATCGAGGGGGGCGTTGTAGCGCCACCAGCGGCCGGGATCACCGATCGCCACCGGGGTGGGATGGGCCACGGCTGCGGCGCCAGCGTCCAGGCCCTGGCTGGCCCGCAGGGCCTGGGCCCGTTGCTGCAAGAGCTCGCGCCGCTGTAGGGCCAGGTCGGCCAGCAGCTGGCTGCGGGTGCGACCGCGCAGCTGGAACAACACAAAGGGGTCTTCGCTGAAGCGATCGCCCATCAGGTAAAAGACGGCGCTGGCGTGTTTACAGGGGTTGGCCTTGTCGGGGCAGCTGCATTCGCTGCGCACCTCCTGCAACTTGAACGGGAACAGGCGCCGACCGCTGGCCGCAAAGGCCCGCTCGATGTCCTGGGGCATGATCCCGGCCAGCAGCTGGGCCGACCAGCGGGCCTTCTGGCCCAGGGCTTCGAGCACGTAGCCCCAGTCCGCGTCGCTGAGCACATCGAGCCAGAGCTTCACCTTGTAGGGCTCGCTCTCGCTGCCCTGCACCCGGGCATGGACCCGGCGTCCCTCAAAGCGGATCGAGAGCACATTGCCCTCGCGGGCGTAGGTCCAGGCGCGCTCCAGCCGTTTTTTGTAGCGGTAGGAGTTGATCAGCTCCATCCACTGCTCCACCCACCAGGGCTGCTGGCCGAGGCCCTGGTCGCCGAGGGAGGTCGTGATCGTCATCTCAGTTGCTGAAGCGGCCTTGAAAGTAGGCCGCTGCCGAACGGATGTAGTTGCGGATGTCGTCCAGCATCCAGGGATTGTCCGCGATCTGGCTTGAGGGCGGATCGGTCACGAAGCTGGGGCAGCCCTTCGACACATCCAGGTTGAAGTCGGCGAAGTGGTGGAAGGTGGAGTGGGCCAGCACGGCACCGGCGCCGGGGCGATCTTCAATCACGGCTGAAATCTGGCGGGCGCCCGATTGCACGGAATGGCCCTGCAACAACACGGTCTGGTCGGGATGGTTGGGGATCAGAACACCCTCGTGGGGGTGGGCTGGAATCACCAGGGCGCCGGGGATCAGGCTCTCGAAAGCCAGGATCGGGTGCTCGGCCATCTTGCTCACCACCTGCACACCCCCGTTCTGGCCGGTGACCACGCAGGGCCATTGAATGCCGGGGCAGCCGGGATTGGCGTATTCGGGCCTCTCGGGATCCGGGTTGGTGTCCAGGCTATGGAACTGGTTGGTTTGGCCGAGGGATTGCAGGGAGGC
The DNA here is from genome assembly GCA_943369525.1 of Synechococcus sp. UW140. Lineage (GTDB taxonomy): Bacteria > Cyanobacteriota > Cyanobacteriia > PCC-6307 > Cyanobiaceae > BAIKAL-G1. The sequence goes on from CALRNL020000002.1 coordinate 95,061, forward strand.
GCTGCAGTTGCGCACGCTGGCGCCCAGGTCGGCGTGGTCGCGGGCATACACAATCGAGGTGCCTTTGCTGCGGGCGGCTTCCAGGGCCTGGTAGAAACTGGCGCCCGGGGTTTCACCCGCATCGGCGCCAATCAGCCATACCTGCGAATAATGACCGGCGCTTAGGTTGCGCTGGAGCTGTTCAATTGCGGCCCCATCGGTTGGGTAGGCCTGGCCGATGCAGCTGGCGGTCGGATCCATCTGGCGACAACCGAGCTCGATCGTGTCGCGGAGGATGCTGAAGCGATCGCTTCCCCAGTCATCGTCACTCTGCGGAATGGTGATCTGCAGAAGGGCGTTCGCCATGGTGGTGGGGCGGGGGCAGCGGTTCCCTTGACGTTAGTCGCCTCAGCGGGCCTGGGCCCCGGCCCCGCCGGCTCGTCCAACCGGGCTCCGCCAGCCTGGCGCTGGTCTCGCCATGGGCTCCTGGGCCGGGGTCTCCGCCCCCAAAAAAACCTCGCCGAAACCTGTCCCATATTTCTTCCTATTTCTATTGCCATTGCCATTCCTATGACCATTCGCCCTCGCCCTTGACTGCTCCTGCCAGGGCCCGGGCTTTGGCAGGTGAGGACCAGGCTCAGTCCTCCAGGGCCACCAGGTCGCGCAGCTGGCCCATCTCCAGGCCCCCGAGCCAGTCCTCCCCCGAGCCGATGATGTCTTCGGCCAGGCGCGATTTCTCGCGGATCATGCGGTCGATCCGTTCTTCCACCGAGCCGCTGGTGATGAATTTGTGCACCAGCACCCGGTTGGTTTGGCCAATCCGGTAAGCCCGGTCCGTGGCCTGGTTTTCCACGGCCGGGTTCCACCAGCGGTCGATGTGGAACACGTGGCTGGCCCGGGTGAGGTTGAGGCCCACCCCACCGGCCTTGAGCGAGAGCAGGAATAGCTGGGGGCCGCGGGGATCCTCCTGGAAGCGATCGACCATGGCTTGGCGTTCGTTCTTGCTGGTGTTGCCATAGAGAAAGGGCACCTCCTGGCGCCAGCGCCGCTCCAGGTGGGCCTTGAGCAGGTGCCCCCATTCGGCGAACTGGGTGAACAGCAGGGCCCGATCGCCCGCCTCGATCACCTCTTCGAGGATTTCTTCGAGCCGCTGCACCTTGGCGCTTCGGGCGGCAAACCCCGCCTCGACCGCCTGCTCCTTGAGGGCTAGGGCCGGGTGGTTGCAGATCTGCTTGAGCTTGGTGAGCAGGGCCAGCACCTGGCCGTGTTTCTGGCCCAGGGGCGAGCGGGCGATCGCATCGAGGCTCTCCTCCACGGTTTTGTTGTAGAGCTGTTTCTGCTCGGGGGCCAGGCCCACCCATTCGCTCAGTTCCACCTTCTCGGGCAGGTCGGAGATGATCGATTGGTCGGTTTTGAGCCGGCGCAGGATGAAGGGGCCCACCCGGCCCTTGAGGTCCCGCAGGGACGACATATCGCCATAGCGCTCGATCGGCAGGCGGTAGCGCTGGCGGAAGAAGGCCTCATCGCCGAGCACCTTGGGGTTGAGGAAGTCCATCAGGGCCCAGAGCTCGCTCACCCGGTTCTCCACCGGCGTGCCGGTGAGGGCGATCCGAAAACGACCTTGCTTACCGGGCCGGCCCAGGTCGCGGGTGGCCTGGCTCTGTTTGGCGCTGGGGTTCTTGATCGCCTGGGCTTCATCGATCACCACCCCCTGCCAGTCGATGCACTCGAGCAGTTCGCTATCGCGTTGCAGTAGCCCGTAGCTGGTCAGCACCAGGTCGATGCCGGCTAGGGCCTTCTTCAGGGCTGGTTCGTTGGCGGGCCGGCGCGGGCCGTAGTGCTCGCGCACCTGCAATTCGGGCGTGAAGCCGGCCGCCTCCCGTTTCCAATTGGTCAGCACGGAGGTGGGCGCCACCAACAGCACCGGCCGTTTGAGTTCGCCTTCGGCCTTGAGGTGTTGCAGGAAGGCCAGCAGCTGGATCGTCTTGCCCAGGCCCATGTCGTCGGCCAGGCAGGCCCCCTGGTCGAAGCGATGCAGGAAGGCCAGCCAACCCAGGCCCCGTTCCTGGTAGGGCCGCAGCTGGCCGGCAAAGCCCTCCGGGGCGGGCAGGGGGTCGGGGGCCTTTTGCTGGTGGTATTGCTCCAGCACGGCCTGCAGGCGCGGGCCCGGGTTGAACTGGTGCACTGGCAGGCGGTGCAGGGTTTCGCCTTCGTTGCCCGTGATGCGGAGGGCTTCATCGAGGCTGAAGCCGGGATCCAGGGCGCAAAACTTTTCAGCGTTCTTGAGATCGCCGGGCCGCAGCTCAATCCAGGCCCCCTTGTGCTGCACCAGGGGGCTGCGCTTGGCCGAGAGGCGCTCGAGATCGCGCAGGTTGAGGGTGACGCCGCCAATCATCAGCTCCCAGCTCCGGCTGAGGCTTTCGCCCAGGGTGAAGCCCCGCGATGTGGTCGGCAGTTCCGCTTCGATCGCCAGGCCGAGGCGGCTGGCCAGGCCGCCGCTGAGGCTGGCCGGCAACACCACCCCCACGCCCACATCGCGCAGGCGGGCGGCGGCGGTGCGCACCAGCACAAAGGCCTCCGCCGGGGTGAGCTGCATCGTCTCCGGGGCGGCGGCATCGAGGCCCCGCTCGATCGGCTCAAACACCTGCAGGGCCCGGCCCAGGCCCTCCAGCAGCAGGGCGCCGGGGTTGTCCAGGGTCATTTCCCCCAGGGCTAGCTGGTTGTCGCCTGCCGCCCAAACCGTGGCGGCGGAGAGTTTCAAGCTGGGGTCAGCCTCGGCCTGGAGGCTGAAGCGCAGCTCCCACAATTCCTCCCCCTCCGGCGGCGTGAACAGTTCCAGGCAGGCGTGGGCGGGCTCCACCCGGCCGGCCACCGCCTCGCGCCAGTGGTGGGTGGCGGTTTCCAACCGTTCGGCGTCCTCGCCATCGAGCTCCAGCCGGCCATCGCCCGGGCCGAGGGCCTTTTGCCAGGCGCCCAGCAGGGGATCGAGGCCGGGGCAACTGGGGCTGAAGCCCGCCCGCAGTTGGCCATCGAGCAGGGCCTCCAGCAGCCGGGCCACCAAGAGTCGCTGGGAGCCGGGCCGGCGGCAGCTGAGGCCGTTGCTGCGCTCACCGGCATCCACCACCTGGGGCAGGCCTGTGGCCAGGTCTTCGAGGCGGCGGCGGTCGTCTTCGCGGTTGAGCAGCGGTTGCCAGCGGCCCCGGCCGTGGCGGGCCTCCGGTAGCCAGCGGCCCCGGGCCAGCAGGCTCAGGCTCCAGCGCTCCAGGTGACTCCACCAGCGCAGTTCATCGGCCAGGTCGCTTTGGGCTCCGGCCAGGGGTAGCTGGTTGAGCCATTGGGCGGCGGCGGCGGGCTTGAGCAGCCAGCCCTCGACCCGCCAGGGCCACCACTCCACCTGTTTGGGCAGGGGTTCGCCGGCCTGGAGCGGCAGGCCACTCCAGATCGCTCCGTCGGAGTCGCTGCTTTTGCGGCCGCGGCTGGCCTGGCGGCGGCTGGGCAGGGTGAGGCTGGCCTCGGCGGGCCGGGAGTCCTCCGACCACAGATCCAGGTCCTCCAGCCAGGCGCCCAGGTCGTCCTGGTTAAGGCTGAGCGGGTGGTCCGGCACGTCGCTGTCGGGGGTCACCGGCGTGGCCACCCGCCAGGTGTCGGCCCACAGCAGCAGCCCCGCCGCCATGCGGCCGTTGGTGGCGGTGGGGCCCGCCTTGGTGGCGGGCAGCCAGGTGGCATGCAGCAGGCTCATGGCCTAGGGGCGCTCCGCAGGCGTTGAACCCCGTGCAACAGCACGGCTGCGCCGATCAACGGCAGCCAGGCACGGAGTAAGCCCATCATCACCGCTGGCGCCACGGCCGCCAGGGCCCTGGGGAGCGGTTGGTCGGCCGGCCAGGCCGCCACCGGCGGCAAGCCGAGGCTGTGGATGCCGCAGACGGCGCCCACCAATCCGGCCTGGAGGTGGCTGTCGCCCGGGTCGACCCGCTGCAAATGGAAGGCGAGCAGGCCATAGAAGAAGCCACACCCCCCCGCGCGCAGGGCCGGCTCCAGCCCTAAGGGGAGTCCTAGGGCCAGGGCGCAGAGGCCTGCGCCTAGGGCCCAGGCGATCGAGCGCAGCCGCAGCTCGGCGCGGGACTCGCCGCGGCACTCGGCGCCGCTGGCAGGCTCGGCTAGGACCGGATCGGGCGACACACGCAAGGGAAGGCAGGGCGCGGAGCCCTTCGGGCCTGTGCTGGGCGATCATGCCTTCTCTAGGGCTGTTTTGCCGCGTCGGACCATGGCTGCTGCTTCCCCTTCCTCCGCCGTCGGTGCATCCGCCACCAACCCCCCCGGGGGATCCCCGGGCCCGGGGATCCCCCGCAGTGGTGCCGAGATCCGAGCGGCCTTCCTCCACTTCTACGAGCAGCGGGGCCACCGCCCCATGGCCAGCGCTTCCCTGGTGCCGGACGACCCGACGGTGCTGCTGACCATCGCCGGCATGTTGCCGTTTAAACCCGTGTTCCTGGGCCAACAGGAGCGGCCGGCCCCCCGGGCCACCAGCAGCCAGAAGTGTATCCGCACCAACGATATTGAAAACGTGGGTCGCACGGCACGCCACCACACGTTCTTTGAGATGCTCGGCAATTTCTCCTTTGGCGATTATTTCAAGGCCCAGGCGATTGCCTGGGCCTGGGAGCTGAGCACGGGCGTTTTTGGTCTCGATCCCAAGAACCTGGTGGTGAGTGTCTTCCGTGAAGACGAGGAGGCCGAGGCGATCTGGCGCGATGCGGTTGGCGTGAACCCCAAGCGGATCATCCGCATGGATGAGGCCGATAACTTCTGGGCCTCGGGCCCCACGGGCCCCTGTGGTCCCTGCTCGGAGATCTACTACGACTTCAAGCCCGAACTCGGCGATGGGGCCATTGATCTGGAGGACGACAGTCGCTTCATCGAGTTCTACAACCTGGTGTTCATGCAATACAACCGCGACGCCAGTGGCACCCTCACGCCCCTGGCCAATCGCAACATTGATACCGGCATGGGCCTGGAGCGCATGGCCCAGATTCTCCAGGCGGTGCCCAACAACTACGAAACCGACCTGATCTATCCCCTGATTGAAACGGCGGCCGGGTTGGCTGGGGTGGATTATCACGCCCTCGATGCCAAGGGCAAAACCTCCCTGAAGGTCATCGGCGACCACAGCCGCGCCATCACCCAGTTGATCGCCGATGGCGTCACCGCCTCCAACCTGGGCCGCGGCTACATCCTGCGGCGCCTGCTGCGCCGGGTGGTGCGCCACGGCCGCCGCCTCGGCATTGATCGGCCCTTTCTCCAGTTGATGGGAGAGGCCTCCATCGCCTTGATGGCCAGTGCCTATCCCCAGCTGGAGCAACGGCGCGAGGTGATTAGGGCCGAGCTGGAGCGGGAGGAGGCCCGCTTTCTGGAAACCCTGGAGCGGGGCGAAAAGCTGCTGGCCGAGGTGCTGGCGGCCAAGCCCGACCAGATCTCCGGAGAGCAGGCCTTTGAGCTCTATGACACTTTCGGCTTCCCGATTGAACTCACCGAGGAGATCGCCGAAGAGCATGGGCTGCGCGTCGATCTGGCCGGTTTTGAGCTGGCGATGCAGGCCCAGCGCCAGCGGGCTAAGGCCGCGGCGGTGAGCCTCGACCTCACCCTCCAGGGGGCGATTGAACAGGTGGCCTCGGAGCTCGAGGCCACCGCCTTCCAGGGCTACGCCACCCTGGAACATCCCAGTTGCGTGCTGGCCCTGGTCGTGAACGGCGAGCCGGCCGAGCGGGCCGGGGCAGGCGATCGGGTGCAACTGGTGCTCGATTCCACTCCCTTCTATGGCGAGGGCGGCGGCCAGGTGGGCGACCGGGGCGTTCTGTTGGCCTCGGGTTCCGAGCGGGAGCTGCTCGTCCAGATCGACACAGTGAGCCGCAACCGCAGCGTGTTTGTCCACAGCGGCCAGGTGCAGCGCGGCCAGCTCGCCGTCGGCGCCGTGGTGGTCGCCCAGGTCGATCGGGCCTGCCGCCGCCGCGCCCAGGCGAACCACACGGCCACCCACCTGCTGCAGGCGGCCCTCAAGCAGGTGGTCGATCCGGGCATTGGCCAGGCCGGCTCCCTGGTGGATTTCGATCGCCTGCGCTTCGACTTCCACTGCCCCCGGGCCGTGACCGCTGCCGAGCTGGGGCAGATTGAGGTCCTGGTTAATGGCTGGATTGCCGACGCCCAGGCCCTGGAGGTGCGGTCGATGGCGATTGACCAGGCCAAGGCGGCTGGCGCCGTGGCGATGTTTGGCGAGAAGTACGCCGAGGTGGTGCGGGTGGTGGATGTGCCCGGTGTGTCGATGGAGCTTTGCGGCGGCACCCACGTGGCCAACACGGCCGAGATCGGCCTGTTCAAGATCGTGGCCGAATCGGGCGTGGCCGCCGGCATCCGCCGCATCGAGGCCGTGGCCGGACCGGCGGTGCTCGCCTACCTGCAGGAGCGGGAGCTGGTGGTCAAGGCCCTGGGTGACCGTTTCAAGGCCCAGCCGGCCGAGATCGTTGAACGGGTCGGCGCCCTGCAGGAGGAACTCAAGGCCACGGCCAAGGCCCTGGCGGCGGCCCGGGAAGAACTCGCCCTGGCCAAGGCCTCGGCCCTGGTGGCCCGGGCCCAACCGCTGGGCGGTGATCCAGGCGGTGCGCCCTTCCTGCTGCTGGTGGAGCGCCTCGATGGGGTGGAGGGGGGCGGCCTGCAGAGCGCGGCCCAGCAATTGGCCGACCAGCTCGGCGAGGGGGCGGCGGTGGTGCTGGGCGGGCTGAGCGATCCCAAGGACCTGGCAAAAGTGGTCTTAGTGGCTGCCTTTGGCAAGGCCGTCATCGGCAAGGGACCGAAGGCGGGGGCCTTCATCGGCGCCGTGGCCAAGCGCTGCGGCGGTGGTGGCGGCGGCCGGCCCAACCTGGCCCAGGCCGGTGGGAAGGACGGCGCAGCCCTGGATGGGGCCCTGGAGGCGGCCAGGCAGGAGCTTGCTGCTGCGCTGGCCTGAGTCGGGCCCGCCTCCAGGGCGCTAGGGGCGAATGTCTAACCCCTGCCAAGCGCTAGGCCAATCCCCTGAACCACGATCAGACTGAACTGGCTGAACACAGCGCCGGCCCCAAGCCATTCCCCAGCCTCGCTCCCATGCCCCTGTTGCTGCCCCCCCTGTTGATCGCCCAGGCCCAGGTGCAGATGGCCTGTAGCGGCACCCTGCTCCAGGCCCGGGGGCGGGCCGAATTGAAGCGGGCGATTGATGCCCTGCGGCTTTCCCTCAGCCTGGAGGCGGAGGCGGCTACGGCCGATGGCGCCTTAGCCAGCCTGCAGTCGCGCCTTGATGGGCTGCGCCAGGCCCTCAATCAGCTGGGGGTGCGCAAGCTAGAGGTCACCTCGCCCTCCACCTGGAGCAGGTCTGCAGAACGGCAGCAACCGGCCCTGACCACGGCCTCCCTGCAGGTGAGTGGCGAGCTGGCGCCAGCCCAGTTGCAGCAGCTGATCCGCCAGGTTGGCGGCTTGCCGGGGGTGCGCCTCTCCCCCGTCGACCCCCGGGCCCAGGCCAAGGGGAACAGCGCTGCCCAGGCCAGCTTGCTGAAGGCGGCCTATGGCGACGCCCTCACCCAGGCCGAGGCGATGGCGGCGGCCATCGGCCTGCACCAGCTCCGGCCCCTGGAGGTGGAAATGGAGGGCGGTGTGACCCCAATCCTGATGCGGGCCACGGTCCGCGCCGATGCGGCCCGCTTTGATCCGGCCGAGTTGCCCGAACCAGTTGATCGCCTCAGCCTGTTGGTGCGCTTTTGCGCCCGCTGAAGCTGGCTGCGTTGGTCTGATTTCGTCGACTGTCCGGTTGTCTGCAGCTTGCATGCATGGGCTGCCGAATAGCCCCAGGGCTGCGAGGGAATGACCCTTTCAGCCCCTTGGGGAGCGCAAAAAGTGGTTGAAGCTCTAGATTTAAGCAATCCATTCAAGTGATTCCATCGGTTTGCGATGCTGCCAACCCGCCACCTCGGTCAACCTGCACCAGAGAACTGGTTTGGCATTGTTGATGGCATCTATGCAATCGTCTTGACAATTGTGGTGTTGTCCTACCCCCAGTTGATTCTTGACGCGATCAACAAGGCGCGGGCCCATGAAATTCCTTACGACATGCTGGGCCGCCTTTTGCTCTCCCATACCATGTCTTTTTTTGGCGTCTTTTTTAGTGGTTTTGAGATCTGGTCGATCCATCGTGCCCTGCTCAGCCTAACGATTCCCGCGCGGCGCAAGACCGTGTTCTCGGCGATTGTGCTTTCGATAGTGACCTTTTCCCCGGTCTGGATTGATGTGAATAACCATCTCAGGCAGGAATACCTGATTAACCATGCCCAGAGGCTGGAAGTCGACATTGCAGTCTTTCGCCTGGTCTTTTTTATTTTGCTGTTAATTGTCTTTGCGGCCTTGGCCTGGCTGTCCTGGCTAGAGATGGGCAAGTATCCGGATCGACGCCAGGATCTGGCCCAGGTGAGGGCGGTTTGCCTGCATCGCTGCTGGCTGCTAGTTGCGGTCTATGTCTTCTCGCTGTTGGTTCCCCACCGCGGCGCCTTATATATTTTTATGTTTGCCATGCTTAGCTACTTCGGCCGGGATGTTTGGCTGTTCCTCCGGGCCCGCTTGGTCCGTTGAGGCCGCTCTCCCAGCATGCACTGATTGGAATCTGGCTGCCCCCGTCATTCTTGATGTTGTAGAAGCTGAAGGGCATCCTCCCCATCCCGGCGGCTTCGACCCAGCGACCTAAGGCCAAGTTCTGGGTCCGTTGGCGCGCCATTTTGGGCGCTTTGGATGGGTTGCCTGGCGGCCCTGGGCTTGGGCAATCCCAACCAATCCGGCAGTCGCCAGGCAGCCTTGCACCAGACCAGAGCAGCACTCCAAGCCCATCAAGAAGAATCCCATGCCCACTCTTCGCTCTTGCCTGAGCCGCAAGCCCATGGCAGGAATGCCCGGCTTGACCGCAGTGATCAGGCCGGCTCCTAGGGCAACCCCGCCTGAGGACGCTGAACCTTCGATTTCGCTTGGCCCCCATGGTGGGATTTAGGGACGCTGGGGATTGGTCTGGAGCAAGATTGCGTCGGGTTGATTGGCTCAGCTTGTACCGGAATGCAGATGTTCTGGAGGGGGGCCTAGGCTTGGTATTACTTGGCATTGCCATGGGACGCACCACATTTGGCCTGCTGCTGATCCTCAGCGGCGTCATCGCTTCGATTCAACAACCGGCCACGGCCGTAGTGGTTTGCACCGGGCCCGGCGTGCCGTCCGGCTGTGTGGTGCGTCGTCCCCGAGCCGTGGCCACCCCGGGAGTCGGGGCCCCTGGGGTGCCGGCGGCGGGGGCACCCGGTTATGGCGCCGCCGGGCGAGGCGCCAATGTCAATGGTGGTGTGAACCGGGCTGGCCCCCGCTGAACGCAAGCCGGCCGTCCGGCGCCCTGATAAGGAACAGGCATTGCCCTTAGGTCCCGGGCCCAAGCCAATTCAACCCAAGTCAAGCCAGTGGAAAACTTAATAGGTTGATGGGGCCTTTCGGGATCCCAGTGCTCTCGCTTGCAACTATTGCATGGTGTTAATCGCCCTAGACACGACAATCACCAGCAAGATCAACATCGAGAAGGATTGCAAAAGTTGCAATACTTTTGCTTTGTTGCCCAATACCGTGTGATTTTCTGGCGGCCCCAGGGTATTGCTTGTTATTACTGTGAAATAGAGGTAATCCAAGGTACTTGGCAGCCAGCGGGCATTGGCCTCTACGGCCTCGCGCGGAAACAAGATCGAGCAGGGGGTTTCCGGATGGATCAGGCGCCGCACCTGGGTTGGGTAGTCGTCATACCAATACCAAAAGAAAAACACCAGATTTAAGGAAATATAGATCCCGCTGGAAAGGCCCAGTAGCAGGAAGGAGCCCACCTTGAAGGAGTAGATGCCGATAATGATGGCAATCAGGTTCAGGGCTAGGTCAATTGCGGCTAAAATGCCAAAGATCAGTAGGATTTTGCGAAAAAAGCGCACTTGGTGCATGATCGATTTGACCATCACCAGGGCCATCACCACAAGCACCGCTTCTAGGGCGCTGGAGAGGATCGTGAAGATCCAGTGATCTGGGGGCACCACCTGTTGAACTCTGAGCGCATTGGCAGGGTCTGTCCAGTAGATCTGAAACGTGATCCAGCGCACCACCATGTTGATGATTGGCGATAGGGTTAGCGCCAAGATGTAAACAGTATTGGTTTTGCGATTCGGCAGATGATGTAGGTGATGACGGACTCGCGTTTCCATCTCTTTATTTGGGATCAATCTAGGCGACCATTTTGGCCGATTCTTGCGGGTTTGGTGGCTTGCTTAAAGGCTCCGGTTAGGGCCATGGCCAATAGGGTCCCCCTGGTCGGTGCCCCTTGGCCGGGCCCCACTGGCCCCAATGACCAACCAAGACCGCTCCAGCTTGCAACGAATGTCCCGCCCCTGGACTGCCGTACCGGCGCAGTAATGGCGTTGTGGCGGGAATCCGCCCAGGGGCGCTGTTGATCGTTAAAGTCCAGCCCCAGCCTTGTTTTTGCCTCACCCTGGCCGCCGGAATCCCCTCGCCAAGCCCTAGATCGCCCGCCCCGGCCCCTTGCCACTCCGCGGCGACCACACCGGAGCTCTCAAGCGGGCTGTAGGGTGGACGTGATTCTAAGATTTCTCTTGAGCGAGCTCATCACTTCCTGAGGGCTGTCGAAGGATCGGTTCATATCGTTTTCCGTTCATGACAATTTACGTGGGTAATCTTTCCTTCGATGCCGAAGTGGAAGACCTCCAGGGCCTGTTTTCCCAGTATGGGCAGCTGAAGCAGTGCAGCTTGCCCCTCGATCGGGACACGGGTCGCAAGCGTGGTTTCGCTTTTGTTGAGCTTTCCAGTGATGCCGAGGAAGCCAAGGCCATCGACGAACTTCAGGATGTCGAGTGGATGGGTCGCATGATCCGAGTTAATAAGGCTGAACCCCGTGGTGGCGGTGGCGGCGGCGGCGGTAGCCGGGGTGGCTACGGCGGCGGTGGCGGCGGCGGCGGTTACGGCGGCGGCGGTGGCGGTGGTGGCTACGGCGGCGGTGGCGGTGGCGGTGGCCGCAGCCGCTACTGAGCCCTCGCCCGGTTGCTGACACGTCGCTCCCAAGGGGCGCTGACGTGATGCCTGGCGGGATCCCTGATCCCCCGGGCGACCCAGCCCCCCCCCCATTTGAGCGGCACCCTGGGTCCTAGGGGCCTGGTTTTGCCAGGCTTCCGGGTCCTCTTTTCGTAACCTCCAGCCAGGGGAATCCCCATCCCTTGGCCAAGGAGCCACTGGCCATCTCGCTGCTAGTTCGCTGGCTGCTGGGGTGGTTTCTTTGTGGGCGTTTGCCCGGCCTACCCCAGGGTTTCCAGGCTCTGGAGCTGGCAACCGAGCTGGGGCTGTCGAGATGGATCCCGGCCGGCCATGGAGCCCGCAGCCTGGTCCATCTCCTGGCTGGCCTGAAGCGGCAGAGCCTGCAGCCCCTGGAGCTGCCCGTGGTCGATGACCACTCCAGGGATGGCACCGCCGCGATCGCCCAGGCCGCTGGGGCCGCTGCGCTTGGTCTGGGGCATGGGCTGGCTGCCCGATGGGGGCGCCCTGTTCCCTGGGGGCCTGAGCAAGCGGGTGCTGGTCGGCCGTGGTCGCCTACGCCTCGACTAACTGGTGGCTGAAACCCGCCGCGCTGAATCGGTGCACCTGGTGATTTAGCCCTTTTGGCTGGCTCCGGCCGTGGGGCCGCAGACCTGGGCGGTGGCGGCCAACCTGCTGTTTGCCACGGCTTTCAACCTGCCCTGCCTGGAGCTGCAGCGCTAAACGCGGCGGCGCTTGCAGGCCCCGTTGGCTTGGCTGGCCCCTTGATTGGAATAAAGGATTGAGCTTGCAACCAATCGTTTGGCGGCGCGACCAGACTCAAACCATGCAGGATTCCAAACCCGATGGGGGCCCCTATCGGGTGCGCTTCGCGGATCGCCACGAGCGCAGTGTTCCCGATGAGGTGCGCGGGCCCCGCTTTGGCTGCCTGGATGACGCCCTGGCCTTCGCCCACCTTCAGGTGAACAGTCGCAACGCTGCCCTGATTGTGGAAAAGCTGGCCCCAGGAGGCTGCTGGTTGCAGATGGCCAGGCTGGATTAGCCCCTTGTTTTCAACAACCTGGCCAAGGGAAGGGGCCTGGCAGGCATGCCGGGCCCAGGTCGCTAGGAAGCCGGGACCCTCAGCGGCGGCCCAGCAGGTCTTCCCAGGTGGGAGCGGAGGCCGGGGCGCTGGGGAAGGGACGGGGCTGGGCCGGGATGGGGGCGTGGCGGATCGGTCCGATCGCCGGTTGAAGGGCGGAGAGGGTGCTGGTCATGGAAAGCAAACAGATGGTCAGTATGGATCTCGCACCGGGCGGCGTTCCTTCCCGCAATGGGGAATCACATGGGAACGCCTGGCATGGACCTTGTTGCTGGCCCCAGGAAGCTCGGGGCGAGGCACGGTGCTGGGTCTGGCGATGGCGAATTCGAACTCGCCGGCTTCTGCCAGATTTCATCACCTTAGACGACTCCCGGTCCGCTCACGGGCGTTTCTGAAGACAGGCCGCAAAGCTCTTCACTGACCTGCCAGAGCCGGCGCCGTTGGCTGCCATCGAGGGCCGCCGCCGCGATCGGACAGGCCACGGGCCAGCCTCCCAGGTTGGCCAGGCCGCCGGGGCCATAGAGGGCCCCGCCCCGGGCCTGCGGCGCCACGGCCCCATGCAGCTGGGGCAGGGCCCCCATGGCAGCGCTCTGGAACAGGGGGTCCAGCAGCCGGTAGGCCAGCCCCTCAATCCAGGAGCCCTTGGCCGCCACCGAACTGGGTTGCAGGTTGGTGCGGGCCAGGCCCGGGTGGGCGGCGATCGACAGGGTGGAACTGCCTGCGGCCGCCAGCCGCTCTTGCAACTCCAACGCCATCATCACGTTGGCCAGTTTACTTTGGCCGTAGGCGCTCCAGGGGTCGTAGCGGCGTTCCCCCTGCAGGTCGTCAAAGGCCATACGGCCGAAGTAATGGGCCCCTGAACTCACGGTCACGATCCGGGAGCCCGGTTGCTGCTTGAGCAGGGGCAGCAGGGCTGCGGTGAGGGCGAAGTGGCCCAGGTGGTTAACGGCGAATTGGAGCTCGTAGCCATCGCGGGACAGGGTCCTCGGCGGTGCCATCACGCCGGCGTTATTGATCAGCAGATCGAGCCGGCCAAACTCCCGTTGCACCTGGTCGGCGGCCGCGGCCACACTGGCCAGGTCGGCCAGATCCAGATCGACCAGCTCCAGGCCCGCCCGGGCTAGGGGCAGCAACTGCTGACGAACCGCTTCGCCGCGGCTGCGCTGGCGGCAGGCCAGCAGCACGGTGGCGCCGGCCTGGGCCAGGGCCCGGGCCGTTTCCAGGCCCAGGCCACTGTTGGCGCCAGTGACCAGGGCGATGCGGCCGCTCTGGTCGGGGATGTCGGCTTCGCTCCAGGCCATGGGGCTGATTCGCTGCGCTGGGAAGGGGTGGACTGGGCAGGAGCGCCCAGGGGCGTTGCCAAGGGCGCTCGCCTGGCCTCAGTCTTCCGGGAACAGCAGTGAGGCCAGTTCCTCCGGATCCACGTCGTAGACCCGGGCCAGGCTGGTTTCGATCGCGGAGGTCACTTCGCCAGGCAGGAAGCGCATCGCATTGAGGGCGTCCTCGGCAATCTCCTCGCTCAGCAGGGTCTCTTCGCCCTCGAGTTTCTCGTCGTTGATCACCGCCATCACCCAGCTCTGGTAGGCGTAAACCAGATCGGAAAACTCCAGATCCGGATCGTTGAAGTCCAGGGCCATCGGGCTTAGGGCAGATGCCCCTGCAGTTTGCCGTGGGCCGGGGAGGATGGCAGGCATGAGCGACACCCCCATCGCGGATCCCACTCCGGATCCCCAGCCCGATCCCCACTCGGCCCAGGCCAGCCCAGGGATCGAACGCCCGAGCGCCCTGGCCCTCCAGGCGACCCTGGTGGATTTCGCCCTGGCCGAGTTGGTGCGCCAGCAACGCCAGAGTTTCCAGCCCCTCTGGAGCCGCGAAAGCTGGGCCAAGCTGCTGATCTGGCTGGCGCTCAACTGCGGCTGCGGCACCGATACGGCCAGCCTGGAGGCCTTCGCCGCCGCCATCGGCTCGAGCCAGCTAGCCCGCCTGCGCCGCCAGTTCTTTGAGCGGCAGCTGGAGGACCTCAACTTGATGGTGCTGGCCGATCCGGCCGAGCAGCAGGTGTTGGTTTGGCCCCTGGGCCCTAGCCTGGATGCCGCCAGCTCCACCGCTGACCTGGACCAAGGGCGGGTGGCTGCGGCCCTGGAGCGGGTCGGCCTGCTCGATCAGGTGGTGGCCGATCGGGGCCGCTGGCAGAGTTTGGAGGCGCTGGTCGCCGTGCCCTGGAGCCAGCCATGCAGCTGATCCGTGCTTACCGCAACCCGGGCTACGGGGCCCTCGCCGATGGGGTGATGGCCTTCTTCGATCGCCGCCCCGACCTGCACAGCTCTGGCGTCGCCTTTGGCAGCGCCGACTACGGGGTCAGCGATGGGGTCCCCCCTAGCTCCAGGGACGGGGCCCCTGATGGCCCTGGTGGGGCCAGCCGGGAACCGGACAAGGTGTCCACGGACATCAGCCTGGTGGCGATCGACCGCTCCGACCCGGAGGCCTTCGCCCTGGCCGATGTGATCCGCCGTGGCGTCACCGCCGCCCTGGAGCGCTACCTGCAAGAGCTGCCCCTGCTGCGTCAGTGCTGCCCGGAGCGCAGCCTGTTCGTGCTGCCGATCTTCAATCTGCAGCGCTATGCCCCGGGCGAGGGCTTCAAAAGCTGGCACTGCGACTGGACCACCAGCGAGGAGGCCACCGAACCGGTGCGGCGGGTGCTGGCCTGGATCCTCTACTGCAACGACGTTCCCGAGGGTGGCACCGAGTTCCATTGGCAGGACCACCACGAACCGGCCGAACGGGGCAAGCTGCTGCTCTTCCCGGCGGGCCTCTCCCACATCCACCGCGGCCGGGTCAACCACCAGCACAGCAAAACGATCGCCACCGGCTGGATCAACGCCGGCACCCTCCCCGACTACGTGGCCCGGCTGGCGGCGGGCTGAGGCCGATGGGGCCGGTCTGGGCTGATCCGGCGAGCCTGGCTTGGCCCCGTTCCCGGCCCCTTTGAGACCATGGGACCACTGCCCCACCCCAGCCGCCGTGTCCGACGCTCCCGAAGGCGCCCTAGCTAAGACCTACGACCCGGCCGGCACCGAGAGCCGCTGGCAGCAGGCCTGGGAGCAGGCGGGGGCCTTCCATCCCGACCCGGCGGCGCCGGGGGAGCCCTTTGCGGTTGTGATCCCGCCGCCGAATGTCACCGGCAGCCTGCACATGGGCCATGCCTTCAACACGGCCCTGATTGACACGATCGTGCGCTTCCAGCGCCTGCGCGGCAAGAATGTGCTCTGCCTGCCCGGCACCGACCACGCTTCGATTGCGGTGCAAACGATTCTGGAGCGCCAGCTCAAGGCCGAGGGCCTCAGCAAGGACGACCTGGGCCGCGATGCCTTTTTTGAACGGGCCTGGGCCTGGAAGGCCGAAAGCGGCGGCACGATCGTCGGCCAGCTGCGGCGGCTCGGCTATTCGGTGGATTGGCAACGGGAGCGCTTCACCCTCGATCCCGGCCTCAACAAGGCGGTGGTGGAGGCCTTCCTGCGCCTGCACGAGCAGGGCCTGATCTACCGGGGGGAATACCTGGTGAATTGGTGCCCCGCCTCGGGATCGGCCGTGAGCGACTTGGAGGTGGAGATGAAGGAGCTGGAGGGCCACCTCTGGCACTTCCGCTATCCGCTCAGCGATGGCAGCGGCCACCTGGTGGTGGCCACCACCCGCCCGGAAACCCTGCTCGGCGACACGGCCGTGGCCGTGAACCCCAGCGACGAGCGTTACGCCGCCCTAGTGGGCCAGACCCTCAGCCTGCCCCTGGTGGGCCGCCTGATTCCGATCGTGGCCGACGACCACGTCGATCCGGCCTTCGGCACCGGCTGCGTCAAGGTGACCCCCGCCCACGATCCCAATGACTTCGCCATCGGCCAGCGCCATGGCCTGCCCCAGATCACGGTGATGGCCAAGGACGGCAGCATGAACGCCGCCGCCGGTCGCTTCGCCGGCCTGGATCGCTTTGAGGCCCGTAAAGCCGTGGTGGCGGCCATGGAGGCCGAGGGCTTCCTGGTGAAGGTGGAGCCCCACCGCCACAGCGTGCCCTTCTCGGACCGGGGCAAGGTGCCGGTGGAGCCCCTGCTCTCCACCCAGTGGTTCGTGCGCACGGACCCCCTGGCGGCCCGCTGCCGGGAAGCGCTCGACCGCCAGGAACCCCAGTTCGTGCCGGAGCGCTGGAGCAAGGTCTACCGCGACTGGCTCACCGACATCCGCGACTGGTGCATCAGCCGCCAGCTCTGGTGGGGCCACCGCATTCCGGCCTGGTTTGTGGTGAGCGAAACCGGCGGGGTAATAAGCGATGCCACCCCCTACGTGGTTGCCCGCGATGGAGCCGAAGCCCTGGCATCGGCCCAGGCCCAGTTCGGTGCTGCGGCCGTGATCGAGCAGGACCCGGACGTGCTCGACACCTGGTTCTCCAGTGGCCTCTGGCCCTTCTCCACCCTGGGCTGGCCCGATCCAGGAGCCGCTGATCTGGCCACCTGGTATCCCACCAGCGTGCTGGTGACCGGCTTTGACATCATCTTTTTCTGGGTGGCCCGGATGACGATGATGGCCGGCGCCCTAATGGGAGAGGGGGAAGGCGCTGCAATCCCTTGGATTCCATTTAAAGACGTCTATATCCATGGCCTGGTGCGGGATGAGAACAACCGCAAGATGAGTAAATCCTCGGGCAATGGCATTGATCCGGTGCTGCTGATTGAGCGTTATGGCGCCGATGCCCTGCGCTTTGCCCTGGTGCGCGAAGTGGCCGGTGCCGGCCAGGACATCCGCCTCGATTACGACCGCGCCAGTGACACCTCCGCCACGGTGGAGGGGGCCCGCAATTTCGCCAACAAGCTTTGGAATGCCACCCGCTTTGCCCTGATGAACCTGGGCGGCGACACGCCGGCCAGCCTGGGGGCACCAGATCTGGCCCAGCTCGAGAGTGAGGACCGCTGGATCCTGTCGCGCCTGGCCCGCACCAGCAGCCAGTGCGCCGATCTCTACGGCTCCTATCGGCTCGGCGAAGCGGCCAAGCTCCTCTATGAGTTCGCCTGGAACGACCTCTGCGACCAGTACATCGAATGGGCCAAGCCCCGGCTTGGCGGCGAGGACGGCCTCCCGCGCCGCACGGCCCGCCAGGTGCTGGCCACCAGCCTGGAGGCCCTGCTGGTGATGCTGCATCCCCTCATGCCCCACCTCACCGAGGAGCTCTGGCATGCCGTCACCGGCGCTGAAGACTGCCAGTTTTTAGCCCTGCAGGCCTGGCCCGAGGCCGATCCCACCTGGGTGGATGGCGACCACGAAACGGCCTTCCAGTTCGGCATTGATGCGGTGCGGGCCATCCGCAACCTGCGGGCCCTCTCGGGGGTGAAGCCGGGCGAGAAGTTGGCCATCGGCATCTTCACCGGCCAGGCCGATCGCCTGGCCTTTGTGGCGGCTAACCAGGCCAAAATTGCGCGCCTGGTGGGGGCGGCCGAGCTCCAGGGCCAGGCCGAGCCCATCGCCGGCCAGCTGCTCGGCATGGTCGATAGCGATGGCCAGGTGGGTATCACCGTGCCCCAGCAGAGCCTCGATGCCCTGAGACTGCGCCTGGAGAAAGACCTGGCCAAGGCGGAAAAGGAGATCGACGGCCTAGCCGGGCGCCTGGCCAACCCCAACTTCGCGGGCAAGGCCCCGCCCGAGGTGGTGGCCGAATGCCAGGCCAACCTGGCGGAAGCCGAGGCCCAGGCGGCGCTGGTGCGGGGGCGGCTGGCGGAATTGGGCTGAGGCGAGCCATGCAGGAGTCCTTATTCCCCACCCCGCTTTGGCACTTTCAGCATCCCGATCCCCAGGCTTGCCAGGCCTGGGGCGCCCATGTGCTGGCCCTGGAAGGTCAGGATTCTGCCGGTCTTCAGCTCACCAACCAGGGCGGTTGGCATAGCTCCACGGGGCTGCTCGGCGATCCCGCCTTGGCGGACCTGTTCCATTGGATCGCCACCTGCTGCCAGGGGGCGGTGCAGGACTGGGGCTGGGACCTCAGAGCGGCCACGCCAACCTTCAATAACGCCTGGGCGATGGTGAATCGCCAGGGCCACAGCACCCGGGCCCACCTCCACCCCAACAGCCTGCTGAGCGGTGTGGTGTATCTGCAGGTGCCAGCTGGCTCTGGTGCGATTGCCTTCCTTGATCCCAGGGCCGGCGCCCAGATGCTGGTGCCCCCCTGGCGCCCTGGGGCGGCTGAAGCCTTGGCGGGCCGGGTGCGGCGGGTGCCATCGCAGGGCCAGTTGCTGCTTTTCCCCTCCTGGCTCTGGCATGAGGTGGAGCCCAGCAGCCAGGCGGGCGCCCGCATCTCGATCAGTTTCAACGTCGGCATGCGCCCGGTCGGCTGGGGAGGGGCCAGGGGCCCCGATCGCCGTTGATCCGAGTGTCGTTGATCCGATTGCCCGGGACCAATCCCGATGATCGGCGATGGGCAGGGCTCGGTCCTTGGCCGGGCAAGCGGGCCTAGGGATTCGGGCCCCAGCCTGACCCGGACTCTGCTGGTAGGGGCGGTTCTGGCGGAGGAGACCATGGAGTGGCCTTTGTCCCTCGAAATAAAGTTTTTGGCCCTGGAGTCTGGGCCGATGTTCATGGTCGGATTCACCTATCTCGATGGCCCCTTGTCGATGTCTTTTTGTCGGCTTGTGCCGCAGGGATGCCCTCGATTGGCCGTAGCTAAATCCTCCCTGGACCGGGAGATCCCAGGATTCGTTAAAGACGGAGGGGGAAGATGGCCCTGGGTTCCAGTGATCAGGAGGGGGGCGAGAGCTTTGCCCTGGTCGATTCCCTTGAGGGGTGCTCCATCTACCAGGAGCCCAGCGGCCAATTGCTGGTGGCCGTGGATCAGCGGCCCCAGGAGTATTGGGTCACCGACACCCTGCCCGCCGCCCATGCCCTCTGCCGACGCCTGCAGGCCCTCCGCTAAGGCGGCCTAGCGGGGCTGGCCCGCCTTTGCTCCGTACCCCAAACCTGGCCACGTCCCGGTTGGGTTGCCAGGCAGCAGGTGTTGCCAGGAGTGGCGGGCCGGCTCTCCCCTCTTCCGGCCTAGAGCCCCTTGCGATCTAGGGCATCGGCCAGGCGCGTCACCGCCGAGGCCAGCTGGGCCTGGGTGTCGGGTGGGGCCACCGCCTTCTCGTTGCGCTTGAGCGCCTCGATGGCCCGCACGATCAAAAACACCACAAACGCGATCACCAGGAAATTAATCAGGGCCACGATCACGGCCCCGGCCGGCCAGGCCTGGATCGACTCCACCTGGATGGCCCGGAGGACTGGTTGCAGCACAGTGGTCATCACCAGGCTCACCACCGCATCGACCACCTTGCCGAAGGCGCCGCCGATCACCACTGCCACCGCCAGGTCCACCACATTGCCCTTGTTGATGAAGTCTTTGAAATCGGAAAGGAAGCTGGATCGGCGCAGGGCCATGGCTAAAAAGTTGCTGGTTTCAAGCTAATTGACTCGCTTGGGTTTATGGATACGGGCCGGGATGCCGCCCCGGATGCGCAGCAGCGCCAGGCGGTTAGCCCGTGACCCGCGGGCCCGGGTGCCGACCGGCGAGGGCCCCACGGAGGGGGTGCTTCCGGGCGGGGGGTGCCCCAGGGCGAGCCCCCAGGTCGCTGGTGATCCTGGACGCCGCGCCGATGCAACCCTCGCCCCCGACGATCGGGAGCTTGCCTGGCCCTGGGCTTGCGGGGCAACGCCCAGGCTCGATGGGCCTCAGGGCAACGACCGCCCAAGCCGGTCAAGGGCGGTGGTGTCGCCGACCCGTAGCTTGCACTACTGCTAGTGGCCTTCCCATTTGGGTCCCTGTCGCTAGCGTGGCCCCAGTTGAGTCGTTCCCATGGCCCAGTTGCATGACCTGCGCCTGCGGCTTTTGGTGCAACAGGAGAGCGAGCGGATCGCCGAGTCCCAGGCCGACGATCTGGATCTGTCCGTCGTGCAGGCCCGCTGCCTCTGTTGGCTGGCCCTGCTGGCCGAGGCCCATGAGGACCAGGCCAGTGATGCCGAGCGCCGCGGTGATGTGGAACAGGCCATGGGCTGGTTTGCCGATTCAATGCGGCTGCGGGACGTCATCCAGGTGGTGAGCTCGATTGAGATCCCCCTACCCGGCGCCAGCGACCAGCTCGATGACGGCGACTGGGAGGCCGATGGCGATAGCTTCTTGGGTCCGATGGCAGCTTGAGCAAGGCACCTCGGCAGCCTTGGTGCCATGATGGAATTTGAATAGTTAAGGGACTGCGGTGCCGGAAGAGCCCTGCCAATGCCCTGATTGCCAGCGGTTCTACCGAGAGCATGACCGCCTGATCCGTGAGAATCCGACGCTGCGCCAGCAGCAGGAGCTCAATTGGGCCGCCCTGCAGTCGTTCCGAACCTTGGCCGGTCGGGCGCTCGAGGAACTGCAGAAAATCCATGGCGACGGCGAATCCACGCCCCCTACCTCCGCGTCGATGGCTCCAGCCGTGCCGCCGGGATCCGGCCATGGCGATGAGGCGGAGGAGGATGCGATCCAGCAGGCCATCGGCGATCTCGAAAATATCAACGCCCACCTGTTCTCGATCGAGGCCTTGATGGAGCGCATTTTTGATGTGCGCGTTCCCGATGAGGTGGAGCAGAAGTTTCGTGAGATGGCCGGTGAACTGGCGCCCGATCCGCTCAATGCCGACCGCCTGCGGCTCAATCGCCTGCTGCATCAAACCCCCGACCTGCCGGATCGCAGCTGAGTTGGGTCTGGCCGTTCCTAAGGGTCCGCCGGGATGTCCCCAGCCCTACTTCGGGTGATCGAGTTGGTCTGGTTACCGGTCCCTAGGCCCCTCACTCCACGAGGCCCAGGATGCTCCTGCTGGATTGGTGGCAGGGCCCATGGGCTCGGTCTTGCTGGCGCCAGCCTCAGTGGGTGTCGCAGGCGATTGTGATCGGGAAGGGTTCGGCCCCCCAGATGCGTTTGGCGTAGTCGCGGATGGCCCGGTCTGATGAGAAGAAGCCGGAGCGGGCGCTGTTGAGCAAGGACATGCGGTTCCACTGCTGCCGGTCGGCCCAGGTGCGACTGACGGCTGCCTGGGCCCGCAGGTAGTCGCTGAAATCGGCCAACACGAAGTAGGGATCGCTGCCGGTGATGTTCTGGAGCAGGGGCCGGAACAAATTGCCATCGCCGCCACTGAAATAGCCCTGCTCCACCAACTTCAGCACCTCGCCCAGTTCCGGCACGGTGGGGATCAGTTCCCAGGGGCGGTAGCCCCCTTCGTGGAGCGCCGTGATTTGCGATTCGGTGTTGCCAAAGAGGAAGAAGTTTTCGGCGCCAACTTGCTCGCGGATCTCCACATTGGCGCCATCGAGGGTGCCGATCGTGAGGGCCCCATTCATGGCGAACTTCATGTTGCCGGTGCCGGAGGCCTCCTTGCCGGCGGTGGAAATCTGCTCGGATAGGTCGGCGGCCGGGTAGACGCGCTCACCCAATTTGACGTTGTAATCAGCTAGGAATACAACGCGCAAGCGCCCCTCCATGGCCGGATCGGCATTGACCGTTTCAGCGATGCCATTGAGAAAGCGAATGATCAGTTTGGCCATGTAGTAGCCGGGCGCCGCCTTGCCGCCAAAGATCACCGTGCGGGGAGCCCCATCGTCTGCCAGGCCATTTTTGATGCGCAGGTAGTGGGCAATCACCTGCAGGCCATTGAGGTGCTGGCGTTTGTATTCGTGGATCCGTTTCACCTGCACATCAAACAGGGAGGCCGGATCGACCAGCAGGCCATTTTTGCGATGGATGTACTGGGCCAGGTCCCGTTTGCAGGCCAGCTTCATCCGGTCCCAGCGCTCCAGGAAGGCGCCATCGTTCTGGAAGGCCTCCAGGCGCCGCAGGTCGTCGAGGTTGCGGATCCAGTCGTCGCCGATGCAGTCGTGGAGCAACTTGCCCAGATGGGGATTGGCCAGGGCTAGCCAACGCCTTGGGGTAACCCCATTGGTGATGTTGGTGAACTTATCGGGCCAGAGTTCGGCGAATTCTGGGAAGAGCTGGGTTTTGACCAGGTCGCTGTGCAGGGCAGCCACGCCATTGATGTGGTGGCAGGCGACCGTGGCCAGGTTGGCCATGCGCACGGCCTTGTGGCCCTCCTCATCGATGATCGAGAGCTTGGCCAGGATCTGGTTGTCGCCCGGGTAATGGAGCTTGACCTGGGCCAGGAAGCGCCGGTTGATTTCGTAGATCAACTCCAGGTGGCGGGGCAGCAGGCTGGCGAAGAGCGCAAGCCCCCACTTCTCCAGGGCTTCCGGCAACAGGGTGTGGTTGGTGTAGGCCAGGGAGCGGCTGGTGATCTCCCAGGCGGCGTCCCATTCGAGCTGTTTGTCATCGATCAGCAGCCGCATCAGTTCGGCCACGGCGATCGAGGGATGGGTGTCATTGAGCTGCACGGCCCAGTTGTCTGGGAATTGCTCCACCGGGATGGCCCGTTGGTCGAGGCTGCGCAGCATGTCCTGCAGGCTGCAGCTGACAAAGAAATGTTGCTGCTTGAGCCTCAGGCGGCGGCCTTCATCGGTGCCGTCGTTGGGATAGAGCACCTTAGAGATCGTTTCCGTGCCGATCTTCTCTTCCACCGCTCCGTAGTAATCGCCGATGTTGAAGGCATGGAAGTCGAAGGATTCGGCCGCATCGGCGCGCCAGAGCCGCAGCCGATCACAGGTGTTCACCCGATAGCCCAGCACGGGCACATCGTGGGGAATGCCGATGGCCTGTTCATCGGGTATCCAGCGCACCCGATGGTGGCCCAGCTCATCGAGATAGGTTTCGGTGTGGCCGCCAAAGCCAACAAAAATGGCCTGATCTGGCTGGGGAAGTTCCCAGGGCCAGCCGCTTTTCAGCCATTTATCGGTGATTTCCACCTGGCTGCCATCGCGAATCAGCTGGTCGAAGATGCCGAATTCGTAGCGGATGCCGTAGCCGGTGGCGGGAATCTCCAGGGAGGCGAGCGATTCGAGATAGCAGGCCGCCAGCCTGCCCAGGCCGCCGTTGCCTAGGCCCGGCTCCTCTTCCACATCGAGGATCTCATCGAGGCTGTCGATGCCATAGCGCTGCAGGGCCTCTTCTGCCGCCTGCTGGATGCCAAGCATCAACAGGTTGTTGCCCAGCTGGGGACCGATCAGGAACTCGGCCGACAGATAGGCCACCACCCGCTGGGGGGTGGCGCTGATCGCCTCGATCCCCGCTAGGTAGCGGGTCATCAGCCGGTCGCGCACGGCATGGCTGAGGGCCAGGTAAAGATCGTGGCGGCTGGCGCTGGGGGCCAGTTTGCCGAGGGTATAGAAGAGGTGCTCGGCCATGCCGTCGAACAGATCGTCGGCGCCCAGGCCACTGCGGATCGGGTCGGTGTAGCAGCCGGGGGTAGGGAGTTTCAGGCTGCGGGGCTGGATGGTGTCCATTCTCAATGCTCCTCCGGGGTGGTCCAACGCCAGTTGGTGACTTCTGCCGCATCCATGCCGTGCTCGTGGGCATAGCTGCGGTGGCTCAAGATCGCTTCCTTCATGTGTTCCTTGACATGGGCGGCGCGGGAGCCCAAGTTTGCCACCCGATCAATCACATCGATCACCAGGTTGAAGCGGTCGATCTGGTTGTTCATAGCCAGCTCCAGCGGCGTGTTGATGTTGCCCTTTTCCTTGTAGCCACGCACATGGAAATTGGCGTGGTTGCTGCGACGATAGGTGAGGCGGTGGATCAGCCAGGGGTAGCCATGGAAATTAAAGATTACCGGCTTGTCGGTTGTAAATAGGCTATCGAAATCCCGATCGCTGAGCCCATGGGGATGCTCGGATGGATTGGTGAGGGCAAACAGCTTGACCACATTGATCACCCGCACCTTCAGGCTTGGGATTTCTCGCCGCAGGATGGCAACGGCCGCCAGGCTCTCCTTGGTGGGGCTATCACCGGCGCAGGCCATCACCACATCCGGTTCATCCGGGCTGCTACAGAGATGGTCATTGCTGGCCCAGCTCCACAGGCCGATGCCCTTGGCCACATGCTGGCGGGCCTGCTCCAGGTTTAGATATTGCAGGTGCTTCTGCTTGTCCGACACGATGATGTTGCAGACGTTGGTTTCCTGCAGCGCCTCCTCGGCCACCGCCAGGAGGCAATTGGCATCGGCCGGCAGATACACGCGCACGACCTCGCCACTTTTGTTGCCGGCGAGATCAATGAAGCCGGGGTCCTGGTGGGTGAAACCGTTGTGGTCCTGGCGCCAGACGGTGGAGGAGATCAGGCAATTCCAGGCGCCGATGGGGGCCCGCCAGGGGGCATGGTGAATGCAGGATTCCAGCCATTTGGCGTGCTGGTTGAACATCGAGGCGATCACATGGGCAAAGGCCTCGTAGGTGTGGAAAAAGCCGTAGCGGCCCGTGAGCAGGTAGCCCTCCATCATCCCCACCAGGGTGTGTTCCGAGAGCATTTCCACCACCCGGCCCTCGGGGCTTAGTTCGCTGCCGCCCACCCCATTCACCCCCGCATCTTCCGGGTAAACCTCCTCCATCCACACCTTCTTGCTGACCCCATAGATGGCCTGCAACCGGTTCGAGGCCGTTTCATCGGGCCCGAACACCCGCAGGGAATCGGGGTTGCGGCCGATCGTGTCCCGCAGCAGGGCCCCCAGGGGGGCCGTGTTTTCGGCCATCACCTGGCCCGGGGCCTCGACGGCAACGGCGTAGGCCCCGATCGGGGCCAGCCGGAGCTTGCGGCGAAGCAGGCCGCCATTGGCGTGGGGATTGGAGCCCATGCGCCTAGGGCCCTGGGGCGAGAGGGCCTGGAGCGCCTCGACCAGGCGGCCGTTCTCGTCAAACAGCTCCCAGGGGCGATAGCTCTTGAGCCAGGCCTCGAGTTGCTCCAGCTGGCCCGGGTCGTGGCGTGGGTTCGGGAGGGGCACCTGGTGGGAGCGCCAGAAGCCCTCCAGCTTCAGGTCGCCCAGGGCGGCCGGGCCGGTCCAGCCCTTGGGGGAGCGCAGCACGATCATTGGCCAGGCCGGCCGCTGCGCCACCCCCGTGCGGCGGGCCTCCTGGCGGATCGCCAGGATCGCGGCGATGGCGCTGTCCATGGCGCCGGCCATGGCCCGGTGCATGGCCTCCGGTTCGGTGCCTTCCACAAACAATGGCGACCAGCCGTAGCCGCGCAGCAGGCTCTCCAGTTCGGCCCTGGGAATCCGGGCCAGCAGGGTGGGGTTGGCGATCTTGTAGCCGTTGAGGTGCAGCACCGGCAGCACCGCCCCGTCGCCGATCGGGTTGAGGAACTTGTTGATGTGCCAGGAGGTGGCCAGGGGCCCGGTTTCGGCCTCGCCATCGCCCACGCAGGCCAGGGCGATTAGGCCCGGGTTGTCGAACACGGCGCCGCAGGCGTGGGAGAGCACGTAGCCCAATTCGCCGCCCTCATGGATCGAGCCGGGGGTTTCCGGGGTGCAGTGGCTGCCGATGTGGCCGGGGAATGAGAATTGTTTGAGGAACCGGCCCAGGCCAGCCAGGTCCTGGCTTTTATCGGGGTAGATCTCGCTATAGCTGCCATCGAGGTAGGTGGGCGCCAGCACCCCGGGGGCGCCGTGGCCCGGCCCCGAGAGGTAGATCATGTCCAAGTCATGGCGCCGGATGATCCGGTTGGCATGGGCCCAGATGAACGACTGGCCCGGACTTGATCCCCAGTGGCCCAGAAGCCGGTTCTTGATGTGCTCGGGGCGCAGGGGCTCGCGCAGCAGCGGGTTGGCCTGCAGGTAGATCATCCCCACCGCCAGATAATTGGCGGCCCGCCACCAGCGGTGGACCAGGCCTAATTCGGCCTCGAGATCCCTCGCCAGCTCCTGCTCAGATCCCGCCGGGCTGGGGAGGGAGACCATGGCGCTGGAACCCGCGTGTTGGTTCGACCGTAGCGATGGTGACCGACGGGCGCCGTTGGGCCCGAGACTCTCGGAAGACCGATCCGCCCCCCATGCTGCCCCTGCCCTTGCCGCCCCTGCTGCTCGAGTTGGGAGCCCATCAGCTGGAGGTGGCCGAAACCCTGGTCTGGGTGGGCCGTTTGCTGGTGATCGTGGTGGCGGCCCGGCTCTTTGCCGAACTGCTGGTGCGCCTGCAATTGCCCACCATCCTGGGCGAGTTGCTCGCCGGCGTGCTCCTGGGCCTCTCAGGCCTCCATTGGATTGTGCCGCCGGAGACCCAGGCCCAGCTCAGCGGCGGCCTGATGCAGCTGCTGGGTTCCCTGGCCGATGTGCCAATTCCGGTCGTGCAGCAGATCTACAACGAAACCTTTCCCAGTTTGCAACTGGTGGCGGGGTTGGGGCTC
Source organism: Synechococcus sp. UW140 (assembly GCA_943369525.1). GTDB lineage: Bacteria > Cyanobacteriota > Cyanobacteriia > PCC-6307 > Cyanobiaceae > BAIKAL-G1. Next base: position 121,559 of record CALRNL020000002.1, read on the forward strand.
TATGCCCTGCTCTTCCTCACCGGCCTGGAAAGTGAACTCGACGAGCTGGTGGCCGTGGGGGGCCAGGCGATCACCGTGGCCGTGGCCGGGGTGCTGTTGCCCTTTGCCCTGGGTACCTTCGGGCTGATGGCCCTGTTCGGGGTGGAGCCGATCCCGGCGATCTTTGCCGGCGCCTCGATGACGGCGACCAGCATTGGCATCACGGCCAGCGTGTTCAGTGAATTGAAGATGTTGCGCAGCCGCGAAGGCCAGATTGTGATCGGCGCCGCCGTGCTCGATGACATCCTCGGCATCGTGATCCTGGCGGTGGTGGTGGCCCTCTCCGCTGGTGAGAGCCTCAGCGTTGGCCCCATCCTCAAGCTCGTGGGGGCGGCGGTGCTGTTTGTGGTGGTGGCGATCGGCCTCAGCCGCACGGCGGCGCCCGCCTTCGACTGGCTGCTGGACCAGCTCAAGGCCCCCGGTGAGGTGATCGTGGCCTCGTTTGTGGTGCTCAGCCTCTGCTGTTTTGCGGCCACGGCCATCGGCCTGGAGGCCGCCCTGGGCGCCTTCGCCGGCGGCTTGATCCTCAGTAATTCCCGCCACACCAAGGCGATCCAGGCGGCGATCAAGCCGGTGGTGGCCCTGTTCGCCACGATCTTCTTTGTGCTGATTGGCACCGGCATCGACCTCTCGGTGCTCGACCCCACCGATCCCGCCAACCGCAGCGGCCTGGTGGTGGCGGTCTTCCTGCTGCTGGCGGCGATCGCCGGCAAGATCGCCTCGGGCTGGGCCTTCCTCTCCGCCCAGCCCACGGACCGCTGGCTGGTGGGCCTGGGCATGGTGCCCCGCGGCGAGGTGGGTCTGATCTTCCTGGGGCTCGGCACCCAGGCCCACCTGCTCAGCCCGTCCCTGGAGGCGGCGATTGTGCTGATGGTGATTGGCACCACCTTCCTGGCGCCGGTGCTGCTCAGACTTGTACTGGCCGGACGGGGGACCCTTGCCGAAGCAGGTAGCTGACCAGACTCACGCCCAAAACAAGCCCCCGGGCCCCTGGGCCGCCTGGCGCGGCTGGGGCCTCAGCTGGGGCGGCTGGTTCGACAACCGCCACGGCGAGTGGTGGCTGCTGGCCCAGCTGCTGCTGATTGGTTTGCACCTGCTGCCGCCCTGGCCGGCGCCGGGGAGCTGGGGCTATGCCTGGCCCCTGCCGCTCGCCATCGCGGGCGCCGCCCTGCTGCTGGGGGGCCTGGCCCTGGCCCTGCAGGCCTTCTGGGGCCTGGGCGCCAGCCTCACGCCCTTGCCCGATCCCAAGCCAGGGGCCTCCCTGGTGACCACGGGCCCCTACCGGCGCTGCCGTCACCCCCTGTATCAGGCGATCCTGCTCTGCTCCCTTGGGGTGGTGCTGGCCCTGGGCAGCCTGTTGCACCTCGCCCTGTTGCTGGCCCTGGTGGCCGTGTTGGGCGGTAAGGCCCGCCGCGAGGAGGGCCAGCTGCTGCGGCTCCACCCCGATTACCCCGCCTACCGCGCCGCCACCCCAGCGATTATTCCCGGCTTGCCCTGGTTGGATTGGCGCCAGTGAGGGCCTACAGGCCTAGGCCCGGAGCCGCTGGGAGCCCCGCCTGGGGGGCTGGCTGATCCTGGCTGAGCTAGTCCAGTTAGTTGGCGCCTTTAGCTCGTGGCGCTAGCTGTCATCGCTGCGGTTGCCTAGGGCCAGCACCAGGCCCGCCAGCACGGCGATCAGGCCCATGCTGGTGCCCCAGCCCGGGCCCAAAATCCAGCCGAGAAACAGGTTTGTGATGGCGCCCACCGCCAGGGCCAGGGCCAGGCTGGCCACCACCAGGGCCAGTTGCTGCAGGCCCTCCTTGAGGCCAAGTTCCGCTAGGGCCTGCTCGAACCGGCCCAGGGGCACGCTTAGGGGCAGGTAAAGGGCGAGGGCCCAGAGGGCCGTACCCGGCAGTAGGGGCGTCCAATCCAAGGGGGGGCTACTGGCGGGGAGATCTCCCTAGCATCGACCCACCCTGGTCCAGCCCCCGTGTCCTCCCCGGCCTTGTCCCTGTCAGCCGAGCGGGTGGAGCAGCTGCCCTGGAGCTACCAGGGGCATGCCGTCCATAGCCTCAGCCGCTGCCCCGACCAGCCGGTCGGACCGGCCCTGTTGCTGGTCCATGGCTTTGGCGCCTCCACCGACCACTGGCGCTTCAACATCCCGGTGCTGGCCGAGCACCACGAGGTCCATGCTCTCGACCTGCTCGGCTTTGGCCGCAGCGTGAAACCAGCGGGGTTGGCCTATGGCGGCGCCCTGTGGCGCGACCAGCTGGTGGCCTACGTGCAGGAGCGCATCGGCCGCCCCACGGTGTTGGTGGGCAATTCCCTCGGGGGCTACTCCGCCCTGGCGGCTGGGGCTGCCTTGGGCCCCCTGGCGGCCGGGGTGGCGCTGCTCAATCCGGCTGGTCCCTTCAGCGGCGAGGGCAAAGAGCCCCAGGGCTGGGGGGCGATTGCCCACCGCACGATTGGGTCGGCCCTGCTGAAAAGCCCGGTGCTGCAGCGGCTGCTGTTTGAAAACCTGCGCCGCCCCGCCACCATCCGCCGCACCCTCAACCAGGTGTACATCGACAAAACCAACGTCGATGACGCCCTGGTGGAGGCGATCCGCCTCCCTTCGCTCGATCCCGGTGCCTTCGGCGTGTTCCGCACCGTCTTCGACATCCCCAGCGGCGAGCCCCTCGATGGGCTGTTCGCCGCCCTCCAGGCCCCCCTGTTACTGCTCTGGGGTATCCGCGACCCCTGGATTAACGCCGCCGGCCGCCGCGCCCAGTTCCAGCACCATGCCCCCGGCGCCACCGAAGTGGTGTTGGAGGCGGGCCATTGCCCCCACGATGAGGTTCCCGAGTTGGTGAACCGGGCCCTGCTTGACTGGATGGCTGGTCTCTAGGCGGGAACAGGGCGGAGATGGGGGGCAGAAAGCGTCGATTTCTGCTCTTCGGTGTGGTCAATGGGCTGCTCACCAACGGGGCGTTGTTGGTATTGCTGCACCTGGTCACCATTGGTTTTGCCACCTTGATCAGCCAGTTGCTCAATCTGGTGCTCGGCTATTGGCTCTACGGCAAACGGGTGTTTCGGGTGGAGCGATTTGCCTGGCGCTCGGCCGGGGCCTACGGCGGCCTGGCCGGGGCGATCTGGTTGCTCAACTGGCTGGGGATTCGCGGGCTCACGGGCTTCGGCCTGGCCCGGGGCTGGGCGGCCGTGGCGATGATTCCGGTGTTGGCGGCCCTGTCCTATGCGGTGCAGAAAACCCTGATCTTTCCCCAGGCCCCAACGCTGAGCTCCCCAGGGGAGACGCTGGCGGAGGCCCTGGAGGCGGCGGCTGCAGCCGATCCGGCCGTTGGGGCGAGGCGGCGCCTCTGAGTATGTTGACGCGGCATGGACTAGGCAGCAGTGGGCGCAACTTCTGAGCCGGCAGACCAGACCCCATGGCCCGCTGCCCTTGTTCAAACTTCCCCCCCCGGGATCGCTGGGGAGAGCTCCCTGGCCAGCGGCCGGCCCCAGCTGTCTGTGGTGATTCCTTGTTATAACGAAGTTGCTACGATTGCGGCCCTGGTCGAGCGAGTGCGGTTGGCGCCGGTGGCGTCCAAGCAGATCATCGTGGTGGATGACGGCTCCAGCGATGGCACCCGGGAGCTGCTCGCGGGCCTGCAGGGTGACGACCTTACGATTCTCTACCACCCCCAGAACCAGGGTAAGGGAGCGGCCCTAGCCACGGGCTTCGCCGCCGCCTTCGGTGACATCACGATTGTGCAGGATGCCGATTTGGAATATGACCCGGAAGATTATCCGCTGGTGATTGGTCCGATTCAGCAGGGCCGCGCCGATGTGGTGTTTGGCAGCCGTTTTCAAGGCGGCGCCCCCCATCGGGTCGTGTATTTCTGGCATCGCCTCGGCAATGGCTTCCTCACCCTGCTCAGCAACATGTTCACGGACCTGAATCTCAGTGACATGGAAACCTGTTATAAGGCCTTCCGCACCGAGATCATCCAGTCGATTCCGATTTGTGAGAAAAGATTTGGGTTTGAACCGGAAATCACCGCCAAGGTGGCTAAGAAGAAATGGCGGATTTATGAAGTGGGTATCTCCTATTACGGCCGCACCTACGACGAGGGCAAGAAGATCGGCTGGCGCGATGGGGTGCGGGCGATCTGGTGCATCCTGAAGTACAACCTGTGGGCCTGAAACGGGGCCCTGCCCCGGCCTTCCCATGCCCCTGATCCAGCGCCAAGCGCCCTACCCCCACTGGGAATTCACCGATCCGGCCAGTGGCGACCAGCTGCGGCTGGTGCCCGACCGGGGTGGGCTGGTCACGGGTTGGGTCTGCTGCGGCCGGGAGCTGCTCTATTTCGATGCCGAGCGCTTCGCCGACCCGGGCAAGTCGGTGCGGGGCGGCATTCCGGTGCTGTTTCCGATCTGCGGCAACCTGCCAGGCAACCGGCTCGAGCTGGCCCAGGGCAGCTATCCGATCGCCCAGCACGGTTTTGCCCGGGACCTGCCCTGGGCGATCCGGCTTCTCGACGACCTGCGCGGCGTGCGCCTGAGCCTGGTCGACAGTCCCGCCACCCGGGTGGCCTTCCCCTTCCCCTTTGAGCTGGTGCTGGAGTTGCGCCTGGCTCCCTCGGCTCTGGCGATCACGGCCAAGGTTCAGCACCGGCTCGAAGTCGGCCAGGGCCCCGAGCCCATGCCCTTTTCCCTGGGGCTCCATCCCTATTTCGCCATGTCGTCCCTGGCGGCCGCAGCTTTGGAGGGCTTGCCGCCCCGCTGCTTCGACCACCTACCCATGGCCGAAGCAGACACGGCCAGCCAGCTGGCCCGACTGGAGCAGGGGGTGGATTTCCTCTGCCAGCCGGGCGGGCCCGTGCGCCTGCTCGATCGCGAGGCGGGTTACGCCATCACCATGCAGCCCAGCGCCCCCCTCGATTTGGCCGTGGTCTGGAGCGAGCCACCCCGGCCCATGGTCTGCCTGGAGCCCTGGAGCGGACCCCGGGGCTCCCTGGCCAGCGGCGAGCGCCGTTTGAGCCTGGCGCCCGGGGAGCAGCTCAGCCTCAACTGCCGCTACGAATTGGGCCTGGCCTGACGCCCGGCAGGCGGCCCCGGGCCAGCTGCTGGCTTGGGTCAAAGTGCCGTTTCACCGCCTCGATCAGGGGGCGGCTGGGGGCATCCTCCCAGGAGGGTAGATGGGCGCCGGCGGGTTGTTCCAGCACGGTGAGGGCGCCGCCCAGCTCCTGGCAGTGCCGCCGCAGCTGCTCGACCCGGTAGGTGGGGAGCTGGCTGGCGGGCGCCCAGGCCAGGCCCAGGCCGCTGCCGCCCTCGAGCCAGGCCGGCACCCCGGCCAGGGCGGGCCCTTCTAAAAGGGCAGCCCCTTGGCTGGGCAGCACCCCCAGCCGCAGCAACCAGCGCTCGCCCTGGCTGTTCGTAGGATCGGGACTCGCCAGGTCCGAGTTCAGCCCTCCCAAGCCCGGACCCAGGGCCGCGGCGCGGAAGGCTTCGAGCCGTTCTGAGTCGAGCCGGTGGGGATGGAGCCCGGCGGCCTCTGCTTCGCTGGCGATTGCCTGGAGTTGGGCCTCGATCGCCGCGGCACTCACACTGGCCAGGCTCACCAGCAGGCCCGGTTCAGGGACTTGGCCAGCGGCCTGGGCCAGGGGAGCGGTCCACCAGTCGACCAGCTCGGGAGCCAGGGCGGCCGCCAGCAGCCGTTGGCGTAGCCGCTCCAGCGCCGCCAGGCCGCCCTGCAGCCACAGGCCTTGGCGCCGGTGCGGTTGGGGATAGGTGCGCAGGCTCAGCTCGGTGATCAGCCCCAGGGAGCCCCAGCTGCCGGCAAACAGGCGCACCAGGTCGTAGCCGGCCACGTTTTTAACCACCTGGCCGCCGGCCCGGGCGGCGGTGCCATCGGCCCGCAGTAGGGCTAGGCCAATCACCTGGTCGCGCACGCCCAGGTAGCGCTGGCGCAGGCCAGCGGCCATGCCCCGGGCCACCAGGCCGCCAATGCTGCCGGAGCCCTGGCCAGCGGCGCCGCTGCCCCAGGGCCAGTCGAGGGCGAGCCACTGGCCCTGGTCCGCCAGGGCGGCCTGCAGGTCCGCCAGGGGCATGCCCGCCTGCACGGTCACGGTGAAATCGCCGACGGCATGCTCCAGCAGCCGATCGAGCCGGCGGCAACTCACCACCGTGGTGTCCGCCGCCACCGGGGCGCCCCAATGCAGGCGACTGCCCTGGCCGGCCGGCAGCCAGGGGGTGGCCTGGCGGTGCAGGTCCCGCACCAGCGGCTCCAGGGCGTGGGGCTCGGGGGTGATCACGGCACGATGGTGCCATGGCCGAGACCCCGAAAGCCGAGACCCCCCAAGCCGGCCCCCTCCAGGCTGGGTCCCTCAAGGTCGTCGTTTTCGACGACGACCCCACCGGCTCCCAGACGGTGCACAGCTGCCCGCTGCTGCTGCGCTGGGACGCCGCCAGCCTGCGCCAGGGCCTGGCCGATCCATCGCCCTTGTTGTTCCTGCTGGTCAACAGCCGCGACCTGGCCCCCGACCAGGCCCGCTGGCGGCTAACCAGCCTCTGCCGCACGCTCCAGCCCCTGCTGGCCGAGGCCGTCGCCGCCGGCACGATCGACCGCTGGCTGGTGGTGAGCCGCGGCGATTCGACCCTGCGGGGCCATTTCCCCCTGGAGAGCGAGGTGATCAGTGCCGAATTAGGGCCCTTCGCCGCAAGTTTTCTCGTGCCTGCCTTCCTGCCCGGCGGCCGGACCACGGCGGCCGGAGTGCATTTGCTCCACGGCGAACCGGTGCACCGCAGTGCCTTTGCCCAGGACCGGCTCTTCGGCTACGGCACCAGTTTTCTGCCGGCCTGGGTGGCGGAGAAAACGGCAGGAGCGATTCCGGCCGAGGCCGTGCAACGCATCGACCGCAGCGAGCTGGAGGCGGCCTTGGCGGAACGGGAGGGGGGCGAAAGCAAGGGTTTTCAGGCCCTGGTGGGGCGCCTGGCGGATCTCACAGGCAACCCCTGGGTGGTGGTCGATGGCGAGCGGCCCGCCCAACTGGCCGCCTTTGCCGCCGCTGTGGTTCAGGTCAGCGATCCTGCGGCTGGTCCGGTTTCCAAGGGGGATGGAACGCCAGCTTCTGCCCCAGGGCCGCGGCGGTTTCTGTTCCAATCGGCCGCCAGCCTGATCACGGCCCTGGCGGAGTTGCCGCCCCAACCCCTCGCTGCCGCCGGCCTGGCGGCCCTGCGCCGCTGCGGCCCCGATGGCCAGCCCCTGCCCGGCTTGGTGCTGGTGGGCTCCCACGTGCCGCTGGCCGATGCCCAGCTCGCAGCCCTTCGGGCCGAATCGGCCTGTAGCGAGGTGGAACTGGAGGTGGCCAAGGTCGCCCGCGTGTTGGCTGGGCCCCTGCCCGATCGCCTGCTGGCCTCCCTAGAGGGTGCCTGGTTGGAGCGGCTGCAAGCGGTGTTGGCCAGGGGCCAAACGCCGGTGCTGTTCACCAGCCGGGGGGAGCTGGCTTGTTCCAGCCCCGCCGAGCGTCGGGCCCTGGGCGAGGCCCTGGCCGGCTTGATGGCCCGTCTCGCCGCCCGCCTGGCGCCCCAGCTGGGCTACCTGATTAGCAAGGGAGGCATCACCAGCCAGACCCTGCTGGCCGATGGCTTGGACCTGGCCCTGCTGCGGCTGGAGGGGCAACTCCTGCCGGGGCTCTCCCTGCTGCGGCCGGCGGGCGCTGGCGTGCCAGAGGCCCTGGCGGGCTTGCCCTTGATCACGTTCCCAGGCAACCTCGGTGATGGACAAACCCTGCTGGAGTCTTGGCGCCTGATGGAGGGGCGGGGGCCTGCTGCCAGCTCAGTGGGCCTTTAAGGAGCCTTGGCTGGGCCTTAGGTGCCCCTGTAGCTCTGCTCCAACACCTGCACCGGATGCAACACCGGCAGGGCCCGTCCCGTTTCGCCCAGGTGTTTGCGGATCTGCAGACTGCAGCCAATGTTGGCGCTCACGGCCAGCTCCGCCCCGCTGGCGGCCAGGTCGGCGGCCTTGATGCGGCCCAATTCCGCGGCCACCTCCGGCTCCACCAGGTTGTAGATGCCGGCGCTGCCACAGCAGACCCCCGCCTCAACGGCCTCAAGCAGCTGCACATGGGGGATCTGGCCCAGGAGGTCGCGGGGCTGGTCCCGCAGGCCCTGGCCGTGGAGCAGGTGGCAGGCATCGTGATACAGGAGCCTGAGGGGCCGTTCGGCGCTGGCGGGCTGGCCGTCGCCATGGCGCAGGGGCTGGAGGGCGGCGCGAAAGGCGTCCGAGAGCCCCACCTTGGCCAGGAACTCCTGGATATCGGCCACGGGGGCGTGGAAAGGTTGCTCGGCGCTGGGCTGGTCGCAGCTGGGTTGCTTGGAGTCGGGTTCCTCGGAGCCGGAGCGCCCGGTCGGGCCTGGGCCGTTGGCAATCGGAACGGCCTGGTCGCCGAGGATCTGGGGATAGTGCTTGAGCGTGTGGCCGCAGCCAGAGGCGCCCACCAGCACCGCATCGAGGGCCCCAGCCCCGGCGGCCTTGCCCGGACCCACCACCGACGCAAAGCTGGCCACCAACTGCTGGGCGAGGGCTTGGGTTTGTTCCAATTCGCCCTGGTGGTGGGTCATGGCGCCGCAGCAGCCCTGGGAGGGCGGGATCACCACTTCGATGCCGTTGGCGCTCAAGACCGCCACGGCCGCCTGGTTCACGGCCGGATCAAAGAGCCGCTGCACGCAGCCCAGGACCAGCCCTACCCGGTAGCGCCGCGGACCCTGGGCGGGCACCACCACAGGCAAGCGATCGGCAAAGGCCTCCGGCGCTAGGGGCGGCAGCAACCCTTCGATCGCCTCCAGCTGGGGGCCGGCCAGGCGCAGCAGGCCACTGCGGCGCACCAGGGTCTGCAGGGGCGTGCCGGCGTAGAGCCGCAGGGGAGTGAGCAGGGCCCGCAGGCGGCCGGGGTAGGGCAGCAGCGCAAACAGCAGCTTGCGCAGGGCCTGTTGGCCGGAACTGCGCAGCTCAGGGGCATTGAGCTTGGGGCGGGTGGCCTCGATCAACTCGTCGTAGCGCACCCCCGACGGGCAGGCGCTGACGCAGGCGAGACAGCCCAGGCAGCTATCGAAATGGCTGGCCACGGTGGCATCCAGCACCAGCTCGCCGGCCTCGATCGCTTTAAGGGCATGGATGCGCCCCCGGGGCGAATCCATCTCCGTGCCGAGCACCCGGTAGCTGGCGCAGGTGGGCAGGCAGAAGCCGCAATGGACGCAGGGGTCGGTGTTGGTCGCCAGGACGCTGGTCATGGGGGCCAGTCTGCCGGCCCTAGCCGCCGAAATGGCGCACCACCGCCTGGGCGAAGCCCGAGCAGCTCACCGACTCCACCTTGGGCTCCATCAGCCGGGCCAGGTCGTAGGTGACTTCTTGATTGGCGATGGCGGCGCTGAGGCCGGCGGTGATCAGGTCGGCAGCCTCCTGCCAGCCCATGAACTCCAGCATCATCACGCCAGAGAGAATCACCGAGCCGGGGTTGATGCGATCAAGGCCGGCGTGCTTGGGGGCGGTGCCATGGGTGGCCTCAAAGATGGCGGCCCGATCGCCGATGTTGGCGCCTGGGGCCATGCCCAGGCCGCCGACTACGGCGGCGGCGGCATCGCTGACGTAATCGCCGTTGAGGTTGAGGGTGGCGAGCACGGAATACTCCTGGGGCCGGGTCTGGATCTGCTGGAAAATGCTGTCGGCGATGCGGTCATCCACCAGCACCATGGATGTCCACTGGCCGGCGCCATGGCTTGCGCCGATCGCATCGAGCACCCCCTGCACTTCGGCGTTGATCGCCTCTTTCTTTTCGGGGGTGAGGGCGTCGTAGCCGGGTTCAATTAGGCGGGCATTAGCCTCGATGCTCAGGCCCGGATTGCCCTCCACATTGCCGAGGATCCAGCTTTCCCGCTCGGTGATACAAACGTCGCGGAATTCGCTGGTGGCCAGCTCATAGCCCCAGTCGCGGAAGGCGCCTTCGGTGAATTTCATGATGTTGCCCTTGTGCACCAAGGTCACGTGGCGCTTGGCGCCTTCGAGCTTGAGGGCGTGCTGGATCGCTTTGCGGATGTGGCGCTGGCTGCCGTGCTTGCTCACCGGCTTGATGCCGATGCCCGATCCGGCGGGAATTTGGCGGTTACCCAGTTTGCCGTTGGCGGGGATCACCGTTTCGTTGAGGTGGCGGATCAGCTCGATGCCCACCGGATCACTGGCTTCCCATTCGATCCCCATGTAGATGTCTTCGGTGTTTTCCCGATAGACGATCACGTCGAGATCCTGGGGACGCTTGTGGGGGCTAGGGGTGCCTGCGTAGTAGCGGCAGGGACGCACGCAGCAATAGAGGTCAAAGATCTGGCGCAGGGCCACGTTGAGGGAGCGGATGCCGCCGCCGATCGGCGTGGTCAGCGGGCCCTTGATCGCCACGCCGTAGGTCTCGATCGCGCTCAGGGTGTCCTGGGGCAGGTATTGGTAGGTGCCATAGAGGTCGCAGGCCTCATCGCCGGCGTACACCTTGAACCACTCAATCCGGCGCTCACCGCCATAGGCCTTGGCCACGGCCGCATCGAGCACCAGCTGGGTGGCGGGCCAGATGTCAACGCCGGTGCCATCGCCGCGGATGAAGGGAATGATCGGATCGTTCGGCACGATCGGTTGGCCGTCCTCAAAGCGGATGGCGCTTCCCTGGCTCGGGGCGACGAGCTTCTCGTAGGACACCGGCGTGGACGCAGGTGTGGTCGCGGGTGTGGAGCTGGCCATCGGCGGCGGCATGGATCGTGCGGGGAGCCTAGGTTTCGGCCCAACGTCTTTTCTGCTCAGGGGAAACGGCATGAATGCGGCAGAGCAGGTCCGTTCCCTCGAATTGGCCCAAGGCCTGGCCTCGGCCCTGACCCTCTTCCGTGCCCATTTCCCGGCGGCCAAGGCCAACCTCACTCCCTGGCGGGATGACCCGATCACCCGCGCCTACGCCGAAGTCGAGTCGCTCGATCTCTCCTTTCACTTCCCGGGCTGGAGTCCCCGCACCGAGTGCCGCTCCGTGCTGGTGCAATTGCGGCTCGATCGGCCCACCAGTCCCAGGCCCCCAGCCCCAGGCCTGGGACTGGGGGGGGCCCGGCCCCGGTTGCTGGGGGTGGTGGTGCGCGGCCTTACCTATGAATCGGAGCGTTGGCGCCTGGCCACCGTGGGCGATTGGACCCCCAGCGGCAGCCACCTGCCCCAGCCGGAGGTCACCGAAAAACTGCAGGCCTTCTGCCGGGAGCTGTTTGATCTCTTCGATGGCGGTGCCAGCGCCGCTTCGGGCTACCAGGCCGCCTGAGCTGGCTGGGGGCTAGCCCTCGGCAATCCGTTGGGCCCTCCCGTAACCCTTCGCAACCTTGTCAGCCGGCCTGGGAAAGCCCCGCCTACCTTAATTCTCCTGACCGAGCAGCTTTCCGGATCGATGTCTGTCGCGCTTGCCGCCCAATTGCGTGAAGGGACCAAAAAGGCCCACACCATGGCCGAAAACACCGGTTTCGTCAGCTGCTTCCTCAAGGGAGTTGTGGACAAGCTGAGCTATCGCCGGTTGGTGGCCAACCTCTATTTCCTCTACAGCGCCATGGAGGAGGAGATCGGCAAGCTCAAGGACCACCCGGTGGTCGGTCCGATCGCCTACGACCAGCTCAACCGCCGCGCCGTCCTCGAAGAGGACATGGCCTACTACTTCGGAGCCGATTGGCGCAACCAGGTGCAACCCACCCCGGGCGCCCAGATCTATATCGATCGCATCCACCAGGTGGCCAGCGAGGCCCCCGAGCTGCTGGTGGGCCACCACTACACCCGCTACATCGGCGACCTCTCCGGCGGCCAGATCCTAAAAAACATTGCCCAGAAGGCCATGAACCTGGGCGACCACGACGGCCTGCGTTTCTACGAATTCGACGCCATCCCCGATGAAAAGGGGTTCAAGGTGGGCTATCGCCAGGCCCTCGATGCCCTGCCGATCGACCAGGCCACGGCCGATCGCATCGTGGAGGAGGCCAACCAGGCCTTCCACCTGAACATGACCATGTTCCAGGAGCTGGAAGGCAACCTGGTGGCCGCCATTGGCAAGGTGCTGTTTGGCTTCCTCACCCGCCGCCAGCGCACCGGCAGCACCGAGGCGGTCGCGGCCTGAGCCCTGGGCCTGGTGGCAAATGGATCCAGGGGATCTGGCGATCCAGGCCGGGAACTTGGGCAGGAGGCTGCCTGGGGACCTGGCTGGGCCAGAGTTAGCCAACGGCTGGCTTGACGCCTTTGCGACCCCTGCGCTTTCTGGTCCCCGGCACCACCGGCCGGTTCCGTTGTGGCGGCCTGCAGGTGGAACTGCAGACCGCCCGACTCACGGCCTCCCTGCGGCCCACCGAGCTGGTGACCTACCGCCATAGGCAGGCCGATTTGCCATTCCTGGGCGACCTGCTCAAGGGGGAGCAGGCGCCGGGGCCGGCCCTATGGATCGTCAGCTGGGGCTTTGATGTGCCCCAGTTGCTGCGGCAGCTCAGGGGCCGGCCCGTGGCCTATCACGCCCATAGCAGTGGCTATGGCTTTGATCTACCGCCGGCCACGCCGGTGTTGGCGGTCAGCCGCAACACCCTGGGCTACTGGGGCGATTGCAGCCCCCGCAGTCCCCTGTTTCTGGTGCCGAATGCCCTCGAGCCCCAGTGGCTGGAGCGGGGCGACCGGGCTGGAGTTGGCGGCTCGGGGGCTGCCCCCGAACTGGCCTCCGAACCGGCCCAAGCACCAGCCCAGGCCCGCCGCCGGCCGATCGATGTGCTGGTGCAGCGGCGTAAGTCCAGTGCCTATGTGCTCCAGACCCTGGTGCCGGCCCTGCGGGCCCGGGGCCTGGAGGTGGTGGTCCAGGACGGCTGGGTCGACGACCTGGTGGACCTGTTCAACAGCGCTGCGGTGGTGCTCTACGACTCCGCCGACTACTGGCGCGGCCGCGGCGTGTCGGAGGGCTTTGGCCTGCCGCCCCAGGAGGCCCTGGCCTGCGGTTGTGTGCTGTTCAGCAGCCTCAACCACGCCCTGGCCGACACGCTCGATCCGGGCCGGCTGGGTCACCAGATCGGTGCCGGCACCCTGGAGGCCGACCTGGAGGCGATCACAGCCGCCGCCGCAGAACCGGCGGCCTGGCTGCCGGCCCCAGAAGCCCTGGCTGGCTTGCTCGCTAGTAGCTCTGAGGAGGCCCTGCTGGAGCGCTGGCGCAGTGCCCTGGCCGCCATCGACCGCCATTGGGACCGGTTGGCGCAGGGCTGCCGGCCCCTGGCGAGTGAGCCGGTGTGGCGGCAGCGCTGGCGCCAGGGGCTGGAGCGGTTCGGGAGCAAAGCCATGGCCAGTCGCCTGTGGCGATCACAAAAGTGACTGGCTGCCCAATTCCGATCCGCCGCAGAGCCCCTCGTTAGCCTCATTTAAGAATTGGTCGGCAATGGCAGCCAAAAGCAAGACCTTGGCGAGTTTGCTGCGACTGTTGCGCGCGCTCCCCACCCGGCGTAAGAAGGCGCTGATGACCTTGGTGCCCGTAGCGATTCTGTCGGGCCTCTCTGACTTGCTGGTCGTGGCCTTGGTGTCTCGGTTATTTACGGCCGTCGTTGGTGAAGCCAACAGGCCTTCAATTCCTTGGCCAGGCCTGGTTCCAGATGATCCCCGTAGCAAGGTGATCTGGTTGGTTGTGGCCTTCATTGCTGTCAGTTGGTTCGCCTCCATCTCGAAGCTTTTTTTGCGAGCTTGTCAGGTGCGATTGAAGTCGGCGATCTGGCGCGACCTTTCCGAGATGGCACAGCAAAAACTATTGGCCCAGCCCTATGAGTTTTTTCTAGGGCAGAGCAACGCCGCGATCTCGGCCCAAGTACTCATCAATATATCTCGGGTTTCGGATATTGTTGTTATGCCCGTCTTGCAGGTTGCGAGCGGCATCTTCGTGATTTCACTTCTTTCCATTGGCGTCGTAGCTGTTGGCAAGCTATTGGCAGTTTCGCTGATCGCTAGCTTATTGGGGGGCTACCTGCTCATCTCGACTCTAATAACACCCTATCTGAGATTTGCAGCCCGCCAGCGCATCGACTTGGAATGTGAGACGAATGCGGTTCTTTCGGAGTCTATGCGCACCGTTCTAGACGTGCAGCTTACCGGATCTGAGCAGTATTTTGAAGAGAGATATGCTGCTGCTGGCAGAACTGCCATTCCATTTATTTGGAAAGCAGAGGTTTTGCCGGAAATGCCACGGGCTCTGATTGAGCCCTTTGGAATTACAATGATTTTTGCGGCAGGCATGATCCCCCTGCTCTTTGACGCAAATCCGGGCGGCCTGGTTAAAATAGTGCCATTTTTGGCGACCGTTGCAGTCACCTCTTTAAAGCTCACACCGCCCCTCCAGGACTGCTTTCGCTCAATCACAATGTTGCGCGCAGGGTTGCCCGATCTTGAAGAAACGCTGAAATTGATTGAACTGCCAATTGATCGTCTGACAATCCGATCTCCCGGAGTTCCATCCCCCCAAGGAGTGATGCCGCGTCACAGTATTCGGCTCAACCGGGTCAGTTATCGCTATCCCGGGACCCAGCAGAATGTTCTCGAGGATATTACTCTCTCGATTCCAGTTGGTAGCCGGGTTGCCTTCGTTGGTGCCACTGGCAGTGGCAAAACAACCACTGCAAATCAGTTATTATGCCTGCTACGACCAACGACTGGATCGTTGCAGTTGGATGGCATTGAGGTTGATGCTGCTGACGTGCCTGCCTGGCAAGCAAGCTGTGCCTATGTGCCGCAGTCTATCAACCTTTTGAACAGTAATGTGCTGGAGAATATTGCATTTGCTGAATATCCTGAAAGTGTTGATCAAGACAGGGTCTGGGAAGCGCTTCAGGCGGCCCAGCTGGCCGACATTGTCGCAGAACTTCCCTTGGGCCTCTATACCCCGATCGGCGATAATGGTATTCGTCTTTCGGGCGGGCAACGCCAGCGCCTCGCCCTAGCAAGAGCTTTTTACCGCAATGCCAAATTCCTAGTCTTAGATGAAGCGACCAGTGCATTAGACAACCGTACCGAATCCGAAGTGATGGATGCCATTGAAGTGATTGGTCGCCGCTGCACGCTGGTGGTGATTGCTCACCGACTCTCCACTGTGATTCGTTCAGACATTATTTACGAGTTCGATCATGGCCGGATCAAGGCATCTGGTACGTTTGAGCAGTTGCGGCAACGCTCCGAGAGTTTTCAGGATCTGGCGTCCTTTGAAAAGCGGGCGCTAAGGCCATGAGCTTTCTGGCCGGCCTCAACGACGCCCAGCGCAAGGCGGTGGACCACCACAACGGCCCCCTGCTGGTGGTGGCCGGGGCCGGTAGCGGCAAAACCCGCGCCCTCACCCACCGGATCGCCCACCTGATCGGCCACCACGGCGTCGATCCGGCCGAGATCCTGGCGGTGACCTTCACCAATAAGGCTGCCCGCGAGATGAAGGAACGGCTGGAATTGCTCCTGGCCCAAAAACTCGCCCAGAGCCAGTTCGGCCAGCCCTGGAGCACCCTGGGCCCCCAGGACCAGCGCCAGCTGCGCAGCCGCATCTACCGGGAGGTGATCAAGGACCTCTGGATCGGCACCTTCCACGCCCTGTTTGCCCGGTTGCTGCGTTTCGATATCGACAAGCTCAAGGACCCGGAAGGGTTGAGCTGGACCCGCCAGTTTTCGATCTACGACGAGGGGGACGCCCAGACCCTGGTCAAGGAGATCGTGACCCAGGAATTGCAGCTCGATCCCAAGCGCTTCGAGCCCAAGAAGATGCGCTGGGCGATCAGCAATGCCAAAAACCAGGGCTGGCTGCCCGAGCAACTGGAAGCGGATCAACAGGGCCAGCGGGGCAAGCTAGCTGCCGAAACCTACCGCCGTTATCGCCGCGCTCTAGCGGCCAATAATGCCCTCGATTTTGACGATCTGCTCCTGCTGCCGGTGCAATTGCTGCGCCAAAATGAACAGGTTCGCCATTACTGGCATCGGCGCTTTCGCCATGTGCTAGTGGATGAATATCAAGACACCAACCGCACCCAGTACGACCTGATCAAGCTGCTTGTGACCGACGGCAAGGACCCCGACACGTTTGATGAGTGGCAGGGCCGCTCGGTGTTTGTGGTGGGCGATGCCGACCAAAGCATCTACAGCTTCCGGGCCGCCGATTTCACGATCCTGATGGGTTTCCAGGACGATTTTGGGGATGGTGCCGCCGATGAGGCCACCACCACAATGGTGAAGCTGGAGGAGAACTACCGCTCCACCGCCACGATCCTGGAGGCCGCCAATGCCCTGATTGCCCATAATTCCGAGCGCATCGATAAGGTGCTGCGCCCCACCCGCGGCGAAGGTGAGCGGATCACAATCACCCGTTGCGACGACGAAATCGCCGAGGCCGAGGCCGTGGTGCATCGCATGCGCATGCTCGATGCGGCCCACCCGGAGCTGCGCTGGGGCGATATGGCGGTGCTCTATCGCACCAACGCCCAGAGCCGGGCGATGGAGGAATCCCTCGTGCGCTGGGGCATTCCCTACATCGTGGTAGGCGGCCTGCGCTTCTACGACCGGCGCGAAATCAAGGATGTGCTCGCCTATCTCAAGCTGCTGGTGAATCCGGCCGATACGGTGAGTTTGCTGCGGGTGCTCAATACCCCCAAGCGCGGCATCGGTAAAACCACGATTGAGCGGCTCACCGATGCCTCTAACCAGCTGGGGATTCCCCTCTGGGAGGTGGTGAATGACGCCGAAGCGGTGCGCTCCCTGGGGGGCCGCTCGGCCCGGGGCCTGCTGCAGTTCAGTGAGCTGATCCGGGATCTGCAACGGCGCAGCTTGGAGGTGCCGCCGTCAGAACTGGTGCAACGGGTGATGGAGCAGAGCGGCTACGTGGCCGAACTGATCGCCGATGGCACCGATGAGGCGGAAGATCGCCGCCGCAACCTCAACGAACTGGTGAACGCGGCCCTGCAATACCAGGAGGAAAACGAAGAGGGCTCCCTAGAAGATTTCCTCTCCGGCGCCGCCCTAGCCAGCGATGCCGATAGCAAGGATACCGAGCAAAACCGGGTGACCCTGATGACCCTGCATGCCAGCAAGGGCCTGGAATTTCCAGTGGTGTACCTGGTGGGCCTGGAACAGGGCCTGTTCCCCAGCTACCGCTCCCTGGAGGACCCCGCTGCCCTGGAGGAGGAGCGCCGCCTTTGCTACGTGGGCATCACTCGGGCGAAGGAGCGCCTGTTCCTTTCCCACGCCAGTGAGCGCCGCCTCTGGGGCGGCATGCGCGAACCGGCCGTGCCCTCGGTGTTCCTGGCGGAACTTCCCGAAGAGCTGGTGCAAGGGGATATCCCCCGCAGCGGCGGTGCCGCTATCCGCCGCGAAAACCGCCTCGATCGCCTCACCCGCGTCGATCGCGATGACGTGCAACGCACGGCCGCCGGTGGCGTCGGCGGTGCGCCAGCCAACGCGGTGCGCCGCCGGGCACCAGCGCGCACCTGGGCCGTGGGTGATCGCCTGCGCCACAGCGCCTTCGGCGAAGGCCAGGTGACCCACCTGTTTGGCAGTGGCGAGAAGATTTCCCTGGCGGTGAAATTTGAGGGCATGGGGCCGAAGATCCTGGATCCGCGCTTGGCGCCAATTGAGGAGATTTAACATCCCTTTGAGATTTTACTGCACACTTTGGCTTGGTTAGATATTTTCGGTTTCCTCCAGGCTGGCTAAGGCTGGCTATTACCTCATTTAGCCCCCAAATTGATCCTCAGGGCCTTAATGAATCCTTTGACTAGGTTTTTTGCCTTGGGAAAAAACGCAGGGGAGGAGAGAAACATGGACATTGCTCGCCAGTTATTCGAACAATAGATTAATGCTTTCGATTTTTTGATTTCTTCGAGTTCGAGATTAGCTATTTTCAGCCTATTGGTAAGCTCGGTTCTGCTAAGGAGTGTGTTGGCATTGTTTGAGTCTTGGGGGATTTCGATCGGGCCAGTCCCGGAAAGTTGTCTAACTCCTGAGGTAACGTATTCAAACTGCCCCGTAATAATGCGCTTTTGTATTCTGCTTGGGATGGAGCCACTGGCTTTTTTGATAATACATAGGGAGTCCATGAACTGCACAGATTCTATCTCTGACAGTATTTTGCTGTCAATTGTTGTGTTATGCATTTGGAGTATTTCGCTTAAGTGACCGGCTGGGGCGACGTCATTTCTGTGCCAATGGCTTGCATTGATGCAATCCACTAAAGACTTGAAGAATTCTATTCCTGAATACGAATCGCCAAGCCCCCCTCCATATTCTTTCCAGTAACAGCAGTGCAGATCCTCTGCGATATAGACACCGCCCGGCTCGATCTCTGGGAAGTAAGTTGTAAAGCTGCGAATAATATCCCTGGATGTATGGGACCCATCTTCGATTACGATATTGAAGCTAGGCTTCTGAGATTTGATCGCCTCAATTGTACGTTTTTCAGTGGCGTCTCCAATAATAACTTTAATTCTTGGGTCGTCGAAGCAAAGCTCCCCACATTTTTCATTAATGTCGCATCCAATAATTACCGATGCACAAGGAAAGAAAAGTGCCCATGTTTCTAGCGAGCCCCCATTCTGTACACCAATTTCCAAGAGGCTTATGGAATCGTTTCGATAGGGGCCGAGTATCCTGTCGTAAGCCGATAGATAAAGGTCCCACTTGTCGCTAACTTTGCTGTTGTTTGATCGATGAAGATCTTGATAGCTAGGAGGGATTGCTGTCTTTTGATTCATGCCAATAAATGTCTGGATTTTTCTATCTTAGCGTCTTTATGTAGTCGCTGTCAACGCATCAAAAGATTTGAAGAATCTTAAATCTTCGCAAGTGCGATACCCTATTGGTAGGCAATTTACTTTTACGGGTTTTGGGGAGATGATTGGTTGGGTACGGATCGGCATCGCAAAGTACCGGTTGTAAGGGAGACAGCCGCGGCAAAGGTATTGGCTGAAAGCTCTATTTGAAGATTCTGGCTCGAGCAGCAGTAGTTTAAGGCGTGGAAATTGCTGCCAAGGTTGTTTTATCGATGCTAAGAAGTTTGTTGCTCCAAAGAACTCCATCAAGTGATGGGGATGCTTGGCCCAATTGGCTAATTGATGGGCCATCTCCTCTTTCTCGATTCCTTGGTGGCAGGCCCCTGATTTCCCGGCCTCTTCCTCACTGTGCAGCAGGGGCTAGGTAACTTATAACAGATGCTCATTTAAGATTCGATGGAATGGGGAGCCGAATGATGGGAAAATAAATGTCGCCCCTACTGAGTTGTGAACCTCATTTGGTGTTCATCGTAATGATCTCGTTATGGTTTGCCCTGTCGTAGTGGTGTCCTCGCATTAGGAAGTTGGCCACAGATCTTTTGCCATGGCTAGCATTTATAAGCGTTTTCCAAGAGGATTGGGTCAGGGTGGCATCTCTATTGCCCAGCAATGCAATCCATTTTGAGGTTTTGATTGGCTTGAATATGGGTGCAAATTAGCTACCATTGATCGGCAATCTTGATCAGTGCTCAATCTTGATCAGCTTAAATTGCATACCATGCTATTCCTTCGTACTGATAGCCCCAGCTGGGATTGGCAATCACGTTCAGTTTTTCTGACTCTGAAGACGTGTAGAAGTGCTGCCCGACCCCATCTATAACTCTGTAAAAGCGATTCACAGGCGTAGCTGCCGCCACTGTTTTTGTTGTAGAAACAGAGTAGGATTTTCCTTCATAATTGAATCCCCATTCGGGATGGCCGATGATCGATTGAGCCTCAGCATCATTTGTTGTCATGAAATGGTAGCTAGCTTTTGGATTGAAGAATCGATTCAACTGTGTTGCCCCTAGTCCCGTAACAGGATCATAGACTTTCCCCTCGAACTGATAATTGCCCAATTGACTTCTGATGGTATTGACTTCATTGAGATCATTTGAGTACAGGTGGACGCCCTTGACAGGATTGAAAAAACGATAGACTCCTGATCCAGTTACGGGATTGCCTGCTTTATAGAGATCATCCAACAGCTGATTAGCGCCAGCGTTGTTATTGGATGCTCCGACAACTGATAGATCAATGTATTTCTTGTTGATGGCCTGATCCCAGCCAAGGTCTTCAAAGGGAATTCCAGATGAGGCGATAAGATTTGGCAGGTTGTTCCAGCTCGAGTCAAAAATTACCGAGTTTGAAAATTCTATCTTTTCGATTGAGCCTTGCGGTCGAAAGGCGTCAACTACAAATAGCCAAATGGGGTTATAGCCTTGGATTAATGTCAATAGATGCCTGTTGTCTACCCGTGCAAACCACTGAATATCGGATAAGTTGCCATAGATTCTAAGTTGGTCCGTTCCTGAACCAGCATCTGCAACAATTGCAGCATCGTTCGGTCCAACATAGTATCTGTCGTCTCCAGTTCCGCCTGACAGTAATGAAGGCAGCAACCAGTATTGTCCGTTATTATAGGTTTTGCTGCTTGCATACGAAAAAAATGTGTCGTTGCCGTCCAGCCCAAAGACAGCATTAAGGGAGCTAACCGGAGAGAATAAACTGTTTTTGCCTGGCGTGTCGAACTGTTTAGTGAAGTTAAGTGCCATGGGGGTGAGGGGTTGGGTGGGTTTCTAGGATCGGATTTGCTTTGAAGAGAACTTGCTATCGATGCGAATCGCATGGCTAATGCTAAGGAAGCCTATTTTGTATCTACCTGATTGAGTCAGACCGTTAAATGGCCCTGGTTTTCATCGTTTCATTAGGTGATCAGCTGGGACGCGATTGATTGATGCCACGCGTGTCCAGGCTTTTGATTCCTTAATGCTTCTAAAGTCTAGAGCATGGGCCCAACATAGTCAACCCAGTGGTCCCTTTGGCGTGGGCCTTGGACAATTGGGCAGGCCATGGGGGTCCTTGTTGGGTCTGGCTGGCTAGTCGTGAGAGAAGGTCTTGTGATTTACACAACACTCCAAGGGACCGGCTCTCCCGTAGAGCGATCATTCAGGCCCCGAGTTGAGCCTGCTGTATTTATTCGAACGAGACATAGCCCCTGAAATTACAATTCATTGAAGGGCGAGAATGCCTATGGTGCAAGGCTGATTATCGGCTACACTTGCATTTTAGATGGCTGGGCTATTCGAGGCCCAGGCCCGCCAAATGGTTTCCATAGCCTTTTAAGACGCCGATTCCATCGGTGCCGATGCCTTTGCGGAAAGCGTCATCGGGATATCTCAAATAGCTTATATTTGACCCCGTACTCGTGAGCATGTTCACGAAATCTAGCCATTTTTCGCTGCCGTATTCGATCCCAGCTGCTTCCAGCAACAGGCTTAATTGCGTTTGTCCGAAAATGCCGTGGCGGAAAAGATCTTTTTTGAGGAATGGAGATTTGAGCAGCTTGACAAATAAGAGGGCGTATACATGGCTTGGATTGTAGCAGTCTAAAAGTGCGAACATGCGCTGGAGATTAATTAGATTAATGGGTTTATTCGGGGACTGGCCAGTGGATAGATAGAAGGCGCCTAGCGGTAGTAATGAGTAGATTTCGCTGGCGCTAAATTTTTGGAGGGCCAGCGCATGCTGGAGTCCTGTTGAGTCGTAGAGAATCGTTGCGCGATGCCCCAGTATGATATCGCGAGTCAGCTTTATTTCGCCATTATTTATTGTGTGATAGCGATGGCTTATTGGTAAATACTTGCGCCAGAATGAGTCAAATTTGCTTGATTTAAACAAAGAACTTCTAAAGCATAGGAAGTAGGATTGATAGTGCATCCATTCTTGGAAGTTTAAATTAAGGCATATTAGGTCAGTGTCGCCACTATTCTCGAGTTTGTGTTGCAGCAGTGTTTGGAATGCGGCGCCGCCTTCACCGCCTAAAAATAGATTGCTGTCGTTGCAGAGAAGCAGCCATTCAAGGCCATTGAGGTATCCATTTCTTTTTAAATAGAGGTAGCCATCCTTCCAGGCTCCAAAATCCTGTCCAATGTTTTTCCGGCAAATTATCTTTTCGCAATTGTAGGTAAGCTTTTCAATGTGTTCCGGTTGGAGGGGGCCGTTGTGAATGTAGAAAACCCTGAAGCCGCAGGCGGCAAGGGCCTCGACGTAGTCTAGATTGCTGATCGGCGTCGTTGTGTTTGGATGGTAGGCTACAAAAAGGGCAATCCGATCCGGCTTGGCATTAGCTTGTCGGCCCTCTGAATTTGATGCCGGGTAGGCTTCTAGCCTATTGTGGGCATTGCCGCCTGCCAGCTTGTGAAGCGCATAGCTAAGCAGGGATTTCCGGTAATACCTAAATCGCATTGAAGAGCGTGCTAGTTTAAGTCGAACAAGTTTGAGGGTTTCCTTCATGAATATTTAGGCTGATTGTCTGACTATAACACGTTTGGTTGCGTCGCCTAGCTTGTTGTTTTCCAGCCTTGGGCGCTGCGGCCTGAAAAGGACAGCGCGCCTTGATGCTGTTGCAGTTAAGTGGCATTATTTCGTTTTAAACGCTTGCTTCTACCGGTTGCAGCGAAGCGTGGTGATGTCTAGAGGACTTGTGAATCCATCCTTCCCTAGTCTCCCCATCCCGGCCAATGTCGCCGCGGCGCTCACCCAGGCAGCCGCAGCCCAAGGCCATGGCCAGCGCCTAGCCCTAGTGGGAGGCGCCGTGCGCGACCTGCTGCTCCACCGTGTCCACCGCGACCCCTGGCGCGGCCTGCTCGATCTCGATTTGGTCGTGTCCGAGGGGCCCTTGGAGCTCGGCCAGCAGCCCCCAGATTCCGGTGGGGATGGCCCGGCTCCGGGAGACCCTGTCCCGGCAGACCCTGTCCCGGCAGACCCTGCCCCCCCAGCCGCCCACCGGTTGGCCCGGGCCCTGCAGGCCCAAGATCCCGCGGCCCTGGGCTACTGCCACTTCCATCAGGCCTACGGCACGGTGGAGCTGGAGCTCCATGGCGTGCTTTTGGATCTAGCTACGGCCCGCTGCGAGACCTACCCCGAGCCCGGCGAAAACCCCCTTGTGACCTCCGGCGTCCTGGAGGACGACCTGGCCCGCCGCGATTTCAGCGTCAATGCCATGGCCCTGGTGCTTGAGGACGGCATCGGCCAGCTGCTCGATCCCCATGGCGGCCTGGCCGACCTGGAGAGCCGGCGTCTGCGCTTCCTGCATGGATGCAGCGTCGCCGATGACCCAACCCGGCTCGTGCGCGGCGCCCGCTACGGCGCCCGGTTGGACTTCCACCTCGATGCCGCCAGCCTGGAGCAGGTGGGCTCGACCCTGGCCGCCTGGCCCTGGCGCTGGCGCCACGGCGATTCGCCCGAACTCGCCCCGCCCGCCCTGGGCACGCGCCTACGCATGGAGCTGGAGCTGCTGCTTGAGCGCGAACCCTGGCGCCAGGCCCTGGCCCTGCTGCAGGACTGGGGGGCCCTGCTGTTGCTCGATCCCGCCCTCCAGGTGGACCAGCACTGGCGCCGCCGCATCGCCTGGGCCCAACGCCTAGGACTGCCGCCCCTGGTGGCCCTGGTGGCAGGAGCCTCCCAGCCCCTGGCCCTGGCGGAGCGCTTGCAACTGCCCCACCGCCAGCACCGGCTCCTGGCCCAGCTGGCGGAGTTGCGCCAACGGCTGGAGGCGGCCGGGCCCACGGACCGCTGGAGCGTGTCCCGCTGGTGCGCCCTGCTGGAGGGCCATGGCCTTAGCGCCGAGGCCGGGGCCCTGGCGATCGCTGCCGGGGTTGGTCCCCGCCGCCCGCTGCTGCGCTGGTGGCTGCGCTGGCGCCAGCTCAAGGCGCCCCTGGCCGCCGCCGATCTGATCGCGGCCGGCCAGCGTCCCGGGCCGGAGCTGGGTGAGTGCCTGCGGGCCCTGCGGGCCGAACGGCTCGATCAAGAGCGGCTCTGACCTCCGAGGGTTCTGCTGCTCCAAAAGCTGCGCCAGCCGCCACTGCTTAGGACGGAATTCCCAAGACCTGCCCGATCACGCTGGCTTGGGCAAACCCCGCAGCCCGCATCGCCGCCAGGGCGGCCGGGGCCTGGTTGGCGGCGAGGGCGGCTAGCAGGGGGCCACAGGTTTGGGGATCAATCAGCAGGGCCCGTTGGGCGGCGCTGGGCGGGGCCTTCAGCTGGATCGGCCCATCCAGGAGGGCGAGGGCGCTGGCATTGGAGGGGGCCAGGCTGCTGGCGTGACCGTGCTCCAACAGCTCCAGGCTCCCGGCCAGCGCTGGGATCGCTGCGCCGTCGAGCTGCACGCCGGCGCTGGCGATCCCCGGGCCCGCCGTTGCCACCATTTCGCCGAGGTGTCCGAGCAGGCCAAAGCCGGTGATGTCGGTGCAGGCGCGGCAGCCGTGGGCCTGCAGGATCGCCACCAGCTCGGCCTGGCTTTGTTGCATCAGCGCTAGGGCGCCATCGAGCCAGGAGGCCTGGGCAGCCCCTGCCATGGCGGCGGCGAACAACACGCCCGTGCCAATCGGCCGGCTGAGCACGAGCAGGTCGCCCGGCTGGAGCGGTCCCTTCGGCCAGAAGTGCTGGGGAGCCACCGTGCCATTGACCGTGAGGGCCAGGGCCAGGCCGGCCCCATCGCGGCCCTCCAGGGTGTGGCCTCCGATCAGGGTCGCCCCGAGGGGAGCGAGCACGGAGCGCACCCCCGCCAGGCTCTGAAAGAGCAGCTCTTCCTGCAGCAGGGGCCCGGCCTCCGGCACGGTCACCAGGGCCTGGACGCTGGTCACCCTGGCCCCGCAGGCCCAGAGATCGCTGCAGGCGTGCAGGGTGGTCAGCCGGGCGTTGAGCCAGGGGTCGTCCACCAGGGCAGGGAAGCCATCCACGCTCTGCAGCAGCAGGTCCCCGCTGGCCGTTGTCGTTACTAGGGCGGCGTCTTCGGGCTGGGGGGGACTGGCTGGACTCCCGGGCAAGCGGGCCAGGGCGCTGGCCAGGGGGCTGGCGGCGAGTTTGGCGGCGCAGCCTCGGCAGGCCATGGGCTCGGAGGCGGCCCCGGATGCCATGGGGGACAGGGTTTCAAAGCGCTGCATGAATCCCCGGTCAATCCGTTCTTTCCAGCGCCAGAGCCAGGGGCTGGGGCCCAGGGCCAGGGGGCCCCAGAGGGCCAGGGCCTCGGGTTGGCCGCGCCGGGCCCCGCCATCGCCGAGGAGCTGCAGGGCCCGGGCCTGGGGGCGCCAGGGGCGCAGGGGCCGCCCGGGCTGCTCCAGGCAGCGCTGCAGGTTGGTCGCCAGGGTTGGGGCGGCCCGCACGGCCCAAACCCCGGCGGCCGGCCGGGGATCGCTGGCGATCAGGCCGCAGTCTCCCGAGGCAAAGAGCTCTGGATGGCCCAGCACCTGCAGGCTGGGCTCGGTCAACACCCGTCCCGTGTCGGCGTCGACGGGCAGGCCGCTGGCCGCCAGCCAGGCCGCTGCCCGGCTGCCCGTGCAGGCCAGGTCGGATGGGGCGTCGCCAGGCACCAGTCGATGCACCGGGATCAAGGCTTCTGCCAGCAGGCGCTCGCCGGCCCGGTTGGCGGCCTGGGAGCCGAGGCTGAGGGTCTTGCCGCGCAGAAGCAGCTGCGGCTGATGGCCGCGCGCCCCTAGGGCCAGGGCCACTTCCACGGCCGCCTGGCCGCCGCCGCGGATGCGGATCGGGGCGCCTGGGGGCAGGCTGCTCAGCCAGGCCAGGAAGGGTTCCAGCGGTTTGACGGGCCGGCCGCCACCGGGATCCCTTGCCGTTACGGCGCCCAGATCGAGGCTGAGGCGATCGAACCGCAGGCCTGGCCGGCCCTCCAGCAGCAGCTCCTGGCGCTCCAGGTCCAGGCCGTTGATCTCGGCAAGGACGAACGCCACCCCCGCCCGGGCGCAGAGCCGGCGCAGGTCCATGGCGCAGTCAGCCGGCCGATAGAGGCCCGCCACCAGGCCCGGCACCATGCCCGAATAGGGGGCGGTGCTGTGGCGGCTCACCAGGCTGATCCGGCTGTCGGCAGGCCGGCGCTCGGGCCCCATCGCCCACAGGCGCAGCAGCAGGGCGTGGCTGTGGCCGCCGCCAGCCAGGACCAGGTGGTGCTTAGGGGGCATGGTCAAGGGCTTAGCCAGGGGGTTGGCTTGGTGCCAGCTTGAGCCTTCGCGGCAGTTAGGTGGTCTGTCCCGCTGGTCTCGCCAGTTCAGACGCTGGCTGGCTTCGACCCCGCTGGGGGCACTGTCGCCGGGCCGGCGATCCACCGGTGCGGAGGGCGCGGAGGCGCCCGTGGCGGCCCAGTCTTCGTGCCGGTCGAGTCGGCAGCGGCCCTGGTGGCTGGGGTCGGGGTCCGCTTCATTGGCGAGCTGGAGGCGGGCAAACCAACCCTGCAGCTGGAGTGGGGGCCGTGCAGGTGCTTCGGGCGCAGGGCTTCGCGCTGCAGCTGGCCTTGCCATAAGCCAGAAGCTGGCGGTGTGGCTGGATGGCGCCCTCACCCAGCGGCGCCTGGCCGATCCCCCGCCGTGATCCCGCAAACTGGCGCCAGTGCCCGCTGAGCGTCCCGTGGAGAAACTGCAGAGCCTGCGGGGTCTGGTGGATCTGCTGCCGGCCCACACGCCCCTGTGGCAACGGGTGGAGGCCACGGCTCGGGAGCACTTTCGCCGCGCCCAGGTGGATGAGATCCGTACGCCCCTGCTCGAGGCCACCGAGTTGTTTGCCCGCGGCATCGGTGAGGCCACCGATGTGGTGGGCAAGGAGATGTACACCTTTATCGATCGGGGCGATCGCAGCTGCACCCTGCGGCCGGAGGGCACGGCCTCGGTGGTGCGCTCCGCCATCCAGCACGGCCTGCTCAGCCAGGGGCCGCAACGGCTCTGGT
Organism: Synechococcus sp. UW140; assembly: GCA_943369525.1. Lineage (GTDB taxonomy): Bacteria > Cyanobacteriota > Cyanobacteriia > PCC-6307 > Cyanobiaceae > BAIKAL-G1. Next base: position 148,353 of record CALRNL020000002.1, read on the forward strand.
ATGGCGGGCCGATGTTCCGCTACGAACGGCCCCAGGCGGGCCGCCAGCGCCAGTTCCACCAGATCGGCCTGGAACTGCTCGGCTTTGCCGATCCCCGCAGTGACGTGGAGGCGATCGCGATCGCCTGGGACCTGCTGGCAGGTTTAGGCGTGGGCGGCCTGGCCCTGGAGCTCAATTCCCTCGGCAGCAGCGACGACCGTGCCCGCTACCGCCAGGCCCTGGTGGGCTGGCTGGAGGCCCGATCCCACCAGCTCGATGCCGATTCCCAGGCGCGGCTGGTGACCAACCCCCTGCGCATCCTCGACAGCAAGAACCCAGGCACCCAGGCCCTGCTCGCCGGCGCCCCCACCCTGGCGGACGCCCTGGCGCCCGAAAGCCGCCAGCGTTTTGAGCAGGTGCAGGCCGGCCTCCAGGCCCTGCAGATCCCCTTCCAGCCCAATCCCCGCCTGGTGCGCGGCCTCGACTACTACAGCCACACCGCCTTTGAAATCACCTCCAGCCAGCTGGGCGCCCAGGCCACGGTCTGCGGCGGCGGCCGCTACGACGGCCTGGTGGGTCAACTGGGCGGACCGGAGACGCCGGCAATCGGCTGGGCCTTGGGGATGGAGCGGCTGGTGCTGCTGCTGGGCCAGATCGAGGGCGCTGATCATGCCGCCCGGCCGCCCGACCTCTACGTGGTGAACCGGGGCGACGCGGCTGAGGCGGCGGCCCTGGTGCTGGCCCGGGGCCTGCGCCAGCGGGGATTGGCGGTGGAGCTCGATGCCAGTGGTTCCGCCTTCGGCAAGCAGTTCAAGCGGGCTGATCGCTCCGGCGCCGCCTGGGCCGCCGTGCTCGGCGACGGCGAACTGGCCGACGGGGTGGTGCGGCTCAAGCCCCTGCGCTCTGACCCTGATGCCGAGGGTGATGCTGGGGCAGGTGAGCAGCTGCTGCCCCTGGCGGATCTGGCGGCGGTGGTTCAGCTCCTCGGCTGATGCACGCCCCCAACCTCTCGATCCTGGTTGCCACCTGGAACTGCGCCGCTCAACTGGCCGAGTTCCTGGCCAGCCTGGCCGAGCAGACCTACGCGGACTGGGAACTGCTGCTGCTCGATAATGCCTCCAGCGACGGCAGCGCCGAGCTGGTGCAGCGCCACCAGCAGGCCTTCCCTGGGCAGCGGATCCTCTGGAGTAGCCAGCCCGATCTGGGCATCTACGACGCCTGGAACCGGGGCCTGGGCCTGGCGGGCGGCCGCTACCTGAGCTTCATTGGCGCCGATGACACCTTCTGCTCCCCCACCAGCCTGGCGGCGATCGCCGCGCTCACGGCCAGCGAAGCCGACCTGATCACCGCCCGCAACGCCTACTACGCCCCCAATGGCCGCTTCCTGCGCCATCTGGGGGCGCCCTGGGACTGGAAGCGCAACCGCCAATCGATGACGATCGCCCACCCGGGCATGTTGATTCGCCAAGGGCTGTTCGAGCAGGTAGGCCCCTTCGATGCCAGCTTCCGCATCTGCGCCGACTACGACTGGTTCCTGCGCCTGCCCCGGGAGCTGCGCAGCGTCCACAGCAGCGATTCGATTTTGAAGGTGGTGCAAGCGGGCGTCAGCCACACCCGCATTGGCCAGGTGTTTGCCGAAACCTTCCGAGCCCAACGCCGCCACCTGGGCCTGGCCCCCAGCGCCGCCTGCTGGGCCCTCAACTGGGCCAAGTACGGCCGCAGGAAGCTGATTGGCTTGGCGTGAAGCTCACTCTCCAGTCAGCATCAAGGCATGGCCTATGGACTGGGCCTGGGATGTCTGCCGATCTGCCAACCAGGAGGAGCTGGAGACGCCGCCTCGCCCTGATCCGGATCGCTGCCTTCTGGAGCCAGCGTCCACCCGGGCCCTGGCCTGAACCCCCAGAGGCGATGATTCGCAGCGATCGGGAGCGCTGAGCCCGGTTCTGCCCAGATCAATGCTGCTGCTCAACTACCGGCCGGTGCTGCGCCAGCCCACGGGCATCGGCGTTTATGCCAATGGGGTGTTGCCGGCCCTGCAAAGCCTGGATCACCAGCTCATCCCCGGAGGCAGTGAAGGCGGGGCGAAGGAGCGGCTAAGGCGCTTGGCTTGGAGCCAGGCGCGCCTACCGGAGCTGGCCCGCCAGGCGGGGGCGTCGCTGATCTTTACGCCGGCGCCGGAGGGCTACCTGGGCCGCCAGAGGATCCCCCAGGTGGTGATGGTCCATGACCTGCGGCCGATCAGCCATCCGGAGCGCTCCTTGCAGTCGCTCTACTTCCGGGCCTGGGTGCCGCCGCTGCTGCGCAGCTGCCATCAGGTGATCACCAATTCCCAGTTCACGGCCGCCGAAATCGAGCGCCAGACGGGCCTGGCCGCCAGCCGCATCAGCGTGATTCCCCTGGGCTACGACGACCAGCTGTTCCGCCCGGCCAGCCCCGGATCTCCCCGCCAGCCCCCCCCCGTCCTGGCCGGCCTTAGCGGCCCCTACCTGCTGCACCTGGGCCAGGCCTACCCCCACAAGAACCTGGAGCGCCTGATCCGGGCCTTTGCCCAGGTGGCCCCCCATCACCGAGACCTCAGCCTGGTGTTGGCCGGCAAGCCCCATGCCAGCGAAACCCCCCGGCTGCAGGGGCTGGTGGAGACGTTGCAGCTGCAGGGTCGCGTCCGCTTCGTGGCCTATGTGCCTTACGAGCAGCTAGCGGATCTCTATCGGGGCGCCCTGGCCCTGGCCTATCCCAGCCTCTGGGAGGGTTTTGGCCTGCCGGTGCTGGAAGCGATGGCCTGCGGCACCCCCGTGCTAACCAGCTTCGGCTCCGGCACCGAGGAGGTGGCCGGCGATGCCGCCCTGCTCGTGAACCCCACGGACACCGGCGCCATCGCCGAGGCCTTGGCGGCCCTGGCCAGCCAGCCCCCGCTGGTCGCTGACCTGAGCCGGAGAGGCTTGGTGCGGGCGGCGGGCTTCAGCTGGAAGCGCACTGGGGAGGCAACCCGGGAGCTGCTGGCAAGGGGCTGAGGGGGCGGCTTGAGAGCGCTTCTGTAGACAGGATTTGGGGGAGATCCTGATTGAAGGAGTCATGCGGAGCAACCGACTGGGTTTGGGTTGGCTAGATCAACCCACACTTGATCCGGGTTTTAGAGCATCGAGACTTTCCATCCTTAGCGCTTGCCTTGGAGGTCTGGAAATCGCCTGTTGTAAGGTTGCTCCGTTGCTGAGCCGCTTGAGAGCACTGCTCTCGTGGTCGGGAACCAAAGCCAGGGCCTTGCTGTGGCCTTGCTGTGGCCTTGCTGTGGCTTTGTGTGGCTTTGTCAAGCCCTATGCGGGATTTGCATGGTAATTAAAAGCAATTTACATTGATCCGAAGGGTGGCGAGAAGATCGTATGGCAAATGGGCGATGCAATGATATTAATGCATTTGGCTCGTTAGATTATGGTGAACCCCCTGGGGATGTTGGTGCGAATCCCTAAAAGCCTATTGAGATTGCCCCGGAGATCTGTGGCTTCTTTCTAGAGTCTGTTTGCATTGTAATTAAGATCTCGATCGCACGGATGAATTGAAATCATTTTGGGATATTCTTGAAATGCAGCTCGTCACTTTCCGCGTCAATAAAACTTTCTTTCGCGTTGAATTTTAGATGAAAGCCGTAATTTTGGCTGGGGGACTCGGCACCCGCATTAGTGAAGAAACCAGCATCAAGCCCAAGCCGATGGTAGAAATCGGTGGCAGGCCGATTCTCTGGCACATCCTCAAGATCTTCAGTGCCCATGGCATCAATGAGTTTGTCATTTGCTGCGGCTACAAGGGCTATGTCATCAAGGAGTATTTCGCCAATTACTTCCTGCACATGAGCGATGTGACCTTCCACATGCGCATGAATTCGATGGAAGTACACCATAAAAAAGCCGAGCCTTGGGAGATTACCCTGGTGGATACGGGGGAAACCAGCATGACCGGCGGCCGGCTGAAGCGGGTGCGGGATTACGTGCGGGATGAAGCCTTTTGCTTCACCTATGGCGACGGTGTGGCCGATGTAGATATCACCGCCCTAATTGCCCACCACAAGGCCCATGGAAGGCTTGGCACGGTGACGGCGGTGCAACCGCCGGGCCGCTATGGGGCACTGCAGTTTGGCGAGAACGCGGCGGTTTCGGGATTCCAGGAAAAGCCCCAAGGCGATGGCGGCTGGATCAATGGGGGGTTCTTCGTGCTGGAGCCCGAGGTGATCGATCGCATCGAGGGCGATGCCACCACCTGGGAGCAGGAACCGCTGCGTAGCCTGGCTTCAGACGGCCAGCTCACGGCCTATCACCACAAAGGCTTCTGGCAGCCGATGGATACGTTGCGCGATCGCATGCACCTGGAAGAGCTCTGGGCCCAGGCCAAGGCGCCCTGGAAGGTGTGGTGATGCTGGATCCTGCCTTCTGGGCTGGCCGGCGGGTGCTGCTTACCGGCCATACTGGCTTTAAGGGCAGCTGGTTGCTGCTCTGGCTTCAGGAGCTGGGGGCCCAAGTGTGGACCTACGCCCTAGAGCCTGAGCCGGAACCAAATCTGTTTCGGCAGCTGGCGCAGGCCAGGCCAGCCGGTGAAGCTTGGCAGCACCAAATCGGCGATCTGGCCGATCTGGTGGCCCTCAAGGCCCTGGTGCAGCGCTCCCAACCAGACGTGGTGTTGCACCTGGCGGCCCAGCCCCTGGTGCGGCGCAGCTACGAGGATCCACTCGGCACCTGGGCTACCAATGTGATGGGCTCCTTGCATGTTCTAGAGGCCCTTAAACCGCTGAGCCATCCTTGCGCGGTGGTGATGGTGACCACCGACAAGGTCTACGAAAACCGCGAATGGCCCTATGGCTACCGCGAGCCCGATCGACTCGGCGGCCACGACCCCTATAGCGCCAGTAAGGCGGGGGCGGAGATCGCCATCGCCAGCTGGCGTGCCAGCTTTTGCGGCCAGGGATCGCATCAAACGCCCCACCTGCGCATCGCCACCGCCCGGGCCGGCAACGTGATCGGTGGGGGCGACTGGGCGGCTGATCGGATCGTGCCCGATGCGATCCGTTCCCTGGCCCAGGGTGAGCCGATCCTCGTGCGCAATCCAGCGGCTACCCGCCCCTGGCAGCACGTGATCGAACCGCTGGCAGGCTACCTACGGCTTGCCGAGGCCCTGGCCCGGGCGGCCAGCCCCCCTTGCGAAGCTTTCAATTTCGGACCCAGCCTGGCAAGCAATCGCCCCGTGGGCGAACTGGTGGCCACGATCCTGGAGCACTGGCCCGGGGAGTGGCTGGATCAAAGCGACCCGTCCGCCCCGCACGAAGCGAATCTGCTGCATCTGCAGATCGACAAGGCCCATCACCGGCTGGGCTGGCAGCCCCGTTGGGATTACGCCACCACCCTGGCCCGCACCGTGGGCTGGTATCGCGCTGTCCATGAGGGTGCGAACCCTTTGGAATGCTGCGTCGCTGATCTGCAGGCTTACACGACCGCTAGCGGCTGAGGATGCTGGAACTCACGCGCCATGCCGTTGACAAATTGGCCACCTACGTCATTGAAGGCTCCCGTCTTTGCTCATGGGAAGACACTCTTCAACGTGGGGGGCTATTCGAAGATGTCACATCAGGCGTCAAAGGCAGCGTGTTCTGGTAGGAAGAGCGGCCCTGGGTCGTGATCTTCAGCCAGGATGGAAGTCGGGTCGTGACGACTTATTCGACCGATGAGCGCACTGTGACCAATCGCCGTGGAGGTGGACGATGAATTTCTCCCAACATCTGACGAGCCAACTCAAGGGCATGCAGCGCCTGGTTGACGCCGAAACCGGTGCCATCCTGTTCCGCCATCCCACGCTGCGTGCCATCCCTGATCTGGTGGTTGAGGGCGATGGTTACACGCTCGAATTCATTGGACCAATACTGCTTTGCCTAGACATCAGTGATCCCACCGGTATGGCACGCCTTTTGGCTGATCCAGTGAAGGCCCAGTTGCCGGTTGGGGTCTGAGATTCCTGAACTCAACCAAGCCCGACGCGCCAACCTGGATCGCCAGACCCCTTCGACCTGACCCCGCCACCACCACCTTCTGAATGACCGACCCCAAAGCACTGCGCCAGGAAATCCTGCGCCTCACCCGCGAGTATTCCCGCCAGGTGCACGCCAGCTTCCGGCCGGCCGCGGATCCGGAGCGTCAACCCTGGCAACCGGGCACCACCATTCCATACGCGGGCCGGGTGTTCACGGAAGAGGAAGTGGAGGCTGCTGTGGGCAGCACCCTCGATTTTTGGCTCACCCTTGGGCAGGAAGGCGAGGCGTTTCAGAAGGAGCTGGCGGCCTTCCTGGGCGTGCGCCACTCGCTGCTGGTGAACTCCGGCTCCAGCGCCAATCTGGTGGCGATCTCAGCGCTCACCTCCGCGAAGTTGCCGGAGGCGCGCCGGATCAAGCCCGGTGATGAGGTGATCACGGTGGCGGCGGGCTTTCCCACCACCGTGGCGCCGATCGTGCAGGTGGGTGCGGTGCCGGTGTTCATCGATGCCGATCCAATCACGGGCAATGCCCGCTGCGATCAGCTGGAGGCGGCCTACAGCGCCGGTAAAACTAAGGCCGTGATGATGGCCCACGCGCTGGGCAATCCCTTCGATCTGGCGGTCACCCTGGCCTTCTGCCAGAAGTACGACCTTTGGTTGGTGGAGGACAACTGCGATGCCCTCGGTTGCAGCTACTCCATGCCGCGGGAGCTGGCAGAGAGCCTGGGCTTCAGCGAGAACAGCCCTGGCCTTGATGAAGGGCCGGATCGGGTGATTCGCTGGACCGGCACCTGGGGTGACATCAGCACCCAAAGCTTCTACCCGCCCCATCACCTCACCATGGGCGAGGGCGGTGCGGTGAACATCGTGCGCGATCAGAAGCTCAAGGTGATCGCCGAGAGCTTACGCGACTGGGGCCGCGACTGCTGGTGCCCTAGCGGCATCGACAACACCTGCAACAAGCGCTTTGGCTGGCAGCTCGGTGAATTGCCGGAGGGATACGACCACAAGTACACCTACAGCCACCTGGGCTTCAATCTCAAGCCCCTGGATCCCCAGGCGGCGATCGGCCGGGTGCAGCTGCGGCGGCTGCCGGAGTTCATCGAGGCGCGCAAACAGAACTGGGAGACGTTACGCCGTGGTCTGGCGGCTCATGCAAACGTGCTCGAATTCGCCCTGCCCACCCATGCCACGGGCTGGGATCCGGAGCAGGGATTCAGCTGGGATACCAGCGGTTGTCGCACCGATTGCTCCTGGTTTGGCTTCAAGATTGCTGTGAAGCCTGGGTCTGCATTCAGCCGTACGGAGCTGGCGCAGGAGCTGGATCGTAACCTTATCGGCAACCGCATGCTGTTCGGCGGCAACCTGCTTCGTCAGCCTGCTTTTGTGCAACTGCGTGCAGATAGCCCTGAGGGACTTCGGGTTGTGGGCGAGATGGTGGGATCTGACGAGATCATGGCCAGCACCTTGTTCCTCGGTACCTATCCCGGCCTGACGCCAGCGATGCTGGCGAGCGAGATCGAGGTGATTGGTAACTTCAGCCAGGGCTGATGCGGCTGTTCATCACGGGAGCAACAGGCTTTATCGGCTCCCATGTCCTAGCGGTAGCCCTGGCTGCCGGCCATGAGGTGCGAGCCCTGCGGCGTAGCCCATCGTCTTTACCGGCGATCTCTCTTCCGCGCCAACCAGTCTGGTGCGAAGGTGAATTGCACTCCCTGACGGGTGCCTGGCTTGAGGGTGTTGATGCTGTCCTCCACTTGGCCTCGGTTGGCGTGAGCCCCAAGCCGGCCAGTTGGAGCGATCTACTTCAGGTCAATGTGGCCGGCAGCCTTCGGCTGCTCGAGTTGGCCTCGGATAGTGGGGTGCGGCGCTTCGTCGTCGCGGGTACCAGCCACGAGTACGGCACCGCTGCTCGTCGCTTTGATGCCATACCCTCCGATGCCCCCCTAGAGCCCCTGAGCGCCTATGGCGCGAGCAAGGCAGCGGCTTTTCAACTGTTGCGTGCCTTCGCCATCGAGCGGCGCCTTGAGCTGTTCTATGGCCGCATCTTCTCGGCCTACGGAGAGGGTCAGTTTGAGGGCAACTTCTGGCCATCGCTGCGTCGGGCTGCCCTGGCCGGTGACGATTTCGCGATGACCTCGGGGCGGCAGATTACTGATTTCATCCCTGTCACGGCTGTAGCAGCTCACCTCTTGGAAGCCTGCTCCCGCCCCGATATCACCCCCGGTGCTCCCCTTGTGGTCAATATCGGTTCGGGTGTTGCAACGACACTGCGGGCTTTCGCCAAGGAGGAATGGGACAAACTCGGGGCGACCGGTGAATTAATGCCGGGCAGTCTTCCAGATCGTCCAGATCAGATCGCACGGAATGTGCCCGATCTAGGCGGGCTTGTGATTCCGACTTCATCACCCACTCGAAACTCATGAAGGTCCTGATTACCGGCGGTTGCGGCTTCCTTGGTTCCAACCTGGCTGCCTCCTATTTGCAAGAGGGGGCAGAGGTGGTTGTGGTCGATGCCCTGTTCCGGCGTGGTTCGGCTGCCAACTTGGTCTGGTTAGAGCCCCAAGCTATCCCCGGTCGTTTCCATTTCGTTCAGGCCGATCTGGCTGATGCGGAGGCTGTTCTCTCCGTTTTCCGCCGTCACGGCCCGTTTGATTACATTTGCCATGTGGGTGGGCAGGTGGCGATGACTACTTCCCTGCAGGATCCAGCTCGTGACTTGCAGACCAATGTTCTCGGGACATTCAATGTGCTTGAGGCTGCTCGGGCATTATCCCCTGAGGCTTTGATTGCCTATAGCAGTACAAACAAGGTCTACGGCGATCTTGAGTGGCTCCGCTACGAGGAGACTGCCACACGCTATCGCCTCGCTGACTATCCAGAAGGTCTCGATGAATCTCTCGGCCTTGACTTTTCTACTCCTTACGGGTGCTCCAAGGGAGCAGCTGATCAGTACGTGCGCGACTGGGCGCGGGTGTACGGCCTAAAGACGGTAGTCTTCCGCCATTCCTCGATTTTCGGAGGCCGCCAGTTTGCCTCCTTCGATCAAGGCTGGGTGGGCTGGTTCTGTCAGAAGGCGATTGAGCAGAAGCATGCCTATCAGGCGGGGGTGCCTCCTGAGCCTTTCACGATCGCTGGAACCGGCAAGCAGGTGCGTGATGTTCTCCATGCTGATGATCTAATCCGCCTTTACCGGACGGCCTATGATCACCAGAACACGATGAATGGAGAAATCTTTAACATAGGTGGGGGTGTCTTAAATTCACTTAGTTTGCTTGAGCTATTCTCACTTCTCTCTGAGTTACTTGGGATCCCCTCCTTGATCTACATGCTCACGCCCAGACGGGCCAGTGATCAGGATTGCTTCATTGCATCCATCACGAAAGCGGAGAGACTACTAGGATGGACACCGGCCATTACCTGCCGCTCGGGCATCGAGAGTATGCTCGACTGGACTGAAAATAACCTGATGACTAATTTGGAAGCAAATTAAATTGACTATCCATAGAACCATAGAGCCTCAAAAGGAAGAGCATTCAAATTTCAATTATGTTTCCCATTGCAGCTGGTTATTTTGCCGCTGTGATAATAGACATCCAAGGCCTTGCCATGGCACCTGGTAGAGGGTTTATTCATGATACCCAAAGCAAGTATTGGAATTCTTTCTGAAAAAATCATCAGGCTTCCATTAGCATATTTCACTCTAATATACACGTCTAGATTATTTGCTCCAGTGGAGTTCGGGGCGTATTCGCTGGCTATTGCGATTTCAAGCATATTGTTCACACTAACAGATTTAGGTTTAAGCCAAAATTTGCTTGCTTTGTCATCGTATTCCAAGAATAAGCAGAAAGAAGTGATTTACGCTGCTATATATATAAAACTACTGGCAAATGTAATTTTATCACTTGTGTTATTTATAGCTTGTATCATTCAGGCTGAAAGCATCGTATTAAGAACGCTATTTGTTCTCTCATTGGCAAATCTTTTGCTGACTCTCCCCGCTGGCATGCGTCAGTATCTTCTCGATAATAAGTGTTATTCGGCAATTACCTCCTCTGATGTCATCTCATCTTGGAGCCTTCAGCTTCTTAAGTATATATTTGCTTCGTTCGGCTTTTCAGTTGTATTTCAGGCAGTAGCTCAACTGATATCTGTAATACTTCAGGCAATTGTGGTATCGCGTGCCTTATTTGCAAGACAATTGACAATAGCAAGAGTCCCTTTAAGGACTCTAAAGTCATCTATCTACCAATCAAAAGACTATCTTTTTTCTTCAATAGTAGTATTTTTATATGTAAAAGCAGATCAGGTGGTTCTGGCCGCTATGCATGGAAATGCAAGCCTTGCACCCTATTCGTTGTCTGTAATGATCATAGAGTCAACAATGGTGCTCTATCCTGTAATTACATCAATCTTCTCGGCTTCTATTAGCAGCAATAGCGCTAGACAAGCACAACAGTCAATAATAAAAATGAATGCATCCCTTTACTTTGTTGGACTCAGCGTATTTATAATTACTCTCATATTTTCATTCTGGCTAGTTCCAGTTCTCTTTGCTTCAAAATATCCGAATCTGCAGGCAAATATCTTGATCTTATCTCCTTGTATGCTGATTGCTGCATTGACCTCGTCGTTGATACTTCAATTTCAACACGAAGGCAGACGACGAGAAATTCTCTTGGCCAATACCTACACGGCATTAGCCAGCATTTTATTTAGTGTGCCATTGATTTACTACTACAAATCAATTGGAGCATCTTTTGCGACAACTCTTTCTTCTGCGGCCCTTCCTCTCGTCCTTACTTTTTTTGCGATATCAAGATCTAAGAGAAAATTTGATAGATTTTCATTCTTTTAGTGCCTAAGTTTATTTTTTCATCATTCTCTTCCATGAGTTCATCTAATCATGAAAAGCACTTCTGCGCTCGAATTGAATCCAATCATCTCAATTGTCATTCCAACATGGAATAGAGAATCTGAAGTTATTAGAGCGCTTGAATCATTAGCTCCTCTTCTCGAAGAAGATTATCCTTTTGAGGTTGTAGTTACTGACAATGCCAGTACTGACGGAACCGTTGAGGCCGTTAGGAGTTGGTCAGCCGAACATAACCTACCCACTAGAATAATCACATCTGTAGTCAATGAAGGCCCTGTCCTAAACTGGATAAAAGGGATAAGACATGCATGTGGCTATTATGTTTTGCTTCTATTCTCAGATGACTTTATTCGATTCACATCTACTCAGCATGTAAGATTATTCTTTAAAGAGATAGAGAAAGCAAAAGAGCTAAACATGAACATAATACGCTTACCAGTTCAAATTGTTGACGAGGAGCTTGAGCCCTCCCCTTCCAAGCTGCTTTGCCTTTCCTATCACAAGGCTACTGCTATAAGTGGTTTTTCAATCTATGGCTCTACTGCAAGCTTTCTGATCAATCACTTATTGCCACGTAAACTTGCGCTTGGTGCAATAAAAAGGTCATTCAGCCCTGTGTCTCCAGCTGGCTATGTAATATCTCGAAAAGAGATCCTGAATACACTTGAGCGTTATAGCGAAAAGCGTATGTACAAAATGAATGGCGCAGGTATTGACCAGCTATCGATATTATGTGCGGCAAGGAACTCGCCGGGCGTGGTTATGTTTGCAGAACCGACTTCTATCATGGTTGCTTCTCCAACCTCTATCACACATACAAGTAAATCTTCCTCCAATAAAGCCAATAATCTTCTTTATGCTTATCACCTCTCGGAATTTGACTTTGCAGCAGAGTCTTTGGTTCAAACCCGTAGGCCACTCTATCTAATTTTTCTAATTCTAGGGCTTCTGCGCATTCTCAAGACCTCACTTGTAAGATATTTATAGGCATGAGAATTTCCGATCTGACTTATGCGCTTAGCTCCATGTATGGTCAAATAGCATCAGGTATACAAATTAATGCAAGGCCATCGTCATGCGTGGCGGCATATCAGTTTAATCTGGTCCTATCTTCTATACTAAAAAGCAATCAACCTCTTCTCCTAGGGCGTCTTGGTTCTACAGAATCGAGAATTATAAGAGCCAGTGAAACTGGACTTGGTATTGATTCACTAGCTTTAGCCAGGCATGCCCAGAATTGGTCAGGAATAGCGCCACGTGATGAGCTAAACTCTGTATCAGATGTTTATCTTCGAGAGATTTTAAACTTTAACTTTCTTGCTGAATGGCCATCGCCTGGACACACAGTAGTATTAAATCACCTTAAGGCCAATCAGAGGACACCATTCTTTTATAATCTAGAATTTCTCAATCCATTATCTTTAACACTATCCTTCGGCCTGCCTGCCTGTGATCTTTGGCTGTCTGCTCTAGCTGGTCAGCGTGTCTTAGTTATCCACCCTTGTGAAGAAAGTTTGAGAGCATCTACTACTCGCTCCCTTGGTAATTATGAAAGCGATCTCTTGCCTGAACTTGACTACAAATGTGTAGCACCTCCCGTTACTTTTGGTAATTACAAAAAGCCCTTTTCATATCTAGAAAAACTCCAAGAACTAAGAGATGTTCTATTTAATTTGTCTCGCCATGAAAAGTTTGATGCTGCCCTTGTCGCAGCTGGTGGATACGGTTTGCCAATAGCTTCCTTTATCTACAAAGAGCAGATTGCGAAAAAGGTGCTACATGTGGGAGGCGCCTTGCAGCTTTATTTCGGGGTAGTTGGCAATCGTTGGCTAAGCGAGCCTTATAAAACTATGTACAGGAGTTACGACAATCTATCAAGATGGTCTAGGATAATCGATCCCAGCATAACGCGTCTTGCGGATAGCGTAGAAAATGGTTGCTATCTCTAACCAATTTGGGATAATACAATGATGCCATCATTTGCCATTCTTATTGATGACGCCCAGATATTAGTTTGACCCACCACATTTCTCTAATTGATGTTAACCCAGCAAGTTAAAGCGCCTCGCATTGCAATTATAACTGTTACTTTAAATGCGTCCAGCCATATTACAGGGCTAGCTCAATCATTGGCTGCTCAAACCGATAAAAACTTTGTTTGGATTGTAAAAGACTGTTGTTCATCTGATTCAACTATCGCGATTGTTGATAGGTCTAAGCATCTTTTCTCAATAGACACTATTGTTTCCCATGACACAGGAATTTATGATGGGCTAAATCAGGCTATTCAGGCCTGCGAATCATTATTCTATCTAACTGCAGGAGCCGATGATCGTCTTTATCCAACCGCAGTAGAAGAACTAAATCTGGCAATCAAAAATGATATGTATTCTGCTGATCTTTATCTGAACCGCATCAAAGTAGGGGGGAAAGTTGTCGAGCCTGGACGAGGTAATGGCTTTTTGTTTGGAATGCAAGGCTTTGCAGCGAATCACTCTCTTGGATGCTTAATAAGGAAAGATTTGCATTTACTCATCGGGCCCTATAGTACAAAATTTCATGTTGCCGCTGATAGCCAATTCTTATACCAAGTATATAGTGCTGGTTTTAAGCTGAAGGAGACTGGAGTAGTAGCCGGTGAGTTCTCTATTGGTGGTGTCTCTACTTCAAAGATGCTTTTCATTTCTCACGCAGAGTTTGCGTTGGTTCAGATTCTAAATCACCCACGCTTTCGCTTCCTGCAAATAGTATTATATGCCTTGAGGCTGCTCAAGAACTGGAGGCAATATTGATGATTGTAAACCTCGGCTATCTATACCTGTGTCTTTGGATTTTAATCTGTGCGCTCAGCCTTGCAAGATTCGAGTTGTCCGGAGACTATTTGCAAGTATATGCAATGACCCTGTCATCAGTCTTTGCCACTTCAATATCTTTTTCGTTTCTTTGTGGTTTCAAAAGAAGCCTTCTATCTCCAGTTAACATTCTGTCACCACCCCCAACAGCGGCATCGCTTTTAGATAGCTCGATTTTTCTTAAGTCTGTTTCGCTCGCTTATTTGTTCTTAATTTTAGTTGAAGCCTTTGTTGCGGGCGGGTTTCCCACACTTTCTTTGTTCGGCCTGGGTCGTCAGATTAGCTATGATCAGTTTGGGATTCCTGGTATACATGGTTTTGTCAATAGCCTAGGTTATGTAACGTCACTGGTTGCGCTCTATCAAATTCTCAATAAATCAATAACTGGTAACCGTGGTGCCTATGCTCGCTATAGCCTTGTAGTCGTGTATTTAATCTTCGCTCTTCAATTGCATCGAGCAGTAATCGTAGCTAGTATCTTGCAATCACTGGCACTTCTTTTTCTCTTTCGACGGAAGATGCTTTCGCCCTTTTGGTTATTGGCTCTCTCGTCTGTATCTGCGATAGTCTTTGGTCTGCTAGGAGATCTGCGCTCTGGTCGCGAACACTTCCTCGATTTGGCTGGTTTCCAATGGTATCCAGAGTTCTTGCCTTCTGGTTTTGCTTGGGTGTATATCTATCTAGTGTCACCGTTTATAAATACTCTTTCAAACTCTCAATATTTCGTCCATCTCTTACACGCCTACTTGCCATTTGAGACTCTCCAGTCATCGATACCATCATTTTTTCGGCCTCCTAGCCAAATTGAGCTTGGTCTTGATGCTGAGGCTTGGAACGTCCATTCATTCTTTTCTCCACTCTTGGCTGATTATGGATACTATTCCTTTCTCCCTTCGATTTTGATCGGTGTTGCATGGGCGCTTTGCTTTGCATACGCGAAAAGAGATCAAAGGTTCTGGCCGTTGTATTCTGTCGCTTTTATGCAGGTATTACTAACCTGTTTTGGGACTCTATCTTTTCATGTTTCCTTTCTCTTCGAGATGCTCATATTGCTTTTTGCTGCACTTGTCCGGCCTGGCGGCGTAGTAAAGTTGAACCTACTATGAAGCAATTTAGCATAAAATTTGCCGTAATTATACCCATATACAACCGACCCGAGTATCTTTTCTCTAGTATTGATTCTGTGTGTCGTCAAACCTATTGCCCCACTCAGGTTATTGTTGTTGATGACTTCAGCGATAATCGATATCTGGCGGAATTTGCAGGTATTATTTCTGGCTTTCAGGATCGCCTGCCTATCAGCTACGTGCGTCTAGATTTCAATATGGGGCCTGCTTGCGCAAGGAATCGCGCACTTGAGATTCTCATTCCTTCTGTTACTCATATATCTTTTCTAGACTCGGATGATGTCTGGCATCCTTGCAAGCTACAGGTTATTGCCAAGGCTTATGCTCGTTTGGACTGTGATATTCTATTGCATAAATATACTAACTCCCGTGCAGAGTTTGGCTCTAGACTGCCTCTCGGTCTTGGCGATTCTTGCAATAGTGTAAGAAAGATTGCCTCTATCGATGCACTAATTTCAAATCCATGCCAGACTTCTTGCCTTTCGATGGCTAGATCATCCATGGTGCCCTTTCCTTTGGGGCAAAGATACTGCGAGGACTATTGCTTAATCCTGTCTGCTCTTGCTTTGGGTAGGACAGTTTATCAAGCTGATTTCCCTTTAACTCTTCTTGGCAGGGAGCAGCATTCTGCTGGTGGCTTGAGTGTTCATATACTACAGATGCGAATCGGTGAGATTAAATCGTATTGGCAATACGCCTGCCATGCGGGCATCCTATATTGCTTCCCTATTCTAGTCTTGCTGAGCCTCTTTAAGGCTTCATTGCTATTTATTCGCCTCTCGATAAAGCGCGCGTCTAGCCGCCTCTCAGGCTAGTCATCCCGATATCCCGTCTTTCATGTTTGTCTCTTACTGCGTGTCCAAGCCTTAGGGCTGGTTTTCCTCGGACGCTGCATCTTGTGTTTCTCTACAGCAATACCCTTTATTTTCGCTTCCATTCTCTAGACCTAGCTCTTACTTCTCTATCCCTAGGTCCTGGTTTCTATTTATTTTGTCGTTTGTTTTTCCGTCTCTTATCCCATTGCTTGCAGCCTAGATGAACCCCTAAGTAACCTCCCTAATATTGGCATCAAAAATGGCTGGCTTTCTTTGGCTGGGATCCGCTAAGATTCGTCTTTAATTGTACTTTGTTTCTCGAGCTATTCTCCTTCTTGTCGACCGGGTGTGTGCTCTGGCTTGTGTCGCCAGATCTTTTTTGAGGCGCAGATAATGCATTGGCAATTAGCTTGGTCCCCCCTCTGCCAGGAAAGATGACGCCTCTCCAACCCGACCAGTACCACCCACCAGGGGGCTTGATGGAGCAGAGCAATGCGTCGTTACAGCGAGACGATCAAAGCTGATGTGAGAAGGCGGATGAGTCCGCCTGCCCGTCAGAGCGTGGCTCAGATTTCTAAGGAGCTGGGGATCCACATCGCCACCCTGTACGCCTGGAGGAAGACCTGGCGGTTGCAGGGGGAAGTGGTTCCGGCATCAGAGAAGGCCCCAGAAACCTGGAGCACTGCCGACAAGTTCACGGTGGTGCTGGAGAGCGCCGGTCTTAACGCCACTGAACTGGGTGCCTTTTGTCGTGAACGGGGCCTGTACCCCGAGCAGGTGGACCGTTGGCGCCAGGCCGCTCAAGATGCCAATGCCAATTCGATGCTGACCATGGCCGACCAGAAGGAACTGGAGAAGCGCCACCAGCAAGACCAGAGGGAGATCAAACGTCTGCAGCAGGAACTGCGCCGTAAGGACAAGGCCCTAGCGGAGGCAGCGGCACTACTGATGGCGTCAAAAAAGATCCAGGCCTACTGGGGAGAGGACGGGGAGGAATGACCAGCCCAGACGATCGCCGTAAGGCCCTAGAGATCCTTGATGACGCTATCTGTGTCGGTGCCAGGGCGCATGAAGTGGCAGCTCTGCTGGGCGTTGGGCTCACCACCCTGCAGCGCTGGCGGCGGCAGTTTGCAGGCGGAGGAGATGGCACTGATCGCCGAAAAGGCAGCCAGCGTCACGTGGCCCACCGCCTCAGCGACGAGGAACGCCAACGGATCCTGCTGACGTGCAACCAGCCGGAGTACGCCTCGCTACCTCCGGGGCAGATCGTGCCTGTCTTGGCCGATCGTGGCCTTTTTATTGGCTCAGAGCGCAGCTTTTACAGGGTGTTGCACGCCCATGGCCAGGCCCATCGCCGAGGAAGGGCACGGCTGCCCCAGGAACCCAGACCCGTGCCGCGGTTACGGGCTGATGGCCCCAATCAGGTCTGGAGCTGGGACATTTCCTATCTGCCCACCAGCGTAAAAGGGATCTGGCTTTATCTCTACCTAGTGATGGATGTGTGGAGTAGGAAGGTCGTGGCCTGGGATGTAGAAAGCAGTGAAGACCCCAAACTTGCTGCCAATCTCGTTGGCAGGGCTTGCCTGCGCGAACGGATCGGTAAGCGCCGCCTGCAGCCACTAATTCTCCATGCTGACAATGGCAATGCAATGCGGGCAGCCACCCTGGAGGTGCGACTAGAAGAGCTAGGCGTGCTGAGATCCTTCTCCAGGCCAAGGGTCTCAAACGACAACCCTTACTCAGAGTCGTTGTTCCGCACCATTAAATACCGGCCTGATTATCCGCGTAAGCCATTTACCAGCAAGGAGCAGGCCTGCTTGTGGGTTGTAGATTTTGTGGATTGGTACAACAACAGGCATCGCCACAGCGGCATCAAATTTGTGACACCCAATCAGCGTCACAATGGCGAGGCTGTGAAAATTTGCGAACAGCGCGGGCGGGTTTATGAGCAGGCCCGGGAACTCCATCCAAGGCGATGGACACGATCGACGCGCTGCTGGCGTCAACCGGAGGTGGTCTGGATCAACCCGCCATCACATCCAGCGGACACTGAAACCGCTAGTTTGGCTGTGGCCGCTTGATCAGCGGCAGCGGCGTCATCTTTCCTGGCAGTCACCGGGTCTGTGCTAATTTCGGGTTCGGAAGCTAGTTGTCTATCTTTTGAATGTTTCCAGCCCTAATCTTCTATGACGCTGCTTGATGAGGCATGCTAAAAATTTTTCTACGCAGTGATTGGATATCCAAGCTTATTTCTAACCCCAGGGCTTATGACCATGCCTGTACGGAACCTTCTCAACGGGTAGTTGTCCTGATTCTTTCTAGAAGCTGTTCACTTCACGACAGGTCTTCATGTTAAGAGCATCCTTGCTAGCCGAATATCTGCAATCTTGGCTTTGGCCGTCTGTTTTGTCAGTTATTATTGCCATTAGACGTGCATCCAATGATTTCCGCGTTTCTGAAAAGCCATTGATCATATATTTGGCGTGAATCTTGCTCGGCAATTGCCCGCAGTGCTGCGCATTAATGGCTATCTCGAATTCTCAATTGCCGACCTTTTATTCCGGTCGAATTTTATCCTGCTTCTCTTCCTAATGTCTTCATATCTACCTTCTTTGGTTCCGAAGGTTGCTGTTCTAATGGCGACGTATAATGGAGCCGCCCATATTACGTCTCAGATCGCTTCAGTGCTTTGGCAGTTAAGAGTACATGTAGACGTTTATGTTGGAGATGACGGATCTGTCGATCGAACTATTGCGGAGGCATTCGATGCATTTCCGGACTCGCGCATCCATGTAATTGAGGATTGCCCTAGCTCTTCTTCTTTCCCTGGAAGAGGGCCGGCTTTAAACTTTTATCGTCTAATAGCATCTGAGCGAGTTTTAGCTGCCAGCTATGATTGGATTGCTTTCTCGGATCAGGACGATATATGGTTACCTGCTAAGCTCAACTCAGCAATTAATGATTGCCTTAAGTCTGGTTCTGTCGCTTGGTCGTCATCGATCATTGCCTTTTGGGAATCCTCTGGTAAGACTTCGTATATACCTAAGCATGGTAGCGCGTCTGCAATCAATTTCTTGTTTGAGTCGCCTGGACCTGGCTGCACCATCTTGCTTCGTTCTGATGTCTTTGAGTCTTTGCAACTTTTTGTCAGGGATAACTCTTTCTTTCTTCGGCGCATAGAATTCCATGATTGGCTTATCTACGGCTTTGTTGTCCATAAGTGTGGAAGCTGGTTTATATCAGAGCAGGCATCCATGCTTTATCGCCAGCATAGTCTGAACGTTGCAGGTGCGGGCATGTCATTTCTTCAGCTGCGCAAAAAGCTTCTCCTTATTTCCTCTGGCTGGTATCGTGAGCAGGTGCTACTTTTGTCATCCTTGTTTTCTATGGATGAACACCCGGTAGTTGTTATTCTTAGGCGCCTGAGCCTGTGGGATCGAATCTGTTTGCCTTTCGTTCTGTGGCCCCATCGAAGACGAATCAAGGACAGGCTGCTTTTACTCTTTGTGCTCCCTTTTTCCTCTGCGAAGCCCTTCTCTGACCGCGCATATTGAATTGTGCGCCTTTGAATTAGGCGCTATCCTTCCTCGATCAGTCTTTCATTCCCCTTGATTGCATATGTTCAATCGCGACCTGCGCAAGGATTGGCTCTCATGCTTCCCCTGATTTCTGGAAATCTTTCACCCACTTGCCGGTATTACTGGGAGCTTGAGGACACCATACATGCGTCGTTTCAGCGTGGCCGTCAAGGCTGATCTGTCCCCCCTGCCAGCTACGAAGAGGCCTGCGAGAGGGTGGCCTCTTATGTCGATCGTTACAATCAGCGCGACCGTTACAACGGTATCAAATTCGTGAGGTCCCATCCGCGTCACCGAGCAGTTGCCGCGACCATTTACCAGCAGCGAACCGATCACTTCGACGTAGCGCGGCGTCCAAATCTAACGCGTTGGAGCAGACAAACCTGTTCCTGGCGTCAGCCTCCAGAAGTATGGATCAACATGCCAACAGAGGGGCCCACTCCGATCTTGGTGCTTTCGTTAAATCACGCTGCCTGAAGGGCATTCGTAGATGATACCTTCCCCGAAAGATACAGCTTTCACCCTATGACTCGTATCGCCGTTACTGGTGCCACCGGATTTGTTGGTCGATCCCTCGTTGCTCGTTTGCAGCGTGAAGGGGTAGATGTTGTTGCTATTACCCGTTCGCGCCCTCCTGATGGGAATTCACTCGGCAACTCATATTCTTGTACCGACTATCATGACACCGCATCTCTAGCCGATCTCTTTAGCTCCTGTGATGTTGTCATTCATCTTGCTGCTCTCGCCCACCAAATATCCCGGTCTTCATCCGCTATTGGGATGAAGACCTACCGGCGGGCTAATTTAGAATCTATTGTTTCAGTTGCAAGGGCAGCTTCCCAGGCTGGTGTCCGCAGGCTTGTTTTTGTCAGTTCGATTGGTGTGAACGGTTCTTCCACTGATGGAACGCCATTCACGGAGGCTGACCAGCCCCTGCCATCGGAGCCTTATGCCATCACAAAACTTGAGGCCGAGCGAGCCCTTGCGGAAGAGCTTCTCGACTCATTGACGGATTGGGTTGTCTTACGCCCCCCTTTGGTGTACGGGCCAGGATGCCCAGGAAATCTTGAACGGCTGATCAAGCTTGCATCCTCGGCGCCTGTCCTGCCTTTCGGCTCCGTACATGCTCTTCGTACACTCATCTCTATAGACAACCTGATTGACGCCCTCCTGATCGCATCCCATCACCCGGCTGTGTCGAGGCGTGTCTTTGTTGTAGCCGATTCGGAGGATATTGATGTGGCGGCAATTCTCAAGGCTTTCCTTCTCGGCCTTGGCCGAGGCACTTGGAGGCTGCTTCCTATCCCTCCCTCCCTAATCGGTCTTTTGTTGAATTTACTTGGGAAGAATTCCCTCTGGCATAAGTTTTCTGGCGAGTTGCGCGTTGATTCTTCTTCCTTTTGCCGTGCTACAGGATGGGTTCCTGCAGTTCGGCCACAGGATGGTCTCCGCCTTGCCGCAGCTTCCACTCGCTCGTCTTGAGCCGTCTTCAGTTTTCTGCCCGCTGAGGCTCAGTTGCTCACATTCTCGTTTCTGTTTTGATGTTACTGCTAGTCGATTCTTGTCTTGCGCTTTCAGCGGCATCTTGCTGGATCCTCCTGCGTGCTCTGATCCCCAAGTTGTCACGCCGCCTGCTTGACCAGCCCAACGCCCGTAGTTCTCATCGTGAACCCACGCCGCGTGGAGGTGGCTTGGCTTTCGTCGTGGTGTCTGCTGGATCCAGCCTCATCGCTGTTGTGTCGGGTTCCTCTCAGACCACTGCTTTGCCCCAATCTGTCCTGCCTCTGGTCGCTCTCCCCTTGGCGATCGTGGGCTTGCTGGATGACCGTCTCAATCTGCCCGCGAGTTGGCGCTATGGCGCACAGCTGGTCACATCCTTCTTGATGCTGTGGCTCAGTCCCATTCCGCTCCCATGGCTGCTGCTGCCGCTGGTGATTGTTGCTGTGACGGCAGTGATCAATTTCACCAACTTCATGGATGGCCTTGATGGCCTGGTGGCTGGTTGCATGGCCGTGGCCATCGGTGCTCTTGCGCTCAGGCTTGCAGCCCCATGGCCCATTTGGACGTTGGTCGGTGCTTTGCTCGGCTTCCTGCTCTGGAACTGGAGTCCTGCCAAGGTGTTCATGGGAGACGTGGGCAGCACCTTTCTCGGTGCTGTCTTTGCCGGTCTGGTTCTCCAGGCTCCCAACTGGCCAGAAGCTCTGGGCATGTTACTCGTTGCCACCCCCCTGTTGGGCGACGCCTGCCTCTGCGTGCCCCGCCGTCTTTTTGCTGGTCAGCGTGTCTTCCAGGCCCATCGGCTTCACCTGTTTCAGCGACTACACCAGGCCGGTTGGCCCCACGCCCGCGTCTCCAGTCTCTATATCGCTGCCACAGCTGTGCTGGCGCTAGCTCTGTTAGCTGGTGGCTTGCCTTGGGTGGTGGGTTTAGCTGTTGTAGAGCTCTTCGTGGGTTTTTGGTTAGATCGCCATGTTGCGGTGCCCTTCGCCGTGGCCTCCCAGTTCTGATGTGGATCGCAAGATGAATTTGGGGTTGATGCAACGATCCTTCGGTTTGCGCCGTGCCCTAATGGAGCTGCCCCCCCTGGGTCGGCGCCTGCTGTTGGGCTCGATCGATGTTCTGCTGATCCCCCTAGCGATTTGGTTGAGCTTCTGGCTGCGCACGGCTCGTCCATTTAGCCAGCCCCTTTCCGCCAGCCTATGGCTATTCCCAGCAGTGACGGCTGTTGCGCTTTGCATTTACGCTCTCACCGGCCAATATCGCGGCCTCACCCGCTACGTTAGCAGCAACGCCTTTTATGCGTTGGCCCTCCGCAACGCTTTCGTAGTCCTTCTGGTCTATCTGCTCGGCACTCTCCTGCCTGTGCAGATGCCGCCCCGCAGCAGTTGGTTGCTGCTCTGGCTTTTGCTCACCGCCCTCACGGGTTGGACACGCTTTGTGCTGCGTGACTTACTACTAAGGGCTAACCAGCCACCCAGTCTGAATCGCCCGCAGGTAGTGATCTACGGCGCCGGCGCCGCCGCTGCCCAGCTGGCTGCTGCCCTGCGCTTCGCCCGCACCCACACTGTAGCGGCCTTCATCGATGACAACCCGGAGCTCTGGCGCCGCGAACTTGATGGTGTTGCCATCCAACCCCCCCAGCTGCTGCCTGAGTTGGTCAGTCGCCACCAGGTGAGCCAGGTTCTGCTTGCTATTCCGTCCATCAGCCGCAGCAAGCGCCGCCGCATAGTCCAAGACATCCAGCAATTGGGGGTGTCCGTATTGCAGGTGCCCTCTATCGAGGAGATCACCAGTGGCAGGGCCCGTATTAACACTTTGCGCCCCGTCTCCATTGAGGAATTGTTGGGCCGCGATGCCGTGCCCCCCGATCCCCATTTGCTCGGTCCCGGCGTGCGTGGGTCGGTGGTGGCCGTCACCGGCGCTGGTGGCTCAATCGGCTCCGAGCTCTGCCGCCAGATTCTGCAGCTCGGCCC
Source organism: Synechococcus sp. UW140 (assembly GCA_943369525.1). Taxonomy (GTDB): domain Bacteria; phylum Cyanobacteriota; class Cyanobacteriia; order PCC-6307; family Cyanobiaceae; genus BAIKAL-G1. The sequence goes on from CALRNL020000002.1 coordinate 171,062, forward strand.
CAAACGACTGCTATTGATTGAGCGCAGCGAGCCGGCCCTCTATGCCATTTTCCAAGAGCTGCAGCAGCTTTTGCCAGAGGGCCTCAATCTGTTTCCGGTGCTTGGTAGTGCCGCCGATGCGGCCTTGATGCAGCGTTGCTTTTCCGAACATGCCGTGGAGCTGGTGTTCCATGCCGCTGCCTATAAACATGTGCCCCTAGTGGAGGCCAATCCCCTGGCTGGCCTGGCCAACAACGTGCAAAGCACCCGCGTGATTGCCCAGGTGGCCCTTGATCAGGGGTTGCGCGAAATGGTGTTGATCTCCACCGACAAAGCCGTGCGCCCCACCAACGTGATGGGGGCCAGCAAGCGCGTGGCTGAGTTGGTGGTCCAGGGGTTTGCGCAGCAGGCCAATCGCCAGGGGTCCCAGAGTCGCTTCGCCATGGTGCGCTTCGGCAATGTGCTGGGGTCCTCCGGGTCTGTGGTGCCCTTATTCCGCCAGCAGATTGCAGCTGGCGGGCCAATCACCCTCACCCATCCGGAGATTATCCGCTTCTTCATGACCATCCCTGAGGCCGCCCAGCTAGTGCTTCAAGCCGCAGTGTTGGCTGAGGGAGGTGATTTATTTCTTCTCGACATGGGCGAACCGGTCCGCATCCTCGATTTGGCCCGCCAAATGGTCAGCCTTAGTGGTCTGCGCGTGAGGGATACCCACAACCCTGATGGAGATATCGAGATTCGTTGCACTGGCCTGCGTCCGGGCGAAAAACTCTATGAAGAGCTCCTGATCGAAGCCAGCTCGGAAGCCACTGCCCACCCCCTCATCTACCGCGCCCGCGAAGCCTCCCTGCCTCCGGAGCATCTCTGGCCCCTGCTGGATGCGCTCGAAGCAGCCATCGCGCGGCAAGATGCCTCTGCTGCTTTGTCTCTGCTGGCCCAGCTGGTTCCAGAGTGGCAGCGGGGTGAGCATGTCGGCCTGGTTCAGGGTACGCACCAGCTGGCGGGTGATTAAGGCTGAAGAGTGCTTGACGGTTAGTTAGCTGAAATTCTTTGCTTACCTAATCTATGATTTTATGCCCATAGAGTGTTAATCAATTTAGCCTTATCGAGGATCGCCGATGCTTCGGTGGGGATGTAGGTTAATTTTATGGGTTGCAGGTCGAGCCTCTTCCTGTTCCGTAGAGCGCGTTGGTGGCGTTGCTGGTCCAGTTTGTCTTGCTGGGCTGTTGTTGTTGATCCGAGAGGAGTACGCCAGGTTCTGGATTTCTCGGTCCAACTGGCCCGTATCCCCCTCTGCCTGGAAAATTGACGCCTCTCCAGTCCGACCACGTCCAACCACCAGGGGGCTTGATGGAGCAGAGCAATGCGTCGTTACAGCGAGATGGTCAAAACTGTTGTGAGAAGGCGGATGAGTCCGCCTGCGTGTCAGAGCGTGACTCATATTTCCAAGGAGCTGGGCATCCACATCGCCACCCTGTACGCCTGGAGGAAGGCCTGGCGGTTGTAGGGGGAAGTGGTCCCGGCATCAGAGAAGGACCCAGAGGGTTGGAGAACTGCCGACAAGTTGACAGTGGTACTGGAAATCGCCGGGCTCAACACCACTGAAATCGGTGCGTTTCGTGAAAGGGGCCTCTTCCCGGTGCTGCAAATCTGTTGGCGACAGGCTGCCCAGGATCACCATGCCCAGCTTCGATCTGGCCAAATAGATCCTGCGCCTCAATGGTGGCTCTGCGCTTGATGCTCTTTCCCCTCGCTGGGCTCCCTGCCTGGCCAATGGATGCGATAGGCGCGGCTGCGGCCCTCGCCGATCGGCTCGATCGCCTGCAGGTCTACCAGTTCGGTCAGGTCACGCCAGGCCGTGGCACGGCTCACCTTGGTGAGGCCGATGGCCTTGCGCAGGGTCATGCCGCCCGTGAACCCCTCCGGTTCAGCATCCAGTAAACGATTAAGAAGTGTCTGCTGACGGCTGTTGAAGCCGCTGTGTCGGTGGCTCCACCAGAAGGCCGCCTTGCGTTGCACCGCATCGATCACGGCGCCATTGGTGAGCGCCGCTGCAGAGAGCTGCTCCAGGAACCAGCGCAGCCAGGCCGTGACATCCAAATCCCCCCGCTGGCAGCGCTCCAGTGCCATGTAGTAGCTCTGCCGCTCCCGCAGGATCTGGGCGGAGAGGCCCAGGGCGCGTCCTGATAACGCCTGTTGGGCCTGGGCCTTGCAATCCTGGGCGAGCAGCTGATCGGTGATGGCACGGGCTAAGCGGCCGTCGCCGTCTTCGTAGGGGTGGAGGGTGAGGAACCAGAGGTGGGCCAGGCCCGCGCGCAACAGCCCGTCCAGCTGCGCAGGCGGGGAGGCGACCCAATCCAGGAAGGCCTCCAGTTGCTCCTTGAGCTGGTCTCGGGGCGGCGCTTCAAAGTGCAGGCGCTCACGGCCGATGGCACCCCAGAGCACCTGCATCGGTGCCCCATCGCGCAGCTCACCGATCCGAATAGCTCGCAGTCCATCGGGGCCACCGGCGAACAGGCGCTGGTGCCAGTGATTCAGAGTGGCCAGGGTGAGGGGCCAATCCAAGGTGCTGGTGGCTTCCAGCAACACATCCAACAGGCCCTCCACCTGTGCGCTGGGGCCGGTTGCCCCTCGGCCAAGGGAAGTCGCAGATGGCGCTCGATCGAGGAGCGCACCTGGCCGGGTGAGGTTTGGCTTGTGCTTGGGCACCCCTACGGTCTGCTTAACAGCGCACCCACCAATTGCAGCACCCGCTCCACCACCGCCACCGGCGCCGTTGCAATCAGCTCAGCCTGGCGGCTGTGCCAATCCAGGCTGCGTAGCTGATCCGCCAGCACCACGCCCTGCACCGGCCCGCCTTGCGGCAATGGCACTTCAAACGGGTATCCCTTGATCCTGCTGGTGATCGGACACACCAACGCCAGGCCCACCTTGCTGTTGTAGCCCGATGGCGAAACCACCAGTGCTGGGCGGCGTCCAGCCTGTTCGCGGCCACTCTGGGGAGTGAAGCTAAGCCAGATCAGATCGCCGCGCTCCGGTGCTCTCACCACACCTCCGCGCCGCTGGCCCCGCCCCATTCGGTTTCGCTGTGCTGGTTATCCGCTGTGATCTCAGCGAGCAGCGCCTCCAGGTGGATGGCATCGGTGGGCCTGGCCAGTAAGGCGCCTGCCTCCACCTTCACCTCCATCTCGCTGCCAGAGCCAACGCCCAGCTCAGCGGCGTAAGCCTTGGGGATTCTCAGCCCCAGGCTGTTACCCCAGGATTGAACCTTCACTTTCACCGCAGCTCCGCTCGAATAGCCAAAGTCTATCCATGGTGCTCGCTCCCTGGTCCCAGCTCGATGCCGAAGCAGTGCTCTCGCTAGTGGTACGGGCTTGCCTGGAACAGCTGGATCGCCACCGTTTGCGTCACCCTGCACGCCTACATCTTTACAAACGGTCGTGTTATCCAGATCCAGCCCGATCCCCCGCCGCCTCCAAGCCCCAGCAAACGCCACTGGCAGCACCGGCTGACGCCCCAGATCGCTGCCCGCTAGCTGCAGCCCGTTTCCTGGGCCGTCGGCTTGATGGTGCTGGCCCATCCCACCATCACCCCCGAGCACCTTGCCCGCGAAGGGTGTGTGGTTCTGATTTTGATGCAGCGGTCTTGCCGGTAGTGCTGTTTGGCCAGAAGCGCCGCCAGGTGTTGGTTGCTCTGTTGCTTGGAACTTCTGCCGCAGGGCTGGGGCTGGCCTGGCCCGGGTAGCGATCTGGTGGTGGTGCTGGATGGTGGTTCAGGCCACTTCGCCGCCGCCGATCGCATCGGCCACCCGCTGCTCTAGCCGCCCCATCGCCTGCTAATCCGCTGCCTGAGAGGTACGCTCCCGCCCCAGCCACCCCCGAACTGCTACAGGGCCTCAATACCACCACCCAGATCACCGCCCTCGCCCACTGGTTGCGCCACCAGCCCTCGCCCCGCAGTGCCCGGGTGTGGATTGCTATCTATCCCGATCACACCGCCCGCGCCGTGATCCTCGCCCGCATTGCCCTTGGCAGCCAGGGCATTCGCGTTGGCCCGGCTGATTGGCTTACGCCCACCTCGGCTGAACGCCGCAAGCTGCTTCGCGATGCCCTGCGCCTCACCTTTTGGCGCGTCACCGGCAGTACCGGCGCCTGGCTGGTTACCCAGATCGTTGCCCGCAAACGGGCCGATTGTGGGGTGTAGGGCTTCAGGCCGTGCGGCGGGCCACCCGTGATTCCACGGATATCCTGCTAGTTTGCCTGTACTATCATGTGCTCAGGGTTTGGGCTGGCTACGGTGGTTTTGGGATTTGACCGTCAAGGCTGGATCACGGTTTTCGCCGCCCTGCTCCTTGCCTTGATCACCCTGCTCACGAGCTACGACCATGTCGACATCCTTGGAGCCGCTTCCTTCGATCTACCGCAGCAAGCAGGAATTCCTTGCATCGCTGCCGCCGTGGCGACGGCCCTAGAACAACAAGTTGGCATCCAACGATCGACGTCGACGTGGAGCGCTACGCGATCGAGCAACAGCTGTAGCCGATGGCCGGCGGAGCCGATAACGACTAGACAAAGAGGACGAGCGGCTCGCCGAGCTCAACAGCAAGCTCGAAGCCATTTTGGCTTCTGCGGAGCAGTAGCAATCTTGTTCAGCTCCGACACCAGCTCGACCCCTCCGAACGCAATGCCAGGCGAGTCCGAGACGTGATCTCGCTGCTCGAGGAGTACGGGGGAATGGCTTGAAGCCCCTTGTCCTGCTGCGGCGATCAGGCCGGTGGCCTCGTGAGCGCAGCCCGCGCAACCCTGCACGCCCGCATCTCCCTGCGTAGTCCTGCCATCCAGATCCAGCCCGATCCCCCGCCGCCTGGAGGTGTGGTGCGCTTGGTCGGACACCACGGCCTTTTGAGCGCCAACCGCATTAGTATGAAGCTCTACGAGGTTTCGGCCATGACACCCGCAACCGTTGATCTCAGCCAAGTGGACAGTACTGTCCGTGCTCAGGTCCTCCAAACGCTCTCTGCTTCGGGGCTTTCAGAGCAACTGTTTCTCGGCCATCTATACCGGCTTTTTGCCCAAGGGCAGTTTAGCTTGCTTGACCTCCTTGGACCCAACGCGGAGTCGCTGGCGGCTATTCAGGAATTAGAAGAGGGTAGAGGCGTCATTTCCGCTTCTGTTGATGATTTGTTCGCAGACCTGCATGCGAACGATTGAGCGGTCAACCCAATTTAAGAAGGACTACAAGAATGCATCTAAAAGCATTCATTCTTCAGAACTTGACAGCCGTTTGAACGAGGTTATCGGTTGTCTCGTCCTAGATCGCCAGCCCCCGTTTCGGTTCAGAGATCATCAGCTCAAAGCGGACTGGAAGGGATATCGCGACTGTCACGTTTTCCCGGATCTCGTTCTGGTCTACCAGCTAAAGGCTGATTCCATCCTTCGCTTGGTCCGTCTTGGCTCCCATAGCGAGCTTTCTCTCTGATGACGAAGCTTTTGGGCTGTAGCGCCTGGCGGCTCTGAGGGCAAAACCCCAAGGCCAGCCCCTTGTCTCAATCCGGGGAGCCGCTTGCATCGCTGCCGCCGTGGAGCGTGGACGGGCGGCTCGACGAGCTAAGCAGCAAGCTCAGGGCAATTTTGTCAAGCACAGGCACCAGCTCGACCCCTCCGAACGCCATGCCAGGCGAGTCGGAACCGTGATTTCGCTGCTTGAGGAGTACGGGTGAATGGCCTGAACTCCCCACTCCTGCCGCGGCGCTCAGGGCGATGGCGTCACGGGGTTCAGCCCAGCTCCAGCCAGCTGCGCAGGGCCAGATCAAGTTCAGCTAAGGCTGCGGTGTCTAGCTGTCCCACCACAGTGCCGATGGCGGCAGTGGGCACTGAGAACAGCTTGTCGGCCATGAGTTGCGAAGGCTTCAGCAGCCCATTGGTGCCACTGGGGTCCACAGGAATCCGCACCAGTGGTGCGTCCAGCAGGGTGCTGGTGAGTGGGCAGAGCGTCACGCTCGGATGGCCCTTGAGCCAGCGGTTGGCCTGCACCACCACCGCCGGCCTTGGTTTGCCGGCACACACCGCAGAACAGGCAACGGTCACAATCAGCCCCCGCAGCAGAACAAGCGCCGTCATGCGGTCCAATCAGCCCAGTCGGGAAGTTGTTCGCTCCAGTTGGTTGAATCGCCGGCTGCGGCAATCAAGGCCGACTGACGCTGCGCTTCATCGGTGGTACTGAAGCGCTGCACATACTGCGCGATCGCCTCCCGCACGCAAGCGCTGCGGCTTTTGCCCATGCTGCGCGCCAGCTGGTCGAGTTGCTGCTCCAGCTCCGGTTCAACCCGCACGCCGATTGCCATCACGTCTACCGTTTCAAGCTGTTTAACGCCTCGTTCAACACCTTAGCGTTTTTTCTTGGCTCCCTTCGTTGATGGCTCTTTGCCCCCTGGCCCCAGTCAGGCGCCGCCCAGTTCGAGGTTGCCACCAGCGTGCTCGCCCGCCGGTGGCTTGTGGGGTCTAGGGCTCGGCAGGGTCCAGGGCCACTTCAAGGCTGCAACCGCCGGCGGATCTGAGGGGGAGTTTCTTCTTGCCGTTGTCTCTGCCACCGCCTTGGCGACGGCCAAGCCCCACTATTGGTGCCGCACGAAAAAAGGGTAACCTAGTGTTGTCGCCTTCTCTCGCCATGGCATCCGCGCTCCATCCGCCCGCCATCAAGCTCGTTGGCAGCAATGGCCAGATCTCGCTAGGCAAGCAGTACGCCGGCCGCCATGTTCTGGTGGAAGAGTCCGAGCCGGGTGTCTGGATCGTTCGCACCGCCACAGTGATTCCAGACAATGAGCGCTGGTTGCACGAACCCGCTGCCGCGGCAGCCCTGCGGGCTGCGATGGCCTGGTCCGCCGCTCACCCACCAGCGGATGCCCATCTGGATGAAACCCTGACGCGTCTTGGCTGTGATCAAGCCTGAAGGCTGCATCAGGCTTGATCTCAACAACACGGTGTTCCAGGAGCAGTTGCTCACGCTGCAGAATGCTGAGCGCCATGCGGCCCTTGGCACCCTCAATAAGATCGGCCAGCTCACCTGGAACCAGCTCTATCGCGACCCGGGGATCAAGTGGGAGACAATCACCAGTATCAAGCCACCGGCTGGAATCGATGCCGTCTATTCTCTGCGGATCAGCCGTTCACGCAGGGCAACAGCGCATCGCGAGGGTGAGTACTTGCGGCTCCTCACCATTGCCCCGGATCACGATGCGACTTACGGGAGAAAGTGAATCATCAGCTTCCTACTATCATAGAACAATAAGTTGGCATCCATCGATCCACGTCGATGTGGGGGGTACCCCCCCGACCTCCTAGAAGCAGCCTGTCTTGTGGCTAGCCTTGGGCCATGGCGGCTGCTCCCTTCCACACCCCTTTTGAGATCCTGCGCCAACAGCGCCATGCCGCCTGGCTAGCCGATCTCACCACTCGCTTGGAGCAGTTGGTAGCCAGCTCAGATATCGCAGATAAGAGCCCCTTGGAGATCCTGCTCTTTGGCTCCCGGGCCCGCGGCGACTGGGATGGCCTCTCTGATACGGATCTGCTGGTGGTCGCAGCAGAGAACCAGCAGGCATCCCTCTGGGTTGATCGCCTGCTGGACGCGGGCGTGGCCCAGGACGTGGTGGCCTTCGACCAAGCCAGCTGGCAGGCCCTTGCCGCTTCCCCTTCCCCCTACTGGCGATCAGTGAAATCCCAGGCGATCCCGCTTCTTCACTGGGGCCCATGAACGCTCGCCCCCAGGCCTGGCTTGTCCAGGCCCGTAACGATTTGGACTTGGCCGAGCTCGCCTGCCGCCATGGATTCCTTGCCCAGGCTTGTTATTTCGCCTCCCAGGCGGCAGAAAAAGCGCTCAAAAGCGCCCTGCTCGAACTTGGACTGGAGCCCCCCCATACCCATGTGCTCGGAGATTTGCTGACCCGGCTCCAGTCCGCCGGCCTCGATACCACGGCCTTAAAGACCCTGCCCCTGAAGGCCCTCAGCCGCATGGGCATTACGTCGCGCTATCCGATCGATGCCACTCCACCGGCCGATTTATTTGACCGCGCTGAAACCGATCAGGCCATCGGGGTGGCAGCTGCCGTGATCGCTGCCATTGAGGCTTTGGATCGGGGGATGGCCTAGTAGCTTTTAAGTATCACCATCTCACCGTATTTGATGTGGCCTAGGGTACTTCACATCCATTTCGGCCGCCTGCAAAGTGAGGACGCTCTCCGCCATGCCCGTGCGCTCATTGAATCAATCCGTTCTGCGCTGGCCCAAGCCTGAGCTGATTTTGGCGGCGGTGCAGCGATGGGCAGAGGCCCAGCAGGCCCTTAGGCCTGCCTTGACCAAGGTCGGCGTGTTCGGCAGCTAAGGCCGCGGTGATGCGGGGGTGGGCAGTGATCTGGATCTCCTTTTAGTGGATGGTGCTGCGACTGGGCCCCAACAGCAGCGCTTGCTGTCTTGGCCATTGGAGCGCTTGCCCCTGGGTTGTGATGCCCTGGTGCTCACACCAACCGAATTTCAGGAGCTGCTGGCGAGCGGTTCCCGCATGGCGATCGAATTGCAGCGCGATTTGCGTTGGTTGCTTTAAACCTTTCTGCTATTACTGGCCCCAGTTCAGCGCTTCGATCCGTAGGTGAGGGCAACCTCCCAAGACCCGGGATCTAGGGGCACCGAGATCCAGCCATCCCGATCGCGAGCCTGGTTCGTGCCTGAAAACGGCAATGGTGTCTCCCAGTTGGTTGTCCTAACCCGCCTCTTCTGCACCGTCCAAGCCGGATAGGCCCACTGCATCACCCGCAGCCTCCCTGGCGTAGGCGCTTCCACGCGAATGAGCCGCTGGGTCGGCCCATGGTCAATCAATTCAGCAGATCCAGGCCGAGAGCCTTGACCTGCTCTTTCAGGGGCGCCCTCGGCCAGGAAAGCCACCCAAGTTTGCTGGGGCCAGGCCGGCACCCAGAAGGTCTGCATCCGACGAACCCACGAGCTTTCCGGGATCCCCGCCGGCGAGTAGTCGGGCACCCCGGTGAGGGCGATGCGGCCATCGCCCAAGGCCACAAACCGCTTTGACAGTTCGCCCGTGGCGGGCAAGGCGTCTAAGCCGTCGGAGCAGGGCACCAGCGGATCGCAGGCCAGTAGGCGGTTGAGCGAGCGTCGCTCCAGTTCGGAGGGGTGGTGGCCCAGGATGTTCTCCCGAAAACGGCCGAGCGAATCCACCCACAGCACTGCCGCCAGGGTGATCGCCCCGAGCCAGGCTCCACGCCGCAGCACTGACCGGGGCTGATCGGTTCCTACGGGCAGGGCGCCAGGGGAGCTGAGCCAAAGCAGCAGCCCAAACCAGGTGGGCCCCAGCCACCGCCAGGGGAACTGGATCCGCTGCAGGGGTGCCAAGAGTTGATAAATCGGCTCGCTGATCGGCAGCATCATCAGGATCCCGAAGCAGGTCAGCAGCAAACCCCAGCGAGCCAAGGGAGGGCCGTCTTGGTTTCCTATCGATCGGACGCAGTTGCCCTCCCCCGCGCTGATGTCGCCTTCTCGAGACCAGCCCAGGCCCCGCCACCCCCAAGCAAGCCAGCGCACCAGCACCAGCACCAAAATTGTGGCGGCCTGGATCCAGAGCAGGTCAGCGAGCACAACCCGGCCGGAATCATTGGCAAGGAAGAATTCATAGGTGAACAGGTAATTCGGGATCGGTGGCCTCACCAGACCCATGGCCCCTAGGGCAGGCGCCCAAAACGGCGCAGTGATCACGATCGCGCCCAAGGGAACCAAGCACCAACGACCGATGGCCCGCCCATTAGCCCCGGGTTTGATCAGCGCGGCCAGGCCCAAACCCCAGGCCAGCAGGCTCAATTGGGCGCTATTCCAATTGCTCAGCAGGATCCCTGCTAGCGCCAGGATCGCTACCGCCAGACCCCATCGCCGCCTGCGTTCCAACCCCAGCCAGCCCAGGGCCAGCCACCAAAGCAGAAGTTGCCCCATGGCTTCCGGCCAGGCACCCCGGATATAAACATTGACGAATAAATAGGGGTTCAAGGCTGCGAGGGTCCCTAATACCCACTGCCAGCGCCCCGGACGTAGCCAGAGCCTCGCCAGGCAGGCCGCGCCAAGATTATTGAGAACTAGCAGTAGCAATAGGGCCCATTCCAGGGCCCGGACCGGGGGAATCCCCAGGGCGATCGGAATCCCCGCCATCAGCCGAAACAGGGGCGGATAGAGCTGGAGCGCGGCACTACCGGCACCCGCCCAGTTCAGGTCACTCCAAAGCGGCCACCACCAGCCGCCGCGAACCTGCTGGGCCCAGGCGGCTGCCCAGCCCAAGTGGATAAGGCCATCGGGGGTGTCCAGGGGAACCCCTAGTAGGCCGATCGGTAGCCACACCAATAGGGCGAGGCAACCAGCAAAATAGAGAAGGGCGTTCGGCCCTAGGCCCCTATGGCGTAAGTCACCGCCTGGCGCCGGTTGGCCTCCCGTCATGGCTGGATACCCTGCTGAAAATGCTTCACCAAGGCCGGGTGGCGGTCGTATTGGTGCAATACGGCAGGGACCTGGCCATCGACAACCACCTGGCCCTCCTGATTGAGTTCGATCCGATCTGGGCCAACGAGTCCCACCGTACTGATTAAGCCATCGGCTGGAGAACAAATTAGGTTGACCGGTTGGTCCATCCGTAGGATTTTATTGTGAATTCCCTGGTCCCAGTTTGGCAGCAGGGCGGTTCCCTTCCGTCGCATGATTGCCAGGGTGCTTTCGCAGAAACATTGAAGATAGGACTCCATTTGGTTCTTCGATCCAATCAGCACCCCGGCGCAGAGAGCCTGGTAGTCGCTTAGTTCAAGTACTAGTGAGTTGGAGTAGGCTTCGGTTAGCCAGTTTCTGTTCAAGGGGCTTGCGGCGATGGTGTCCCCTTCCTCGCCCGTGACCAGTTGATCGCCGCAGTCCTTGAAGGGGTCGCTTTGAATCACCACATCTCTGGCATCCGTGAGCATCAGGTGGTCCACCGTGCCAAGGATTTCGTTCTCGAGTAATTGCTTGACCCAAAAAAAACGTCGAATTAACAGGTGGGCTTGGCAGGTGCTGAGGCGAATGAGTCTGGGCTGCTCAATGCTGATCTGACATTCCCCTTTGCGGTTGATAAGCTGGCCAGCCTGCTGCAGGCTGCGATGGATTAGCTTTTGTGATCTCGACAGAACTTTGCGAGCCAATGCAAATTGACCATGGATGACTTTTGGTGGCCTATTGACAGCTTGCAGGATCACTCGGTTATACCGCTTCGCTAAACTGGCAAGTTCCTCAAGTCCAGCCGTATCCGTCAAGATCAGTACATTGGTGTCTGGGCAGTGGCGGCGGATCGATTCGAGTAGGGGTGTTAATACCGAAGCGGTATAGCTAAAGGATGTCGTGATGATCCAATTGTGCGCCACGACAGCTAACCTTTTGCCATTGGAGTTTAGCTTAAGCGCTGTCCCGAGGAGCCCCTTGCCGCCCGCTCCGTGACAGCCCGTGATTGAGACTGGCAGCATGACGATCAGAGCCGTTTCTCCACTGCCCAACCTGGTTCAGGGGCTCAAGCAGGCTGCTGGGTCCAGGCGACCACAAACCATCGGCCTGTTCACCGGCTTGATTGCCCTGCTGGTCTGGGCCCTGCTGGTGTTCGGCAAGTACGGCGGCAACCCCACGGGCCTGGCCCGTATTGGCGACCAGCTGCCCCTCTCCCCCCGGCTCCAGGGCGCCGATCTGGTGATCTTGGCTGGCAAGCGCGGCAACGACGGCCAGCAATTCCTCAGCCTGGCCCTCGATCCCCTCCAGCAGCTGCCCGGCACCAGCGCTGCCCTCGATAACCCGATCTACCGGGGCAAACGGCTGCTCTATCCCCTACTGGCCTATCTAGCTGGCCTGGGCCAGCCGGCCCTGATCCCCTGGAGCCTGGGCCTGATCAACGTTGCCCTGATCGGCTGCTGCGGCGCCCTGGTGGCCCGCTGGGCCCAGCTGGAGCAGCGCTCCCCCCTGTGGGGCCTGGCCGTGGTGGCGCTGCCGAGCTACTGGGTCACCCTCAGCCTCGACACCGCCGACCTGCTGGCCACCAGCCTGTTATTGGCCTCGGCCGTAGCTTTTCGCAGCCAGCGTCCCGGCCGTTTGGTCGCCAGCCTGTCGCTCGCCCTGCTCAGCCGCGAAACGGGCCTGCTGGCCTGGGCCTCCTCTGGCTTAACCAGCCTGAGGGAACGGCGCTGGCGCTGGCTGCTCCCCTTGGCCCTGGTGCCCCTGCCCCTGCTGGCCTGGACCGCCAGCCTCAAAGCCCGCTTCCCGGCCACGGCCGATGGCCTGCTGGTGAGCCTCCATTTCACCTGGCCCGGCCTAGGCATCGCCACCAAGACCCTGCAGTTACGAGGGCTCGCCTCCCCGGCTGGGGGTCCCATGGGCGGTGCGGAGCGCCTATTTGACAGCCTCTGTTTCGGGCTGTGGTTGTTCAGCTTGGGCCTATTGCTGGTTGTAGCCTTCCGGCCTGGCGCCAACCGTTGGCTGCGTTTAACGGCGGCGCTCTATGGGCTGCCCGCCCTATGCACCAGCACCCAGATCCTGGCCCGTTTTCCCGATTACACCCGCGTATGGATTGATTTGGCCAGCCTTGCCTTGCTTGGCTGCTTGAGTCTGCGACAGCGATTGGCTTCGATAGTGTTCATCTCTTTTTCGATGCCCCTGTCTTTGGCCTTCTTGGTTGCCAGTCTTTTCGCCTTTAGCTAAGCTCTAGGGGATTGATTTACGTTCGCGCTGCCATGCTTAAGTTGGGGGCGAGGGTTAAGTTTTTGATCCCATGCAATGATGGGCCCAATTAGTTTGGCTTCGTTCGGGGCGCTTAAGCGTGAGATTGCCCACGCGCGAGATGCGCTGTTTTCAAGGTGGGATGCTGTTTGTTATCCAAGTGTTTTTGATCAAATTCTTTCCCCGGCCCCTGCTGCCGAACAGCTGAATCGGCTGCTCCTCACTGGGTCGCCCGGGGCTGTTGCGAGAATGGGCAGAACCGAGGCCCGCATCTTGGGCGAGTGGAAGTACGCAAACAAGCATTTTTCTTCTAAAAGCCTGAAACAGGCCCACGTCAATGCAGGTGTATTTCCGGTAGAGCCAAACCAGCTGTCAACCTTCGCTTCCATCTACTGGCAGGGCCTCCAGCAGTTGGATCTTTTGGCATTCTGGCCAACTGAATATCAAGCCAGGTTAGTCCATGATCTGGATCCCTGGCCTGTCTTGATCCATCGGCTAGATCTAGAACCCTTTTTTTCGCCCCACCCCTGGACTAGCCAACTTCAAGGCAAGAAGGTCCTAGTGGTGCATCCCTTTAAGGATTCGATCCACAGGCAATATGATTCAGCCAGGGAAAAGCTTTTCCCTGGCACGAATGTGCTGCCATCCTTTGAGCTCCAGGTGATCCGGGCGCCCCAATGTTCTGGCGGCGCCACCGCCGGCTTTGGCAGTTGGTCGGAGGCATTTTTTCATTTAGAGGAACAGGTTCGGCAAGCCACTTTTGATGTAGCCATTGTGGGCTGCGGTGCCTTTGGCTTGCCATTGGTTGGATCCATCAAAAAGATGGGGCGCATTGCTATCCATATGGCTGGATCGACCCAGTTACTCTTTGGCATTCAAGGTCAACGTTGGTTGAACGATCCTTCTTACCAACCATTGTGGAATGAGCATTGGGTGAGGCCCATCGGCAGCGAGCTCTTGCCCACCAGAGATTTGATTGAGGATGCTTGCTATTGGTAGGATTATCAATTGGTCTCACTAAACAGGTTCATCTGTGCTTGTACCTTGCCCCGCAAGCTTGTTTAGCCAAAACTCCCGGTCGTAGCGCTGCCAGGCGTGGCAGCCAAAAGGTAATTTCCCTGCCCTTTGGTATTGATCGCGAGGATGAAGTTCCCAGGCAAAATTAATGGCAACCTCGGGCGGAGCGACTTGGTAGCCTGGGCTCAGTCTTGGAGCAATAAAACTCCAGAACAGATCTTCGTACATCTGCGGTGTTCTGGATTGGCCGTTAGAGCGTTCCAATAGCTGGCGCAGCGCCCGGACCTCCGCCCGCAGCCATTCTGCCGGTAGGCTTTGGTGCTCATAGCTGCGAATAGCACCATACAGCCACCTTGGCTTTGCCAACACCTTTAGACTTGCCTGGATGTGACGCAAGGAAAGGCCCCCATTGCCTCCGCCAAGCCATTGCAGGGGGTGCTTGGGATTGTCGATGCCGAGATACCAAGGAGAGCCCACATAGGCAAAGCCAAGGCTGATCCATTCGCTTAATTGATCGCCAAAAATGAGCGTATCCAGCTGGGCGATTAGGATGTGTGTGTAGGGTTTGAAGTGGCGGTAAAACCAGCTTGATAAAAGCATTTTATTGTAGCTTCTGATCGAGTCAAAGTTGTGGGCTTCAAGCTCTATCGTGTTGATTAGGATTTTGGGGCGTTGGGCGATAATCGCTTCAATCAGGGACCTGTTCGAAGGCGGGTGGATCAGGATCCATGGACGTTGTGCCAGTCTTTCGAGGTTATTGAATAAAGCTAGTTTTTCGTCCTGATCCAGGCTTGATTTATAGATTGGCGTCACCACGGCAACCTCTCGGCATCTGCTTGATTGGCCGTTCATTTGGCTTTCAATCGGTGTTTTGAGGCTCGCCAAGGTTGCCTTAAGCTTTGTCTAATTTTAGGTTGATCGAGTTGAGTGTGTCAAGCTTGTTGATGGTGCTGAGTTGAACAATCAAGCGCTGATCCAGCCTGATTGCCCGCTTGGGCGCTGTGGTTTGGCTTTTGCCGTGTCTGTGCTGGGATTTGCAGGGATCCGTTCCCAAGCCTTGCTCCCGTTGTTGATTGGCCTTTAGCCAGCGAAACGATGAAGTGGTATCGCGCTGTGCCGTGTGGATCTGCTGCACATGCAGCCAGCATGCAGCATTTAACATGGTGACCTTTGGCTTGAATAGCTAGAGTTAATTGCCATTCTGGGGGCTTGCCAGCGATTTGCGCGCTGACTGGTTAGCCCAGCTCCACACCCTGCCCTCCAGTCATCCTTGTGCCCAGTCCAGCAGGCGCCTGCACCCTCCTTACCGGCGCCGCCGGCTTCATCGGCGCCGCCGTGGCCGAAGCGTTGCTGGATCGCGGCGACCGGGTGGTGGGGCTCGATAACCTCAACGCCTATTACGACCCTGCCCTCAAGCGAGCCCGCCTAGCTAAGTTGCAGGCCATCCCCGGGGCCCAGGCGGGGGGCTTTGCGTTCCATCAGCTGGATCTAGAGAACACAGAAGCCATCGCTTCTTTGTTTGCCCAGGTGCGCCCCGACCGGGTGGTACATCTCGCCGCCCAGGCGGGGGTGCGCTATTCGATCGAGAACCCGGCGGCCTACTTGCAAAGCAACTTGGTTGGTTTCGGCGCGATCCTGGAGGGCTGCCGCCACCAGGGGATCGGCCACCTGGTCTACGCCTCCAGCAGTTCGGTGTATGGCGTTAATCGCCAGATCCCGTTTGCCGAGCACCATGCGGTGAACCATCCGGTGAGCCTCTATGCGGCCACCAAGAAAGCCAATGAGCTGATGGCCCACACCTACAGCCATCTCTATGGCCTGCCGGCCACGGGCCTGCGCTTTTTCACCGTCTATGGCCCCTGGGGCCGGCCGGATATGGCGCCGATGCTGTTCGCAGACGCCATCCTGGCGGGGCGGCCGATTCGGGTCTTCAACCAGGGCCAGATGCAGCGGGATTTCACCTACATCGATGATGTGGTGGAGGGGGTGCTGCGCTGCCTCGATCGGCCCGCCACGGCCAACCCCCACTTCGATCCCATGGAGCCCGACCCCGCCACCGCGGCGGCGCCCCACCGGCTCTTCAACCTGGGCAATTCCCAGCCGGTAGCCCTATTGCGGTTCATCGAGTTGCTGGAGCATGCCCTGGGGCGCCAGGCCAGCAAGGAGTTTCTGCCAATGCAGGCCGGTGACGTGGTGGCCACCGCCGCAGACACCAGCAGGTTGCAGGACTGGGTTGGCTTTGCCCCATCCACTCCCCTAGACGTGGGCGTTGAGAACTTTGCCCACTGGTATTTGGACTACACCCGGGCCTGATGGCCCTAGCCGCCAAGTGGGGCACCCGTTGACGACCTGGGCCTAAAGCCTTAACGGAAGCCTTTCGTAAAGCCTTTAATCGAAATAGCGCTTGCCAGCTTCGGTCACCCGTCGATGGCGGCGGGCTTCGCGGCGGGTGAATTCACTCACCGTGGGGTTGGCGACGCTGGGATCGACGTGGGCGACCTGCTCCCACAGGTCCCGCGGCGCCCAGCGCACCGTGTGGTCCGTCTTATCCAATTTGGTGACGTGGCACCAGCGGCTCGTGCCGCAGCTGGGGCAGAACAGCTCTTCGAGCCATTCATTGCTGAGCACCAGCACCGGGTATGCATGGAGCACCAGCTTGGCTCGCTTTTCAGACATGCCCCGCTGCTTGAGCTCTTCCACGCTCAGCAGGTGCAGAAAGTATTTGCGGCCGTTGCCCTCGATCCGCTTGTCCGGGTGGGCAGGACAAAAAAGCTCCCGCCGCTTCGGTCGTTGCCGGCGGCGGGAGCTTTTGGAAGGCTGTTGATCGGGGTCAACAGTCTCGTGGAATTGGTCGCTTGTCACTGGCTTGGGAACTGTCCTGAAGGCTGGATCTAGGCGCTAATCGAGATCTTTTCCATTTCAGAAACGGACCCGGCGATCAGGCCGAACCCACACCCACGTAGGAGCCGTAGAAGAAGAGGCCAACCACGAAGATCACGGCCATGCCACCGGCGGTCGCCACGAGCCAAAGGGGCAACACCCCTTCGGTCCAGCGGGATTTCCAGGCCACGGCGGGCCGGCCATCGGGAAGGCGATCGGGGATCCGGCCGTCAGGCAGATTCGATTTCTTGCCGCTCATCGTGAATCCTCCCGATCAGTTGAAGAAGTAGCTGGAAAACAAAATGCCGATTGTGAACACAAACAGCAGGCCCAAATAAAGGCTGGTGCGGTTTAGTTCAACCGGCAGGTTGTTGGGGTTGGGGGTGCGTTGCATGACCTAGGGCCTCAGCGGCGGATGAACTGCATGGCGGCCAGGGCACCCAGGAAAAAAACCGTGGGAATGCCAAGGGCATGGAGCGACAACCACCGGACCGTGAAGATCGGGTAGTTGCGCGGCGTGGTGCTGGCGGGGGATTGGGTCATGGCTTATTTCAGGCGCAAGTCAAGTGTGCTCTTGCCTTCAAAGCGTTGACTCACGACTGGAGCCTTGCTCTCCTGGGCCTGGAAATAGGCGTCAGGACGAGGGGTCCCAAAGGCGTCGTAAGCAAGCCCAGTGGAGACAAACAGGAACCCGGCCAGGAAGATCGACGGCAGGGTCACGGCATGAATCACCCAGTAGCGGATGCTCGTGATGATTTCGAAGAACGGACGTTCCCCTGTGGAGCCGGCAGCCATAGCAGCAAGCGTTCAACTGATTGATCCTAAGGTCCTGACGGCTGCCACCGGGACTGGGCCGGCGGCTTGGTTACACAGGGACGCAGTTGGCCCCCATGGCCAGCTTGGAGCGGGGGACCCAAACCGCCTGGCTGCTCCAGGTTTCAGTGCTGGACTGGGGTCCTAGCCGACCCAGCGCAGCAGGTGGCCCCGCTCGCCCAGCACAAAGCCCTTGCCGTCGCCAAGGAAGGCGATGCGGTTGAAATTGGTGCCCTGGGTTTCGCCCACCGGATCCTTCTGCCAGCTCTTGCCAGCGTCCCGGCTCACCAGCAGGGTGCCGCTGCCGCCGGCGGTCCAGATGGCACCGCTCGGATCCCAGGCCATGTCCAGGTAGCCGAAGCCGTTGGTGATCGGGATCACGGGCTTGCTCCAGTCGTCCAGGTTGCTGGCATCGCTGTTGAAGCGCATCTGGGCGCCCCGGGTCACCATCCAATAGGTGCCATCGGGCTGGAAGCCCATCGCTTGCACCCGCTGGCTGCTGATCCGCTGGTGCGGCTGCCAGATCGCCTGGCCCGGCTGCCAGGTGGCAAAGAAGTTGCCCAGGCCCGACACGCTCACGTAATCGCCATTGCCGTTGCGGCGCAGGTCGCGTACGGCACCGGCGGCATCGCTCACGGTGGCTTGCCAGCTGGTGCCGCCATCGTCGGTTTGATAGATGGCGCCCACGTTGGTGGCCAGCTCGGCGCTGCCCTGGCCCAGGGCCGTGATCAGGTAGGGCTCGCCGGGCAGCTTGGTGTCAAGGAAGAGGCGGGTCCAGCTCTGGCCGGCGTCGGTGCTGTGCAGCAGCAGGCCGGGCTGGCCGGCGATCCAGCCCTCGGAGCCGCGGAAATCAATGCTGATCAGGCGGAAGTTTTCCTCGGGCGGCAGGTCCAGCGCCCGCTCCTGCCAGCTGGCGCCGCCATCGCTGGTTTCCAGGATCAGCCGGTTGCTGCCCACCAGGAAACCGTGGGACTCGGTGTCGAAGGCCAGATCCAGGGGGTTAGCCCGGTTTTCCAGGGGCACCGCCTGCCAGGGACTGGCGCTGGCGATCGGCAGGCCCGTGGAGACGCAACCGCTGGTGCCCAGGGCCAGGCCCAGGGTCAGCAGCAGCGATAGGGCCAGGGAGGCGAGGCCCCGCAGCCGCTGCACCGGGCCCTTCGGGTTGGCTGCGGCCATCAGCGGGCTGGGGCTGGCTGCGTCTAGGGGCCCCTGGGGGCTGGCTTTGGCAGGCGCGGTCGCGGGCATCGGCGCAGGCATCAACGCAGGGAATAGAGGGACAGGAAAAAGGCGAAGGCCAGGGCGAAGCTGCCAAAGATCAGCACGTTCTTCTGGCCAGGCGTCAGCTGGTTGACCCCCAGGCCGTAGCCCAGGTTCTCCTCAAAGCCGCTCGGTTTGTTGCGCGGGCCGATGTCCTTGAAGGCGGCCAGCTTGCTGCGGCACACCGGGCAGCGGAAACTGAGCGGATCAAGCTCCAGAAAGGGCGTGCCGGCGGCAATCGCCAGCTTTTTGATCCCCTCGGCGGGGTCATAAACAAAGCCGCAGCTGCGGCACTCGAAGCGATGCTCGGACAGGTCTGGGGCCTGCTCGAGCCCGGGCACCTGCTCGGGTTCTTGCCCCTGCTCCGCAGCGGTCTCCGGCGGCGGGCTGGGCTCCTGCTGATCCAGGCCGGGGGGACTGGCCTGCGTATCGATGATCTCGTCGCTCACCGACCCCTCTACGAGTGAGCAAACTCTAGGCAAGCCTGGGTAGGGGCCGTTTTGGCGGCCGGCTGATCGCCCTTGAGCGGGGGGGCTGATGCCACCGGTCTGGTGGCATCAGCCCCTGGCGGGGAGACGCTTTTCAGCCCTGCGCCGGGCCCTTGCGTCGGCTGGCGATCGGCGCCGGGGGCAGGGCCCAGGCTTGGCTTGTGGGTGCCAGAATGGCCGGCAGGTTGGTCTGGGCTGCCTTTGTTCGTTCTTGACGGCTACGACGCCTTTCTGGGCTTCCTGCTGATCGCGGCAGCGGTGCCCGTGCTGGCGCTGGTCACCAACAAGCTGGTGGCTCCCAAGTCCCGCACCGGCGAACGGGACCTCACCTACGAATCGGGCATGGAGCCGATCGGGGGTGCCTGGATCCAGTTCAATATTCGCTACTACATGTTTGCCCTGGTCTTCGTCATCTTCGACGTGGAGACCGTGTTCCTCTACCCCTGGGCCGTGGCCTTCCATCGCCTCGGCCTGCTGGCCTTCATCGAAGCCCTGGTGTTCATTGCCATCCTGGTGGTGGCCCTGGCCTACGCCTGGCGCAAAGGCGCCCTCGAGTGGAGCTGATCCCCTAGATCCATGACCCTCACCCCCACCAGTTCCAGCAGCGCCGTCGAACCGGCCTCGATCGCCGCCCTGCGCGACCTGCGGGCCTCCACCTGCAATCCCGTCGGCACCCCCACCGTCACGGCCGAGCTGTCCGAGAACATCATTCTCACCAGCCTCGACGACCTGCACAACTGGGCCCGGCTCAGCAGCCTCTGGCCCCTGCTCTATGGCACGGCCTGCTGCTTCATCGAGTTCGCCGCCCTGCTGGGCTCCCGCTTCGACTTCGACCGCTTCGGCCTGGTGCCCCGCTCCAGCCCCCGCCAGGCCGACCTGCTGATCGTGGCCGGCACCGTGACCATGAAGATGGCCCCGGCCATGGTGCGGCTCTATGAGCAGATGCCCGAGCCCAAGTACGTGATCGCCATGGGCGCCTGCACGATCACCGGCGGCATGTTCTCGGCCGACTCCACCACAGCCGTGCGCGGCGTCGACAAGCTGATTCCGGTGGATCTCTACATGCCAGGCTGCCCGCCCCGGCCCGAGGCGATCTTTGATGCGGTGATCAAGCTGCGCAAAAAGGTTGGCAACGAATCCCTGGCCGAACGGGGCAACTTGCTGCCCACCCACCGCTATTGCACCGTGGCCCACCAGCTCAAGGCGGTGGAGCCAGTGGTAACGGGGGCCTACCTGCGCGCTGAAACCCAGCAGGCGGCCCTCGCCGCGGCGGCCGGCCAGCCCCTTGACCTAAGCCAGCCGGCTTCCGAGCCCATCCCCCTTTCGGCCCAGGTCCTTCCCCTGCAAGCTGCCCCCCGCCAAGGTCAAGCCGATGCCTGAGCCCACCAGCCCCGACGCTTCAGCCCTGGCCGGGGCCACGCCCGTGCCTCCCACCGAACCCGGCAACGGGCCCGGCAACGAGGCGATCACCGTGGCCGAGGCCGGGCCCGTGAGCCGCTGGCTCACTGCCCAGGGCTTTGGTCACGAGCGGCTTGGGGCCGATCACCTCGGCGTCGAGACCCTGGCGGTGGAGCCCCTGTTTCTGCCCGTGATCGCCGCCGCCCTCAAGGCCAGCGGCTTTGATTACCTGCAATGCCAGGGTGGCTACGACGAGGGTCCCGGCGGCCGGCTGGTGAGCTTCTACGAACTGGTGAAGCTGGCCGTCCTGGCCGACCAGGTGGCCCTGGCCAGCGATCCGGCGGGCACCTGCAAGCCCCTGCCCGCCACCGCCCGCCCCGAGCAGGTGCGGCTCAAGGTGTTCCTGGAGCGCGATGGCGACCTCACTATCCCCAGCCTCTATGGCCTCTTCCGCGGTGCCGACTGGCAGGAGCGTGAAACCTTCGACATGTATGGCATTCATTTCGCCGGCCATCCCCATCCCAAGCGCCTGCTGATGCCCGAGGACTGGAAGGGCTACCCCCTGCGCAAGGACTACGTGCAGCCCGACTTCTACGAGCTGCAGGACGCCTACTAAGCCCGTAACCTCCAAATGGCCTGGTAGCGGTCCCCGGGTTACGCCCGCCGGTTCGATTGAAGGGAGGCCCCAGACCCCTCATGAATTTTGGCGTTTGTGGCGGCGGTAAAAGCGCATCACCGCTAGGGCGACGCTGCGGGGATCGTGGCGCAGGGTGGCGCTGGGACGGGCCCCCTGCATGGGCGCCACCATCACCTCATAACCCTCGGCCTTGAGCTGGCGCGTGCCGCATTGCACCGGTTCGGCGCCGCGCAGCCGGTAGTGGTCCACCAGGGGGCCGGGGGCCAGGTCCTCCTGGGCCAGCACGGCGGTAAACAGGCGCTCGCCTACCCCCAGGCTGGCCAGTTGGGCCTCGATCGCCCGCAGGTGGCCCTGCACATCGAGGCCATCGGTTTCGCCCGGCTGGGTCATCAGGTTGCAGATGTAGAGCCGGGGCGCCTTGCTGCGCCGGATCGCCTCTACGAGCTCGGGCACCAGCAAATTGGGCAGCAGGGAGGTGTAAAGGCTGCCCGGACCCAGCAGGATCAGATCGGCATGGGCGATCGCCTCCAGGGCCCGGGGCAGGGCCGGCGGCCGCTCGGGGATGCAGCCGAGCCGCACGATCGGGCTTTTGGCCTGGCCGATGCGGGATTCGCCTTCGATCCGCTCGCCGTTTTCCAATTCGGCCCAAAGGCGCACATCGGCGTTGGTGGCAGGCACCACCTGGCCCTGCACGGCCAACACCCGGCTGCTGGCGGTGATCGCCGATTCCAGGCTGCCCGTGATCGCCGAGAGGGCCGAGAGGAACAGGTTGCCGAAGCTGTGGCCCTCCAGGCCGCTACCGGCCTTGAAGCGGTATTGGAACAGGCGGGTGAGCAGCGGTTCTTCGGTGGAGAGGGCGGCCAGGCAGTTGCGGATGTCGCCGGGGGGTTGGACTCCCAGCTCGCGCCTCAGCACGCCGCTGCTGCCGCCGTCATCGGCGACCGTGACGATGGCCGTGAGGTTGCTGCTGTAGCGCTTTAGGCCCGAGAGCAGGGTGGAAAGGCCGGTGCCGCCGCCGATGGCGACGATGCTTGGGCCGCGGTTCAGCTTGCCCTGGGCCAGCAGGGCATCGACCAGCACCGTGTCCTTCTCGGGCGCCAGGGCCTGCTGGATCGAGCCGAAGCTGCGGCTTTGCCCCAGCCAGATCAGGCCGCCACCCACCACCAGCACCACTGGCCCCGTGATGCCGCGGGGCATCACCGTGGTGATGTTTTTGAGCAGCCAGTTGATCGATTCCAGGCCCCAGTAGATCGGCTTGAGATCGAGCCACACCGCCCCTCCCAGCAGGGCCAGCAGCAGGCCTAGGCCCGAGGTCACCACCCAGCGTTTGACCACCAGCCCGGGCTGGAGCCAGCGCACCGCCCTCCGGGAGCGACTCATCAGATCCCGTTGGCGCAGGTCGCCCCGGCCGATCCAGCCAGGGCGGCTGCTGCGCCGTCGGGGCGGGCGACTGGGGGCGGGCAGGCCCATCGGGATGGGTAACTGGTCAAACTGTACGGATGACGGGTCAAGATGGCTGGGACCCGGCGTTCCCTTCCCTGGGCTGAGGATGGTGGCTGACCTTGGTACCAGGCTGCGCAAAGGGTGTGGGCCCATGAACCCGGCTCCACTCGCCCTTCAGCTGGGCCCCAAGCTTTGAAGCAGTTCCACGCCCCAGCCGCGCCAGGTGCCCCCGTTGCCACTCCGCCCGTGGCCGAGCTGGTGGGGCTGTCGATGGCCTGGGGTGAGCGCCTGGTGCTCGACCAGGTCGATCTCACCCTTCACCCCGGCGAGCGCCTGGCGGTGGTGGGCCCGTCCGGGGCGGGCAAATCAACGATCCTGCGCATCCTGGCGGGGCTGCAGTCGCCCACCAGCGGTGAACTGCGCATCCATGGCGTGCGCCAGACCTATCTGCGGTTGGATCAGCGCCACCCCCCCGATGTGCGCCTGGTGTTCCAGAACCCGGCCCTGCTGGCGTCGCTCACGGTCTGCGAAAACGTCGGCTTCCTGCTCTATCGCCACGGCCAGCTGCGGGACCGGGAGGTGCGCGAACGGGTCAGCCGCTGCCTCGAGGCCGTGGGCCTTTACGGCGTGGAAGACCTGCTGCCCGGGGAGCTCAGCGGCGGCATGCAGAAACGGGTCAGTTTTGCCCGGGCCCTGATCGAAGATCCTAGCCAGCCGCCGGGCCAGGTGCCCCTGTTGCTTTTCGATGAGCCCACCGCCGGCCTCGATCCGGTGGCCTGCACCCGCATCGAGGACCTAATCGTGCGCACCGGCGATGTGGCCGGAGGCTCCAGCGTGGTGGTGAGCCACGTGATGAGCACGATCCTGCGCTCGGCCCAGCGGGTGGCCCTGCTCTACGACGGCCGTTTGCAGTGGCTCGGCAGTGTCTCCCATTTCGAGCACACCGATAACCCCTACGTGGCCCAGTTCCGGAGCGGTAGCCTGAACGGCCCGATGCAGCCGGCGGAGCTCTGAAGTCATGCGCCGCAGTGTGCGAGAGGCGATTGTTGGCTTCACCCTGTTGGCGGCTGTCACTGGCAGCGCCGGCCTGTGGTTGTGGATCAAGGGCATCTCCCTAGCCAGCCGCCAATGGACAATCCAGGTGCGCTTCGACGATGCCGCGGGCCTGGCCGACCGGTCATCGGTGACCTACCGGGGTGTGCAGGTGGGCGGGGTCCGCTCGATCCGTGCAACGGCCTCGGGGGTGATCGCCCAGCTGGAGATCACCAACCCCGATTTGGTCTTGCCCCGGCCGGTGGTCGCCGAGGTGCAATCGAGCTCGCTCCTGGGCGGCAATGCCCAGGTGGCCCTGCTGACTGGCGGGGCGGCCCCTGCCGCCAGCGAACCCGGCCCCCTGGCTAAGGCCTGCGTCAGCACCCGCATCGTCTGCAATGGCGGCAGTGTCGAGGGCCAGACCGCTCCCACCATGGCCAGCGTCACGGCCAGCCTCCAGGGCCTACTGGATCAAGCCAAGGACCAGAAGTTGATCCCCAAGGTGGTGACCACCGCCGAAAGTTTTCAGGGAACGGCTAAGGAGGCGAATCGCTTTATGGCTAGCGGCAAGGTGCTGGTCAGCGACCTGACCGCCGCCGTGCGCAAGGCCGACCCCACCCTTACCAACCTCAACCGGGCCACGGCCGATGCCGCCAAGGCCACGGCCCACCTCAACAGCATCGTCGCCGCCCTCGATAACCCCAAGACGATTGGCGACCTCAAGGCCACGGCCACCAATGCCAAAACCCTTACGGCCCGTTGGGATGCGGTGGGGGGCGATGTCAACAAACTGTCGTCCGATCCCACCTTCATGGATGGGGTGCGCAGCCTCACGATCGGCCTGGGCAAGTTCTTTGATGAGCTCTATCCCGCCCAAGCGGGCGCCCGGGAGAAGGCTGCCAAAGAGAAGGCTGCCAAGGCCAAGCCAGCCAACCCCTGAAGCCTTGCCCCCCCTGAAGCCTTGGGCCCAGGGGGCAGCTCCGGTGCCGGCTTAGGGCGCCCGCCTAGAGCTCGGACACCGCCTGCATGGCAATCGCTGCGATCGCCTGGTCGCTCGCCTTGGGCAGCTGCACGTAGCGGCCGCCGGCAGCTTCGGCCAGGTCCTTGCCCATGCCGCTGCCGATGAATTTGCGCTCGGTGTCGATCACCAGCAACTTGATTCCCAGGGCCCGGTAGCGCGACGCCACCTGCTTCACCTCCTCCTTGAGGTCCACGGGCTCTTCGCCCTCCAGCACCGGCTGGCCCAGGGAGCGGGATAGGGGCACATTGCCCCGGCCATCGGTGATCGCCACCACCACCACCTGGCCGAGGTCGCCCGTGGCCAGGGCATTGGCCCCCACCCGGGCCGCCTGGCTGAGGCCATGGGCCAGGGGCGAGCCGCCGCCGCAGGGCATCGCTTCCAGCCGCCGCCGCGCCGCCGTGATCGAGCGGGTGGGCGGCAGCAACACCTCGGCCTGCTCGCCGCGGAAGGGGATGAGGGCGACCTCGTCGCGGTTTTCGTAGGCCTCGGTGAGCAGGCGGATCACGGCGCCCTTGGCGCTCTGCATGCGGTTGAGGGCCATCGAGCCGCTGGCATCCACGAGGAAGATCACCAGGGCCCCGGCTTTGCGTTGCAGCTGCTTCGCCCGCAGGTCGCCCTCTTCCACGATCACCAGGCGTTCCGGCTGGCGCTGGCGCCGGGCCTTTTGGTAGGGCGCCGCCGCCCGCAGGGTGGCATCGACGGCAATGCGCTTGACCGGCCCCCGGGGCAGCATCGGCTTCACATACCGGCCCCGCGAATCGCTGAACACCACGGCGCGGCTGCCGCTGCCGCCGCTTTTGCTTTTGGCCGCCGCGAATAGCAGCAGGTCGGGGTCAATGGCGGTGGCCTCCGGATCGAGCAGGAACTCCTCCGGGATCGAGGGCGGCGGTGCGTCCTCGGGCTTGTCGTCCTCCTCAGGTTCCTCCTCCTCCTCCTCCTCGGGGTCGTCCTCGTTTTGGTCGGGTTCATCCGGCTGGTCGGGCTCCTCCGGTGCCTGGTCCCCCTGGGGGGGCGGCGGCGGCGGCGGCTCTAGGGGCTGGTCGGGATCGGGGGGTGGCAGCTGCCGGGCCCGGGGGGCGATCACCAGGCGCACGGCCACCTGGAGGTCGTCGGCTTCGACCCGGTCGCGGCCACTGAGGGCCGCATGGGCGCGGGCGACCCGCACCGCATAGAGCTCGGAGCGATGGCCCTCCACGCCGCCGCGCAGGGCCTCTTTCACCAGATAGCCGATCTGCTCCCGGCTGATCTGCACATCCGGTAGCCATTGGCGCGCCAGCAGCAGCTGGGTGGCCAGGCCATCGGTTTCCTCCTGCCATTGGCTCCGGAAGGCGCCGCTGGATTCGCCGTGGGCCAGGGCCGAGCGGGTGATTGCCACCCGTTGGTCGAGCTCCAGCACCTGGTTGGCCGAGAGGGCCATGGCGAAGCGATCGAGCAGGTGGTCGCGCACGGCCCCTTCTTCGGGGTTGTAGGTGGCGATCAGCAGGCAGCGGCAGGGGTGGGCCAGGCTCAGCCCCTCGCGCTCAATCCGGTTTTCGCCGGAGCCCACCGCCGCCAACAGCAGGTTGGTGATGCCGTCATCGAGCAGGTTGAGCTCATCGACGTAGAGCACGCCCCGGTGGGCTTCGGCCAGCAGGCCCGGCTGGAAAATCGCCTGGCCGCTGGCCAGCGACGCCGTGACATCCACCGAGCCGACCAGCCGGTCTTCGGTGATGCCCAGGGGCACCTGGATGAAGGGGGCCGGGACCACCTTGGTGGGCAGCAGGGCGCTGGCATCGGCGCCGCTGGGGTCACCGCCCAGCTGGCTGATCCGGGTCTGGGTGGCGGCGTCCCAGTCGCCTGGTCGCTGGGGATCGATGTTGAGGGCGCTGGGATGATGGGGTCCGTGGGCACCAGCAGGGTCCGGCTCCCCCAGGTCGATCACATCAATGGGGGGCAGCAGGGCGTGCAGGCCCCGGGCCAGCACCGATTTCCCCGTCCCCCGGCCGCCGGCGATCACCACGCCGCCCAGGCCAGGATCCACGGCCGCTAGCAGCAGGGCCAATTTCAAGGTGCCGTGGCCGGTGATGGCGGCCAGCGGAAAGGCCCGGGCCGCGGCAGCCGCGGCACTGGACGCCGCCCTTGCGGCGGCGGGGGTTCCGCTTGCAACCATGGAAAGGCCCGGGCCCAGACACGTGATCGCCAGTCTCGCTGATCAGCCTGGGGGCGATGGGCCCGTCGCCCCCGGTAGCCAGGGGAATGGCGCCGCGCTGCCCTGGGCCACCAGCTTGGCGATTGCCCTGGGCGCCAACCTGGGGGATCCCTTCGCCACCCTGGTGGCCGTGCGTCCCCTGTTACGGGGACTTTTGGAGAGGCTTCTGGAGGAGCGGGGTCCGGCTGGCTCCCTGCTGGGCTCCCAGGCTTCCGGTTCCGGGGGCTCCGGCTGCGGGGGCTTGGCCCGGCCCGAAGCGGCGCCCACCGACTTAGACCTCCGAACCCCTGAGCCGCTGTCCCCTTCCGGCCCCGAGCCCGGCCCAAAGACAGGCCCAGAGCCCTGCGCCCACCGGAGTTTGATCCGCCTGCGCTGGTCGCCCCTGTTTCGCACCGAGCCGGTGGGAGGCCCCCCCGGCCAGCCCGCCTATCTCAATGGGGTGGTGCTGGTGGAGGGGGTGGCCGCCCTGGAGCCCCGGCCCCTGGCGTTGCTGCAGGGCTTGCAGGCCCTGGAAGCCCAGTTCGGTCGCCAGCGCCTGGAGGCCTGGGGGCCGCGCACCCTCGATCTCGACCTGCTCTGGTGGGGCGATCAGCGGGTTCAGTCGGCCCCTTTGGAGTTGCCCCATCCGCGCCTGCAGGAGCGCAGTTTTGTGCTGGCGCCCCTGGCGGCGATCGATCCCCGGCTGGTGCCCCCGGGCCCGGCGGCTGCCGGCGGCCCCAGCCCCAGCCCCGGCCTTGCCTGCGGCGCCCTGCTGGCGGCCCTGCTGCCCCAGGTGCGCCAGGCGGCGCCCCAGCGGCTGCCGGGCGGCGCTGGCTGGCCGGAGTGAGTCAAGCTGGCGGCAGTTTTGGCCTGCCCATGGCGCCCCTGCCGCCCCCCGAGCCCGCGCGCCTGCTGGAAACCACGGCCGCCCTCGACGCCCGCAAGATCCGCTTCGAGCTCAACCGGATCGTCTTGCCGATCGGCCTGGAGGCCACCTTCGGCCTGATCCGCCATCCGGGGGCCTCCCTGGCCGTGCCCGTGCTCGACGACGGCCGGGTGGTGCTGCTGCGCCAGTACCGCTTCGCCGTGGCCAGCCGCATCCTCGAGTTTCCAGCCGGCACCCTCGATGAGGGCGAGGATCCGCTCAGCACCATGCAGCGGGAGCTGCAGGAGGAGGCCGGCTATAGCGCCAGCCGCTGGGATCCCCTGGGGGTGATGCTGCCCTGCCCCGGCTACTCCGACGAGGTGATCCACCTGTTCCTGGCCCGGGAGCTCAGCCTGTTGGCCGAGAGCCCCGCCGGCGATGACGACGAGGACCTGGAGGTGCTGCTGATGACCCCGGCCGAACTCGATGCCGCCCTGGCCAGCGGCGATGAGGCCCTCGATGGCAAGAGCGTGACCGCCTGGTTCCGGGCTCGCCAACTGCTGGGGCTCTGAACCGATGGCCCCCGACCGCTGGCTGTTCTGGCATCGCCGCGACCTGCGCCTAGGCGACAACCTGGGCCTGGCCGCCGCCGCCGCCGCCACCCCGGCCCTCACCGGCGTCTATGTGGTCGACCCGGACTGGCTTGGGGCCCCTGACCTGGCGCCGGCCCGGCTCTGGTTTCTTTGCGAGAGCCTGCGGGAGCTGCAGCAGCGCTGGCGCCAGGCGGGCAGTGAGTTACTGGTAGTGCAGGGCCGCCCGGTAGAGGTGCTGCCCCGCCTGGCCGAGGCCTGTGGCGCCGCGGTGGTGACCTGGAACCGGGAGGTGGAACCGGCCGCCCGCCAGCGGGATCGCCAGGTGGCCACCGCCCTCCAGGCCAGCGGCCGGCGGGTGCTGGTGGATTGGGACCAGCTGCTGGTGCCGCCCGAGGAGATCCGCACCGGCTCCGGCGAGCCCTACCGGGTCTATGGGCCATTTTTGCGCAACTGGCGCGGCCAGGTCACGGCCCGCGATGCCGCGGGTCTGCTGACCCCGGTGGCGGCGCCCCAGGGCCTGGTGGAGTTGGACCGCTCGGCGCTCGGGCCCGAGGCCCAGGCCCTTTGGCAGGACCTGCCCCTGCTGGCGGCGGTGCCCACGGCCGGCGCGCTGGGCCATCCCTTTGGCGGCGCCGACCTCTGCCCCTGCCGCCCCGGCGAGGCGGCCGCAGCCGCCCAGCTGGAGGCCTTTGCCGATGGCGGCGCCTCCGGCACGGGCCATGGCGCGGCCTTGATGGCCTACGAACCGGGCCGCAATATCCCCAGCGAGGCCGGCACCTCGGCCCTGAGCGCCGCCCTCAGCCTGGGCTGCCTCAGCCCGCGCCAGGCCTGGCTGGCCTCCGAAGCGGCCCGGTCCATGGCCCGCAGCGACGAGGCCCTGGCTTCGATCACGGTCTGGCAGCAGGAGCTGGCCTGGCGCGAGTTTTACCAGCACGCCCTGTTCCATTTCCCCGAACTGGCCGAGGGGCCCTACCGGCCCCAGTGGCGCCAGTTCCCCTGGGATAACCAGCGGCCCTGGTTTGAGGCCTGGCGCCAGGGCCTCACCGGCATGCCCTTTGTGGATGCGGCCATGCGCCAGCTCAATGCGAGCGGCTGGATGCACAACCGCTGCCGCATGGTGGTGGCCTCGTTTTTGGTCAAGGACCTGATCTGCGACTGGCGCTGGGGCGAAACCGCCTTCATGCAGCGGCTGGTGGATGGCGACCTGGCCGCCAACAACGGCGGCTGGCAATGGAGCGCCAGCAGTGGCATGGACCCCAAACCGCTGCGCATCTTCAATCCCGCCACCCAGGCCGGCCGCTTTGATGGGGAGGCCCGTTACATCCGCACCTGGCTGCCGGAACTGGCCCACGTGGCCTCGGCCGATCTGATCAGTGGCGAGATAGCTCCCTTAGAGCGGGGCGATTACCCGGCCCCCTTGGTGGACCATCGCCTGCAGCAGGCCCGCTTCAAGGCCCTCTACGCCGGCCTGCCGAAGCCGTAGGGGTGCTCCGCCCAGGCCCCTAGAGCCGGAGGCCTGGGCCTGAGGGGCCTGGGCTTGGCTTGCCCCCTGCCGCTCAGGCGGCGACGCTGGAGCAGGCCTGGCTCTGCACTTTGCCGGCTAGGGCGTCGAGCACCTCAATCACCCGTTGCTGCTGCTCGGCCTTGAGTTCAGGGAAAATTGGCAGGCTGAGCACCTCGGCGCAGAGCTGCTCGGTGCGGGGTAGGGAGCCCGGTGCGTAGCCCAGGTCGGCGTAGGCCGGTTGGCGGTGGATCGGAATCGGGTAGTAAATGATTGTGGTGACACCGGCGGCCTGGAGCTCCTGCTTGAGCCAGTCGCGGCAGCTGGCTTCGGGCAGGCCGTAGTTGGCGCTATCGGCGGCGGGGGTGCAGCTGCCACCGCAGGCACTGGCCCCGGGGCACTGGGGCACTCGCACCACAAATTGGTTCCAGCTGTGGCCCGCCGGGCCCGGCTCGGGCAAGTGAATCTCCAGCCGGCTGGCGAGGGCCTGGTGGTAGGCCTGGGCCAGGCTCCGGCGGCGCTCCACCCAGCTCGGCAGGTGGGGCAGCTTCACCCCCAGCACGGCGGCCTGGATCGCATCGAGGCGACTGTTGTAGCCCAGCGACGTGTGCAGGTAGCGGCGCGGCATGCCGTGCACCGCCAGCTCGCGGATGCGGGCGGCGAGCCCGGGGTCGTTGCAGGTGACGGCGCCGCCATCACCGGCGCCACCGAGATTTTTGGTGGGGAAAAAGCTGAAGCAGCCCACATCGCCCCAGCTGCCCACGGGGCGGCCGTCCCAGCTGGCGCCGGTGGCCTGGGCGCAGTCCTCCACCACCTTGAGGCCATGGGCCGCGGCGATCGCACAGACCCGAGCCATGTCCACCGGGCGGCCGAACAGGTGAACGGGCAGCAGGGCTTTGGTGGCAGGCGTGATCGCCGCCTCGAGCTGGTCGAGATCGATCAGGTAGGAGCTCTCTTCCACATCCACGAATACCGGCGTGGCGCCCACGGCACTGATCGCTTCGGCCGTGGCAAAGAAGCTGAAGGAGCAGGTGATCACCTCATCGCCGGGGCCAATGCCCAGGCCGCGCAGGGCCAGGATCAGGGCGTCGGTGCCGCTGTTGCAGCCGATGGCGAAGGCCGTGCCCACGCTGGCGGCGAAGTTGCTCTCAAAGGCTGCGATCACGCTGCCGCCGATGTATTGGCCGCTGCGCAAGACCTGCAGCACGGCCTGGTCCAACTCCCCACCGAGGTGTTGGAGCTGCTCGGTGAGGCTGAAAGGGGGCACCTGCATGAAGACAACCTTAAGCCCCCCATCCCGGCAATCCCCCTGGGCCACTCCGATTGGGGCGATTGTTTTGGGCGATCACCCAGGTCAGGCCGCTGGGCTGGGGCCGCCCGGCCCCGAGCTGCGGGGCGCGCCATCCTGGCGTCATCGCTGCCCCTGATCGGCCTGCTGCGGATGGACCACCTCATTGGCGCCCCTGGCCCTGCCGCCCGACCACTCCCCGGGCCGCCCCGCTTGGTCTGGCGCCAGACCTGCGCCAGCGGTTTGGGCTTGGTCCTGGTGATCGGGGCGCTGACGGCCTGTGGGCCGCTCCAGCAGCGGCCCAGTTGGCGCATCTATCCGCTGCAGCGCAGCCAGCCCCACGACGGCCTGGCGGTGGTCAGCCAGCCCGATGGCTATGGCCTGCACCTCTGGCTCGAGACCGACACCAGTGAGAGCGGCGTCTGCCGGCCCCGCTGGGTGGTCGATGGCGCCCGCCTGTTCAATGGCAATGGCAGCGCCCCCTTCAGCTCCGGCTTGGCCAGCCGCCAGGAGTTTTTTGGCGTCGTGGCGCGCCGGGATGTGGTCCGCTCCCTGCGCCGCGAGCTGGAGGCCCTCTGCCAGGCCCGCGCGCCCCGTAGCCGCTGGCAGTGGCTGGAGCCGCCCCTGCATCCGGCGGCCGTCAAACCCAGGGCCCTGCCGGCCCGGGACTCGGCCCTGCTGCAAGCCCATGAGGATCCCGAAGCCAGGGCCGCGGCGGCCCGGGAGCTGGAGTCCCAGGGGGCGGCGCCTGCACCCCAGTGAGAGGGGTGGCTAGGGCTGGGGGAGAATGCCTGCCATCTGAGACCCTCCCCATGCTCCTCGATCTGCGCGGCAAGAAGGCCCTGGTCACGGGCATCGCCAACAACCGCTCGATCGCCTGGGGCATCGCCCAGCAGCTGGCCGCCGCCGGCGCCGAACTGGGCGTCACCTACCTGCCGGATGAGAAGGGTCGCTTTGAAGGCAAGGTGCGCGAGCTGACGGCGCCCCTCAACCCAACCCTATTTGAGCCGCTCAACGTGCAGGATCCCGCCCAGATCGAGGCGGTGTTTGGGCAGGTCAAGCAGCAGTGGGGCTCGATCGATGTGCTGGTGCATTGCCTGGCCTTCGCTGGCAAGGAGGAGCTGATCGGCGACTACTCCGCCATCAGCCCCGAGGGCTTTGGCCGGGCCCTGGAGGTGAGTGCCTATTCCCTGGCGCCCCTCTGCCGCTACGCCAAGCCCCTGTTCAACCCCGGCGCCAGCGTGATCACCCTGAGCTACCTGGGCGCCGAGCGGGCGATCCCCAATTACAACGTGATGGGCGTGGCCAAGGCGGCCCTGGAGGCCTCGGTGCGCTACCTCTCGGCCGAACTGGGCCCCGAGAAGCAGGTGCGCGTCAATGCCATCAGCGCCGGCCCGATCCGCACCCTGGCCAGCTCCGCCATCGGCGGCATCCTCGACATGATCCACAATGTTGAAGAGAAGGCACCCCTGCGCCGCACCGTTACCCAGGACGAAGTTGGCGCCACGGCCGCCTTCCTGGCCAGCCCCCTGGCCTCCGGCATCACCGGCCAGGTGATCTATGTGGACGCTGGGTACTGCATCACCGGCATGTGAACCCCAGGCCCGCTGCTCCCCAAGGGCGTGCCGGGGCCAGGGCCTTTCGGCATGATCGGCTCAGGACATGGCAGTTCCAGGCTCATGGGCATCGGCGAAGACCAGATCGGTAACCGCATCGCTGACCGGATTGGCGTGATCCATCGCGTCACCGGCGAAACCGATGTGCGTGTGCGGCTCAACCTCGATGGCAGCGGCCGCTGCCAGGTGGCAACGGGCGTGCCGTTCCTCGATCACATGCTCCACCAGCTCTCCAGCCATGGCCTGGTTGATCTGGAGATCAGCGCCGCCGGTGACACCCACATCGACGACCACCACACCAACGAGGACGTGGGGATCGCCGTGGGCCAGGCCCTGGCCCAGGCCCTGGGCGATCGGCGCGGCATCCACCGCTTCGGACACTTTGTGGCGCCCCTCGATGAGGCCCTGGTGCAGGTGGCCCTCGATTGCTCCGGCCGGCCCCACCTGAGCTACAGCCTGGTGATCCCGGCCCAGAAGATCGGCAGCTACGACACCGAGCTGGTCAAGGAGTTCTTCGTGGCGGTGGTGAACAACTCCGGCCTCACCCTGCACATCCGCCAGCTCTCTGGCGTCAACTCCCACCACATCGTGGAGGCCTGCTTCAAGGCCTTTGCCCGGGCCCTGCGCCTGGCGGTGGAGCTGGATCCGCGCCGGGCCGGGGCGGTGCCGAGCAGCAAGGGGGTGTTGGAGCGGGCGGGGGCCTGAGCTTCTCCTGCTTCCCTTTTCGGGCGGCGCCGCCGGCGTGGCTTATCACATGGATAAGCCGGCGAGACCCCGGGCGCCGGCCCGTCGCTTCACACTCCGTTACGGGATGATGGGTGGATGTTGAGCGCTTTGCCATGACCGCTGCCCCGAGCCGAGCCTCCAGTCCCGAGGGCAGCAACGCCGCTGACGCCAGTTCGGCCCCCGCTGGCGCGACCTACGACCGGGCCGATTGGTCCAGCGCCTTCCGCAATGTGGGCGTGGAGCTCAGCGCCGTGCCCCTAGTCGCCGCCCGGGGCACGATCCCGAGCGAGCTGGCCGGCACCCTCTATCGCAACGGCCCCGGCCGGCTCGAGCGGGGCGGCCACTGGGTGCACCACCCCTTTGATGGCGACGGCATGATCACGGCCCTGCGCTTTGACGCTGGGGCGCTCCACCTGAGCAACCGCTTCGTGCGCACGCAGGGTTGGCTGGCGGAGGAGGAGGCGGACAAAGTGCTCTATCGCGGCGTGTTCGGCACCCAGAAGCCCGGCGGCCCGATTGCCAACGCCTTTGACCTGCGCCTCAAAAACATCGCCAACACCCAGGTGGTGCGCTTGGGCGACCAGCTCCTGGCCCTCTGGGAGGCCAGCTCCCCCCATGCCCTTGATCCCGACACCCTCGAAACCAAAGGCATCACCCTGCTTGATGGCGTGCTCAAGCCCGATGAGGCCTTCAGCGCCCACCCCCGCCTCGATCCCGGCCACCACGGCGACCCCCGGCTGGTGACCTTCGGGGTTAAGGCCGGCCCCACCAGCACGGTGCGGCTGATGGAGTTCGCCACCAGCGGCGACCAGGCCGGCCAGCTCTTGGCCGACGACTCCTACAGCTTCAAGGGCTTCGCCTTCCTGCACGATTTCGCCATCACCCGCAATTGGGCGGTGTTCCTCCAGAACGCCGTGGCCTTTAACCCCTTGGGCTTCGTGCTCGGCCAGAAGGGGGCGGCCCAGTGCCTCAGTTCCAAGCCCGGTCAGCAGGGCCAGTTCTGGCTGGTGCCCCGGGCCAGTGGCGCCTTTGCCGGCCAGAAACCGCGCCTGATCAAGGCGCCGGAAGGATTTGTCTTCCACCACCTCAATGCCTTTGAAGACGCCAGTGGCGAGGTGGTGGTGGATTCGATTTTCTACGCCGATTTCCCCTCGATCGGTCCGGACGTCGACTTCCGCACGATCGATTTCGACAGCCTCCCGGAGGGCCAGCTCAAGCGTTGTCGCATCGACCTCAACACCGCCAGCGTCAGCTTGGAACTGCTGGAGCCCCGCTGCTGCGAGTTCGCCATGGTCAACCCGGCCCACCAGGGCCTGGCGGCCCGCTATGGCTGGATGGCGGTGGCCGAGCGGGAGCACGGCAACGATCCCCTGCAGGCGATCGAAAAATTTGACCTGCTTAGCGGCGAACGGCGGGTCTGGAGTGCGTCACCCCGGGGCTTCGTCAATGAGCCGGTGATGGTGCCCCACCCCCAGGCCACCGGGGCCGCTGGCGCCAGCGCCGCTGGCCAATCGGAAGACCGGGGCTGGGTGCTGGTGCTGGTCTGGAACGGGGCCCGTTGCGCCAGCGACCTGGTGATTCTCGATGCCGCCACCATGGCGGAGCAGGCCGTGGTGGAGCTGCCCCTGGCCCTTCCCTACGGCCTGCACGGCAGCTGGAGCCCGGCCTGATCAAGCTGGGGGGCTGGGGCCTGGTTTGGCGCCCGTCTCTTCCCTGGCTGCAGCTGCTCGATCGAGCCCATGGCAGCCCCTCCCCCTTGAGTCCTTGCCATGGCCTGGTTCATCAAGACCGAAACCTTTCGGCTGCCGCGCCAGCAGCTCCTGGCCCATCTCCAGGCCCACCACGCCTGGGTGGCGGAGCTGCGCCAGCAGGGCGTGGTGGTCAGTAGCGGTTACTTGGTTGACCAGGCCGGACGGCCGGGGGGTGGGGGGCTGTTGCTGCTTGCGGCTCCGGATTACGCCGCTGCCGAAGCCCTGGTGCGCCAGGATCCCCTGATTGCCAATGGCTGCGTCGACTGGCAGCTCCAGGGCTGGATCCCGGCGGTCGGTGATCTGGCGGTCGGCGATCTAGCCGGCGCCGATTGAGCGGGTAGGGATCTGACGCTGGGCCCTGGGATGGGCCTGGGGACTGGAGCCGGAACGGGCCACGGTTCTGGTCATGGTTCAGACGCAGGCTCCGCGGCAGGTTCAGGCCCGGGAGCGGGCCTTGCCAAAGGCGAGCCTGGTGTCAGCCGCGCTGGTGACGGCTGAGGGTGGCGGCGGAGAAGCTGTGACCCTCAGCAATGGCAATCGCCACCACGGCATCGGGGCCGGCGGCTGAATCAACCCGGGCCTTGAGGTCAGGGTCCCCATCCACCTTGAGGAAGAAGGCGGTGAGTTGGGCTTTGGACATGGAAAACCTGGGCTGGGGACACCCCTAGTGCTAGTGCCTTTGCCCGCAGGCGGCCGCGCCGCGCCGGCCGGTTACCCGCTGGACCAGGCCTTCTGGGGGCGGCTCAAGCGCCCAGTAGGTGACGCAGCTTCGGAGCCAGCTGGGCGAAGGCGCGGCCCCGGTGGCCGATGCGGCCCTTGAGCGCCTTGTCCATCTCGGCAAAGGTTTGGCCCGTTTCCGGCACCAGAAACACCGGGTCGTAGCCGAAGCCGCCGCTGCCGCGGGGGGCCTCCAGGATCGTGCCGGGGCAGTGGCCTTCCACCTCCAGCACCACTTCCCCAGCGGGATTGGCTAGGGCCAGGGCCGCGCTGAAACGGGCGCTGCGATCCGGAGCTAGGCCGGCCTGAAGGCGCTCCTGGTTGGCCCCAGCCAGGGCCGCCAGCAGTCGGGCGATGCGGGCCGGGTCGCTGGCGGCGTAGCGGGCTGATTGCACCCCCGGGGCGCCGCCTAGGGCCGTGACGGCTAGGCCGGAATCGTCGGCCAGGGCCCAGTGGCCGGTGGCCTGGGCCACGGCGATCGCCTTGAGCCGGGCGTTGGCGGCAAAGGTGGCGCCGGTTTCCTCCACCTCCAGGCCCCCGGGCTGGGGCTGGATCTCCAGGTGGAACTCCGTCAGCAGGTTGGCGAATTCGCGGATCTTGCCAGCGTTGCCGCTGGCGATCACCAGGGTTTTAAGGACGGCCTGGGGAGGGTTGGCCTTCGTGGACTCGCCCGAACTCGCTTCCATGCTCAGATCGCCTCGGCCAGCTGGCGCGCCCAGGCCAGCACGTCGGCCACCCGCTCCGGATCGGGGGCTTCGCAGTAAAGGCGCAGGAGCGGTTCGGTGCCTGAGAAGCGCAGCATCAGCCAGTGGTTGGGGCCCAGGCGCAGCTTGACCCCATCGGTGCGAAGCACCGAGCGAACCGCCACTCCGGCCACCTGGTCGGGCGGCTGGTCCGCCAACCGTTGCTCCAGCCGTTGGCGGCTGGCCATGTCCTTGAGGCGCAGGTCGAGGCGGTCGTAGTGGCTGGCGCCGCCGCAGCGTTTCTGCAGGGCATCGATCCGTTCACCCAGCGGCAGGCCGCCCTCCACCAGGGCTTCGAGCAGCAGCAGGGCGGCAAATAGGGCATCGCGCTCGGGCAGGTGCATGCCGAAGCCCACCCCCCCCGATTCCTCGCCCCCCACCAGCACCTCGCCGCTGAGCATCTCGGCGGCGATGTACTTGAAGCCCACCGGCATCTCGATCACGGTGCGGCCCAGGTCTTCTGCCACCAGCTGCATCAGGTCCGAGCCGCTCACCGTCTTGATCACGGTGCCGGGCAGCTGGCGGGCCCGGGCCAGGTGGTCGATGAATAGGGGCATCAGCAGCTGGGTGCTGCAGAAGCGGCCCCGCTCATCCACCGCCGCGATGCGATCGCCATCGCCATCGAACACGATCCCCACCGCCGGCCTGCCGGCGGCTGTGGAGGCCTTCACCTCCGTAATCAGTTGGTCTAGGTAGGGCGCCAAGGGCTCCGGCGGGTTGCCGCCAAAGAGGGGATCCCGGTTGGAGCGGATTTCGCGCAGCACCCCGGCGGCGCTGGCCCCGGCCAGCAGGGCGCCCAGGCCGCCGGCGGCCGAGCCATGCATGGGGTCGACGATTACCCGCAGGCCCAGGCTTTCCAGCCCCTGGGAGAGGGCGGCGGTGTCCAGCCGGCCGGCCAGGCCGGCCAGGTAGGTGCCCATGGCATCGAAGCGGGGCGTGGCGCCGTTGATCGGCACGCTGATGCCCCCGGCCGCCAGGCGGGTCTCCACCCGGCTGGTGAAGTCGCCCTCCACGGAGCCGCCGAAGGGGCCCTTGATCTTCAGGCCCAGCCATTCGGGCGGGTTGTGGCTGGCGGTGATCACCAGGGCCCCGAGGGCGCCCCGTTCCACCACCGCCCAGCTGCAGGCCGGTGTGGGCACGGGCGTGTCGCTGAGCAGGGGCTCCAGGTCGGCGCCGCGCACGGCGGCGGCAATCGCCTCGGCCAGCTCCGGCGCCAGAAAGCGGCGGTCGTAGCCGATCACCACCTCGCGGCTGCTGAGGCCCGCCGGGGCCGCATAGGCAAGCTCCCGGGCGGCGGCCGCGGCCACCGTCAGCAGCCGCTCCACGGTGATGTCGACGCCGAGGATGCCGCGCCAGCCATCGGTGCCGAATTGGATCGGACTGGCTTCCAGGGGAAGCGGCGCTGACGCCATTGGAACTGCAGTAGTTGGGCCGGTGTTAGCAGTCCGCTGGGGGCGAGTGGGGCTTCCAGGTGCCGGCCCGGCGGCAGGCCACCGTCCGGTCGGGCCAGGCCCAGGCCCCTACCCAGCTGCCAGGCGCCCGCTGCTGCCCCCCGTTCCAGGACCCAGATCCCTTGTACGGGGGGCAGCCCTCGCAGCCAGCCCCTGCCCTTAGGCCCGCTTCAGGGCCCCAAGCCCGGTCCTCCCGCAGGACGCCGCCCTAGCGTCCAACCCGGCCCTTGGCGGCACTGCCCCTTCCCCTGCCTGTGGCCGTTTCCCCCTTGGCCCCTTCCCTGCTCACCGACCGGTTACTGGGTAGCTGGCTGCGGTGCAAACGCCGGGCCTGGCTCGATCGCCATGGCGATCCCAGCGAGCGCATTTGGAGTGCCCACCGCAGCCTCCAGCTCGATGCTCAACGCCGCAGTTTTTCCAGCCTGAGCCCCGAGCGACCCCGCCATGGCCTGGCCGCCTGTGGGGCCGGTGCCAGTGCGGTGGTGGGGCTACGGCTGGCCGGCGTGGGGCCCGCCGGCCTGGCCGTGGAGGCCCATCCCGCCTTGGTGGTGCGGGGGACCGGCTCCAGCCGCTGGGGCGCCTTTGCCTACCAGCCCGTGCTGGCCCGCCAGGGCTACCGCCTTAGCCGCGAACCCCGCCTCACCCTCACCCTCTGGGGCCGCCTGCTCGGGGAGGCCCAGCAGGCGCCGGTCAGCCATGGGCTGGTGCTGGCGGGGGTGGGGGCCGGCCAGCAACGGGAGTCCTTGGCCCTGGGCACCAGCCTCCAGCACCAGCTCGATGAAAGCTTGCAGCGCCTGGCCGCAGACCTGGAGCGCTCCAGCCCGCCGCCCCTGGTCAACGACCGCAAGAAATGCGTGCTGTGTAGCTGGCGCAGCCTCTGCGACCGCGAAGCCGCCGCCGAAGGGCACCTCAGTGAGGTGAGTGGCATTGGCGGCAAGCGGCGCGAGTTGCTGCAGCAGCTGGGTCTGCAACGCCTCGGCGACCTGGCTGCGGCCGATCCCCAGCAGCTGGCCGACGCCCTGGCCGTGCATGGCGAACAGCTGCGCGATGTGGCCAGCGAGCTGATCACCCAGGCCCGGGTGCAGCAGGGCGGCCAGCCCCTGCGCCGGGACCCCAGCCCCGCCCTGGCCGAGCTGGCCGGGGCCCCAGGTGTGCTGATCTATGACATCGAATCCGATCCGGACGCCCGCGACGATTTCCTGCATGGCTTCCTGCGCTTGGGCCGCGATGGCGCCGACGGTTGGCTCGATCCCAGCGAGGCCCCTTACCACCCCCTACTGGCCCTGCAGGAACAGGGGGAGGCGCGGCTGTGGCAGCGGTTGCGCCGGCTGCTAGCGAAGTGGCCCGATTGGCCGGTGCTCCACTACGGCGAAACCGAATCCCTGGCCCTGCTGCGGCTGGCCCAGCGCCAGGGGGCGTCGGAGGCGGAGCTGGATGCCCTGCGCCGCCGCCTGATCGACTTGCACCAACGGATCCGCCGCTGCTGGTGGTTGCCGGTGTCCAGCTACGGCCTTAAGGCGGTGGCGAGTTGGCGGGGCTTCCGCTGGAGCCAGAAGGGGGTGGATGGGGCCCGGGCCCTGCTCTGGTGGCGCCAGTGGCGGTTGGGCTTCGGTGGCGCCCACGGCCGCGGCAGCCGCCACAGCCTGCGCCGAATTTTTGACTACAACCGCGATGACTGCCTGGCCACCTGGGCCGTGGCCCGCTGGCTTCTGGACGAAGACCAGGGGCCCGACCTGGCTCCTTAGGCCTTAGGCCCCCTGACCCGCCCCCACCGGCGGTGCTTTGAAGGCCGCCGGGGTGCTGATCTCCAGGTCCATCCCTTCGGCGAGCAGGTGGCTTTCGGCCAGGGCGGAGCGGCGCACCAGGGCCAGCCCCACCGCAACCACCCCCGACGGATCCGGGGCGGGCAGGCGCAGCATGGAGGTGATCACCCCGGCCCGGTCGCCGGCGGCGCTCAGCAGTCCCGTGCCAGGGCTGGGGGGATCGCGGTCTGGGGGACTTCCAGGGGGTGTCCCCGTCCCGTCGGCCCGCCAGATCCAGCGCCGCAGCTGCTGCTTGACGCCGTCGTAGGTGGCCAGTTTGGCCAGGGTTTCCTGGCCCACGTAGCAACCCTTGCTGAGGCTCACCCAGCCGGCCAGGCCCAGTTCAAAGGGATTGCAGCCGTCGTTGATTTCGCCCGGGGCGGCAGGCAAGCCCTGGCCCAGGCGCCAGAGATCCCAGCTGGCCTGGTCCAGGCGCGTTAGGTCAGCGAGCCAGTTCGGCCCGGTTTGGCCGGACCGCAGCAGCAAAGCCGGGCTGCCCGCCGTGCCGCCCAGGCTCACCGCCGGTTGGAGCTGCAGGCCCGCTCCCGCTGGCAAGGGCCGCCACTGGCCCGCTTCGCCGCTGGCAACCCCTGGCGGCAGGGGACCCGCCAGGCGCACCAGGTTGGCCGGTTGGGGGGCGTCTAGGCGCACCCGATCGGCCGGAAACAGGACCCGATCGAGGGCCTGGTGGATGGCGGCGCCCTCGCCCGCCAGCACCACCAGATCCAGGCCCGTGCCATCCACCAGGGCCAGGGCCAGGCCCCGCAGTCGGGCCGTGGGCGTGATCAGGCAAGTGGCCAGGCAGGCCCCTGGCGCGGCCATTTCAATCGCCTGGCTGCTCTGGCCATGCAAGAAGCGCTTGCTATCGGGCCCCTCCAGCCGGATCAGGCTCACGGGGCTTATCCAAACGGCCGGGCTGGTGGGCCCGCTCCAGGGATCCCGCTGGGGGAGGGCTTGGGGGCTGCTCATGGCTGCTGGCGGGCCGCGCTGGTGGCGGCTACCTCGTCCAGCAGGAACAGGCTGACCAGCTCCAGGCCGGCGGCGGCCATGGCCTGCTGGCCCCCTTCCTGGCGATCCACGATCGTCACGACCCGGTTCACCGCATAGCCGGCCTGGCGCAGCTGGGTCACGGCCTTGAGCGAGGAGCCGCCCGTGGTCACCACGTCTTCCAACACGGTGATGGTGGCGCCGGGTTCGGGCAGGGGCCCCTCCAGCCAGGCGCCGGTGCCATGGCCCTTGGCCTCCTTGCGCACGATCAGGGCATCCAACTGGCGGCCGGCCAGGGCCGCAGCCTGGGCCACGCCACTCACCAGGGGATCGGCCCCCAGGGTCAGTCCTGCCACAGCCAGCGCCTCCGGCTCCACCAAATCCAGCATCCGGGGCGCCAGCAGGGCCAGCCCTTCGCCGCTGAGGCTCACCGGTTTGCAGTTCACGTAGTGGTTGCTGCTGCGGCCGGAGGCCAGGGTGAATTGGCCATGGCGGTAGGCCCGTTCGGCTAGCAGGTCAAGCAGGCGCTGGCGTTGGTCAGGGGCTGGGCTGGGAAGAAGGGGCGCCATGGTTGCCTTTGGTGGCTGGCCTTTTCAGGGGTGTTTGATTAGTTTGCTGCTTAATCCTGCGGCGTACCGATGGCCCGCTCCCCTGGCCTTAGCGCGCTGGTTCGTTCCCAATCCACCGCCAGCCTGCGGCCCACCCGGAGCCCGGGCGTTGGCGAACCCCCCGGCAGCCGGTCAGGCCAACGCCCCGGGCTGGGCTGGCGCTGGGCGTTGGCCCTGGTCGGGCCTGGCCTAGGCGCAGCCGTGGTCCTGGCGCCCCCAGGGCCGGCCCTGGCCGGCTCGGTGGTCTGTGCCAGTTCCCTGGAGGCGCCCCTGCCGGTGAAGGGGGCAGCCCCTGGCACGCCCTCCGCCCTCACGCCGGTGCTGGTGACCCGTTGCGGACCCGTGGTGACCACGCCCCAGCTGGTGGAGCGCCGCGCCTACACCTGGACGGCCCCCTTCGCCCAGGGGGTTGACCTGGTGCACCAATTCACCGATGTGCTCGGCATCGCCGTGGCTGGCCGCGATGGCAGCACGGTGATGGGACTCGGGTTCCCCGACCAGAGCCTGATCTGGGATGCCACGGCGATCGGGGCGACGAACCGGGTGTTGCTTGACGCCCAGTCCAATTCCATGCCGTTCCGCACCGCCGATGTGTCCAACGGTTTCTGCTCCGCCCTTGCCCAGGGGAGCTGTGGCCTGCCAGGGGCTGGGGAACCGGACGCACCGGCCCCCAGGGCGATGGGCGTCGGCACCGCCCAGGCCCCGGTGCGGGGCCTCTGGTAGGCCAGCATGCCGAGGGCGCCCCTGCTGGGACGCCCCCTGTTCGGGGGTCTAGCAATCTGGTGAATGCAGCGAACTCATAATTCGCCTTAGCCGGGTTCGATCCCCGGGACCCCCATCCAGAGCCCGATCCATGCTCTACCTGGCGCTGGCGGCATTGCTTGCCCTGCTGGCCTTCTTTGCCGCCGGGGAATTTGCCCTGATCCACCTGCGCCCCAGTCGGGTGCAGCTTCTGGCTGCCGATGGCCACCGCGGTGCCCGCTCCGTCGCCCGGCTGCAACACCGGCTGCGCCGGGCCCTGGTCGCCACCCAGCTGGGGGCAGCCCTGGCCCTGGTGGCCCTGGGCTGGGCTGGCCGCGGCGTGGCGGTGCGCTGGGATCCCACCGCCCAGCGGCCCTGGATCGACCTGGGCGTGTTCCTGCTGCTGGTGGTGCTTGCCACCCTGCTGGGCGGCTTGGTGCCCAAGGCCTGGGTGCTGCACCGGCCGGAAGCCTCGGCCCTGCGGCTGGCGCCCCTGCTCGAGGCCGTGAATGCCACCCTCGGGCCCCTGCTATTGCTGCTCGAACGCCTTGGCGATGGCTTGTTGCGGCTGCTGGGGTTGCCGCGCAATTGGGATGAGTTGGTGCCAGCCCTGTCGGCCGGCGAGCTGGAAACCCTGATCGAGTCCAACAGCGTCACCGGGCTAATGCCCGATGAGCGCAGCATCCTTGAGGGCCTGTTCGCCCTGCGCGATACCCAGGTGCGCGAGGTGATGGTGCCCCGCAACGGCATGGTCACCCTGCCCTTGGGGGTGCGCTTCGCCGAAATGATGGAGGCGGTGCATGCCACCCACCACGCCCGCTTTCCGGTGATCGGCCAGTCCCTGGATGACGTGCGCGGCATGCTTGACCTGCGGCGCCTGGCCGAACCGATCGCCCGGGGCCTGCTCCAAAGCGACACGCCCCTAGCCCCCTACATCAGCCCGGTGGCCCGGGTTCAGGAAACCGCCTCCCTAGCCGACCTGTTGCCGGTGATTCGCAGCGGCCAACCGCTGCTGGTGGTGGTCGATGAACACGGCGGCACCGAAGGTCTGGTCACCGTGGCCGATCTCACCAACGAAATCGTTGGCGATGGCGCCGATGCCGAGAGTGCCGATGAGGACCTGCAGCAGCTGCGCGATGACAGCTGGCTGGTGGCGGGCGACCTGGAGATCGCCGAACTCAACCGCCAGCTCGACTTCAACCTGCCGGAGGCCGATGGCCACCACACCCTGGCGGGCTTTCTGCTCGAAAGGCTCCAGCACATCCCTGCCCCCGGCGAGAGTTTGCGCTGGCAAGGCCACCAGTTCGTGATCGTGGCCATGGATGGGCCGCGCATTGAACGGGTCCAGATCACCGCCCGCGGCCGCGAGCCGGCCAGCTGATCGTCGATAATTGCGGCGCTGGCATCTAGGGAGCGCTTCCGTTGTTCCTCCGGCTGCCGTGATCCTCAACCCCGACCCCAGCGCCATGAAGCCCGTCCGCGTTGGCGTCATCGGTATCGGCAACATGGGTTGGCACCACGCCCGGGTGCTGAGCCTGCTGCGGGATGCCGAACTGATTGGCGTGGCCGATCCCGACGCCGTGCGCGGCCAGCTCGCCGTTGAGCAGTTCGGTTGCCGCTGGTTTCCGTCCTACACCGACCTCCTGCAAGAGGTGGAGGCGGTTTGTATCGCCGTGCCGACCCTGCTGCACCACCGCGTCGGCATGGCCTGCCTGCAGGCAGGCGTGCATGTGCTGATTGAAAAGCCGATCGCAGCCAGCCAGGAAGAAGCCGCCGACCTGATCCGGGCGGCCGAGGGCTCGGCCCGGCTCCTGCAGGTGGGCCATATCGAGCGTTTCAACCCCGCTTTCCGCGAACTCACCAAGGTGGTGGCCAACGAGCAGGTGGTGGTGCTAGAGGCTCGCCGCCATAGCCCCAATGGCGACCGGGCCAACGATGTGTCGGTGGTACTGGATCTGATGATCCATGACATCGACCTGGTGCTGGAACTGGCCGCGGCGCCGGTGGTGCAGCTGGCGGCAGCCGGCGGCCGCAGTGGCGATGGCCCGATCGACTACGTCAACGCCACCCTCGGCTTTGCCAATGGGGTCGTGGCCAGCCTCACGGCCAGCAAGATGGCCCACCGCAAGATCCGCAGCCTTAGCGCCCACTGCCGCGACAGCCTGGTGGAAACCGATTTCCTCAACCGCAGCCTGCATATTCACCGGCGCACCCACCAGTCCGTGTCCGCTGACCACGGTGAATTGCTCTATCGCAACGATGGCTTTATCGAAGAGGTGAGCACCACCTCGATTGAGCCCCTCTACGCCGA
Source organism: Synechococcus sp. UW140 (assembly GCA_943369525.1). GTDB lineage: Bacteria > Cyanobacteriota > Cyanobacteriia > PCC-6307 > Cyanobiaceae > BAIKAL-G1. The sequence goes on from CALRNL020000002.1 coordinate 215,658, forward strand.
ACTGGAGCACTTTCTCCAATGCGTGCGCGGCCGGGAAATTCCCGCCGTGGATGGCCTGCAGGCCTCCCGCGCGCTCCAGCTCGCCGACCTAATTGAGCAGTGTGTGGAGCAGCCCAACATCTGCATGACCCTGAGCTCCCCCATCTAAGGCTGGGTCGCCGATCTCGGGGTTGCTCCTATCGGTAGTGGCGTTGGTGGTGTCCACCTCTTGGGCTAGCTCACTTTTGGCCAGTTCCTTGAGGGCCAGCAGTTGCCAGCGCCGGCATTGGCCAGGCGACGAGATATAAAATCTGTCCCAGGCCTCAGCCTTGTGCTGGCCGTAGAGGGCGCTGGGGGTTTCGGGGTGTTCCTGTTGCCAGCCCACCCGCACGGCATGGCCGATCACCACATCGAGGGCCAGGTAGTCGTTGAAGTGCACCTCCGGGTTGGCGCCCACAAAGGCCACCAGGGTCAGCAGGGTTTCGGTGCAGAGCTGGCGATATTCCGAAGCATCGATCTTGCTGAGCAGGTGTTCCACCAGGCTGGCGAAGTTGCGCTCGCCCGGGGTCTTCTCGCTCAGGAGGGGTCCGCTTTCGAGCCGGTTGCGGCGATCGAGCTTGTCGCCGATCACCAGGCCGTGGCAGTGGTGCAGCAGGTCCCAGATGCCGGGGTAGAAATCGCGGGGCACCTGCTGCAGGGCCCCGAGCCGCTGGCGGTGTTGCAGCCAGCCGCTGCCGCGGGGGAGTTCTTCGAGGGGGTCGGGCACCTCCCAGCGCACCCTGCCACTGACATGGAGCTGCTCCTTGCGTTGCAGGATGGCTTTGGCCTGGTCCACGTCGGTCAGCACGGCCCGCAGGCGCCGCCGGATCGCGTGGGGCGGCAGGCCGCAAAGGGCCTCGAAGGCTTCATCGGCGGCCAGGTCCTGCTCCGCCGCCAGTTCGCCAGTTAGCAGCAACAGCAATTGCCCCAGCTGCAGGGTGAGGCTGCCGCTGAGCAGGGCCGGCTCCAGCCGGGCCAGGCCATCAAGGGCTAGCAGTAGTTCCTGTTGCAGCATCCATTCGCGGCCGTCCACACCGCTGAAGCGCTCGATCATGGCGGCGATCGCCTGGCTGCCCTGGGGCTGGCTAATCAGGGAGTCGTGGGTGTAGTTGCGGCCCACGACCACCTGCTTCTGGCGCACCAGCAGGTCGGTGAGGGCATCCTCCAACTGGGGATGGACCAGGCCGATCGTGCCGGCGCAACGGCGCACCACGGTCCAGTCTCCCTGGGCTAGGCCGCGGCGGTAGATCTCCTCCACCAGCAGCTGCAAGGAGACGCTGTCGCCCACGGCCGGCCCCTGCAGCAGGGCGTGGGGTCCCAGGCGGCGCACCAACTGCTCCAGCACCTCCGCCTGTTCGCCCAGGGAGGTGCTGCGCCAGAGCCGTTCGGCCAGGTCGGGGATCGGGATCTCCTCGAGTTCCTGCTCTTCTGAGGCGGTGAGGGGCTGTTTGCTCGTGCTGGCGCGCAGCAGCGGTCTGCCCTGCTGTCGGTCGCTGCTGCTCGGTTGGGCCTGGGCCGGCAGGTCCACCCAGCCGGCCAGGTCCTGGAGCTCGTCCAGGCGGCCCAGTTGCACCGGCACCCCCTCCAGCTGGCCCCTTTGCAACTGGGACCCGAGACGCAGGTAGGCCTCGGGCGCGCGCTGGAAGGGGCCTTCAGCCACGGGGATCAGGAGCAAGGGCGACTGGCTGTGGCGCCAGTGACGCTGCAGCAGGCGTAGCTCGGCTCCCACCGCATCGGCGAGCTGCTCCGGATCGTCGGAGAGGTAGAAGGTGCTCTCCTCAAGCACGGCAGCCAGGAACGCCAGCCGTTCGTCGCCGCAGCGATAGAGGCGGGCGGTGGCCATGGCTTCCATCCTTATGTCGGGATGGCCGCTCAGGCCCAGCTTTGGATTCGCCCCCACCGGCGCCAGTCGTTCGCTGAGTTCCCGGGAGCTGGCCACCCGCAGGCTGTCGGATTGATCGGCGCAAGCGCCAGGCGGTGTCACGGGCAGGCCCGCCTGGGCCAGGGCCTCGGCAATGGCGCCGCTGGCCGGCACCAGGGCCACCAGCACCCGCTCCGCCCCCAGGGGGCTGGCCAGGCGCCGGCCGCAGGGGTCCAGGTCTTCGGCCAGCAGCAGGCCCTGCAGCATCAGGTCCCCCAGCCAGGAGAGGCTCTGGGTCCAGAGCAGGGGCACATTCGGGTTGGCGATCCGCACCTGGCTGCCGGGCTGGCGCCGTTCGGCGCTAATGGCCGCCTCCGGTACCAGGTAGAGCTCGGGCAGCAGGGGCACCCCCTCCAGGTCAACGGCCAGGCGGTCGAGCTGGTCGCGCCAGTTCCAGGCCTCCTGCCAGCGCCCTTCGCAGCAGGCCGTCACCAGCTCATAGGCAATGAACAGGGGCCATTCGCATTCGATGCTCTCGAATTGGGCCAGCTCTTCGCGTTGGTAATGGAGTCGCGTGTGGTCCTCGATCACGGTCTGGTGACCATCGCGGCGGAAGCGCTTGTAGCCGTAGGGACCGCCCAGGTCCTGGCGGATCTTCTGGCGGGTGCGCTGCACTAGGGACGGGTTGTCCACGGCCCAGGCCGGGTAGCCGATCACCGCCAGGCAGGCGCTATCCACCTCCTTGCTGGCGGATTCCCGGGGCAACAGGCTGCGCAGGGCCCGCCGCAGCCGCACGATCGCATCGTGGGGAATCTGTAGCCGGCAGCGGCCATCGCCATGGGGGCCATAGAGGTCGAGGCCATCGAGGGCTTCGAGGGCTGCTTTCACCAGGCCGATCGAGCTGGCATTGCGCTCCGGCAGGCCATGGTTGCCCTTGTCGCCCCGCTCCCAGATGCCGTAGTCGGCCACCCGGTAGGCGCGGCTCACGTAGTAAACGAGGTTCTGGAGGAAGTCGCGCTCGTGGCTGGTCTGCACCACCACCAGGCCCGAGCGGGTCAGCTGGGCCAGTTGCAGCAGAAAGAGGGCCGTGGCATCCAGCTGCAGGTGCCCCCAGCCGTCATCGGCCACCACCGGCTCGCCGCTGGCGGTGTCGAACTTGGCGTGGATCGCGTCGAGGGGCGCCAGGCTGGTTTTGAAGCGCTCCACCTTGGCGGCCTGGCGCAGCATCGCCGCCAGCAGGCCGCGCATCAGCTGCAACACCCGTTGCTCGAGCTCGAAGGCCCTGGTGTCCTCGCCGCCCAGGCGCCGGTAGGCCAGGGCTAGCCCCCAGACGCACTGGATCGAATAAACGCAGTCCCGCACCCAGGCATCGCCGTAGTTGCCATGCACGGTGTGGGCGGTGCTGGCCGGCAGCAGGCCACTAATCGGGTGCTGCCGGGCCAGGACCACGGCCTCGATTTGGGAATCAAGAGCCTGCAGGGTTCGCCGGGCCTCGGCCGGATCCAGTTCCAGGGGGGCTTGGCGGGCGCCGGCGTTGGCCTGGGTGCTGCACTCCAGCTGGGGCTGGGCCGGGGTTCCGGAGACGGGCGAGGGGACCATTCCGGCGCGGGCCAGGTCGGGGGCCATAGATTCTCTCGCGCCGACCGTCGAGCCCATGGCATCAATGGCGACTGCCCATCCAAGCCATCCAGCCGGGTCAGGTCTGGGCACCAGCAACACCAAGGTGTGCGTGCTGGGGGTGCCCGTGGCGGTATGCCCCGACGTGTTCACGGCGGCTGTGGCCCTCCACCAGGGCGGCGGCGGCCAGATCGTCACCCTCAATGCCGAGATGACCATGGCCGCCCGGGCCGACCGGGCCCTGGGCGCGGCGATCGCCGCCGCCCAGTTGGTGATTCCCGATGGGGCCGGCGTGGTTTGGGCCCTGGCTCGCCAGGGCCGGCGCGTGCGCCGCAGCCCCGGCATCGAACTGGCCTGGCGCCTGCTGGAGCATGCCGCCCAGGCCCAGTGGCGGGTGGCGCTGGTGGGTGCCAGTCCCGAGGTGATGGCGGCCCTGCGTCAGCGCCTGGAGCTGCAGCTGCCCAGCCTGCAGGTGGTGCTGGCGGTGCACGGTTACCAGGAGCCCGGAACTTGGCCGGCCCTGGAGCAGCAGTTGCTGGCCTTGCAGCCGGATCTGGTGCTGGTGGCCCTGGGGGTGCCGCGCCAGGAAACCTGGACCCAGCGGCTCCACCAGGGCCGGCCGGGCCTGTGGATGGGGGTGGGCGGCAGTTTTGATGTCTGGGCTGGTGTCAAGACCCGCGCGCCGGAGTGGATGGGCCGGTTTCAGATCGAATGGCTCTTTCGCCTGATCCAGGAACCGAGCCGCTGGCGTCGCATGCTCTCGTTGCCCGCCTTCGCCTGGCAGGTGCTGCGCCAGGGCTAGTCCAAGCCCTAACCACAACAGAACCGGCCAGAAACCCTGGGTTTCTGGCCGGTTCTCTAAACAACGAAATCAACCCTGAAGCTGGTTCAGGGCCCAAAAACTAGGGCCAAAAGGGGCGCGAAAGTCTTGCGCTTTGGAAACCCGGATAGGGGCCTTCAGCTCAGCGGAAGCCCACGGAGGCCTGCCACACAAAGGCGAGCAGTAGGAAGAAGAAGGGAATAATCGGCAGGATGTCCACCAACGGCGCGAAGGCCTGGTAGGCCTCTGGCAGCTGGGCCAGCGGGTGAACAGCGGAAGCGGCCAGCAGCGCGGAGAGGGCCATTCCTGGGTGCGTAGGCGATCGGTGAGCGGACGCTACCACGTGTGGGCGGCCGGAGAGTTGGCTTCCCAGGGAGCGAAATCCTCTGCAAAAGAACCATCGGCAATCGCCTGGCCCATGGCAGTGGTGAAGCGGATCAGGTGGGTGAGGTTGTGCAGGCTCAGCAGGGTGCGGCCCAGCAGTTCTTCGGTGCGGACCAGGTGGTGCAGGTAGGCGCGGCTGTGGTGCTGGCAGGCCGGACAGGGGCAGCTGGGATCGAGGGGCGTGTGGTCGTGGCGGAACCGGGCGTTACGTAGGTTCCAGCGCTCCCCCTCCACCAGGGCCGTGCCGTGGCGGCCCAGCCGGGTCGGCAGCACGCAGTCGAACAGGTCGAAGCCCTCAGCCACGGCGATCGCCATTTCGCGCAAGCTGCCCACTCCCATCAGGTAACGGGGTTTGTCCTCCGGCAGCAAAGGGCCCACCTGGCGCACGATCCGGTGCATCTCCTCCACCGGTTCGCCCACGCTCACGCCACCAACGGCGATGCCTGGGAGGTTCATCGAAGCCACCACCCGGGCCGATTCGGCGCGCAGGTGGGGGAAGCAGCCCCCCTGGACGATGCCAAACAGGGCCTGGTCTGGGCGGCTGTGGCGGCCGATGCAACGCTCCAGCCAGCCGTGGGTGCGGCGGCAGGCGGCGGCCACATCGGCCTCGCTGGCCGGGTAGGGGGGACACTGGTCGAAGGCCATGGCCACATCGGCGCCTAGGGCCATTTGGATCTCCATCGCCCGCTCGGGGGTGAGCTCGATGCGGGCCCCATCCCGGGGCGAGCGGAACACCACGCCCTGGTCGTCGATCTTGTTGATCCCGCCCAGGCTGAACACCTGGAACCCGCCGGAATCGGTCAGCAGCGGCCCCTGCCAGCCCATGAAGCGATGCAGGCCGCCGGCCTCCGCCACCACGGCCTCGCCGGGCTGGAGATGGAGGTGATAGGTGTTGGCTAGCACCATCTGGGCGTCGGTGTCGGCCAGCTGGGCGGTGCTGACCCCCTTCACGGTCGCCAGGGTGCCCACGGGCATGAACCGTGGCGTGGTTACCACCCCATGGGGAGTGTGGAAGCAGCCACAGCGGGCCCGGTTACGGGGGCTGCGGGCGGAAATTTCAAAGCGAAACGGCGCCTGGCCGCCCGAGCCGCTCGCGGCAGATTCGCCCTGCGCGATGGGATCGCTCGAAGGGACCGATTCGCCCGGGCAGGGGGCTTCACCCCCTGAGGTGGCCGAACGGGTCCTAGGGGGCCTGGATTCGCCTGAGGATGGGCCCGCATTAGACGAAGGACCTGCGCTATGGGCGGCGGATTCCATCGATGGGTGGGAGTCGCTCCCGGAGATCGGGGGCTGGATCGGGCCGCTGGAGCTCAAGGGAGCGTGCTGAATCAACAAGACCTGGAACCTAAGAAGGCGTCGCGCCAGGATCGGGGACCAGCCGCAGCCTTGGCGTTGATGGCTCCCCCCAGCTCACCACCCAGCGCGCCCCTGGGCCCACCCGTCTGCTTGCCCTCCAGCCAGTTCCCCCACGGGGCCGTCGCTGGGGATGCCAGGGGGCTGGGATGACGACCCGATTGCCGTTGGGCAGGCTGCAAACGCCTGGCTGGCTCGCCGACCTGGCCGGGGCCTGGATCTTTTACAGCGTCCTGCCGGCGGCGCCCTGGCCCCAGCCCCGGTTTGAGCGCATCGCCCGCTTCGCCCCCTGGATCGGCGCCCTGTTGGGCGGCCTCGAAGCCCTGACCTGGGGCCTGTCCCAGGGCCATCTGCCGCTGTTGGCCCAGGTGCCCTTGGTGATGGCCCTGGCGATCTGGCTCAGCGGCGGCCTCCATCTCGATGGCGCCATGGATACGGCCGATGGCCTGGCCGCCGGCGACCGCTGCCTGGAGGCGATGCGGGACAGCCGGGTCGGAGCCAGTGGCGTCCAGGCGCTGGTGGTGCTGTTGCTGCTGCGGGCCGCGGCCCTGGTCACCCTGGCGGCGGCAGCCCCCTGGGCCCTCGTTTGGGCCTCGGTGTGGGGTCGGATCGCCCCCCTGGTGGCCATGGGCGGCTTCCCCTATCTGCGCGATCAGCCCGGCGCTGGCGACAGCCCAAATCCAAGCGGCAGCGCCGGGTTCCATCGCCGCCACTGGGCCGGTTTTGGCCTGGAGCTGCTGCCGGCGCTCCTGCTCCTGGGTCTGCTGGGCCCCTGGAGCGCGGCCGCGGGCTTGCCCTGGCAGGGCTGGCTGGGGCTGCTGCCGGCCCTCCTGGTGCCCTGGGGCCTGGGGCGGCGCCTAGGGGGCCACAGCGGCGATACCTATGGGGCTTGCGTCGAATGGACCTGCAGCTGGACCCTGCTGCTCATGGCCCTAGCTCTGGTGCTGGCTCCTTAAACGGCCCCCTAACCCTTGTTTAAAGCCTCCGTTATCCGCCTTCGGCCTGGGCCATTGGCAAGGTTTCCAATTCCTGGCCTCCAGTAGGGCGGGGGTGTTGAACGGTTTTTGCCCCTGATGCGGTTGCAGGCGGCTGGTGGGGGTTCCGGTTTCGGAAGGGCCAGCTCAGGGGACCGGCGCCGGCAAGGTCAGGCGAAAGGCATTGCCCTGGTCCGGCAGGGCCGGATCAATGGCCTGGGGTGGCACCACCAGCTCCAGGTCTCCGCCGAGCCGCCGGGCCAGGTCCCGGGCCAGGGCCAGGCCCAGGCCGCTGCCAGGGATGGTGCCCTGGGCCTGGCCGCGGACCCCGCGACCAAAGATCCGCTGTCGCTCCTCCACCGGAATCGCCGGACCCGAGTCCCAGACCGTGAGGCCCACGGCGGTGGGCTCCCCCCCAGCAGGGCCATCGACAACGCCATCGCGATCGGCGTCTGGCTGGTAGGCGCCAAGCGCAGGGCCTGGAGTGGGATCGGCGCCCAGCTGGGCCCCAGGGTCCCTGGGCCTGGAGCTGGCCTGAGGGGTGGCGTTGGTGCTGGACGCGGCGTTGGCAGCGTCGCTCGCTAGGGCGACGCAGTGCAGGCCGATACGGGCCTCGATCGGGCTGTAGCGAAAGGCGTTTTCAAGCAGGTTGGCCAAGATTTCGGCCACGGCTCCGCCGGCGCCCCGCCAGCTCGGCAGGCCCCCGGGGCCCTGCCAGATCCGCCCCTGGAGGCTGGCGGTGGCGGCGGCTCGCTCCAGCAGGGGCGTGAGCCATTCGGCCAGGGGTTGCTGGGCGGGCCCATCCAGGGAGGGGGGCAGCAGCAGGGGTTCGGCCTGGGGGCCGGCGGCCACCAGGGGGGTGGGACGGGCCAGCTGGTCGATGGCATCGACATAGCGGTTGAGCTGCCGTTGCTCGGCTAGCAGGTTCTCAACCAACGGCCGGTTGAGCGGATCCCGCTCCAGCCGGCGCAGGAGCAGTTGGCCGAAGGTGCGCAGGGCCGCCAGGGGGTTGCGGAGCTGGTGCACAAGCAGCTGCAACTGGTCGTCCTGCTGGGCCAGGGCGCGGCTGAGCTGCTGCTGCTCCAGATCCAGGCCCAGGGCCTCGGTGAGGCAGCCGGCCGTGGCCTGGAGGCGCTCGGCCAGGGCCTGGGGCCAGGGCCAGACCCGGCTGTCCACCCGCAGGGCGCCGACCAGCTGGGGGCCATCGCGCAGGGGGAGCCAGCGCCGGGTCGCGGCCTGGGGCATGGGGGCCAGGTCCAGGGCGGTCGGGTCGGGGCCGGCGGGCAGGGCCTGGGCCGAATCGGGCCACTGGCCGATCGGTTCCAGGGTGGGCTTGCCGTTGTCCGAGGGGATGGTGAGATACACCACCAGGGCCACCAGGTCGGGTCGATCGCCGAACTGGGCCAGTTGCTGCTTCAGCAGGGCGACCAGGCGGGCGGAGACAGGCGTCATCGGCGCTGATCCCGAAGCTGGTGGGAAATTCTCGAATCCCGTGTTCGAAATCTGGGAAAAAGTCTTAAGATCCAGGTATCGACCAATACCTCGCGGACCGGGAACGGACCCAAGGGCACTGTCGCGACGGCCTTTGTTGCGGGTTTGCCGCATTCAGGCTACAGCAGGAGCAGTTACGTCCCCTTGCTGTTCGGCTGCCTGCCCCCAGGTGGCCATGTCGCTGTCAGTGCGGTTGCCAAGGCCCGCCCCTCACCGGGTGGTCTGCGGCGCTCTCCCTCCCGGTAGACAGACGTTTGGGCGTTCCAGGGCCAGTGGCTCCGCAATCGTGCGGGTCCCCTGGCCAGACCGGATTGGTGCGGCGTCGTCCCTTTCCTTTTAAGTCCCATCCCTCAGCCTCCCTTTCGGGGAGTGAAGTCCATGTCCAAGAAGCGCAAGCGCATCAGCCGTCGTCGTCTGGCCGGACAGCGCGTGCTGGCCCATGTCCCGACCCACAACCTGGAAACCGGAGACCACAAGCCGGTTACCGCCGCTCGCCGCTATATCGCCGAGTCGTCCCTTGTGCCCCCAGCCCTGCTCAACGTGCGCCGCAACGAGCACACCACCGACCGCTTCTTCTGGGGCGAGAAGGGCCTGTTTAGTGCCCAGTATGCCGAGGAGAACCACTTCCTCTTCCCATCCCTGCGCGCCATTGTCGATCGCATCGGTGAGGACGCCCTGTTTGCCGGCCTGGAAGCCATGGCCGCGGACGACTGGGAGGAAATGGAGGAGTACGAGTACGCCTTCGTTTGAGCTTGCGCCCTGGGGCCCCGAGACGGCCCTAGAGCCCGCCCCAGCCCAACCCAGCGATCGTAGGCACTTCAGCCCATCCCACTGTCCTTCCCCCCTTTGTCTGGGGACAGGATCGTGGGATTTTTTGGGGCCCTGGGCCGCTTGGCGCTCAGCCCTGGTTTGAATCGATAAATCGCCGGATCGCCGGCAGCAGCTCCGCATCAATTCCGTGTTGACCTGCCGTGCCAACCAGCTCCACCCTGGCCTGCTGGAGCTGGAGAAGCCGCAGCAGCTCCTCGCTGGCCGCGTAGGGCACCACCGGATCGTTCTTGCCATGGGTAAGCAGCACCTTGGCCATGGCCGGCTTGGCTTGCCAGCCCGGGTGGGGGTAGCCGCTGCAGGCCACGATCCCTTCCAAAGCCAGGCCGCTGCCCACATCCAGGGCCATGGCTGCCCCCTGGGAGAAGCCAAGCAGCACCGTCTGCTCCAGGGGCAGGCTGCGGCCCAGGGCCTCCAGGCGCCGGCCCAGGGCCAGCCGGGCCTGGGGCAGGTCCGGCCAGCTGGGGTCCTGCAGGTCGTACCACTGGCGGCCGTAACCGCCCGGATGGGGTTGGGGAGCCCGTAGGGCCAGCAGTTGGCGCCGCTCGCCACAGAGCTGCCGGCCCAGCTCGAGCAGGTCATCGGCGTCGGCCCCCCAACCGTGCAGAAGCACCAGGCGTTTGCTCGCGGCCTTTGGCCCGCTTAGCAGGGCTTCGCCAACGGCTTGATCTCCTTGCCAGGTCTCCATCGGGTCCGGCGCGGCCGCGCATCGACTGGCCTCCATGCTGCTTGGTCCCCGGTCCCTACGCCCTGGTTGCGGCTCTTGGGGCCTGGTCCGTTGGGCTCGGCGGCTTGCCGCCCAGGGGGCTCCGATCTGCGTGCGGCGCCTGGGCTTGCTGCGTAGGTTGGCCCCAGCCCCAGTGAGTGCGATGGCCCCTACGGCCCTTCTGAGCGTGTCGGACAAGCAGGGTCTGGTGCCCCTGGCCGAAGCCCTGCACCGGTTGCATGGCTTTCGCCTGCTCTCCAGTGGCGGCACCGCCTCGGCCCTGGAGGCGGCGGGCCTCCCGGTGACGAGGGTGGCCGAGCACACCGGTGCCCCGGAAATCCTCGGCGGCCGGGTCAAAACCCTGCACCCGCGGGTCCATGGCGGCATCCTGGCCAAGCGCGACGACCCCTCCCACCAGGCCGATCTGGCCGCCCAGGCGATTGATCCCATCGATGTGGTGGTGGTCAACCTCTATCCCTTCCGCGAAACCGTGGCCGATCCGGCGGTCAGCTGGGCTAAGGCGATCGAAACGATTGATATCGGCGGCCCGGCCATGGTGCGCGCCGCTGCCAAGAACCACGCCGATGTGGCAGTGCTAACAAGCCCTGACCAATACGAAGCCTTCCTGGCTGCCCTGGCCGCCGGCCGCGTCGATGGCGCCCTGCGCCGCCAGCTGGCCCTGGAAGCCTTCCGCCACACCGCCAGCTATGACAGCGCCATCAGCAGCTGGATGGCCTCCCGCCCCGAGCTGGCCCCTGATGAAGCCCCCGCAGCCACCGATTCCGCGGCCGCACCCGCCTCGCCCCTGCGCCTGGAGCTGCCCCTTCACCAGACCCTGCGCTACGGCGAAAACCCCCACCAGCCCGCCCGCTGGTACAGCCAGGGCGGCGCCGGCTGGGGCGGGGCGATCCAGCTCCAGGGCAAGGAGCTCAGCTACAACAATCTGATTGATCTCGAAGCGGCCCTGGCCACCGTGCGGGAGTTTGGCTATGGCCTGGCCTCCGCAGACTCCCCAGAGCTGGGCGCCCCTGGCCAGAGTGCAGCTGTGGTGGTTAAACACACCAATCCCTGCGGCGTGGCCACGGGGGCCGATCCAGCTGGCGCCCTGGGCCGGGCCCTCGATGCCGATCGGGTTTCGGCCTTTGGCGGCATCGTCGCCCTGAATGGTCCGGTGGATGGGGCGGCGGCCAGCCAGCTCACCAGCCTGTTTTTGGAATGTGTGGTGGCGCCGGCCTTCAGCCCCGAGGCGCGCCAATTGCTTGCGGCCAAGCCGAATCTGCGGCTGCTGGAATTGGCTCCGGCCGCCCTCGCCCAGGCACCGGCGCTGCAGCTGCGCAGCCTGCTGGGTGGGGTGCTGGTGCAGGACCTCGATGACGAGCCGGTGCGCGAGGACAGCTGGCAGGTGGTGAGTGCCCGCCAGCCCAGCGCCGCCGAACTCGACGACCTGCGCTTCGCCTGGCGCCTGGTGCGCCACGTGCGCTCCAACGCCATCGTGGTGGCCGCCGCGGGCCAGAGCCTGGGAATTGGCGCCGGCCAGATGAACCGGGTTGGATCGGCCCGCCTGGCCCTGGAGGCGGCCGCTGGGCGGGCCCAGGGGGCCGTTTTGGCCAGCGATGGCTTCTTCCCCTTCGATGACACGGTGCGCCTAGCGGCCTCCCATGGCATCGCCGCGGTGATCCAGCCGGGCGGCAGCATGCGCGATGGCGACTCGATCAAGGCCTGCGATGAGCTGGGCCTGGCGATGGTGACCACCGGCCGGCGCCACTTTTTGCATTAAGTCCTGGCTTCAGTCCAGCCATGGACCCACTCCCCAGCCCTGCCTGGCTCCGGAGCAGGCCCCTGCCTGGCGCCGCCTGGGCAGGCAGTCCAGGGCGGGCAGTAGCTTCGCCTCGATAGCCAAGTCCTCCCAATGCCGGACGCCCTCGCCTTCAATCTCAACTTCCTCCATCCGCTGATGATGTGGGGGCTGCTGGCCCTGTCGGGCTACTCGATGTTTCTTGGCATCAAGGCCAAGAAAACCCGCACCGCCACTCCTGAAGAGCGCAAGGCCTTGATCAAGGGCCAGTACGGCACTCGCCACTTCCAGATCGGCAGCATCGTTCTGGCCGTGATGGTGCTCGGCACCTTCGGCGGCATGGCCGTCACCTACCTCAATAACGGCAAGTTGTTTGTGGGTCCCCACCTGCTGGTGGGGATCGCCATGACCTGCCTGATCGCCCTTGCCGCCTCCCTGATCCCACTGATCCAGAAGGGCAACCTGATCGCCCGCAAGATCCATGTGGGCCTGAACATGGGCCTAATGACCCTGTTCCTTTGGCAGGCCGTCACCGGCATGCAGATTGTTAACAAGATCTGGACAAGCCGCAGCTGATCGGGTTCCCGGGGGCGAGCCGCCGCTGTCGTCGCGCCGGCTTAATCCGGCTAGGGCCCCGTTGGCCGGGGCTGCAGCCGCCGGCGCCCAAGCCCCGTGAGCCTGTCGATCAGAACTGGGCCCGCTTGCGCGGCGGGCATTCCAGGTTGTGGCAGGCGTGGAAGTCTTCTTGCACCTTCCAGGTGAGCTTGCGGGACACCTGGCGCACGATCTGGCGCAGAAGGTGGTCGCCGCTGCTTTGCACCAGGCTTTCTGGCAGCAGGGTGATCACGCCAGGCAGCTTGATCCACACGCTCAGGTCCAGCTCCCAGCGCACCAAGGTCAGGGCCGTGTCCTCGCCCTCCTGGTCGAGCCGCAGGGAGGCGTTGAACTCCACGTCGTAGAGCTCCTGAAGCTTGCTCTCCCCGGCCGCCTGGGGCACGGTCACGATGCGGTAGATGCCGGCGCTCTGGGGCAGCAGTTCGAGGCCGATGGTGGGTTCCACCTCAAAGCCGAAGTTTCCAAAGCGCCCGAGGGTGAGCAGGTAGCCATTGCGGCCTAGGGGATCGACCCGCATCGGCGCCGCGCAGCGGCGGAACCAGCCCTCGTGGCGGTCCAGATAGGCCTCCACCGTGGCTGCCGGCGCCCCCATTTCCATGACGTCGCTGAAATGGCTGCTGTAGCAGCGCAGCTTCGGGTCGGCGCTGTCGCGCAGCAGACCCGGGAGCCCAGCGGCAATCGGTGGGGAGAATGAGGTGGTCAAAGGGATTTCAGACTCCTCAACGCCCGTGGGCGCAATCGATGAACCAATGTAAAGCCAGGGCCTGGTTGGCTTGGCAGCCAATGCGACAGCGCTGGTTGGGATCTAGGTGCTTGGCAGCGGCCAGCTTCTCAGTTGGCGCTTCAAGTGGCGCTTCAGTGGGCACTTCAGTTGGCACTGAGATCCATGAGGCGATGGATCACATCCTCCACGACCCGGTCCGGGGTGGAGGCGCCGGAGGTGATCCCCACCCGCAGGGGGCCGGCCGGCAGAAAGGGCTCTAGGAGCTCCAGCTCGGCGCCGAGGGGCTTGTGCTCGATGCGGTTGCCTGGGCCGATCCGCTCGGGGGTGTCGATGTGGAAGGAGCGGATGCCGCGGCTTTCGGCGATTTCCTGGAGGTGGGTGGTGTTGGAAGAGTTGTAGCCGCCGATCACCACCATCAGGTCGAGCGGTTCGTCCACCAGGGAGAACATGGCGTCCTGGCGCTCCTGGGTGGCATCACAGATCGTGTTGAAGGCCAGGAAGTGCTCCTGGAGCTCCTGGGGGCCATAGCGGCGCAACATGGTGCGTTCGAACAGCCGGCCGATTTCCTCGGTTTCGCTCTTGAGCATGGTGGTCTGGTTGGCAACGCCAATGCGCACCAGGTCCCTGTCGGGGTCGAAGCCTGGCGAGCAGGCCCGGGCAAATCGGTCCATGAACGCATCCCGATCCAGGGCCGTGCCCGTGCCGTCCCCAACTGGGCTGCCAGCGGCGCCGTCGCCAGCGCCGCTGGCCAGGATGTAGTCGCTGACCATCTGGGCTTCAGCCAGGTCGAGCACCACCAGATAGGTGCCGGCAAAGGAGCTGGTGGCGAGGGTTTCCTCGTGCTTCACCTTGCCGTGAATGATCGAGGTGAAGGCATGTTTTTTGTGCTTCTCCACCGTGTTCCACACCTTCGAAACCCAGGGGCAGGTGGTATCAACGATGTGGCAGCCACGCTCGTTGAGCAGCTGCATCTCCTGCACGGTGGCGCCAAAGGCCGGCAGGATCACCACGTCGCCGCTGGCCACATCGGAAAAGTCCTTCACCCCTTCTTCCACCGGGATGAAAAGAACATCCATCTCGCGCAGATGGTGGTTCACCGAGGGGTTATGGATGATTTCGTTGGTGATCCAAAGCCGTTCGGTGGGGTAGTGGCGCCGGGTTTCATAGGCCATGGCCACGGCCCGCTCCACGCCCCAGCAGAAGCCGAAGGCCTCAGCCAGCTTGACGCTCAGGCGCCCGTGCTCGAGGGCGTAGCCGTTTTCGCGGATCTTGGCGATCAGATCGCTCTGGTAGGCCTGCTCCAGGCTGCCGGCCACCTCTTCAGCGCGGCCGAAACCGCGACGGTTGTAGCGCTCGGAATGGTGCAGCGATCGCTTGAAGGCATGGGTATCCACAGGGCTGATCACGGCTGGTGCCAACTCTATGGGGCCTAGCTGACCGGCTGCCGTCCCCAGCGTTCAGACCGTCAACTAGCCCTTAACCAGCCAAGTAACCGGCCCCAAGGAGCCCCGGGACGAAAGCCCGAGCAATCTCGCCAGGCCAAGCAAAAGCCCCCGGTGGGAACCGGGGGCAGGCGGCCCCAGGGGGCGGGGCTTGAGCGGGTTGGCTCAGGCTTCAGATCGCCGCATCACCCCGTTCGCCGGTACGGATGCGGATGGCGGTTTCCACGGGCATCACGAAGATCTTGCCGTCGCCGATTTCGCCGGTGCGGGCTGCTGCGCTGATCGCTTCGATCGCCGAGTCCACCTTATCGTCGGTCACAACGAGGGTGAGTTTTACCTTCGGCAGGAAGTCGACGGTGAATTCATTGCCGCGGTAACGCTCCACCTGACCCTTCTGGCGGCCGAAACCACGGGCCTCACAAACGGTGAGACCAACGATGTCAACGGCTACGAGCGCCGTCTTCACGGCATCGAGCTTCGAGGGACGAATTAGTGCGGTGATTTGTTTCATGGGTCCCTCAGTACGTCATCGGATCGTAGGCCTCTTCGCCATGGGCGACGAAGTCGAGGCCGCGTTCTTCATCTTCAGGGGTGACCCTTAGGCCCACCACGGCCCCAACGAGCCAGAGAATGATCGCCGTGCCCAGGCCAACGAATCCGTAGGTAAGGACCACCGCTTCCAATTGGGCGATGCACAGGGCGCCATTGCCACCGGCGGCAAGGATCTCAGCCGATTTGGGGAAGTAATCGGCAGGCACTAGGGCCGGGACTGCCAGGGCGCCGGTCAGGATGGCTCCAACGGTTCCACCGACCCCGTGCACCATGAAGGCATCGAGAGAATCGTCAAGTTTGATCGATGATTTGACCTGCACGGCGAGGAAGCAGCATGCTCCCGTGGCGGCGCCAATCAGAAGGGCCTGGGGCATATAGACAAACCCGGCCGCCGGGGTGATGCCAACCAAGCCTGCCACGGCTCCTGTCGCAGCACCGACGGCTGTGGGTTTGCCATCTTTGAACCATTCAATCAGGCACCAGGCCAGCATGGCTGCAGAGGCGGAAGCGGTGGTGGTGAGGAAGGAGAGGCCAGCGCCCTTAGCGGCGAAGTAGCTGGCTCCGTTAAAGCCAAACCAACCAAACCAGAGCAGGCCGGCGCCGAGCAGGATGAAAGGAACGTTGTGGGGAGGACGCTTGCTTTCGGGGAAGTTGGTGCGGGGACCAACAATGGCTGCTGACACAAGCGCTGCCACACCGGCGGCAATGTGAACCACGGTGCCGCCAGCGAAATCGATGGCACCAATTTCACCAAAGGGACCGATGTAGCCCCCGCCCCAAACCATGTGGCACATGGGGCAATAGATGAAAATGCTCCAGAGCAGCGAGAACCAGAACCAGGCTTTGAAATTGATGCGCTCAACCACCGCACCGGAAATCAGGGCCGGGGTGATGATGGCAAACATGCCCTGGAAGAGGGCAAAGGAGGTGGCACTGATGTTGAAGCCGTCCGCGAGCGGGGCGGAGCCATCAGGACCACCAACGCCGTTCAGCCACATGTACTCAAGTCCACCAATGAAGGGGCTCTTGAAGCCAAGGCCAAAGGAGAGGCTGTAGCCGATCACGACCCAGGCAACCCCAATGAGCCCCATCAGGAAGAAGCTCATCATCATCGTGTTGAGCACGTTCTTGGCGCGGGTGAAGCCGCCGTAGAAGAACGCCAGGCCCGGGGTCATGAGCAGCACCAAGGCCGACCCCATCAGCATCAGCAGGGTGTCGGCGCCGTCGGTGACAGCCTTGGCCAGGGCCGCATGGGCGGAGCCCGCCATCAGGGGGACCAGGCCAGCGCCAGCAGCCAGCAGGATCACGGCATAGCGCCGCAGCTGGGGCTCCTGAACGCCGACCAGAATCCGGCTGCGGAATTGATCAAAAGTGGCGAGCGGTGTTTTTCCACCGCCCGCCATCGGGACGTGGGTCATGAAGGGGGTAAGCCTCTGCGGATATCGCAATGCCACCTTCCTGCTTGCCGAAGGCGCAAACTGTATCCGCTTGTACCAAATAAAGAGTTGATGCCTGATTGGCCGGCTTCAGCTATGGGATTGGACGGTCGCCAGGCCCAGCCAGTGGATGGCCGTGGCCGAGAAGCCGTAGACGCAGGGCAGCACCTCCACCCCGGCAGCGAGGGCCTGGCGGAACAGTTCGCCGTAACGGCGATCGGCCTGATCCCCGGGCGCAAAGCGGCTCACATCCTCCCGGCTGAGGCAGGGCACCAGCACGCCCCGGGCGGCTGGCAGAAGGGCGATCAGTTCCTCCAAGTGTTTCTGTCCTCGCTCGGTCACGGTGTCGGGAAACAGGGCCAAATCGCCCTCGGTCCAGGTGGTGTTTTTCACCTCCAGGTAGATCGGCCGCGGGTCGGCGTTGGCAGCGCTGGGGGTAAGCAGCAGGTCGATGCGGCTGCGGCGATTCAGCCCGTAGGGCACTTCGGCGCGGATCGAGTCGATCGGCCCAAGCCAGCGCTCAAGTAGGCCCGCTGCGACCGTGGCCTTGACGAGATTGTTGGGCAGGGCGGTGTTGATGCCCACCCAGAGGGGCTCGCCCGACGCTCCCATCACTTCGGCCTGCTCCCAGGTCCAGGCCAGCTTGCGCGTCGGCGAGGGAGCATGGCGAAGGCGCACCCGGCCGCCGGGATGCAGCACGCCGGTCATCGGGCCGGTGTTGGGGCAATGGGCGGTCACCAGCTCGCCGCTGGCCAGCTCCACATCGGCCAGGAAGCGCTTGTAGCGCTTCACGAGCACCCCTTCCACCAGTCCCTCCAGGGGCCAGATCAGTTGCCCTGGTCCGGTCACCAGAGGAGACGCTGGCCCAGGACTAGGGGCCTTGGCTGGGCTTGGGGCCGTCGGGGTCATGGGGGAGCCGGCTGGAGCCGGCTTGCTGTCCGGCGGATCAGCCCATGGTGGCGTGCGCCCGGACGGGAGAATCGGCGCCAATGAATGGCCGCGGCCCAACCGGATGGCGAAATCCCTGCGCCGCATTGCCCTGGTGGTGGCCGTGGCGACGGCCCTCAGCAAGGTGGCCGGCCTGGTGCGGCAGACGGTGATCGCCGCCGCCTTCGGCGTCGGCATCGTCTACGACGCCTACAACTACGCCTACGTGCTGCCCGGCTTTCTGTTGGTGTTGCTCGGGGGCATCAACGGTCCCTTCCATAGCGCCATGGTCAGCGTCCTGGCGCGGCGGCCCCGGGAGGAGGGGGCCCACGTGCTGGCCACGATCAACACCCTGGTGGGGCTGGGGCTAGTGGGCGTCACCGTGTTGCTGGTGGTGGCCGCCGATCCCCTGATCACCCTGGTGGGCCCTGGTCTTGATGGAACCCGCCATGCCATTGCCGTGTTGGAGCTGCGTTGGATGGCGCCGATGGCCCTGCTGGCAGGCCTGATTGGCCTCGGCTTTGGCGCCCTCAATGCCGCCGATGAGTTTTGGTTGCCCTCGGTGAGCCCCCTGCTTTCGAGCCTGGCCGTGATCGCCGGCCTGGGCCTGCTCTGGTGGCAACTCGGACCGGCGATCGCCCTACCGGAGAAGGCGGTGCTGGGCGGGGCGGTGCTCGCTGGCAGCACCCTGCTGGGCGCCCTGTTGCAGTGGCTGATCCAGTTGCCGGCCCTGGCCCGCCAGGGGTTACATCAGCTCTCCCTCTCCTGGGATTGGCGCCATCCCGGCGTGCAGGAGGTGTTGAAGGTGATGGGCCCGGCCACCCTCTCCTCGGGGATGTTGCAGATCAATGTCTTTACAGACCTGTTCTTCGCCAGCGGCATCGTGGGCGCGGCGGCGGGCCTGGGCTACGCCAACCTGCTGGTGCAGACCCCCCTGGGCCTGCTCTCCAACGTGCTGCTGGTGCCGCTGCTGCCGATCTTTGCCAGGCTCACGGCCCCCGGCGATCGGCCCGAACTGGTGACCCGTATTCGCCAGGGGCTGATGGCCTCCAGCGCCACGATGCTGCCCCTAGGCGCCCTGATGGTGGCCCTGGCGGGCCCCATCGTCGGGCTGGTGTATGAGCGCGGCGCCTTTGATGTTCAGGCGGCCCGACTGGTGGGGGGCTTGCTGATGGCCTACGGCGTGGGCATGCCGGCCTACCTGGGCCGCGATGTGCTGGTGCGGGTCTTCTATGCCCTTGGCGATGGCACCACCCCCTTCCGGTTCTCGATGGCGGGCATCGGCCTCAATGTCATCTTCGACTGGTTGCTGGTGGGCGGGCCAACTCCTTGGGGGCTGCAGCTGCCGGCCCTCAATTTCGGCGCGCCGGGTCTGGTGTTGGCCACCGTGGCGGTGAACGTGATCACCTGCCTACTGCTGCTACTGGCCCTGCAGGCGCGGCTGGGGAGCCTGCCCCTGCGCCGTTGGGGCAGCGACAGCTTGCTGTTGCTTGGATCGGCCGTTGTGGCTGGCCTGGTCGCCTGGGGCCTCTCCAGCACGGTGGCCTGGCCGGCTGGCTTGGTGGGCAAGGCACTCAATTGCGGCCTGAGCGGCGGCCTGGGCCTGGGGGCTTACGGGCTGCTGGCCTCTGCCGCCGGGGTCCAGGAAGCGCGCCAGTTGACGGTTCAGATCCGTCGCCAGCTGGCCCAGCGGCTCAAGCCGCGGCCCTGAGACCAGACCTGAGACCAGCCCAGGGAGCCCAGTCTTGGACGCCAAGCCTTGGTGGGTCCAATTCGGCTGGGCCTCCTTCGGTTGAGCGGGCCGGCTCAGGAGCCCACCTGACGCTCTTCTCGCACCTGCACGGGGATCTCCAGGTGGTTGCGGCCTAGCAACTTGGGCCCCTCGATCGAAAGAATCCGCGCTTCGATGCCGAAATCCTTGAAGGCCGTCTCCAGCTCCTGGATCAGGGCCTTCTCCACCTGGGCCTCCGCATCGACCACCTTGCCGATCAGGCGACTGCCCAGGGGGCCAATCCGCTGACGCATCACCTCGCGGGCGTTGGTGACCTCGATAACCAGCACTGGGCCACGGCAGCAGGGCCAAACCCTATCGGTCTAATCAAGTCCCGGCATCAAGCTGTCACGACCTCGGCGCTGGGCCGGCTTGGCCGGTGGGCTGGCTGGGCCCTGGGGCCCAGGGCTGGATCGGCCCCTTGGCTGGCTCAGCGGCTATGGGGCTCCAGCAGATCCTCCAAATCCTGCAGTTGGCCTGGTGGGATCAGGCGGGCTAGGGGCAGGCGGCTGCTGCCGCCGCCAATGGGCACCTGCAGGGCTTCAAGGGCCTGGCGGGCACAGACCGCCGCGCCCTGGTCGAGCCGGGCGGCACATTCAATCGCCAGGGGCTCGGCCAGGGCCGCATCGCCCAGGTAGAGGTGCCAGCTGCCGATCTGGATGTAGAGCCGATCGGCCAGTTCGGCGGTCAGCTCGCGGATGGCTTGGGGGCTGAGTGCCATCGGATCACCGGCCGTAGAGGTGTCCTCAGGATGGATCCAGGGGCTCGGGGGTGGGGCGTTGCTGCAACACAAGCAGCAGTTGCACCAGCCAGACCAGGGCCCAGGTGCCCGTGAGCCAGCCCAGCTGGGGCCAGGGATGGCGGATCCCCTGCACAAACCAGAGCCCGCTGTTGACTGCGGCAAACAGCCCGCCATGCAGGCAGAGATTGACGATGCGGGCGAAATGCCGGTAGGTGGGGTCAATGGGATCGGCGGGGCCGTACCAGCGGATTGGCATGGGTGGGTTCCGCAGACGGGCAAGGGGAGTGGCCCGATTGTGACCGTCCCCCGGCCTGGAGGGTCAGGGGCCGGCCCAGACCCGGTTGACGGATGGGCCCTCCGTGAGCCAAGAATGGCTAGGTAAGCGCTTGTAGCTCAGCGGATTAGAGCATCTGACTACGGATCAGAGGGTCGGGAGTTCGAATCTCTCCAGGCGCGTTTTTACTGAAAGCCGTCCGAAAGGACGGTTTTTTTTTGGCTTCTCAAACAGGCGTCTGCCGCTGGCTGCCCCGTTTCTTACGATCCAATCAACCCTGCAGGCTTCCCATGGCGGACTCCAACGGCGTAACCCCCCAGGGGGCCCTGGCCAGCACCGACCCCGCCATCGCGGCCCTGATCTCGCGGGAATTGCTGCGGCAGCAGACCCACCTGGAACTGATCGCCAGCGAGAACTTCACCTCCCCGGCCGTGATGGAGGCCCAGGGTTCGGTGCTCACCAACAAGTACGCCGAGGGCCTGCCCCATAAGCGCTATTACGGCGGCTGCGAACACGTGGACGCGATTGAGGAGTTGGCGATCGAGCGGGCCAAGCGCCTGTTTGGCGCCGCCTGGGCCAACGTGCAGCCCCACAGCGGCGCCCAGGCCAACTTCGCCGTGTTCCTGGCCCTACTCCAGCCCGGCGACACGATCCTGGGCATGGACCTCTCCCACGGCGGCCACCTGACCCATGGCTCGCCCGTGAATGTGTCTGGCAAGTGGTTTAAGGCCGTCCACTACGGCGTCGATCCAGACACCCAGCAGCTCAACTTCGATCGCATCCGAGAGCTGGCCCTCGAGCACCGGCCCAAGCTGATCATCTGCGGCTACTCCGCCTACCCGCGCACGATTGATTTCGCCGCCTTCCGGGCCATCGCCGATGAGGTGGGCGCCTACTTGCTGGCCGACATGGCCCACATTGCCGGCCTGGTGGCGGCGGGCGTGCATCCGAGCCCCCTGCCCCATTGCCATGTGGTCACCACCACCACCCACAAGACCCTGCGCGGGCCCCGGGGCGGCCTGATCCTTTGCAACGACGCCGAGTTCGGCCGCCAGTTCGACAAGGCCGTGTTCCCAGGCAACCAGGGCGGTCCCCTCGAGCACGTGATCGCCGCCAAGGCGGTGGCCTTCGGCGAAGCCCTCCAGCCCGCCTTCATCACCTACAGCCAGCAGGTGGTGGCCAACGCCCAGGCCCTGTCCAGCCGCATCCAGGAGCGGGGTATCGCCGTGGTGTCCGGGGGCACGGACAACCACATTGTGTTGCTCGATCTCCGTTCGATCGGCCTCACCGGCAAAGTTGCGGATCTGCTCGTCAGTGGCGTCAACATCACCGCCAACAAGAACACGGTGCCGTTTGATCCCGAGTCGCCCTTTGTGACCAGTGGCTTACGCCTCGGCAGCGCCGCCCTCACCACCCGCGGATTTGATGGGGACGCCTTCCGAGAGGTGGCCGATGTGATTGCCGATCGCCTGCTCAATCCCACGGATGACGCGATCGAACTGCGCTGCCGCCAGCGGGTGGCGGCCCTGTGTGAACGCTTCCCCCTATATGGCGGTCAACGCCAGTTGCAACCGGCTTGAGCCTGGCCCTGGCTGCAGGGCTGGGCTGATTAAGCTGGGCCTTAACGTCCGTCTCCAGCCGGCAGTTCTCCCCATGGAGCGACCGTGACGATCACCAGCAGTCCGGTCATTGCTGCCCTGGTGACCTTTGCCAGCTCGGCCCTGGTCACCACTGGGGTGGTGCCGATCGTGCGCCGGGCTGGTCTGCGATGGGGCCTGATTGATCGGCCCGATTCCCGTAAGCAGCACACCACGCCGATGGTGCGCCTGGGGGGCATCGGCATCGTCGCGGGCTTTGCCTTCACCCTGGCGCTGGTATGGGGCCTGGGCTGGTTTGGCAGCCTCGAAGCGGCCAAGGATCGCCTGATCTGGACCACCCTGGAGGGTTCCCTCTGCTTTTTCCTGATCGGCCTGGCCGATGACCTTTGGGCCCTGCCACCCCTGCCCCGGCTCGCGGCCCAAGTGGCGGTGGCGACGGCGGCCTGGAGCCAGGGGGTTCGGATCGGCGCCATTGATCTGCCGCTCGAATTGCTCCAGATCAGTCCTGATGCGCCCCTGGTCTTACCCGAGCCGCTCAGCCTGCTGGCCACCGTGATTTGGCTGGTGGGCATCACCAATGCGATCAACTGGCTTGATGGCCTCGATGGCCTGGCGGCTGGGGTGGCCGGCATCGGCGCCGTCGGGCTGGTGTCGGTGAGCTTCAGCCTGCACCAACCGGCAGCCGGCATCCTGGCGGCTGCCCTGGCTGGCTCCTGCTTCGGTTTTTTGCGCCACAACTTCAACCCGGCCCGGATCTTCATGGGCGACGGGGGGTCCTATTTCCTTGGCTTTGCCCTGGCGGCAATCAGCATCGTGGGGCCAGCCAAGGGCCTCACCACGGTGAGTTTGGTCTTGCCTCTATTGATCCTGTCCCTACCCCTTGCCGACATGTCGGCGGTGATCATGGGGCGCCTCAGCGCAGGCCGATCCCCCTTCCATCCCGATCGCCGCCACCTGCACCACCGCCTGCTGCGGGCCGGCTTCAGCCACCGCCGCACGGTGGTGCTGATTTATGCCTTTACCCAGTGGCTGGCCTCCCTGGCCCTGGTGCTGGCCAATGCCGAAATGCGGTTCCTCTGGTTGGCGCTTGCCACATCGGTGCTGATTGCGGTGGTGGTGGCCTGTCACCGCAGCCTGGAGCGGGACCGGGCCAGCGAGCTCCAGGCTGGGGCTCCAGACGCCCAGGTCGAAGCCGCCTCCGGCTCAGCGTTGGCGCCGAGCGATGTCAGTACCACCCGCGGCGATGGCCCCCTTGGCTGATCCGATGCCCAAGTCTTGGCGTGAAGATCCAGCCCCCTTGGCCTGCCCCGGGGCGGAGATCCTCTGCATCGGTACCGAGTTGCTCCTGGGCACGATCACCAATGGCAATGCCCGTTGGCTGGCCGAAGAACTGGCGGCCCTGGGGATCCCCCATTTCCGCCAGGGCGTGGTCGGCGACAACCGCGAGCGCCTGATTGGCCAGCTGCGCGAGGCGGCGGGCCGCTGCCAGCTGTTGATCACCACCGGCGGCCTCGGTCCCACCCCCGACGACCTGACTACGGAGGCGATCGCCGCGGCCTTTGGGGCCCCCCTGGTGGAGCAGGCCGAGGTCTGGGCCGATATCAAGGCCAAAATGGCCATCCGCGGCCGGGTGACTTCCCCGAGTAACCGCAAGCAGGCCCTGCTGCCGCTAGGGGCAGCGGTGCTGCCCAACCCCACTGGCACAGCTCCCGGCATGATCTGGAGCCCCAAACCGCCGGAGCCGGGGTTCCCGATCTGCCCTGGCTTCACCGTGCTGACCTTCCCGGGCGTGCCCAGTGAGCTAAGGGCCATGTGGGCCGCCACGGCCGCGCCCTGGTTGCGCCAGGCGGGCCTGGCCCAGGGCGTGTTCGCCAGCCGCATCCTCCGCTTCTGGGGGGTGGCCGAATCGAGCCTGGCCGAATCGGTGGCCGACCTTCTGGCCCTGGAGAACCCCACCGTGGCCCCCTATGCCGGTGCCGGCGAGGTCAAGCTGCGCATCACCGCTCGAGCCGACACGCCCCAGGCGGCGGCGGCCTTGCTGCTGCCGGTGGAAGCGGAGTTGCGCCAGCGCAGCGGCGCCCATTGCTACGGCGCCGATGGCGATTCGCTCGCCTCGGTGCTGATCGATCGCCTGCGTCAACGGGGCGAAACCCTGGCGGTGGCCGAGTCCTGCACCGGCGGCGGCCTCGGGGCGGCCCTGGCGGCCGTGCCGGGGGCGTCCGATGTGTTCCTTGGCGGCGTGATTGCCTACGCCAACGCCCTGAAACAGGTGCTGCTAGGGGTGCCAGCGGACCTGCTCGAACGCCATGGGGCCGTGAGTGATCCCGTGGCCCGGGCGATGGCCGCAGGGGTTCAACGCTGCACCGGTGCCACCTGGACGATCGCCGTGACGGGCATTGCGGGCCCGGCGGGCGGCAGCGCCGAAAAACCGGTAGGCACGGTTTTCATGGCTATTTCTGGGCCCATGGCTGTTTCTGCGCCCATGGCTGTTTCTGCGCCCATGGCTGTGGCAGGGCCCATGGCTGGCGCCGAGGTGGATTGCCATTCGGGCCTGTGGCAGGCAGGGGCTACCCGGGGGCGGGCCTGGATCCAGGCGGTGGGCGCCGGTGAAGCCCTTAATCGCTTGCGCGTGCGGCTCGACGGCCTCACGACGGATTCCTCACCAGGCGGCCAGCGGCCTCAGTTTTAGGCTGGTTTCCAGATTGGGGAACGTTCTTGAGCGCCGGCACCCTCTACGACAAGGTCTGGGATCTCCACCGGGTTGCCGATCTTCCCGGTGGCTCCACCCAGCTATTCATCGGCCTGCATCTCATCCATGAGGTGACCACTCCCCAGGCCTTTGCTGGCCTGCGCGACCTCGGCCTGACCGTGCTCCATCCCGAGCGCACCATGGCCACGGTCGATCACATCGTGCCCACCACCTCCCAGGCCCGGCCGTTCGCCGACCCCCTGGCCGAAGCGATGCTGGAAACCCTGGAGCGCAATTGCGCCGACCACGGCATCACCCTGCATGGGCTGGGCAGTGGCCGCCAGGGGATCGTGCATGTGATCGCCCCCGAATTGGGCCTCACCCAGCCCGGTATGACCGTGGCCTGCGGCGATTCCCACACCTCCACCCACGGCGCCTTTGGCGCGATCGCCTTTGGCATCGGTACCAGCCAGGTGCGCGATGTGCTGGCCAGCCAAAGCCTGGCCATGACCAAGCTCAAGGTGCGCCGTATTTGGGTGGGCGGCCAGCTGCAGCGCGGTGTCTATGCCAAGGACCTGGTGCTGCATGTGATCCGCAGCCTCGGGGTGAAGGCTGGGGTGGGCTACGCCTACGAATTTGCCGGCCCCGCCATCGAGGCCCTGTCGATGGAGGAGCGCATGACCCTCTGCAACATGGCGATCGAGGGCGGCGCCCGCTGCGGCTACGTCAACCCCGACGCCACCACCTTTGCCTACCTGGAGGGCCGGCCCTACGCGCCCGCCGGGGCTGGCTGGGAGCGGGCGGTGGCCTGGTGGCAAAGCCTGGCCAGTGGCGCCGATGCGGTGTTTGATGACCAGGTGGACTTTGATGCCACCACGATTGCGCCGACCATTACCTGGGGTATCACCCCGGGCCAGGGCATCGGTGTGGATGAGTCAGTGCCCAGCCTGGAGCAGACCGAGCCGGATGAGCGGCCAATCGCCGAGGAGGCCTACCGCTACATGGACCTGGCGCCGGGGACCCCAATTGCCGGGCTCGCCGTGGATGTCTGCTTCATCGGTAGCTGCACCAACGGCCGCCTCAGTGATCTCCAGGCCGCGGCGGCCGTGGCTAAGGGTCGCCAGGTGGCTGCTGGGATCACGGCCTTTGTGGTGCCGGGTTCGGAACAGGTGGCTGCTGCTGCGGAGGCCGAGGGGCTGGATGTGGTGTTCCGCGAGGCCGGCTTCCAGTGGCGGGAACCGGGCTGCTCGATGTGCCTGGCGATGAACCCGGACCGGCTCGAAGGCCGCCAGATCAGCGCCAGCTCCAGTAACCGCAACTTCAAGGGCCGCCAGGGCTCCGCCACGGGCCGCACCCTGTTGATGAGTCCGGCCATGGTGGCGGCTGCCGCCGTGTCCGGCCATGTGGCCGATGTGCGCTTGCTGCTGAACTCCTGACCGACCGGCCGCTCTGAAGCATCGAGCTGATCCCCGCGGGGCCTGTCCGAGCTCCCCTCTCCTCTGGCCCTTAAGCCAGCCACTTTTCCAGCCCGTCCGATCCCCGATCCCGCCATGACCAGTGCTGCCCTTGCCTCCCCGCTGCCCGCGGGGCCGATCACCCAGGTCAGGGGCCGCGCCCTGGTGCTGCGCGGGGATGACATCGACACCGATCGGATCATCCCGGCCCGCTTCCTCAAGTGCGTCACCTTTGATGGCCTCGGCCAGCAGGTGTTTGCCGATGATCGGATCGAGCTCCAGGGTGCCCATCCCTTTGATCGGCCCGAACACCAGGGGGCGCGCTTGCTACTGGTGAACCGCAATTTCGGCTGTGGCTCCAGCCGGGAGCATGCCCCCCAAGCCCTGATGCGTTGGGGGATTCGTGCCGTGGTCGGCGAGAGCTTCGCCGAAATCTTCTATGGCAACTGCCTGGCCTTGGGCATCCCCTGCCTCACCGCCCCCCACGACCGAATGCTGGCGATTCAGGCGGCGGCTGCGGCCGAGCCTGCGGGCGAGTTTGGGCTGGAGGTGGCCAGCGCCAGCTTGCGCTCCAGCCATTCGGAGGCCAGTTGGCAGCTGGAGCTGCCTCCCGGACCGCGCCAGATGCTCAGCACCGGCCAGTGGGATGGCACTGGCCAGCTGGTTGCCAATGGGGCGGCCCTAGCGGCAACGGCCGCCCGGTTGCCCTACATGACCCATTTCGCCGCCTAACGGCTTTGGGGGCTGCATGGGCTGGTTGGGATGGACTCCTGGCTAGCCCTTGTATGGCCTCCCGGGCCTCAGAAAGGCCTGCTGCGGGCACTCTGGGCCGTGCTGGGTTGGTAGGGCACGAAGGGCACTCCGGTGCCGCCGAAGTTGAAATCGTGCAGCTTGACGCGGATGCCCCCCAGCTGTTCGTAGGGGCTGTAATAAATCCCCAGCTCGTAGGAGCGCCGCTGCCAACGCAGCTCCACGTAGGAGCCGGTGACATTGCCGTAGTAAGGGGAATTGGGGTCGATGTTCAAGCCGATGCCGCCGTTGAACACCAGCGGCCCCACGAGTTGCTGGGTAAGGCCAACGCCGATCGTGCCTAGATCCACCAACTGATCAAAACTTAAGGGGCTTTGGCCCGTGCGCCGGCTGCCACCGCCAGTGATCGTGATCTGGGTGTAATCCAGAAAGGGCTTCGTGAAGTGTCCTAGGGTTAGGGTGGGGCCACCGGAGATGCTGTAAGCATTCTGTACGTCGCCGTTGCTGTAGTTGAACAGGCTCATCGACAGGTTGGTATTTAGGCTCAGGCCAGGTATCACCGGCACGGGCGAATAGGGATAGGTGCTCGCCAGGCTGGGATCGAGCGGTTGGCCAGTCCAGATTGGCAAAGAACTGTTCAGCGAGGCAAACACGCTGCTGCGCGAGAAACTGGCAATCGTGGTGCTGCCAAAGAGATTGCCCGAGAAGGTGCCGTAGCCGATGCGGGCGTAGTAGCTGTTGCTGATTGCGCCGAGGTTGGGCAGGGCCTTGTTCTGCTCCAACGAGACGCCAATGGCCGAATAGATGTCCTGTTCGCCGAGGGAGCCGTTCCAGATGCGGTAGCGATAGGCGCCGTAGAAGCGCGTGGTGATTTCGCCCAGCAGGGGCAGGGAAATGGGGCGGTTCAGTTCGCCCCAGCTGCGGATGCCGTTGGCGAAGTTGCTGGGATCGAGGGTGGAGGCGTTCAGGGTGATGTCGCTGTTGAAACCAAGCAGGGGTCCCCGCAGGCGGGCCACCACGCCAAATAAATCGCCAATGCGCGTGGGTTGGCTGCTGGGGGGATTGCCCGCCGGCTGGCCTGGAAGGACGTAGCTGGTGGTGCTGCCATTGAGGGCCCGTTGCACCATGAACTGGGGCTGCAGTTCCAGCTGGGTGCGGGCTCCCAGCTTAATCGGTTTGAAGTTATGGCCGATGTAGAAGCCATTGCGATCGGTGCCATCGCTGGCAAGCACCCAGCGGTTGTCCACATCCTTTTTCTTCTTGAAGACCAGGTTGTTTTGGAGGGGAAGGGGCAGGCGATCCTCCAGGATCAGGCGGTTGCGCTTCGCCTGGATCACCGTGTCGCCATTGGCGCGTATCCGTGCCTCCACAGCTTCGGCATCCACCCAGGACTGGGCCGGCGTGAATGGATCGTTGCTGAAGGCGACCCGATCGCCCCGCCAGCCTTCCGGGCTGAGGGCCAGGGTTGCGGCCTGGAAGCGCCAGCGGCTGACCGTGCCAGTCACGAGCTGGCTGTTGGCCGTAGTGCGGATCGATTGAATCTGGACCGGCCTGGCCCCGCCGTAGGTGTTGACCTCGGTGGGAGTGGCGAACGTGCCGGTGATCCCGGCCCGTTGCTGGGCCGAGAGGCTGCCGCGGTAATTCAGGGCCGTGATCCGTTGATCAACACTGGCATCAATGGCCTGCTGCCGCAGGGCTTCGGCCTGGGCTGGGGCCACCGAACTTGGCGCAGGGCCCCTGGCTTGGGCCGCAGGGCCGCTGGCTTGGGCCGTAGGGGCGGGGGCTGCTAGGCCCTGGCCGGGCGGCCCCATGGCCACATCATTGAGGACCTCGCCCAGGGGCTTGGGCCGGACCCGGTTGCCCCGGCCCGGATCGTCGCAGCCCAGGGGCGGCTCCATCGCCAGCTTCTGGCGTGGTGCAGGGGAAGAACCAAAGCGATAGCGTAGACCGATCAGATAGGCATTGCTGCCCTCGGACACGCCGCCATAGGTGCCGTAGGCACCGGAGCGGTGGTGCACCCGGCCCACCAAAGACCATTGGGGCGCCACCAGGGCCTCGATTTCAAAGCCGAGGTAGTTGAGGAACTGGGTGTAGTTCTGGCGAAAGGTTTTCTCGTAGTTGCTGGGCGTGCTCAGCCAGCTCACCCCCTCCACAAAGGCCAGGCTCAGCCAGGGTTGGACCCAGAGGCGCACCCCCAGGCCGGTGGTGATTTCGCCGAAGGTTTGGGCTGGGGAATTGGCGAATTTGACGTTCTGGTTGAACTCACCGCCCGCCTGCTGCAGGGCGCCATGGCCCAAAAGGTTGCTATCCCATTCCAGGGCCACCGGGCCGGCAGCGATTAGACGCTTGGTAAACCCGAGGCCTAGTTCGTATTCGGGCCGCAGACGCCCTTTGAATTGGAACGTTTCGCCGAAGTTGGAATCGATGCTCTGGCCTCCCCAGAGGGTCACGGCCAGGGGGTGGGGGTGCCAGTTGGGGATCGGCGGCAGCAGGAGCGGGCAGGCCATGGAGAGGGCCTGGGGCGCGAGGGCCACCGGCGGCATGGTCCAGTCGTTGATCGCTAGGGGGCGGATTGTGGCGGCCCCGCTGCGGTAGCTCTCCACCGCGCTAGCGGGGTTCAGCCCAGTAAGGGCCAAGGGTTGCCTGGCTAGGGCCTGCAGCACCTGGGCCCCGGGGAGGGGGGTGCTGCTGGCCACGGCTGCCGGGCTGCCATCGGCCACGGCAACGCTGGCCTGGCGGCTCAGCAACGGATCGGGGTTCTCCCAGTAGCTGAGCGGTAGTAGGGCCCCACTGGGTTGGCGTGCCAGGTCGAAGTCCGACTCGGCGGTCTCCAGGTCGAGCACGCCGTAGACATCTTCCAGCTCCCCCGTGGCCTGGATCAGGTTGAAGCGCAGGCGGCTGGCCTGGAGGTACCCATGGCCCCGCTGGAAGCGCACGCTGCCGCTGGCATAGAGCGTGCGGCTAGTGGGGTCGAACTCGAGCCGATCGGCCAGCAGGCGGCCGCCATTGAGCAGGGCCTTGACCTGGCCCGTGGCGACGAACCGGTTGAGCAGCAGGTCAAAGCCTTGCTGGTCGGCCCGTAGTTCCAGCTCTAGGGGAGGGGACTGCTCGGAGCTTGCCGGGGTGAGCGGGCGGCCCGGCGCAGCCGTGGGCTGGGATTGGTTGGGGGCTGGGGTTTGGACCGGGGCCGACTGGTCCAGGACGCGGGCTCCAGAAGCCTGGGGAGCCTGGGTTGCTGTCGCCGCCGGTTCAGGGCCTGCCGCGCCGGGGGACTGGGGCTGGGCGCCTGCTGGGGGCAGGGCCACCAGCAGTGCCGATCCCATCGCCGCAAATGTCCAACAAGACAGGGTGGGCGAGGGCACCGACGATGCGGAAACGGCGCCGATCCTGCCATGGGGTCTGGATCAGAACCAGGTGGCCAGGACCGGTTTGTGGTTCCGGTTGGGATTCAGTCTTCCAAGTCCTTGCGGCTGGGGGTGCGGGTGGGATCGCTGGCCAGGAAGCCGAAGACGAAGATCCCGATGAAGAAGAAAACGACTGAATAAACCGAGATCTTGAGGGCGAGCATGGTCCGTCCGGCGGGTGACAGGGAGTGACAGGCGCCAGGTGGGCCCTGGGACGACCCTGCGGCAGCCGCATCATCCTATGGGTCACAGATGGCGGTGATCGATGCCAGAGGGCCTGGAGGGGGTGGTTCGCCCCTGGATTGAAACGTTTCAGTCACGCACGCGGCGCGATCTGCAGGCCCGCTGGCGGGCCCCAGCCCCGGGAGGAGCCCTGGCGCCGGCGATCGAAAACCCTTGGGGCGCTAGCCATCGGCCCGATTGGTTTGCCCGCGGCCTGCTGGTCTGGCCCCGGGGCGGCCAGTGGTTGCGCTTGAGCCTGCGGCTGGAGTGTCCACCCGAATGGCGGCAGCTGCACCAGCAGGGGGGCGACCAGGGGCCCCCACCCCGGGCCCGGCTGGTGCTGCGCTGGTGGGCGGAGGAGGTGGTTCTGGCGGTTGCTGGTCAGGAAGTCCATCGCGGGGATCTGTTTGATTCCGCCTGCCGCTGGGTGCTGCCTGGGCGCTGGTGGCGGGGCGAAGCCCTCGACCTCAACCTGGCGCTGCGCAGCCCCCGCCACGACGACGGTGCCCTGGTGGAGAGCCGGTTGGAGCTGGAGCCCACCGATCCCAGCGATCCCGGGGGGGTGCTGGCCGGCACGGCCCTGGAACTTGGGGCCCTGCGGGCGGCCAGCGGCCAGGACCCGCTGGCCGCGGCTTCGCTCCAGGCGGCCTTGGCTGGCTCCGATCCCTCGGCTCCCGGGGCGCCTGGGCGCCTGGGCGCGGCCCTGGCGGCGCTCCAGCCCCAGCAGCGGTCCGGCCAGGGTGGCTTCCACCTCCTGGGCCATGCCCACCTCGATCTGGCCTGGCTCTGGCCGGTGGCGGAGACCTGGCGGGCGGCGGAGCGCACCTTCGAATCGGTGCTCGGCCTGATGGAGTGCCACCCCCAGCTCCATTTCGGCCACTCGACACCGGCCCTATACGCCTGGATTGCCCAGCACCGGCCAGGCCTGTTCGCCCGCATCCGCCAGGCCATGGCCTCGGGCCGCTGGGAGCCGATCAATGGCCCCTGGGTCGAAAGCGATTGCGTCTTGATCGCCACGGCCTCGCTGCTGCGCCAGTTTCAGCTGGGGCAGGCCTACAGCCGGGCCACGTTCCCGGAATGGGAGCACCGGCTCTGCTGGCTGCCCGACAGCTTTGGCTTTGGCGCTGGCCTGCCCGCCGTGGCCCGGGCCACGGGGGTGCATTGGTTCTGCACCCACAAGTTGGCTTGGAACGCCACGAACCCCTTCCCCCATCGCCTGTTCCGCTGGCGCAGCCGCTGCGGCACTGAGGTGCTGGCCCTGGCCACGGCGCCGATCGGCACGGGTGGCGACCCGGTGGCGATGGAGCGCTACCGGCTGGAATGGCAGGCCGCCACGGGCCTGGATCGGGCCCTCTGGCTTCCGGGCGTGGGCGACCACGGTGGCGGCCCCACCACCGAGATGCTTGAGCAGTTGGAGCTCTGGCAGGACCAGCCCCAGGCCAGGCCCCAGCGCCACGGCAGCCTGCGCCAGTACCTGGCCGAGCTGGAACCCCTGGCAGCGCAGCTGCCCGTGTGGCGCGATGAGCTCTACCTGGAGTTGCACCGGGGCTGCGCCACCAGCCGCCCGGACCAGAAGCGCCACAACCGCAGCCTGGAACGGCTGCTGCGCGAGGCCGATATCGCCCGGGCCCTGCGGGCCAGCAGGGCTGATGCAGAGCTGCCTGAAATCGCCCCCGATTGGCGCCCCCTGCTGTTCCAGCAGTTCCACGACATCCTGCCGGGCACCTCGATTCCGGAGGTGTTTGAGCAGGCCGAACCCCAGTGGCGCGCAGCCCGGCGCGCGGCCGCCCGGAGCCGGGATCGGGACCTGATGGCCTGGCTGGGGGCCGTCCCTCGCTCCTGGAAGCCGGCTCCTGGGCCAGATCAGGGGCCCGAGCCCTGGGCCCTGGTCCAGCTCCAGCCCCTGGCGGCGGCCCCCTTGACCCTGCGCCTACCTGACGGGCAGTGGCGCCTGGCGGGCCAGCCCTTGCTGGGCCAGCCGGCCCCTGGCGGCGGCCAATGGCTGCAGGTGCCCTTGCCCGCCGGGATCGGCTATGTGCCCTTGCAACGCCAGCCCCTGCCCGTAGCCGATCGGCGCGCTGCCCAGGCCGGATCGTCTCCCGCGGCCAGGCCGGGGCCAGGCGCGGATTGGGCTGGGGCCCCCGTAGGGGCCCCAGAGGCCCCGGCGGCCATGGCTTTGGCGCTGCCAACCCAGGGGGCTCCCTTGCCCGTGCAGCACCCGGTGACCCTGGTTGCGGAGCCGGAAGCGCTGGCCGCCGATCGGGCGGCTGGGGCGGCCCTGGCGGGCGGCGAGGGGCCCGCCCCCGGGGTTCCTGCGCAAGGGGGGCGCTGGCGCCTCAGCAATGGCTTGGTCACCGCCCTGATCGGGCCCGCTGGCGTGGAGCAGCTCTGGGGGGGCGATGGCCTAGAGCAGCTGGCGGAGCCCCTGCAGTGGTGCCGCTGGGCCGACCGGGGAGAGTTTTGGGATGCCTGGGACCTGGCCGCCAACTACCGCAGCCAGCCCTTGCCCTTGCACTGGGATGGCCCCCTCGAGCTGGCCGAAACCGGACCCCTTTGCGGGCGCGTCGTCTGGCGGGGGCGTTGTGGTCGCTCGAGGCTGCGACTGGATGCGGTCCTGAGGGCGGCTAGCCCCTACCTGGAGCTCACCCTGGCGGTGGATTGGTGCCAGGTGCATGAGTTATTGCGGTTAGAGCTGCCCTTGGCCCAGCCGGCGCTGCGCCTGGCCGCCGACACCAGCGGCGGCGTGATTGAGCGGCCGGCGGCGGCCGTCACGGCCCGGGAGTGCAGCCGTTGGGAGGTGCCGGTGATCAGCTGGCTGGCGGCCGAGGCGGCCGGGTCGGGTTTGGCCGTGCTGCTGGATGGGCCCCAGGGGGCGTCCGGCACGCCGGAGCGGCTGGGGCTTTCCCTGCTGCGCTCCCCCACCTGGCCCGATCCCGGCGCCGACAACGGGCCCCAGCGCCAGCGCCTCGCCCTGATGCCCTGCGCGGGGGGCTGGCGCCAGGCCGGCGCGGCCGAGCAGGCCGTGCGCTTTCGGGAACCGCCCTGGCTGCGGCCCCTGGGCCCGGGCGGCGCCCCAGGGCTTCAGGTTGGTTCCGGGATGGCGGGCGAAGGGCCGCTCCAGCCCCCACCCGGGGCGATCATCGGCCTGGGCGGTCCCCACCTGCGTCTCATCGGCCTGCGCTGCTTGACGTCCGAAGATGGCAACCAGCGCAGGGAAGCCAAGCAGCCTGATGCCCTGCCGGCGAATTCAGCCCAGGCAGACCCGGCTCAGGCGGCAACAGGCCAGGCAGCAACAGGTCAGGCAGCAACAGGCCTGGAGGCGTTGGCTCCAGCCGAGCTGGCGCTAACCGTTCAGAACCTCAGCCCCCTACGCCAGGGGCTGGACCTGGGCCCCGGCTGGCAGCTGTTGGGTCGGATCGATGGCTGCGATCAGCCGCTCCTGCAGCCCCCAGGGCAACGGCTCGACCAACTCCTGGACCAAACCGTCAACCAGGGCCCTGGGCCCGGCGCTGAAGCCGCCCAAGCCCCAGGCCCTGGTGCCGAGGCCCAGGGGCCCGAAACCTGGGATCTGCTCACCGAGGCGGCGGTTGTGGGGCCTTGGCAACTGGCCAGCTATCGGATCAGGCGCCTGGCCTGAGGGCTGGGACCTGGCCAGGCCCCTAGGGCTGGGGGTTGCTTGGTGGGGCAAGAACCCCAGGGCGTCGCTCAATCCTCGTGCTCGTCAAAGGGATCGGTGAGTTGCTTGGAAGGCGGCCCAAAGGCCGTGTAAATGCCGAAGCCCGTCAGGGCCAGCAGCACCGCCAGCACGGTCAGGGCCACGGAGAGGGCGGGGGAGGCGGTGCTGTCCATCGGCGTGGGGGCTGGGGGTAGGGGGAGGCCGGCCGGAAGGGGCGTCGGCGGCCCGCTTCCATCACA
The DNA here is from genome assembly GCA_943369525.1 of Synechococcus sp. UW140. Taxonomy (GTDB): domain Bacteria; phylum Cyanobacteriota; class Cyanobacteriia; order PCC-6307; family Cyanobiaceae; genus BAIKAL-G1. The sequence continues at coordinate 250,020 of CALRNL020000002.1, forward strand.
ACTCTCGACAGCTGGGCTCGGTCGGGGCCGCAGCACCCTTAAAGTAACCAGACTGATCCCCTGCCAGAGAGGAGCGAGCCGTCATGGCCCAACGCACCCGCCTTGGAGACCTTCTCCGTCCCCTCAATTCCGAATACGGCAAGGTTGTGCCGGGTTGGGGAACCACTCCGGTCATGGGAGTTTTCATGGTTCTCTTCCTTGTCTTCCTGCTGGTCATTCTTCAGCTCTATAACAAGTCGCTGCTGCTCGACGGCATCACTGTCAATTGGAACGGCGCTGGCTGATTGCCAACCCCTGAATCCATCCCTGACCCGGATGCCATGCCCGCCCAAGCCTTTGGTTGTTTGACCATTGGCTTGGGCGGGTTAATGCTGGATCCACCCATCGGTGCTTCGAAACGATGAATATCTTTGGAATCGGCCTGCCCGAAATGGCCGTGATCGCTGCCATCGGTCTGCTGGTGTTTGGCCCTAAGCGCCTGCCGGAGCTTGGCAAAACCCTCGGCAAGACCCTGAAGGGCTTCCAGTCCGCCTCCAGCCAGTTCGAGCAGGAATTCCGCAAGGCGGTGGACACCGTTTCCAACGACACGGTCCCCGCTGCAGCCGTCGCCGTTGAATCTGTCTCTGCGGAACCTGTCTCTGCGGAACCTATCTCCCAGGACTCTGTCCCTAGGGAATCCGTCTCTGCCGAACCCTTCTCCACTGCAGCCGCTCCCACCGAAACGCTGGCCGCCAGCCAGGCGAATTCCGCTGGCGGTGGGGTGACGGATTTGGTGACCGGAGAGCCCCCCGCGGCCGCAGCCGGATCCGCCGAGCCGGATGGTCCTGAGCCCCGGGCCCTTGAAACCGCTAGGGCCAACCCCTCGGCTGCTGCCGCCCGAGGGGCTCCAATCCCTGCGGTGTCTTCGAGCACCAGCGATAGTCCCCTGGCCTAGGTCCCGGCCTTCGCTGTTGTTCCAGCTGGCGGGCGCCTGACCCATCGGGGCAGTCAGCCCCCTTGGGGCCCAGGTCCCTAGGCCCCAGCCCCATTCCTTTGCTTGCCCGATGACCGCCTCGTCCGCCGGGTCCCTGCAGTTGCTGGTGGGCCTGGGCAACCCCGGTGAGAAGTACGCCGGTACCCGCCATAACGTTGGTTTCATGGCCCTGGAGCGCCTGGCGGCGGCCGCCGGGGTGCCGTTCAAAAACCAGGCCAAGCTGCATGGCCTCCTTTGTGAACTGGGGCTGGGGGCCAGCCGGCTGCGGCTGCTGATGCCCCAGACCTTCATGAACGACAGCGGCCGTTCGATCCGGGCAGCCCTCGATTGGTATGGCCTGGCGCCCGGCCAGCTGCTGCTGCTGGTGGATGACATGGACCTGCCCCTGGGCCGGCTGCGGCTGCGGGCCTCCGGCGGTGCCGGCGGCCACAACGGCCTGCGCAGCACGATCGCCCACCTGGGCGGCCAGGACTTCGCCCGGCTGCGCATCGGCATCGGCGCCCCTTCGGCCAATCCGGTGGAGCGCAAGGAGCGCACCATCTCCCATGTGCTCGGCCGCTTCCAGGCTGTTGAGCAGCCGATCTTGGGCGAGGTGCTGGCGGAGGTGAGTGCGGGGATCGACCTGATCCAGCGCCTTGGCCTGGAGCGGGCCGCCAACCGGCTGAACGGTTTTGTGGCCCCCTCTGCAGCCAAGCTGGTCGAGGCTGGCGCCCCTGGCCAGACTCCTGCCAGTTAGTTCGCCCGCCCCCGTTCGCCCCCAGCTGCCCGTCCCCTTGAGTCGTCTGCCCACCACCAATGCCCAGCTGCGGGTGCTGCACCAGAGCTTCAGCAGCAAGCTGCTGGAAGGGGAGGTGGCCGCCGGTGGTTTCCGCTGGACCTTCCGCTGGGCCTTCGATCGCGGCGAGCTGACGGTGGAGCCCTCCCTGGGCCGGGCCCTGATCCAGGACGCCCTGCTGCGCTTCCTGCTCAAGGCCGATTACCAGCTCGAGCCCGGTGGCGATTACGTCTTCACCGTGCGGGCCAAGTTTTAAGGCGGCAGCCCTTGGGCCAACCGGCGGGGCAGGCTGCGGCCCAGGTGCCGTTCGAGCAGGATCTGGGCGACCACGTCATCCCAGTCGCGGGGAGGCTGGCGCAGGCCCGGAGGTAGCAGGCGCCTCCAGCCCCGCGCCGGTTCCAGTTGCCAGTACCGCTGCCGTGCCGCCAGGGTGGTGCCCGCTTCCGGCACCCCGATTAGCGGCGCGATCGGGGCTAGCCAGGGGCGCCAGGGGCCACTGCCGGTGCCGTTGCCGAGTAGCACTGCCACCAGGGGGGAGTGCTGGTCTTGCCACTGGCGCAGCTGGGCAAGGGCCTGATCAGGCGGCAGCACGGCGGCAAACAGGATCAGACGGGCCTGGTCGTCGCTGATCACCAGACCACATTTGCTGCGGCCCGGATCGATGGCCGCCAGGGGGCCGTTCAAGGCTGGCTGCGGCCGGCAGGGGCACTTCCAGGTGCCTGGAGCCAGCGCAACTCGACCACCAGCGGATCGGCGATGTCGCTGTCCCGCTGGGAGACGGACTCCAGCCGCACCGTCTGGCCGGCGGGCCTCTCACTGAGCTGTTTGCCGAGCCGGTTGAAGCTGCTGATGTCGAACTGCAGGCCGTCTGCCAGGGCCCCCTGGCGCTGGGCCCGGGTGAAGGTGGCTGCCAGCAGCAGGTTGAGCCGGCTCTGCACCTCCTGGCTGCTGCGTTCGTCGGCCTCAAGCACGGTGGTGGCCATCTGCTCCCCCTGGCGGACCACCTGGCGGTTGGGCCGCACATCCGGGAAAGCCACCACCCGCCGCTCGCCCCGCAGCACGTTGCCGGCCGAAACAATGCTCACCACCCAGGTGCCGGGCTTGGTGATGATTTCTTCCAGTTTGGCGATGTCGCCGCGGGGCACCAAAAGGATCTGGCGCTCAGGGGTCTGGCCCGGCAACACCCGCTGGAACGCGATTTTGTTTGCCTGTTGTAACAGGGCTTCAATCACCTCCTTGCTCTGGGAGGGCGTCTGTAATTTCACCTTGGCGATCACCAGGGACTGGCCACTGCTGATCACCACATCGCCGCGGCGCAGGGCCAGCAGGTTGGCTTCCAGGTCCTTCAGTTCCTTCCCCGCAGCGGTGATCCGCCCTTTCACCTGGGCCAGTTCGCGCTGGTTGCTCTGGATGTCGGCATCTTTTGCGCGGATGTCGCGGTTGAGCTGGTCCCGTTGCTGTTCAAGGGCCTGGCGCTGCTGCATTAGCGGTCCCAGGGCCGCCCGTAGGGAGCGGGCCTGGCGCTCGGCCTCGGCTAGGAGTTGGCGCGCCTGTTTGCGGCCCTTCTCCGCCTGCAGCAGGTCCCGATGGCTGCGCTTGAGTTCGGCCTGGCTGCGGCCCAGGCTGATGCGGCTGTCCCGCAGGCGATGCTCGATGCGATCGAGCTCGAACAGGCCCACCCGCAGTTGCTGGCTCACCAGCAGCATCAGCCCCAGGGACAGGGCACTGATCAGGCTGCCGGTTAACACCGTGATCAAGACGGCCGTTTTGCGGGGCCGCAGGTTGAACAGGCTCAGCCTGGACTTGCCCACCAAGCTGCCGAGCCGGTCCCCCAAGGTGGAGAGCACGCCACCGAGCACCAGCAACGCCAGGATCAGGAGCCAGCCGGTCACGGAAAGGGGCGGGGAGAGCCAGTATCAACCGCCGGGGGCGCGGCGCTGGGGAATCCGGGGCAAGTTTGGCGGCAACCCTGCCGTTCGCCCAGGGTTTAGCCGATCAATCAGCTCAGCGATCTGCAGGTCAATCAGCAGAGAAACTTGCCCTGGGATCAACTGAACCGTTTGGCCAGGGCCAGGGGATCAAACACGGTGATTTTTTTGCGGTCGATCTGGACCAGGCCGGCGTTGCGCAGATCGCCGAGCAGCCGGGTGATCGTGACCCGGGTGGAACCGATCGCTTCGGCAATCGCCTGGTGGGAGAGGCGCAGGTCGATGGTGATGCCTTCCCCGCCGGGCACGCCGAAGTCCCGGCAGAGCACTAGCAGGAAGCTCACCAGCCGGGAGGACATGTCCCGGTGGGTGAGGGTTTCGATCATGGTTTCGGTCTGGAGAATGCGGGAGGAGAGGCCCTGCAGCATCAGCAGTCCCACCGCGGCATCCTGTTCGATCGCCCGTTTAACCGAGGCCGCCGGGGCCGTGACCATCTCCACCCGGGTGAAGGCGATTGCGTGATAAAAGCGATCGGAGCGCTGGCCGGTGAGCAAGGACAGCACTCCGAACAGGCTGTTTTCCCGCAGCAGGGCCACCGTGATTTCCTCGCCGGATTCGTAGACCCGCGACAGGCGCACGGCGCCGCGCCGCAACAGGTAAACCTTCTCGGCGGGATCGCCGGGGAAGAAGATCGTTTTGCCCCTTTCCACTGTTTCGGTGGTGCTGCCGGCTAGGCCGCGCATGACCTCCAGCAGGTTGGTGCTGGTCGGTGGCGCGGCCCCCGCTGCGGGGGTCAGGGGTTGGCCCCCGGACGTAGGGGCGGAATAGCGGCTGAAGCCGGCGTTGGCGCCAACCATTCCTACGGATCGAATTCTGGCGACCCTAAAGATCGCCCATGGCCCGCCTTGTAGCTGTTGACACCGATGGCTCCCCGTTGCAGCCGTTGCGCTGCGGTCCCATCCTGCGGTCCCATGGCCGTGGCGGACTGCCCGGCCGGCGTTTGGCGGACCTGGCCATGGCGGGGCCAACGGCGGGGCCAGCCATGGCCAGGAGCCCGCCCAGGCCAGATCGGCAGTGGTGCAAATGTTCGCACTACCGGTAGCGGTTGTGGCTTGTTTCGCGGCCCGCCGCCGCTACATTCGGTTGGCACCCCCGGCCCGCCGGGCTCAGGGATTGACCAGGGGCCAGCCATGCCGCGCTCTGCACCACTAGGCCGCTTCTCGCCGGCCATCTCGGTGTCTAGGGCGTTGGTGGCCGGCCAGTTGATCTCCAATCGGTTGATCGCCGCTCCCTTGATCGCCGCTCAGGTGGCCGGCGCTCAGGTTATTGCCAGTCATGGGCCCCTCAACCAGTCGATCGCCCGCCGACCGGTGCCAAACCGTCAAGGTCCTAATCCGTTGCAGACAAGCCAGTTGATGGACGCCCCCCCCAAGCCAGGTCGATCCCCTAAGCCAGGTTTCAGGCCGAGGCGGCCCCAGGCTGTTGGGCTGGAGGCTGGGCCGCGGCAAGCTTGGGGCTGGCTGGCCGGCCAGGCCCGGGGGGAGCAGCCATGACGGCCAGCCTCATCCAGCACCAACCGCGGCGGGAACCGGGTCGCTCCCTCGGCCCGGCGGGTCGCCCCCAGGCGCCAGCCCGGCCCGCCACCAGCCGCAGCCTGCGCCTGGTGGCCCAACAGGAGGGCCTGATCCAGATCCACACGGCCCCCTTCCGGGGCAGCTTCAGCGGCGTGTTCAGCCAAGCCCTGCGCAGTGCCGGCCTGGGCAGCCGGGTGCTGATCACCCAATTCCTCAAGGGTGGGGTCGACCAGGGGCTCGAATCCAGCCTCTGGCTTTGCGGCCGCTTGCAGTGGCTACGTCCCGCCGTGGCCGGTTGTCTGGCCGAGCCCTGCGCCCCGGTTCCCTCGGCTGCCCCAGCTGCTGGTCCCCTGGGCCTAGCGGCTTCCCCGTTGGATAGCGTTTGCGATCCCGACCGGGAGGCGGTGGAAGCGGTCTGGGCCTACAGCCGTGACCAGTTGCTGGGCGGCCTGGTCGACCAGCTGGTGCTGGATGAACTGGGCCTGGCCGTTGACCTGGGCTACCTCTGCGCAGCCGAGGTGACCGCCACCCTGGAGCGCCGCCCTAGCCATGTGGACGTGATCCTCACCGGCCCGGCCATGCCGGTGGCCCTGATGGCCATGGCCGACCAGGTGACCCAATTGCGTCGCGGCTTCTAGCCTGCTCCCACCGGCCCCTGCGGCAGTCCCATGCTCAAGAACGATCGCTGGATCAAAGCCCAGGCTGGCGAGGGCATGCTCGAACCCTTCCAGCCGGAACTGGTGCGGCACCTGGATCCGGACCAGGGCACCTCACCGGTGCTCAGTTTCGGCTGCAGTTCCTACGGCTACGACCTCAGGTTATCGGCTAAGGAATTTTTGATTTTTCGCCATGTGCCGGGCACGGTGATGAATCCGAAGCGCTTTAATTCCGCCAATCTGGAGCCGGCGCCCCTCCTTGAGGATGGCGATGGCGCCTATTTCATTCTGCCCGCCCATTCCTATGGCCTGGGGGTTGCCCTGGAGCGCCTGCGGGTGCCGGCCAACATCACGGTGATCTGCCTGGGCAAAAGCACCTATGCCCGGCTGGGCATCATCGTCAACACCACGCCTGCCGAGGCCAGCTGGGAGGGCCATCTGACCCTGGAATTCAGCAATTCCTCCGGCGCCGATTGCCGCATCTATGCCAACGAAGGCATCTGCCAGTTGCTTTTTTTTGAAGGTGATCCCTGTGAAACCACCTATCAGGATCGTAAGGGCAAATATCAAGATCAGACCGAACGGGTCACCTTGGCCCGGGTCTGACGACCCAGCCGTGGCGATGGCAGCATCTTGAACAAAAGTCCGTAAACCCCAGGCAGGGGCCGATCAGCCTGGGGGATCCATGGATCTGGTCAGAGGGCACCCACCAGCCGCCGTGTGGGCGTCGGGTTTGCCTAGCTCCAGCGCCGCGGCCACCAGGCCCAGAGCACCAGTTCTCCCACGGCCCACAGCAACACCAGGCCCACCAGCCAGCCCGGCAGCAGCACCAGGGGCCACCAGGGACGCAGAAGCAGCACCAGGCCGGCCGCGGCCAGGGCTGTCAGGGCCCGGCGGCGTTGGCGCCAGCCCGGCAGGCTGGTGAGCAAAGGCGGCAGCGTCGGGCGCCGCAGCTGGGGCAGGGCCATGGCGGTGGCGAGGATGGGTGGGGGGAGAAGCCTCTCCACAATGGCAACAGCCCTGTTCCGGCAACAGCCATGCTCCGGCCCTTGTTGCCCAAGCTCCCGTCGCCCCAGTTCCCTTCTGCGAAAGGTCTGCGCCTGCTGCTGGGCACCTGCTTGGGCACGGCCCTGGCCCTGCTAGCCGGCCGGGCCCTGGTGGTCCAGCTCACGCCAAAGCCGACGCCGGATACGCTCCTCTCCAGCCTGCGGGCCTGGCGGCTGCTTAGCCCCGATCCAGGCCTGCGCCGCGAGGCCAGCCTGCTGCTCGCCAGCCGCGAGCCGCCTGGCAACGCCAGGCAGCGCCAGCAGCTCTGGGGCCAGGGCTGGGGCCGCGACCCCCTGGCTGCCCTGGCCTTGAAACGGGCCGCCCAGGCGGCCGAGGTCGCCGGCCAGGCCGACCAGGCCCTGGACCTCTGGCAATGCCTTTGGCAGCGCTTTCCCCAGAGTCCGGCGAGCGCCGATGCGCTCTACAGCCTCGGTCGCCAGCAACCCCGCTGGCGCCAGCTGCTGCTGCAGCGCTTCCCCGCCCATCCAGCGGCCCTGGCGGCGGCCCTGGAGCTGGGACGCTCTCCCGCCAGCCGCCTACGGGCCAGCCTGCACCTGGCCCGCTGGGGCCCCCGCTGGCCCGGGGCCGAGGCCCTGCTGGTACAAGCCTGCCGGGGTCGCCATGGGGCCTTGGGGCCCCAGCAACGGCGCCAGTTGGCCCTGGGCCTGGCCCAGTTGGGCCTTGGCCAGACTGCCCTGGACTGCCTCAAGGATCTTCAGGGCAATCCGGAGCTTGAGCTGGCCCTGGGCCAGGCCTTGCTCAAAGGCGATGCCAGCCAGCAGGGGATGGCCGATCGCCGGCTGCTGGCCCTGGCCCAGCGCTGGCCCACTGGGGCCGCCGCCCGGGAGGCCAGTGCCCTGCTCAGCCAGCGGGATGGACCGGATACCAGGGCGTGGTTAGCCCAGTTGCCCCCATCCCTGCAAGCCAGTGCCGCCGTGCAGGCGCGGCTGGCCCTTGATGGCCAGCTCCCCTGGGCGGGGGTGCTGAAGCGTTGGCCCCTGGATCCGGCCAGCTGGGAGCTGCAATGGCAACTGGCCCGCCGGGCCCTGGGGCAGCAGCGGTGGGCCGAGGCTAGCCAGATCCTTCAGGCCCTTGCCCCTAGCCAATTGGCCGCGCCCCTGGCGGCCCGCCAGCTCTTTTGGCTGGGCTATGGCCAATGGCGGCTAGGTAATGGGGCTGCGGCCCGGCGCCTTTGGCGCCAGGTGCTGGCCCTGGCGCCCGGCGGCTACTACGGCTGGCGGGCCAGCCTGCATCTGGGCGAGAGCATGCCTGAGCTGCTGCGCCCCCCTGGTGTGCCGTCGCCCCCCCTGGCCCCGCGCCCCTGGCAGCCCCTGGCCAGTGGTGATGCGGGCCTCGACCAGCTCTGGCGCCTCAACCAACCCCTGGAGGCCTGGGAAAGCTGGCGCTTTTGGCGGGGCGGCCGGCCGCCCCAAAGCGCCCGGGACCTGCGCCTGGAGGGCCGGCTGCGCAGTGCGGTGGGCGATGACTGGGTCGGCCTGGGCCAACTGGAGCAGGCCAGCCTGCGGCTGCCGAAAGGCAGCTGCCAGCAGCTGGTGGACCTGGAACGGCAGCTCAATCCCCTGCCTTACGGCGAGCTGTTCCGCCAGGCGGCGGCGGCGGCGGGCCTGGATCCGGCCCTGCTCCAGGCCGTGGCCCGGCAGGAATCCCGGTTCACGGCCGGGGTGGAGTCGCCGGTGGGGGCGATGGGGCTGATGCAGCTGATGCCTAGCACCGCCAGCGAGCTGGCCGGCCGGCGGCTGGAGGGGGCGAGCCTTAAGGATCCCGCCCTCAACAGCCGCCTCGGCGCCCGCTACCTGCGCCAGCTCCTGGAGCAGTGGCAGGGCAATCCGGTGCTGGCCGTGGCCAGCTACAACGCTGGCCCTGGGGCCGTGGCCCATTGGCTTAAGGCCGGACTCGGCAATGACAGCCTGAACCAAACCAGCGGCACGATCAATCTTCAGCGTGATCCCGAGCTCTGGATCGAGGCGATTCCCTACCCCGAAACCCGGCTCTATACCAAGAAGGTGCTCGGCAATCTTTGGAGTTACCGGCGCCTGAACCAGGCAGCCGGTGCGGGCTGTTAGCCGGATCCCTGCGCCTGGCTGACTCCGGAGCGGCCCAGCGGCCCCTCAGGAATGGAATGGGTTGAGGCCGGCATTGTGGACCGTATGGCCGATCCAGACCCCGCCAAGAACCAGAACACTGAGGCCCGTTGCCACCTGGAATGGGTTCATGGGCAGGCGCAGGCGGATCAGATCCAGCCGGGCCAGCAGCACCGACGAGCCAAGGAGCAACACATCGGTGAGCACATTCAGATGCATCAAGTACACCGCACCGGTGATCGCCAGAAACAGGGTCGTGATCAAGGTGAGCACCTTGCTGCGGGCCATGAAAAAGGAGATCTCGCGCAGCAACAGGTCTGGCACCGTGCAGATGACCACTACCACCACGGCCTGGAGGCACTCCAGGGGCATGACCAGATCCTGGAGCACGGCGACCTGTTGACCGTTACCCGGCAGCAAGGGCAGCACCACGGTGTGGGGGGCCAGGGTTGACCAGTTCAAGCCCAGATAGGTGCTCACCAGCACCAACACCAGCAGCATTGGAGCCAGGAACGGCAACAGCAACAGGCGCAGGATCGGCATTCAGGCTCCCTTCAATTCCAAGGCAATGGCCCCCAGGGGACAGCTGGGGATGCACTGCTCACAGAGGAGGCAGCGTTGCGCATCGAAGTGCAGCTGCCAAGTGGGAGCCTGGCTGGCCAGGGCGCCACTGGGGCAAAGGCTGGAACAAATGCCACAGTCCACGCACACATCCCGATGGATCGTGATCTGGCCCGGCGTGCGGTTGAGACCCAGGCCTTGGGCTTCCAGCCACTGCTCGGCTGCGGCCAGATCGTCGATGTCGCCGGAGAGCTCCACCACCATGGTGCCGCTCTGGCTGGGGGCGATCTGGGCGCGCAGGATTTTGGCGGCCACATCAAATTCCACGGCCAACCGATAGGTGATCGGCTCGTGAACGGCTTCCCGAGGGAAATGGAGGGTGATCCGGCGTTTCAAAGGTGCAGCGACACCCGGTGGGACCGTAGCCCGATTTTGACCAGAGCCTGCTTGGGATCGTGGCTTTTTGGGAACGCATCAAGGGTGCCGGCCCGGGTGTCCTTCCGGCTGGTGGTTCCGGATCAAGGCGCTGGCGGTTCCCTGGTCCAGCCCGATTCCCCAGCCGGATCGGCTGGCCCATGGCGCCAGTCCAATCGCCTGCGGTTCACGGAGGACGCTGGCAAAGTGAAGTCCATGCCAGCGCCAGCGTCCGTGTCCGAGCCTTCGCCAGCCCCAGCTCCCGTCCCAGCGGGTCAGGGGGCTCCCTTGCCCCTGGCGGCGGATGCCGGTCCGCTCTCGGGGCGGCGCGAACGGATGCTGCTGGCGGCCGTGGCTGCCGCCCTGGCCCTGATGTTGTTTTTGGTGCGGGGCGGTCTCCATCCGGCTGCGCCCCTGGAGCAATTGGCCCGCCAGTCCCTCGACCTGCCCGTGGCCCTGGGGGATGGCCGCCCCACCCTGGTGGAGTTCTACGCCGACTGGTGTGAGGCCTGCCGGACCATGGCGCCGGCGATGGCCTCGGTGGAACAGGAGCACCACGGAGCCCTCGATGTGGTGCTGCTCAACGTGGATAACCCCCGTTGGCAGCCCGAGCTCGAGCGCTATGCGGTGAATGGGATCCCCCAGTTGGAACTGTTCAATGCCTCGGGCGATGCCGTGGGCCGCTCCCTGGGCGCCCGTAGCCGGCCGGAATTGGAGGCCCTCACCACGGCCCTGATTGCGGAAACCCCCCTGCCCCAACTGGCGGGGGTCGGTAACGTCAGCACCCTGGCGGCCGGGGCTGCTACCAGCTCCCAACCCCCGGCCGCCCAGGTCGGTCCCCGCAGCCACGGCTGAGCCTGGTTCACCCCGATTCTCCCTGTTCCTTGTGCCATGAAGCGCTTCCGGGTTGACCTGATCGCTGCCACCCCCAACCCCCAGCAGTGCATCTTTGCGGCGATGCACCAGGACTATTTCGAGGGCTTCGTGGCCTCGGAGCGGGAGCAATGGCCCGATGAGGCCAAGGCCGGCGAGATCTGTGTCAAACGCCTGCTGGCCGGCGAGCGCGGCCACTACGGCCCCCTGGAACACCCCCAGATCACCCTCAATGTGGGTTGGTTTCCCCACTCGGTGATGCAACAGGCCCGTACCCATCGGGTCGGCGTCAGTTTCGATGTGCAGTCGATGCGCTACACGGGCGAACGCATTTCCCGGGCCGCCAGCGGCGAGCTGGAGCTCGAAGAGGTGTTTTACCTGCGGCCAGTTGGTAGCTACAGCGATCGCCAGGGCAAAAAGTATGACTACACCCCCGAGGAGCGGGCCAAGGATCTGGCCCTGTGCCGCATGGCGGCGGAGCGCTACCGCGAGATGTTGGCCGCCGGTTTTGCCGAGGAGCACGCCCGCGGCATCCTGCCGTTTGACTACCGCCAGCACTTTGTGGTGAGCTTCAGCCTGCGGGCCTTCCTGCATTTCATGGACCTGCGCGCCAAGCTCGATGCCCAGCAGGAAATCCGCGAACTCTGTGATCTGCTCTGGCCCCATTTTCAAACTTGGGCCCCGGAAATTGCGCGCTGGTACGAGAAAAGCCGCTTGCACAAGGCCCGGCTAGCGCCCTAGGCGAACACCGGGCCCTGGGTCCCTGGGCGGCGTGGGGGCGGATGCCACCCCTTAGCCTTGGCCCCGATGGTTTTTGGAGTCCTCCCCATGGCGGAGCTGGCCCGCTTCCCCCTGGGTGAGCCCCTTCCTGCCGGTCAGGCCCGCTTCGGCACCGATGGCATCCGCGGCCTGGTCGGCTCCGTGATTACTCCGGCCCTGGCCTTGCAACTGGGTTATTGGTGCGGCCAGGTGTTGCCGGCCGAGGGGCCGGTCGTGATCGGGGCCGATTCCCGCAGCAGCGCTCCGATGCTGGTGGCGGCCCTCACCGCCGGCCTGACCGCCGCCGGTCGCCAGGTGTGGGATCTGGGTCTCTGCCCCACCCCGGCGGTGGCCGGCACGATCCGCGCCCAGGGCTGCGCCGGCGGCCTGATGGTGTCGGCCAGCCACAATCCGCCCCACGACAACGGCATCAAGGTATTTGGCGCCCGGGGCGCCAAGCTCAAGGAGCAGCAGCAGCAGGCGATTGAGGCCGGTCTCCATGGCGAAGGCAGCGAGCGGATCCCCTTCAGTGGTGTCGGCCTGGTGCGCCAACGCCCCGACCTCCTGGCTGCCTATCGGGACAGCCTGATTGCCAGCGTCGCCGGCGCCCGGCTCGATGGCTGCAAGGTTGTGCTCGATCTCTGCTGGGGCTCGGCCACGGCCTGCGGTGAGAGCGTGTTTAGGGCCCTCGGCGCCGATCTCACCGTGCTCCATGGCGAACCGGATGGGGAGCGGATCAACCTGGGCTGCGGCAGCACCCACCTGGAGGCCTTGCGCCAGGCGGTGTTGGCCGAAGGCGCCAGCATGGGCTTTGCCTTCGATGGCGATGCCGACCGCATGCTTGCGGTGGATGGCCGGGGCCGGGTCGTCGATGGCGACCAGATTCTCTACCTCTGGGGCCAGGCCCTGATGGCCCAGGGCCAACTGCCAGGCAACCGCATCGTCGCCACCGTGATGTCCAACCTCGGCTTTGAGCGGGCCTGGCAGGCTAAGGGCGGCCTGCTGGAGCGCACGGCCGTGGGCGACCAATACGTGCACCAGGCCATGGAGGAGCTGGGCGCGGGCCTGGGCGGCGAACAATCCGGCCACATCCTTTCGGCACGCCACGGCATGAGTGGTGATGGCCTGCTCACGGCCCTGCAGGTGGCCGTGCTGATCCAGGCCCAGGGGGGATCCCTGGCCGAGTGGCTCGATGGCAGCTTCCAGCCCTATCCCCAGAAGCTGGTGAATGTGACCGTGCCCGATCGCCAGCGCCGCAGCCAATGGCAGCAGTGCGATTCCCTGCGCTGCGCCGTGGCCGAGGCCGAGGTGGCGATGGCGGGCCATGGCCGGGTGCTGGTGCGCGCCAGCGGCACCGAACCCCTGCTGCGGGTCATGGTGGAGGCGGCCTCCCAGGCCGAGGTGGACCATTGGGCGGGCCATCTGGCCGGCTTGGCGGAGAGCCAGTTGAACGGGGGGTAGGGGGGGTGACCCGGGCCGGGTGATCGGGGCACCAGTCGTGGCTGGCCCCGGAAGGCTCGCCATTGGGGCTTTGGAGCCGGGTGTTAGAAGCCGTTTGGCGCCTGGTCCAGCGGCCCTTGAGCCAGGTGATCGGCCAGCTCCAGGGCTCCCCAGCAGGCGTCCCCCCGGGGCTGCACCAACGCTGCATCGGGCAGTTCCCGGGCCAGGCAGGCGCTAAAGCCCAGCCGGAGTTGGTCGAGGTGCCCCAGGGCGCCGCCCACGCCACAGACCCGCGGAGCGGCCAGCTCCAGGGCCCGGGCGATCGCCACCACCAGGCCCGCCAGGGCTGTGGCTGAGGCTCCGATCACGGCCCGGGCATGGGGGTCGCCAGCCGCCGCCAGTTGATTGACCACCGGCGCCAGGCGGGCAAAGCCGGCGGGCCCGAACTCCGGTGCCACCACCCGGGCCTTCACGTCCTGGGCGCTGCGGGCGTCGAGGGCTTGCCAGAGCTGGCGGCGTAGCTCGGTTTCGGCCAAGCGGCCATCGGCCATCTGCACGGCTAGGGCCAGGCCGTCGCGGCCCAGGTCCATGGCCGAGCCGGCCCCATCGAGCAGCCAGCCCCAGCCGCCGCAGCGGTGCTCGCGGCCCTGGCCGTCCTGGCCCAGGGCGATGCAGCCGGTGCCGCTGATCACCAGGATGCCGGCGCCCCTGCCGCAGGCGCCGCGCAGGGCCGTGCGTTCATCGCCAGTCACCAGGACGCGCTCGGGCGGCAGGGCCAGGGCTGCGGCGGCCAGGGTTTGCCCCAGGCTTTGTCCGGGGCTGCCGGCCTCGATGCCACTGGCGCCGATGGCCGCCGCGGCCAGGGGCAGGTGCCGCCAGGCGAGGGGGAGCTGCTGGCGGGCCGCCGCCAGGCTGGTGGCCAGGGCCGATTGGAACCTTTGCGGGCCACCGGCTGCGGCCAGGTGGCTGACCCCGGCGCCCTCCCCTTCGGCGAGCGCCTGGAAAGCACCCGCCGGAGCCGGGCCGTTGAGGCCAGGGGCCCCTGGCGCCTGGGCCCAGGCCAGCAGGCAACGGCAGTGGGTCTGGCCGGCATCAAAGCCTGCCAGCAGGCGCAGTTCCCCCGCCGGGGCCTCGGCTGGGTTTGGCACTGGCCTAGGGGGCCTCGCTGGCTTGGTCGAGCTGGGGATCGGCGCTGCTTGGGGCGCCGTTGCTGCTCACCGCCAGGGTGGCCAGGCAGAACCAGCCGGTGAGTTGCACCTCGGGCCGGAAGAAGATCGTGTCGGTGGCACCCTGCACGCACAGGCCCACGATCGCGGCCCCTGCCGCCAGGGCCGGTAGGGCGAACGGGCTTTCGCCCTTGAGCTGGGCCCAGCTGCTGCGCAGGCTGGCCAGCAGCAGGCCCAGGCCCGCCAGCAACCCAGGCACCCCGCCCTCCACCAGCAATTCCAAGGGCACCGAATAGGCGCTCAGGGCATTGAAGCGGGGCTGTTGATAGAGGGGATAGATCAGGTTGAAGGCGGTGTTGCCCGGGCCGATCCCCAGCCAGGGTCGCTCCTCAATCATCTTGAGCACCGCCATCCAAACATTGATGCGGAAGTTGTTGGAGCTGTCCTCGCGGCCGGCCACCAGGCTCATGGCCCGGATCCGCAGCGGTTCGATCTGGGTCACGGCCACCACCAGCAGCGCGGCGGCCCCGGCCACCAGAAGCAGGGGAAACAGGCGGCGCCAGAGCACGGGCCAATGGCGGGTCTGGCGCAACACCAGCAGCAGGCCGATCGTGCCCAGGCCAGCCACCAGGCCCAGCCAGCCGCCACGGCTGTAGCTCAGCACCAGGGCGGCGCTGCCGAGTACCAGGGCCGTGAGCGCGTAGAGCCGAGCGGCCCAGCCGCGCCAGCGCAGGAAGGCCACCACGGCCAGGGGCAGGATCGGCAGCAGGTAGCCGGCCAGCAGGTTGGGGTTTTCCAGGGGGCCGTAGACCCGAATCGTGCCGTCGGCCACGGAGTTGGGGTCGACCCAGCGGGCCAGTTCGCTGGTGTCGCCGTAGAGCTGGCGGATGGCGATCACGGCGCTGGCCAGTTCCCCGGCCAGCAAGGCCGCCACGATGCGATCCCACCAGCGCGGCGCCTCGGCCAACAGCTCGCGCATCAGGGCATAGACCCCGAGATAGCTGACCAGCTTGAACAGGCCATGGAGGGCCGCCTTGGGCACGGGTGAAAAGCCCGTGGCCACCAGGGCCACGGCCAGGGCCACCAGGATCCAGGCGTTGATCGGGCCAAGGCTGCCGCTGCTGGGGCGCTTGAGGGCGATCACCAGCCAGAGCAGGCCACAGGAAAGGATCAGCAGGCTGAGGCCGCCCCGCGCGACCAGGGGCAGGCCCGCCATCAGGGCGCAGAGCACCAGGCCCGCCAGGCTGCTCAGCCGACTAGCCAGGGGTCCATCACTGCCGCGCGCCAGCAGGCCCTGCCAGCGCAGCAACCAGGGGGTGGGGGCAGGAGTGGGGGTCATGGGCTGCCGGGCGTTGCGGCCGGCTCGGGCGCCGGGGTCGTGGCCGGATTATCGGTGCCCCCGGCCCCGGCCTCCAGGGCCTGGGGGTTGGGCACGGGTGCTTCGTTGCGGAGGTAGAGCACCCGGTAGACCGGCAGTCCCTGGCCCATCACCAGGCGTTCCCGTTCGGTGGCCACCGGCAGGGGGTTGGTCTGGCGCCAGGGGCGGGCGTCGGCTGCGGGTCTGGCAAAGCAGCCGCTGGCCTCCACCACGGCCACCATCGGCTCGATCACGGCCAGCACATCGCTTTGCAGAAACAGCTCGCGCCCGGGCGCCAGGGCAGCGGCCAGGCTGCAGAGCAGGGCCGGTTGCAGTACCCGCCGTTTGTGGTGTTTGAGCTTGAACCAGGGGTCGGGGAACTGGATGGTCACCCGCTCGAGCCGGCCGGCTGGTAGCTCGGCTAGCCAGGTTTCCAGGCTGATGTTGGCGTTGCAGAAGAGGTAGTGAAGGTTGGTCAGCCCCAGCCGCTGGCGATCGGTTTCGGCCGCATCCACCAGCGGCCGGCGGATCTCCACGCCCAGGTGGTTGGTGTCGGGTTGCTGCTGGGCTAGGGCCAGCAGGAAGCGTCCCCGGGCGCAGCCGATGTCGAGCTGGATGGGCTGACCTGGGCTGGCGAACAGCTCCCCGGGTGGGGGTAAGGGCCGCTCTAGCTGGAAAAAGCGGCTGAGCGGATTGACGTGCTGACGAACCATGCCGGCTCAGGCGGGCGGATCGGAGGACGCCCCAGCCTCGCTGGCCCCGGGGGCCGGACTGGGCACCAGGAAGCCCCAGCTGGCCGTGTAGCCATGGAGATGGGTGGTGCCGGCCACCGGACCGATCTCGCCGTTGCAGAAGGCGCCGCTGATCGGCAGCGCTGGAAATAACTCGTGGCAGATGCCCACATCACCATCGGGACCGCCGTAGAGGCCCTTGCCCCGGCCCAGGCAGGCGAACAGCAGGGCCGCCAGGGGCTCGGGCCCGGCCTGGCTCTGGCGCTCCAGCAGCTGTTGCAGCTCCTGGCGGGAGGCGGCGGCATCGCGCAATTGGAATTGAACCTGCTGGCCCAGTCGCAACCGTTCGGCCACGGCAATGGCGCCGTTGCGGGGATCCACCCCCAGCAGGTTGCGCACCAGGAAGGCGGAGGGGTCGGAGCCGCCTAGCTGGACATTGCTGCGGCCCACCCCAAGGAAGAGGGAATGGCGCACCAGTTCCCGTTCGGCCGGGCTCAGGGTTTCGAGGATGGTCTGCAGGCAGGCCACGGGGGTGGCTTTTTTGCTGCCGTTCGCCAGTTCCAGGATCACGTTGCGCTCGGAGCGTTCCACCGCAAACACCGGTCCGATCGGCCGGCAACCCTGGGCGACCACCGGATCGAGCCGCCAGCTGCCGCCGATCAGGCAGCCCACGGCCCCCTCCACCACCTGGTCATCGAACAGCAGGGAGCCGCCGCTGGCGCTGTGGGGGCCGGCGATTCCGCCCACCTTGTCCACCTGGGGATAGGCGTAATCCAGGCCGCTGATTAGGTCGTTGATGCTGGGGCAGCCCGGGTCGATGAACAGCAGCATCGATTCGGCCAGGGTCGGGTCGGCTCCGACCCAGTCCAGCCAGGGCTGGGCGGAGCCATCGAGATCGGGCAATTGCTTGGCGTCGAGCACGAAGGGCTGCAGGTCGGCGCCCGGCAGTCGCAGCAGGGTCACGGCCAGGGCCGCCTGCTGTTCCAGTTCGTGGGGGAGGCCATCGGCGCCGGTGCCCACCACGCCGCCACCAACGCAACCGATCCAGTGGCGCGCCTTCAGGCTTTGGCGCAGCAGGGGCAACAGCCGCGGCAGGTCGCTGGCATAGGCGGTGGAGCAGAAGACCAGGGCCAGATCCGCCTCGCCACCACCACCGCTCCCGGAGCCGGCCCCGCCGCCGGAGCGCAGCTCGCGGCTGACCGCCGCCGCCGCCCCTTCCAGGGAGACATTGCGGGACAGGGCCGTACGGCAACTGGCTTGGGGGGCGGGCCGCCGCAGCCATTGGGCCGGCTGCCAGGCCCTGGCAAACCAATCTTTGGCGGCCCCTGCGGGACCTGTCCCCGCACGGGGCGAAAAGGAGTTGCTGGCCCCTGCGCCCCCAGGCCTGGCGCCGCCCGGGGCCATGGCTGCGGGGCGAAACTGGCTAGGCAACAACCCGCCAGGGAGCCAGGGGAAGGGGGAACGGCCTGCCATGGCGGGACCCTACTGCTGCAAAGGCATGGGCCGGGCCACGGATAATGGCGGAACCCCGACCCCCGTCCGTGCAGGATTTGCTCTATCGCAGCCTGGTGTGGCTGGACTATCGCCTGGCGGCGGTATTCAGCTTCGGCCTGCCCCTGGTGTTGTTGATCTGGGCCGCGCTCCGGCGCGACGCCGCCATGGTGCGGTTGCTCACCATCTATTGGAAGGTGGCGAGCCTGCTGCTGATTACGGCCCTGCTGTTCGCCGACGGGCGTCCCCTGGGCTATTTGCTGGCGGGCCTGGCCCAGCTGCTGGTGGTGGCGTCCCTGTGGTTCTGGGTCGATCTCAATGAGGAGCTGGCCGACCAGCCCCCCTGGCGGCCCCTGCCCTTCACCCTGCGGGCCTGGCGTTGGGGGGCCACCGCCTTTGGCCTGCTCGGTTCTGGCCTTAGTGCCACGGCCTTCGGCTGCTTCAAAGGGCCCGTGACCCGACCCTTTTGTGCCGTCTGGCTGGAGGCCCCCCGGGGCCTGAACCTGCATGTGGATCGAATTTTCTCGTTCCTGTTTGGCGGCGCCTGGACCAATGCCATCGCCGCGTTTGTGGGGTACCTAGCCCTGGTCGGCTTTGTGGTCGGGTTCCTGCAGTGGCTCCTGGTGCGTCTGCCCAAGCAGGGCCGTGTCGCCGGCGGCTTCTGAACCCATGGCTCCTTTGGCCGTGGCCGTCCTGCTGGCGGCCCTAGAAGCGATCAGCCGTGACCGCCCCGATCGGGTGCTGCGCCTCACGGGCGAGCTGCCTAGCCCTGCAGTGGCTGAGGTCGGGTCCGAAGGCCAGGCCGAGCCAGCCGAACCCTTTGAGCTGCTGATTTTCCGGGGTTTCTCCAGCAGCCTCAGCCACCCCACCGGCTTTGATCCCGACCAGCCGGCCCTGGCGGCCACCGCCCGCATCACCGCCGCCGAACTCCTGGCCGGCCCCCTCAATCCCAGCCAGGAGCAGCGCCTGGGGTCTCCCCAGGCCGTGGAGCACTTCCTCGATCCAGGGGCCTGGTTGTGAACCCTGGTTGGTTGGGGCTTGGCCTTAGGCCAGCCCCAACCAACCAGCCCGCGTGCCGCTCCTGCGGGACAGCCAGGCCGCCCGGACAAGCCCCCCGGATGGCTTTTCCTTGCTTTAGCCGTCCAGGGTGCTGCGGCAGCGGCCGCAGATCTGGCCACTGAGGCTGGCCGTGAGCTGGTGGGGGACCACATCGGTTTCGTAATGCCAGCAGCGCTCGCACTTTTCCCCCTCGGCCCGGGCAATGCGGACGGTCACGCCGTCTTCGCTGGCCTCGGCCAGCAGGGCCGCCGGCGCCTTGCCGCCGAACTGCACCGCTGAGACCAGCAACCAGTCGGCCAGGTTGTCGACGCTGGCGTGGGGGCTGGCCTCCAGGAGGGCCAGGGCCTCGCGCAGGGGGGCCGTGCCTTCGCCCAAGGCGATATCCAGTTGCACCTGGGCTTCCAGGGAGGCGCCGATGCCGGTAGGCGTCCCGGGGGCGTCGTCGCTGGTGCCAGCCGTGGCGGGGGCGCCGGCGGCCTTGCCCCCTTGTTTGCGGCAGGCCTCCAGCTGGCGATTCACCTGGGCCCGCAGGACCAGGATCTGGCCCACGGGGCCCTCCAAGCTGGTGTCGCGCCAGCTGGACGGCACGGTCGGCCAGCCCCGTTCAAACACCGAGGCTTCCGCCACCGGGTAGGGCAGGTTCTGCCAGATGTCTTCGGCCATGTGACACAACACCGGCGCAATCAGTCCAGCCAGCCGCTCCACCACCAGGGCGAGCACGGTCTGGCAGCTGCGGCGCCGGAAGGAGCCGGCGCCACTCACATAAAGGCGATCCTTGGCGATATCGAGGTACACATTGGAGAGATCCACCACGCAGAAGTTCTGCAGGGCCTGGAAGAAGCGATAGAACTCATAGCTCTCGAAATCGGCATTCACCCCATCGATCAGGGTGGCCGTGCGCTGCAGCATCCAGCGATCGAGCAGGGGCAGTTCGCTGATCGCAATGGCATGGCCGCCCTCGGCCTGGGGCCGGGGATCAAAATCGTGCAGGTTGCCAAGCAGGTAGCGGGCCGTGTTGCGCACTTTGCGATACACATCCGCCAGCTGTTTGACGATCCCCGGGCCCAGGGGCACATCGGCGGAATAGTCCACCGAACTCACCCATAGGCGCAGCACATCGGCGCCATAGGCCGGCTCCTGCTTCTCGTTTTTGCCGCCCTCTACCAGGATTGCCGGATCGACCACATTGCCTAGGGATTTGCTCATCTTGCGGCCCTTTTCATCGAGCACGAAGCCATGGGTCAGCACCCGCCTGTAGGGGGCGTGGCCGTTGACGGCCACCGAGGTGAGCAGGCTGCTTTGGAACCAGCCCCGGTGTTGGTCGGAGCCTTCTAAGTAGAGATCGGCTGGATAGCTGGCCCGGGCGGCGCTGGTGCCGGGCCCGGCCTCGGGCTCCCCTGCGGCCAAGCCCCCCAACACCCCCGCCCAGGAGGAGCCGGAGTCAAACCACACATCCATGGTGTCGGTACCCTTGCGCCACAGGTGTGCTTCAGCGGCGTAGGCGGGCGGCAGCAGGCCGGCCTCATCCCGTTGCCACCACACATCCGAGCCTTGCTCGGCGATCAGGGCACTGATGTGGGCAAGGGTGTCGGCGTTGACGAGCACCTCGCTGGTTTCGCGGTGATAGAAGACCGGGATCGGCACCCCCCAGGTGCGCTGGCGCGAGATGCACCAGTCGCCGCGATCGCGCACCATCGCCTCGATGCGGTTTTGACCGCTTTCCGGGGTCCAGGTCACCGCATCGATCGCGGCCAGGGCCTGGGCCCGGAAGCCCTCAACGGAGGCAAACCACTGTTCCGTGGCCCGGAAGATGGTCGGTTTTTTGGTGCGCCAGTCGTAGGGGTAGCGGTGGGCGTAGCGCTGTTCTGCCAAGAGGGCCCCCGCTTCCTGGAGGGCGGCGATGATGGCCCCGTTGGCATCCTTGAGCACGTTGGTGCCGGCAAACGGGCCTGCTTCGGCGGTGAGGTTCCCGGCCCCATCGACGGGACACAGCACGGGCAGGCCGTATTTCTTGCCCGTGTTGAAGTCGTCCACTCCATGGCCGGGGGCGGTGTGGACCAGGCCGGTGCCGGTTTCGGTGGTGATGTAGTCGCCCCCCAGCACCACCGGGCTGGTGCGATCGAACAGGGGGTGTTGGTAGTGGATGCCTTCGAGCTCGCTGCCCTTGAGGGTCAGCACGGGTTCGAGACCCAGGCCCAGACTGGTTTCCAGGCTGGTGATCAGCTCGCTGGCAACCACCAGGTGGCTGGGGCGGGCGCTCGGAGCCGCCTCGGGCCCTTCGCTGGCTAGGGCTGGGGCCTGGGCTGGGGCTGGGGGCGGAACGCTGACCCGGCAGATGGCGTAGTCCAGGCTGCCATTGACTGACACCGCCAGGTTGGCCGGCAGGGTCCAGGGGGTGGTGGTCCAGATCGCCACCGCCAGCCCGCCCGGGGCCTGGGCCTGGGGCAAGCCCGCGGCGGCCAGCTTCGCGGCCAGGGCCCCAGGCAGCTCTCGCACCGCAAAGGCCACGTAGACGCTCGGGGAGGTGTGGCCGTCCGGGTATTCCAATTCGGCCTCGGCCAGGGCCGTACGCGAGCTGGGGCTCCAGTGCACTGGTTTGAGGCCCCGGTAGATATGGCCCGCCAGAACCATCTGGCCAAATACCCCGATCTGGGCGGCCTCGTAGTCCTTGTTCAAGGTGAGATAGGGCTGGTCCCAGTCGGCCCAGATGCCCCAACGGCGGAAGCCCGTTTTCTGGCCCTCCACCTGTTCGAGGGCGTAGGCATGGGCTTTTTGGCGCAGGCTGATCGGGGTTAGGGCTTGACGCTCACTGCTGCCCAGCGCCTGCAACACCTTCAGCTCAATCGGCAGGCCGTGGCAATCCCAGCCGGGAATAAAGCGGGCCCGCTTGCCGTTGAGCAGGGCGTACTTATTGATGATGTCCTTGAGGATTTTGTTGAGCGCATGGCCCACATGCAGGGCGCCATTGGCGTAGGGCGGGCCGTCGTGGAGGGTGAAGCGCTCGCCGCCCGGGGCCTGGCTGAGCCGCTCGTAGAGCCGCTGCTGCGCCCAGAACACCTGGATTTCGGGCTCTCGCTGCTTGGCGTTCGCCCGCATGTTGAAAGGGGTCTGCAGCAGGTTGAGCGTGTCCTTGTATGAGGCCGGTCCCAGCACCGTGTCGCTCCCGTTCAAGTCGCTCGCGCTCACGTCGCCTGGGGCAGTTAAGGCCGATTATCCAGCGTCGTTGCGGGGGGCCGTGGCGCCAGCCTCGGCCGGCTCCTCGGGCGGCTCCTCGGGTGGGACCGGGCTGGACGGCTTAACCGCGCTCGCCAGGCTGGCGTCTTGCGGTTGGGTTGGGTCGATCAGGGCCTGATCGGCTGGCCCTTGGAGGGCCTGGACTGGCTCCGGGGCCTCTGCCCAGGCGGCGTCCACTAGGGCTTCAATTTCGGTGAAGGAGCTCACCTCGATCACCGGGGGCTGGGGGGGGTCTGGTGCGAAGGCCGCCGGGGCCGCCGGAGGCGTTTCTGAGGGGGATTCCGCAGGCTCCTGCTGGGGCGCCGCTGGGGTCCCCCCCAGCTCGTGCGAGGGATTAAACGCGCCTTTAGCGCTTGCCGGGACGTTGCTTTCGGGGTTGCTCTGGGCGCCTGATGCCGGGGTGGATGGATGGCTGGCATCAGCGTTGGCGTGTTTGACGGTTTCGGCGTTGGCTTCAGGCCGCACCCAGCGCTTGGGCGTGCCACCGGCCTTGCCCGTTGCTTTGAAGCCGGTTGGGGCACTGGCAGGGGCCTGGGGAAGGCGGGTCCGAAGGCCCTCAAGGCTTTGGTTGGCCATCCCCTGGAGGGCCCCCAGGCTGGCCAACACCTGGCCCAAGGCCTTGCGCCAGTGGGCGCCCGAGCCCAGTCGCTGCTGTTCTTCCGGCGTTAGGGCCCGCCAGCGCTGTTGGGCTACCTCCGTGCCAAGCCGGCCGATCAGTAAACCGCCGCAGAGCACCGCCACCATCGGCGAGCCGTCCAGCCGGTCCGAGCTGGTCACAAGCACCAGCCCCAGTAGCAGCACCACGGCTCCCCAGACGGCATCGCGGGCCCGGCTCAATTCCGGCGTGAGCAGGGGTACCAGCAACACCGCAAGCCCTAGCAGCAGGGCCAGGCATCCCCCCAGGGTGGCGAACATGGCGATCGGCTCGGCGGTGGCCCCATTGTGGGCAACTCCCCGGCCCCGGCCCCAGTCCTGGCCCAAGTCCTGGCCCCGGTTATGGGCAAGCTCCTGGGCAAGGGCCTTGGTCACTCCCTACAGTCGGCTCCTGCCCACCTGGCGGAATTGGTAGACGCGCTGGTTTTAGGTACCAGTGGCTTCGGTCGTGGGGGTTCAAGTCCCCCGGTGGGCATGGCGGATCCGGGGGCTGGCTGGCGGCCCTTGGCATTCTTTGTGGCAGCGGTGCTGCCGCCCAGGCTTGGATCGGGGCGACCTGGCCTGGCCGCTGCTCCAGCCTGGGCCCCCTCTGGCCTAGTTGCCCCGGTTCAGCGGCGCCTTTGCCCAGCTCCTTATGGTGGGGCGTCGATACGTGTCTGGGGTGCGGTTGCAGGAGATGACACCAACCCTGGCCCCCCCTTCAATCGCAAGCCAAGGCAGCCCCCAGCCCAGAACCCAGTCGGTGCCCCGGGAGTATCTCGATCCCCCCAACGCCTGGAATCCCACCGTGGGCCTGTTCCTGGCCGGCTATGGCCTGGCGGCCCTGACGATCTGGGGCTGGTTTGTCGGCCAGTGGTCGTTGCCGACCCTGCTGGCCCTGGGTTTCCTGGCCTTGCACCTAGAGGGCACAGTGATCCATGACGCTTGCCACAACGCCGCCCACCCCAACCGCATCTGCAACGCGGTGATGGGCCATGGCGCTGCCCTGCTGCTGGGCTTCAGCTTTCCGGTGTTTACGCGGGTGCACCTGCAACACCATGCCCATGTGAACGATCCCAAACAGGATCCTGACCACATCGTGTCCACTTTTGGGCCCCTCTGGCTGATTGCACCACGCTTCTTTTATCACGAATTCTTTTTCTTCCGCCATCGGCTCTGGCGTCACCATGAGTTGCTGGAATGGGGTATCGCTCGGGGCGTATTTTTCAGCATTGTGCTGGCGGCTTGGAAGTTTGATTTCCTCGGCTTCATTTTTAACTGCTGGTTCGCTCCGGCCCTGATGGTGGGCGTCACCCTCGGCCTCTTTTTTGATTATTTGCCCCACCGCCCCTTCCAATCGCGCAACCGCTGGCACAACGCCCGGGTGTATCCAGGCTGGTTGATGAACTGGCTAATCATGGGCCAGAATTATCACCTTATTCACCATCTTTGGCCCTCCATTCCCTGGTTTGAATACCGGCCCGCCTACCACGCCACCAAGGATCTGCTCGATGCCAAAGGATCGCCCCAGCGCCTGGGCCTCTTTGAAAGCAAGCACGATTTTTTGAATTTTCTCTACGACATTCTTCTGGGCGTGCGTAGCCACAAAAAACGCCGCAGTCGCCTGCGGCCAATCGCAGCCCTAATGCCTACCCTGAGGGCCCGTCGCCACGTTATTGATTTGTTGCACAGAACGGCAGTTTCGCCCCACCGATAGTTTTGGTCAGGCCTTGGTTTCGTTCCAGAGATGGGTATGCTCCAGATTGATGAATAATATGGGGCAGGTCGTTAAGTTCAAGAGTTAGGTTTAAAAACCTTGCGTTAGGCCTGATTAATCGGCCAGAATCTTGGGAACCCGGAAGAAGTCCCCTTCCCGCTGGGGCGCTTCGTTGAGGAGTTCTTCGCGCACGGGTGTGGGATCCACCCGGTCTTCCCGGGTCACATTCACCACTTCCACGGCGCGGGTGGTGGGGGGCACGCCCTCGGTGTCCACCTGCTCGAGCTGGGCGACGTAGTCGAGGATCCGCTCCAGTTGGCCGGTGTAGGTGGCGATTTTGGCCTCCGGCAGGTCGAGGCGGGCCAGGTGGGCCACCTTGCGCACGTCATCGGCGGTGATCTTGCCCATGGTCGAATCGGCTGGCGCCTGTTGTTGGGCTGAACCTAGCTGGCATCCGGTTCGGCCAGGAAGCTGGTCAGGTCGGCGGCCAGGGCCGTGGCGGCCAGGTCGAGAAACCGTTGGCCATGGTCGGCGCTGGCCAGGAAGGGATCGGAGCCCATGCGGCCATCGGGATGGCGGCGGCGGAAGTCCTCCGGGCCATGGATCGGCCCCGCCGGCGCCGCTTCGGGGAGGGGGCGCTGTTTGGCCTGCAGGCTGGGCTCCAACGCCAGGGTGAGGGCGATTTCGCTCGGGGTGGCGTGGTGGCCTTCGCGGTTGCCATAGAGCTCCCGGGCCAGGGCCGACACCGGCGCGGCGGTGAACCAGTTGGCCAGCCGGCAGCGCAGGGCGCCGGCGTTGGCCAGGCCGCGGCTGGCGGCGGTGCCGTAGGCCTGGGCAAAGGCGGCCCGGCTGGTGGCGATGTTGCCGCCGTGGCCATTAATCAAAAAAATCCGCTCAAAGCCGTGGCGGGCCAGGGACAGCACCACGTCATGGAGCACCGCCATCAAGGTGGCCGGTTGCAGGCTGATTGTGCCGGCAAAGCCCAGGTGGTGTTCGGCCATGCCGAAGGCCTGGGCCGGGGTCACCAGCACCCCCGTGCGGCGGCCCACCTCCAGGGCCACGGCCTCAGCCGTGAGGGCATCGGTGCCGATGGCGCCGGTGGGGCCGTGTTGCTCGGTGGATCCCAGGGGCACGATCACCCCCTTGCAGCCCTGCAGATAGGCCTCCACTTCGGGCCAGCTGCGCAGCTGGAGCCGGATGGCGGCCTGGTCCGGCGCTTCGCCGGGCAGGGATGGGGCTGGGCTGGTGGCAACCACGACGGTTCAGCGGCGGCGGATCGGCCCATCATCCCTAGGATTGTCAGCAACGGCCCCGGGTCGATGTTCCATCGCAAGCTCTCCACCGCCCTGAGCGAGCAGCGGCCGATCTGGCTGTTTCTGCGCGACCAGCAACGCTGGATCGAAAAGGCCCTGGTGGTGGACCTCGAGGGCGACCTGGTGACCCTGCGCTACGACGCCGAGGACGAAGACGAGCTGCACAGCTGGGAGGAGAGCGTGCGCATCGACTCAATCGGGGCCATCAGTACCCGCCTGGCCTACTTCAGCCGCCACGCCCTAGCCGAAGACCTGGAGGTGACGGGCGACTGCCCCGAATCGGAACAGTTGCCCAGCCAGGGTTAGGGACGGCTGCTTGTGGGCGGCTGAAGCCCTGGTTGGGGTTCAGTGGGCGGTGCCGTTGCCCTCGTAGGCCTTGCTGTCGTAAAAGCCGCCCTTGGTGCCAAAGAACAGGGTGGCCAGGCAGAACAGGCCGCTGGTGGCCACCAGCACGGCCGCCAAAGTGAGACCGGACGCGGATTCAGCCATGGAGGTAGCCCTGGGTGCAACTACCACCACTGTGGCGCGGTTGGCCAGGGCTGGCTAGATATTGTTGGCTTCTGCGACATTGATCAGCTCCCATTGGCTGTTAGTTCCCCTTGATTGCTGTATTGCCTGGCCCCAGGACTTGAAAATAGCTTGTAGAGCAGTGCTGCGGAGATAAATGCTCCAATCACAACCATTGCCTTGAGGCTTGCATTGCCATTGTGGCTGAGGTGCATTGCCAGAGCTTCATGGGCAGCAGCGAACCACACTTGTCGCTTCGCCAGCCTGAATCCTTTTGCGCACCTCTTGAGGATCAATGCTGAGCAGTAGAGTCCGATGGCTGAGCAGAGTGCAGTGCCTACGCCCATGGCCGTGAAATGGGGTTTCGATTCAAAGGCGTAGCCAATTCCCCTTATCAGCGCAATACTATTTACAACGAATCCGAAAATAGCCCAAAATCGAAACGGATTCATTGATGGACGGTTTGGGATTGATTGTCCGAGCAATTATATTGGGGCGATGGCTCGCACCTGTCCTCCTTCTAGGCCACTTCAATAGCCATTCACCATCTCCCCCAAGCGTTCTTCTCCCGCCCCGCCCAACAGGTTGCCCCAAGCTGATCGGCTGCCTGCTTGTGAGGCACCAAGTGAATGGCGAGCTGGTGGGAGGCGTGATTGTGGAAACGGAGGCCTATTGCCATAGCGAACCCGCCTGCCACGGCCGTCGCCACCGCACCCCGAGCAATGAAACCCTGTTTGGGGAACTTGGTCGGTTTGATGTGTTTGTAAGCGATGACATCCGCCCCTGCGTCAAGCGAGCCGTGGCTTTAAGGTACTCAGGTTGGGCTTGATCTTTAAGAGGTGCCAAAAGGTCAGCCAGCCAACCTTCAAGCTACCCCAAGCAATTAACCTGATTTTGCTTCCCAGAACACTGCCCTTCGCTACAAAGAGTCCCCATTCTTGGCAGTTATCAGCTCAGATCATCTGTGGGGCAATGGGTGGTTCGGTCAATGGCCGAATTTGGAGCACTGCCACCGAACCGACCAAAGAGCATGACCCTTACCCATAGTGGCCCTCGGCCACGTCCCTCTGAGGTGAGTCAGCCCATTGAGGAAACGACCTCTAGCGCCCTGATAACGGAGATTGGGCGCTGGGGCGTCTAGAAGCTTCTGGAGGCTGAGGTTTGCGCGGTCATTAGTGTTAAGCGGCATGAAGTCTGGTCTGATGGGCGCCCTACCCATTGCAACGACACCAAAAACGGCTGCCCACCTTTGATCTCATCACCGTCACCTGTCTGGGCAACCTCTTTTAGGGGCAGTTCCTGCTGGTTAAACGGATGGACCTGCGCTCCCGTGACTAGGAGCTGCAGACCCGGATGGAGCACACCACCAGGATCGGACCTGGTGGTATGCGACGAATCCCACCCGTTGAGCTCCGATTACTTTGGCGGGACGCCTCCGCCCCATAATGAGGCCATTCATCTAGGACTCAAGCTAGTTTTCAAACATGCAAACCAGAAGTCCGTTCAAGATGCGGCATCTGCTTGGTCGGTTGAAACCGAGGCGTTTAGCGGGCCTGGCCAAGGCTCCGACGCGGTTTTTGGTGTTTCTATTCTTCACGCTGATGCTGCTCGTCATGTTTTCTGGCGTAGATCACCGGAGCAATGAAGCCTATATCGATAATCCGAATGAGCAGATAATTCCGGCCTCGTCATTCATCAAGGCTTTTCCAGAAATCAAGAGATCGGCAGCTTTTGTGGATCTAGGCCTGTATCTTGATAGCGTATACGAGCTTGATATGAGCAAGCTCACCTTTAAAGCCCGCGGCTGGCTTTGGTACAACTGGACCAAAACACCCCTCCTTGAGGGCAGGTTTGATCCTGGTCAGATGGGTTCTTTTAATTTTAACTACCTCGACCAAAAGGATGCCGTCGAGCGGATCTCCTCGAAGGTGCATGTGGCTGACACGGATGAGGCCGGGAAAACCACTTATTGGAATGAGACTGCATTTGACGTTAAGCTGTCGGCGCCATCGATCAACTTGAGAAATTATCCTTTTGATCGCCAGCGACTCAGTATTCTTGTGACTGACCCTGTGCATAAAGTTGTAGACTTGATTTATAGAATTCAGCAGTTTAGGCTGCCTCCCAATCTATTTAATATCTCCGGGTATCGGCTCGATGGTATCGGCTACGCTGACCAGGTCAGGATCTATGCCAGTAATTTTGAAAACTCTGCGAAGGTCTCCATGCGAGACGGATCCGCCGATATTCAAAGCCAGGCGGCCTTCAATGTCTACATCTCTAGGAGTGCCCTTACCTCGCTTCTTGAGTACGTCCTGCCCATAGTCGTCGTTTCTTTTCTTGCGGTTTCGGTGGTGGGCCTAAGCTCAAATTACTGGGAGGTTAAGATGACTTCTCCGCCGGCCGCGATCCTTTCCCTGATTTTTCTACAGAACACTTTTGGGCAGAATCTTCCTAGGGTCTCCTATGTGACTTGTATGGATTTGATGTTTCTGATTGCCTATCTGGTTTGTATGCTGTCCTTCACGGATGCGCTGCTCTCCTGTATGAGCAGCGATTCCCGCCCATACGGCGGTATCTTCGGCAAGCTCGCCTATCTGGGCCTGGCCCTTTCGCCGTTGGTCATAAAGCTCTGGCTAAGCATTCCTGCTTAGATCTAGGGTAAACCTGTCTTTGGCAAGATTCTAATCTTATACTTGGCGGTGGCTTGGCGACCTTCATGCTGATCGCTCCAAAGACTCCCAGTATTGGCAGAGTTCTAATTGGCCCAATGGGTCATTAAGAGACTTGCGTGACGACTGGTTGTCTCGGCTCTGGTTGGCTGCGGCTTCTGCTCTTGTAATGACTTAATGTCTCAACTGTTTTAGCGCTGGAAGTCATCCGTTTGCTTCTGCGGTTTCTGCTTGTAAGCAAGGGCGTTGTCTTTCCTACCCGTTACTTTCACCCTTCCCTCCTTAATCCACCCCCATAGCCAACCCACCCATCCCTAACCTCCCAGTCCTCCCCATGTCCTTCTTCGCTCGCCCCGCAGAAGAGGTGGCCCCCGAGCTGATCGGCTGCCTGCTGGTGAAACGCCAACCCTCAGGCGAGTTGCTATGGGGCGTGATTGTGGAAACGGAGGCCTATTGCCAGAGCGAGCCCGCCTGCCACGGCCATCGCCGCCGCACCCCGAGCAACGAAACCCTGTTTGGCGAGCCTGGGCGGTTTTATGTGTATGTGAGCTATGGCATTCACCACTGCGTCAATGTGGTGACCGGCCCAGCCAACTGGGCCAATGGGGTGTTGCTTAGGGCCCTTGCCTTGCCCGGCGAGCCCGAGCGGATCGCGGCGGGGCCTGCCCTCCTAGCGCGCCGGTTTGGCCTGGATCGCCTCCAGGACGGGCTGCCGGCTAAGCCGGCTTCGGGACTGTGGTTGGTGCCCCGGCTGCCCGAGCTGGCAGCCCGTCTTGGGGCCGGCGGGCCGGCGCCTGGCGAGGGGGGCGCCAGCTCCCTGGTTTGCTGCCGCCGCATCGGCCTCTCCCAGGGCCAGGACTGGCCCTGGCGTTGGTACCTGCGGGCCAGCCGCAGCGTCAGTCGCCGCGCACCGGGCGATCGCCGGCCTGGCCTGGATCAGGCCTGGCAGCCTCCGCGGCACTTGGAGTGATCCAGGCCAGGGACTGACCCTCCAGGCCCTGAACCCCAAACCAGATCAGGGCGCTTGCTCGTTTCCCTTGACGCCCCGGGCCAGGATCCCCGCGGACCACTACCTTGAGGCACAACGGCAGCAACAGTGTCTTGAGCGGCTGGACCCATCGCCATGTGCTGGATCTGGCGGCCTTTTCCCTGGAGGATTACTTCCTGGTGCTGGAGCTGGCCCAGCGTTTTCGGGCCTTACCCGTGGCGGGAGCCCGCAAGCTGCCGGCCCTGCAGGGGCGCCTAGTGGCCACCCTGTTCTTTGAGCCCAGCACCCGCACCCGCAGCAGCTTTGAGCTGGCGGCTAAACGCCTCTCGGCCGATGTCCAGAGTTTTTCGCCGGCGTCCAGCTCCCTGAGCAAGGGCGAGAGCCTGCTCGATACGGCCCGCACCTACGTGGCCATGGGGGCCGACCTGCTGGTGGTGCGCCACCGCTGCGCCGGCGTGCCCGCCAGCCTGGCCCAAGGCCTGGAGGCCAGCGGCGAGCGGGTGGCGGTGCTCAATGGTGGTGATGGCCTGCATAGCCACCCCAGCCAGGGCCTGCTCGACCTGTTCACCCTCGCCCGCCATTTCGCCCCCAGCGCCCCCACGCCGGCGGCCCTGGCCGGGCGCCGGATCGTGATCGTGGGGGATGTGCTCCATTCCCGGGTGGCCCGTTCCAACCTCTGGGCCCTCACCGCCTGTGGGGCCGAAGTGGTGCTCTGCGGGCCCCCCACCCTGCTGCCGGATGCCTTTGCCGACTTTGTGGCGGCGGCGCCCCCAGGCCAGGACCGGGACCCGGTGGCCGCGCGGGGCCCGATCACGATCAGTCGAGACCTGGACCAGGCCCTGGCCGGCGCCGATGCCGTCATGACCCTGCGGCTCCAGAAGGAACGCATGCACCAAAACCTGCTCACCAGCCTGGAGGCCTACCACCGCAGCTATGGCCTCACCCACGAACGCCTGCAGGTCTGTGGTGAAGGGGTGCCGGTGCTCCATCCCGGACCCGTGAACCGGGGGGTGGAACTGGCTGGCGCCCTGCTCGATGACCCCGATTGCTGCTTGGTGGAGGAGCAGGTGCGCAATGGCATCCCGATTCGGATGGCCCTGCTCTATCTGCTTGCCGCCGTAGGACCAGCGGCCTAGGGGCCGGTTCTTGGAGGTTGGCCCTGGCGCCCATCTGGGTCGTTGGGCGATCCATGGTCAAAAGGTGGCAGGGAGAAAGGCACCCTTGGTGATCCCCATCACCCGGCCCGGGCCCTGCCAACCCTTGTCTACACCATTTCTGGCGTCCTGGGTCGACCTGCCCCCCACCGATAGGGGATTCCAATAAAAAAGCCCAGGCTTGGGGCCTGGGCCGGGTGATGGGGACAAGCTGCAGCCAAGCGGGTTTGTTGGATTTGCGCAAGCCGTAGAAAAATTCCCTGCTGTCAAGGGACCAGGGGCCTCAGCCGTCGCTGTCCTTGTTCTTGCGGGAGCCCTTGCCCTCCAGCAGCTCCAATAGGGCCTCCATCTGGGCCATCACCCCGCGCACCTCACCGGCTTCCGGTAAGAGGCCGTCATCCATGACCCCCTGGTGCATTTCGCGCAGTTCCTGACGGATGTAGCGCAGGTGACTCACGACTTGTTCGCGTTTGGACTGCGACATCGATAGACAGGAGGATCCTGACTCCCTTTTACCCCATCGCCTGCCGGCCGGACCTGGGATTCAGCCTATTTCTGGCCAAACTGGGCTTTGGCCTCTTCGTAAAACTGTAGATCGACCCGGTCAAGGCCCGCATCTGCCGCCAGACTTTCGATCCGCCGGCGTACGGCAGGGCGCACGAAAAAAGGCACTTGCTTCAGTTGCGCCTCCGCATCGGCGTTCCAGTTCATGGCCCAGCCTCCGGGGATGCAGCACAGCTGAAGGAGATTAGGGGAAAGGCTGGCCGGCCCCGCCCCTGGAGATCCAATCCAAGGATCGGGAACGGGATCAGCAGCGGTGGAGCCCTGGAGGGGCATGGCTCACCTTGCTGCGGGCCGGGCCGGGGGGCTCAGGCGAAGAACTGAACGGGCTGCTAGCGGTGGGTCCTCTGCCCAAGGACCCATGGGCATGGCAACGGGCCCCTAAGACCATGGATCGGCTGTAGATCGGGCAGCGAAAGGGTTAATTCCATGCCTTAGGATCTTTTTCCAAAGTAATAGTCTTTCGATGGTTGATCAGCTGAAATTACGCAAGCTTGGTCAGGCCAAGCGCATCGAGTTGTTGTTCGAGAAGCTGATGTGGCGTTTCCGGCTAGTAGCCATGCTGCCGGTCGTGATGAGCCTTGTCAGCACCCTCGTGACCTTTATCTTAGGCACCAAAAGTATCGTCCGTTCCTTGATGGCCCTGCAGTCTTCTGAGGGCATAGGCGACCACGGGCACAGCTTGGAGGCGGAGTTGCTTGCCGGCATTGTTTCCGGAATTGACCTCTATTTGATTGGCATCGCCTTGTTGATTTTTGGCTATGGCATCTATGAGCTTCTGGTCTCGAATATTGATGCTGCCCGTGAGATTGATGGTGGCGCCTCTAATGGGCTGCTTGATATTCGCGATTTGGATCAGCTCAAAGAGAAGCTTGTCAAGGTGCTTGTGGTTGCCTTGATAGTGACGGCATTTAAATTTATGTTAATGCTTAAAGTTGACGACGGCCAAACTTTGCTGCTCTTTTGCACTAGTGTTCTGCTGCTTGCCTTAAGTGGTTTCCTGATTACAGGCAATCGCCATAAAAAAGGTCCTTCCTAGCTCCGTCAGTACCCCAGGGCCCTGAGCGATAGGGATTGGTCCAAGCCGTTGCTAACGGCCCTAGGGCCGTTGGCAACAGAACCGATTGGGACGGAATGAAAAGCGATGGAGAATAGGGGATTCGAACCCCTGGCCTCTGCGGTGCGATCGCAGCGCTCTACCAACTGAGCTAACTCCCCGATCCAGGAGGGCTGGCCTCCACTCAAACGACGCTATCAGTTCTGGCCGGCCATGCCAGGCCGTTGATGGGGACCTCTAGGGTCCGGTTCGCATGGCAGGCTGCTGTCGCCCCTACGCATCGGCAACGGCCCCTGGCCGGACTTCGTCCTGCTGCAGGCCCGCCCTGGGCCCTTCGGTCATCAGCTGTGAGGATCTGCAGACGGGGCGGAGCGCAGCATCGACAATGGACCCGTTGATACCCGGCCCTGCCTTGAACGAGTCCCCCATGGCCGCGCCCAGAGTGATCACCCCCGAGCTGCTGGAAGGCTTCGACGAAGCGTCGATCGCCGAGCTGGCCCAACGCCTCGACGACGATGATTACCCCACCCCCTTTGAGGGCCTGAGCGACTGGCACCTGATGCGGGCCCTGGCCATCCACCGCCCCGAGCTGGCCAGACCCTATGTGCATCTGGTTGATCAGGAACCCTTTGATGAGGACTAGGGGCCAGGGGCGCCGATTGGGGATGGGCGCCATGCCCCAGGACGGTTGGACCGCTCCGATGCATGGTTGTTTCGCCCAGGGCCCTACCTGGCTAGCGCCGGGCTCTGCCACCCTCATGCCTGATGGCTGAGATCGTGCCCATGGCAGCCCCGGCCCCCGGCCCCGAGCAGGTCGCCTCCGATCCCCTGGCGGGAAGGCGCATCCTGGTGGCCATCAGCGGCAGCATCGCGGCGGTTAAACTGCCCCTGGTGGTCAGTGCCCTGGTCCAGCGGGGCGCCCAGGTGCGCTGCGTGCTCACCCCCAGTGCCGCCCAGCTGGTGAGTGCCCCGGCCCTGGCTAGCCTCAGCCGGGCCCCGGTGGCCCTCGATGGTGACCAGTGGAACCACCGCGAATCCAGGCCCCTCCACATTGAGCTGGCCGAATGGGCCGAGCTGGTCCTGCTGGCTCCGCTGAGTGCCACCAGCCTGGCCCGCTGGGTCCATGGCCTTGGCGACAGCTTGCTGGCCTCGGTGTTGCTGGCGACCGAGGCGCCGGTGTTGGCAGCCCCGGCCATGAACACGGCCATGTGGCAATCCCCCGGGGTGGCCCGCAACTGGCAGACCCTGGAGGCGTTTGAGCGGGTGTTGCCCCTCGGCCCGAGTGCCGGCCTGCTTGCTTGCGATCGCCAGGGGGCCGGCCGCATGGCCGAACCCGCCGTCCTGCTCCTGGCCTTGGAATCCCTGGCCCTTTGGGGCTGGCGCCGCGATTGGGCTGGTCAGCGCCTGGTGGTCACGGCCGGCCCCACCCGGGAATGGCTGGATCCGGCCCGCTGCCTCACCAACCCCAGCACGGGGCGCATGGGGGTGCTGATCGCCCAGGCCGCCAGGTTGCGGGGCGCCACCGTGGATCTGGTCCATGGGCCCCTCGCCGTGGATCCCGCCTGGCTGGAGGGCCTGATCTGCCATCCGATCAGCACCGGAGCCGAGCTGGAGCAGCGGCTCAGCCAACTCCAACCCGCCGCCACGGCCATTGCCATGGCGGCGGCCGTGGCCGATCACCGCCCTGCCCGGCCCCAATCCGACAAGCTCGACAAGGCCGCCCTGGCCGAGGCCATGGCGGCCGGCTGGGAGCAGGTGCCTGACCTGTTGCAGCAGCTGGTGCGCGATCGGCCTAGGGGCCAGCGGATCCTTGGGTTTGCGGCCCAGTCCGGCGATGGGCTCGAGCAGGCCCGGCTCAAGCACGCCCGCAAGGGCTGTGACCTGTTGTTTGCCAACCCCATCGATCGGCCTGGCGCCGGCTTTGGCGCGTCAACCAACCAGGGCTGGCTGCTGGGGCCAGGGGACCGCTGCCAGACCGTTGCCCCGGCTAGCAAGTTTGCGATTGCCCACCAGCTGTTGACGGCCTTGCTTGCCCTGGGCCCACCGGCTTGAAGCCGACACCAAGGGAACCGCCGGGGTTCCCTTGCTTGCCCTGGGCCCCTTCACTTGGAGTCGGCCCCGTCCCCTGGAATCACCGGCTGGCCGCCAGCGGATTTGTGGTCCGGGCCTAGGGGCAGCTCCTGGTCGTCCCGTTCCAGCAGGTCCAGGAAGGTGCGCAGCTGCAGGCGGGGGATGTAGGGCCAGCCGCCACTGGTCTCCATCGCCTGAAGCAACGTGAAGAACTGATGGCGATCGGCGGGCAGGCTGGTGCGGAAGGGGCCGTCCTGGATGCGCCGGTGCAGGGCCTCGATCTGGCGCAACAAAATAAGAAGCTGGCTTGGCTGGCCCTCCAACTCGGCGGCGATGGCATCGGCCTCGGCGAGGAGGGCTTGGAGCCTGGCCTCCCAGGCTCCGGGTTCGGGGTTGTCGTGGGAACTGGCGTCGCGCATGGAGCCTGGGGATGGCGCTCCCGCCTACAGGTTGTTGAGAGCCGCGCAATGGTACGCGGAATCAGGGATTAGCACCGGTACTATCGCGATTGGGTCAACCCCAAAACACGAGGTTTTTCCCTGCCTGAACGGCTTCCCCCCCATGCGTTTCCGTCCCCTGCTGGCCCTCGTGCTGGCGCTCTGCCTCACCCTGGTCACCGCGTGCGGCGGCGGCGCCAAGGCTGTGGATCGGGCCAATCTCACCTACCAAGACATCCACAACACCGGTCTGGCTAACGACTGCCCGACCCTGCCCGATTCGGCCCGGGGCACCATCCCCCTGGACGCCTCGGCCAAGTACCAGCTGCGCGAAATCTGCCTCCATCCCACCGAGGTGTTCGTGAAGGGCGAGCCGGCGAACAAACGCCAGGAAGCCCAGTTCGTTGCTGGCAAAATCCTCACCCGCTACACCTCCAGCCTCGATCAGGTCTATGGAGACCTGACCATGGATGGGGGCAAGCTCTCCTTCAAGGAACTGGGTGGCATTGACTTCCAGCCTGTGACCGTGCTGTTGCCCGGTGGTGAGGAAGTGCCCTTCACGTTCTCCAGCAAGCAGCTTCTGGCCACGGCCGATGGCGCTTCGATCAGCACCAACACTGATTTTGATGGCAGCTATCGGGCGCCCAGCTACCGCACTAGCAACTTCCTTGATCCCAAGGGCCGGGGCCTGACCACCGGCTACAGCAGCGCCGTGGGCCTGGTTCCCGCCGGAGACGACGAGGACCTCGTCAAGGAGAACGTCAAGCGCTACGTCGATGGCACCGGCACCATGAACCTGTCGATCACCAAGGTCGACGCGGCAACCGGCGAATTTGCCGGTGTGTTCACGGCGATCCAGCCCTCTGACACCGACATGGGTAGCAAGCCTGTCGTGGACGTCAAAGTCACCGGCCAGCTCTATGGCCGTCTCGAAAAGGCCTGATGACGGCCTGGCGGGCCCCCAACCCCTTGCCCTTGGCACCCCATCCAGGGCCTTGACGGTTCCAGCCCCGATCCCAACCCCGAGCTCACCAGCCTGGGCTGGGTGAGCCATCGGGATCCACCGATCCCCACCATCCAAGGGGGCCCCAGGCCCCCTTTTTTGATGCCTGCTTGTCCCTAGCCCGGACTCCCGCAGCTGGGGGCGGCTTTCCGCTGGCATCGGGGCGCCGGGGCGCCATTGCGGGCGCTCTGGGAGAATCGCCCCCTAGCTGCCTCCAGCCGAGCCGATGACCAGCACCCTTGCCGCCGGACCCGCTTCCCATGGCCTGATCGCCCCCCATGGCGGGGTGTTGGTCGATTTGCGGCTGCCGGTTGAGCAATGGGAGGCCGCCAAAGCCGGCGTCGACCACGTGATCGCGTGCAGCGACCGCAATGCCTGTGACGTGGAGCTGCTGATGGTGGGCGGCTTCTCGCCCCTGCGCGGCTTCATGCACCAGGAGGACTACCTCTCGGTGGTGGCCAGCCAGCGCACTAGCAGCGGCCTGCTGTTTGGCCTGCCGATTGTGATGGATACCCAGCGCGAGGACGTGCTGGTCGGCCAGCGCCTGCTGCTCACCTACCGGGGCCAGGACCTGGCGGTGATGACGGTTGAGAGCCGCTGGGAGCCGGATAAGGCCCGCGAGGCCCTCGGCTGCTACGGCACCACCTCCCTGGAGCACCCCGCCGTCAAGATGATCGCCACCGAGCGAGGGCGCTTCTACCTCGGTGGCCGGATCGAGGGCCTGGAGCTGCCGAGCCGGGTGTTCCCCTGCAAGACCCCGGCCGAGGTGCGCGCCACCCTGCCAGGCGGCCAGGACGTGGTCGCCTTCCAGTGCCGCAACCCCATCCACCGCGCCCACTACGAGCTGTTCACCCGGGCCCTGGAGGCTCCCAACGTCAGCGACCAGGGGGTGGTGCTAGTCCATCCCACCTGCGGCCCCACCCAGGACGACGACATCGCCGGGGAGGTGCGCTTCCAGACCTACGAGCGCCTGGCCGCCGAAGTGAATAACCCCCGCATTCGCTGGGCCTACCTGCCCTATTCGATGCACATGGCCGGCCCGCGCGAGGCCCTGCAGCACATGATTATCCGCAAGAACTACGGCTGCACCCACTTCATCATTGGCCGCGACATGGCCGGCTGCAAGAGCTCGATCAGCGGTGACGACTTCTATGGTCCGTACCAGGCCCAGGATTTCGCCCGCGACAACGCCACCGAGCTGGGCATGGAAACGGTGCCTTCCCTCAACCTCGTCTACACCGAGGAGGAGGGCTACGTCACCGCCGAGCACGCCGAGGCCCGGGGGCTGCACGTGCGCAAGCTCAGCGGCACCCAGTTCCGCCAGATGCTGCGCAGCGGCGAGGAGATCCCGGAATGGTTTGCCTTCCGTAGCGTGGTGGAGGTTCTGCGCGCTGCCTGAGGGCCGGGAGCCCCCTAGGGCGCCAGGCGAAGGCCAGCGCCGTTTAACATTCCTTTACTGAATCGATCGGAGAGGCCAAGGTGAAGAAGCGCTGGCGGAATGCGGGTCTCTACGTGCTGGTGGCGATCGTGGTGATCGCCGTGGGCACGGCCTTCCTCGACCCCCGACCCGATCCCGCCCAGGCGGCCCGCACCCTGCGCTATAGCGATTTTGTCGAGGCCGTCGAGGCCAACTCCGTCTCGCGGGTGCTGATCTCACCCGATCGCGGTACCGCCCAGGTCGTCGAAAACGACGGCCAGCGCGCCGTGGTCAACCTGGCCCCCGACAAGGATCTGCTCAAGCTGCTCACGGCCCATAACGTCGACATCGCCGTGCAACCCAGCCGGGAGCCGGCCGCCTGGCAACAGGCCGTGGGCAGCCTGATCTTCCCGCTGCTGCTGCTCGGGGGCCTGTTCTTCCTGCTGCGCCGCGCCCAGGGTGGCGGCGGCAACCCGGCCATGAACTTCGGCAAGAGCAAGGCCCGGGTCCAGATGGAGCCCCAGACCCAGGTGACCTTCGGCGATGTGGCCGGCATCGAGGGCGCCAAACTCGAACTCACCGAGGTGGTCGATTTCCTCAAGAATCCCGATCGCTTCACCGCCGTTGGCGCCAAGATCCCCAAGGGCGTGCTTTTGGTAGGCCCCCCTGGCACCGGCAAAACCCTGCTGGCCAAGGCCGTTGCCGGCGAAGCGGGCGTGCCCTTCTTTTCGATCTCCGGTTCGGAGTTCGTCGAGATGTTCGTGGGCGTTGGTGCTTCCCGGGTGCGCGACCTGTTTGAACAGGCCAAAAAGAATGCCCCCTGCATCGTCTTCATCGACGAAATTGATGCCGTCGGTCGCCAGCGGGGCGCTGGTTTGGGGGGTGGCAATGACGAGCGCGAGCAGACCCTCAACCAGCTCCTCACAGAGATGGATGGCTTCGAGGGCAACACCGGCATCATCATCGTGGCCGCCACCAACCGGCCCGATGTGCTCGATGCGGCCCTGATGCGTCCCGGCCGCTTCGATCGCCAGGTGGTGGTGGACCGTCCCGACTACGCCGGCCGGCTCCAAATCCTCGGCGTCCATGCCCGCGGCAAGACCCTTTCCAAGGACGTGGATCTCGATAAGGTGGCCCGCCGCACCCCCGGGTTCACCGGCGCCGACCTGGCCAACCTGCTCAACGAGGCGGCGATCCTGGCGGCCCGCCATGAGCTCACCGAAATCTCCATGGATGAGGTGAACGACGCCATTGAGCGCGTGATGGCTGGTCCTGAGAAAAAAGACCGCGTCATGAGCGAGAAGCGCAAGCGTCTGGTGGCTTATCACGAGGCTGGCCATGCCCTGGTGGGCGCCCTGATGCCCGACTACGACCCGGTTCAGAAGATCAGCATCATTCCCCGCGGCCAGGCCGGCGGCCTAACTTTTTTCACCCCCAGTGAAGAGCGGATGGAATCGGGGCTCTATTCCCGCTCCTACCTGCAAAACCAGATGGCCGTGGCCCTGGGCGGACGAGTCGCTGAGGAAATCGTTTATGGCCAAGATGAGGTCACCACCGGTGCCTCCAACGACCTCCAGCAGGTGGCCCGAGTCGCCCGCCAAATGGTCACCCGCTTTGGCATGAGTGATCGTCTCGGCCCCGTGGCCCTAGGCCGCGCCCAGGGGGGCATGTTCCTGGGCCGCGACATCGCCGCCGAGCGCGACTTCTCCGAAGACACCGCTGCCGCCATCGATGAGGAGGTGTCTGACCTGGTGGCCGTGGCCTACAAGCGGGCCACCAGCGTGCTCACTAACAACCGCTCCGTGCTCGACGAGCTGGCCGACATGCTGGTGGAGAAGGAAACCGTGGACGCGGAGGACCTGCAGGAGCTGCTGATCCGCAGCCCGGTGCAGGTCGCTGAATACGTCTGAGCACCGTGCCCCGGGGATCGATGATCCCTGCGGGCTGGTTCACTCCTTGTGTGGCCAGCCCCTGCTGGCCGTTCTTCGGCCACCCACGTTCCAAGCGGCCCACCGCCAGCTGGAGAGGCTCCAGGCGGTGGGTCTGGTTCATGTCGAACTGGCCGTGGAGTCCTCTAGGGCCTGGAGCCAGGGCTGCCTGAGCCTGGCGGCCGCCTTTCCAGCCCTGCGCCTCGGGGCGGCTTCGGTTACGGCCATGGATCAGCTGGAGGCCGTGGCCGAAGGGGGCCTGGCCTACGCCGTGTCGCCGATCTTCGATCCCGAGCTGCTGCAGCGGGCCCGCCAACTCGACCTAACCCTGGTGCCCGGGGTCCAGAGCCCGACTGAAGTGCACCAGGCCCAGCGGCTGGGCTGTTCGATCGTGAAATTGTTTCCGGCCCGGCCCCTGGGGCCCGGCTATTGGCCCTCCCTGGCGGGCCCGCTGGGGCCCCTGCCCTTCTGCATCGCAGCCGGTGGGCTGGCTTGCGCCGATGTGCTGCCCTGGCTGGAGCAGGGGGTGAATGCCGTGGCCCTGGGCGGTCGCCTGTTCGGGCCCCCAGGCCAAGGTTTTGACCAGGACCAGGACCGGGGCAAGGGCTATGGCTCCCCAGATCAGGCTCCTGGCCCCCTGGATCTTGAGCTGGCAGGCTTGGTTCGGCAACTTGCCGCGCGGGTTCACCAGAGGCTGCACTGAGCCTGTTGGCGCAGCAGGTGGTCCGCTAGTACCAGGGCCACCATCGCCTCCACCATCGGCACGGCCCGGGGCAGCACGCAGGGATCGTGCCGGCCCTTGGCCGCCAGGGTGGTTGCTTTTCCGGAGGCGTTGATCGTCTGCTGCTCCCTACGGATCGTGGCGGTTGGCTTGAAGGCCACCCTCAAGGTGATCGACTCGCCATTGCTGATGCCGCCCTGGATGCCGCCGGAGTTGTTGGTGGCGGTGCGCAGGCGACCATCCTCGCTGGGCAGAAAGGCATCGTTGTGTTCACTGCCCTTGAGCAGGGTGCCACCGAACCCTGAGCCGATTTCAAAGCCCTTGGTGGCAGGCAACGACATCACCGCCTTGGCCAGGTCAGCCTCCAGCTTGTCGAACACCGGCATGCCGAGGCCCACGGGCGGCCGGCGCACCAGGCATTCGATCACGCCCCCACAGGAATCGCCCTCCCGGCCAATCGACTCGATCCGGGCAATCATCTGTTCGGCCGTGGCGCTATCGGGACAGCGCACGATGTTGGACTCCACCGCTTCCAGGCTCACTGTGGCCGGATCGATGTCTGCCTCGATCGTATGGATGCGCCGCACCCAGGCCAGCACCTCGGTGCCATGGGCCTTGGCCAGCAGCTGCTTGGCGATGGCCCCGGCTGCCACCCGGCCGATCGTTTCCCGGGCGGAGGCCCGGCCGCCGCCACTGGGGGCCTGGATGCCGTATTTGGCCTGGTAGGTGGCATCGGCATGGGAGGGGCGAAAGGCCACCTCCATCTCCTTGTAATCGCCGGGGCGTTGGTCCTTGTTACGCACCACCATGGCAATGGGGGTCCCCAGGGTGATGCCATCCAGCAGCCCGCTGAGGATCTCCACCTGGTCCTCTTCCTTGCGCGGCGTGGTGATGCGGCTCTGGCCGGGTTTGCGCCGGTCTAGTTCTGCCTGGATGGCGGCCAGATCCAGCTCCAGCCGGGGCGGGCAGCCATCCACAATCACCCCGACCCCACCGCCATGGGATTCCCCGAAGGTGCTGATCCGAAAGAGATCGCCGAAGCTGCTGCCCATGGGGAATTCGTGCTTGCTGGAGCCTACAAAGGCCCCATCTAGGGGGTTAGCCCTAATCGGCCATCGGCAGGGGTAGCCAGGTGGACGGGGAGGGATGGGCCGGCCGGCAGTGGCTGGCGGCGCGGGGTCGCGGTGGAGGTTTGGCCCTATGGGTTCTGCCGGAGCCAGCGCTTGATGCCCTGCAGGCTAAGTAGGTCCTGGTTCATGGCTT
>CALRNL020000003.1:0-289740 GCA_943369525.1 Synechococcus sp. UW140
CCCTGGCTCAAAAGCTGCTCAGCGGTGCGCAACTTGCGGATGATCTGCTCGGGGCTGTGGCGTTTGACTTTCATGGGGCTTCTCCTTGCCAAGTCTGGCTGGTGGGGAAGCTCTCATAAGCATTGGTTCAGGTTTTGGGGTCCACGTCAGGTGCGCCGCGGGGAAGGCTCCAAAGCAGACGGTTCCCCGCGTAAGGTCCCCGCGGATGGGACCTCTGCGCCCTTACCGGGTTACCCCAGGCTTCAGTCGGCCGCTTCGCTGGTTGCCGGACCATCGCCAGGGACGCTCTCCGCCAGGCCGGATCCAGCGGCCGCTGCAGCAGCCGGGTCCTCCAGGTCGGGATCAACCATCGCGTCCTCCCCGTCGGCCGAGGGGGGCACTAGCACCACTTCGGCGAGGCGATCGCCGCTGTCGAGCTTCTGCAGCCGCACGCCAGTGGCGGCGCGGGACTGCTGGGGAATGGCATCGGCACTCATGCGCACGATCACACCGCGCTCGCTGACCAGTAGCAGTTCTTCGCCGGCGCCCAGCACCTTGAGGCCCACAAGGGCATCGCCATCGCGGCGGAACTTGATCGCCCGCAGGCCCATGCCAGCGCGGCGCTGCAAACGGAACTGGTTGACGGGAACCCGCTTGCCCAGGCCACTGGCCGAGGCCACCAGCACCCAGGGGCCCTCACTGGCGGCCGTCTCCTCCAGTCCCTCGCCCTCCGGATCCGCCTCGCCCTCCAGCTCGCCCTCGGCGGAGCTGGCCACCTGGTCGGCGAGTTCCGCTGGCAGCACATCCATGCTCACCAGGGCGTCGCCGGGGCGCAGGTTCATGGCCCGAACGCCCCGGGCGGTGCGGCCCAGGGGCCGCAGTTCCTCATCGCTGAGCCGGAAGTGGATCGTCATGCCCTTGTTCGAGCCGATCAACACGCTGTCGCCGGGTAGGGCCTGGCGGACCCAGCAGAGGGCATCACCGTCTTCGAGGGCGATGGCAATCAGGCCATTGGAGCGGATGTTGGCGAAGGCCGAGAGGCGGGTTCGCTTGATGTAGCCACCGCTGGTGAGCATCACCAGTTGCTCGTGTTCCTCAAAGCCACCGACCGCCAGCAACGAGGTGATCAGTTCCTCGCGGGGAATCGGGAGCAGTTGCACGATCGGCGTGCCCTTGGCGGTGCGGCTGCAGATCGGCACCCGGTAGGCCGGCACGGAATACACCACGCC
The DNA here is from genome assembly GCA_943369525.1 of Synechococcus sp. UW140. Classification (GTDB taxonomy): domain Bacteria; phylum Cyanobacteriota; class Cyanobacteriia; order PCC-6307; family Cyanobiaceae; genus BAIKAL-G1. Next base: position 1,209 of record CALRNL020000003.1, read on the forward strand.
GCGGTCGCTGAACAGCAAGAGGGAATCATGGTCGTTGCAGCTGATGAACAGCTTGACGCCCTCTTCCCCCTGGCTCTTGGTGCCCGCCTTGCCACGGGTGCCGCGGCTGGTGGCCTCAAATTCGCTCACCGGCATGCGTTTGAGATAGCCGGTTTCGGTGAGCAACACCACCGAGCGCTCATTGGCGATCAGATCGATGTCTTCGAGGCCCCCTTCCAGGTCGAGGATCTCGGTGCGGCGCGGCGAGTCGTAACGGGCCCGCAGGGCGTGGAGCTCCTCCTGGATCAGGCCGAGCACCCGCTCGCGCCGGCCCAGAATGTCTTTGTAGTCGGCAATCTTGGTGACCAGATCCTCATGCTCAAGCCGGATTTTGTCGGCTTCTAGGGCCGTGAGGCGGCGCAGCTGCATCTGCAGAATGGCGTCGGCCTGAACCTCGCTGAGGCCGTGGCGCTCCTGCAGTTGCAGGCGGGCGGTGGCGGCGTCGGCGGCGGCCCGGATCAGGGCAATGATCGGATCGAGTTGTTCGAGGGCGAGTAATAAACCGAGCAGCAGGTGGTCGCGCTCTTCGGCCTTGCGCAGCAGGTAGCGGGTGCGCCGCTCGATTGTCTCGATGCGGAAGTCGAGGAATACCTCGAGCATCTTGCGCAGGGTGAGCAGGATCGGCTCCCCATTGACCAGCGCCAGCATGTAGGCGCTAAAATTATTCTGTAGGGGGGTTAGTTTGAACAGGTTGTTGAGCACGACCTGGGGGTAGGCGTCCCGGCGTAGTTCGATCACGATGCGCATGCCATCGCGGTCGCTTTCGTCGCGAATGTCGGCTATGCCTTCGAGTTTCTTGTCGTTAACCAGTTCGGCGATGCGCTCGATTAGGGCCGCCTTGTTGGTCTGGTAAGGCAGTTCGGTGATGATCACCGCATCGCGATCGGGGCGACCCTTGCCCTCCACGGTTTCTATGGCCGCCACGCCGCGCATCGTCACCGAGCCCCGGCCGGTGGTGTAGGCCTCGCGGATGCCGCGCCGACCCAGGATCTGGCCGCCGGTGGGGAAGTCGGGCCCAGGGATGATTGCCAGCAGCTGGCGGTCTTCCAGCTCCGGATTGGCGATCAGGGCCAGCAGGCCGTCGATCAGTTCGGTGAGGTTGTGGGGCGGGATGTTGGTGGCCATCCCCACGGCGATGCCCGAGGAGCCATTCAGCAGCAGGTGGGGCACCCGCGCCGGCATCACGGTGGGCTCCTGCTGGGAGCCATCGAAGTTGTCGATGAAATCGACGGTTTCGGCTTCGATGTCCTCCAGCAGGCTGTCGGTGGTCAGGGCCTGCAGCCGGGATTCGGTGTACCGCATCGCCGCCGGCGGGTCGTTGTCGACCGAGCCGAAGTTGCCGTGACCATCGATCAGCGGCATGCGCATCGAGAAGTCCTGGGCCATGCGCACCAGGGCGTCGTAGACGGCCGTGTCGCCGTGGGGGTGGTACTTACCCAGCACTTCACCGACGACCCTGGCGCATTTGCGGTAGGGCCGATCGCTGGTCAGGCCCAGCTCGTACATCGCGTAGAGGATGCGGCGATGCACCGGTTTGAGGCCATCGCGGGCATCGGGCAGGGCCCGGCCCACGATCACGCTCATCGCATACTCCAAGTAGGAGCGCGACATTTCGTTGCGCAGGTCGGTCTGGATGATCCGCCCGTCGGAGTCGCCGGGACCGGTTGGATCCGCCATCAATGACCACATCTAGTACCACCCAGTTTATCGACTGTTCCGCCCATGGCCGTCCAGCCCCGAAGCGAGGCCGATTTGCGGGACCGCCAGGGCCGCGGCCAATTGCGCGTCAGCACCATTTCCACCTTCCGCCAACAGGTGGCAGCGGAGGGTTTGGAGGCGGCTTACGCCAGCACCGATGTGCTGGTGGCCAGCAATGCCGAGTTCACCGACCAGGCCAGCCTGGTGCTCAACCTGGGCCCCAGTGATCCGCCGATCCGCATTCGCCGCTTCCAGCTCGATGGGGTTGGGGGCTGGGGTGGCCACGGCAGCACCGACCTGGTGTTGCCGATTGGCGGCGGCCTGGTGGAACCGCTCCGCCGCGGCGGCGCCCAGGTGCTGGCCGCCCTGCTGGCCGGTCAGGAGCTGGACCTGGGCGCCAGCGGCGACGCCACCGCCCTGCACCCGCGCCGGGAGCTGGATTGCCGCCTGGACCTCGATCGCATCGGCAGCGGCCGGCTGCTGCTGCACCGCGGCATCGTCGAAAACGGCCTGGTGGCGGTGGCCAGCGCCGAGGGCCTCACCCCCAGCCCCTATGGCCCCCTGCTCGGCCCCTACGGCACGGCCCTCTACAGCTGCTCAGGGGCCGCCAGCATCGGCCTGGCCATGCCTGGGCTGGCCCTGCTGGGCCCCGGCTCCCCCGTGCTGGTGGCGGGCGCCCTGGGCTGGGTCAGCGGCCCGGGCAGCGGCCACCAGCCCCATCCACGCCGCCTGGCCAGTGGCCACGCCCGCAGTCCCGGGGCCGTGGCCGCCTTGACGGTGGAGTTGCAGGGCCTCAAGCCCCAGTGGCTGCGGGCCTGCTTCTTTGAGGGCCACGGCAGTGCCCTGCTGGTGGCGATTGCGGCGCCGGTGCCCCTGATCAACCTGGCCGTGGCCCGCCAGGCCGCCGCGCCGGATCAGGCCCTGGAGGCGCCGGTGCTGGATTTTTCGATCCCGCGCCGCATCCGTCCCAGCTTCGGGACCGTGCCCTACAGCCAGCTGCTCGCCGGCCAGATCCGGGTCGAGGGCCAGTCCGTGTCGTGCGCGCCGGCCCACAGCCCCCGGCTGGCGGCCTCCATCGCCGAGGAACTGGTCAGCCAGCTGCAGGAGGGCCGATTCCCCCTGCGCCTGCCCCTGGTGCCCCTCGCCAACCGCCCGGCCCTGGTGCCCCTGGAGGGCTAGGCGCCGGCGCTGGGGCCCCAGCCTGGTCGGTTCGCCATCGGGGAGGGGCCCAGGGGGGGGCAGGGGGGTCAGGCGGTGCCCAGCAATTGGTCCAGCAAGGGGACCATCAACAAAGCGGAAGCAGGTCGCTGGGTCGCCATGAAAACGGCCGTAAACTCCCGCCTGCCTCCGTTTCGTTCCGGATCCATGGCCGACCCGTCCGCCCTGCCGACCGACGACGATCAGCAGCTAGCTCAAACGGGCGCGTCCCTGGAGACGCCCATGGCCGAGGGCGATGCCCCTAGCGAGCCTGCCCCCGCGGCAGAACCAGGGGCTCCAGCCGTCACCCCGGCTGATCAAGCCCCAGCTCCGGAGCTGGCCTCGCCAGCTGCGGCTGGGCCGGAAGCCAAGCCGCCCGAGCCCGGCCCCGAGCCGACCCCCGCCCCGCTGGAGGCTGGGCCAGCCGCCCAGCCGGATCGGGCCGGTTGGACAGCCGCGATTGCCAGCGAGCCTGGGGCGGTCCTCCCTGGGGCGGCGACCCCTGAAGTGGTGCCCGCGCCCGAGCCAGAGGTTTTGCCAGTTACCCCGCCGCCGGTCCCCACGGTGGCCACCACCATGGATCTGCCGGCCCGGGTCGATAGCAGCGGCGCCGGTCCCACGGGCGAGGGCGGCGAATGGGCCCTGCTGCTCAGCAAGCTGCAGGCCTGGCTAGGGAGCGGCAAGCTCCAGGCCCAGCTGCAAGCTGCCCGCACGCCCCTCACCCTGGTGGCCGGCCTAATCGCCCTGCTGGTGGTGCTTCAGATCTATGGCGCCCTGCTCGCCGTGATCGACCACTTCCCCCTGGCCCCCGGCCTGCTGGAACTGGTGGGGTTGATCGCCGTGGTCCGCTTTGGCCGGGTCAACCTGGTGCGCAGCCAGGATCGTCAGGCCCTGATCGGGGGCCTGCAACAGCGCTGGAAAGCCTTCCAGGGCAAGGCCTGAGCCCCCTCCGCTGGGATGGCCCAGGCGTCTCCTTGGAACCGGGCTCACAAGCCCGGTTGATAGCTTGGCCCGACTGCATCAGCCTTCCGGTGGACATTCAGCTAGGCCGTTCCCGCACCGTTCGTCGTGCCTACGGCATTGACGAAATCGCCCTGGTGCCCGGTGGTCGCACCGTCGACCCCGAGGTCACCGATAGCAGCTGGAGCCTGGCTGGCATCAACCGCGAGATCCCGATCATCGCCAGCGCCATGGATGGCGTTGTCGATGTGGCCATGGCGGTGGAACTCTCCCGGCTCGGCGCCCTGGGGGTGTTGAACCTGGAGGGCGTCCAGTGCCGCTACGACGATCCCAATCCGGTGCTGGATCGGATCGCGGCGGTGGGCAAGGAGGAGTTTGTGCCCCTCATGCAGGAGCTCTACAGCACCCCCGTGCGCGAGGACCTGATCCGCAGCCGCATCGCTGAAATCAAGGCCCAGGGCGGCATCGCCGCCGTGAGCGCCACCCCGGTGGCGGCCATGCGCTTCGGCAAGGCGATTGCCGAAGCCGGCGCCGATTTGTTCTTCGTGCAGGCCACGGTGGTCTCCACCGAACATGTGGGCCCGGAAGGTCGCCAATCCCTCGATTTGGCCGCCCTCTGCCGTGACATGGGCGTGCCCGTGGTGATCGGCAACACGGTCACCTATGAGGTTGCCCTGGATCTGATGCGGGCCGGTGCGGCCGGCGTGATGGTGGGCATCGGACCGGGGGCTGCCTGCACCTCCCGGGGCGTGCTCGGGATCGGCATCCCCCAGGCCACCTCCGTGGCCGATTGCGCCGCCGCCCGCGACGACTATTTCAACGAAAGCGGCCGCTACGTGCCGATCGTGGCCGATGGCGGCATCGTCACCGGCGGTGACATCTGCAAATGCCTGGCCTGTGGCGCCGACGCCGTGATGATCGGCTCGCCGATCGCCCGGGCGGCCGAAGCCCCCGGCCGCGGCTTCCACTGGGGCATGGCGACCCCCAGTCCGGTGCTGCCCCGCGGCACCCGCATCAAGGTGGGCACCACCGGCAGCCTGGAGAAAATCCTGCGGGGCCCCGCCAGCCTCGATGACGGCACCCAGAACCTGCTGGGCTGTATCCGCACCTCGATGGGCACCCTGGGAGCCCGCACCCTCAAGGACATGCAACAGGTGGAAGTGGTGGTTGCCCCCTCCCTGTTGACCGAAGGCAAGGTGTACCAAAAGGCCCAGCAGCTCGGCATGGGCAAATAACCGCCTCCGGTCCCAACCGCAGGGCAGCGGGCCCCAAGGGGGGCGTTAGTCTCAAGTTGTGGGGGCTTCGGCTCGCACACTCCTCACACCCCCCGGCCCGGCGCGTCCGGGCTTTTTGTCTTTGCCTGGGTTCGCCCAGGCCGCAGTCGTAACGACTTTTCAGGGGCTTGCGGCAAGGCCGGAACGGCTTGCTAGATTCCTGAAAATCGTGGCCCCTTCTAGAATGTCCAGTGCTACCGCCGTCAGCGACGCCTCCTTTGAGCAGGACGTTCTCAAGAGCGATGTGCCCGTGCTGGTCGACTTCTGGGCTCCTTGGTGCGGCCCCTGCCGCATGGTTGCGCCGATCGTCGATGAGATCGCCAAGGAATTCGACGGCAAGATCAAGGTTTTCAAACTCAATACTGATGAAAACCCCAATGTGGCCAGTCAGTTTGGTATTCGCAGCATCCCTACCTTGATGGTGTTTAAGGACGGCCAAAAGGTGGATACGGTGGTGGGTGCGGTGCCCAAAACCACCCTCTCCTCCACGATTAGCAAGTACCTCTGAGGCGTCCTGTCCTAGGGGCAGCTAGCTAGGGAGTCCAGGTCCCCCGAGGGCGAACCGGCCTAGGTGGGTAGACCCACTTAGACCCATGGGGGGCTGGGATGGCTTCGTTACAGGGATCCCCTTGATCACCCTTCCAGGGGCCCCATCGGATCCAGCCGGGGGGCCTGGGCCTACTCCGACGTTGGCTGGATAGGGGCAGGTCTGGGACTGGACCTCCAGGCCTGGTCCAGGCCCGCTCCCGATTTGATTTCGAGCCTCCCTTGATGCACGCCATCGGCCTGATCGATTACGGCATGGGCAACCTGCACTCGGTGCAGCGGGCCCTTGAACGGCTCGGGGCGACGGTGCTGGCCGTGGGTGACCAGGCCGCCATGGAGCGGTGTGATGCCCTGGTGCTGCCGGGGGTGGGCTCCTTTGATCCGGCCATGGAGCGGCTGCATGGCTCCGGCCTGGTGGCGCCGATCCTGCAGTGGTGCGCCGCGGGCCGACCCCTGCTGGGCATCTGCCTGGGATTGCAATTGTTGTTTGAGGCCAGTGACGAAGGCCAGGCCCCCGGGCTGGGCCTGATTGAGGGCCGGGTCACCGCCCTGCCCACCAGACCCGGCCACCCGGTGCCCCACATGGGCTGGGCGCCGCTCCTGGCTGGGGAGCCCAGCCCCCTCTGGCCGGCTGCGGCCCCGGATCGGGCCACATCGGCTGCTGCGACGGAGGATGCCCCAGCAGGGGCCGATGCTTGGATGTACTTCGTCCATTCCTACGCCGCGGTGCCGCGGGACCCCCGCTGCGTCACTGCCCAAGTGGCCTTTGCCGGCACCCCCCTGACCGCAGCCGTCTGGCAGGGCGCCATCGCCGCCTGCCAGTTTCACCCCGAGAAATCGGGCTTGGCCGGCCAGCACCTGCTGCAGCGCTGGCTCGCCTGGGTGGCCAGCCGGCCATGAGCCTGCGGCTTAGCGGCGGGCGCAAGCTCGATAGTCCCGCCGGTCAGGTGGCCCGGCCGACCCCGGCCCGGTTGCGCTTGGCGGTGATGAACATCCTGGCGGGCCGCCTGGCCGGTAGCGCCTGGCTGGATCTGTTCTGCGGCAGTGGCGTGATGGCCTGCGAGGCCCTGCAACGGGGGGCCGCCCAGGTGGTGGCCGTGGATCAGGACCGGCGCATGGTGGCGACGGCCCGCCGCAACCTGGAGGCCGTGGCCAGGGGCCTGGCCACGGGCAGCGGCCAGGGGCCGCAGGTTGTGCAGCGGGAGGTGCTCGACTGGTTGGCCAGCGGCACCCAGGCCGCCCACGCCAGCGGCTTCGACCTCATCTACGCCGACCCGCCCTACGCTGCTGGCCTCTATGGCGCCGTGGCCGAAGCCGTGGCCGGCGGCGGCTGGCTCAGGCCCGAGGGGCTGATGCTCTGGGAATGCTCCAGCCTGGCGATCCCCGTGGTCCCGGCGGGCTGGGAGTTGAAGGACCAGCGGCGCTACGGCAGCAGCACCCTGCTGCAACTGCGCCTGCGGGCGTCCTGAACTGAAGGTCATCAGCCCACCGGCGGCCCCGGCCAGAGCTGGCCCAACCAAAACTTCGCCCGCTGGTGCCGCCCTGCTTGGGCTCGCTGACCAACGAATTGGAGAGAACTCGAAGGCCCCAACGCTGAAGCCCATGCCCCCATGGAAATCAATCCAGGGCCTGGGCCCCAGGCTTCAGCCGCCGAGGGCGCTTCCGCGGCGATATTGGTTCCAGGCGGCCACAAACAGTCCGACCAGGGTGACTGGGATCAGACCGAGCACGATGCCGCAGAGCAGGGGTTCGATCATGGCCGGTGGGTCGACTGGGGTTGCAGAATCTTCCCATGGCCCCGGCGGCCGCTTTACAGCCTGGCAAGAACCTTGATCGCCCCGCCCTCCGCCTCCGCCCCGGCCCCTGACCCGGTCCAAGCCCCTGACCCGGTCCAAGCCCCAGACCAAAGCCAAGCCAGCCCTGCCCTTGCGGGGCCCCGTCAGCGCAGCCTGGTGACGGCGATGGTGTTGCTCGCCGCCGCGGCCACGGTGGTGATCCTGATGGTGGTGGCCCTGCCGGCGGCCCGCAGCGACCCCTACACCCGCAGCACCTTGCAGCTGGCTGGTTCGGCGGACAACGGCGGCCAGCTTTTCCTGATCAATTGCGCGGGCTGCCATGGCATCGGTGCCCAGGGCCTGGTGGGGCCCAATCTCCATGGCGTGCGGGCCCGCAAGAACGATCGCCAGCTGATCCAGCAGGTGGTGAGTGGCAAAACCCCGCCCATGCCCCGCTTCCAGCCCGAACCCCAGGCGATGGCCGATCTCCTGGCCTACCTGCACACGCTCTCGTGAGCGCCACCCCCCAGGCTTCGGCCCCTCCTGCCGGCGACGGGGAGCCCGGTCCCCCGGGGGGGCTTGCCAGGGGGACCGGGCCGCTAGCCCAATCGTTCCCGCAAAGGCTGGCAGGCGCCCATTCCGGCCCGGCGATCGTGGTGGTGCTGGTTGAGCCGGCCGGTCCCTTGAACGTGGGCAGCGTCGCCCGGCTCTGCGCCAATTTCGCCATCGCCCAGCTGCGCCTGGTGGCCCCCCGCTGCAATCCCCTCGGGGAGGAAGCCCGGCGCATGGCGGTCCATGGCCAGGCCCAGCTGGAGCAGGCGGCCACCTACCCCGACCTGGCCTCTGCGATCGCCGACTGCCGCCGGGTGGTCGCCACCAGCGGCCGGCTCGAGCGCGAAGAGCTGCCCCTGGAGGGTCCGGGCTCGGCCCTGGGCTGGCTGATCGAGCCGGAAGAAGGCCCTGGCCTTGCCATCGGCCCTTGCGAATCCCCCAGCCCCGGCGAACCCCCCAGTCTTGGCGTTGGCCCCAGTCCTGCTGCAGCCCAGGCCCCGGTGGCCCTGGTGTTCGGCCGGGAGGATCGGGGCCTGAGTAACGACGAACTGCTGCAGGCGGGCAAGATCCTGCGCCTTGAAAGCAGCGCCGACTACGCCTCCTTGAATCTGTCCCATGCGGTGGCGATCTGCCTGCATGAGTTACGCCGCATCCCGGCGGCCGTGGCGCCCCCTGGGGCCGGGCCAGTCACCGCTGGCAGCTTGGAGACCAGCCCTGGGAGCAGTGCCACCAGCCTGCGGGGTGCCCTGGAGGCCAGCCTGGCCGATGCCCAAGACCTCTTGCTGGACGTGGGCTTCCTCCATCCCCACACGGCCCACGCCCGCATGGCCAAGCTGCGGGGCCTGCTGCAGCGGGCCCAGATTCGCGAGGGTGAGGTGGCCTTGATTCGCGGCATGGTGCGACAGCTGCGCTGGGCAACCACCCCCAGGACCCCTTAGGGTCGAGCCAACTAGTGGTTTGCCAGGCGATTCGTGAGTTCCAGTCGCCCTGCCCGCTCCGGATCCGGCAGCTGGGGCCAGCCCCTCAGGCTGGTGCTGCGGTTGCTGGTCATGGGCATTGGCCTCGGCGTGATCACCGGCACGGCCCTCAAACTCCTGGCCCCGCGCCTGGCCAGTGGCTCCATCAATGCCCCCCGGGCCCTGCCCACCTCGGCCTCTCCCCTGCAATCCCTGCCCCAGGGCCTGCCCCTCGGGCGTTTCGAGCCCCATCTGGAGCTCACTGGCCTCAGCCAGGCCTGGGCCCGGCTGGCGGCGGTCCACAAGGATCTCAAAGCGACCGGTTTTGTGCTGGTCCTCGATGACGGGCGCTTTGCCCAGCTGCGCAGCAATGAGCCCATGCCCGCCGCCAGCTCAATCAAGACCCCGGTGTTGCTGGCCGCCATGGAGGACGTGGACCGCGGCCTGCTGCGCTGGAACGAACCCCTGCCCCTCACCAAGGAGGTGGTCGGCGGCGGTGCGGGCTGGATGGGCGGCAGTCCCCTAGGCACCCGCTTCCCCGTCTACGAGGCGGCGGCCGAGATGATCCGGGTCAGCGATAACACCGCCACCAACCTGCTGATCAAGCGGCTGGGCGGTAAGGCCAGGATCGATGCCCGTTTCCTCTCCTTGGGCCTCACCGCCACCAAGGTCAACAACTGGCTGCCGGATCTGGGTGGCACCAACACCACCAGCAGCCGCGACCTGGCCCGCACGATCGCCCTAGTCGAAACCGGCGAGCGGCTCAGCCCCCGGGCCCGGGACCTGTTCCGGGAGGTGATGGGCCGCACCGTGACCCGCACCCTGATCCCGGCCGGGGTGCTGCGCGGTGTGACGGGGAGCAGCACCTACCCCCCCGATGGGGAGCTACGGGCCAAGGGCATCACCGTGCTCAACAAAACCGGCGATATCGGCATCGCCTATGCCGATGGGGCCCTGATCGAACTGCCCAATGGCCAGCGGGCCGTGGCGGCCTTCATGGTGAAGGGCCCATTCAATGACCCCCGCTCGACCGAACTCATCCGCTCGATGGCCGCAGAAGTGTCCCGGGTGCTGATCAAGGAGCCGGCCGCCGCCGCCAAGGAGGCTGCAGCCAAGCCCCCGCTTGCCGTTGCCCCTGCTGGCCCCGCCGGCGTGGCCCGTCCATGATTCCGCTCCTGCTTGCCCAGGTTCCGCCGGCGCCCCAGCCCCTGGTGGCCCCAGCGACCAGCCCGGCCGCGGCTGCAACGGTGCTGAGGACCCAAGCGGTCGCCCCCCTGCCCGGGGGGCTGGATTCGGTGTTGATGGTCAACGACAACAACCCGGAACTGATCTTGGAGCCCGGGATCCTGCTGTCCACCTTCGAGGGGAAGGGCCGGCCCTTCCCCGATGCCCACCTCAACTTGCCCCTGAACGGTCGCTTCGACCTGTTTAGCCACCATGTGTACGCCGGCACCCCCCAGGCCCTGGAGTCCACCCTCTGGCTGGCGGTGGTGGCGATGCCGCGCCAGGCGGCGCCGGTGCAACTGCGGCTGCTCTCGGGATCCACGTCCCTGTCCCAGGGCACCGCCCCAGGCCAGGCCTCTGCCCCCTTCCTGCCCCTGCCCCCCCTGCTGCCCCAGGACGGCAGCACCTACGCCGGCCCGGGGGGTCGGGTCACAACGGAATTGCTCAGCCAGCAGACCAGTCCCCAGCTGCCCCAGCGCTGGAGCCTGCCGGCCGGCCAGCTCACCCCCCTGCTGGTGCTGCCGATCCCGGTGAAGGGCCTCAGCCCCCTGCTCAATGGCATCAACCTGCAACTGAGGCTCGAAAGCAGTGGTCCCCTCAGCCTGGCCACCCTGGCCAGCGTCGGCGGCGACCAGCCGCCGGCAGCGGAGGTGTGGCAGGCCCTGCTCAATGGCCCCGCCAGCCCCAAGGAGCTCACGGCCACCCCCCGGGGCAGCCAGGGCTCCTTCGCCTATTCCCGGGTCAGTGGCGTCCAGATCGGCAGCCTCTGGCGGGGCCAGATCACCGATCCGGGCAAGCCCTGGCTCTCGGTGAGCCGGGCGCCGATCTCCTGGCCGATCAGCTCCCTGGTGCGTGGCAGCCATGGCACCGGCCAGGTGCAAACGGCGGAGCTCAAGGCCTATTACCCCGGCACGGCCTGGGCCGCCCATGGCAACTACGGGGTTGAATACGACCTGCGCCTGCCCCTGCGCAACGACACGGCCCGGCCGGTGAGCCTGCAGCTGGCCCTGGAATCGCCCTTCAAGGGCGACAAACCCCTGGGCGGCCTGAAGTTTCGCCAGGGGCCCGGCGGTTCGATCTGGTTCAGAGGCACCGTTGAGGTGGCTGGCCTCGATGGCCCCGAGGGCAAACCCCTGGGCCGCGAAGGCTTCCACCTGGTGCTGCGCTCGGGCCAGGAGGGGCCAAGGCTGGGCACGGTGACCTTGGCCCCGGGGGGGCAACGGCAGCTGCGGCTGCGGCTGATCTATCCGGCTGATGCCACCCCGCCCCAGGTGCTCAGCCTGCTGCCCCTGGCCCCGCCCGCCAGCCCGTCTGCCAACCCGGCGGCCAGCTCACCAGCGCACGCGCCGCTAGCGACTCCAGTAGTGGCTCCGGGAGTGGTCAGGCCCTAGGGGCCAGGGCTGCTCCAGCCCTAGTCCGCGCTCGTGGGGCCAGGGCCAGGGGCCAGCCGGCCTAACCAGCTGTGAAACAATCGCGACACCACCTAGCCAGCCCACCGTGACACCAGCCCGCAAGCGCCGGGTCTTCCCCTTCACCGCCATCGTTGGCCAGGAAGAGATGAAGCTCGCCCTGCTGCTCAATGTGATCGATCCGCGCATTGGCGGCGTGATGATCATGGGCGACCGGGGCACGGGCAAATCCACCACGATCCGGGCGCTGGCCGATTTGCTGCCCGAGATCCCTGTGGTGGCGGGTGATCCCTACAACAGCTCCCCCGACGATCCCGACCTGCAGAGCGCCGAGGTGCGCCAGCGGGCCGAAGCGGGCGAAACCCTGCCGGTGGAACCGCGCCAGGTGCCGATGGTGGACCTGCCCCTGGGCGCCACCGAAGATCGGCTCTGCGGCACGATCGACATTGAAAAGGCCCTGAGCGAGGGCGTGCGCGCCTTTGAACCGGGCCTGCTGGCCAAGGCCAACCGGGGCCTGCTTTACGTGGATGAGGTGAACCTGCTCGATGACCACCTGGTGGACGTGCTGCTCGATTCGGCCGCCTCGGGCTGGAACACGGTGGAGCGGGAAGGGGTGTCGGTGCGGCACCCGGCCCGGTTTGTGTTGATTGGCTCCGGCAACCCCGAGGAAGGGGAATTGCGCCCCCAGCTGCTCGACCGCTTTGGCATGAGCGTGGAAGTGCGCACCGTGCGCGAACCGGAATTGCGGGTGCAGGTGGTGGACCAGCGCACCAGCTTCGACCAGGACCCCGACCGCTTCAATGACGCGGTGCAGGGAACCCAGGACGCCCTCCAGGCCCGGGTGGTGGCGGCCCAGCAACTGCTGCCCCAGGTGGCCATCGACGACGACCTGCGCCTGCGCATCTCGGCCATCTGCGGCGAGCTCGATGTGGACGGCCTGCGTGGCGACATCGTCACCAACCGGGCAGCCCGGGCCCTGGCCGCCTTTGAGGGCCGCCAGGAGGTGGCCGAAGAGGATGTGGCCCGGGTGGTGGCCTGCTGCCTGCGCCACCGCCTGCGCAAGGATCCGCTCGAGCAGATCGACTCCGGCGATCGGGTCGTCAAGGTGTTCTGCAAGGTGTTTGAGCGGGCGGTGAGCGCCGATCGGCGCGAGTTTGAGCTGGCGCTGGCGGCCTGATCGGCTGCCGTCGCCGCGATCCAGGGGGTCAGCCATGAAGTTCAACTTGGGCGATCAGGGCTTCCGGGCCCGCGCTGAACGCGTCAACGCCCTGCTGCGTCCCTGGAGCCTGGTGGGGGCTTCCGGCTCCTGGCTCGAGGCCCACCTGATGGCCAGGGCGGGCCTCACAGCAGACGTGCCGAAGATGATCGGCAGCTGCATCACCGCCGAAGAGGTGGTTGCGGTGATTGCCAGCCAGCCGGAACGCTGCCTGCTGATCGCCGTTGATTCAATCGCCCCCGACCATGGCGAAGCCCTGGTGGCGGAGCTGGGCGGACTGCCGACGCCCCCGTTGGTGCTGCTCCTGGTTGCCTCCACCGAGTGGCTTCAGCCCGGCCAGTTTCCCTTTGGCCAGGTTGACGGCCTGTTGCGGATCGAAAGTTTCGGCTCCGGCTGCCTGATAGGCGCCCTCGAAGCGATCGCCTTAGGCCAGCGCTATGAAGATCCGGCCTTGCCCTGGATCCTCCAGGAGAGGGCGAAAGCCTATGCGCCTGAGCTGAAGTTGACCCCTCGGGAGCAGGAAACCCTCGCCGAGATTGGCCGGGGCTTAACCAATCGCCAGATCGCTGGCCGTCTTGGCATCGCCGAAAGCACGGCTCGGGAATATACAAATAACTTGTTAGGCAAGCTCGACGTGAGGAACCGCACCCAGCTGGTGGGCGCAGCCCTGGAGCGGGGCCTGCTCCGGGCCCAGGGTTCCCTCACTGAGCCCTAAAGACCTGAGGCCCAAGCCCACTGGATCAAGGCAGGCCCCAGCCAGCGCTCTGCCTTGATTGATGTGTGCTGTCTTGATTATTGACTTCTCACTTGATAGCGAGACGTGGGTCAGGCATGTTCTAACTGGCAGGGCAGCTAGGGCCGAAGGGTTATCAAGCGAACAGCGCACTCCGGCCGTGGGCACTGTCTTCTGGGAGCCAAAATAGCTAAAGAGTCAGCCCAATTTAGTGGCCTTAGTCTTCAACTGAAAGACGAATCTACTGTGCAGTCAAGGAGGCTACCCTTGTCCTGGCAAGATGTTGGTAGGTGGCAATAGACGAGGCAGCGAAGATCAAAGAATAGCAATTGATGCGGCCGGGTAAGTTATTGCATATAACGCAAGCGTTCTGTTCGGGAAGCACATTGGCTTGGGGCGTAAAAGCGAAGCCGAAGAAATTCCGCGATTCGTGAGTTTGCTTGCCCCCCCTGAATAGGGGGTATGGCCAGAAGCAGATGTGCTGTAAGTTCGAACCACTAATTAATCAAAAAACGTTGCCATGCCCTACGCCAGCAGCATCCAGGTGGTCAATGACGCCAACGGCGTCGCCCATGGGTTCCTGGCGGACAACGGGGCCATCTGGCAGTGCCAGTGGGATTCCCAGGCCCAGGTCTGGGCCCAGGGTCAGACCGTGCCCCTGGCCTTTGGTGGCGAAAAGCTGCAGGCGCTTTACCTGGATCAGCTCTGGCCAGGGGCCCAGGCCAGCACGGGCAGTCCAGGTTCCCAGGGGCTCAATCCGGGCATCGTGCTCGCCTATCGGGTGGGATCAGGCCGCAATGCCGAAATCTTTGCCAGCTTCGGCCAGTGGGACAGCTCTGGCGAACTGACTTGGTCGGTGCCGATCCAGCTGACCAACGACCAGCTTGATGAGCAGGCCTTCTCGATCGTGCCGGCTCTTGGGTCCGCGGGAGGTTTTTCCCTGGTGGTGCAGAAACGCCAGGCCGAAACGCCATCCAGCACCTTGATCGACCAATTGGGCCAGGCCTCGGCCGACGTCTTGGCCGCCAAGGTGGAGGCCAGCCTGTCGGGGGAGAGGCCCGATAGCGACCTGTACACCACCCCGTTCAGCCTGGCGGCCAGCGCCTCCACCCCGGGTTGGGGCGTTCTCAACAGCGCTGGATCAAACTTCAGCGCGCCCATCACGGCGGCCCCGGCGCCCTCGGCGATCGCTGCCTCCCCCATCCCCCTTGGTGGGAATACCCAACTTTCCAGGCAACAGCTGCCCACCAATGGCAGCTCGCAACCCACTCCCACCCTGCTGACAGCCTCCAGCTCAGAGGGTGGCTCTGGCGGCGTTAATGACTCGCAAGCAGGTAATTACACCGGAAAATTAGCGGGGTCTTGGGGCAAAAGCGGCCAATGGCGCGCCGGCATGATCTCTGGTTCCAACTTGACGCGTTGGGAGTTTCAGTTCCTTTTATCGAAGCACGAGGAGTCAGCCGGCCATGGGCATGGAGGCTCGATTGCCCACGGGGCAACGGCTAATTTGGAGGCAGGGTCTAGCCATAATAGTGCGCAATTCCGTTGGGAGGGCTCTTTTGGAATCAGAAATATTGGCGCTGGTTTAACGAGTAACAACACGATGAAGTTGTCATTCGGCTATGGAGATACTGAACATGGTAATTCTCTGCGGAGCAAAGCTCTTGCCGATGGGAGCGAGGGTGGTTTTAGTTTCACAGGTTATGTCGGACTGGGCGGCATGCTGGTCTCCCAGTATGTGTATCAAGGCTCAGGTGGTCTTATGGCAAACGTTGCTCTCAATCCGAGCCAAAAACTTCAGCAGGTTGTTACCCAGGAATCCGTTGGTATCGATTTAATGGGGCGCATGCGCTATATCGCTCCGGGCGGCAATTCCATCAAGGTGACACTGTCTGATTTTATCGGCTACATGTGGAGCCAGCAGGTTACAAATGAACAGAATATCCCTAGCTGGATTGCGGATTTTGGGTACTACTCCGGCATGGTGGGTAATGTTGAGAAAATGGGAAAAGCGGCTTATGGGGCGATTGGCGCGATAGGCAAGGGCGGTAAGTCTATTATGTATAAATTGGTCCTCGGATCTTGGTTCCCGAGCACGCCTAAAACTGCAGGCGAAAGGGCTGCGGGCGAAGAAAATTCAGGTATTGGTGACCAGCATAAATTAGGATATAAAGTGCTTAATTGGTTCAACGCTATTTATGGAACCGCCCTGGCGGTAACCACGCCCGTTGCTTTGCAAGCTATTAAAGGCCTGAATACGGAAAATAGTTCTGGTATCCAGAATGAAACTGAGCTGATCATGCGGGCCCTCTACCATAGCGTGATTGGCATTGAGCTTAAGGTAGAGAATAAGCTGGAAAAATATCTCAAAGGCGCAGAAAAGGGGAGCCTCGAAGATAAACTTTATATTGCCGCTGGCGCGGCCTTGCCCTTGGGAGGGTTTATGCCTCTGATCAGTTACTACCATAGCTTTAGCTCCGGCTCCCATACAGCAGAGACCCAAACCGATTCCAATGCCGACGGGGTCTATCCAAGTGAGACCACCACTGAGGCGGCTACAACGAGTGAAACCGTTTATAACGGTAGCCAGCCAGGCAGCGCCACCCCTTATACCTATACCCCCTCCACTGCTAACAATATCTATCTTGGTTCTGGCGACCTCTCGTCCCAGTCCACCCCAGTAGCGAGACCAGTGGGAGTGGCTGGTTTTGGTGGCCTGGTGGGATCAAGCGCCTCGTCTGACTTGTGCATCCCATCATCTCCAGCCACACCGGCTCTGGCTCGCAATGGCAACACCGTGTATAGCGCGGTCCAAGGTCAAAATGACAATTACATCTATTGGAATTTCAGCACTGATGGTGGCCTTACCTGGTCGTACTGGCAGCAGCTGCCGAGCGGCATGACATCTGTGCTGCCGCCTTCTTTGGCGGTTGTGGATGGCATCCTTTACTTGAGTTATCTTGGCGATGGCAATAATGAAATTAATATTACCAGGCTTGATCCCAGTTCATACTCGTGGAGTAACCAATATGTGATTCCTGGGCAATCAGCTGCCTACGCAAGCTTGGTCGCCGAAACGGTGGAATCGAGCCAGAATTTGACGGTCTACTACGTCTCCAATGATTCTGCCGATCAGATTCTCAAGACCACTTCAGCAACCCCGGAATCGTCCAATGATTGGACCTCTCCTGTCCATATCCAATCCAATACGACCTCAGGCTTCCAAACAGCATCCGGGCCCCTAGCTGTAACGTCTTACCAGGATCAAACCTTTATCGCCTATCAAGGAGGAACAATCGCAACTCCGAGTGATGAAATCTACATCACATCGAGTGCCGGATCGTCGCAAACTAATAAAGGGCTCTATTATCCTAATCAAGGCACTTTTGCGGCGGCTAGCGGCTCCGGTGTTGGGCTCACGAATAGTTCCAATGGTTTGATTCTGAGCTATGCTAATTCCGACTCACCCAATGCCCTGCAAATCAAGCAACTTGCTTATTCTTCACCTCTCCTGACGGAAGAAGGCTATTGGTACCCTTGGCAGTCTGATAGTTTGCCAACGGCAGCAAATCTCAGTAACGATGTCTCTATTCTGAGTCTTGATGGCTCCAGTGAGCTGGTTTTGGCTGGGGTGAATACGGCAGCTAGCGACTGCGGACTCAAGCTAATCAGCCTGAGCACCTATGGGCTAGGCCTCAATGCAACCAATAGTGACCTTGCCAGCCTGCCGCTCACCCTTGTGAATGCCGGATCGGGGTTGAACGATGGCTCCTACAGCAATGTTGCCATTCTTGGCGTCACCATCAAGGGTGGCCTCCAGGATGCGGCCTTGGCCAGCTTCACCGTATCGGAGGGATCCATTGACCCCACCACGTTCAAAATCACCCGCGCGGGCAACTACCTGGCCCTGCCCCAGACCAGTGCGACCGGCCTGAATAGCACCTATGCCCTTCTGCTGGATGTGTTCACAACGGGAATCGCCAATCCGCCCAGTTCTGACGATAACCTTGCCGGCAATCCCTTTGCCAACCTGCCCCTGATCACGGTCCCCTCTGGTGCCGTTGCAATCAGTCTGCTGAATGTGGACGGCATGCAGTCGGCCAGTAGCCAGTCGCCCCTTGCGATTCAGTCGATCCAAAGCATCCAAACAATTAGCGTCCCATCCGCCAGCCAGCCGGCCGCTGTCAACTACCCCCAGTACAACCCCAAGACCGCCAAAACCGAGCCCCAGCCGGCCAACAATAACGCCACCTATATCTATTCCGATGTGGCGTTCAAGCTGTTGAATCAAACGCAGCAGGTCATAGCCCCTCTCAATCCTGATGTTACTGCCACGGTCTATCTAAATGCCGGCGTGATTCAACGGGTTGAGCTGAGCGGGCCCCTGCTCTTTGTTGCTGATACTGGCTCCGCCGCAGCCTCGTCCAATGGCTTCAGTCTTCAGCTGGAATTGCCCGAGGCCGTTGTTAGCTCCTTGCCAGCGAATACGGCCCCGCCGGTCTACGCGGTCAATCCCCAGTCCCTGGCCCTCAACAACTTTGTAGAGGACGAGCAGTT
Organism: Synechococcus sp. UW140; assembly: GCA_943369525.1. GTDB lineage: Bacteria > Cyanobacteriota > Cyanobacteriia > PCC-6307 > Cyanobiaceae > BAIKAL-G1. The sequence goes on from CALRNL020000003.1 coordinate 19,345, forward strand.
CTCGGGCCAATCGGGAGCGGCCAATGCCGGTGTTTATCTCTCGGCTGGTCTCAGCGACCAGCTGCCCCTCTACAGCTCCATGGGTGCCTGGCCGGTTCAGAACCGCGTCACCTATGTCGCCACCGATGCCAACGGCACCCAATCATTGGTGTATCTCAATGGCCTGCTCAAGTCGACCGGCCCTGGTTTTACACCAGCAGCAGCGACAACCGCCGCAGACCTGGCCACGGAAGATATTTTTACCAACCGCGACATTCTTTTCACTGCCGCTAGCGCTCCTTCGGCGGCGACAATTGCCGGCCCAGCCTCATCCACCTATGCAAACAAAACGTTTGTGGCCTGGGTGGAGGCATCCGATCCTGTCATCCCCATGGGCAGCAGCTCTGCTGCGGACAACTTCCAGGCCTTCATGGACGCGTTCTATGGGGACCAAAGGATCAACTATCGCATTAACACCGGCGGCAATACCTGGGTCGCTCCCGATCTGGCGGAGCTTTACCATCCCAAAGGCGCCATCATCCGCAACCTGCAGGTTGTCAACGTTGCTGATCCGAACCAATCCGGCCAGGAGCGCACCCTGTTGGTCTGGACCGAGGCCTCCATCGCCGCGATTAAGGGGGCGGTTGAAAGCTTTGGTTCCTCTGGTTCAATTTCAACGCCCATTCCCACGAGCATCAAAGTGGGCTGGCTGAATCCCAATCCGAATCTTCAGAGTTATCAGTGGGCTGACCTGTTTGCCGATGCCAACGGCCAATCCACAATCCAAACCATACCCTGGGATCCCACAAGGGATGTGGGTTTAGACATCGACGATATCAGCGTCGCTTCCTTGTCCCTCTTAGCGGCAGGTGCGAATGGTTTGATGGTTGAAACTCCAGTGATCAGTTGGAGCCAGGATGTGCGTACTCCCTACCGCGAAAGTGTTCTCAACGATAAGCCTTCGATTTATTTGGACTTGGGACATCTGCAAGCTGGCGTGAATGCCATCAATATTGGGGCGACAAAAGACACCAGTACAACGGCCACTATCGCCTCGGATACGGGGCTCTCCTTTGCAATCCAAGGGGCCCTTCCCGCCTCCCAGGCAAGCGCCGTTCAAAACAGCGATGGCACCGGCGTGTTGACCACGGGCATGGGCACGCGAAACAGCTCCATTAGCCAGATCCTCAACAACATCGCCGCCGGCGATCTCACCAGCATTCCCGATCCGATTGCCCTGTTCACGGGCTCGATCAAAAGCAGCACTGGTAGCAACGGCATCACAACCACCACGCTTACCGTAACATCTCTGACCCAGGGGAGTTTGAATGTTGGTGATGTGATTAGTGGCCCTGGCATAGCCGCCGGAACAATCATTACGGCCGTCACTCCAGGCAATCCCAGCAATGGTACGGGCAGCTATACCCTTAATGCCAGCCAATCTGTTGCAAGTACTGGCATGATTGGCACGCCAAATGTGGGTGTTTGCACGTTCACTGGCTCCATAACGGACACGCTGCTGACGGTTATTTCGCTCACCCAAGGCCATCTGTATGTGGGTGATCAGATCAGCGGTCCGGGCATCGCCCCCGGCACAATCATTACGGCCATCAACACGGTTAATCCAACCAACGGCACGGGCACATACAGCATCAATACCAGTCAAAATGTTGAAGCTTCCACCCTGGTTTCTACCCCTGGGTTGCCCACCACTCCATACACTATTGAGTTCTGGGCCCAGGTGCAGTCCGATTCCAATGCCAATGGGGCTGGCCTCGTGGCCTTGGGCCAACCATCCAGTGGGGCCATTGGCGAACCGACGGCCCCGGCCAATTGGCTGCTGACCAGCAGCTTTGTGGTGAATCAAATCACCTACAGCGAAGCAGCAGCGAGGGGCCTGGCACCGATCCCAAGCACAGTGTCTGATCCTGGCAATACCGTGTATGGCTGGGGTTGGGCTGTGCTCGCCCAAGGGGCTAATGATACGGCCATTGAAGGTGGCACTGGTGGCAGCAACCTCTATAGCAATGCTGTGCAGATCAATAATTTTGTCAGTGGCTCCACCCTTGCGGGTGTGGATAGCTTCCTGCAGGCCTACTCCCTGAACAGCGCTGATCTGCAGGGTCTCAATGGCACGTCTGCCTCCACCATCGCCCAAGTGCCCCTCACCCAGCTGCAGTTCAGCACAGCGATTGATTCCGTTGGTAATCAGCCAAATTCCAGTCTCAATGCCATTGCGTTAGACACGAGCTCTGCTGTTCTTAATGAGGGATTGGTTTTAAATAGCACGGTCACAGCGAGTAATTCCCTGTCGACAATGTTCAATAACCTATGGGAGTTTCAACTTAAAACAGGGGAAGCCAAGGTTAATTTCTCATTAGCTCCCTCGCCAAGCGCCACCACCAGCGCAACACCGAGTGCTTTGACCAGCGAAAGCTATTCGGGTTATAAGCTTGACTTCACGGTGATTCCAGGTACAGCGGTTTCGGTGAATAGCGATGGCCACTTCGTCTTTGACGTCGGCGCGAATACCAGCCTGTCCTCCGCTCAACTGGCTAGTTCCTCGGATTTTCGTGATGGCAATTGGCACTACGTGGTGGCCTCTTATCTGCCCGCTTACCAAAGCTACAACGTAGAAGGCAATATCACCCAGTTACCCGGTATGTCCGGTACGGCAACGCTGTATGTGGACAACAAGCTCGTGGCCAGTCAAGTCAATGTGCTGGATGCCTATGCGCCGGTCAGCCCCAATGATCAAGCTGTTCTCCTGGCGAACAATGTGGGGGGTGCCATTGATCAGTTGGCCTTCTACGGCAAGGCCCTCTCCAGTGTCGACATCACCGCCAACACCAGCGGCCTGTGGCCTGCTCCTTCCGCCTCTGATGCCCTCGGTTTGTTGTCAACAGCTGGTTATGGCATTGCCAACCACACCCCCGATCTTGGTGCAATCCCTGGTGGCGTGAATGCCCATTGGTATGCCCGCAAAGTCAACCCCAATGATGCCTTACTCGGCACCTACTACTCCACCTTCACGCCGGATGGCAAGGGCGGTGGCAGCTGGACCCCGGCTTCCAATTTCAACCCCAGCCTTCAAGTTCAGGCGACCCTTCCGAGCGCTGCACCGCCTAAGGGAGTTCAGGATGCCTTGGTGATTGCCATACCCACTTCGGCCCTTACGACCAATCTTGCCAATGATCGGCTGACAGGCGTGACGGTGACGCTGACGAATAACGAAGATAACAGCAAGGCAACCCTTCAGTTGACGCCCGAGCAAGTTCTGTTGGGTGGCAATAGTTTGCAATCGTTGCAACCCTTCGCGACGGCTGATAATTTCCTGTATACCGTTATGACGGACGCGCCGTCCTTTAATCTGCTGATTTCGAAAGACCAACTGCCCCATGCCGCGACTAACTCGAACCCAAATTCTTATTATGCTGATCAATATACTGCCACATACACGCTCAATTTTGTCGAACAAAGTGCGGGATCTCCATCGGTAAGTTATCAAATCTCAAGCCCATCGCCTGTCGTTCTTAATCAGAAAGTAAGTTCAGTCCTTAGCGCCGATACGCTTAGCAGTGGCCAGTTGGCTGCATCACAAAAGCGTAGTAAAGTCTTAGCCACTGCATCTGTCATCGAGCAGGCTCCCCTGCAGCTTAAATACATCGATAGCGGTGAAATTCTCACGAGTTCTTCCACTGCCGCAGCCGCTGCCGGCAGTGGCTCCGTGGCAACGCCAGCCCCTAGCTTCGGCACGTCCCAGGTGGTTGGCTCCTTTGCCAGCAGTGGCATCACCAATGGTTGGTTGGCGATTGCCCAACCCCAATCCATCAATGCCGCTAGCAATCCTGCTGGTCGGATCTGGATTCAATATACGGGCCAGTCCACCAAAGGCATACCCAGCAGTACGTCGGCCCAGGCGCCTAGCACCTGGCTCAATGCTCTGTCCCAATCGAATTTTTCACCCGATGTCCCCAACCTGCCCCTTTTGGGGGCGGCATACAATGCCAGCAGTGCGGGCGGCTTGCTGATCCAAGCCGATCCCACCGTGGGTTGGGGTGAAAACTTTGGTCAGACGATGCTGGTGGCTGATGTTAATGACGATGGCGTTGATGATCTTGTCATTGCCGCTCCCCAGGCCAACGGTGGCGGCCGTGTTTATATCATCGATGGCAATTGGATTGCCGCTAATCTCACTTCAGCGAATGGCAACACGATCCTCAATTTGGCCAATCCCAATGGCATTGGCAACTATGTTACCGTCCTCGCCCCATCCTCAGCTTCTTCGCCCGATAACAGCAGTGCAGCGGGTTTCGGATCTGCGCTTGCCTACAACAGCAGCAGTAAAACCCTTTGGATTGGTGCTCCCAATTATCTGAGTCAACTCAACCCCAACGACGCGACCAATCTCCAGCCCATCGGAGCCCTTTACAGCTATACCAGTTCCTCCCAGACCTGGGGCACCGGTGTGGCTTCCACGCTCTCCGATCCCATTCTCGGCACGGGAGGCAGTGCCACCAGCCTCGAGCTCAGCGGCACGGCCACCACGATCTATTGGGGCAGCCAATTTGGTAGTGCCATCGCGGTCGATAGTACTTCCGGTGCGATGGCCGTATCGGCCCCAGGTGTTTGTGCCGCCATGGTCTATAGCGGCACCGAGGGGGTGCAGCAACAGGTGACCAATGGCAGCATGAAGCCTAGTGATACTTACGGTGATGGTGCCCTGATCAAGATCCAGTTGCCAGGCACAGGCGATTTGCCCACCAATGTTTCGACTGCGAATGGAACTACTGCCAGTGCCTTTGTTGATATTGTCAGCCAGGACAAGTCGGCACAGAAGCAGAATGGGGGCGAAGAAACAACCTACATGCAGAATCTCAAGGCCCTGCAGGTTGATACGATTGCCAAGGCAACTGTTTTTAATAACCAAGCTTTGCAGGTGAGTGCGGTCGGTGCCGTTTATCTCTTTAATTCCTCCAGTACCAGTCCCGCACCTGCCAATGCATCCAGCACCTATTACGGGCCGAACCCCTGGAATGTGCTGGGAGCCTCTGGCTTTGGCAGTAGCCTTGCTTTTGGTGATTTAGCTAACACCAACAAGGCCGCGATCCTTGCCGTGGGCGCTGATCAGACAGGTGGCTCGGGAGCTGTCTATTTCATTGATACCAGCTCCCAACCCAAATCAACCCTGGGCGACAACCAATATTTGGCACACCTTGCCAGTGGCCTCACCCTTTATGGCGCCCAGGCCCAGGATCATTTCGGCAATGGCTTGGTCAATTTAGGAGACACGAATAATGATGGCTACGACGATGTTTTGATTCAGGCCTTTAATGCCAGTAGTGGCGCTGGCAATGGCTATGTATTATTTGGTAGTGACAATCTAATCGATTCCAAGGATGTCAATAATCTCGGTAGTGGCAATGTGGCGAAAGGATCCGCCGGCCACATCAAGCAGGCATCTGGCTCCAGCTTCACGGCTTCCCTTTTAACTGAATTGGGCGATGGGTTGTCATCCAATACTGGTCAGGGAACCTTTGGCGCAGGAGATATCAATGGGGATGGCTTGGCCGATATCCCCCTGGGGTCAGGTCCCAATGGCAGTGCCTACCTAACCTGGGGCCATCCCTATCTAGAGGCAATCACCAATCTCCAGCTCGACAAGCTTGCCAGCAACACCGGTTACATGCTTGATGGTTTGGCGAAAACCAACCAGGCATCCCTTCGCTCGATCGGTGATTTCAATGGTGATGGGTATGGAGACTTCATCTCGATCCAGGCCGGCCCTGTTCTTACCACGGTGCGTCTAGAGCTTGGGGCCAATACCCAGGAAGTGCTAGCGGATTACCCCTACAATTTTTACTCTTTTACGGTTAGCAACGACACCCAGATTTCTGCAGCTGGTGATATCAATGGCGATGGTTTTGCGGACATTGCCCTGTTGCTTAACCAGGATCTGAGCCCTACCAGCCAGGGGGCCGGCAGCACTGTCGGTGTTCTCTACGGGCGCTTGACCCAGGAGCTTCCAGTTGGTTCCGGTTTTGGCTATCTCTCCCCCGTTAATACATCCAGCCAGCCCCTGACTGCGCTACCTGGCTTAGCTGTATCGGGTGGGCTCAGCGATGCGCAACCGGCGATCATCAGTGTTGGCAACCTTCTCTATGCGGTTGTCAAGGGCGATGGAGCGACCAGTTTGTGGTTTGCCCAAAGCAGCGATGCTGGGCAGACCTGGACTGGTTGGACCGATCTGACGGCGACCCAATCTGGTCTGGCTTCCAACTTGGCCCCTTCGCTTGCCTATTTTAATGGCAGGCTTTATCTCGCCTTCCTCAACACAGCTGCTACTCCCACCCTAAGCCTGAGCAGCTGGGATCCCAATAGCAATACGCCATCTAGCTGGAGTACGCCCACAGCCCTCGGCGACGGAACCGATGCAGCGTCCTTTAGCAGCAAGTTCAGCCCGCAACTGATCGATCGTGGCGATGCCTTAGGAGTGGTTTGGGTGGATGCCACCACTGGCACTTTGTCTGCTTCCTATTCGATCACGCCAGATCAAGCCACGGCCCTGGGTGGCCTCGGTGCTCCCACCCCCTGGTCTCCTTTGGATGGGGGATCCTCTCCAGCTACGCCTGCCCTGGCCAGGATTGGCAACACGGTTTATATGGCTGTGCAGGGTAATGGAGATAACTATATCTATTGGAATTCAAGTAGTGATGGTGGGGTGACCTGGGGTTCTGCTTGGAACCAGCTGCCAACGGGAATGACCTCGGCCAAACCGCCGTCATTGGCCGTTGTCAACGGTACCCTGTACTTGAGTTATCTTGGTTATGGCAATAATGAAATTAATATTACCAGCTTGGATGCCAGCTCGAACAGCTGGAGCAATCAATATGTAATTCCCGGCCAATCCGCAACCTATGCAAGCCTGGTGGCGGAAACCGTGGGAACGGGCCAGCAATTAGCGGTCTATTACGTTTCCAATGATTCGACTGATCGTATTCTCAAGGCGTATTCAACAACTCCTGGGGGGTCTACTGCTACAGGCTGGACCTCTGATGTTCAAATCCAGTATAATAGTTCCACTGGCGTGCAAACTGCATCAGGCCCCCTAGCGGTCACTTCCTACGAGAATCAAACCTATATCGCCTATCTTGGTGGAACGACTGCCAGCCCGAGTAATACGATCTACGTGACAACTAGCGCGGGCTCTTCGGCTGCGACCGATGGAACCTATTTCCCCGTGCAATCGACCTTCACGGCTGCCAGTGGCTCTGGCTTAGGCCTCACCAATGCTGCCAGTGGTTTGATTTTGAGCTATGCCAAAGCTGGCTCGCCAAATACCCTCCAGCTCAAGCAGCTTTCCCCGCAAGCGGGCCAATGGGTCACTACGGATAGTTATGCCGAGTCGTTGCCGACAAGCCTCAGTAGCGATGTCTCGATTCTTAGCCTCGATGGCGATAGTGGTCCGGGGCTTGTGTTGGCGGGCATCAATACCTCTGGCGCTACCTCTAGCTACGGTGTGCAAACCAGCCTGCTTTACCCGGTTAATTCCGATTCGAGCTGGAATACCCCTCGCCAACTGCTGGAGCGGGTTGCTGTCAATGGCACGACTGTCTATCAGCCCATCGTGGCTACGGCTGCTCCCTCGCTCACCTGGCTAGGGCAAGACGCCCTTGTCGCCGTTGAGAACAGCGGCACGGTGAATGTCTATGGGGCGATTCCGAGCAGCCTCAGTTGGCAGCTCGCCTCCTCCTTCACGGCGGCTTCGGGGTCGCCCCAGATCAGCACAGCTCCGGTGCTGGCAACCACTGACACTGGCTTAGCCCTCACCTACGGTACAAGCGATGGGGCGATCAATCTCAATCGGCTTAATCTCCTCAATAGCCAGGGTGATGTGCTTGCCGATCCCCAGCCCTGGTCGTCCACGGTCCTGAATCAAGCCAATGGGGGCCTAACCAGCAACCTGGCCACCGTTCCCCTGAGCGTGGATGGCACCCTACTGCTGGCCAATGTGCGCAGTGCCAATGACCAGATTTGGCTGAATGCCGTTCCAAGCTTGGGTGATCCGGCCAGCACCACCTGGCTCAATACTACGGTTCAGTTAGGTAGTAATCTTGGCCAGCGTGCTGGTACTCAAAATACTGTAGGGGCATTCGTTGCGGGCAACTGGAGCTCATCAAATATTGGTGGAGGAACCCCTGCTCAGGCTTCAGTTGCCTATGGTAATGATACAGTTTATGTAGCAGTCACTGGTAATCCATCAACAACAGGATCAGGCAAGAATGAGTCTACCCAGTATTTGCTTTATTATAACTCGAGTAGTGATAATGGCACAGACTGGGCAGGTTGGAGCGCGATTGATTCCAGCAACGAGTCCAACCAGCAGCCCTCTATTGCCTATTTTAACGGTAAACTTTACCTGTGCTATATCGCCTTTGGATCTGGCAATCTCAATTTGATTTCCTATGACGGATCTTCTTGGTCCAGCCAAGTCCAGGTTAATAAAATTGACGCAACCTCAGCTTCGATGGTTGTTGAGGGCAATAATTTGGCGATTTATTATACAAATAGCAATTCCGATATTCTAAAAACCTTCACCAGTACACCAAGTTCTAATAGTGGTTGGACTAATACAAGTGTCTATTCCAGTGCTAATTCTAGCATAACTGCCAGCAGCCAACTTGCTTTGACTCGCTTTAACGGGCAGACTTACCTTGCCTATCAAGGCGGTACGCGTACTTCCCCTAGTAGCGAAATCTCTATCTATACAGCCGTTGATTCCGTATCGAATTCAACAAGCTCACCCATCTGGACTGAATTGTCCGCACCTGCTGGTATTAGTCCCAATGCCAATGGTATTGGTCTTACATCTAATGATCAAGGACTTATTCTTACCTATACAGATGCGAGTTCTGCTACCCTGGCCTCAATTCAGATGAGCAATGCGGACGTAAATTCTTGGGTTTCTCAACAGAATTCTGAAGTACTTGCCTCAAATGTTGGCTACACTCCCTTGATAACCAATAGCGTTACAACTCCTTTGTTGATTGTGGGAGTTGCTACTAACAGTGATATTAATGTCCAGCAGAATCAGATCCCTGTCGTGCTAAATGCCGAGCTGACAGGTTCCAGTCTTAGCGCTTTGGGTGATATTAATGGCGATGGTATGGATGATTTACTTGTTTCTGCTAATAATGTGGCATTTGCGCCGAACGGTGATTTTGATTCAACTGAGGCACAACTTGTTACGGGTGTACGTTTTGTGCTTGGCTCTGGCTCAGCTCAGTCCCTAATTGCCAATAATTCAGCTTCAGCTCCCGAGCAGACCGTTCAGATTGCCGCACCCAGTAACAATTCTCCCCTAATTCTTGGCTCCACGCCAGCGGCAGTGCTTAATGGTGCGGGCCAACTTAGCCTCAATTCAGTAACCGGTCGTTATCTGAACCAGATCTCTAGTACCGCTCCCACGCCCTTGAGTAGCGCAGTAATTACCGCAACGCCTAGTAATGTGACAAGTCTGCAGCAGTTGTTCGCTAACGCTAAAGTTGATTCTTCTACGTCATTGACCGGTAAATCGACGAATTTGAGTGGATCACTTTCCTTGCAAACGCTAGGAGGATATGGAGATCTCAATGGGGATGGTTCCATTGATTACCTAGCCGCCGATGGTCTCCATCAGATCGCAACAGCGGGTAGCGGCACCAATTTCTTCTCATTGTGGAGTATTCGTGCCGCTGGCGATGTCAATGGAAACGGACTTGATGATGTCATCCTTGCCCTAACCCCCCAGGGCCCCGCTTACGTACCGAACCAAGATGGCAGCCCAAGTGCGATTGCTTCTGTTCTGGTGGATGGTAGCCTCTTTAAGGTCGATCCCATAAACAATACCTTTAGCCTTGCGAATCTCCGTTCTCCGCTTAATCCATACAATGGTGGTGAGGTATACGACGTAACTAGCGCTACAAATAGTAACTATCTTCCGCTCTTGCAGAATTGGTTTGATCCCATTCTTTCCTTCCAGCCAGGCTCACTCTCTAGCGTCAGCGTTGGATCAGCTACAAGCGTCGGCGGCGCTAAAACTCAGGTGGCGCCGGCTGTAGTTGTTGATGAGTTGGGCAATCCAACCTTGTTCTTCTCTGGTTTCACTAGTGGCTCGGGTATCTATATGGCAACTCAGGATCAGGCCACTGGTACCTGGACCCAAGCTTCGCTTGGCTCTAAAATGAATAATATCAATTATGAGTCATCGCCTAGTGCTGTCATTTATAATGGTACCCTTTACCTGGCGTACATTGATAGCTCTGGCTATCTCTATATAGCCTATGCTAGCGCCACTACCAATGGTCAGCCTACAGATTATTCGACTGCCAATTGGACTTCCTATCAGATCATCACTGATACTGATCAAGTTCAAGAATCCAGTAGGTACTCTCCGGCGCTGGTGGTAGAAGAGGGCCGCTTAGCTCTCTATTTCGCCTCCAATAACGGTTCTTCGGGCAGTTCTAATGATTATGGGACAACCCAATATCTCCGTTATCTTTACAGCAACAATCCTGACGCAGCATCTCCCAGCTGGGGGATCAAGCCGGCCTCTAGTTCATCCACACAATCTTCGAGTTCGGGCGCTCTTCCCTATGTTGGCGAGAGCACCACACTTAACTTTGCTAGCGGCACTAGTACAGATCAAATTGCCTGTTCTTCGTCGATTTCTGCTACCACTTTTCAGGGTATAACCGTGCTTGCAATGACGGGTAATGGAGGGGGTAACTCCAATAACATCTCTTCAATCCGTATCGTTACTGCTCCGTCGGCAAATCCGAAGCCCAATGATAATTGGTTGTATTGGGCGAATCCCACTGCAAGTACAGCTTATAACAATATCAATGGCAATGGCTATATCGGACTAACAACTGATCAGTCCCTCTTGTACATATCCACCGCATCTGGCTATACGACAAGTCAAATAGCAAGTCTCTCGCCCGTGCCAGAGCAGCTAGGTCAGTACACTCTGGGATCCAGCTATGAAGGACCATCGAGCCTCAATACTCTTGGTAATCCCAATATCTTTATGCAGCAGGGTGTGCCCATGCTTGCCTGGGCAAATAATTCGCAGAATCTTCAAATTGCCGAACTTGATATCACTGTTGGCTCTCCGCTACAGCAATCCCTGTCTGGCTACTCCGTTGACGGAAATATTGATGTGAATGGGGATGGCTTCACCGATATTCTTCTTTCCGACCCGTCAGATCCCGCCATGGCGGTTGATAATCAATACGTGCTCTTTGGCGGCGATTACCTCAATATCGCCTCCCAGGTGGGCACCGCTGGCAATGACACGCTCATTGGTACGCCTCTGGCCGATGTGATCTACACCCTTAGTGGCGCTGATGGGGTGCAGTCTAATGGTGGCGCCGATGTGATTTACACCGGCTCTGGTGATGATCAGATTTCGATTGCCGATAACGCATTTTTGCGTATCGATGCCGGCTCAGGTTTCGACCAACTGCGGCTGCAGGGCCAGGCGGGCCAATCCTATGACTTTACGCTTAATGTGACTGCCCCGCAGTATTTTGCCGGTACCAAGCTCAAGGACATTGAGCTAATTAGCTCCGTCGACTACGGCAGTAACACCCTCAGCTTTGATGCGGCGGCGATCAACGCAATCAACCCTGATCGCATCCTCTTCCTTACCCCTGATTCGTCCGATTTCATTAACCTCAGCACTGAGTTTGAGCGCAACCAATCCTTCGACACCAGCTACGGCGGCAGCCTTTGGTCTGCCTATGCCGCCGGATCTGCTGGCACGACTAATCCAACCCTGGCCTATGTGCGGGTGCCCGATGGTGAGACAGCCTCCTCCTGGCTCAGCACCCAGGTCCGTGCTGGTGGCCCATCTTCGGCTTCCCTGCAGAGCAGTGTGGCCCTTTCCTCTGCCCAGGCTGCTTCGGCACCACTGTCAACGGCAGCATTGGCTGCGTCATCCCTCCAGTCGCCATCACCATCTGCGGCAGCTCCTGCTGCGGCCAATCCGTCGATGGTGGCCGGCAGCACCAACTTTGGTGATGGCCTGACCATCACCGCTTACCGCACCACCCCAGGCTCCGGCTTGGCCCGGTTCCAAATCAGCCGCAACGGCGACCTCAGCCGTAGTCAGCTGATTAGCTACGTTTCGTCGTCGCTTAATAGCTCAGCCGAGCCTGGTCGCCATTACATGCCAGTGGCGGGCCTGTTGCGCCTTGAGCCCGGTCAGGCCACTGCCGACATCAGTGTTCCCGTGGATGGGGCGGCCATGGCGGCCCTGCGCAATGGCACCCTCAGCCTCCAGGTGGCTGAACTCGACGACCTGGGCCAAAAGCAGGCCCATCTCCTGCTCGATGGGGCCCCAACTAGTGCTGGTCTGCGCCCGGTCCTGTCAGGCCTGAATCTGCAGGTTGATCAGGCCGGCCTGTCACCTTCGCTTGGCTTCCGGGCTGATATCAATAAGGCCGCCAGCGCCAAGGGTTTGGCTAGTACCCTGAACCTCAAGGTGCTGCGCAGGCAATCTGCCGATAGTAGCGTTAGCGATTCCAAGACCAGAACCCAGAGTCTTGTGATTAGCGAGGGGGCCCTCGCTAAATTCGACCAGGATGGTTTGAATAACGGCCAAGTTGAGCTCCAATTTGATCTCAATGCCACCACTGGATCGATCCAGTTGCAGGCTGCCAGCCCGCAAATGAATCCGCTGCTCCTAAGCAAATTAGATCCGACTCGAAAACCCAGTACTGTAGGCATCGATCTCACCACCACCTCCCTCGACGCCATTCCCCTGGCAACTCCTCCTGTGGGGGTTGTGCTTAATAAGACAGCCGTTGATTTCACCGTCGCAGCTGATAGTAGCGGCCGATCCAAGCTCTTCTTGGATCTCACCCAGGTTGGCGATGACCTCCAGATCAGCGAAACAAATGGCAAGGAAATAAAGCGTAAGGCCAATACTCAGCTGGTTTATTATGGCATTGACGCCAATGGTACTCTCTCTCCCCTAACGTATAACCCTAGCCAGCGCGCAGGTGCCCGCTTCTACGATATTGGTGGTGACGGAATTGCCGATTTTGTTAGCCTCATTTTTGTTGATGGTGGCATGGGCGATACGGGGCCAAAAGGTGATGGCAAAATCCATGATCCCTCCACGGCCGGTGTTGTTAACCTCGTCGATGTGGTGTTGACCGCAACGGACCAGCAGACCCTGCAGGCAGCCTCCAAAACGAATACAACAGCCCCGGCCAGCCTTGTGTTGAGCGCGAAAGTCCTTGGTCGCGCAGCCACCGTTAACCAGGTTGGCTATGTGGTTCTCGATTCTACGGATACCCTCAGCTTTGATTCAATTTTTGCTGATATCTCCCTCCTCAAGTCCCGTTCCCAGGTCCTGTTCTCAACCTTGAAATCGTCCAATGTACTGGCCTCAGAAGCAAGCCTAAGTCGCGATATTCTGCTTGTTAACGGTCAGTCTATTCGCTTCTTTGAAGTGTCGAATGGCACCCTTGATCAGCTTAGTAGCACTCGCGATGGGCGGCTTAGTATTCTCTCTAACGGTGGTTTCTCCGGTGACTCCCGTTCGGTTAATGTGTTCTCCGGTAGCGGCAGCAGCTTCTCCCTTTCGCTTGTTGATGGCGATCAGGGCCTCAATGCCTTGATTAACCAGGAGCAGGGCTTGGCGCCAGTGCTTGATTTCACCAGCTTTACTGCCGATCAAGTCGTTAACGGCACCCTCTTAATGGCTCGCGAGGCCTCCTTTGATTCCGTCACCGGTTTCTATCGCACTCAGGATCTCAACGGCACTGTCTGGATTGATCCTTCTAACCATGCCATGGGCACCATCACCCCTGGCCAGGTTGGTTTTACTGCAGCAGACTATGGGGCTGCGGCGTTGAAGAACATGGTCGATTCCCTCAGTGGACTGCAGGTCGCTAATCTCCAAGTCAACAGTCGTGTGATTAGTTTGACGGAGTCTACCTATTTGGCGCCGATTGCCCAGGTGAATGGCAATACCTTTGTTGCCTTTGCCCAAGGCAACCAAGATGGCATTGGGCACTTTGTTACCCTTGGCAATGGAACGTTTGGCTTGGAAGACCTCTACGGCGGTGGAGATCGTGATTTTAATGACGTTGAGTTTGGTTTTGCATTCAAGTCGATCACGTCTCTGGCCTAGTCTTGTTTCTCTGATCGATTGATCCGATCTTCTGCGGTTGGTTGATGCCCGCTGGCCCTAGGGCCGGCGGTTTTTGTTTTGTTTGAAGCAGTCCGACCTTGGTGCTTGCTTATTGTTTTGCCGCCAATTTGAGCGAATTTGGCAGCGGCTTGATTCTTGTTCGCGGCTTGTTCAGCGCCCTGGTTTTCCTCCAAAGTCGATGGGTGCTGTGACCTGTTTAATCACTATTGTTTCTGCTGATACCCTGCTTGAGCGTTGCTTGCGACCGTGGGACCCTAGGTTTGCCCGGCTTGGATCAGGCTGGTTTTCCCTATCCGTTGTCTGGCCATGAGGATCCTCGGCCTTGATCCCGGCCTGGCCCGGGTCGGCTATGGCGTGATCGATTTCGAGGCCGGCCAGCAGCGCATGCTTGATTGCGGCATGATCAGCACCGATCCGGGCCGCTGCGAAGGCGATCGGATGGTGGAAATTGCCTCCGACCTGCGCCAGTTGTTGCGCCGCTGGCAACCTGACCTCGCGGCAGTGGAAAAGTTTTTCTTCTATCGCTCCAGCACCACCATTTCGGTGGTTCAGGCCCGGGGCGTGTTGATTATGACCCTGGCCCGCTTCAAGGTGCCGGTGGTGGAGTTCCCGCCGATGCAGATCAAGTTGGCCCTGGCCGGCCACGGCCACGCCGATAAGGCCGATGTGTTGGCGGCGGTGATGCGGGAGCTCAACCTCAGCGATCCCCCCCGCCCCGACGATGCCGCCGATGCCCTGGCTGTGGCCCTCACGGGCTGGTTCCAGCGCTGACCATGGAGCACGGCAGGGATCAGGCAACGGACCAGGGCAAGCCCCAGGGGCAGGCCAAGCCCCAGGGGCAGGCCCAGGATGGGGTCATCGATCCCCCCAGCGCCAAGGCCCGCTGGCGCCAGCGGCTGCGTCCGCTGCGGCTTGACCAGGCCCGGTTTTGTCAGGCCGAGATCCTTGCCGTGGCTCGTCTGGAGTTGGGTGGGTTGCTGCCGTTAGGCAAAAGGCTGGGCCTCTACTGGCCCCTGGCCGGCGAATTCGACCTGCGCGGCCTGGCGGACCTGCCTGGCGAACCAGCTGGTGAGGGCCTGGCCGACCAGCTGGCCTTGCCGGCCGTGGCCGGTGTCTCCGGCCAGGGGCAGCTGGAGTATCGGGCCTGGCACCCGGGGGAGCCCTTGGAGCCTGACCGCTGCCGCATTCCAGCGCCCCTGGGGCCGGCCCTGACCCCAGGGGCGCTGGGGCTATTGCTGGTGCCCGCCCTCGGTTTCGATCGCCAGGGGATCCGCCTGGGCTCCGGTGGCGGCTGGTACGACCGCCTGCGCGCCGATCCGGCCTGGCGGGCCGTGCCGGCCCTGGCGGTGCTGCCGGCCGCCTGCCTGGTGGAGCAGCTGCCCCGGGATCCCTGGGATGTGCCCTTCGATGGCTGGCTGGATGAGAAGGGGGTTCACCCTGTGCCTTCTGGCCGGCCCCAGGCCTAGGCCGTCGGTTACCGCCCTTGACGGCCCGTTAACGATTCCCCCGGGGGCCAGCGGTTCAGGCCTTCCTTTGCCAAGATCCATGGGTTGCCCGTTGAGCTGCCTTGGATTCCCTGGCCCCCCACCAGCTGCGTTCGCCCGCCAGCCGCCGTTCCAACGCTGGTTCCGCCAGCGCGGCCGAGCGGGTGCTCCACTCCGAACTCAAGGGCCGCAACCAGGACAACGATGCCCTGTCGATGATGGTGAGCTCGATGGTGCGCATGGTGCAGGCCGGCAAGGGCAGCGATAGCCGTTGGTCCGCGTCCTGACAGGCCCCTGGTCTGGCGATGGGTCCCCTTACGGAATCCAAGGGGAGCTGGGACGGTCTTCCTAGGCCCGTCAGGTCTGGTGTGATCGGTAGTTCCGGCCCAGGCCTAGTCTCAAGACGGCTTCAGCCGGTTTGCTCCCAGATCCAAGCCCTCGGCAACCGGGGTTGCAACCGGTACCGTTCAATTGCCCTTTGCGCCGTCGCCATGACCCGCCCTGCAGCCCGGCCTGCTGCTGGCCAGTCCCCTGGCGTTAGCCGCTCCTCTGGCGCCGCCAGGCGGCAGGGCGGGGCCGCGGTTCTTGCTGCCCTGGTCAGCAGCGCAGCCCTCCTGGCCAGTGCGCCCCGGGTGGAGGCCCATGCCATCGAAAGCAGCCTCACCAGGGCGACCAGCCTCACCAACGGCCTGCTGTTGAGCAGCCAGTTCGGCAGCGGTCAACCGACGGTGGATGCCAAGGTGAGCCTGATTGCTCCGGGCGGCGCAGCGATCGAGCTCGGTCGCACCGACGCCCAGGGCCAACTCAGTTTTGCCCTGCCCAAGGGCGCCAGTGGCGATTGGGAGCTGCTGGTGGATGGGGGCCCGGGCCACCGGGATTACCTGACCATGCCGGTGCAGGCCGGTAAGGCCCAGCTCGATCGCCTCAGTGGGCGGGATCTGCCCGGCCTGGGCGAGTCCCTGGCCGCCCTGCTCCATCCCGGCGTGCTGGCCCTGGGCGGGCTCTGCGGCGGGGCTGGCGTGTTGATCGGCCTGGATCGTCGCCGGCGCCGTAGTTGATGGCCAGCGGTAGCCCGGCCCTGGATCGCATTGTCGAGCGGCTTAAGGCCAGCTCCGATCCCAAGCGCCGCTATGAATATGTGCTCTGGCTCGCCAAGAAGCTGCAGCCGCTGCCGGAGGAATTCCGCCAGGACGTCTTCAAGGTGAAGGGCTGCGTGTCCCAGGTCTATGTGGTGGCCGAGTTGCAAGATGGCCGGCTTCACTGGCAGGGGGATTCCGATGCGGCGATCACCAAGGGGCTCCTGGCCCTGTTGATGGAGGGTCTCGAGGGGCTCGAACCGGCCCAGGTGGCCAACCTTGATCCGGCCTTCCTGGCCGAAACGGGCTTGCAGGCCAGCCTTACGCCATCGCGGGCCAATGGCTTTCTCAACATCCTGGCGATGATGAAGGCCCAGGCCCGGGCCCTGCAGGCTGGCGGCGATGGGGCCCACTCCCCCGCCGGTCCCGCTGCCAGCTCCGGTCCGGTTTCCCTTCCCAGCGCGTCCGTTCCCTATCCCAGCGCTGCGGTGGAACCGTGAGGGGCGCGGTGATTTCTAGGATCCCGTCTTTGACGGCAACGCGGGCATGACCATCGGCATCGGCTTGTTGGGACTGGGCACGGTGGGGGCCGGCGTTGCCGCCATCCTGGCCACCCCCCAGGGGCGCCATCCCCTGGTGGCCGACCTGGAACTCAGACGGGTGGCCGTGCGCGATCTCGCCCGCCCCCGGCCCGTGGCGCTCGCCGAAGACTTGCTCAGCACCGATCCCGAAGCCGTGGTCGATGACCCGGCCGTGGAGATTGTGGTGGAGGTGATGGGCGGCCTGGAGCCGGCCCGCTCCCTGATCCTGCGGGCGATCGCCGCCGGCAAGCCGGTGGTCACCGCCAACAAGGCCGTGATCGCCCGCTATGGCGATGAGATCGCCGCCGCCGCCAAGGCCCAGGGGGTGTATGTGTTGATCGAGGCGGCCGTGGGTGGCGGCATCCCGATCATTGAACCCCTGAAGCAATCCCTGGGGGGCAACCGCATCCAGCGGGTGAGCGGCATCATCAACGGCACCACCAACTACATCCTCAGTCGCATGGCCGATGAGGGGGCCGACTACGGCGCCGTGCTGGCCGATGCCCAACAGCTGGGCTACGCCGAGGCCGACCCGGCGGCCGATGTGCAGGGCGGCGATGCGGCCGACAAGATTGCGATCCTGGCGGGCCTGGCCTACGGGGGACCGGTCGATCGGGCCGCCATTGCCACCGAAGGCATCGACCGCTTGGAAGCCCGCGATGTGGACTACGCCGCCCGCCTGGGCTTTGTGGTGAAGCTGCTGGCCGTGGCGGAGCATGTCGGCCAGGGCGACGACGGCATGCAGCAGCTCGACGTGCGCGTCCATCCCACCCTGCTGCCCAAGCACCACCCCCTGGCCGGCGTCCATGGGGTGAACAACGCGATCCTGGTGGAGGCTGACCCGGTCGGCCAGGTGATGTTCTTCGGCCCCGGCGCCGGGGCGGGTCCCACGGCCTCGGCCGTGGTGGCGGACATCCTCAACATCGCCGGCATCCGCCAGGTGGGGGGCGCCTCGGCCGGGCTCGATCCCCTGCTGGCGGCCAGCAGCTGGAACCGCTGCCGTTTGGTGGATGGCCTTGAGAGCCACCACCGCAACTACCTGCGCCTGCTCACCCGCGATGAGGCCGGCGTAATCGGCCAGATCGGCAGCTGCTTCGGCGCCGCTGGCGTGTCGATCCAGTCGATCGTGCAATACGAAACTGACGCCCCCGGCGCCGAGATCGTGGTGATCACCCACCAGGTGCAGGAAGCCCGCTTCCGCGGCGCCCTGGCGGCGATCACGGCCCTTGATGCGGTGGAAACGGTGGCGGCCTGCCTGCGGACGCTTTAGGTGACGGTCGGGTTCAGCTTGACCACGATCAAGCCAATCCCCAATCCCCAACCAGCGGTCAGCCGTCAGCCGTCAGTGGTCAGCGGTCAGTGGTCAGTGGCCCACAAAAAGCCCCACCGATCGGTGGGGCGGCAGAAGCAGGTCGGGGGGCGACCGCTTGGGGATCCAGCCTGGGGTCGCAGCTTCTGCTTAGGTCACGCCGTTGGCCACGGCCATCACCCGGCTGCGCAGGCGCCGGCTCCAGCCGAAGGCTGCCGCGGCGCCCAGCAGGGGCAGGGGGCCCGGTACCTCCGACGCCTGGGTGAAGGTGTCTTTGACGTTGGTCAGCACATCGCTCTGGGCCACGGACCAGGTGTCCCGCACTGAGAGGAAGGTGACCCCTGCCAGGGGAATTGGGCCCACCTGGCCGCCATTGATCGAGTTGAGAAGGGGGCCGCTGCGAATCTCCTTGATCACCGAGGTGACACCAGGGGAGGTGGGGTTGACAGCCACCGTGCTATCTAATTGAACCGTGTTAAAGACCCAGCCCGGTTGGGTGACCTGGACGCCGTAATCAAAGAAGCCCGTTTGGGGGCCCACGACTGAGGGAGAGAAGTTGATATCGGTGCTGAACAGGTCATCGGTATAGCCGGGGGTTGGATCAACCTCCACCCACTCGAAGTTGATATTGCCGGTATTGCCACCAAAGTCAAAGCCATTCACCGTGAACTTCTTGTCGGCGCAGCTCACCGTGTCGCCCACACCGATGGCACTGAAAGCGAGATTGACAAAGCCCCCAGGTCCCGCTGTGCTCCTGGGAACGCAGCTGTAATTGTTGGCGGCCTGGGCCCCGCCTGCGGCGAGGAGGGAGCCAGCGCTTGCTAGCACCACGGCGGCACCGAGTAGGGCCTTGGGCCAAGCCGATGGCCAGCGGCCCATCTTCTGTCCTCGCCCCTGGGGTTGGGGGCACTCACCCCCGCCGTAAGGGGAGTCGACTTGGGAAAGTGTCATTATGAAAAATGATTTAACGAATCTAATCTTAATCCGGTTAGGGTGGACTATTTGGCTGCATAGGCTTGCTGATTTGCCATGATGATGCCGCGCTGTTGCTGCGAGCTTGCTGGGAATGTGTCTCAAGAAATGCAAGTGCGCTGGCGTCCTGTTGGACCCTCGCAGGGGGTGATTCCCCTCCTTGGCGCGGGGGCTTGTCCCATCGGGAGGTAGCCAAGCCTCCGCCCCAGGCAGGGGCTTGCGGATTTTGGCTAGGCGCCCCTTGGCTAAGGAATGGAGGGCTGACTTTGGGGACCCAAGGGGTCAAGGCCCGGGCCTCCCCCCTGGTTGTTCAACGCAGCATTCACGCCAAGCCTGTGCCCCTCACCCGGCGACGCAGTTTGCGACTCCAGCCGAAGGCCAGGCCGGCGCCCAGCAGGGGCAGGGGGGCGGGCACTAACTCTTGGGTATAGGTGTCCTTGATGTTGGTTAGTACATCGCGGGCGGTCACGTTCCAGGTATCGCGCACCGTGATTGGTGAGGGGGTTTGGAAGGGGATCGGCCCCACTTGGGCGCCATCGAGGGACACCAGGGTGGGGCCACCCGTGATCTGTTTGATTACGGACGTGGCACCAGGGGAGGTGGCATTGATCGCAACCGTGCTATCCAATTGCACCGAATCAAAGCGATACTTGGGGTCGAGGATTTTCAGATTGTAGTCGAAGAAACCCGACTTTGCGCCCACAATGGATGGGGTGAAATTGATGTTGGCACTGAACAGATCATCGGCAAAGCCAGGCAATGGACTGATCTCCACCCATTCAAAATCAATGCTGCCGGGATTGCCGAAGTTGAAGCTATTGACGGTGAACTCCTTGTCGCCGCAGGTGATCGTATCACCGGCCAAAATGGCGCTGAAGTTGATGCTGAAAATGCCGCCGGGGCCCGCCGGGATTTTGGGGGCACAGGCATAGGCGTTGGCGGCTTCGGCGGAGCCGGCTGAAAGCAGGCTGCCCGATCCCATCAGTAGGGCGCTGCCAAGCAGGAGTTTTGGAATGGAATCCCTCAGCTGTCTGGCCAGGCTTGGCATGGCTGCGGGGATGCTAGGGGCGCCCCCGGCCGGGGGGCGCCCCTGCCCTGCTGCAGCCCCTTGAAAGGTAGACATTGCCATCGGGATTGAATTATCACGAATCAGCTTAGTTGCCTGGATGGTTATTTTCTGGCTGCATTAAATCGCTCATGCGCTTTAGCGAGGGCCCGGATCTGCAGCAAGGTGTTTGCTAAGAAGATCTGTCTTTTTATGGGGTCTTGCTGGCGCCTGCTCGCGGTTACTCGCGGAAGTCCAGGTTCCTAGGAGCCCCAGCCCCAGCCTTGCATAGGCCTTTGCTGGCCATCCCAGCAAGCCGGCCTTGGCCAGCGCTGCGGATTGCTGCGATCCCTGGGATGGTGGCCAGGGTTGGCCACTAACTAGGGATTGATGGCGGTGGGCTTGATCGCATTGGCTTGATCGCGGTGGCTTGATCGCAGTGGTTTGATCGCAGCTGGAGGGGCCTGGACGGGCTTTGGCGGCCTAAGCGGGCTCGCGAAACGGTGACCGTGGGGAATGCGCTGCAGATTCACGGCGTACGCTGAGCGAAATAGGGATTGATTGCCGCATGTTAATTGTATTGGGGGCGCCTAGTCTTTTGACGCGATCTTCTTGACGCCATGAACTTCTCCTTTCTTCGCAACGTTGGCGCAAAGCCTGCACTTGCGCTCTGCTCCACCATTCCCAAGCTGCTTCTTGGTGCGGTGGTGGTTGGCGGGGCTGGCTCCCTTCTCTCTGCCGGCCCGGCCCAGGCGGCCATTGTGCCGGGCAATCTCTGCTGGTTTGGCGTTGCGGCCGGTCCCCTCGGGACTCCGCAATGCGCCACCTATGACCCGATCACCAGTCCTTTAGGGACCCAGTTCACGCTCCAAGACAAGCTCGTGAATCTGGGCGCCCTGACTTTCGGACCCAAGTCGGGCACCCTGGGCTTCCAGTGGACGCCCATCTCTCCCCCAGGGTTCGAGCAAGATCAATTCAGTCTTCAGCTCGATTTCAACCCCGATAGCGAAGGGCCCTACAACGGTCAGTTCGACTACGAGATCTCTGTTCTGGATCCGAGCTATGAGTTCGCGACAGCTGAGCTAGATAGCATCGTTTCGGGTGTACCCGTTGGTACCACGGTGACCAAGAAAATCTTTGGTTTCGCCGACATTGTTTCCACCGATGGCAGCAATGAAACGGGTGTGCCGGTGAATGGAAAGCTGCTGAAAGTTCAAAACATCTGGGATGTCAAAGATGGATCCGTGCTTAACAGCTTCGGTGACACCTACACCCAAGATAAGGTTCCTGGCCCCCTGCCCCTGCTCGGCGCAGGCATCGCCTTCGGCTTCAGCCGCAAGCTGAGGCGCCGCATCAACGCCAGCGCCCAAGCCTGATCAGCTCCTGGCTGAATCGGCCTGGCGCCCCTTGGCGCTGACGCCATCCAGCCAGCTGGCCGTTTGCGGCTTCCAGGACCCCGCCCTTGGCCGGGTCCTTTTGCATGCAAGGCCATCCTTGCCTTGAGCCAACGGCGGCCTGCGCTCGCCTCGGCCAGGGGGCGACCCCAAGGCCGGGGCCGGCGAGCAGGGGCGCTGGCGTCGCGGTTCGAGCATGGCCGCCGGCAACGGCTTGAAAGGGCTGCTCTGGCTGGGGCCTGCCGCAGGCTGTTGCAGATCAACCGCTGATGATTGGCGCAACAGCGATTGGTTGCTGTACTTGTTTTTCTTGAGGGCGAATAGCTTGTTATGGCAACTACCTAACCCCAAATTCCCATGGCTAGCGCCTTCACGAATGCCCGATCGTTGTTGACGCAACGGCGCCCGTTTGGGCCTAATCGGCTGGCCCACCGCGCTTTGCAGGCCTGCCTTGTGGTCGGTTTCGGCAGCTGCCTGTCCGCTGGCGCCTCCCAGGCGGCCGTTTCGGGCACCTGCTACTTCGATGCCTTTGGCGGCACCCTGCCGGGCACCAGTTGCACGGGCTATTCCGTTCAGCTCGATGACAAGCTCTTTACGGTTGTCACGGCTCCCACCTTTGGCATTGGCAAGGTTGCCTTTGAAACCAGCCCAGTTGTGAATCCAACTCTTTGGCAAACCTATATTGACTGGGAAGGTGCTGGCCTCCCGGGCCCAATCACTGGTATGTTCGAATACACGGCAGAGATTGATCCTACCAATACTTCTGTCTTCAAGTCGACCGGCCTCAGCACCGGTGGCAACTACATTCCTGGGCTGCCCAATTCCACGGTCACCTCGATCGTCAAGCAGGGCCTGACAAGCAGCGGACCGGTGATCGATACGGTGACGTCGATTGACGGTGCCGCAAATTATTCCCAGCCGATTGGCGGCAAGCAGATCTTTGTGACCAACAGCTGGTCGATCGCCCCTGGAGACACCATGGACAATCTCAGCAATTACATCACCCAGGAAGCACCCGGACCCCTGCCAATCCTGGGTGTTTGCGCCGCCTTTGGCTACAGCCGCAAGCTGAGGAACCGGATCAAGTGCAGCGCCAAGGCCTGAATCGGCTCTGGTGCCCTTGCTTGGTGTCACTCAGTAGGCCCGGGGCCCTTGGTCGGCCAAGGCCCCTGGCCTAGCCCGGCCCCATCAGCTGGCTGGCTGGCCCATCAGCCAAAGACTCGCCGGCGGGCGGGTCTTTTTTTCATGGCAGGCTTTTTCATCGCAGCCCTTTTCTTCGCAGCGCTTTCCATCGCAGCGCTTTTGCATGGCAGGCGTCCTGGCATTCGGACCGCCCTGGGGCAATATGGAAGCAAACCTGAAGGTTTTGGCGCGCGCCCCCTGCGCCCGCCCGGTCGGGATCCCCCCACCAGGGGCCAGTTTTGTATCACTACGAACAGGCGAATGGGCTTGGCGGCGAAATCCTTGGGGCGTGCTTGCTTGCCGAACTCCCATCCCCCCAAGCGATGACCCTCCATCAGGGTGACTGTGTTCACCTCACCAGTGATGAGCACCTGTATCAGGTGATCGGTGTTGACGACCACCAGAACCGTTGCTGGGTGCGCCGCTGGCCCATGGCCCGCCACGGCTCCCCCGTGTTTGAGATTTCCCTTCACCTGGTGGATGGCCTGCCGAACGCCGGCCCTTCCAGCCCCACCGTTTCGGTTGGGGCTCCCCGGAGCGAGGCCTAGGGCCATCGAGGTCCCCCGGCCAGCTCCACGACGCCTAGCTCGGCCCAGCCCCTGCCCCGTCTGAACCAGGCGGGGTCTTGAATAGGACCCACTGACCAGGCTCCGCGCTGGACCGCCCTGACCATTCCCCCGTTCCGTTGCTCGGCTGGCTAACCGGGTTGGCCTTGGCCCTGCCCCTGCTGGCCGGCTGCCAGCCGCCCCATCCCGCTGGCGAGCTGGTGGTGGCCAGCCGCAGCAGCCTCGAATCGGTCGATCCGGTGGATGTCACCAGTTTTGCCGGCACCCAGCTGCTCAGCGCCCTCGGCGATCCCCTCTACGCCAGCGATGCCGCGGGCCGCATCCAGCCGCGCCTGGCATCGGCCCTGCCGCGCTTCAGTAACGGCGGCCTGGTGGCCCGCATCCCCCTGCGCCAGGACGTGCGCTTCCAGGACGGCAGCCGCTTGGATGCGGCCGCCATGGTGTTTAGCCTCAAGCGCTTCCTGGCCCTGGCCAAGGTCAGCTACCTGCTCGATGGCCGGGTGGCGGCCGTGGCGGCAAGCGGGCCCTTTGAACTGGAACTGCGGCTGAAGCGCCCCTGCGCCTCCCTGGCGGCCGTGCTCAGTTCGATCAACCTCACGCCCGTCTCGCCCCGGGCCTACCGGGCCCATGCCGGCCGTTCCCTGCGGGACCGCTTCGTGGGCACCGGGCCCTACCGGCTGGCGGCCTTCACGCCCCAGCAGCAGCGCCTGCTGCCCTTTGCGGGCTATTGGGGAGCGCCCCCCGCCAACCGGGGCCTGAGCCTGGTCACCCTCAGCAATTCCACCGCCCTGTTTGGCGCCCTGCTTAGCGGCGAAGTCGATGTGTTGCTCTCCAGTGGTCTCGATAGCGACCAGCAACGGGATCTGCACCGGCGGGCCGGCCGCGGCGCCCTCGTCGAAGCGGTCGGTCCGGCGGTGGAGATCGGCTACCTCACCCTGCGCAGCGACCAGCCGCCCCTGGCCAACCCCGACCTGCGCCGGGCCCTGGCCTTCGCGATCGATCGCCGCCTGATCAGTGAGCGGGTCAGCTATGGCATGCGTGATCCCCTGCGCAGCCTGGTGCCCGCTCCCCTGGCGGGCAGCGAGCCCCCCAGCTGGCCCGCCTATGACCCGGCCCGGGCCCGGGCCCTGTTCCGCAAGGCGGGCTATTGCCAGGGGCGGGGGCCTGGCCAGGGCCGGCGCCTGGGCCTGCCCCTGAGTTTCCGCTCCAACGTGCCGTCCGATCGGCTCTTTGCCCTCACCTGGCAGGCCCAGCTCCAGCGCGACCTGGGCGATTGCATCAGCCTTGAGATCACGGGCATTGAATCAACCACCGCCTATCGCCAATTGGGCGCTGGCGCCTTCCCCCTGATCCTGCTCGACTGGAGCGGTGACTACCCCGATGCCAATGCCTACCTCCAGCCCCTGCTGGGCTGCCGGCGTGCCGAGGGCAATCGCTGCCTGGCCGGCGATAGTGCCGCCAGCGGCAGCTTCTGGACGGCGCCTGGGCTTGGGGCGGAGCTGGCCGCTTTGGAGAGCGAACGGGGCCAGGCCCGCCGTCAGCTTGTGAGCCAAATCCAGGCTCGCGTCGCCGCCGCTAGCCCCTACCTGCCGGTATGGCGGGTGCCGCCCAGGGCCTGGGCCCAGCCCTGGCTCGTCAAGCCCCAGTTCGATGGCTCTGGCCGCCTGGTGCTGCAGGCCCTGCAGCGGCGGCCCCTGCCGGGCGCAGCCCCTTCCGCCGCCAGGTCGGCAGGCCCGATGCTGGCCCCCAGCCGCCCAGGAGGCACCCCATGAGCCGGCGCCGCCAACTGCTCGCCTACCTGGCCAGCCGGCTGATGCTGTTGCCCGTGATGCTCTGGCTCATCGCCAGCCTGGTGTTCCTGCTCTTGCGGGTGGCGCCGGGCGATCCCATCGATGCCCTGCTTGGTACCCGGGCGCCGGAGGCGGCTCGCACGGCCCTGCGCCACCAGCTCGGCCTGGACCAATCCCTGGCCAGCCAATACGGCCACTTCCTCTGGGACCTGCTCCACGGCCAACTCGGTTCGTCCCTCACCAACCAGGAGTCGGTGGTCAGCGTGATCGGCCGCAGCTTGCCCGCCAGCCTGGAGCTGGGGGTGCTGGCCCTGGGGATCGCGGCCGTGCTGGGCCTGGCGGTGGGCTTCAGCGGCATCGCCCGGCCGGAGGGGCGCCTCGATTTGGCCGGCCGCCTCTATGGCATTGGCACCTACGCCCTCCCCCCCTTCTGGGCCGCCATGGTCGTGCAGCTGGTGTTTGCGGTCTGGCTGGGCTGGTTGCCGGTGGGCGGACGCTTTCCGGCCACCCTGGTGCCCCCCAGCGGCACTGGCTTCTACCTGCTAGACAGCCTGCGCTCGGGCAGCTGGAGCCAGTTCAGCGCCAGCCTGCGCCATCTGGTGCTGCCCGCTGCCACCTTGGGGGTGCTGCTGAGCGGCATCTTTGACAACGCCCTGCGGCTCAACCTGCGGCGGGCCCTGGGTTCCGACTACGTGGAAGCGGCCCGCAGCCGCGGTCTGAGCGAAACCCGGGTGGTGTGGCGCCATGCCCTGCCCAACGCCCTGCTGCCGGTGCTCACCATCACCGGCATCACCGTGGCCTCCCTGATCGGTGGCGCTTTGTTGATCGAGGTCACGTTCTCCTGGCCGGGCATCGCCTTTCGGCTCCAGGAGGCCATCGGCCAGCGGGATTACCCGGTGGTGCAGGGGATCGTGGTGGTGGTGGCGGCCCTGGTGGTGGCCGTGGGCGTGGCGGTTGACCTGCTGGTGGCCCTGCTCGATCCGCGCATCAAATTTTGAGGGCCGCCCGCCAGCGCTGGGCGGCAGCCCGATCGAGCACGTAGGCGTTCACGCCCCCGAGGTTGCGGCGTTGGGGCGGCAAGGCCATGGGCGACTGCAGCCCCAGCAGGAACTCACTGGTGAGGCTCAGTCCCATCCCCTGCACCCGTTCCGGGGCCAGGCCCACCAGGTCATCCCCCAGCTGGAACAGGGCCTGGGCGCCGGGACGGATCCGCACCGGCGAAAAATGGCTGGCCCCATCCACCAGGGCCAGGCGATTGCGTGGATTGGCCTCCGGCAGGAACAGCTCCAGCTGCTCGCTCAACGGTGGCGTGACCAAATCGAGGCTGCCGCCCAGGAGTAAGACCGGTGCGGCCAGGCCGGCCAGGCCCCGGTTCGGCCAGAGCAGGCTGCCGAAGCCGTTGAAGATCACCAGGCCGGCCACGGGCTGGGCCAGGGGTTGGGGCGTGGGCAGGGTCACCCGGGCCAGCTGGCATTGCAGCAGGCGCGAGACGTTGGTCAGGGGCAGCTGGCGCAGGGCCCGGCGGCAGCGGCCCGCCAGGTCGGCTTCGGGCCGCAGGCCGGCCGCCAGCAGGGCCGTGAGTCCGCCAAAGGAGTGGCCCATCAGCACCACCGAGGGGCCGAGGGATGGCAGGCGTCCGGCCTGTTCCGCCGCCACCACCGCCTGCACGTCAAGCAGCCGGATCGCCACGGTCTCGGCCCCAGGGGGGGGCTGGAGGCCATCGAGGAGGGCCCGCATGGCCTGCTCATCGCTGCCCGGGTGCTCCAGCACCAGCACGGGCCAGCCCCGTTCCGCCAGGGCCGCCCCCAGCCAGCCGAGCTGGGCGGCGCTGCCCCCCAGGCCGGGCATCAACAACACCCAACCCCGGTTTGGGGCCGATGGCTGGGCGGGCCAGAGCACCAGCTTGAGCGGGCTGCTGCGATGGGCCACGGGCAGGCTGACCAGCTGGCTGCGGATGGGGGGGTCGCGGCCGGGTGGCGTAAGCGTGGGGATTGGGCTCGGCCCCCGGCCGGGCGCCAGGTTGGAGCCCGGGGATCGGGCCTGGTCCACCAGCCCCGATGGGGCGCTGGCGATCGCTAAGCCATCGGTGATCGTGAGTAGGGGGCCCCGCTCCGGCAGGGGGAGGCGGCGCAGCACAGCCAGGGCCTGGCGCTGGGCCTCCAGTTGCCGGCGCCACTGGGAGGCCATGGCCACCAGGGCATCGAGGTTGAGCGTGATCCGCCGGGTGGGCACCGCCTGCAGCAGGTCGATGGTGGTCACCGTTTGTTGGTGCTGGAGCAGCTGGCGCAGGCTCGTCACCAGCAGGGGGCCGCCAGCCTGGAGCTCGGGGCTCAGGTCAGTTGGGCCCAGGCCTGTTGGGGCAATGTCTTTTGGGCCCAACTCAGTGGGGAGAAGCTCAGTGGAGCGAAGCTCAGTGGAGCGAAGCTCAGTTTGACCAAACTCAGTTGGGGCCAGGGGTGCAGGGGCCTGGGACCGCTGGCCAGGCGACGCCGGAAGGGGGGGCAGCGGCCCCGGCGGGGCAGCATTTGGCACGCCAGGAAAGCTGACGCCCTGGACCGGCCTGGACCCGGAGGCGGCCAGGTCCGTTGGGGGCCCGGGGGGCCTGGGGTCTCCTCCGCCAGCCCGGGGTTGCCAGGCCGCTGCCATGCCAGCGCCGCTGATGACGTCGCCCATGGCGCCAAGCACCTGCTCGCCGGCCCAGCTCTCGATTAGCTGCCGGCCTAGGGAGCGGTCCTGCACCAGGGGGGCCCGCAGCAGCCGCAACAAATCCTTGCGGCTGCCAGGGTCCAAGAGGTCAAACCACACCGCCAGGTCTCCCTTGGGGTGGGCCGGATTGCGGGCCCAGGCCGCCAGTTGGTCGATGTCGAGGGGCAGGGTGAGCCCATCAAGCCGCACCACCAGCTCCTGGGCGGCCTGGGCCGGTGGGGCCAGCGGCACCACCCCCAGCAGCAAACTGGCCAGGATCGGGCCAAGGCGTGGGGCGAGTCGTGGGGCGAATTGGGACAGGGCCGCAGGCAAAGGCGCCGCCAGGGGGCTGGTGGAACCAGTTTCCCCCAGCCCTGCGGGACGTGGCGACCGCACGCATGGTGGCCAGTATTGGCGCAGGGGGGGTCCTCTATCTGACCCCCATGGTGTTCCATAACGAAGCCTTTACGGCCTCCCAGGTGGGTCTGGGCCTGGCCCTGGGGGCCGGGGCAGGCACCCTCGGGCGCTTTGCCAGTGGCGCCCTGCTGGATCGGGGGCTGCGTTGCTCCCTGCCGGTGCTGGTGGCGGCCCTGCTGGCCATGGGGGCGGATCTCCTGCTCTTCGTAGCCCATGGGTTCGGCGGCTACCTGCTGGGCCAGCTGCTGTTCGGGGCGGCGGTGGGGCTGTACTGGCCGGCCATGGAGCTGGCCGTCTCCTTGAGCTGCCAGCCCCTGCCGTCGGCCCGGGGCTATGCCCTGGCCCGCACGGCCGATGCCCTCGGGATCGCCCTGGGCGCCCTGATCGGCGCGATGTTGGCGGCGATGGGCCACCTGCGCGGCATCTATCTAGTGGACATCAGCGGCCTGGTGCTGGTGGTGGTTTTGCTGCTGCGCCGGCCCCTGGCCGCCCGGGCCCCATTGGCGCCTGGAGGCCGCCCAAGCGACTGGCAGCGCTGGCTGCCCCCCCTGCTGCCCATGCTGGCCCTCACGGTGGTGGCGACGGCGATTCCGGCCCTGATGCAAAGCGCCCTGCCCCTGGATTTGGTGCGAGGCGGCCTGCACCGGCCGGCCCTTCCCGCAGGCACCGGCGCCCTGTTGATCGGCGGCCAGCTGGGCTTGCTGCTGCTGATCCAGTGGCCCGTGGGCCAGTTTCTGGCCAAGCGGCCGCTGAAGCTGGGCCTCAGCATCAGCCTGGTGAGCTTCTCGGTGGGCTGCGCCCTGTTGGCCCTCTCGGCCTTGAGCTCAGGCGGGGCCGGCCTGGTGGCCCTGGCCCTGTTGCCCGTGGCCCTTGGCGAGGCGGCCTTCCTGCCGATTGCCACCGAAGCGGTGGTGGAACTCACCCCGATCGATCACCAGGGCCTGGCCATGGCCCTGTTTTCCCAGTGTTTTGCCGTGAGTTCCTTCGCCGCTCCCCTGCTGGCGGGCTGGTTCCTCGACCATCACCAGCATGGGCTCTGGCTCTGGCTGGGCACGGCCCTGGCCTGCCTACTCGGGTTGCCGCTAGTGGTGCAGATTGGTCGCTACCAACAGCACCATCGCCTAGCCGGGCTTGGGACGGCCGGGAACGGCGACTAGGGCCTGCGGGCAAGGCCCCTAGGCCGGGGGGCTGGCGTTGTCGTCGGCCCCCGCTGCTGCACTGGCCTGCTGGGCATGGCCTACCCAGGCCTCATGGGGCAGGGGTTCGGTGCCGTATTCCCAGTCGTCGTAGTCGGGGTCGTTGCGGATTTGTTGGTGGATCTGCTTCTGCACGTCGAAATCATGGGCATGGGGACCTGACTCCTTTGCCCCCTCGCCGCTGCTCTCCCCGGGGGACTGGAGGACGTCCTGCACCTGGCCCATCACCGGCAACCCAATAACACCGAAAGCCAGTCTGACCGATCGGCCCGGCGTTGCCCACGCAGCCCCCGCTGCCAGGCTGCCTCCGTTGGCCAGGGGCCTGCGGCACCATCGCTGCAGCCGGGGCGGTACGCCGCACGAGGGGAAGGGATCGATGGCTTTGCAATTGATCGGCGCAGGCTTTGGCCGCACGGGGACCCTGTCCCTCTACACGGCCCTGAACAGCCTGGGCCTGCCCTGCTACCACATGGTGGAGGTGCTCCAAAACCGGGCCAATCGCCACCACCTGGCCTTCTGGCGCCGGGTGGCCCATGGGCACCCCGGCCAGCCCTACCCCTGGGACGAGGTGTTCGCCGGCTACGTGGCCGCAGTGGATAACCCGGCCAGCTGCGTCTGGCGGGAACTGCTTGAGGCGAACCCCGGCGCCAAGGTGATCCTCACCCTCCATCCCCGCGGCGCCGCTGCTTGGTACGAGAGCACCTTGGCAACCATCTATTTCAGCGAACGGATGTGGCAGTTCCAACTGCTCGCCGCTGTTAGTCCCTTCGCCCGGGCCCTAGGGGACATGACCCACCACCTGGTTTGGCAACGGGCCCACCGCGGCACCATGGCCAACCGCCAGGCCGCCATTGACCACTATCACCAGCACATTGAAGCGGTGAAGGGCGCCGTGCCGCCCGAGCGCCTGCTGGTTTACAGCGTCGACCAGGGCTGGGAACCCCTGTGCACTTTTTTGGATCTGCCGGTGCCCCAATTACCCTTTCCCCATGTCAATGACAGAGCCGAATTTCAGGCCACGATTGGTTTAATCAACCTGGCCGCCTTCGGCATCATTGGTGCGGGGGCTTTGGGGTTGGCTGGGCTTGGCTGGCTGGCCCTAGGCGCTGGGAGATTTAGGCGCTGAGGCCCAAGGGATTTCAAAGGAAAAAAATTGGCAGAGATGGTCTAATTTGTCTGAACGAGGCTACAATGTCTGGGTTAAATGCTTCGCTATTCCCCTGGCTTGACAGGGAAATCTTGTCCTGCGCTTGCCTTGTCTAACCACTGGAGGTTCGGCGGTGACCCGCCGTTATGGTTGCGTTGGCCCGCTTTCAGAAAGCCTTACAGATGTTGATGGAAGCCTGGGTCCTCGATGGCATCGCGGTGACCAAGCCAGCTACCAATGTCCTTGATTTGCAGATCATGGTCGATGGGGCCCATGAATTCCTGGGCCAATTGTTTTTTGTCTTGGTGAGCGCAGTAGCTTGTGGTCGGTTTATCACTGGCAGCGCCTTGCCCCTTCTCCCAAGTGTGATCCAGGAGTCCGGTTGGCGTAGACGCTCAACCTTGACTGGCCTCGGGGCCGACTGACGGCTTGGCTGGGGAGGTCAAACGTTAAACAGAAATTCCATCACATCCCCTTCGGCTACCACATACTCCTTGCCCTCGCTACGCAGCCAGCCGCGGTTGCGGGCTTCGGCTAGGGATCCGGCTTCGAGCAGCTGGGCGTAGCTGACGGTCTGGGCGCGGATGAAGCCGCGCTCGAAATCGGTGTGGATCACGCCGGCGGCCTGGGGGGCGGTCATGCCGGCATGGATGGTCCAGGCGCGGGTTTCCTTCTCGCCGGTGGTGAAGTAGGTGCGCAGGCCCAGCAGCCGGTAGGTGGCGGCGATCAGGCTCTGCAGCCCGCCCTCGCTCACCCCCAGGCCCTCGAGGTAGGCGTCCCGCTCTTCCTCGCCCAGTTCCACCAACTCCGCTTCCACCTGGGCTGAGATCCGCACGGTTTCGGCCCCTTCCTTGGCGGCCAGGGCCGCCACCTGCTCCACCCAGCCATTGCCGCCGGCCAGGTCGTCTTCGCTGACGTTGGTGGCGTAGATGATCGGTTTGGCGGTCATCAGGCCGAGGAGCCGCACCAGGGGTTCCTCCTCTTCGTTAAGGGTGATGCTGCGGGCTGCTCCGCCGGCCTCCAGCACGGCCTGGATGCGCCCCAGGGCGGCATCCTCGACCTGGGCTTCCTTGCTGGTGCGCAGCTGTTTTTTGAGGCGATCGCGGCGCTTCTCGACCTGGGCCAGGTCCGCCAGACCCAGCTCGAGGTTGATCACTTCGGCATCGCGGGCCGGGTCGACGCTGCCGGACACATGGATGACGTCGTCATCCTCGAAGCAGCGCACCACATGGACGATCGCGTCCACCTCGCGGATGTTGGCTAGGAATTTGTTGCCCAGGCCCTCCCCCTGGCTGGCACCCTTCACCAGGCCAGCGATATCGACGAATTCAACCCGGGTCGGGACCAGCTCCTTCGAGCTGGAAATGGCCGAAAGCTTGGCCAAACGGGGGTCCGGCACGGCCACCACGCCCACGTTGGGCTCGATCGTGCAGAAGGGAAAATTGGCGGCCTGGGCCTGGGCGTTGGCCACCAGGGCGTTGAAGAGGGTGGATTTGCCCACATTGGGCAGCCCCACGATTCCGGCTTTAAGCATGGGCGAAATCTATCCGCGCAGGGCACGCAGTTTTGCCGCCGACCAGGAAGACTGGTCGAAGCATTGCCCCTAAGGCCATTCCTGTCGCCATGCCCCAAGCCGCCCCCCCCACCAGGGAGGCCCTGCCGAAGGGGCCCGACACCAAAGCGGGCCCGTTCCGCCTGCCCAGAGGCCCCCGCTGGCTGGCCAGGCGCCGGCTCTGGCTGGGGCTGGGCGCCAGCGTGCTGCTGGTGGCGGGGGCCGGCTTTTGGCTCTCGTCCAGCAAGCGCTCCACCCAGGTCAAGGCCCTAGGCACCTACACGGTGCCATCGCGGCTGGGCAACCTGCCGGGGGTGGTCACGGCCAGCGGCCAACTGGAGGCCTTCCGCCGCGTCAACGTCAGTCCCAAACGCCAGGGCCTGCTGGTGAAGTTGTTCGTGGAGGAGGGCGACTCGGTGGTGGCGGGCCAGCCGATCGCCCTGATGGACAGCGGCGACCTGCGGGACCGCATCGAGGAGCTGCAGGCCCTGGTGCGCAGCGCCCAGCAGCAGATGGAGCGCAGCCGCCATGAGCTCGACCGCAATCAGGCCCTGTATCGCCAAAAGGCGATCAGCGTTAATGATTTTGAGCGGATCCGCAACACCTACCGGGTTGATCTGGAAACCGTACGGGCGGCCCAAAACCGCCTCGACCAACGCCAGATCGAAGTCAACGAGTTAACCGTGCGCGCCCCCTTCTCCGGTGTGATCACGGCCCGCTATGCCGACCCCGGCGCCTTCGTCACCCCCACCACCACCGCCTCGGCCACGGCCGGGGCGACCAGCTCCTCGGTGGTGGAGTTGGCCCAGGGCTTGGAGGCCGTGGCCAAGGTGCCCGAAAGCGACATCGGCCGCCTGCGGGTCGGCCAGGACGCCTCTGTGCGGCTCGATGCGTTCCCGGACCGTCGCTTTGCCGCCCGGGTCCGGCAGATCGCCCCCCGGGCCGAGAAGCTCAATAACGTCACGTCCTTCCAGGTGAAGCTGGCCCTGCTGCAGCGCCCCCCCCAGCTGCGCATTGGCATGACCGCCGACATCGACTTCAACACCGGTGAGCTGCCGGCCCGCACCGTAGTGCCCACCGTGGCGGTGGTGACCGAGGAGGGCAAGCCTGGAGTGTTACTGGTGGGGAAGGGCAACCAGCCCACCTTCCAGCCCGTCACCCTGGGCGCGAGTAGCGGCCGGGACACCCAGATCCTGTCCGGCCTCAAGCCCGGGGTGCCCGTGTTCATCGACCTGCCCCCCTGGGCCAAAAAGGGGCGCGACAAAGGCTGAGGGCGAGGCAGTGGCTGAGGGGTCCTCGACTGGACGATCCCCAATTGGGCCCCCCAGCTTCAGGGCGCCTCAGCTTGGCGGGGCCTCGAGGCGCCGCTGGTCAAGAAACCGGCGACTGGCCGCCACAATCCGGCCGCTGGCCTGGCCATCGCCAAAGGGGTTGTGGGCCCGGGCCATGGCGTCATAGGCGGCGGGGTCCTCCAGGAGGCGAGCCGTTTCGCGCAGGATGTCGGCGCTGGCCGTGCCGATCAAGAGGGCAGTGCCCCCATCCACGGCTTCCGGTCGCTCGGTGGTGCGGCGCAGCACCAGCACCGGTTTGCCCAGGGCGGGCGCCTCCTCCTGCAAGCCGCCGGAATCGGACAGCAGCAGGGTGCAGCCCCGCATCGCCGCCACCAGCTGGTCGTAGTCGAGGGGCTCGGTGAGGAAGGCGCGGGGATGGTTGCCGAGCAGGGCCTGGAGGGGCTCGCGCACGGTGGGGTTGCGGTGCAGGGGCAGCAGTAGGGCCGTGTCGGGGAAGCGCTCCAGCACCTGCAGGAAGCCGCGGCCGATCTCCAGAAGCCGCTCACCCCAGTTTTCGCGGCGGTGCACCGTGGCCAGAATCACCCTCTGCCGCTCCCAGTCCAGGCCGGGCAAGGCGTAGGCCGGCGCCGAGGCGGCGGTATGCAACAGAGCATCGATCACCGTGTTACCCGTGACCAGCACCTCGCCCACCACGCCCGAGGCCTGCAGGTTGGCAGCCGCCACGGGGGTGGGGGCGAAATGGAGCTGGGCCACCTGGGAGATCAGCCGCCGGTTGGCCTCCTCCGGGAAGGGATCAAAGAGGTTGTCGGTGCGCAGCCCGGCCTCCACGTGGCCCACAGGGATCTGGGCGTAGAAGGCCGCCAGGGCCGAGGCAAAGGCCGTGGTGGTGTCCCCCTGCACGATCACCAGGTCGGGGGGGAATTCCTCGAACTCCTGGCCCAGCCCCTGCAGGGCGGCACAGGTCACGTGGGTGAGGGTTTGCTTGGGGGCCATCAGGGCCAGGTCCCGGTCGGCCTTGAGCGCAAACAGCTCCATCACCTGGTTGACCATCTCCCGGTGTTGGCCCGTGAGCACCAGGCGGGTGTGGAAACCCTCGGCCGCCTGGAAGGCCTGGATCACCGGTGCCAGCTTGATCGCTTCGGGCCGGGTGCCCAACACGATGCAGACCTGATGGGGGGCGTTCAAGGCAACGAGGCATCCGGATGGATCCTAAGGAGGTCCCCGGCGATACCCCAAAGACGCGAGGTGCTGTTAAAATATAAATTACTCACAATCTTCAAGATTTAATCATAGTGAATCCCTGTGATCTTCCAGTGATTAGCCAGGATTGGCCTGTCAAGGCCGGTCCCCCGCCGCCGGCCGCTGGCCTGATCAACGCCCCCATGCCAGGGGACCTGGAAGGGATTGTGCGGATTGCAGCTAGCCACAACTATTCCGATGTCCACATTGGTGTGGGCGAGGAGCCCCGCTTTCGTTGCCGTGGCGACATCATTCGCAGCGGCTGGCCGGTTACCGATGCGGCCACCTTCGGCCGCTGGAGCGAGGAAGTGCTGGGGATGAGCCAGCTAGAAGACTTTCGCCGTAAAAAGGAGTTCGACGGCTCCCATGCCTTCCCCTTCGTGCGGGTTCGCATCAACCTGATGGATTCCATCAGGGGCCTGGCCATGGTGCTGCGGCTGATCCCCAGCAAGATCGCCAGCCTCGAGGAGCTCTGCCTGCCGCCGGTGCTGCGCCAACTCTGTGCCCGCCCCAAGGGCCTAGTCTTGGTCACAGGGCCCACGGGCTGTGGCAAAAGCACCACCCTGGCGGCGATGGTGGATTGGATTAATCGCCACATGAGCCGCCACATCCTCACGATTGAGGACCCGGTGGAGTTTGTGCATCAGAGCCAGCAATCCCTGATTCGCCATCGCGAGGTGGGCTTGAGCAGCCGGTCCTTCCAGTCCGCCTTGCGGTCTGCCCTAAGGGAAGACCCCGATGTGATTTTAATCGGTGAAATCCGGGACCAGGACACCCTGGCCACCGCCATCCAAGCCCATCAAACCGGCCATCTTGTGCTTAGTACCATGCACACCAACTCGGCCGTGCGCACCGTTGAAAGGGTGCTTGGAATGTTTCCGCCCTCGGACCAGGAGGCGGTGCGCCGGGGCCTATCGGATTCGCTGCTTGGGATTTTTTCCCAGGGATTGGTCAAGACAACCGATGGCAAAAGGACGTCTTTTCACGATATCTTGATTAACAACGACGCCTGTAGGGACTATATCCAAAGAGGCCAGTTGGATGCGATCGAGCAGATTATGGAGCGCAGCGCTTTTGTGGGCATGCAAACCAGCAACCAGGCCCTCCTGGCCCTGGCCCAAGCAGGCCGGATTGACGAGGATGAGGCCCTAGGCCACAGTCTCAAACCGGCGGAGCTCAAGCAGGCCCTACGCGGGCGCCTGTGAGGCCACCAGCCGGCTAACCAGCAGCACTCCCAAGCCAATCGAGAGGCCGAGCATGGCAAGGCGGCCATTCCAGATCTCGGCCTGGGGGGTGAAACCGCGTTTCCAGGCGTTGATCTCGTCGGGGCCCACCTCAATGGTTTCGATGCCACCCGGCAGGGTCGAGTCCAGGCCTGACTCCACTACGGAGTCGATTTGGGCCGGGGGGGTGGGTGCTGGGGCCATGGCAGCGACCGCGGGTTTGGACCCAGCCTAGAAGTTTTAGAAGGGGTTCTGGCGGCCGTAAAGGGCAAGGGCGTCCTCGAGGGGCCAGCGGGGCGCCACGGCCAGTTCGATGGCGCTTTGGCCGCCGGCCAGGAGCCTCTGCTCAGCGGCGACCCCGACCATCGCGGCGTTGTCGGTGCAGTAGGCCAGGGGCGCGGCGCGCCAGGCCAGGCCCAGGGCCTGGCAGCGGGCCTCCAGCAGGTTGCGCAGGCGCCGGTTGGCGGCCACCCCGCCCACGAGCACCAGGGTCTCAAGCCCCTGGTCCTTGGCGCAGCGGCAGGTGCGTTCCACTAAGACCTCGGCCACCACCTGCTCGAAGCTGGCGGCCAGGTCGGCCACCGGCAGGGCCTGGCCGGCCCCATCGGCCTGGCGTTGCTGCTCGGCCACCAGGCGCACCATGGCGGTCTTGAGGCCACTGAAGCTGAAGTCGTAGGGATGGAAGCCCCCGCCCGGCAGGGAGACCCGACCCTTCGGCAGGGGGAAGCGGTCGGCCTGGCCATCGGCGGCGGCGGCCTGGATCGCCGGGCCGCCGGGGTAGCCCAGCTGCAGCAGGCGGGCCACCTTGTCAAAGGCCTCACCGGCGGCGTCATCGCGGCTGCGGGCCAGGCGGCGGTAGGCGCCGGGGCCATCGACCCGGATCAGTTCGCTGTGGCCGCCACTCACCAGCAACACCAGGAAAGGACCCGGCGGCAGGGGCTCGCCCAGGTGCACCGAGCAGAGGTGGCCCTCCAGGTGGTGCACGCCCAGGAAGGGAAGCTCGTGCAGCCGGGCCAGGGTGCGGGCCGTGACCGAGCCCACCAGGAGGGCGCCCACCAGGCCCGGGGTCACGGTGGCGGCAATGGCATCCAGGTCGGCGAAGCCCAGGCCGCTTTCGGCCATCACCTGCTCGATCAGCTGGGGCAGGGCCTCCACGTGGCGGCGGGAGGCAATTTCTGGCACCACGCCACCAAAACGGGCGTGCTCTTCCATTTGGGTGGCCACGGCGCTGGCCAGGGGCCGCCGATCCCGCACCACGGCCGCCGCCGACTCGTCACAACTTGTTTCGAGGGCCAGAACCGTGGGCATTGCTAATCGGGAACTCCCGTAATCTCCGCAAAGACATCCTGCCCCGGCAGGAGATCGAGCTTCTGTCTTTGGCAGGAGATCACCGTTCTGCTTCGGCAGGACACCCCTAAGAGCACCGCCAGACCCGCAGCCGATGCGCCGCCTCTTCGCCGTCCTGATTTCCGCCCTGCTGATCTTCGGCTTCGCCCCCGTGGCCAAGGCTGATGTGGCAGGCCTGACCCCCTGC
This sequence comes from Synechococcus sp. UW140, assembly GCA_943369525.1. GTDB lineage: Bacteria > Cyanobacteriota > Cyanobacteriia > PCC-6307 > Cyanobiaceae > BAIKAL-G1. Next base: position 57,214 of record CALRNL020000003.1, read on the forward strand.
TCCCAGAGCGCCCGCTTCCAGCAGCGCGCCCAGGCCGCCAAAACCGACCAGGCCAAGGCCCGTTTCGCCATGTACAGCCAGGCTGTGTGTGGTGCCGATGGCCTGCCCCATCTGATCGTGGATGGCCGCTGGAGCCATGCCGGTGACTTCGTCATCCCCGGTATCGCCTTCCTTTACATCGCTGGCACGATCGGCTGGGCCGGCCGGGGCTACCTCCAGGCCGTTCGTGGCGACAAGGATGCCGCGATGAAAGAGATCCAGATCGACCTGCCCTTGGCGTTTAAGAGCACCCTGGCTGCGGCCACCTGGCCCCTGGCGGCCTTTGGTGAGCTCACCAGCGGCAAGTTGACAGAGGCCGACAGCAAGGTCACCGTCTCGCCGCGCTGACCTGATTTCAGGTCCAAATCCATTGGCCTGGGCAGCTGCCAGGCAGACCCAGCTTTCTTAACCGTTTCGGCATTCCGTCATGAAAAAATTCCTGACCACCGCTCCGGTGTTCGCCGCCATCTGGTTCGGCATCACCGCAGGCATCTTGATCGAATTCAACCGTTTCTTCCCTGACCTGCTCTTCCATCCCCTTTGATTGAAAGGGCCTGTTTAGCTTCCGAGCTCCGCTGGGCTTGGGAGTGGCACTCTGGGTTCTTGAACGAAGCGGCCCCTTGGGCCGCTTTTTATTTGGCCGCATCGAGAAGGGGTTGGGGATCGATCTGGGAGCGGGCTGCTTGGACGCCTAGGCCAGTCCCATCAACCGTTCGAGTTCGGCCACCCCGGCATCAAGATCCCCATTCACCAACACCGCATCAAATTCCGCCGCCGCCGCCAGTTCGACCCGGGCCCGTTCCAGTCGCCGGCTGATCGCCGCCTCGCTGTCGGTGCCCCGGCCCCGGATTCGCCGCTCCAGTTCCCCAAAGGAAGGGGGCTCGATGAAGATCTGAAAGCCCTCCGGGAAGCTGCGCCGCACCTGGCGAGCCCCCTCCAGTTCGATCTCTAGCAGCACCGGCCGGCCACCATCGAGCTGGTCCTGCACCGGCTGGCGTGGCGTGCCGTAGCAATGGCCCGCGAATTCAGCCCACTCGAGCAGGCCGCCGGCAGCGACGCGCCCATCGAAGTCGTCGCGGCTCAGGAAGAAGTAGTGCTCCCCATCCCGTTCGCCGCTGCGGGGCGAGCGGGTGGTGGCTGAAATCGAGAGCCAGATCGAGGGCTGGCGTTGGCGCAGGGCCGCCACCAGGGTGCCCTTGCCGACACCGCTAGGGCCGGTGATCACGGTCAACCGGCCGGGGGGGGGAACCATCACCATCGGGTGGGCACCTCGGCGCTCCAACGATCGGCCTGCAGAGTAGGAGCCGCCTGTCCCGCCGGCGTCCTGCCGCTTCCATGCTCCCTGAGTCGACCGTCCCTGGGTCGCCGGTCCCTGATCGGCCGATGGCTGAGTCGCCGGTCACCGCGTCGCTCCAGGCCGTGGATCTCACCACCCTGCGGGCCGTGCTGGCGGAGCTGCGGCCGCTGGTGTTGCCGAGCCGGTTTGAGAAGGCCCAGCAGAGCGATGGCCAGACCCTGCAACTGGGGTTCCGCAGCCTCGTTGGCCGCCACTGGCTCGAACTGAGCTGGCAGGCCGAAGCCCCCCGGCTGCTGGCGATCGCCCCGCCCCCCCGCGCCGGTGATGGCAGCACCCTGGCCCAGCAGGTGCAACACGGCCTCTCGGGCCTGGCCCTGGTGGGGTTGCATCAGGAGGGCATGGAGCGGGTGGTGGAACTGCAGTTCGCGACGCGGCCCGGGGACCCGGTCAGCCGGCGCCTGGTGTTGGAGCTGATGGGCCGCCACAGCAACCTGTTTGTGCTCGATCGCCAGGGGCGGGTCACCGGCGCCGCCCGCCAGGTGCGCGAGCAGCAATCGCGCCTGCGGCCGATCGGCAGCGGCGATGCCTACCTGCCGCCGCCCCCGGCCCGGGGTCAGCCGCCCCGGGCCGCCGAGACCTACGCCGACTGGCGGCGGCGGCTGGGCCTGGTGCCCGTGCCCCTGGGGCGGGCCCTGCGCGAGGCCTACCAGGGCATCAGCCCGGCCCTGGCCCTGCAACTGGCCGGCGACCACCCCCAGCGGGCAGCGGACCTGCTGGCCCGTCCCGTCGACGCGTTGGCGGAGCTGGACTGGCAGCAGCTGCATCGCCGTTGGCAGCGCTGGCTGGCGGTGTTGGCCACTGGGGCCTTTGAGCCCAGCCCTGGCCTGGCCACGGCCTACCGCTGCTGGCAGGAGGCCCCCGAGCCTGCGGCAGAAGCGGCTTGCCAAGACCCTCTGCTGCATCAACCCCTGGGGAGTGGCCCTCCCCAGCCCCAGCGCCTTGAGATCAATCCGTTCCTTGAGGCGTACTACCGGCGTCTTCTGGACGGCCGCCGCCTGCAACAACGCTCCCAGACCCTGCGCCTGCGCCTGCAGCAGGCTCTGGCCAAGGAGCAGGCCCAATGCCGTCAGCAGCAGGAGCGGCTCGACCAGGTGGAAGGCAGTGGCGCCCTCCAGGGCCAGGCCGATGCCCTGCTGTGTTTGGCCGATCCCAGCCGGGAGCAGGTGGCTGAAGCCCAGGCCCTCTACCGCCGCGCCCGCAAATTGCGGCGCTCGGTGGCGGCGATCACCCCCCGGATCGGGGCCCACCAGCAGCGGATCGAGCAGCTCGAAGCCAGCCTCACCTACCTGGACCAATGGCTGCTGGCCGAGGGGGGCTTGCCACCAGCGGCCCAGGCACCCCTCCAGGCGATCAGCCAAGCCCCTGGGCTGGGGGCGGGCCCGCTGCTGGCCCAGTTGGAGGAGTTGGAACTCGATAGCCAGAGCCTGCTGGCACCCCGGCTGGGCAACCGCCGCCAACGGCGGGCTGGCAGTGCCCCATCAGGGGGGGGGCAGGTCCAGCCCCTCGAACTGGAGCTGGCCAGTGGCCTGCGCCTGCAGGTGGGCCGCAACCACCGCCAAAACGCCTGGATCAGCCTCCAGCAGGCCCGCCGTGGCGACCTCTGGTTCCATGCCCAGGAATGTCCCGGTAGCCATGTGGTGCTCAAAACCTCCGTCGCCCCTGGGGGCGAGGGCGATCTCCAGGCCGCCGCCGATCTGGCCGCCCACTTCAGCCGGGCCCGGGGTAACCGCCGGGTGCCGGTGGTGATGGTCGCGACCGACCAGCTGCAGCGCATTGCCGGCGCCGGTCCAGGCACCGTGCGCCATCGCGGTGGTGAGGTGCTGTGGGCGGAGCCCCAGCGGGCTGCCAGCTTGTTGCAGGCGCTGGCGGACCGGGCCGGTCGCCCGATCGGTAGCGAGCCCCCCGCCCAGGCAATCCCTGCCCAGGCCAATCCAGCTCTGGCCAATCCAGCTCAGGCCACCCCAATTCGGACCGCGGCCCCGCCCGAAGTCGAGGGGCTGCCTAGCCTCGGCCCAGCACCGAAGCCATGAGCAACACCCCTCCCCAGCTCCCAGCAGGCCCGCCGATGGCTCCGCCCGCCCCGATCCGGGTGGCGATCCCTGGTGCCGGCAGCGAGATCCAGGCCGTTGGGGTGGTTGGTCGCTCCGACGGCCCCCCCCTTGGCGACGGCACCGCTCGGGACCAGGCGATCCTGCCGGCCCAGGACGAGTTCCCCGCCGAGGTGGAGATGAGCCTGGTGGATCACCTGGAGGAATTGCGCCGTCGGGTCTTGCGCAGCCTGGTGGCGGTGGTGGCGGCGGCCGCCAGCTGCCTGCTGCTGGTGCGTCCGCTCGTGCGCCTGCTGGAACAACCCGCCCACGGCATCCATTTCCTGCAGCTGGCGCCTGGGGAGTTCCTGTTTGTGTCCTTCAAGGTGGCCGGCTATGCCGGCCTGAGCCTGGCCCTGCCCTACATCCTGTACGAGGGGCTGGCGTTTGTGTTGCCCGGCCTGAGCCGCCGGGAACGGCGCCTGGTGGCGCCGGCCGTGGCAGGCTCAGCCCTGCTGTTCCTGGCTGGCCTGGCCTTTGCCTGGTGGGCCCTGGTGCCCGCCGCCCTCAACTTTCTGGTCCAGTACGGCGCCGATGTGGTGGAGCCGCTTTGGTCGATTGAGCGCTATCTGGATTTCGTGTTGTTGCTCATGGTGGCCACGGCCCTGGCCTTCCAGTTGCCCGTGCTGCAGCTGCTACTCGCGGCCCTGGGGTTGGTGCGGGCAAGGGCGATGCTGGCGGCCTGGCGCTGGGTGGTGGTGCTCGCCGCCCTGGCCGGCGCCGTGCTCACCCCGTCCACCGATCCGGTGACGATGCTGTTGCTCACTGGTGCGATCACGGCCCTCTATCTGGTGGGGGTGGGCCTGGCTTCCCTCGTGACAGGCCTACGGCCGTCCGAGGGCTAGGGCCGGGGGGCAGCCCCAGAGCGGGTGATTCTTGGGGTCTGGGGGTGTTAGAGCAGAAATTCGCTGGCCCGGCCGGGGGGCAAGGCCAGGGCCAGGCTCATGGCCTTGCCCAGGCGGGGCCGATCCGACGTGGTGTTGAGCCAGTCGCGCACCTGGGCTGCCACCCCCAGGCCATTGAGGCTGGCCACCAGGTCGGCCAGCTTGGCGGCGTAGGCCTCGGCATCGAGCGGAAAAGATTGCTGCTCCAGATAGCCCCACATCACCTGCAGGTAGAGGCGGCCGCGGCGCTGCACCAGCTGCAGGTCGTAGGAGGCCCGCCAGCGGCGGCGCAGGGTGGCCTGGAGCTCCTCGGCGCTGAGGGGGTCGCCGCCGGGTGGCGGGCCGGCTGGGGCTGGGGTCGTCAAGGCGTGGGGAGCGGCGAGGGGAGCAGGGCTACTGGGCCAGGCCCCATCCTCCAGGGGTGGCCGCAAAGCCCTGGGTGCGGGACCTCCGGCTAGGGCCTCTCACAACAGCATGTTGCAGCGTCTGGCCAGAACCCAGGTGCCAGCAAGCGTTCGGGCCGGGGCAAGGTTCATAATGGTCGCCACGTTGCTCCGGCATCCAGGAAGGCCACCCCGTATGACCCAGATCCCAGCGAGCGATGTTCCCGGAATGGGTCGTCGGCAGTTCATGAATCTGCTGACCTTCGGGTCGGTCACCGGCGTGGCCCTAGGGGCCCTCTACCCCGTCGTCAGCTACTTCATCCCCCCCCGGGCCGCCGGCGGCGGCGGCGGATCCACCGCCAAGGATGAACTGGGCAACGTCGTCACGGCCACGGGCTGGCTCAGCACCCACAAGGAGGGCGATCGCAGCCTGGTCCAGGGCCTGAAGGGCGATCCCACCTATTTGGTCGTCGAGGGCGAGGACGCCATCGGCAGCTACGGCATCAATGCCATCTGCACCCACCTGGGCTGCGTGGTGCCTTGGAACAGCGGCGCCAACAAGTTCATGTGCCCCTGCCACGGCAGCCAGTACGACGCCACCGGCAAGGTGGTGCGCGGTCCCGCTCCGCTCTCCCTGGCCCTGGCCCATGTGAGCGTCGAAAACGACACCGTCTTCCTTAGCCAGTGGAACGAAACCGATTTCCGCACCGGTGACAAGCCCTGGTGGGCCTGAGTTTTTCCCCTGTCATCCCTCCCCCCGCCGCCAGCCCCATGCGTCGCCTTTTCACCCTGCTGCTGAGCTCCACCCTGGCCTTTAGCGCCCTGCTCTTCGCCCCCCAGGCCAGCTGGGCCTACCCCTTTTGGGCCCAACAGAACTACGACAGCCCCCGGGAAGCCACCGGCAAGCTGGTCTGCGCCAACTGCCACCTGGCCAAGAAAACCACCCAGGTGGAAGTGCCCCAGGCGGTCTTCCCCGACACCGTCTTCAAGGCGGTGGTCAAGATTCCCTATGACACCTCGATCCAGCAGGTGGCCGGTGATGGCAGTGCGACTGGCCTGAATGTGGGCGCCGTGGTGATGCTTCCCGATGGCTTCAAGCTGGCGCCCGTTGATCGCATCAGCGACGAGCTCAAGGAAGAAACCGCCGGCGTCTATGTCACCCAGTGGAGTGACGACCAGCCCAACATCCTGCTCGTGGGCCCGATCCCCGGCGACCAGCACCAGGAGATTGTCTTCCCGATCCTCTCCCCCAATCCCGCCAGCGACAGCTCCATCCACTTCGGCAAGTACCAGCTGCATGTGGGCGGCAACCGCGGCCGGGGCCAGGTGACTCCGACCGGTGAGAAGAGCAATAACGGCGTCTTCACGGCCACCGTGGCTGGCACCGTGGCCTCGATCACCCCGGCTGAGAATGGCGCCACCGTGGTGGCGATCACCACCGCCGAGGGCACCAGCCTCAACGAGACGATCCCCGCTGGCCCCACCGTGAAAGTGGCCATTGGTGATGTCGTGGTTGCCGGTGGGCCCCTGACCAACGACCCCAACGTGGGTGGGTTTGGCCAGATCGATGCCGAAGTGGTGCTGCAAAACCCAGTGCGCATTTACGGCATGCTTGCCTTCTTTGCCGCCGTTGCCCTGGCCCAGATCATGCTGGTGCTCAAAAAGCGTCAGATTGAAAAAGTGCAGGCCTTCGAAGGCGTTTGATGCCCGCTGCCTTGGCCTCGGCCGTGTTTACGTCTCCCGGGCCCCTGCTGTTTCAGCTGGGGCCCCTTTCCCTGCGTTGGTATGGCGTGCTGATTGCCCTAGCCGTGTTGCTGGGGCTGGTGCTCTCCAGCCAGCTGGGCAAGCGCCGCGGCCTCGATCCCGCCCTGATCGCGGACCTGCTGCCGATCCTGGTGCTTTCGGCGGTGGTAGGCGCCCGCGCCTACTACGTGCTATTTGAGTGGCGCCAATATCAGTTCAATTGGCTGGAAGCGATTGCCGTTTGGCGCGGTGGCATTGCCATCCATGGCGCCCTGATCGGCGGAACCCTGGCCGTGATTCTCTATTGCCGCTGGCGCAAGTTGGCCTTTTGGAATCTGCTGGATGTGTTGGTGCCCTCGGTGGCCCTGGGCCAGGCGATTGGCCGTTGGGGCAACTTCTTTAACTCCGAAGCCTTTGGCCTGCCCACCGACCTGCCCTGGAAGTTGAAAATCCCCGGCTGGATCGCCACGGCGGCCGGCTTCCCCAACGACGAGTATTTCCATCCCACGTTCCTCTACGAATCCCTCTGGAACCTGGGGGTGCTAGCCCTGCTGCTTGTCCTGTTTTGGCTCGGGCTTCAGGCCCGCATTGGCCTCCCGGCCGGAGCCCTCAGCTGCATCTACCTGCTGACCTACAGCAGTGGCCGCCTCTGGATTGAGGGCCTTCGCATCGATCCCCTCTGCCTGATCGGCACCCCACCCTTCTGCTCCGGTGGCCTGCGCATGGCCCAATTGATGAGCCTGGTGCTGATGGCCCTCGGCGGCGTGGGCCTCTGGTGGCTCTACGGCCGCCATCGGCCCCTGCCCGATCCGGCGGGGGTTGGCAGGGCTAGCTCCCCACCCCGGTCCTGAGCCCGATCCCTAGGGCCCTGGATCGGATCGCTTCCCCCAGGTCCGCTCTGGTTAGGGGCGAACTGTCTAGGGGTGATCCGTTCAAAACCGATCCGATTCGATTGGATCCGATGGCACCTGGGCAATCGTTGCCATGCACCAATCACCGTTGACCCCTCGCCCGCTTGCCTGATGGATGCTGCAAACGCTGGCCCCGCATCGGCGGACTCCCCAGGCAGACCGTCGGGTCCAGGCCAGGTCTGGATCGTGGGGGCGGGGCCCGGGGCCCCGGATTTATTGACCCTACGGGCCGCCCGGCTGATCGAGCGGGCCGAGGTGCTGGTCTGGACCGATTCCCTGGTCGCTCCCCAGATCGCAGCCTTGGCCCCGGAGGGCTGTGAATCAATCCGCACCAGCACCCTCACCCTGGAGCAGGTGATCGAGGTGGTGGTGGAGCGGGCCAGGGCTGGCCGGCGGGTGGTGCGCCTCCATGACGGCGATCCCTGTCTCTATGGCGCCCTGGCCGAACAGCTCTGTCGCTTGGCGGATGCGGAGATTGCCGTGGAGGTGGTGCCGGGCCTCAGTGCCTACCAGGCCACCGCCGCCGCCCTGCAGGCCGAGCTGACCATCCCCGGCTTGGTGCAGACGATCGTGCTCAGCCGCGCCTCCGGCCGCACCGGCACGCCGGAACGGGAATCGATTGAGCGGCTGGCGGCCCTACGGGCGTCCCTGTGCCTCTATTTGAGTGCCCGTCATGTGGAGGAGGTGCAGGCCCAGCTGCTGCTTCACTATGCCGCCGATACCCCCGTGGCGATTGGCTACCGGGTCAGCTGGCCCGACCAATGGCTGACGGTGGTGCCCCTCAGTGAGATGGCCCGGGTGAGTCGGGAGCGCAACCTGATCCGCACCACCCTCTATGTGGTCAGTCCGGCCCTAGGGGCTCCCGGCAACGCCCGCTCCAAGCTCTATTCCGCCAGCCACAACCACCTGTTCCGCGGCGGCGCGTCCTAAGGCCTGGGGGCGCCGTAGAGCTCCTGCTCGAGCCGCTGGCGATCAAAGCTGCAGCCCAGCCGCGCCACGATCGCTTCTAGGTCGGTGACGGCATTGCCCAGGCAGCAGGTGCCCCCCGGCGAGGGGGTGACATTGAAGGCCAGGCCGGGCATGGCGGCGATGCGGGCCTCCCCCAGCATCAGCCGTTTCTCGCCCTTGTGAATCAACTGGGGCCGCACCCCTCCGAACCCCTCGGCGAAGCGCAGGTCGGCAAGCTTGAGGCCGGGCACGATTTTGCGGGCATCGGCGAGGAAAAGACGGCGCCGCAGCCAGGGCACCTCAAACATCAGATTTTTAAGGATGTAGTTGCGGATATCGGCGATGCGAAACAGTTGCCAGAACACCAGCAACACCGATAGGTCTAGCCGCAGCACCTTCAGAAATTCAAAGAAGGAGGCTGGCCGGTAACGCTCTAGGAGGGGTAGCAGCAGGGCGGTGGGGCCAAAGCGGGTTTGGCCGGGCGAGCGCACATCGGGGTCGCCATGGATGGCCGCAAAGGGCAACTGGTCGTTCTGCACGGTATAAACCTTGCCGCGCAACAGGTCCGGGGTGAAGTAGAAACTACCCGCCACCGGCAGGCAGGAATACTCCAGGCCAAAGCCCAGTTGTTGGGCCATCAAGAGGCTGTGGGCGCCGGCGCTAACCACCACATGGCGGGCCCGGATCCGCCGGGGCGCCCCCTGGGCCTTCGGATCGCCCAGGGGGCTGGGGGCCCCAGGGCGATGGGGGGCCAACTCCACCAGAAAGGTGGTGCGCCCCTCGGCGTCGGTTTCGGGCCTGATCGCCCCAACCCGGCTGCCCAGCCAGAGATCCAGCTGGCGCTGGGATCCGGCCACGGTGGCCTGGGCCTGGGCCACGAAGCTTTGGGCCAGGGCCTCGTAGTCGACGGCGGTGGCGGCGCGGCGGATGCCGATTGCCACGAGGGGTTCGGGGCGCAGGGGGCTATCGGGCCGGTCGCCATCGAGCCGCGCCACATGGGGTTCCCATTCGGCGATCTGCTCTTTTTCAAGCAGTTCCATCGCCGGGAAATGGGGCGAAAACAAGGCATAGCGCTGGCGCAGGGCGCCGCACTCCTGCTCGCCGACGGCCAGCACCATCTTGGGGGTCCGGAAGACGCAGCGGTTGCGCTCCGGCTCGCTGAGCAGGGCTGCGTAGCGTTCGATCATCTCGGCCGTGCGCTTCACCTTGAGGGCCTTCTCAAGGGTGTAATTGGTTTCGATGTCGCCGCAGTGGATCGTTTGGCTATTGCTGCTGGCCTTGGAGTTCACCTGGGCCAGCTGGTCGTAGCGCTCCACCAGGGTGAGGTGGCCCAGGTCGGTGTAGCGGGCGAGCTCAAACAGCAGGGCCGTGCCGCACACGCCGCCGCCGATGATCAGGACATCGGTTTGGGTTTCCGCCGCTGGGGCGGGGCCAGCACTTGGGCTGGGGCGCTCAGCCGCAGGGGCGGGCGTGACCATGGCAGCGACGGGGGGGGGACCAGGGGCGGGAGTGGGACTCCTGAAAGGATGCATGGGCCGATCAGGACGGCCTGCTGGCGGCCGGGAAGGGCCGCCTTAAGGAGCCATCGTGCCTGAGCGCTGTTCCGCCTGGGGGAAGGGCCGGATCCAACCCTGGCTCGGGCCCTGAAGGGGAGCTCTGCCAACCCGCCGTGGCCTATGCTCCTCCAAGCGCCAAAGGCGTGGCAAAGGGCGATTAGCACAGCGGTAGCGCACTTCCTTCACACGGAAGGGGTCACTGGTTCGAATCCAGTATCGCCCATTTGGAATCAATCAAGGGTTGCCTTGATAAGATCTGGGACTGGAATTTTTATTTTCAATATCAGGGTGGATTGGATAGTTCAACCTAGTTTGCGGTCGTTTTGCAAACAAATGCCCCGTACTTCGTAGCCGACTTAGGAAGAAAACGGCTCAGGAGGGTGGCAATCCTTCCGGTCCTGCCACCACCAGGGCCAGACCGCTGGCTTCGGCCACCGCATCGGTGCAGGAGCGCAAGCTCCAGCATTCCAGGCTGAGATCGGGCCCAGGCTGACCCGCCTGGGCCGGTTGGGGCCGCAGCAGGATGCGCACGCCCGTGGGCGCCGCCTTTGGCCCCACCGCCTTCACCTTGAGGCTGCCGACCAGGGCCTGGGGGCGCCGGTCCAGGGCCGCCGCCAGGCGCAGCAGCAGGGCCATCTCCGACACCGTGCGGCGCTCGTCGCGCCCCTCGATCAATTGCCACGATTCATGGCGTTTCTTCGGCAGACCCCGGCGGTGGTAGCGGGCAATGGCCGCCACCATTAGGTGTTCGGTTTCGGAATAGCCGAGTAGTTCGCCGTGTCGGATCAGATACCAGGTGTGTTTGTGATATGCGGCGCTGTTGATGTGTTTGCCACAGCCGTGCAGCTGGGCCGCGGCCCAAAGCAGCAGCCGGCCCGGGCCGGGATCGTGGTGCAGCAGGCCGTGGGTTTGGTCATAGAGGCTGAGGGCATGGACGGCGACCCGTTCGGCCTGGGGTTGGTCGACGGCGTAGCTGCGGGCCAGGTGCCGCACCGTGCGCTCCCGAATCGTGCTCTGGAAGGCGAAGCGGTCATCGAGCAGCTGGTTGCGCAGCATCCAGTCCACGATTAGGCCTTCGCGCAGGGCCCGATCGCAGACCACCAGCTCCTTGGCCTGCAGCATCGACATGGCGGTCTGCAGGATCAGGGCCCCGGGCACGATGATTTCGGCGCGACGGTCGTTGATGGCTGTGAGGGCGCGGCGCTGCTCCGGCGTCATGGCCACCAGGCGGTCAATGAGTTGGTCGATGCGGGCCCGGCTGAGCCGGTAGCCCTGCAGCTTTAGGGGCGGCTTGGCGTCTTCGGCGGCCGCCAGGGCGGCCAGGGCCATGGCCGTGCCGCTGGTGCCCACCAGCACGGGACTCTCGCCGGGGCGCAGGGCCTGGCGCACCTGGGCAACGGCGGGATCGAGGGCTCCCTGGATGTAGGCCTCTAGGAATTGGCGTCGGCCTGGCGGCAAGGGCTCGTCCTGGATGAACTCCCGCAGCAGCCTCACGGCGCCGATGCGGGTGCTGGTCAGGGCGCGGGCGTCGCGGCCATCGGCGAGCACCAGTTCGGTGGAACCGCCACCGATGTCGAGGATGAAGTGGGGCGCGTCGCCAAAACTCATGCCCGAGAGCACGCCGAGGTAGATCAGGCGCGCCTCCTCCGGGCCGCTGACCAGATCCACCTCCAGGCCTAACTGCTCCTGCAGGGTGGCCAGGAAGTCCCGGCCATTGGGCGCCTCCCGCACGGCGCTGGTGGCGGCGGTGACGATCTGCTCCACCCCATGGCTATGGGCCAGGTCTCGGCAGTGGCGCAATGTCAGGAAGGCCCGCTCCACCGAGGCGGCGCTGAGGTGGCCTGAGTCGGGATCCCTCTCGCCCAGGCGGGTGGCGCTTTTTTCGGCCAGCACCACGCTGAAGCTGTGCAGCACGGGATCCACCGCCGCCACCAGCAGGTGAATCGAGTTGGTGCCGATGTCGATGGCAGCGACCCGGCGCAGGGCGGTTCCTGGCTCAGGGCTGGAGGGGGAGACGGTCACGCGTCCAGCCGGGCCGGGTTCGGCGCCACTTTGCCACCGGGGGGCAGGCCAGTCGGGCCAGCCGTCAGGGACGCCGAACGGGGCGCCCAGGCCTAGGGTTCGCCCCAAGATTGGGGGGCAGCAGGGGTGGCGGCAACTGGATCGCTCCGGTTCCTGAAGGCCGGTTTAGCCCTGTTGCGCTGGGACAAGCCCAGCGGTCGGCTGATCCTGCTGATTCCAGCCGGTTGGAGCCTGTGGCTGCTCCCCACCAGTCCCCCAGATTCGCTCCTGGTGGCCCTGATTGGGCTGGGAGGCCTGGCGGTCAGCGGCGCCGGCTGCGTCGCCAACGACCTCTGGGACCGGCGCATCGACCCCCTGGTGGAGCGCACCCGCGAGAGGCCCCTGGCCAGTGGGGCCATCGGGGTGGTGGCGGCCACGGCGTTGCTGCTGGTCTGCCTGGTTCTGGCCCTGGGGGTGGTGCTGGCCCTGCCAGCCGCCAGCCGGGGCCTGTGCCTGCTGCTGGCCAGCTTGGCCCTGCCGCCGGTCCTGATCTACCCCTCTGCCAAGCGCTGGTTCGCCCTGCCCCAACTGGTGCTCTGCCTTTGCTGGGGCTTTGCCGTGCTGATCCCCTGGGCCGCGGCCCAGGCCAACCTGGCCGGCGGCTGGCCCCTGGCCTTGGCCTGGCTGGCCACCCTGTGCTGGTGTTTCGGCTTCGACACCGCCTACGCCATGGCCGACCGGCCGGACGACCGGGCCCTGGGCATTCGCAGCAGCGCCCTGACCCTGGGGGCGGGGGCGCCACTCGCCATTGGCCTTTGTTATGCCCTCGCGGCCCTGGCCCTCGCCCTGGCGGCCCAGCTGGCGGGGGTGTCGCCCTGGTTCTGGCCCGCCTGGGCCCTGGCGGCGGCCGGCATGCTGGGCGAGGCCTGGCAGCTGCGCTTGCCCCAGTTGCCCCGATCGGCCTATGGCCGCCATTTCAACCGCCAAGTCTGGCTGGGGGCGTTGCTGCTGCTTGCTTTGGTGCTGGGGCGCTGGCCATGACGGCAGGCTCGCTCGGGGCCAACGGCGCTACCGGCCCAGGCCAACCGCCTCCCCTGCGCCCCGGTGACCGGGTGCGGCTGGTGGCGGCCAGTTCCGCCCTCGACGACCTGGAGCGCCTGCATAAGGGCATCGCCGTGTTGGAAGGCTGGGGCCTGGCGGTGGAGGCCCATCCAGCGCCCCTGCGGCGCTGGGGCTATCTGGCCGGAGCCGATCGGGAGCGCCGCTCTGACCTGCTGGGCATCCCCCCGGTAGGGGCCGGCCTGGCTGGCGCTGACCCGGGGGTCGACCAGGAGGCTGCCCTATGGGCCTGCATGCGGGGTGGCTGGGGGGCGGCCCGGTTGCTGGAGCAGCCCTTGGCCCTGCCGGCGGGCTGGTTGCTGGGCTTCTCCGATGTCACCTCCCTGCTCTGGTCCCAGCTGGCCCGAGGGCTGGGCGGCGCCATCCATGGTCCCCTGGTCACCAGCCTGGCCGGGGAGCCCCAGTGGAGCCGCCAGCGGCTGCGGGACCTGCTGTTTGGCCATCCCCTCGCCGATCTGCAGGGGGAGGGCTGGAGCGGCGGTACCGCCACCGGGCCCCTGTTGGCGGGCAATCTCACAGTCGCCACCCACCTGCTCGGCACCGCCCATCTGCCCGATTTAAGGGGGGCGATCCTGATCCTGGAAGACGTGGGCGAGGCCCCCTACCGCCTCGATCGCCTGCTCACCCACTGGCGCCTGGGTGGGGCCCTGCAGCAGCTGGCCGGCATCGGCCTGGGTCGCTTCACGGGCTGCGACGACCCCGATGGTGGGCCTGGGGAAGGCAGTCCCGAACAGGCCCGGAGCTTCACGGTCGAGCAGGTGCTGCGCGATCGCACCGCCGACCTCGGCATCCCGGTGGTTGCTGGCCTTCCCGTCGGCCATGAGCCAGGCAACGCCGCCCTGCCCTTGGGGGTGCGGGCCCGGCTTGATGGCCAGCGGGGGCTGCTGCAGGTCTTGGCCTAGGGCCTAATCCTGGAGCCGCGCCGCCAGCACCGCCTCGGCGATGGTCAGGTCAAAAGGGGTGGTGATTTTGAGGTTGGAGGGCGGCGCTTCGATCACCCGCACCGGCCAGCCCAGCCGCTCGAACAGGGAGGCGTCATCGGTCACGGTCCAGCCCTCCTCGCGGGCGCGGCGATGGGCCTGGCGCAGGCGCTCCACGCCAAAACCCTGGGGGGTTTGGGCCCCCCAGAGTTCACTGCGATCCGGGGTGCCGCTGATGGTGCCGCTGGCATCCACCTGCTTGATCGTGTCGGTGACCCGGGTGGCGGCAATCACGGCCTCCCCGGTCCGCACCGCCGCCCCACAGCGGGCGATCAACTCCGGAGCCACCAGGCAGCGGGCGCCGTCATGGATCAACACGTCCTGGGCCCCGGTCGGCAGGGCCTCCAGACCCCGGCTCACGGACTCCTGGCGGGTGTCGCCCCCCTCAATCCAAACCACCGGCCGGTCCGGCTTGGCGGCGTCGACGAGGGCCCGGATGGCCGCCTCATCCACGGGCTGGCCGACCAGGCCGATCCAGCCAATCTCCTGGCAGGCCAAGGCCGCCTCCAGGGTCCAGGCCAGCACCGGCCGGCCCGCCAGGGGCAGCAACAACTTGTTTCCGGTGGCTCCCATGCGCCGGCCACTGCCGGCGGCGGCAATCAGCAAATGCACAAGCGTTCAGTTTTCAGGGGGCTTTAAGAGAGGTGATCCATACAATCAAATGGAGTTTTGATCACGTCCCGGCGACCGCCATGCGCGTGCTGTTCCTGATACCGGGCGGGATCGCGTCCCAATTGCAGGCCTTGCCTGCAGTGGCCACTGTGGCAGCAAGCCTCACGGCCCAGATCCACGTCGCCTGTGCTGCGGAAGCCACCGCCAGCTGGAAACTGCTGCCGGCCGTGGAGAAGGTGCTGCCCTTCAGCTTTGGGGAGGGCTCGAGCCTGGCCGATTGGGCCAACCTGCTGGGCAACGTTCGCGAACCGGATTTCCAGGTCTGCATCAACCTGGCCTCCGGCCGCCAGGTGGACCTGATGCTCTCGATGAGCCATATCCCCACCCGGGTGGCCACCGGGGGCTTCTCCGCCACCGAGCGCGTGGTTCTTGATCGGGCGACCTGGCCCCAGCAGGCCCTGGCCGCCTACCTGCGGCCCCTAGGCATCGGCCTGGATGCGACCAGCTATCGGCTGGCCCTGCCCAAGGCTGCCCTGGATCAAGCGGTTGCCGCCCTGCCCCCGGGCCAGGGGCCGGCCCTGATGCTCGCCCCTGCCCGGCCGGCCCTGGCCGGAACGGCTGACTGGCCGGCGCACCAATGGCAAGGACTGGCGGAGCGGGTGCGCCAGAAGCTGGCCGACCTGCGGGTCGTGTCCCCCCTTGCCGGTGGAAGCCTGGTGGAGCGGGCGGCCCAACTGGCCAGCTGTGATGTGGTGCTCAGCAGCGATCCGATCACGAGCGAATTGGCCCTGCTCACGGGCACGCCCCTGGTGGCCCTGGGCCGGGATCCGGCCAGCCTGCCCCAGCGTCCCGGTGTCGAGGGCCTGGGCGGCCCTGACCTGGGCCAGCTGGGTTTGGAGCCGGTCCTCCAGGCCCTTGGCCTTGGATGATCCCGGCTGGGCGGCGGCCCCAGCCGCAGAAGCATCAGACCGCCAGGGGCCGGTTGCAACGGCGGCGCCCGGGCCTCCGTCCCAAGGGCCCTGGCCTGGCCCAAGCCCTGCTGCAGCGGGGAGGGGCCACGCCGCTGGTGCTGCTGGCCGGAGTGGTGAATGCGGGGGCGGTGGGCTATCGCGCCACCGAGGGCTGGGACTGGGGCGACTGCTACTGGATGGTGCTGATCACGCTCAGCACCATGGGTTTCAGCGATCCCGCCACCAAGGTGCTCTCCGGTGGCGGCCGCGTCGTCACCACCCTGCTGCTGGTTGGGGGCCTGGTGGTGGTGCAGCAGACCCTGCAAAAACTGCTGGAATTAACCAACACGGGCTACTTCCAGATCCTTCGCGATCGACGCACCCGGCAGCAACTGCGGCGCATGCATAACCACGTGATTCTCTGCGGCTATGGCCGCATCGGCCGCGAAATCGCCGAACAGCTCAGTGCCGAGGACGTGCCGCTTCTGGTCGTCGAAATGGACACCGAACGGGTGGCCGAGGCCCAGCAACGGGGCCTGCGGGTGCTGCTGGCCGATGCCACCCTGGATGAAACCCTGCAGGAGGCCGGCATCCACCAGTGCCGGGCCCTGGTGGCGGCCCTGCCCAACAACGCTGCCAACCTCTATGTGACCCTCAGCGCCCGCGGCCTGGCCCCCCATTGCCGCCTGATCGCCCGGGCCGATAGCGAGGAGGCCGATCGCAAGTTGCGCCTGGCCGGAGCCGACCAGGTGGTCAGTCCCTATGTGGCCGGTGGCCGCACCATGGCCGCCACCGCACTGCGGCCCCTGGCCGTGACCTTCATGGAACTGCTGGCCGGCTCCGATTGCGAGGTGGATGAATTCCAGCTCAGCCTCGATCCAGAACAGCTGGGCCAGCTCAGCGGCCAGAGCCTGGCGGAACTGCAGCTGGGCCGCCGCAGCGGTGCCCTGGTGCTGGCGATCCGCACGCCCCCGTCCCAGCCTGGGGCCTTGGGGGAGCCGGTGGAGTCCGAGCTGATCGCCAACCCCGGCGGCAGCGAACGGCTGGCCCCAGGCCAGCTCCTGGTGGTGCTGGGCAGCAAGCAGCAGCTCAACCGCTTCGCCGAGCTGCTGGGCCCTGGTCTGGCCAGCGTTGAAGTGATGTCCGCCTGACTGGGGGCCCCTGCTGCCAGGGTCCTGCCGCCTAGGGGTGGTCTTGGCGGGTGCCAAGGCCCGGGGGGCCCAGCCAGCCAGCTAGCAGCCCCCCGGCATACGATCCCCAGACCTTCCTTCAGGCCGTCCCCGTATGGCAAACAGCGCGCCCCTTGCGGGTCAAACCGCCCTGGTCACAGGCGCCAGCCGGGGCATTGGCCGGGCGATTGCCCTGGAGTTGGCGGCGGCGGGGGCCACCGTGGTGGTCAATTACGCCAGCTCGCCGGAGGCGGCCGAGGCCGTGGTGGCCGAAATCGTTGCCGCTGGCGGCCAGGCCTGGAGTTACCAGGCCAACGTGGCCGAGGAGGCCGAGGTGGAAGCGATGGTGAAGGCGGTGCTGGAGCGCCAGGGGCGCCTCGATGTGCTTGTGAATAACGCTGGCATCACCCGCGATGGCCTGGTGATGCGCATGAAGACCGGCGATTGGCAAAGCGTGATCGACCTCAACCTCACCGGCGTCTTCCTCTGCACCCGGGCGGTCAGTCGGGCCATGCTCAAGGCCCGTAGCGGCCGCATCATCAACATCACCTCGGTGGTGGGCCTGATGGGCAACGCCGGCCAGGCCAACTACAGCGCCGCCAAGGCCGGTCTGATTGGCCTGACCCGCAGCAATGCGGCTGAATTCGCCAGCCGCGGCGTCACCGTCAATGCGGTGGCGCCGGGCTTCATCGACACCGACATGACCAAGGACCTGGCCCCAGAACCGATCCTGGCCGCCATTCCCCTCGGTCGCCTAGGCAAACCGGAGGAAG
Organism: Synechococcus sp. UW140; assembly: GCA_943369525.1. Lineage (GTDB taxonomy): Bacteria > Cyanobacteriota > Cyanobacteriia > PCC-6307 > Cyanobiaceae > BAIKAL-G1. Next base: position 74,726 of record CALRNL020000003.1, read on the forward strand.
TGGCCGGTGCGGTGCGGTTCCTGGCCGCCGATCCGGCCGCGGCCTACATGACCGGCCAGGTGTTGCAGGTGGATGGCGGCATGGTGATGCGCTGAGGGGTGATCCAGAGCTGGATCTGATCCCGCTGCTCAAGAGGGTGTGGAGGGGCTGGCCTCGCTGGGGGAAGGGATCGGCCCTGGGGCGGTCGTTGCCAAGGGCTGGCCCAGGGCTTCCCGCAGCCTGCGGATCCGTTGCAACAGCCTCAAGCGGCGGCTGCGGGCGGTGATGGTCAGAAAGAGGCGCACCGGCACATAGATCAGCGCCATGGCCAGACCAAGTCCCGCAATCACCAAAAAAGTGATCGCATTGGGGCCCGAGGTCGGATCGGCCAGGGTGTCTTCCAGGGTGGCGCGCAGGGTTTCCTCCATGGCGGCACCCTATCGACCTTGGCCCTGGGCTGCTGCCCGATTCGGGTTTCCCCACCCGCTAGCACCTGCGCCCGGCCTGGGCGTTATGGGAGCCTGAGGCGATCGCTTTCCTGCCGCAGCCCTCGATGGCCAAGCTGATTCGCTTCTCCGATGCGTCCCGTGCCGCCCTGGAACGGGGGGTGGATGCCCTGGCCGATGCGGTCAAGGTCACCCTCGGCCCCAAGGGCCGCAATGTGGTGCTCGAGAAGAAATTTGGCGCCCCCGATGTGGTCAACGACGGCGTCACGATCGCCCGTGAGATCGAACTCGAAGACCCCTTCGAAAACATCGGCGCCAAGCTGCTGCTGCAGGTGGCCACCAAAACCAAGGACCAGGCCGGTGATGGCACCACCACCGCCACGGTGCTGGCCCAGGCCATGACCCGGGAAGGCCTGCGCAACGTCACCGCCGGCGCCAATCCGGTCGGCCTGCGGCGCGGCATGGATCGGGCCGTGGCCCAGCTGGTCGAGGCGATTGCCGGCCTGGCCCAGCCCGTGGCGGGCGATGCCATCCGCCAGGTCGCCACCGTTAGTTCCGGTGGCGACGAGGAAGTCGGCGCCATGGTTGCCCAGGCCATGGACACGGTGAGTGTGGATGGCGTGATCACGGTGGAGGAATCCCGTTCCCTGGCCACCGAGTTGGAAATCACCGAAGGCATGGCCTTCGATCGGGGCTACAGCTCCCCCTATTTCGTCACCGACGCCGAACGCCAGGTTTGCGAATACGACAACGCCCTGCTGCTGGTTACCGACCGCAAAATCAGCGCCATTGCTGACCTGGTGCCCGTGCTCGAAGCCGTCTCCCGCAGCGGCTCCCCCCTGCTGATCCTGGCCGAGGAAGTCGACGGCGAAGCCCTGGCCACCCTGGTGGTCAACAAGAACCGCGGCGTGCTCCAAGTGGCGGCCGTGCGTGCCCCTTCCTTTGGGGAGCGCCGCAAGGCGGCCCTCCAGGACATCGCCATCCTCACCGGCGCAACCTTGATCAGCGAAGACCGGGCCATGGCCCTCGACAAGGTGACCCTCGATGACCTGGGCCGGGTGCGCCGGGTCACGATCACCAAGGACAGCACCACCCTGGTGGCCAACGGCGACCACCAGCAGGCGGTTGTCGAGCGAGTGGCCGCGATCAAGCGCGAACTGGAGGCCACCGATTCCGACTACGACCGCGAAAAACTGAACGAGCGCATCGCCAAATTGGCCGGCGGCGTGGCCGTGATCAAGGTGGGGGCCCCCACCGAAACGGAACTGCGCAACCGCAAGCTCCGCATTGAGGATGCCCTCAATGCCACCCGGGCCGCGGTGGAAGAGGGGATCGTGGCGGGTGGCGGCAGCACCCTGGTGCAGCTGGCTTCGGGCCTCGATGGCCTCAAGGCCAGCCTCAAGGGCGATGAGCGCACCGGGGTGGAGATCGTGCAGCGCTCCCTGGCCGCTCCCCTGATGCAGATTGCCCACAATGCCGGCCACGACGGCACGGTGATTGCCTCGGAGGTGCTGCAGCGCAACCTCGGCTTCAATGCCGCCACCGGCACCTACGAAGACCTGCTGGCTGCCGGCATCATCGATGCCGCCAAGGTGGTGCGCCTCGGCCTCCAGGATGCGGTTTCGATTGCCGCCATGCTTCTCACCACCGAAGCGGTGATCGCCGATAAGCCCGAGCCCGCAGCCCCTCCCGCCCCCGGTGGCGATGGCGGCATGGGCGGAATGGGCGGCATGGGGGGAATGATGGGGGGCATGGGCGGCATGGGCATGCCCGGCATGATGTAAAGCGGCCCGGGTCATCCGGCCCGGATGCCAGGCATTCCTTTCATGAATGGGGGTTCGGCCGTTAGGTCCGGGCCCCCTTTCTTTGCCCAATCCTGGGTTGGGGCCTGGCCCCTCAGCCAGCCAAGGCCCTCACATAGGCAGCCACCTGCAGATCCACGCCGGTGATGGCCGTTCCCACAACCACCGCATCGGCACCGGCCGCCAAGGCAGCCCGGGCGCCAGGGGCACTGGCAATCCCCCCTTCGCAGACCAGGCTGACGTTCTCCGGCAAGCCGGCCCGCAGGGGAGCCAGCAGCTCCAGGCCAGGGGGACGCAAGGCTGCGGTGGCTTCGGTGTAGCCATAGAGGGTGGTGCCCACCCAGGCGCAGCCCAGCTGGGCGGCCCGCAGGCCGTTGGCCACCGAATCCACATCGGCCATCAGGGGGGCGCCCAGGTCGTCGCGGCAACGGCGGATGAGGTCGTCCAGCGCCTGGCCATCGGGCCGGGGGCGAGCCGTGGCATCGAGGGCGATCACATCGGCCCCCGCCGCCCAAACCGCCCGGATCTCCTCCCAGCCTGGGGTGATGTACACCGGACTATCGGCGAAGGTGCGTTTCCACAGGCCCACGATCAGGGCCCCAGGGCAGCGCAGGCGCACGGCGCCAATGTGTTCCGGGCTCTCGAGACGCACGCCGATGGCCCCCTGGGCCAGGCTGGCCTCGGCCATGGCCGCAATCACGTCGGGATGGCGCATCGGCGAGCCCTCGGGAGCCTGCACCGACACAATCAAGCCGCCCTTGAGGGCGGCGCGCTCAGGCCGCATGGGACCGGCGGCTAGAGCTACCCAGGCCATCGTTGTCGGGCAGCCAGGCCCGCAGGCGGGCCAGCTCCGGGTTGCGCGGCGCGGGGGCCGGGCGGCTGGTGCCGGCACCACGACGGACCGGGGCCGCGGCCGGGCGGGGGGCTGCTGCCGCCGCCGTTGCCAGCGCCAACGGTGCCTTGACTGCCGTTGGCGCTGGAGTTTGCATTGGTGCTGGCGCAGGGGCCTCGCTTACCGCCACAGGGTTGAGCTCTTTGGGGTTGGGTGCCCCTGGTTTCCCCTCCAGTGGTTGCCCCTCCACTGCTTGAGCCTCCTCAGGTTTCAACTCCACTGTGGGGATCTCAGCGGCTTTGGATCCCTGTTGATTGGGGTCTGTCCAGGCGGCTGGGCCGCTGGCTAAGGAACTGGGGACTGGGGGACTGGGGGCTGGATCCCGGTGGGCCAGAAGGTCTGGGGCCTGCGGCCCAGCCGCTGGGGGGGCTTGGAGTGGGGCCAGGACCCCGGATTGGCTGGGTTGTTGCAGGAGCTGCTGCCACCACAACAGGGTCTCCCCTTGGGCCAGCTCGGCCATCAATGCGGGGAGGGAGGCCATCCCCTGGCGATGGACCCATTGGCCTGTGAAGCTCAGCACGGCCTGGGCATCACGGCAGTCCACGGCCCCGGCCAGCAGGCTGCGGGCCGCTTCGCGGCGGGCCAGGGCTGAGGGCACGGAGGGGGGCTTGGCACGCACGGGGTGGACTCCTTCAGGTGAGCTTGCGATCCAGCAGCGGACGGATCAACAGAAACAGGCCAAGGGCCAGGACCGCCAAGACCCCCAGGCAGGCGGCTCCGGTGAGGGAGCCGTAGGGGGCCACCAGCACCACCTCGCCAAGGGAAAAGTGGCCGGCATAAACGGCGCGGATCGGTTCTATGGCGAAGGTAAGGGGATTTAGGGCCGCTAGCCAGCCCAACCAGGTGGGCATGAACGAAATCGGTGCCAGGGCGGTGCTGGCAAACAGCAGGGGCAGGTTGGCCACAAAGATCACCGCGATCAGCTCGATATGGCCTGGCAGGGCAAAGGCGAGCCCCAGGCTCATGGCCGTCACGGCAAAGACCAACAGCAGCAGAATCATCAGCACGAGTAGCAGGCCCGCCCCTCCGGGCCAGCCGTAGCCGAGCAGGGCTGCCGTGGCGATGATCGCCAGGCTTTGCACCAGGCTGATGCTGGTGATGTAAAGCACCGAGGCCAGCACGATCGAGCTGCGGGAGCGCAGGGGCGCCACCAGCAACCGGTTGAGGAAGCCAAATTCCCGATCAAACATCACCGGCAGGCCGGCATTGAGGGCGCCACTGAAGGCGGTGAACACGATCACCCCGGCGCCGAGGAAGCGGCCGTAGCTCATGCCCTCGGGCAGCAGGCCTGCCGGCGCCTTGGCAAACAGGGCGCCAAACAACACCAACCAGATCAGCGGTTGCAACACGCCCGCCACCAGGGTGGAGGGGCGCCGGGCTAGCTGCAGAAACAGGCGCCGGGTCAGGGCCAGGGTTTCCTGGCTCAGTTCCGAAACGGCCGAGCGGGGAGCTGATGCCGGAGCGCCTGGGGCCGGAGCCAGGGTGGCAGTGGCAGGGTCAGTAGCCGAGGAAATGGTCATCGCCGGAACGGAAACTGCAGAACAGGGGTTGGGATTTGGGCCTGGCCAGGGCGATTGGGATCGGGACAGGGGCCTGGCGTCGGGGGCGCCGCTGTCACCGCATGGCCTGTTTCCGCTCCGCCTTGGGATCCCGTTGGCCGGCGATGGCCAGCTCGGCATCCATCAGGGTGCGGCCGGTGGCCTGGAGATAGACATCATCGAGGCTGGGTTTGCTCTGGGCCAGGGCGAACACGGGCAGGTCGGCCTGCTTGAGCTGCTGGCGCAGCTGTTCCACCACCCCGTCATGCTCCACGACCAGGTTGAGCGAGAACCCCTGGGAGCGGTTGACCACCACCTGGCGCACGCCGGCGCAGGCCTGGAGCAGCAGCTGAACCCGCAGGGCTTCCGGTTCATCGCTGAATTCCCGCACCCGCAGGGTGACCCGATCACCGCCCAGGGCGCCCTTGAGCACTGGGGGGGTGCCGGCGGCGATCACCCGGCCGCCATCGATGATCGCCAGCTCATCGGCCAGGGCATCCACCTCTTCTAGGTAGTGGCTGCTCAACAGCACCGTGGTGCCTTGATCGCGCAACTGGGCCAGCACCCGCCAGATGGCGGCCCTGCTTTCAATATCCAGTCCCACTGTGGGTTCGTCCAGTACCAGTACCGCCGGCCGGTGCAACAGGCCGGCGGCCAGGTCCAGGCGGCGGCGCATGCCGCCCGAGTAGGTGCCGCAGCGGCGATCGAGCCAGTCGTCCATGCCCAACACCGCGGCCAGCTCGTCGATGCGACGGTCCCGGTCGGCCCGATCGAGGTGATAGAGGTCGCCCTGGAGCTGCAGCAGTTCGCGGCCGCTGAGGATCTTGTCGATCGCCACATCCTGGGCCACGTAGCCGAGCAGCTCGCGCACTTGGCGGGGCTGGGCCAGGGCATCGAGGCCCCCCACCCGCACCGTGCCGCTGTCGGGCTCCAGCAGGGTCGAGAGGATGCGCAGGCAGGTGGTTTTGCCGGCCCCATTGGGGCCCAGCAACCCATAAAGGCAGCCCTTGGGCACGGTCAGGTTGAGACCAGAGAGGGCCCCAACGGCCGTGGCACCCCTGCCATAGCTCTTGCTGACTTGGTTCAGCTCGATCACCGCTTCTGGCACCGCCTTGGAACTCCACTTGGCCAATCGCAACCCCAATCTAGAAAGTCACCAGGGCCAGGGGGCCCGTCCATTGCTGCAGGAGCTCGGCGCTCTGGGCCCCGAAGCTGGCGGCCAGGGGGAGGCGGGCCAGTAGCAGCAACAAACACAAACCAAAGAGATAGAGGATCGACCAGCGGAACAGGCCCTTGGCTGCGGTCACATCGTCGGGTTGCTGGCGCAGGGCCCAGGCCATCTGCAGCAAGCGGGCATTGAAGGGAACCAGCAGGAGGGAATAGAGCAGGCCGCCCGAGGGCAGGGCCAGCAGGCCGAAGCTGCTCACCAGCACCGTCACCACCGCGTAGGCCTGGATGGCCCGGGCCGTCACCAGGGTGCCCTTCACCACCGGCAGCATTGGGATGCCGACCGAGCGGTAGTCGTCCTTGAGCAGCAGGGCCAGGGCCCAGAAGTGGGCCGGGGTCCAGACCATCACCAGGGCAAACAGCCACCAGCCACTGAGGCCCACGTGGCCCGTGGCGGCGGCGGCCCCCACCAGGGGCGGAATCGCGCCCGCAACCCCGCCGATCACAATGTTTTGGCTGGTGCGGGGCTTAAGGACCACCGTGTAGAGCAGCACGTAACTGCATAGACCCAGCAGGGATAGGCCCGCCGCCAGGCAATTCACGCCGCCCACCAGCAGGGTGGCCGCGGCGGTGGTGAGGGCCACGGCCACCAGGAAGGCCGTGGTGGCGGAGAGCCGGCCCGAGGGCAGGGCCCGGCCGCTGGTGCGCACCATGCGGCCATCGAGCTCCTGCTCCCAGAGGCAATTGAGCACGCCGGCGGCGGCGGCGGCCAGGGCGCCGCCGCCCAGGGTGCAGGCCAGGCGCGGCAGGGGCAGGGGCCAGCCTTCCGAGATGGCCATGCCCCCCAGGGTGGTGGCCAGCAAGAGGGGAATCAGCCGCGGCTTGGCGATTTCCAGCCAGGCCGGAAGGATCACTTTTTTGCGGGAGGGCACCACGTCCTGCCGGGTCAGCACGGCAGCAGGGCCATGAGCAGGGCCTGGGGCGGTGATTGCGGCGGTCATCGGGGTAGCGCTAACCATGGACAACCTCGGCCGGTGAAGGGGACAGGACAGATCGGTGCTCAAGCTCTGGCGCTGGCAAGGGGTGGGGCGCTACGGCAAGCCAGCCGCGGCAGCTGAGGGCCGCCAGGATCGCCACCAGCAGGGCCGCCACCAGCTGGTGGGCGATGGTCACCCCAGGCACCGAGAGCTGGAGCCTCAGGCTGGACACCCCCAGGCCGATCTGGCCGATCACCAGGAGGGCCGCCGTGGTTGTTAAGGGCCGTTGCTGGCGGCACCAGCCGGGAACCAGGGCCGTGACAACGGCCAGAGCCAGGACCCCGAGGGCGGCCGGGGTGGCGGCGAAGCGATGGGCGCCGAGCCAGCCGCAGCCCTGGCCGGCGCTGAAGCAGAGGCTGGCGGCCCATTGGGTCGCCATCAGGCCTCCGAGCAGGCTCTGGGCCCCCACCAGCAGGGTGGCCAAGCCAGCAAGCCAGGGCCACCAACGGGGTGCCGTTGGCAGGGGCAAGGGAGTTGGGCCGGGGCCCAACTCCCTTGGCGGCAGGCCTGGAGCCCCGGGGGAATGGCCCAGGGCATCGCTGGTTAGGGGGGCGGCCCCCGCTTCAAGCAACTGATGGCAAACGCTGGCCAGCATCACCAGCACCAGGGCGGTGGCTAGGTGGGCGCTGACGATGGCGGGGGGCAGGAGCAGGGTCACGGTCAGGGCCCCGAGGACGCCCTGGAAGACCACTAAGGCCAGGCAGGCCCCGCTGAGCCAGGGCAGCCAGCGGGGGAGTTGCTGGCGTTTGATCACGGCCGTGGCAGCTAGCACCAGCACCCCCATGCCCACAACAAAGGCATCAAGCCGGTGGAACCACTCCAGAAAAACCTGCAGGTTCATCTGGCGACCCGGCAGGAAGCTGCCATAACAGAGGGGCCAATCGGGACAGGCCAGGCCTGCCTGCATCACCCGGGTCGCCCCGCCGATCACCACCAGGGCCACAAGGGCGACGACCAGGTGGGCGGTCAACAGTTGAAGTTGGCGTTGCAGCTGGGAAGCCATGGGGTTGTCTTCCTAAGCATCGTCTCGACAAGGTAGCGATCGTGATCGGCCCAGCCATGCTTCGTTGCGGAGATCCCGACCCAGGGCCGATTGAGGCCTGTTGAGGTGAGGGTTCCCTAACCCCAATAGGGCGGTTTGGCCCATTCGTAGGGGCTGATGCTGCCAGCGTCGCCTGAAGGCGCCATCCTTCATAGGGTGTTCGCGTTCGTGCCAGGTCCGTGCCCATTCCAGCTGCCATCCTCACCTTGGGATTGAGCGTGGTGCTCGTTCTCGTTGGCCTGTGGGTTGGCCAGAACGTGAACCTTCTGCCCATTGATGCCAGTGCTAATGCGCCGGTTTACGACGAACTGTTCCAGGTGCTTTTCAGCATTGGCACTAGCCTGCTGCTGGGCATTGTGGGCCTGCTTATCTATAGCTTGATTCGCTATCGGCGGCTGGCGGGCGACACCGGCGACGGCCTTGCCATTGAAGGCAATTTGCCCTTGGAAATCTTTTGGACCGCCGTTCCAGCCATTGTCGTTCTTTTCATCGGCATTTATAGCTACGATATCTATGAGCGCATGGGGGGCATGGCCCCCCTCAATGACCACAGCGTTCATGCGATGCACGCTTCAGCCGACCCTGCCATGGTCCAGGGGATGGCAATGGATGCGGGAGGCGATGGCTCCGACGCTCCGGCTCGGATCTGGGCTGGCATCAGCCCCACTGGGGCTGGCACAGACTCGGTCAAGGTGGATGTCACCGCCATGCAATTTGCCTTCATTTTTCGCTATCCGGACAGTGGCATTATTAGTGGCGAATTGCATGTGCCCGTGGGGCAACCCGTGGCGCTCAACATGGAGGCCAAGGATGTGATTCATGCCTTCTGGGTTCCCCAATTCCGGCTCAAGCAGGATGTGATTCCAGGCCAACCCACCTTACTTAGTTTTACCGCCACCAAGACAGGGGTCTACCCGATTATCTGCGCCGAGCTCTGTGGGCCCTACCACGGCGGCATGCGCTCCACCGTGGTTGTTGAAGATCCAGAGACCTATTCCGCCTGGGTGACGAAAAATAGCCCTGCTCCCTTACCCGTCAGCGTTTCCTCAGCCAATTCGGTTCCGCTCCAGTCATGACCCTGACCCTTTCCCCGCCAACGGCCACACCAGAGCCCCAGGCTCCCCTGCAGCCCCAGGGTTGGTTGCGCTACTTCAGTTTCAGTGTGGACCACAAGGTCATTGGCCTCCAATACCTGGTCTGTGGCTTTTTGTTCTATCTGGTGGGCGGTGCGCTTGCCGGCATGATCCGCACGGAGCTGCTCACGCCCATGTCGGATTTCATGCCGCGGGAAACCTATAACGAGGTGCTCACCCTGCACGGCACGGTGATGATTTTTCTCTGGATCGTGCCCGTGGTTAATGGGGCCTTTGGTAATTACCTAATCCCCTTTTATGTGGGGGCCCGGGACATGGCCTTCCCCCGGCTCAATGCGGTCGCCTTCTGGTTGATTCCCCCAGCTGGCTTACTGCTGATCAGCAGTTATTTCATTGGCAGCGCCTCCCAATCCGGCTGGACCGCCTACCCGCCCCTGAGCCTCACCACCCCGGCCACCGGCCAGGTGATCTGGATTCTCAGCGTGTTGCTTCTGGGCGGTAGCTCGATCTTTGGTGGCATTAATTTCATCGCCACGATCCTGAAGTTGCGCCGTCCTGGCCTGAAGCTGTTGCAACTGCCGATGTTCTGCTGGGCCTTGCTTGGCACCAGCATCCTGGTGGTGCTCTCCACCCCGGTATTGGCCGGAACCCTGGTGCTGCTGAGCTTCGACATCATTGCCCACACTGGCTTCTTTAATCCGGCCCTGGGCGGTAACGCCGTGGTCTACCAACACCTCTTCTGGTTCTATTCCCACCCGGCGGTGTACATCATGGTACTGCCGGCCTTCGGCCTGGTCAGCGAGATCCTGCCGGTGCATGCCCGCAAGCCCCTATTCGGGTATATCACCATGGTGTATTCGATTCTGGCGATCGTGGTATTGGGCCTGGCGGTGTGGGCCCACCACATGTTCACCAGTGGTACGCCCCCCTGGATGCGCCTATTTTTCACGATTGCCACCTCCCTAATCGCCGTACCCACCGGCATCAAGTTCTTCAACTGGTTGGCGACCCTCTGGGGCGGCAAGATCGCCCTGAACACGGCGATGCTGTTCTCCTGCGGCTTCATCTTCAATTTCGTGTTTGGCGGCATCACCGGCGTGGCCCTAGCCCAGGTGCCCTTTGATATCCATGTGCACGACACCTACTTCGTGGTCGCCCACTTCCACTACATCGTGTACGGCGGCACCGTGTTTGTGATCTTCGGCTCGGTCTACCACTGGTATCCCAAGTTCACCGGGCGCCTGGCCAACGAAACCCTGGGCCGGCTCCATTTCCTGCTCACCTTCATCGGCTTCAACCTCTGCTTTGCTCCCCAGCACTGGCTCGGGCTCAATGGCATGCCGCGTCGGGTGGCCGAATACGACCCCCAGTTCACCTTCATCAACCAGGTGAGCAGTGTCGGCGCCCTGCTGATGGCGATCAGCACCCTGCCCTTCCTGATCAACATGGTCTATTCCGCCTTTGCCGGCGAGCAGGCCGGTGACAACCCCTGGCGCGCCCTCACGCCGGAATGGCTGACCAGCTCGCCACCGCCCGTCGAGAACTGGAAGGGTCCGGCGCCCTTGGTGACCCATCCCTACGGCTACGGCGTGGCTCCCGAGCCCCAGGCCGTGGGCGCCAGCTCCTCCTGAACCCCGGCCCGGGCCCCCCCCCTGGCCCCCTGTGTTCACCCTTCGCCCCATGCCCCTGCCATGACCAGCTCCTCCGCCCCAAGTCCCATTAGCGCCGGTGCCGGGTCCCCTGGCCTGGGGGCGGGCCTGCCTGTGCCTGCTGGCGGGGCCGGGGGAGTTGCCTTGGCCCTGGCGGGGGCCAGCCAGGACGCCGAGGCCAGTCCCCACCATGACGCCGGCCCCGGGGCCGAAGAGGGCCATGGGGATTTCCGCCTGTTTGGCCTGGCCACCTTTTTGGTGGCCGACGGCATGACCTTCGCCGGCTTTTTCGCCGCCTATCTCACGTTCCGGGCCGTCAATCCCCTGGCCGAAGGGGGTAATTACGAGCTGGAGCTGGCCCTGCCCACCCTCAATACGATCCTATTGCTGCTCAGCAGCCTCACCTTCCACCGGGCCGCCAAGGCGATCCACCACGACCGCACCCAGGCCTGTCGTAACTGGCTATTGGTGACCGGAGCCCTGGGTTTCACCTTCCTGGGCGGCCAGATGGTCGAGTACTTCACCCTGCCCTTTGGCCTAACCGACAACCTGTTTGCCAGCACCTTCTATGCGATCACCGGCTTCCACGGCCTGCACGTGACCCTGGGGGGCCTGATGATCCTGATTATCTGGTGGCAGAGCCGCCCTGGGGGCCGGGTCAACCGGGCCAACCTGTTTCCGCTGGAGGCCACCGAGCTCTACTGGCACTTCGTCGATGGCATCTGGGTGCTGCTCTACGGAATTCTCTATCTGCTCTGAGGCGATTCATCCCGATTTCCTTTCAGCGGCCTCCATGCACTTGCCGCTTTCCCGCAGCAGCCGCAGAATCGCCCAAAGACTTGTCGCGATCCACGGCTGATGGCTGAACCCCAGCATGTTCCTGGCAGCACGATGCTCGAAGGCAAGGCCCTGCTCGAAAAGGCTCGCTCCCTGAGCAATCGGCCCGAAGATCAAATTGCCCGGGCCTGTGGCTATGTGGGGCCAAGCGGACGCTTGCTCAAGAAAAGCTTTTACCGGGCCCTAGTGCTGGCCAAGGGCTACGCCCTGCCGTCCCAGTCCCCTAGCGGTGGCAAGTCCGTTGCGGGCACTAAGGGGCGCCAGGCCGAGTTCCGCACTCGCGTCCATGGCAATGGCAACTTGCTGATTGGCCATGCCTACACCCGGCGGATGGGGCTGGAGCCCGGAGCCGAATTCCGTATCGAAATCCACCAGGAAACCGGCGCGATCTGGTTGCTGCCGATCGATGCCGCCACCGCCGAGGCCCTCCAGGCAGGAGAAGCCAAGCAGGGCTTGGGCGGCGAGGAGGCCTGAGGCCAGTCCCGCCGGATCGGGCCCTCGCCCAAGCACGACCCCTAGGACGGAGTGGCGTCCTTGGGGTTGGCTCCAGGGCCATGGAAACCGGCGCTAAACACCAGCAGGTCGACGCCGCTGAACAGGAAGCTGATCCCCACCAGGATGCCGAGCACCGACAGCAGGCCGGCCGGTCTCATCGACAGGATCAGCCCGCCCAGCACCAGGGTGACGATCCCGTTGGCCAAACCCCAGCCCCAGCCCGCCTGGCGGGTGTGGGCAAGGGACACGATTGCTGCCACCAGCCCCTCGACCAGGAAGACAAGGCCGACCGCCGTGGCCAGGGCGGCCACCTGGGTCGCCGCCGGCAGGATGCCCGATTGGAATTGCTGCAGAATCCAGGCCCCGATCACCAGGAACAGGGTCGAGACCACGAGGCGCCAGAAGCAATGCCAGCGGCCGAGGCGGCGGGACCGGTTGAGGTTATTGATCCAGCCGACGATGCCGCCCACCAGGAAGGCGATTGCCACGATCACGGTGACTCCCGCCGAGGCCAGGATCGGGAACAGCAGGGCGAGGGCCCCAAGCACCACCATCAAGATGCCCTCGGCGATCGTGAACGTGCGCAGGGAGCCCAGGTCGAAGCGGGCGCTGGGGTCAGCCATGGGGTAGGGCCATAGGGAGCCAGGGTCCTTCGGACCGTAGTCATGGAGACAGTTGCTGTCAGCCCGGGGCTCCCCGGGCCCGGAGACGGCTCTGGTCCTGGGTCCTTAGCCCCAACCCTGCTGGGCCAGCCAGGTCGGGGTGATTGCGGGGCCGGGGTGGGCTTCGGTTCCGGCCTGGGGGCTGCCGCTGCGCAGCAGTTGTTCGGTGTATTTGGCCAACAGATCCGCCTCCAGGTTGACCAGCTCCCCGAGCTGCAGTTGGGCCAGGGTGCTGTTGCTCCAGCTGTGGGGAATCACGGCGATCCAAAACAGGGCGCCGTTCGGCTCGCAGCCCGCCACCGTCAGGCTGATGCCATTGACGGCCACGCTGGCTTTTTCACAGATGTAGCGGCCGTAGCTGGCCTCCTGCCAGCGCAGGGCCAGGTGCCAGGAGGCGCCGCGCGGTTCGATCGCCACCACCTCCGCCAGCCCATCGATATGGCCGCTGACCAGGTGGCCGCCGAGCCGATCGGCCAGGCGCAGGGCCGGCTCCAGGTTGACGGCCCCCTGGCGGGTCGCCTTGGCGGCCAGGGTGGTGCGCGCCAGGGTCTCGCCGCTGACATCGGCGCGGAACCCCTGGGGCATTAGGGAGGCCACCGTCAGGCACACTCCGTCGACGGCGACGCTGTCGCCCAGGGCCAGGCTGGCCGGATCCAGGCCGGCGCCGGGGGCGATCCGCACCTCCACCCCGCCGGGGGATCGCCCTAGGTGCCCCACGGCCTGGACCAGACCGGTAAACATGACCTGCCCCCGCACTGCTGGCCATAATCGGGCAGAGGGCTCGCCAGCAAGGTCCATGGTCGAGATGAGCGTTGCCGGAATCGCCCTAGATGCCGCCAGCCGCAGCCCGATCGTGCTGTTGCGGGATCCCTCCGGCCGGCGCCAGGTGCCGATCTGGATTGACCAGGCCCAAGCCCAAAACATCATGGCCGGGCTCACCGGTCAGACGCCGCCGCGGCCCCTCAGCCACGACCTGATGGTGTCCCTGCTGGAGCTGGGCGGCCTCAGCCTGGAGCGGGTGGTGATCAACACGATTGAGGAGAGCACCTTCCGGGCGGTGATGAAGCTCAGCAACGCAGCCGGAGAAAGCAGCGAGCTCGATGCCCGTCCCAGTGATGCGATTGCCCTGGCCCTGCGCACCGGTAGCGGCATCTGGATGCTGGAGGAGGTGGTGGCCGATGCCTCGATTGCGGTGGATGCGGAGGCCGACGCCGAAGACCAGGCCGATTTCCGCCGCTTCCTCGATGGCACCAGTCCGGCCGAACTGATCCGCAACCTGGGCCGGGCCCGCCAGGACGCCACGCTGGAGCCGGAGGCCGGATCCGAGGCGGACGCTGAGACAGAGGCCCTATCTGATTTTGAAGCGGAGGCAGGGGCGGAAGCCGAGGGCCCAGCCCCGGGCGATGGCGAGCCCGGCCCAGAGCCTGGTGGATCGACGGCTCCCCCCGATGCCGGCCCCTGAAGCTCCGGCCGCCCCCGCTCCTGCGGACGATCCTGGGGTTGGCGCCCGCCCCGGGTCCGCCAACCCCAGCTCAGGGCCAGGGCTAGGGGTAGAAGAGCCAGGTTCTGCTCCGGCGCGCCGGCCGTTTGGGCGGGGCCCGGCCGTGTCCCTGTTCACCCTGGGCACCATGCGGGCCCTCGCCAGCGCCGACCAACTGGCGGCCGTGCTGGCGGCGGCCCTGGCGGCCGGCATTAACCACATCGAAACGGCCCCGGCCTACGGCCCCGCCGAACGGTTCCTGGGCCAGGTCTTGGGCCAGCTGGAGCGCAGCAGTCCCGCCAGCCGGGCTGGTCTGGTGATCACCAGCAAGATCCTGCCCGGGCCTGACCTGGCCCTGGGCCAGGACCAGCTGCGCGGCAGCTTGGAGCGCCTGGGCCTGGCCCGGCTCGACAACCTGGCCGTCCATGGGCTGAACACGCCAGAGCACCTCGATTGGGCCCTGCGCGGTGCGGGCTCGGAGCTGCTCGCCTGGGCCCAAGGCGAAGGCTTGGTGGGTCAGGTGGGCTTCAGCAGCCATGGCAGCAATGACCTGATCGCCGCGGCCCTGGCCAGCGAGCGCTTCGGCTTCTGCAGCCTGCACCTGCACCTGTTTGATCGCCAGCGGCTGCCCCTGGCCCAGGCTGCCCTGGCCGCCGGCCTCGGCGTGTTGGCCATTTCCCCGGCCGATAAGGGCGGGCGGCTCTACGCACCGCCGCCCCAGCTGGTGGCCGACTGCCACCCCTTTGCCCCCCTGGAGTTGGCCTACCGCTTCCTGCTCGACCAGGGTCTCTCCAGCCTCACCCTCGGAGCAGCCCGGGCCTCCGACCTCGCGTGGGCCCGCCGACTGGCGGGGGCCGATGGCCCCCTCAGCGCCCAGGAGCGGGCCAGCCTCGAGCAGCTCCTGGCGGCAGGCCGCCAGCGCCTAGGCGCTGACTTCTGTGGCCAGTGCCAGGCGTGCCTGCCATGCCCCAGTGCGGTGCCGATCCCGGCCCTGCTGCGCCTACGCAATCTGGCGGTGGGCCATGGCCTCCAGGCCTTTGCTAGCGAGCGTTACAACCTGATCGGCCGGGCCGGCCATTGGTGGGAGCAGCTCGATGCCAGGGCCTGCCTGGCCTGTGGCGCTTGCCTACCCCGCTGCCCCCATGGGTTGCCGATCCCCGAGCTCTTGGCCGATACCCATCGGCGGCTGGCGGCGGCACCGCAACGGCGGCTCTGGGGCTAGGCGAGGGGATCAGGCGCCGCACTGGTTTGGGGCCTGCGGAGCCGCCTGGTCCCAGAGCCCTTGCCACTGGATTCGCGTCGGCTCGCTGAAGGGGGCCAGGCTGGTGCAACGCTCGAGCACCTCAGGCGCTGGCAGCATCAACTGGGCTACCGGTTCGGGCCAGGCTGAAAGGGGCGCCGCCAGGCGTTCGGCTGGCAGGGGCGGCACAAAGCCCTTGGCCAGCAGGCGGTTCAGCAGGGGCGGCCGCAGGATCTCACCGAGCCACTCCAGGGGCAGGGCCGCCGCTCCGGCCGGCCGCACCAGCAGGGACCAGATCAAGGGGGAGCCGCCCTTCGGCAAGAAGGCCTGCAGGCGTGGGTCACTGCGGAGCAACGGCAGGACCCGGCGGGCGGGAAGAACGGCCGCGTCGGCTTCTCCGGCTAAAAGCAGGTTGAGACCGTTGGCCTCATCGCAGGCCAGGGCCTGGCTGCGCAGGCGCCGGATGGCTGCGGGCAGGCGGGGATCCTCCAGGGCCGTAGGACCGTCCTGGACCGTTGGATCGGCCTTGGCCACGGCCCCCGCTGGGGGAAGACCCAACTGGCGCAGCACCAGTTCGATCACCACCCTCGGGCTGGAAGGGAGCACCAGCCGGCCCTTCAGGCTGGGATCGAGCAACAGGGGCCAGCCCTCCTGGCGGCGCCGGGCCAGGTCCGCTCGGTTGCGCAGCACCAGCACCCAGGTGCTGAAGGCCCAGGGGAAGGCCAGCCCTGGTGCGCCTTCGCCCTGGAACAGGCGGCTGGGCGCCGCGGCAAAGGGGGCCAGCTGGGCCAACAGGTTTGGGGCGCCCAGGGGGGCTAGCTGGTCGTTGCGAGCGTTCAGGGCCCAGCCATCGCTGAGTTGGAGCAGGCCCACGCCCGGTTGGCCCATGGCCGCTAGCACCCCAGCGGGCGAGGGCTGGGGGCGCCCCTGCCAGGGCTTGGGCAGGGTTTTTAACCAGGCGCCCGGGAGGTCGCCGGGGGCATAGACCAGCTGGGACGGGGCCCTGGAGTCGCAGCCGCCCAGCAGGGCCAGGCCGGCCAGGCCCCCCAGGCGCAGCAGCTGACGGCGGTGGAGGAGGGGCAAGGCCATGGCAAAACCCTAGGGGCCGCCGAGGAGTTGCCCGCAGGCCTGGTCACAGGCCCGAGCCAGGGCATCGGGGCTGCGGCCGCTCAGTTCCCAGAGCAGGGCCAAGCCGCCGGCCCCCACCCCCTCCTTCACATAGCCGGCCTCGTAATCGCGCAGGCGGGCCGAGCGGCACTGCTGGAAGCGCAGGTTGGCGGCGAAGGCCAGGGGCTCCACCTGCCAGCGCTCCCCCAGGCGCCGCAGCAGGAGGACCAAATCGCTGCTGGCTTCAGCCGCCACCCAGGCGGTGGTGCCGATCGCCACCTGGCTGGCGAGGGCCGGGCGGCTGGGTGGTGGGCTGAGGGCCAGGGCCAGGGCCCACACGGCCGCCATCTGGCTGCCGCCCGCCAGCAGCACGGGGCGTCCCGCTCCACCCGCCCCCAGGACCAGGCCCGCCGCCAGGGCCTGCATCGGATCCCCCACGGCGGCCAATACCGCCAAGGGATCGCTGTCCGGGTCCCCAGGCGCCCTGGGGCCTGCCAGGCCAGCGGCGCGGAGGCCTCGCTCCACCAGGGCAGTTTTTAGACCGTGGGCGGGTTCCAGCAGGCTGCCGCTCACCAGGCCCGCCACCTCCAGCCCCAGGCCGGTGAGCACGGCCTGGGCCGTGGTTGTGCCGCCGGGGACGCATTCGGCGAGCAGCAGGGGCTCCTGGGGGCCCTTGGCGGCCAGCAGCCGGCCCCAGCGCTGCCCCAGGGCTAGCAGCTGCCGCACCCGGGCTGGCTCTAGGGCCTGGCCGCTGCTGAGGCAACGGGCCGGGGCTTGACCCAACTGCAGATGGGGCACGGCCGGAGCCACGGCGGCCCCCAGGTCCACCACCAGGGGATCGAGGCCCAGCTCGCGCACCACCCCATGGGCGATCAGGGCGGGGCTGACTCCCGCCGGCAGGGGCGGCAGGGCGTGGCGTCGCTCGGCTGCCGGGCCCAGCAGCAGCAATTCGGCATCGGCGGCAGCGGTCCAGCAGCGCGATTCCGGCGTGGCGCCGGCGGCGGAAATGCCCGGTACGGCGGCGGTGTCGGTGCCGGCAAGCAGCAGTAACACCCTGGTTTGGCGCCAGTGGGCGGCGCAGGCGCTGAGCCAGGCCCTGGCGCTGGCGGGATCACCACTGAGGTGCCGCGGAGGGGTGGGGGCGGCCGCCACGGGGCCTAGAGGGGGTCCAGGGCCACCAGGGCCCGTAGGGCTTCGGGTGGTTCGGGAATCGGCGCCTTCAGGCGGGCAAAGATCCAGTAGGCCACCGCATGCAGGGCCAGCACATAGAGGAGGTTCTGGAGGAGCACCAGGCCCAGGGCCAGCAGCTGCACCTGTTGCAAGTCCGGGGCTCCGACCAGGGGTACCAGCCCGGAGAGCCCCTCGAGCAGGTTGGCCGCGGCGGCGGTGATCAGCACCCAGAGGTTTTCGCCTACCAGCACGGACAGCACCAGGACCCGCACCAGGAAGCCCGCCGTGCCGATCAGCAGCCCGACGGCGCCGGTTAGCCACCAACTCCAATGCCGCGACCAGCCCCAGCCCAGCCAGAGGGCCAACAAGCCGTAGGGGAACAGCACCAGGGGACCCCGCACCGGTCCCATCAGGGCAATCAGCAGCAGCCCCGCCACCAGCAGTCCTTCGGCGCCGCAGCGGCCGCCCTGGCGCAGTTGCAGCAGGGCCAGGGGCAGGGGCAGGGCCAGTTGGAACAGGGCGCCGCCCACCGGCAGGTAGTAGAGGGCCACCCAGAGCAGGGCCATGGAGGCCGCCAGGTAGGCGGTGTCCATCATCTGGCGGGCCTGTCGGCGGCTCAAGGTGGGGGGATTGGGCGGGGTCGGCCCTGGCTTCGGCACGGGCATCGGCAATCAGCGCTCGGCCGGGGCCGGCGTGGAGCGCGGGGCCGCGGGACGGCTGCCGGCGTCTCTGCCGCTGCCGATCCGCTCGATCGTTTCCACCTCAAATGACACCCCGGCCGCCCGCAACGCCCGGGTCACCAGCTCGGCGGGCGCGGAGGGGTCGGCGCCGGGCAGCTTGATGGTGACCCGGTAGGGGGCGGCAGCGGGGGCGGGCGTGGCAGCCCGGGACTTGGCCGGAGCTTGGGCGCTGGTGGAGTCGGGGGTTGCCCCTAGGGCATTGCCCTTGGGGCTTGGCTTGGCCCCAGGGCCGGCGGCGGCCCTGGCCGTCACGCTGGCCGTGCTGCTGCCCTTCTGGTCTGGCTTGGCCGCGGTACCTGGGCTGGGGCTGGTGGTTGAAGGGTTGCCCGAAGGGGGGATTAGGGGGGTGGCTGCGCCGATCCCCACCGCCGGATTAGCCCCGGCTTGCCCCTGGGCCGCGGGGCTGGTTACGGCGGCCGGCGACCCAGCTCCTGGGGGCGAGGGGGCCGGGCTGTCGAAGCTGGCGGCAAGTTGCTGGGCGATCGGGTTCGTGGTGCACCCCCCCAGCAAGGGGCCCAGCACCAGGGCCAGGGCCAGGCAGCGGTGCCTGCCCGGCAGCCGGGGATGGCCCAGGGGCAAGGCCGCGGCCCCGGGGAGAGTCCTGCGTGGAGCCCGGAAGCGTGGCACCGCGATAGCCCTCAACTGTTGGCCGGCTTGATCACCCGCACGGCACTGGCCCGCATCCGACCGGTTTTGGTGGTGGCCGGAGGTTTCTTCGCTGCTGCTGGGGGTTTGGCCCCAGGGGCCTTGGCCGCTGACTTGGTGCCAGCCGGTTTGCTGCCAGCTGCCTTGGCGGCCCGGGTCGCCTTGGCCTTCGCCTTGCCCGTGGCGGCCTTGGCGGCCAGCAGCTCCACCGCCTGCTCCATGGTGATGGTGTCGGCGGTGGCACCTTCCGGGAGCGAGGCATTCACCTTGCCCTGCTTCACGTAGAGCCCATAGGGGCCATCGAACACCTGGATCGATTCGTCCGAGCCGGCCGGGGCGCCCAGGTCCTTGAGGGCGGTGCGGCCGCCGCGGCCCTTCTTGGGGGTGGCAAGCAGTTCCACGGCCCGCTCCAGACCCACGAGCAGCACGTCGTCCTCGGCCTTGAGCGAGCGGTAGTCCTTCTCGCCCTTGCCCTTGTCATGAACGACGTAGGGACCAAAACGGCCCAGGCCCGCCTGGATCTTGCCGCCAGCGGGATGGTCGCCCAGGAGCCGGGGCAGCCGCAGCAAGCCCAGGGCATCCTCCAGGCTGAGCTCCTCGGGTTTGGCCCCCTTGGGCAGGGAGGCGCGCTTGGGCTTGGGCACCTCGTCACTGACCTGGCCCAGCTGGACGTAGGGCCCGTACTGGCCAAACAGCAGGTAGACCTGCTCGCCCGTGTCCGGGTCTTCGCCCAGGGATTCGGGACCCTCCACTTTTTGCTTGAGGATCAGCTCGGCCTTGTCGGCATCAAGATCGGCGGGGGTTATTTCGCCCGGCAGGGTGGCCTTGACCAGCTCTTCGGTGCCGTCCTCGCCCACCCGCTTGGTCTCCAGGTAGGCGCCGAAGCGGCCGATCCGCACCACACAGGGCAGGCCCTCTAACGCGATCGTGCGGGAAGCGGTGG
The DNA here is from genome assembly GCA_943369525.1 of Synechococcus sp. UW140. GTDB lineage: Bacteria > Cyanobacteriota > Cyanobacteriia > PCC-6307 > Cyanobiaceae > BAIKAL-G1. The sequence goes on from CALRNL020000003.1 coordinate 94,691, forward strand.
GATCAATGTCTCCTTCCCGTTGCTGCACCTGGGTTTCCAGGCCCAAATCCCCTTTGTAAAACTTGTTGAGATAGGGCAGCCATTGCACGGTGCCGTGGGAAATTTCATCGAGGCTGTTCTCCATCCGGGCCGTGAAACTGGTGTCCACCAGATCCGGGAAGTGCTCCTCCAGCAGGGCCGTGACCGCAAAGGCCGTGAAGCTGGGCGTGAGGGAGTTGTTCTGGAGGGTGGCGTAGCCCCGATCCACGATCGTGCCAATGATCGAGGCGTAGGTGGAGGGGCGGCCGATGCCCTCCTTTTCCAACATCTTCACCAGGGCCGCCTCGCTATAGCGGGCAGGGGGCTGGGTTTGGTGGCCGAGGGCCTCGACCGCCTTGCAGCTGGGGCGATCACCCACCTTCAGGGCCGGTAGCAACACCTCCTGGCCCTCCAGGGCGGCATCGGGATCGTCGCTGCCCTCCACGTAGGCCCGGAAGAAGCCGGCGAAGTCAATGCGCTTGCCCGAGGCCCGGAAGCGGGCGTCACCGCTATGCAGCTCCACCGACACCATGGTGAGGCGGGCATCGGCCATCTGGCTGGCCACGGTGCGCTTCCAGATCAGCTCATAGAGGGCCAGGTCCTTGCCATCGAGGCCCGTGTCCTTGGGGGTGCGGAACCGTTCGCCGGCGGGGCGGATCGCCTCGTGGGCCTCCTGGGCATTGCGGGCCTTGGTGGAGAACTGGCGTGGCCCCGGGCTGAGGAACTCCGGGCCGTATTTCTCGTTGACGCAGCTGCGGGCCGCCGTGATCGCCTGGTCAGAGAGGTGCACCGAGTCGGTGCGCATGTAGGTGATAAACCCGCGCTCGTAGAGGCCCTGGGCCGTGCGCATGGTCTCCCGGGCCGAGAGCCGCAATTTGCGGTTGGACTCCTGCTGCAGGGTGCTGGTGGTGAAGGGCGGCACGGGCTTGCGCACCGTTGGTTTTTCCTCCACCTCGGCCACCCGCCAGGGGGCGCCCTGGACGGCCGCCTGCAGGCTGCGGGCCTCGGCCTCGCTCAGCAACTTCACCTTGCTGCCGGCCTTGAGGCCGCCGGTGTTTTCGTCGAAGTCGGAGCCGCCGGCGATGCGTTCACCCTTGAGGTGGGTGAGCTTGGCCTCGAAGGCGCCGCCGGGCTGTTGCAGCTGGGCCTTGAGGTCCCAGTAGCTGCCGCTGCGGAAGGCCCGCCGGGCCCGCTCCCGCTGCACCAAAAGCCTCACGGCCACCGATTGCACCCGGCCGGCCGACAGGCCCCAGGCCACCTTTTTCCATAGCAGGGGTGAGAGGGTGTAGCCCACCAGGCGATCAAGGATCCGCCGGGTTTCCTGGGCGTGCACCAGCTCCATGTCGAGCTCCCGGGTTTGGTCGAGGGCCCGGCTGATCGCCTCCTTGGTGATTTCGTGGAACACCATGCGCTTGACCGGCACCTTGGGGGCCAGTAGCTGCAGGAGGTGCCAACTAATGCTTTCCCCTTCCCGGTCCTCGTCCGTGGCCAGCAGCAGGCGGTCGGCGCCCTTGAGGGCGTCCTTGAGCTCCTTAACAACCTTCTTCTTGTCCTTCGGCACCACGTAAAGCGGCTCGAAGTCGTTGGCGGTGTTGACGCCGAGGTTGGCCCACTTCTCTCCCTTGTGGGCCGCCGGGATCTCACTGGCGTTGTTCGGGAGGTCACGCACGTGCCCCATCGAGGCCTCCACCCGGAAATCCTTGGGCAGGAAGCCACGAATGGTGCGGGCCTTCGTGGGGCTCTCGACGATGACCAGGGTGTGCGCCACAGGCAGGCGAAAAACCGGTTCCCTCTTTATCGCATCGCCGGACCGACCGCCCGTGCCGGTGCGGGAGTGCTGAAGCCAGCAAGCCCCCAATCGACCGGCACAGCTACAGTCTGGCCAACGGGTAAGGCTTCCCAGCAGTGATGACCCTCCAGGCGGCTCTCGATCCGGTTCTGGCTTTGCCGGCCCTCTCGGCCGTAGCCAAGGCCTTGCCCATGGCCAGCCCCTTTGCCGCCGCCACCGCCGCCAGTCCGGCGGCCTTGCCGGCGATCACGGCCCTACAAATCAATGCCGGCGCCATTGCCCCTGAGGCGGCGGTCCTGGTGGCCATGCTGGCCTGTCTGCTGGTGGACCTGGCCGGCGAGAAGGCCGCCAGCCGCTGGGTTCCACCCATTTGTTACGCCGGCTTAGGCGCCTCCCTGCTGCTCCTGGCGCTCCAATGGAACGCCCCGCTTCAGCCGGCCTTCCTGGGCTCGTTCCTGGCCGACAACCTGGCGATCGCCTTCCGGGGCGTGGTCGCCTCCTCAACCCTGCTATCGCTGCTAATCAGCTGGCGCTACGTGGAGCGCAGCGGCACGCCGGTGGGGGAATACGCCGCCATCCTGCTGGCCGCCACCCTGGGCGCCATGGTGCTCTGCGGCTCCACCGACCTGGTGACGATCTTTGTCTCCCTCGAAACCCTGTCGGTGGCAAGCTACCTGCTGGCCGGCTACATGAAGCGGGACGCCCGCAGTTCGGAAGCATCCCTGAAATATCTCTTGGTTGGTTCGGCCGCGGCGGCCGTCTTCCTTTATGGCGCCTCCCTGCTTTACGGCCTCACCGGCGGCAGCACCAGCCTCGATGCCGTCGCCCTGGCCCTGCAGACCGCCACCACGCCCGTGGCGGCCCTGGCCCTGGTGTTCGTGCTGGCCACGGTGGCCTTCAAAATTGCCGCGGTGCCTTTCCACCAGTGGACTCCCGATGTTTACGAGGGCTCGCCCACACCGGTGGTGGCCTTCCTCTCGGTGGGATCGAAGGCGGCTGGCTTTGCCCTAGCCCTGCGGATTCTGGTGGGTTGCTTTGAGGGCTTCCAGGAGCAGTGGAAGCTGCTCTTCACCGTGCTGGCGATTTTGAGCATGGTGCTGGGCAACATCGTTGCCCTGGCCCAAACCTCGATGAAGCGGATGCTGGCCTACAGCTCGATCGGGCAGGCGGGCTTCGTGATGATTGGCTTGGTCTGTGGCACCGAAGACGGCTTCGCCGCCATGGTGCTCTACATGGCCGCCTACCTGTTCATGAATCTGGGGGCGTTTGCCTGCATTATTCTCTTCTCCCTGCGGACCGGCAGTGATCGCATCTCCGACTACGCCGGGCTTTACCAAAAGGATCCCTTGATCACCTTGGGCCTCAGCCTTTGCCTACTCTCCCTGGGCGGCATCCCGCCGATGCTGGGCTTCTTCGCCAAGATCTACCTGTTTTTTGCCGGCTGGGCCGACCACCAGTACCTCCTGGTGGTCGTTGGCCTGGTGACCTCGGTGGTGTCGATCTACTACTACATCTCCGTGATCAAGATGATGGTGGTGAAAGAACCCCAGGAGGCCTCCGATGTGGTCAAGTCCTATCCACCGGTCAGTTGGGCCCTTGATGGGATGCAGCCCCTGCGGGCGGCCCTAATTTCCTGCGTGGTGATCACCGCCGTTGGCGGCATTCTCTCCAACCCGGTGTTTAGCTGGGCCAGCGCGGCGGTGACCGGCACCCCCATGCTGCAGCGGGCGATCACCATGGCCAGTGCTACCCCCTTGAGTTAGGCCTCCCTTGAACGATTGCGTTGCTGAACTTCGCCATATCAGCAAGGTCTATGGCGTCGGCGATACGGCCGTGGTCGCCCTTGATGATCTCAACCTGCGGGTGGAACGGGGCGAATATTTGGCGGTGATGGGCACCTCCGGCTCGGGCAAGAGCACGGCGATGAACATCTTCGGTTGCCTCGATCGCCCCAGCAGCGGCAGCTACCACCTCAATGGCACGGCGGTGCAGGATCTCTCCGATGACGCCCTGGCCGATCTGCGCAATCGGGAGCTGGGCTTTGTCTTCCAGCAGTTCCACCTGCTGGCGGAAATGAGCGCCCTCGACAACGTGATCCTGCCGATGATCTACGCCGGTATTCCGGCCGAGGAGCGGCGCCAGCGGGCCATCACGGCCCTGGAGAGGGTGGGCCTGGCCCAGCGGTTGCACAACAGGCCTAACCAGCTCTCCGGCGGTCAGCAGCAGAGGGTGGCCGTGGCCAGGGCAATCATCAACCAGCCGGGCCTGTTGCTGGCCGATGAACCCACAGGCGCCCTCGATTCCCGCACCACCGAGGAGGTGCTGGATCTGTTTGGTGAGCTCCATCGCCAGGGCATGACGATCCTGATCGTCACCCACGAACAGGATGTGGCCGACCGGGCCAGCCGCCTCGTGCAGTTCCATGACGGGCGGCTGCTTAGCGACAGCGCCAATCCCAGCGAAAGGGCTAACTCCTAAGGCCAGCAAGCCCATCCTTGACAGGACGCTTGCCGGCCAAGGGCGGATCGGTTGGTTGGCTCCCCAGGATTCCCCCTCGCCAGGTGCTCAGCCGGCCTTGGCTGGACCCTTGGGCCGCTCCAGGCTCTGGAGCAACTGGCCCATCAACTGGGCCACCGCATCCCTGCCCGCCAGGCCCCGGCCGGGATCCAGTTCGCCCGGTTCCACCGCCACCCAGCCGCCATCGGCCGGCTGGCGCACCTCAAAGTGCAGGTGGGGCCCGCTGCTGAGGCCCGTGCTGCCCACCCGGCCGATCACCTCCCCTTGGCGCACCCAGTCGCCGGGACGCACGTAGAGCTCCGAGAGGTGGCCGTAGAGGGTGCGGCGCAGGGGGCGCCGGTGTTCCAGCTCCACCGCCAGGCCATAGCCGCCGGCGGGGCCGCTGGCCATCACCCGGCCGGAGAGGGCCGCCACCACGGGGGTGCCCTCCGGGGCGGCCAGGTCGCGGCCGGCATGCATCAACCAGCTGCCCAGCAACGGATGCAGCCGATAGCCAAAGCTGCTGGTGGTGATGGCCGAGCCGACCACGGGGAAGAGCATCAGCCGATCGCCATTGCCGCCCAGGGGCAGGGGCCTGGGGGTGACCTGAAAGACGCTCCCAAGGTTGAAGCCGCCGTCCCCCCCCGCCAGCAGGGCCGAGACCGGCACCGAGATCGGTGGCGGCAGCAGTCCTTCCCCCAGTCCAGCTGGGAGCCCACCCGCCAGGCCGGCCTGGCCATGGCGCCGCCAACGCACGGCAAAGCCGACCCGGCACTCCTGCTCGGAGAGGGCGCCGGTGCGGCACGCCTGCTGCTGGGCCGACACATCGATCGGCACCAGGGCACCCCCCTGTCGGATCTGGCTGCGCTCCGTTGGGGTCACCACCCCCTGGCGCACCAGGTTGTCGAGCGATTCATCAAATCGCCGGGGCGGCGGGCTGGCCAGGCTGTCGCTGCGGGGACGTAGGGGGGCAAGGGATGGGGCACCCGCCGCCGGCAGCTGGGGGGCGAGGGGGGCACCAGGCCGGTAGGGGGTCGCGCTACGGCCGGCTTCGCCTGGGGGCTGCCCCTCCTCCTGGGCCAAGGCCAGGCCGCTGCCCCCGGGGGGTACCGTCCCTAGCAGGGGCATGGCTGCGATCACCAGGGGCAGCCAGCGGGGGCAGGGCAAGGGGGACCAGGGCAACAGGGCGCGTTCGAGGGGCGATCGGACCAGTTTAGAAATGGCGATGCAGGCTCCTTCGCTCGCCGGCCCGGCCGATCACCAGGCTGCCGTCCAGGTCCAGGCCCTGGGCCTGCCAGAGCTCGCCGTCGTGGGCTATTGGTTCGGCGGGCAGCCATAGCCGGGCCTGGGCCTCGGCGCGCACCAGCTCGGCCTGGTTCGCGTTGGAGCAGGCCCAGTCCAGGGCCCGCAGCACCCGGGCCGCCAGGGGCAGGGGATCGGCTAGCCAGCGGGCCCCGGCGGCCCCCAGCCGGTTGCCGGGCCTGGCGGCTAGGGCCTCGGCGAGGCCGATGGCCCCCGGCGGTACCCGGTTCCAGCCATTGAGGCCCAGGCCCACCCGGGCCAGCCCGATCCTGGCTCCGCGCCGCCGCAGCCGCGGCAACAGCCCCGCCAGCTTGCGATCGCCGACCAGCAGGTCGTTGGGCCATTTGATCCGCACGGCCAGGCCGAGGGCCTCGAGCTCCCGGGCCAATCCCACCGCCACAGCCAGGCCCAGGGCTGCCGCGCTTTCCGCTTGCCCGGGCCAGGGCAGGGCGGCACTGAGCCAAACGCCGCCGCGGGGGGAACTCCAGGCCCGTCCCTGCTGACCCTGGCCCCGGCTCTGGCGATCGGCTAGCACCACCAGGGGGGCCGAGGCCCCTGCCTCCAGCAGGCGGTCCAGTTCCGTTTCGGTGCTGGTGCACTGGCGCAAGCGCCAGAGCCTCCAGGGCTGGGGTGGTGGCAAGGGCCTAGCCGCACTGCCGGCTGGGGCGCTGGGGAGGGAGATCCCAGGCGGGTGGTGCCCTGGACATTGGGCCAGGCGTCGCCGGGCGGCGGCCAGCGCGCCGTTCAAAGCTCCTGCAGCCAGCCGCCCATGCGGCGGGCACCGGCCACCAGCTCGGCGCTGGGATGGACCAGGGCCAGCCGGGCCCAGCCCTCGCCGCCGGCGCCAAAGCCGCTACCCGGGGTGAGGCAGACGCCACTGCGCTCCAGCAGCTGGGCGCAGGCCGCCTCCGAATCGAGCCCCTGGGCGATGGCCGCCTTTGGCAGGGCCAGCCAGAGGTAGAGGGCCATCGAGGGGGTTTGCACCGGCCAGCCCTCCGCCGCCAGGGCCGCCAGCATGGAATCGCGGCGCTCCCGGTAGGTGCCGCAAAGGCGGGCGGGCCAGTCAGGCGCCTGCTCCAGGGCCGCGATGGCGCCGGCCTGCAGGGCCAGGGACTGGTTGAAATCCACCACCCCCTTGAGTTGGCGCAGGGCCGTGACCAGCCATTCGGCGCCGATGGCAAAGGCGAGCCGGTAGCCCCCTAGACACCAACTCTTCGAGAAGGAAAAGAATTCGATCCCCACCTGGCGCCAGAGGGGATTGCGCAGCAGGGCCGGGGCCTCGCCCTCCAGGGCCAGATCGACATAGGGGTTGTCATGGGCGAACACCACCCCATGGCGCCGGGCCCGTTCGGCCGCCTGATCCACCCAGTCCTGCTGGCCCACGGTGGCGGTGGGGTTGTGGGGGAAGCCCAGCACCATCAACTTCAGGCCATCCCATTCACTGCTGGAGAGCTGGTCGAAGTCGGGACGGAAGCCCAGCTCAGGGCGCAGGCGCAGGAACTGGGGCTGGGCCGAGGCCAGATGGAGCCCGCCCAGGTGGGAGGGGTAGTAGGGATCGAGCAGGAGGGCCCGATCGCCCGGATTGAGCACGGCCAGGGGTAGATGGGCGGTGCCCTCCTGGGATCCCACCAGCAGCAGCACTTCCCGATCCGGATCGACGTCGACGCCAAAACGGCCCCGGGACCAGGCGGCCACGGCCTCGCGGAAGGGTCGGGTGGCGCCATGGAGGCAGTAGGAGGCGCTTTCGGGTTGTCCCAGGGCGGCGGCCATGGCCCCAATCGCCGCGGGCGGGGGCTGCAGGTCGGTGGAGCCGAGCGAGAGATCAAGCAGGGGCGCCAGCCCCTGGTCGGCCGCCCGCTGGCGGTAGGTCAGCTTGCGTTGGTCGTTGCGGGCAAAGACGCCACTGCCCAACCGGGCCAGGCGCTCAGAGATGGGCATCCAGGAAGGCCTGCAGCTGGGGCTTGGCCATGGCGCCCTCGTGGCGGGCGATCTCAACGCCGCCCTTGAACACGAGCAAGGTGGGTAACCCCTGGATCTGGCAGGCGTCGCGGCTGAGCGGGTTGGGGTCGGCCTCCAGCTTGGTCACGACCAACCGGCCGGCGTACTCGCCAGCGGCCCAGTCCATCAGTGGAGCCATCAGGCGACAGGGCCCACACCAGGGGGCCCAGACATCCACCAGCACGGGGGTGGGGGCGGCCAGCACCTCAGCTTCAAAAGTGGCGTCGCTGAGGGCGACGACGGTGGGGGCTTCGGCCACGGCCTGGGATTGCATTGGTGGCGATTCTAGAAAGCCGGCCCCAGGGCCCGAACCCCATCCAATCGGCGGCTTGAGGGACGTCCATCGGGCCGGTCCCGGGGCCTGGCCTCAGAGCTTGTCGATGGAGCGCTTTAGGGCTTCGAGGTCGCTATCCACCTCGCTCACTTGGACGGGCTCCAGCTTGGGCAGGGGGGCGTCGGCCGCCGGCAGGGACACCGGGGCGGGAGCGCCCGAGAGGCGGGTCTTGAGGGCGGCCAGTTCGTCATCGACGTCGCTGCCGCCCTGGAGGGCTTGGAACTGGCTTTCCAGGTCGGCCCCGGCCAGCTCGGCAGCCGCCTGGCTGCGGGCCTCCAGCACCTGCACCTTTTCCTCCATCTGATCAAAGGCCGCCATGGCGCCATCGGTGCCGAGGCCACTGACGGCGCTTTGCAGTTGCTCCTGGGCCTTGGCCGCCTGGGCCCGGGCCTTGAGCATGTCTTTCTTGGTGCGGGCCTCGGCGATCTTGCCTTCCAGGCCCACCAGGCTTTTTTTCAGGGACTCCACCTGGCCCGCCTGGCTTTTCAGCTGGGTGTTGAGGGCGTCGGCGGTGTCCTGGTAGGTCTTGCGGCGGGTGAGGGCTTCGCGGGCCAGGTCCTCCTCGCCCTTTTGCAGAGCCAGCTCGGCCCGCTCGTACCAGGTCTTGGCCTGGGCTCCGGCCTGCTCGGCCTGGTTCTGGATGCGTTTCTGGCTAGCGATGGCGGTGGCCACGGCCTGGCGCAGCTTCACCAGCTCGGCCTGCATGTCCGCCACGGACTGGTCGAGGATTTTGGCGGGATCTTCGGCGCTGCTCAGCACCGCGTTGGCGTTGGCCCGCACCAGACGGCTAAGGCGAGCAAAGAAACCCATGAACTCGGTGCAGGCGCAGATCTTGAGGTTAGCCAGCCCCGGGGCCCCGTTACCAGAACGGATCCCCAACCCCTGGTCATGGCCTGGCATGGGGGCAGCGCAGGGGATGGTTGGGGACGTGGGGGATCTTCCCTGGCCAGGGTGCAATCGGGGGGCAACGCAGCTCTAGTTCCAGTTCCAGCTCTAGCTCCAGATCCAGGACCTAGGCCAAGATCCATCCAAGCTCCATCGGCCCGCCCGCCAACCGCCTGGCTCCTGACCCAGCTGGTCGGCCCCCCTAGCCTGGGCCCATGGCGATCGCCCCCCGGAACCAAACTCGCCGCCAGGGTTCGGTCACCCTGCTGATGCCAGCCCCGCCGGCCTGCCCCAGCCCCCTGGCCAGTTGCCTGACCCAGTTGCAGGGCGAATGGCGCACCGCCGGCAACCTGGCCGCCCTTTGGCAGGCCTGGCCCAAGATCGCCGGCCCCCAGCTGGCGCCCCACTGCCGGCCCCTGAGCCTGCGTTCCGGGCGATTGGCCGTAGGGGCCAGCCATCCCCAGTGGCTCCAAGCCTTGCGTTACAACCGGCACCAGCTGCTGGGGGCCCTGCGGGGAGCGGGTTTCAGCGTGCGCGATCTCACGATCCAGCTGCACTACCCCGCCGCCGGCCAGACCTCCGGTGCCCTCAGCGAGGCGGCGATCTGGGCTGCCCATCCCAGCCGGGTCGATGTCCACGGCCTGGGGACCTGCCCCGGGTGCGGTCGCCCGGCCCCCAAGGGTGAAATGGGGCGCTGGGGCCACTGCAGCTTCTGCCAGCGCCACGAACCCGCCCTGCCGCCCCCACCCGGTTCCACCGCCCCATCGGCCGGCATGGGGCAAGGGTCAGGACCCAGTCCAGGCCCTGTCCTGGACCCTGCTGCCAGCCCCCGGGATCGGCCTAGCCCAGGGCCTCAAACGGATTAGTAACGCTCGGGCCGCGGCTCCTGCCAGTTGGCCGTCACGGCCCAGTCGTCTTTGAGGACCCTGGCCTGGCGGGCTAGCGCCTGGCGATCGACCCGCCAGAGCTGGTAGAGCCCGTGCTGGGCCAGGGTGCGGTGGGCTACGGGTTGCCAGTAGGGCAGGCGGCTCGTGTCGCGATCGATCACCACCAGCACCGTGCCGCCCGGGCTGGCGGCGCTGGGGCTCAGGCCCTGGCGCCATTCGCGTTGGAGCCGGTCAGCGAGGTTGACCAGCCCGTAGCCCCGCATCCCCTCAAAAATCACCACCTGGCGGGTGTAGTAGTGCAGCGAAGGCTTCAAGATGCCCACCATGGCCAGGGGTTCGCCGGGTCGGCGCAGCCGCACCACCTCGGCGGCGATCTGGCGCACCGGCAGCTGGCGCACCCGATCGCCTAGCCCCATCAGGGGTTCCAACGCCGCCAGGCCAAAGAGCACCAGGGCCAGCTGCATGGCCGCCAGCCAGGCGGGCCGCCAGCGGCTCCAGGCCAGGGCCAGGGCCACGGCCACGGCCAGGCCGAAGCAAAGCCCCGCCCGCACCACCAGGCCACTGGCCAGCATCTCCGCCGGCAGGGTTGGCATTTCCGGGTCCTGGATCAGGGGTATCCAGCGGGCCGAACCCACCAGCCCCAGGCAGAGCACGGCCGTGAGGGCCAAGGTGGCTAGCCCCACCAGCCGGCCCAGCCAGGGGGAAACCCCTGGCCCGGCAGGGTCACGCCAGGCGACGAGGTCCTGGGCGGCTAGGGCGATCAGCACTCCGGCAGCCGGGGTGGCGGGCAGCCAGTAGCTGGGCAATTTGGTGGCGGCCAGGGTGAAAAAGCCAAACACCACCAAAAGCCAGCAGGCGGCAAACCCGCCCAGGGAGGCCTGGGCGGGTTGGCGCCGTCCGCGGGCCAGGGCCTGGGCCAGGCCCAGCACTAGGAGGGGCGTGAACGGCAGGCTGGCCACCACCAGCATCGGCACGAAAAACCACCAGGGTTGGAGGTGGTGGTTCACCACCGAGGTGAAGCGCTGCAGATTGTGATAGCCAAAGAAGCTTTGCCAGAAGGGCTCCCCTTCCACCAGCAGCTCGGCGCCGTACCAGGGCAGGGCCACGGCGGCGGTGATCAGCAGCCCCGCCAGGGGGCGAAGCCGCTGGATGAGCAGCCGGATTTCGCCCTGCCACCAGCCGAACAGGGCCAGGGTCAGCCCCACCAGCACTAGGGCCACGGGCCCCTTGGTGAGCACCGCCAGGCCTAACAACAGCCAACCAGGCCACCAGCTCCCGTGGTCCGGGTCGGCGTAGCGGCGCCAGAAGAGCAACAAGCTCACCGCCAGCGTGCCCGTGAACAGGGAATCGCTCACCGCCACCCGGCTCCAGATCAACACCAGGGGCGAGAGGGCAAAGGCCAGGGCGGCGCTGAAGGCCGTGAAGGCAGACCGACTGGAGGCACCCAAGCCCCCCCATTCGCCATGGGCTGCCGCCGGCGGGGGCTGGGGCCAGCGCAGCAGGGTGGCCGCCAGGGCCAGCATCACCCCCACGCTGGCCAGGGCCGAGGGCAGGCTCGCCGCCCAGGAGCCCAGGGGATTCCAAAGCGACTGGCCGGGCAGCAGGTAGCCCAACGCCATCAGCCAATAGACCAGGGGCGGTTTGTCGTAGCGGGGCAGGCCATTGACCCGGGGGGTGAGCCAGTCACCGGTCTCGGCCATGGCCCGGGCCGAGGCGGCAAACAGGGGCGGCGTTTCATCCACCAGGCCCGTGCTGCCCAACCGCCAGAGGAACAGGGCGATGCCGCAGGCCAGCACCAGCAGCAGCACCCGGCGCCGGACCTGGGGCGATGGACGCTCAAGGGACACGGCGCTGGGGCAAGGGGACGCAGGAGGGGAACCTATCGCCCGCCCCCAAAACCAACCCCCGAGCTGCCCGGAGCCAGCTCCGCCAACAACCACCGCTCGATGCGCTCGGCGAAAGCGGCTCGCGACGCGTGGGTTTCGGCCCAGTGGCGGCAGTGGCGCCGGTCAATCGAGCCACTGGCCAGCACGGCCTGGGCCAGGGCTGCCACGTCATCGGCGGCCACTAACAGGCCATTGACGCCGGGCTCCACCAGCTCGCCGGGACCGCCGCGGCGGTAGGCCACCACGGGCACCCCGCAGGCCATCGCCTCCACCACCACATTGCCGTAGGCCTCATTCCATTTAGGCGTGTTCAGCAGCACCCGACAGCGGCCCAGTTCGGCCTGGAGCTGGGCGGTGGGCAGGAAGCCGCGCCAGTCGAGGCAGCCGGCCGGCACCGAGGCTTCCACCGTGGCTGCATAGGCGGGATCCTCCACCAGGCCCCAGATCGCCAGGCGCAGGCCCAGCTGGGCCGCCACGGCCGCCGCGTCTTCCAGGCCCTTTTCCGGGGCGATGCGCCCCACCCAGCCCAACAAGGGCTCGGGATCGGCGCAAAAGGTGTAGGCGGCCAGGTCAAAGCCATTGCCCACCACCAGGGGCGGGGCTGGCAGGTGAAAATCGGCGGCCTGGGCGCGGCTGTGGAAGGCAAGGCGGCCCTGGTTCCAGCGGGCCACATCGGCGATGGCGGTGTCCATCACCTCGGCCACCGATCCCATGCTCACCAGATGGAACAGGGGCACGGGGCACTGGGGCGTCAGCCAGAGGGGCAGCCAGTCGTAGGCCAGGTTGAGCAGCCCATCAAAGTGATGCTGCTCGGCCAGGGCCCGTTGCCAGAGCCTGGGCAGCAGGCCCCTGGCGGGCATGGTGATGGCGCCAGCGCGCCCTTGGTGCTGCCAGCTGGGCTGGTCCACCCCAGGGCAGGTCCAGAGGCGGGCGTTGGCGCAGGCGGGAGCCAGCCGGGAGCCTTCGCCCGCCAGCACGGTGAGCTGGTGGCCCCGCTCCAGCAGTCCTGCCACCAGGGAGGTCAAGGTGAGCTCGACACCGCCGCCACGGCCGCTGCCGAGGCAGCCGACCGGGGTACTGACCACCAGGATGCGCATCACGGTTGGGGCTCCCAGAGCTGGCGGCGGCGGTTGATCAGGGCCACTGAGGCCAGGGCAAGACCGGCCCCCAACCACTGCACCGGTCGCAGGCTTTCGCCCAGCAGGGCCAGGCCGCAGAGCAGGGCAAATAGGGGGGTTAGAAAGGTCAGCGCAGTGAAACTGGTGAGATCACCCCGGCTGGCAAACCAGAAAAACAGGCCGTAGGCCAGGCCGCTGCCCAACAGGCTGGCGTAGGCCATCAGGGCCCAGTCAAGGCCGCTCCAGGCGGGCCAGAAGGGGGGCGCCGCCGGATCGAGGGCGGGCCGCAGCAGGCAGGCCGCCAGCAGGGGCAGGGACCCGATGAGCAGGTGCCAGCCCGTGATCACCAGGGCATCGGTGTGGCGGCAGGCGTAGCGGCAGAGCACCGTGCCCACGGCCATGGCCATGGCCGCCCCCAGCATCCACAGCTCCCCCTGGCTCCAGGCGTGGCCTCCCAGGAGCTGGGGACCCTCCAGCAGCCAATGGCGCAGCAGCGGCCCGGGCAGGCCCAGGCAGGCGATGCCGGCCAGGCCCACCAGCAGGCCCAGCCAGCCCACCGGGTTGATCGCCTCGCCAAACAACAGCCGGGCCAAAAGGGCCACGGCCAGGGGCTGGGAATCGATCAACACCGAGCCCAGGGCGGCGCCCGTGTCGCCCAACCCCTGGGTGAGCAGGCCTTGAAACAGGCTGCCGTCGACCAGGGCAAACAACAGCAACCAGGGCCGATCGGCCGCGGCCACCGCCAGGGAGCGTCCGCCCAGGACCGCCACCAGCAGCAGCAGCAAGCCCGCTGGTAGCAGGCGCATCCAGGCGATCGTCAGGGGGGTGGCCCCCGTGAGCAGGGGCTTCATCGCCGCCATCGCCGTGCCCCAGAGGGCAAAGGGCAACACCATCAATAGCCAGCGGAGCGCCAAAAGCTTTTGCCAGCCCACGGCCCCCTTTTTAAGATCCAACGACTGTGCAATGACCTAATGGTCTGGCCCTGGCGCCGCAAATCCCGCCGAACCCTGGCGAGGATTGCCATCGAGGGGGCCATTGCGGGCCCCACCCGGGAGCGGGTGCTTAAGGCCCTGCGCCTGGTGGAGCAGCGGCAGTGCCCGGCCTTGCTGCTGCGCATCGACAGCCCCGGCGGCACCGTGGGCGACAGCCAGGAGATCCACAGCGCCCTTGGCCGGTTGCGTAGCCAGGGCTGCCGGGTGGTGGCCAGTTTTGGCAACATCTCCGCCTCTGGAGGCGTTTATGTGGGGGTGGCGGCTGAAAAAATTGTGGCCAACCCCGGCACGATCACGGGCTCCATCGGCGTGATCCTGCGGGGCAACAACCTCTCGAAGCTCCTGAAGCGCCTTGGCATCAGCTTTGAAACCGTCAAAAGCGGCCCCTACAAGGACATCCTCTCGCCAGATCGGGCCCTGAGCGCCGATGAACGGGAGCTGCTGCAGTCGTTGATCGACAGCAGCTACGGCCAGTTCGTGGCGGCGGTGGCGGCGGGCCGCCAGCTGGAGGAGGGGCAGGTGCGCGGCTTCGCCGACGGCCGGGTGTTCAGTGGCGCCCAGGCCCTGGAGCTGGGCCTGGTTGATGAATTGGGAGACGAAGACCACGCCCGGCGCCTGGCGGCCCGCCTCGCCGGCCTCGATGAGGAGAAGGCCCGACCCGTGACCTTTGGCAAGCCGCCGAAGCGGTTTGGCGGCCTGATCCCGGGCCGGGCCCTGGCCCGGGAGTTGCGCCAGGCCCTGAGCCTGGAGCTGGCCTGGAGCGGCCTGCCCCTCTGGCTTTACCGGCCATGAGCGGGACCCCCATGGGCACCATCCCCCAGCTCCGCGCCCTGCGCGGCGCCACCACGGCCACGGCCAACAGCGCCGAAGCGATTGGCGAAGCCGTGGCCGAATTGCTGGATGCGCTGGTGGAGCGCAATGGCCTAGAGCCCGAGCAGTTGGTGTCGATCACCTTTTCGGTGACGGCCGATCTCGATGCCTGCTTCCCGGCGGCGATCGCCCGGCGCCGAACCGGTTGGGACGGGGTGGCCCTGCTGGATTGCCAGCAGATGGCCGTGGCCGGGGACCTGCCCCGATGCATTCGCCTGCTGGCCCATGCCTGGCTGGCGGCAGGCCAGCCGGTGGGCCATGCCTACCTGCGCGAGGCCAGCCGGCTGCGGCCTGATTTGGCCCAGGTGCCCTAGGGCTGGGCTGGCTAGGAGCGCCCCTGTCCACACCTGGCAGAACCGGTCTTGCTGACAGATCCGCTGCCGCCCACCGCTGACGCCACCAACTGAAACATTTGGCGAGAATGGGGGATGGCCCTATGGCCCGGGCGACAGCCCTCTCCTCACCACACCATGACCCGATTTCTGCAACGCCTGACGGCCCCCGCGGCCCGCGCCACCAGCGGCGCCCTGGCGGCCGGCTGCCTGGCGGCTGGTCTGGCCACGGGCGGCGCCACGGCGCTGGCCCCCGGCCCAGCCTCGGCCCAGGCCACACCGAGCCTGATGGAATTCCGTTGGGATAACACCAAGGATTACCGCAAGCTCTACTACTTCATGACCGATACGGCTCGGCTGAAGTGGTCGGAGTATTACTTGCTGCTGCGGGCCAAGGACCGCCAGACCGCCATCCTCAAGCTCACGATTGCCCTGCCCAAATACTTCAACGTCAAGATTGATCCCAAGCAGGTCAAGCTCTGCTACATGAAGGAAGGCGGCATGCTTGCCCGCACCAAGTGCGAAACGGTGATCCCCGCCACCATTGAGATCGCCGCCGATGGCACGGCAATTGAAATCTTCCCCGACACCCCCGTGCCGGATGTCAAAACGATCGGGGTTTACATGAACCTGATGAATCCCTTTGACGCCGGCATGTATCAGTTCAACGCCCTGGCCCAGGCCCCTGGCGAGGTGCCGATCTCGGGCTATCTGGGCAGTTGGCTGATCCAGATCGACCCGGCCGTCGGCAATTGAGCTCAGGCCGACCCAGGGATGAATCCAGCCCTGAGCAATCCTTGAGCAATCCCTGGTCAAGCCCTGATTTCCAAGGGATCGCCAGGGGATCGGCCCCAGAAGGCCAGCCGACCCCCAGCTGGTAGGTTGGCCAACTGATTACAGCTGCAGAGCCGAGCCGGAACCATGACCAAGCGCACCCTCGAAGGAACCAGCCGCAAGCGCAAGCGGGTGTCGGGCTTTCGGGTGCGGATGCGCAGCCACACGGGCCGTCGCGTGATCCGCACCCGCCGCCGCCGCGGCCGCGCCCGCTTGGCGGTCTGAGCCAGCACCAGCTTTCTGCGGTCCACTTCCTCCTGCGCCCCCGGCCATGGTCCTGCCCAAGGAACATCGGCTCCGGGGGCGCTTTCTTTTTGATCGGCTCTACCAGAAATCCCGCCGCTTCCACGGCGACTGGATGGTGCTGCGCACCATGGCAGCCGAGCCGGCCTTCCTGGTGCCAGATCTGCAGCGGCAACCGGCCAGCCCCTATCGCTGCGCCGTGGTGGTGAGCAACAAGGTGACCAAGAAATCGGTGCGGCGCAATGCCCTGCGGCGCCTGCTCCATCCCCACCTGGTGGGCTGCGGGGCCCTGCTCAAGCCCGGGGCCCAGCCGCTTTGGGTGCTGCTGTCACTTAAACCAGGCAGCGCCGAGGTGGAGGCGGCGGTGTTGCTGGAAGAATGCTCACAGCTTTTCGAGAAGGCGGGATTGCGCTGATGCCCCAAGCCAAACCTGATCCGGAATCGACCCCCGCTGCCACGGGCAGTGCCCCGGGGCCGGCGATCCAGGAGGACTTGTTCTACGAGGGCGGCCCCGCCAAGGGCGACCTGGTCACCAACCTGTTGTTTGGCCTCACCCTGATCGGCATCCCCTTTGCCGTGGGGGCGATCGTGCGGGCCCTGTGGCTGCGCTTCCGCGTTACCAGCCGCCGCGTCACCGTCTCCGGCGGCTGGCTGGGCCGCGACCGCAGCCAGGTGGTCTACAGCCAGATCAAGGAGGTGCGCAGCGTCGCCCGGGGCCTCGGTTTTTGGGGCGACATGGTGCTGGTGCTCACCGACGGCAGCAAGCTGGAGATGCGCGCCATGCCCCGGTTCCGCGAGGTGGAGAGCTACATCCGCGAGCGGATTGCTGCCCGCTCCAGCGGCGCCAAGGGCCCGGCTCCCAGTGGCTTCGGCGTCGATAAGGCCGCCTGACCACCGGTCTCCGCCAGCCCAGCGTCCAGAAGCCCTGACGGCTCCAGGCCGCGCCCGCGTCCCCTGCTCGGGCACACTGGCCCCATCGACTCCCCGACCCCCACCGCACCCACGCCGTGATCGGCTACATCTCCGACAACCTGCTCCTGCCAATCCTCGACTTCTTTTATGGGTTGGTGCCGAGCTACGGCCTGGCGATCATTGCCCTGACGGTCGTGATTCGCCTGGCCCTCTTCCCCCTGAGCGCCGGCTCCATCCGCAGCGCCCGCCGCATGCGCATCGCCCAGCCGGTGATGCAGAAGCGCCAGGCCGAAATCAAGGCTAAATACGCCAGCAATCCCCAGAAGCAGCAGGAAGAACTGGGCAAGCTGATGAAGGAGTTCGGCAGCCCCCTGGCCGGCTGCCTGCCCTTGGTCGTGCAGATGCCCATCCTGTTTGCCCTGTTTGCCACCCTGCGGGGATCGCCCTTCGCCGACCTGCCCTACACCCTCAACCTCAAGGTGTTGCCGGCTGACCAGATCGCGGCTGTGGAGCCCAAGCCCTTCAACAGCCCCAGCCACTCGATTTTTGTGACCGCCACCAGCCACGTGCCGGTGATCGCCACCCTGGAGAAGGGCACCAAACTGGGCGTGGGCGACACCCAGACGGTGGACCTGCACACCAAGGAGGGCAGCAGCTTCGCTTCGGTGCTAATGGCTGTCGAAAATGGCGATGCCTACACCCCCAGCTGGAGCATCACCAAGGGCGAAGGGATCGTCAGCGTTGATGCCAACGGCACAATCACCGCCCTGGCCCCGGGGGATGCGGTTGTGGAGGCCAAAATCCCGGGCCTGGCTGCCCGTAGCGGCTTCCTGTTCATCAAGGCCCTCGGCCAGGTGGGCTTCTACACCGATGGGGCGATCAACTGGGACATCGCCATTCTTGTGGCCGCCTTTGGCGCCAGCCTGTTCGTCTCCCAGATCCTCTCGGGGATGGGCATGCCGGCGAACCCCCAGCAGTCCACCGCCAACAAGATCACGCCGGTGATGATCACGGGCATGTTCCTGTTCTTCCCCCTGCCGGCCGGAGTGCTGCTCTACATGGTGGTGGCCAACATCTTCCAGGCTGGCCAGACCTACCTGCTGGGCAAGGAAGCCCTGCCCGACAACCTCCAGGCGATCCTCGACCAACAGGCCAGCCAGCAGACCGTGACTGCCACGGCCAGTTCCGGCGAACGCCTGCCCTTTGAACCCAAGGGCGGCAAGAAGTAGGCCCGAGCCAACCTCGCTTGCCCCGTTCAGACCCGACGCCTGCCAGCCAGTTCCGTCCATGGCCGATGACCTCAGCGCGATTCCCATCCAGGAGCTCAAGGCGCTTCCGGAGGGCCGCCAGTGGCAAATCGATCAACAGCTCGATGCCCTGGCCAGCCTCACGCCGGTGCGGGGCCGGGTCCGGGCCGTGCATCGCAGCAACGTGCTCGAGGTGGAGGGCGAGGCCAGCACGATCGTCACCCTCTGCTGTGACCGGTGCCTGCAGAGCTTTAACCAGGCCCTGAGCTGTCGCAACCGGGAACTGATCTGGTTGGGGGAAGCCTCCCGGGCCGAGGGCGTTAATGAGGATGTGGTGTTGGAATCGGCGGCCCAGTTGCTCGACCTCGAGGCCGATGCCTTCACCGAAAGCCTGGATCCGGCCGGCGACTTCGATCCGGCCCATTGGATCTTTGAGCAGCTGCACCTGCTGCTGCCGGTGGTCAATCACTGCGGCGAGCTGTGCCCCGGTCCCAACCTGGCGGGCGCTGAGCGCACCGGTGCCGGCCAGGGCGCCCCAGGCGGCGACTCCCCTGACGCTGATCCGATCGATCCCCGCTGGGCGGCGCTCAAA
Organism: Synechococcus sp. UW140; assembly: GCA_943369525.1. Classification (GTDB taxonomy): domain Bacteria; phylum Cyanobacteriota; class Cyanobacteriia; order PCC-6307; family Cyanobiaceae; genus BAIKAL-G1. Next base: position 113,426 of record CALRNL020000003.1, read on the forward strand.
AAGCTCGCCCCATGAGCCAGGCCTGGGCCGACCAGCTGGATTTACTGATCCGCGCCCGCACGCCGATCCTCTGGATCCGGAGCGGCGAGGAGGAGCGCACCATCACCCTGCTCGAGGGGGCGGCCAGGCGCCTGGGCAACCGCACCCTGCTGGTGTGGGATTTCATCACGGGCTTGGGCGGCCTGCCCGGCCGCCAGGGGGAGGCCAGCCGCAATCCCCTCGGAGCCCTCGATGGTCTCAACGCCCTGCCGCCCGAGGCCGCCGGCATCCTGGTCTTGAAGGATTTCCATCGCTACTGCGAGGACGCCAGCATCTGTCGCCGCCTGCGCAACCTGGCCAGTGAGCTGCGCCAGGTGCCCCGCACCTTGGTGATCACGGCTAGCCAGTGGCAGGTGCCCACCGACCTCCAAGACTGCATTACCCAGCTGGAGTTGCCCCTGCCGGAGGCGGCTGAGATCCGGGCCCTGCTCGCCAGTATCGCCGAGGCCTGTGGCCAACGGTTGGATGGGGCGGTGCTGGAGGAGCTCAGCCAGGGCTGCTGCGGCCTCAGCGAGCAGCGGATCCGCCAGGTGGCCGCCCGGGGGCTGGCCCGGAGCGGCCACCTCGGCGCCGAGGACCTGGCCGAGGTGCTGGAGGAGAAGCGCCAGGCGATCGCCCGCAGCGAGCTGTTGGAGTATTGCCCCAGCGGGGCTAGCCCGGCGGACATCGGCGGCCATGGCGCCCTCAAGCAATGGCTGGCGCAACGGCACCAGGCCTTCAGTGAGGGGGCGCGCCGCTACGGCCTGCCCCTGCCCCGCGGCGTGCTGCTGGTGGGCCCCCAGGGCACGGGCAAGTCGCTCACGGCCAAGGCGATCGCCCATGGCTGGGCCATGCCCCTGCTGCGCCTCGATGTGGGCCGCCTATTCACCGGCCTGGTGGGGGCCAGTGAGGCCCGCAGCCGCGAGATGATCCAGCTGGCCGAGGCGATGGCCCCCTGCGTGCTCTGGATCGATGAGATCGACAAGGGCTTCAGCGCCGCCCTCGGTGGCGATGGCCGCAGCGACGGCGGCACCAGCCAGCGGGTGCTGGCCAGCCTGCTTACCTGGATGGCCGAAAAGACCAGCGCCGTGTTTGTGGTGGCCACGGCCAACGGGGTGGAGCGCCTGCCGGCCGAACTCCTGCGCAAGGGCCGCTTCGATGAGATCTTCCTGCTGGCCCTGCCCGATGCCAGCGAACGGCGCGCCATCCTCGATCTGCAGCTCAAACGGCGCCGCCCCGGCCACGGCCTGCCCCTCGAGGTGGTGGTGGATCGCACCGCCGGCTTCTCGGGCGCCGAACTGGAGCAGGTGGTGATCGAGGCCATGCACCTGGCCTTCGCCGAAAATAGGGAGTTCGGCGAAACCGATCTGATCGGTGCGGCCGCCCAGCTGGTGCCCCTCTCGCGCACGGCCCGGGAACAACTGGAGGCCCTGGAGCAATGGGCCAGCAGTGGCCGGGCCCGGCCGGCGGCGAGTCGGGTGGGCGCCAACCTAGGCCTCGCCTGAGCGATCGCACCCCCATCCCCCACCCTTGGGCTAGGGGATTCCCCTGTTGCCGTTGCTTGGGCCCGATTGAGGCCGCAAGCAACTAGCCATGGAAGCCCTGGTTGTCTAGGCAGATTGCGGCAAGTAACGAACACCAACGCCAGGTAACGAAGCTCCGGTTGCGGCAAGTCTGCAGCCGCAACCATCCTTAACTTCGGTTCATTCGTGGACCCCTGAGTGAACAGCCGCCCCTCGATCGTGACCCAACTGGCCGTTGCTTGTCTGGGGGCCGGAGTGATCACCACCTTCGCCGTCGCCCAGGGCCAGAACCCGATCACCGCCCTGGGGATCACCCTCTTCTCCGCCCTGGCGGCAGTGGCCCTTGGCCAGGTGGTTTGAGCCTGTAATCAAGGCTCAAAGAACAGTGACTTGGCCAGCACTCCCGCGCTGAATGACAGGCTGGCCTTGAAGGAATGCAGATTTTCTACAGAATTTTGACTCGCCTTGCTCTCCCTGCCCAGGCAACTCTGTGACTGTTCTGCGGGGCCTCATGCCCGCCCTGGCCCACAAGACCTACTTCAACTACGGCGGCCAGGGTCCCTTGCCCGATTCCTCCCTGGAGGCGATCACCGCTAGTTGGCGCACAATCCAGGAGTTGGGCCCGTTCACCTCAGCAGTGTGGCCCTTCGTGGAGGCCCAGATGGCCACGGTTCGCAGCCGTTTGGCGGCAGCCTGTGGCGTGGGCCCCCATCGCATCGCCCTCACTGAAAATGTCACCGCTGGCTGCGTGTTGCCCCTTTGGGGGCTGCAGTGGCAAGCCGGCGATGAGCTGCTGATCAGCGACTGCGAGCACCCCGGCGTGGTGGCTGCTTGCCAGGAATTGGCCCGCCGGGAAGGTTTGGGCTTGGCGGTGTTGCCGGTGCAGGCCATCAGTGCCCAAACGGGCGAGGACCAGCTGGAGGCCGCGGTCCTCACCAGCCTGGAGCAGGCCCTCACCGCCCGCACCCGGATGGTGGTGCTCTCCCACCTGCTCTGGAACACGGGCGCGGTGATGCCCATCGCCCAGGTGGCCGAGCGGCTGCAGGACCATGGCCGCCAGCCCTGGCTGCTGGTGGATGCGGCCCAATCGATGGGCAGCATCCCCGTGGCCGAGGCCGCCGCTGCGGCCGATATCTATGCCTTTACGGGGCACAAGTGGTTGTGCGGCCCGGAAGGACTTGGGGGGGTGGCCCTCTCCGAACGTTTGCTGGAGCAGGCCCAGCCGACCCTGATTGGTTGGCGCAGTCTGCGCCACGAGGGCAGCGCTGCCAGCTCCTGGCATGGCGACGCCCGCCGTTTTGAGGTGGCCACCAGCTGCGTGCCCCTGCTGGCCGGCCTGGCGAGCTCGATCGATTTGCTTGCGGCTGAAGGCAGCCCCGAGAACCGGCTGGCCCAGATCCGCGCGCGCAGTGGCCAGCTTTGGCAAGGTCTTCAGGCGATCCCCGGCCTCCAGACCCTGCTCCAGGAGGCGCCGCCAGCCGGGTTGGTCAGTTTCCAGTGCTGCGGTAGCGGCGCCCCCAGCCCGGAGTCGGTGGTGGCCCAGCTGGGCGAACGGGCCATCTGGCTGCGCAGCCTCGACGATCCCCATTGCCTGCGGGCTTGCACCCACATCACCACCACGGCGGCGGAGGTGGAGCAGTTGTTGGCGGCGCTGAGGGGATTGATTAGATAGGTCAAAAATCTATGTTTTGTCTTTTTATTTGCTCGGTTGTTACGGGCGCCCATGGCGTGCCAGGGGGGTCTGCCCGATGGACTGGCCAGGGCAACAATTTTTTGGATCGTATAATTTTTTAGGGTCTGATACCAGAGAACCGTGCGCAAGCACTCGCTTGTCCTTTGCTTGATGGGGCTGAGCGCTGTCCCCGGTGCTATTGCCGCTGAGCCTAATGCGTTAAGGCTCCTGGTCGCCCCCTTGGCGACCAGGCTCCAGTGGTGATGCAGTACGGCCCTGGTGTCGTTCCCGGCGGCCCTTTTATTGTTCAGGATAAGTTCAAGGGCGTGACTTGGTTCCTTAACTTGACCAAGGGCTTGGCCCGGGCGATGGAACTCCCCTTCAATAATGGCAACCATGAATCGGCCCTAACGGCAGATGGCCTCACCCTGGCCAGTCCCCATGATGAAACCCTTGGCCCGGGCGATCCCGAGGGTGGGGGCTTTTATCCCGGCTCCGAAGTCTCCTTGGTCGGTGTTAAATCTGGTCGCAGCAGCGTGTTGACTGCCATGGCCAACCCCCTGGCTCGACCCAAGCCCCATGGCGCCCATGGGTTAGCCAATGGGGATCTAATCGTCACGGCCCAGCTGGCCAACAGTTTACTTCGTGTTACCAGGTCCCTAGAGCCCGCGGCAGGCGCCGCAACGGTCTATCGCTTTGCTGGAAGTGCCTGTCACCCCCCACCCCCATTTGGTAGGGGAAATGCCCGCTTCCAGCCTGGGTGTCAGTGGCTGCCGCTGCACGAACCCTGGGGATCGCTCCAGTTGGGGCGGTGCCTTGGCGGTGGCAGACCTGCAATCTGGCGCCACGCGGGTGTTGCCAGCGGGTCTGGGCGCCGAGGGAATCACGGTCACCCGCCAAGGGGGTCTTTGTCACCGGCGGATTTGACCATCAAACCATGGTTCATGTTGATCCAACCAGTCTTAAAGTAAGGGCCGAAATTCTTTTGCCCCGCTGTTCTCTGCCCGCCCGCTTTAGCAGCCCAACGCCTTTGTCTGCAGCACAGGCGATCAAGGCCGGCCTGGCCGGCAGCAATAACGGGAGTGGGGGCGTCTGTCGTGGCACGTTGCGCAATTCCGATAATCGCCGTTTTGCCGTTCTCGATGGGTTTGCTTGGTCGCCCCAGGATCTGCCATCCTCCCAAGCGTCTGACTGACAAAAAATCCGGCTGGAGCAATCGCCCAGCCGGATCGTTGTTGCGTCTGAACGACCGGCCCAGCGTTGCTCAGCCTGGCTCGGACTGCAACACCCGGCCATAGAGCCAGCCGGCCAGGATGGCACCCACGATCGGCGCAAGCCAGAACAGCCAGAGTTGCTCCACCGCCGCGCCGCCAACCCAGAGGGCCACGCCCGTGCTGCGGGCGGGGTTCACCGAGGTGTTGGTGACTGGGATGCTGATCAAGTGGATTAATGTGAGCGAAAGGCCGATCGGCACGCCGGCAAAGCCGCTGGGGGCGAGCCGGTCGGTGGTGCCCAGAATCACTAGCAGGAAGATGAACGTGAGCAGCACTTCGGTGACTAGGGCGGCAGCAAAGCCGTAGCCCCCGGGGGAATGGGCGCCGAAGCCATTGGTGGCCAGGGGGTTGCTGCCAGCCAGCTCAAATCCGGGCCGGCCGCTGGCAATCAGCTTGAGCACCCCGCCCGCCAATACGGCGCCAATCACTTGGGCCGCGATATAAGGCAGCAGGCTAGAGCCGGGAAACTTGCCGGAGGCCCAGAAGCCGAAGCTCACGGCCGGATTGATGTGGCAACCGGAGATGTGGCCGATTGTGTAGGCCATGGTCAGCAGGGTGAGGCCAAAGGCTAGGGCGACTCCAAGGAAGCCCAGGCCCAGGGGGTTGGCGGCCGGGTTGTCGTAGGGGAACACCGCCGCCAGCACGGCACTGCCGCAACCCCCCAGCACGAGCCAGAAGGTGCCGATCAACTCGGCAAGGAATTTCCTAGACATAAACGGGCAATCAATCCCGCGAGGGATAGGCAAAGGTGCACCAGGAGCTTGGCGGCCTTAGGGATAGGCGCAGGCCTTTGAATCAAATTGACACCGAATCCTTGTCAGCTTCAGCCGGGCCAGCGGCCCAGGGCTAACTCGGCCTGTTCCCGGTCATCGAAATGGATGCGGCCCGTGGCCAGGATTTGGTAATCCTCGTGGCCTTTGCCGGCGATCAGCACCAGGTCGTCTGCCCCAGCACTGGCGATCGCTGCGGCGATTGCCAGGGCCCGATCGGGCTCGACCCGCAGGTCGGTTCCGCTGGGAATCCCTGCCACCACATCGGCCAGGATGGCTTGGGGCTCCTCGCTGCGCGGGTTATCGGAGGTCACCACCACCCGGTCGGCCAGGCGGGCGGCGATGGCTCCCATCTGCGGTCGCTTGCCCCGGTCCCGGTCGCCGCCGCAGCCGAACACGCAGATCAGCTGGCCCTTGGCAAAGGGCCGGCAGGCCGCCAGGGCGCTTTCGAGGCCATCCGGGGTGTGGGCGTAGTCCACCAGCACGGCGGGTCCCTGGAGCGACGGGGCTGGGGCTCCGGCGGCCGTTCCGGCGCTGGGGGCCAGGCCCACCCGTTGCATGCGGCCGGGTACGCCCGGGAAGCTGGCCGCCGCCGCCAGCAGGCCTGCCAGGGGCAAACCCTGCTGCAGCAGGGCTGCCACCGCCTCCAGCAGGTTCATCAGGTTGAAGCGGCCCAGTAGGGGCGACTGGAACGGCCCCTCCCCCAGGGGACTCCAAAGGGTGCCACCCACGCCATGGGGGCCGATGACGAGGTTGCGGAAGCCCAGCTCGGCCTGGTCCGCCGAGGGGGCCTCCAGGGAACAGCGCCAGCAGCTGGTCCCCAGGCGCTCCGCCAGCCGGGCGCCCCAGGGGTCATCGCAATTCACCACGGCTTTGGCGCCCAAGCGGGGGTTGGCCTGGGTGCTGGCCCCAACCTCGGCCGGTTGGTCCAGGAGTGGTGGGGCGAAGAGCTTGGCCTTGGCCTCGAAATAGGCCTCCATCGACTTGTGGTAGTCGAGGTGGTCCTGGGTGAGGTTGGTGAACACGGCGCCGGCGAAGCGGCAGCCGGCGCTGCGCTGTTGATCGAGGCCATGGGAGCTCACCTCCATCGCCCCGATCCGGGCGCCCGCCGCCACCGCCTGGGCCAGCTGGGCTTGGAGCTGATCGGCGAAGGCCGTGGTGTGGCTGGCGCCCTGACTATGGCCGGGCCAGCGGTTCACCAGGGTGCCGAACAGGGCCACGGGGTAGCCGCAGGCGCCCGCCAGGTGCTCGATCAGGCTGGTGGTGGTGGTTTTGCCATTGGTGCCGGTAACACCGATGAGAGCCAGCTGGTGGCTGGGTTGCTGCCAGAAGGCCGCCGCCAGCGGGCCGGCCCAGGCCGCCACCGGCTCCCCCACCACCACCACCGCATCGTCCGGACCCGGGGGGTGGGCTGCTGCCGCCGCCGGGCCGATGACGGCCGCCGCCGCTCCGGCGGCGAGGGCCTGGGGCCAAAAGCTGCCGCCATCCACAGCCCCGCCCGGCAAGCCCACAAACAGGCTGCCAGGCGCGATCCGGCGCGAATCACAGCTCACATCGCCCACCTTCGGGTTGGGCAGACCCGGGGGCACGGGCACCCCAGCCTGACGCAGAAGCGGATGCAGCTGCTGATGCACGGGCTGCGGCAACGGGCTCATCGGGGGGCCGGAGCGCTGGATGGGCCCAGTTCTAAGCCGCCGGCGCCTGCAGTCCTGTTCGCCGCAACCAGTCCGCCAGCCCCGATCCCGCCAGCCGGGGTGACACCCGGGGGAGCTCCTGCCAGCTGCCATCCGGCCTGCGGATCGCCAGCACGGGCACGCTCATGCCATAGCGGCCCTGCAGTTGCAGATCGTTATCCACATCCACACATTCCAGTGGTGGCGCCGGTTCCAGGGCCCTCAGGCGTTCCTCCAACCCCTCACAGAGGCAGCAGCCCTGGCGCGTGAAGAGCACCAGACCTGGCCCGGATTCGCCCTCGGTTGGGCTCGGCATCGACATCGGCAACGGCATGGGGAGGGGCGGGCGGCTGGGCCGCTTTAATCCGGCACGGGATCGCAACCGCAGGGTGTGAACGGGTGGCAGCGCAGCAGGCGCCGGAGCGTGAGCCAGCCGCCGCGCCAGGGGCCATGGCGGCCGATCGCCTCCAGCCCGTAGGCGCTGCAGCTGGGGATGAAGCGGCAACGGGGCCCCAGCAGGGGCGAGATCCATTGGCGGTAGGCGCCGATCAGGGCCAGCAGCAGGGCCTGCAGGGCCCCGGAGAGGGCTGCAAAGGCTGGCGCGAGACCGGACGTTAGGATCGCCTGCTGGCGTGACAAGGGCTGGGAGGGGGGATTGCGATCTCCAGCATGCTCCTAAACCCGCCACGCCGGCGTTTCAACCCTCGATTTTTTCCCTTATGTCTCGCTACCGCGGCCCTCGCCTGAGGATCACGCGGCGCTTGGGGGACCTTCCCGGTCTCACCCGTAAGTCCGCCAAGCGGGCTTATCCCCCCGGTCAGCACGGCCAAGCCCGTCGCAAGCGCTCCGAATACGCCATCCGCCTCGAAGAGAAGCAAAAACTGCGCTTCAACTACGGCATTTCCGAACGTCAGCTGGTTCGCTACGTCAAGAAAGCCCGTGCCCAGGAAGGTTCCACCGGCACCAACCTGCTCAAGCTTCTGGAAAACAGGCTCGATAACGTCTGCTTCCGCCTCGGTTTTGGCCCCACCGTCCCCGGTGCCCGCCAGCTGGTTAACCACGGCCACGTCACCGTGAACGGCCGGGTCTTGGACATTCCCAGCTACCAGTGTCGGGCCGGAGATGTGGTCGCGATCCGCGAACGCAAGGCCAGCAAGGAGCTCGCCCAGGCGAACCTTGAGTTCCCCGGCCTGGCCAACATTCCCCCCCACCTCGAGTTCGACAAGAACAAGATGACGGCCAAGGTGGGTGGCAAGATCGAGCGCGAATGGGTCGCCCTCGAGATCAACGAACTGCTGGTGGTGGAGTTCTACTCCCGCAAGGTCTGAAGCCAGCTGGGCCGGCGCTGCCTGCCGGCCTTTCGTCCCTTCAGCCAACCAGCTACCCGAGCCCTCGCCCATGGCGGGGGCTTTTGTTTGGGCCCCTTTCCCCGATGGATTGGCTTCAAAGGGTGGCCAGGGTTCCTAGGGCTTCGGCTCCTGAAAGCGTTCTGTCTCCATGGACACGACCGCATCATCGAGGGCGGAATCAATCTCCCGAGAGAGCGTGGGCGCGATCAGAAAGCCTTGCGGCGTTTTTGCCAGTTCTGCCGCATAAATAAAATAATGGCCTGCATGGGCGAGCTGGGCCCCCAGATGGTCAATGGCGGCGGCATCGCCAGCGATCACATCGACCAAGTTGTGCTTGAGGGCATCGGCCAGGTCGTCATGGTGTTTGTACTTGACCAACGTCGTGGAGCGGGCTCCGCCGGTTTTGGTGGAGAGACCCGCCAGTTTCTCGGTGATCAGGGCTTCGGCGTAGCTGCCATCGGCAACGCCAATGCGAAGTCCTGCCAGGTCGGAGAAGCCGGCGATCTTGAATTGACCGTCAGACTCCAGCGATTCGCCGATGGCTGCCGCTGTGATCGCGGCGATCAGGGCGCCACTGAAGATGATGCGCACATAATGGCTGAAGGCCAATAAGGTAGATGTTTTTAGTCTGGAGGTTTTGTCGAGGGGCAAGGTGCCAATCGTGAGTAACAGCCACAGTCGTGTGAAGGTTTTGGCGCTTAATGTTGTCTCAAAGATGGCTTCCACAAGCTTTTTCTCCAGGATCACCGCGGCAATGGTGATTAGCAAGGTAGTGCCAAAAAGTAGCGAAAAAGCCCGCGGCAGCCTCACGTCTTTGATCGCAAGGGCGAGCATGCTGAGCAGGTCAAACTGCTTGGCTTTGCCCAGTATCTTGATGCCCTCGAAGCGATAGGGCGTGGTGTAACCCACCCGGCGCAAGCGCTCCTGGGTAAGGTTGAAGCAGGATACGGCCACGTCTAGCTTGCCGCTGACTAGGGCATTGACTGCCTCCTTAGGGGTGCTAGCCCGTTGCACCACGAAGGGCAGCTTCGTTCGTTCGGCGGTGGCCCCCCAGAGTTCTACGGCGCTGCCTTTCCAAATCCCTTGATCCAGGTAGGAGCAAGGATATTGGCCAGCAACAATGCCAACGCGCAAAACTGGTGCGGCAATGAAAAGAAAGGCCGCAGTTAACATTATTTTTGAAGCCTTGCCATGCAATCTAGCATCCTTGCTAGATGTTGCTCCAGCCAATTTTCTGGGCTGGGTTTGCCTGGCTTGGCGATTGATCACTCCATCGCTGAGGAGTTGGTCGGGCTTGAGGTTTTGGTGTCGATTCCTCCTACGGGGCTGGCCCAGTCCAGCGGGAGCTGGGCCCGGGCCTTAGCCCTGAATTAGGCCCTGCAGGGCCACCTTCACATCGGCCTGGCGCATCAGGGCTTCTCCCACCAGCACCGCCCCGGCCCCGGCCGCCTGAACCCGGTCCAGGTCGCCGCGCTGGACCAGGCCCGATTCACTCACCACCAGAATCCCCTTGGCGCGCAGGCGTTCCCCATGGGTTTGCAGCAGGGTGGACGTGGTGCCCAGATCCACTTCGAAGCTGGCTAAATCCCGGTTGTTAATGCCAACGAGATCAACGCCATCGAGGGCCAAAACCCGGTCCAATTCCGCGGCGTCATGCACTTCCACGAGCACGGCCAGGCCCAGGAAGCGGGCCACCTTGAGCAGGTAGGCCATGTCCTGGTCGGTAAGGATCGCCGCGATCAGCAGGGCGGCGTCGGCGCCGGCGGCCCGGGCCTGATAGAGCTGGTAGGGGCTGAGGATGAAGTCCTTGCAGAGCAGCGGCAGATCCACCACCTGGCGCACCTGCACCAACACCTCAAAGCCCCCCTGGAAGAAGGCCTTGTCGGTGAGTACCGACAGGCAACTGGCGCCGCCTTCGGCGTAGCCCCTGGCGATCGCTTCGGGATCGAAATCCTCCCGGATCACGCCCTTACTGGGGCTGGCTTTCTTGATCTCGGCGATCACGGCCGGTTTGGGCGTGCCGGCGCGGAGGGCGGCGACAAAATCGCGGGTGGCGGGTAGGCCTGCAATCTGTTCTTTGAGTTTCTCCAGGGGCACCCGTTCGCGCGAGGCGGCCACTTCCCTGTCCTTTTCCCAGACAATTTTTTCGAGAATGTGGCGCGGCTCCTCCTCGGGATGGGGAATGCCATACATCAGATGGGCCACCTTCACGCTGGGGTTGGGCGGCCGGCGACGGATCTCCATTGGCTCAAACCCCCAGGGGCTGGCGAGCCGCCGCCGTTGCCGGTGCGGCGGAACTGGCCTGGGCCGCTGCCACGGCCTGGGCCGCCTGCTTGTAGGCCACTTCCACCAGCTCGCTGAGGGTGGGATGGGTGTGCACCTCGGTCGCCAGCTGGCTGACGCTCTGGCGGCGGGCCACGGCGTTGGCGATCTCCTGGATCAGGTCGGCGGCATGCAGGCCATAGAGATGGGCGCCCAATACTTCGCCTGTGTCCTTTCGGAATAGCAACTTCATCAATCCATCGCTTTCCAGTTCGGCCAGGGCCTTGGTGTTGGCCTTGAAATAGCTGCGCACCAGGCCCAGCTCAAAGCCCTCTTGGGCGGCGAGATCTTTGGCTTCCACTTCGGAAAGGCCCACCGAACTGATCTCCGGATGGGTGAAGGTGGCCGCCGGAATCGAGCGGTAATCGATGCGGCGGCGGTGGCCCAGGATGTTGTCCACGGCCACGGCGCCCTGGGCGGCGGCGGTGTGGGCCAGCATCATTTTGCCGGTGACATCGCCCACGGCCCAGAGGTGGGCCACGGGCGCCCCCTTCACCAGCACCCGCATCTCGTCATCCACGGGGATGAACCCCCGGTTGGTCTCCACCGCCAGGGACCCGAGGTTGAGCTCCTTGCTCACCGGCACCCGGCCGGTGGCCACCAGCACCGCATCCACCTCCAGGGTTTCGACCGGCTCCCGGGTGGCCATGTCCACCAGCTCGATCCGCACCGGTGAGCCCGGCGTCACCTGGCGGGCCAGGACCCCGGCGCGGGCGTCGATATCGCGGCCCTCAATCAGGTTGCGGGCGGCGATTTTGGCAATATCCGGATCAAAGGTGGGCATCACCCGATCGAGGGCTTCAATCATGGTCACCTCACAGCCCAGGGCGGTATAGACATCGGCGAATTCCAGGCCGATGTAGCCGCTGCCGATGATCGCGATCCAGCGGGGCAGCCATTCCAGGCTGATCGCCTCATCGCTCGTAAAGACCGTGCGCCCATCGGTTTCGATGCCGGGCGGCACGAAAGGATCGGAGCCGGTGGCGATGATCACCTCCCGGGCGCTGAGGATGCGGTCAACGCCGCTGATTTCGCGGATCCCCACCTTTTGGGACCCCTCGAGCCGGCCCTTGCCCCGCAGGATGGTGACGCCAGCCCGCTCCAGGGTCTTGGTGAGGTTGGCTCGGATCGTGGCGACCAGCTGGTTGGCGTGGTCGGCAATCTTCTGGCGCTCGAAGCGCACCGGTGCGGCATGGATGCCAAAGCCGGCCAGGTGCTTGGCATCGGCCAGTTCGCGCACCCGGCCACTGGCCGCCAGCAGGGCCTTGGAGGGCACGCAGCCCCGGTTGACGCAGGTGCCGCCCATGTCGCGCGATTCGATGATTGCCGTGCGCAGGCCATGGTCGGCCGCATGTTTGGCCGCATCGAAGCCGCCGTAGCCAGCCCCGATCACGATCACATCGAAATCAAAGGCCTGGTCCCCAGGGCCAAGGGCGCTGGAGGCATCGGAACTGGAGGCGCTCACCGAAGGTCCCTGCGGTTGTTAAGGGCATTCTCCCCCGTCACCCCCCCAGCCGTTGGCGCCAGCGCTCCAGCAGCAGGGGGGCTGCCGCCAGGGCCACATTCAGGGATTCCACCGCAGCGGCATGGGGGATCGTGACCCGCTCGCTCGCCAGGGTGACCAGGGCCGGATCCAGGCCCGCGCCCTCATTGCCCAGCAGCAACAGCGTGGGCCGACCCCAATCCAGCTCCCAGTAGGGCCGCCCCGTTGCCACCACCGTGGCCACCACCTGGCTGCCCCGCCCAAGGGCCTGGGCTAGGGCCGGTGCCAGGTCCGGCAGCCGCCGCAGGGGCAGGGCCAGGGCCGCCCCCGCCGAGGCCCGCAGCACCTTGGGCTGGAGGGGATCGGCCCCACCCGCCAGCCACACTTCTTCCACCCCGGCGGCCAGGGCACAGCGCAGCAGGGTGCCCAGGTTGCCCGGATCCTGCAGCCGATCGAGGGCCAGCACAAAACTGGGGAAAGGGGCTGGCGGGGACTCCGGCATGGCCGAGTTCCCTGGCTGGTCGCCGTTGCGAGGCCAGGGGAGGGGCTGGGGCAGTTGGTCCAGGGCCAGGGTGAGCACCACCCCATCGGGCTGCTCGGTGGTCGCCACCGCCGCCAACACCTCGCCAGTCACGACCCGCAGCTGGCCAGCGGAGCCAGCCCCTTGCCCCAGTTTCTCCAGCAGGTCCCGGTGGCGTCCAATCCAGGCGGCGGTGGCGAGGAGGCAGTCCGGCTTCAGGCCCAGACGCAGCACCTCCTGCAGCAGGTGGGTGCCTTCCAATAACAGCCGCTGCTGCTCGCGCCGGCCGCGCCCCTGGTGCAGGGCCCGCAGCCGCCCCACCAGGGGGTTGCGCCGGCTGGAAATCAGCTCAAAACCCCCTAGCTCCAGACCCCCCAGACCCGGATCAGCATCCATGGCAGCAGGGTCCACCGATCCTTGATCCCCACTTGGACTCAGAACTCGTGGTGACGGCGCACATGCAGGTTGCCCTGGATGACCAGGTTGGCCTCCTGCAGGTCCAACCCCTTGACGGCAGCCACCTCGCCCTTGAGGCCCTCGGCCGCCAGGTTTTCGATCAATTTCTTGAGGAGCACGTCTTCAACCGAGGCCTGATCGAGGGCATCGGGGGTGAGGGCCTGCAGAAATTTGCCCAGCTTGGAGGCCACCACCTCGGAAGCATTGCTGATCTTGAGAATGATCATGAATTCGAGCCTGGGCCAGACCTGGACCCTAACCAATGGCCTGCGGCAGTTTGCTGGCCGGTTGGGGCGGTTATGGCCGGCCGGCCGCTGTTCGAGCGGCGAGCCAGTGCAGATCAGAGCAAAGGGTGGACATTAAAAAAGTCTGGTCAGGTCCCTGCCTGACCCAGGCTTGTTTCGTATGCGGATGGGGAGACTTGAACTCCCACGACATTGCTGCCACTAGTACCTGAAACTAGCGCGTCTACCAATTCCGCCACATCCGCGGGCGTGTCGCCGCGGCGACCCAACGACCATACCCCATGGCCCTGGCCCCACTTGGGCGGTCCTGAAAACGGATCAAAGGGAGGAGGGACTGGCAACAACAAGCCAGTTCTGGCGCCGGACGTCTGGACGCCTTAAGGGTTGATCGCCAAGATGGGCGCTCCCAGTCCGGGACATCGGAAGCCATGACCCTGACGGTTGTCCCGTCTCACCAGGTGCTTAGCCCCCAGCTTGAGATCGCTGGTGGCCGCCGCCTCGCCGGGGAGTTGACGGTGAGTGGTGCCAAGAATTCGGCCCTGGTGCTGATGACCGCCTCCCTGCTGACGGCGGATGCCCTGCGGCTGCGCAATGTGCCGCCCCTCACCGACATCCTCGGCATGGGCGACATCCTGGGCTCTCTCGGCGTGGGCGTGCTGCGGTCCGCTGACAGCTTGGTGCTGGATGGCTCGGGGCTGAACCAGTCGTCCCCCCCCTACGAACTGGTCAATAGCCTGCGGGCCAGCTTCTTCTGTATTGGCCCCCTGTTGGCCCGCCTCGGCATCGCCCAGGTGCCCCTGCCCGGCGGTTGCCAGATCGGCACCCGGCCCGTGGTTGAACACGTCAAGGGCCTCAAGGCCCTGGGGGCCCAGGTCACGATCGACCACGGCGTCGTGTCGGCCGTGGTGCCCGGCCGTCGCCGTCGCCTCACCGGCGGCCGCATCCATCTCGATTGCCCCAGCGTGGGGGCCACCGAGACCTTGATGATGGCCGCCGCCCTGGCCGAGGGCGAAACCGTGATCGACAACGCGGCCCTCGAGCCGGAGGTGGTTGACCTGGCTGGTCTGTTGAGCGCCATGGGCGCCCGCATCCGCGGCGCTGGCACCACCACGATCACGATCGAGGGCGTTGAGCGCCTCCATGGCGCCGACTACGCCGTGATCCCCGACCGCATTGAAGCGGGTACCTTCCTGCTGGCTGCTGCCATTACCCGCTCGCGCCTGCGGGTTGGTCCGGTGATCCCCGAGCACCTGGGCGCCGTGCTCACCAAGCTCGAGGACGTGGGCTGCAAGCTCACCATGGATGGTTCCACCATGGAAATCAGCGCCGACGCGATCCGCGCCGTGGACCTGCGCACCCAGCCTTTCCCCGGCTTCCCCACCGACCTCCAGGCTCCCTTCATGAGCCTGTTGGCCACGGCCCACGGCACCAGCATCATTACTGAAAACATTTTCGAGAACCGGCTCCAGCACGTCGCCGAACTGCAACGCATGGGCGCGGCGATCCGGCTCCAGGGCAACACGGCCTTCATCGAAGGGGTGCCGCGCTTGAGCGGCGCCCCGGTCCAGGGCAGCGACCTGCGCGCCTCGGCCGCCATGGTGCTGGCTGGCCTGGCGGCCGATGGGATCACCTCGGTTCAGGGGCTGGAGTACCTCGATCGGGGCTACGCCGACCTGGAAGGCAAGCTCAATGGGGTGGGCGCCTCGATCCGGAGGCTCCCCTAGGATCTGAACGACGGGAGCGTGCCGGAATTGGTAGACGGACTCGACTCAAAATCGAGCGCCTTCGGGTTTGTGGGTTCGAGTCCCACCGCTCCCATCCCCCTAGAGCCAGTCCATCCCGTGATGGACACCTACAGCCGCTATCCCCTGACCCTGGAGAAGGGCAGGGGCTGCTGGTTGTGGGATGACCGCGGCCGCCGTTACCTCGACTGCGTGGCGGGCATCGCCACCTGCACCCTGGGCCACAGCAACCGGGCCATGCAGAGGGCCCTCAGCCGCCAGCTGGGGCGCTTGCAGCATGTCTCCAACCTCTACCGGATTCCGGAGCAGGAGCAGCTGGCTGGCTGGATCACCGGCCACAGCTGCGCCGATCGGGTGTTTTTCTGCAATTCGGGGGCGGAGGCCAACGAAGCGGCCATCAAGTTGGCCCGGAAATACGGCCACAGCCGCCGCGGCATCAAGCGGCCGGTGATCCTTACGGCCCAAGCCAGCTTCCATGGCCGCACCCTGGCGGCGGTGAGCGCCACGGGCCAGCCCAAGTATCACCAGGGTTTCGAGCCCATGGTGGAGGGGTTTCGGTTCTTCCCCTACAACGACATCGCCGCCTTTGAAGCCCTGCTGGAGGAGTGTGAGGCCGACGGCCCCCGGGTGGCGGCCGTGCTGCTGGAGCCCCTGCAGGGGGAAGGGGGCGTCAATCCGGGCGATCCGGCCTTTTTTGCCCGGGTGCGCCAGCTCTGCGATGAACGCAACATCCTGCTGATCTTCGATGAGGTGCAGGTGGGGGTCGGCCGCAGCGGCTGCCTCTGGGGCTACCAGAAGTTGGGTGTGGAGCCCGATGCCTTCACCCTGGCCAAGGGCCTGGGCGGCGGCATCCCGATTGGGGTTCTGGCTGTGAACCGGCGGGCCGATGTGCTGCGGCCTGGAGACCACGCCAGCACCTTTGGCGGCAATCCCTTCGCCTGCCGCGCCGGCCTCACCGTGGTGGCCGAGCTGGAGCGGCGCCAACTGGTGGCCCACGCCGGGCGCATGGGCGAGCTGCTGCAAGGCCTGCTGGGGGAGCTGGTGGACCGCCATCCCCAGCAGCTGGCCGGCGTGCGGGGCTGGGGCCTGTTGCAGGGCCTGGTGCTGCAGCCCGATGGCTTGACGGCCCCGGAGCTGGTGGCCGAGGCCATGGGGCAGGGGCTGTTGCTGGTGCCGGCCGGCCCCTCGGTGGTGCGGTTTGTGCCGCCCTTGGTGATTAAGCCGCGCCAGCTGCGCCGGGCCGTGCAGCGGTTCGAGGCGGCCCTCACCAGCCTGGTGGCCAGTCGGGCCGAGCAGGCCGCCGCTGCCGCCCCAGTAGCCGCGGTGAGTGTGGCTAGGGCCGGGGCCTAGGTGGTTTTAGGCCTGCCGGCGCCGGTCGATCTGGACGATCTGCTCGAACCCTTTGCCAGCCGCGGCGTTGACCTGGGCCTGGAGCGGCTGGCCGGGGCCCTGGCCGCCGGCGGCCATCCGGAGCGACGCTTCGCCGCCGTGCAGGTGGCGGGCACCAACGGCAAGGGCTCGATCTGCACCTTTCTGGCGGCGATCCTGGCCGAGGCGGGCGTGCACTTCGGGGTTTACCGCTCCCCCCATTTGCTCAGCTGGTGTGAGCGGTTGCAACTGGGCAAGCGTTGGATCACCCCCGCCGAGCTGCGCGCCGACCTGGGCCGCTGGCGTCCGATCGCCGCCGCCTTCCACCTCACCCCCTTTGAATTGCTCACGGCCGCAGCCTTTGATCGCCTGGCCGCGGAGGCCGTGCAGCTGGCGATCCTGGAGGTGGGCCTGGGCGGTCGCCTCGATGCCACCACCCTCCACCCGGCCCGCCGGGTGATCGGCCTGGCCACCATCGGCCTGGACCACTGCGAACACCTGGGCTCCAGCCTGGCGGCGATCGCCTTTGAGAAGGCGGGCGTGTTCCAGCCCGGGGCGATTGCCATTAGCGGCCCCCAGGAGCCCGAGGTGGCTGCCGTGCTGGGCGACCAGGCCCAGCGGCTCGGTACGGAGTTGCGCTGGGTGGAACCGTTGTCGCCCCAGGCCTTAGGCGGTCCCCGCTTGGGCCTGGCCGGCGACCTGCAGCGCCGCAATGGGGCCGTGGCGGTGGCCCTGGCCCAGGCCCTGGCGGACCAGGGCTGGGCCATCGCGGCGGGCGCGATCGAGCGGGGCCTGGGCCAGGCCCGCTGGCCTGGCCGGCTGGAGATCCGCTCCTATCGGGGCCAGCCCCTGCTCCTCGATGGTGCCCACAACCCGCCCGCCGCCATCGCCCTGCGCCAGGAGTTGGACCAGGGGGACCTGGCCCCCTGGGGGGCCGGCCGGCGCCGTTGGTTGCTGGCGATCCAGCGCCACAAGCAAGGTGCAGCCATGCTGCGGGCCCTGCTGGCCCCCGGTGACCAGGCAGCGATTACCCCCCTGCCCGGCCACGCCAGTTGGAGCGCCGACGACCTGGCGCTGGCCTGCCCCGAATTGGCCGGCCAACTGCGGCCGGTGGCCGATCCCGCCGCCGGCCTGGCCTGGCTGCAGCCGTCGGCGGGGAGCGGGCCAGAGGTGGGGGGGCCTTTGGAGATGGCGGCGGCCCTACCGGTTGTGGCCGGGTCCCTTTACCTGCTCGGGGCCCTGATCCCCTGGCTCGATCCGGCCGAAGCAGGGCCAGGATGAAGGGAGGCTGTGCGCTCGATGGGATCGCAGCTGTCCTACCCAAGCCCCTTCGCCCCTGGTATGCCATGGCCCAGCATTCGCGTCGATTCGGGCTGGATGGTTCCGGTGGATCCCCACTGGCTGGGGCATCCCCCCATGGGTGGGGCGGGCCCGACCTGGGCCAGCAAGCCAGGGGCAGCTCCCCTGGGGCCTGCCCCTGCATCGGTGGGGTAGGGATGGGCGGCCTGGGCTGGGGGCTTCGGGGTCTCTGGGCTAGGGCGTTACCGGTCGTGCTGCCCGCCCTATTGATGGCCGTACTGCTCGCCCAGGCCGGGGCCGCTTGGGCCTTTGAGAAGGTCGATTACACCCTCACCAACCAGAGCGGCCAGGATTTCCATGGCCAGGCCCTGGCCAATAGTTCCTTCGCCGGGGTGGTGGGCCGGGGCGCCAACTTTGCCGGGGCCGATCTCAGCGGCGCGATCCTCACCCAGGCGGCCTTCCCCGCCGGTGACTTCCAGGGCACTGACCTCACCGATGCCCTGATGGATCGGGCCGACTTCAGCGACACCGACCTGCGCGGCGCCATCCTGCGCGGGGCGATCGCTTCGGGCAGCCGCTTTGGCGGCGCCCGCATCGATAACGCCGATTTCAGTGATGCCCTGATCGACCGGGCCAGCCAGCGCCAGCTCTGCCGCACGGCCTCCGGCACTAATCCGGTCAGCGGAGCCAACACCCGGGAAAGCTTGGGCTGTTAGGCCGCTTGGGCTGTTAAGCAGCTTGGGCGCCTAGGGCCGCTCCGGGCCTGGGGCACCAGCCTGGCGCTCGAGCCAGCCGCGCAACTTGCCGGGATTGAGCAGGCCGGCCGGGTCGTAGGCGGCCTTGGCCGCCACCTGTTCGGCGTTCACCCCCCCCAGGCCGCCCTCCTCCACGGTGATCGCGTGGGGGTTGAACAGCACCGCCCCCAGCTGGCGCGCCTGCTCGATTAGCCGCTCCAGGGCCCCGGCCCCCTGCCAGCGCACCAGGGGCAGGGCCACCAGGCGCTGGCTGCCGCCCGAGCGCACCGCCTCCAGGTGCCAGAGCAGGCTGTCGCCCCAGGTCGCCTTGAGGGCCTCCAGGCAGGGCGCCTCCGGTTGGGGCAGCAGCAGCTGCAGGTAGGTCCAGCCGGGATCGCGGGCCCGCAGGTGCAGGGTGGTGTGGTTCCAGCAGAGCTCCCGCAAGGGCACCCCGCGGCTGGCCCCCTGGGGCGCCTGCCAGAGGATCTGGCCACCGAGCTCCTTGAGCCAGGCGGCGATCGGGGCCACCGCCCCAGGGGCGGCAAGCACCAGCAGCCGGTGCTCCTGGCCCTGGGCGGGTCCGCAGCCGCCGGGCCAGGGCAGCTGGGCCGCCACGGGCGCCTCCAGCAGGCAGAGGCCATTGAGCAGGAGGGCCGAGGCCGGCAGCTGCTGGGCTGCCGCCAGGGCCGCCGACCAGTCGGCGAAGCCGATCACCAGCTGGACCCAGGCCACCGCTTCGGTTGTGGCCAGGCTCAGGGCCGTGATGATGCCATTGCAGCCGTAGGCATGGTTGAGGGCCCGCGCTGCGGTTGCCTCCAACTGCAGGCGGCGGGGTTGGGGCTCCAGGGTCACCAGCTCCAGCCCCAGCAGGTGGCCCGGATCGCCCAGGAAGCCCCAGCGCAGGGAGCCGATGCCGCCGGAGCCGCCGGCGATGAAGCCGCCCAGGCTGGCGCTGCGATAGGTGCTGGGCACCAGCCGTAGGGCCCGGCCCCGGGCTTGGAGCTGCTGGTCCAGGTCCTCCAGCAGGATCCCCGCCTCGGCCGTGACCACGCCGGTTTCGGCATCGAGCAGCCGCAGCCGGTTGAGGCCGGTGAGATCCATCACCAGGCCGCCGGCCAGGGGCACGCATTGGCCGTAGTTGCCCGTGGCCGCCCCCCGCAGGGTGAGGCTCACCCCGAGGCGGCTGGCGGCTGCAGCCACGTTGAGAACCTCGTCAACGCTTTGGACCCGCACCAGCATCTGGGCGCGGCAGCCCGTCAACAGTGGGGTCAACACGGGCGAATACACAAAGGCATCGGCGGAGCCCCGGGCCAGGTCCTGGGGCTGGCGCAGGGGCGCTAGCCCGGCGGCCAGCAGCTCCGTTTCCAGACTGTTGAGCTGGGCCTCGCTGGCCAGGGGCGGCAGGGGCCCGGGCAGGGCCCTGGGCAGCACGCTGGGCCGCAGGGTCACCGCTCGGGCCGGTTCGCTGGTGGGGCGGTTGGACGGGGCCATGGACAGGGGTTTGGGGGGGTGGCGGCTCAGGGGTAAGCCCCGGTTGCAAACGGGGTGAGCAGGGGGTGGGGGGCCTGGGCTGCGGGCGGCTCGAGCCAGACCCCGTCCCGCAGCACCCGCCGCTGGGGCGGCCGGGCCAGCAGGTCGCTCCAGGAGCTGGCTCCGAGCACCACCAGGTCGGCCGGGGAGCCCAGCCGCAGCACCCCGTCCCAAGGGAGGCCCATCAGCCGCGCTGCCGCGCTGGTGAAGGGCACCAGCCCGAGGCGCTGCCAGGGGGCCAGCTGGGCCGCCGGAACGGCAAAGCGCAGCAGCTCGATCGGATCGAAATCGCCACCGGGATACCAGGGGTCCTGCACGTTGTCACCGCCGAGGGCCACGGGTACCCCCGCCTGCTGCAGCAGGCGGATCGGCGCCAGGGGCCGCTCCGGGGTGGTGAGGCCGCCCCGGTGGCCGAGCAGCCAGAAGTTGGTGGTGGGCAGGGCCACCACCTGCAGGCCTGCGGCCGCCATCCGTTCCGCCAGCTGGGTCCGGGGCCCCAGGGGCATCAGACCCATGCTGCTGGCATGGCTGCAGGTCACGGGCACGCCGCAGCCCTGGCGCTCGATCAGGCCGGTGAGCAGGGCCACGCCAGCCCCCGGGGCGGCGGCTCCCTCATCCACGTGCAGGTCTACGGGGCAGCCCAGCCGTTCGGCCAGGCGCAGCAGGGCTAGGAGGTGGTCGGCATCGCTGGCGCTCCGGCGGAAGGGCGGCCCCAGCACCCCCCCCAGCAGGCCGCCTGCCCCGGCCACCCGCCGGGCCAACTCCAGCCCCGCCGGGCTCGACCAGAAGGCGATCGGCACCAGGGCCACCAGTTGCAGCTCCAGCCGGCCCCGCCAGCGCTGTTGCAGCTGCAGCAGGGCCTGCCAGCTCGCTTCGGCGGCCGGACCGGCGCTATCCACATGGCTGCGTAGGCCCCTGAGGCCATAGCGCCAGGCCCGCTCCAGGCCCGCTTCACCGCGCTCCAGCACCTGGTCGGCCGTGCGCTGCTCGGCTTCGCGGCCATTGGCGGCCAGGGCCGCCGCCATCGTGGCGGCGTGGTTCGGGAACTCCGTCCAACTAAAGGCCTTATCAAGATGGACGTGGGGATCCACGGGCGGCGTGATCGCCAGGGGGGCGGCGGCCTGGCCAGGGGCCTCCGGGCCAGCCTCGATGGCGCCGATGCGGCCTGCGTCGATGGCCAGGCGAACCGTGACCAGCCCCTCGCCGTTGCCCGCCGGCAGGTGCCCCAGGCAAGGATCCAGCAGGGCCCGTGGCAGGCGCAGGGGCGGCAGCCAGCGGCTTTCGGGGGGCAACGGGCTGGCTGGCTCGCTGGTTCTCGCGCGAGCCGCCTCGCTTGTCACCGCGTTGGCAGTCCCAGTCCCAGTCCCAGTCCCAGTCCCAGCTCCAGGCGCCGCCGTCATCGGCCCGAACCCGGGCCACCGTCGGTGTGGAGCAGCAGAAATTGGCCTGCCCCGGCCAGGGTCAGGGCCCGGTAGCGGGGCAAGGCGAAGCTGGTCAGCCCAATCTGGCCGCCCAGGTCGGTGCGATAGAGGCTGAATAGGCCGAAATTCCAGCGGCGGCTGGCCTGGCGGGCCAAGGATCCGAGGGTCTGGCGCTGGCTGAGCACCAGTTTGGGGCAGTCCTGCACGACGAGTTGCAGCAGCATGGGCAGCCCCTGGGGCCCGCAAACCTCCTTCACCGCCAGGGTCACCAGCTGGCCGGCGGCGAAGTCTTCAAACTCCGCTGGGGGCGGATTGCTCCAGGCCAGGCTTGCCACGGCGGCACTGACCAATCCGGGCCAGAGCACCCAGGACCAACGGGAGGACGACGGCAGCATCAAGACAAGCACCCTCGGCTGGGCCAAGGACAGTGAGGACCCCTTGATAGGATGGCCTGGCCATGGCGGGCGTCGCCAAGTGGTTAAGGCAGCGGATTGTGATTCCGCCATTCGGGGGTTCAAGTCCCCTCGCTCGCCCTGTTCCTTCGGACCAATCAGCCCGATCCAAGCGGATCGGGCTTTTTTTTGGTCAAACGGCCCGGATCTGCCCCGGATCCTGGCTAGATCCCTGGCGCCCCGGCTGGGCGCCCTAACGCGCGCCCAGCCGGTGACACCCTTAAGGCCGGGTTTGGAGGGCTCCAGTTTCCGCTTGGGCCATCCAAACCAGATTCCGTTGGGCTTCCCTTCCCCTCCAGGCTGGACGTCCGCCCGGTCCCGTTCAGCGCTGGATCAGGCAGTTGCCACCCGCCGCTTTGGCCGCCACCAGGGCCGCCTGGGCCCGGCCGATCAGGCCAGCGGCACTGCCATCCTCCGGGGTCAGGGCCGCCAGGCCCACCCTCACGGTGATGAAGGGCGATCCGCTTGAGCCGGGGTGGGCCAGCCGTAGGGCCAGTACTTGGGCCATGACCTGGCGGCCGATGGCCTCGGCCTCCCCGGCCTGGGCCCCCGCCAGCACCAGGGCAAAGCTGTCCCCCCCGAAACGGGCTGGCAAATGGGTGTGCCCAGCGCTGGCGGCCAGCAGCACCCGGGACACCGCCATCAGGCAATCGTCGGCGCAGAAATAGCCGAATTGTCTGTTGTAGGCAGCAAAGTCATCGAGATCGAACAGCAACAGGCTGGTTGCCAGCTTGGCCTCGAACGCTTCGGCCAGGCGCTGCTCCAGGCGCCGACGGTTGATTAGGCCCGTGGAGGGATCGCTCCAGGCATGGAGCTTGGCCCGTTCGCGGAAGCGGGTCACCATGGCCATGCCCATGGTGCCGACAAGCCGCTGGAGCTCCTGCAGGTCCGATCCGCGGAACCCGCCGCTGCGCCGGGTGGCCAGGGTGATGGCCGCCAGGTAGGTGCCATCACTGAATAGGGACTCGGCCAGGTAATCGGTGAATCCGTCCCGTTTGAGTTCGATCGGCACATCAAAAGTGATCGATTCAATCGGCATCGACTCCAAGCGCAAGCGCAGCGGTTCTCCCGTGTCGCGCAGGTGCTTGAAGACCGAGTTGCGGTGTTGTTCCTCCTCGAAGAAATCAGCGGAGCGGTGGAAGGAGCGCACCGCATCGATTTGTTGTATTTCCCAGAGATAAAGGGGGCCGTAGTGGCCGCTCTGGAGCGGGAACACCGACAGGCTGAGGCGATCGAGGGGAAGCCCACCTCCCAGCAACAGGCGCGCTGCCTTGGCGGTCAGGTCGGCCAGGGAGGCCGCCCCCCCCTGGTCGGACCCGGCCTCGGCGAGCAACGCGTCAATGGCCGTGCGGATTGGCCTGACGCGGGACTCGGGATTCAAGCCCGGGGGCGGTAGGGGTGGCGGCTCGGGGGGACTCACGGCGCGCTCTCTAGGGGCGGGGCCAGGAGAGCCATTAGCAATTTCTCCCCACCGTGACGCACCGGGTCGTCACAAACCAGGCCAGTCGCGTCGTGGCATTGGTCCAGGGCCGATGCGGCCGCGGCCGGATCCAGGCCGGCGGTGTTGAGGGCGATCGCCCTCACCCGGGGGGGGGCTGGGCCAGCGGGCCGGCCCAGGGCCGCCAAGGCCTCATAAACCGCGATCACCTCGGCCAGGGGCGGAATCGCCACCGCTGCGGCCCCGGGCCTGGTGCGGACCCACCCCTGGCCGGCACGGTGCACTAACAGCAGGTCGGTGGGCTGGCTGCCGCGCAGCAGGGGCAAGGTGGCGGTGGAGCCGGGATGGCAAAGGGAGCCTTGGCCCTCAACGAGCACCAGGCTGGCGGGCCCGGCCCCCAGGGCGGCCGCCAGCACCGCCGCCTCCACGGCCCCAGCGGCGTAGTCGACCCGCACCGCATCGAGGGGAACCCCCTGGCCAGCGATCAGGATGCCGGCCTGGCCCGTGCCGACGAAGCGGGCATCGATCCCGTCCCGCCGGGCTGCCGCCGCCAGTTCCAGGCAGGCGCTCATCTTGCCGACGGCCATGTCGGTGCCCACCGCCAGAACCCTGCGGCAGGGCAGGTCCGCCGCCAGGGCCGTGGCCACGCCCAGGCCTGGGGGTTCCTGACGCAGGTCCCAGATCCATTGCCCCGGAGCCCGGCAGGCGGCCGCCAGCAGCGGATCGTCGCCGAGGCGGCTGTGGAGGCCACTGGCCAGGTTCAGGCCGGCCTGCAGGGCGAGCAGCAGATCGCCCCCCATCCCTGCCGGCAGGATCCCGCCGGACGGGGCCAGCCCCACCACGGCCACGGCCGGTTCGGCCGCCTGGCCCCGGCTCCCCAGCAGGGGCAGGGCCTCGGCCATGGAGGCCACGATCGGCACGGCGCGCCGGATGCCGGTGAGGGCCTCCAGGTTGGCGCCGGCATGGGCCGGATCCACCACGGCCAGGATCGGTCCCGGGCGATAGCGCAACAGGGCCAGGCCGGTCTTGCCGGAGAGGTTGTCCAGGCCGCCATGGAGCAGCAGCACCAGGGGGGCAGAGGTTGACAGCATCAGGCCTCCGGCCCCGGGGCTTGGGTCTTGCCGTTGGGTTTTGGTGTGGACGGCGCTCCAGGGGAGCGACGGCCCCCGGCCGGCTTGGCTGCCCCGGCCTTTCGCCCCATCGCTTGGGGCCCAGGGGCCTGGCTCCCGGCGCCCGGGGCCCAGCGCACCCCCAGGCCCGGCAGGGGCGAGGGCCTCAGACAGTCGCCCTCGAGCCCGGCCCCCAGAAAGGGGTCGTCCACCAGGTTGAGATGGCTGTCGAGGTCGGGCCATTCCACCAGGGGCAACAGCTGGGCCGCGGCGCTGTTCAACAGGGTGCTGTCGGAATAGCAGCCCAGCATCACCCCCAGGCCGAGCCGGCGGGCGCAGCGGGCCATCAGCAGCGCTTGCGAGAGGCCGCCACTTTTGAGCAACTTGATATTGATGCCATCCACCACCGGGGCCAGGCGCAGCAGGTCGGCCAGATCCCAGCAGCTCTCATCGGCCACCAGGGCCAGGGGCGCGAGGCCGGCCAGGGCGGCAAACCCGGCCCGATCGGCGACCGGATCGGCCAGGGCCGCCAGGGGCTGTTCCACCAGCACCACCCCCTGGTCCGCCAGCCAGGGCACCATCGCCTGGGCCGTGGCCAGGTCCCAGCCGCCGTTGGCATCCACCTGCAGCTCCAGCGTTCCCTGGTCCTGGCCCAGCTCCTGGTCCTGGCGCCGGGCCATGGCTTCGGTCACGGCCCGCACCAGGGCACGGTCGTGGTCGGCGCCGGCGGGGCTGCCGAGCTTGAGCTTGATGCGGCTGGCGGGCAGCTGCTGCCACCAGCGCTCCAGCCGCGCCAGGACCGCCGCCGGCTCCCCCAGCCCCAGGGTGACGCTGGTGGCGACCCCGGCCCCCGGATCCAGGCCCCAGAGCCGGTGCAGCGGCTGGCCCAGCCGTTGTCCCCACCAGTCGTGCAGGGCCAGGTCCAGGCCGCAGCGGGCCGGGGGACTGAGGCGGGCCAGTAGGGGGTCGAGGGCCTGGAGGGGCTCGGGGGCCAGGGGCTCGAGGTCGGCGACGAGGGCCCCTAGCTCCCGGGCGATGGCGTCGGTCTCGTAGGCGCGCAACCCCGTGTCAAAGCCCCCGGTTTCGCCCCGTCCCACCAGGCCGTCCTGCTCGATTTCCACCAGCAGGTGCTCCACCGCGGCGGTGGTGCCCCGGCTGATCGCCAGGGGCACGGCCTTGGTGAGGGAAAAACGCCGCAGTCGAACCCGCATCCGTTGACGCCACCAGCGATGGAGCTGCCCTGGCAGGCTGGCAGGGACCAGGGGATTGGGGAGCGCTCCAAGGGCAAACGCCCACGGCCAGGGCCCGGAGCCGCCGTTGGGGGGCTGGGCCCATCGCCGCCAAGCCAGTTCAAGCTGCCCGAAACCGCTCGAAAGCGCTGCCCTGGCTCCCTAGGCATCCCCAGCGCCCCCTCCGCCGCCCCGTTCTGACTGCCGCCCCCATGACCGTGATCACCCCCGCCGCGAGCCAGGCCCCCCAGGCCCCAGGGGCGCGCCGTGGCAGCTACTGGATCACCACCTTTGGTTGCCAGATGAACAAGGCCGATTCCGAGCGCATGGCCGGCATCCTCGAAACCATGGGCTACGTGGCCGGCAGCGACGAACACAGCGCCGATCTGGTGCTCTACAACACCTGCACGATCCGCGACAACGCCGAGCAGAAGGTTTACAGCTACCTGGGGCGCCAGGCCCAGCGCAAACGGCTCAATCCCCACCTGACCCTGGTGGTGGCCGGCTGCGTCGCCCAGCAGGAGGGCGAATCCCTGCTGCGGCGGGTGCCGGAACTGGATCTGGTGATGGGTCCCCAGCACGCCAACCGCCTCGATGTGCTCCTCAGCCAGGTGGAGAACGGCCAGCAGGTGGTGGCCACGGGCGAGCACCAGATCCTCGAGGACATCACCACCGCCCGGCGCGAGAGCACGGTCTGCGGTTGGGTCAACGTGATCTACGGCTGCAACGAACGCTGCACCTACTGCGTGGTGCCGTCGGTGCGGGGTAAGGAGCAATCGCGCCTGCCCGGGGCGATCCGGCTGGAGATGGAGGGCCTGGCGGCCCGGGGCTACCGCGAAATCACCCTGCTGGGCCAGAACATCGACGCCTACGGCCGCGACCTGCCCGGCATTACCCCGGAGGGGCGCCGCCAGCACACCCTCACCGACCTGCTCCACCAGGTCCATGACGTGGAGGGCATCGCCCGGCTGCGCTTTGCCACCAGCCACCCCCGCTACTTCACCGAGCGCCTAATCGATGCCTGCGCCGACCTGGCCAAGGTTTGCGAGCATTTCCACATCCCGTTCCAGAGCGGCGACGATGACCTGCTCAAGGCCATGGCCCGGGGCTACACGGTGGAGCGCTACCGGCGCATCATCGACCGCATCCGCGATCGCATGCCGGATGCGTCGATCAGCGCCGATGTGATTGTCGGCTTCCCTGGGGAAACGGACGCCCAGTACCGCCGCACCTTCGATCTGATCGAATCGATTGGCTTCGATCTGGTGAACACGGCCGCCTACTCGCCGCGGCCCCATACCCCTGCCTCCAACTGGCCCGGCCAGCTGGAGGAGGTTGTGAAGGTGGAGCGGCTGAAGGAGATCAACCTGCTGGTGGAGCGCATCGCCCGCCAGCGCAGCGGCCGTTACCTGGGCCGGGTCGAGGAGGTGCTGGTGGAGGGGCCCAACCCCAAGGATTCCAGCCAGATGATGGGCCGCACCCGCTCCAACCGGCTCACCTTTTTCCCGGCCCAGCACAGGGATGGTCGCCCGATCGGGGCCGGCGAGCTGGTGGATCTTGTGATCGAAGGCGTGCGCCCCTTCTCCCTCAGCGGCAGCCCCCTGGCCGGGGCCGGCCGGGCCCCCCAGCCAGCCGCCCCCCTGGCCTGACGCCCGAGCGCTGATACGTTTGGCGCCACTTCACCGGCGCCATGGCAGCACCCCCCACCCACCTCGGCCTGGTGTTCGGTGGGCTATCGGGTGAACATGCGGTGTCCATCCGCTCGGCGATCACCGTGGCGGGCGCCCTGCGCCGCGGCGCCAACGCCGAGCGCTACCGGCTGAGCTGCTTTTATATCGACCGCCAGGGCCACTGGTGGCCGCCGGCCGTGGCTGAGGCGGTGCTCGCCAAGGGGCTGCCCGCCGAGGCCAACGACCTGCCCCAGGCCCCAGGGCGGCCCGGTTTTCGGGGCTTCCCGGATGGTGCCTTGGAGGTGGAGGTCTGGTTTCCGGTGCTGCACGGCCCCAACGGCGAGGACGGCACGATCCAGGGGCTGTTCAGCCTGATGCAGGTGCCCTTTGTCGGCTCGGGCGTGCTCGGCTCGGCCGTGGGCATGGACAAACAGGCGATGAAGGCCGCCTTCGCCGCCGCCGGCCTGCCCCAGGTGCCCTACGCCTGCGTGGAGGCCGCCGAGCTGGAGGGGCCCGAACCCCAGCTCACCGGCTTGCTGGAGCGCCTGGAAGCCCAACTCGGCTATCCCTGCTTCATCAAGCCGGCCAACCTGGGCTCCTCGGTGGGCATTAGCAAGGCCGTTGACCGCGGCGCCCTGCTGGCGGGCCTGCGCACTGCGGCCGGCCACGACCCCCGCCTCGTGGTGGAGCAGGGGGTCCAGGCGCGGGAACTCGAATGCGCCGTGCTCGGTGATCGCCAGATGGCCGCCTCGGTGCTGGGGGAGATCTGCTTTGACGCCGATTGGTACGACTATGAAACCAAGTACACCGCCGGCCTCAGCCACACCGTGATCCCGGCCCAGGTGGATGGGGCGATCGCCGGGCGGGCCCGCGCGATGGCGATTGCGGCCTGCCGGGCCGTGGGGGCTGCCGGCCTGTCACGGGTGGATTTTTTCTTTGAGGAGGCCAGCGGTGCCCTCTGGCTCAATGAGATCAATACCCTGCCGGGCTTCACCAGCCAAAGCATGTATCCAATGCTCTGGGAGGCCTCTGGATTAACGCTTGAGGAGTTGGTGCACCAGCTGGTGCAACTGGCGCAAGAATCCAGCCCACACCCCGGCGAGAGCATGGAGGCCCGATGAATCACGGACTGTTCTGGCTGCCCCTGCTGCTGGTGTTCGTGCTGTTGCCGGCCCTGGGCTGGCTGGAGCGCAGGCGGCAGCAGCTGTTTCGCGACTGGGCCCAGGGGGCGGAACTGGCCAAGCTCGATAGCTGTGGCGGCGCCAAACTGGAGGGTGGCCTGCTCAGCTGGAGTGCCTTTGAGGCCGGCCAACTGGTCGAGAAGGACCAGTTCGTGGTCAAAACCCTGGAGTGTGTGGAATTGCTGGCCCTGCGCTCCGGTGAGGCGCCCCTCACCGACGAGGCCCATGGCGCCTGTCGCCTGCGGCTGGTGGGAGGCGGCCTGCATAAGGACCTGCCCTTTGCCGATGCGGAGCGGGCCCGCCGCTGGATCGACCAGCTGATGGCCCGAGCCCGCTGCGACCTGTGAGCCCTGTGGAGACGGAGCGACGCCCGGGACCTGGGGCGGAGCGGCGCCGCCAGCTGCGCCTGCAACGGCGCAGCCAACGGCTGCGGGAGATTTGGCGCGTGCTGGTGCTGGTGGGCGCCTCCGCCGGCCTGGGCTGGGTGCTGCTCGGCCAGGGCTGGAGCCTGCGCAGCCCGACCCAGGTGGAGGTGGTGGGTAGCCGCCAGGTCTCCCGCGACCAGATCATCCAGGAGGCGCGGTTGCGCTTTCCAGTGCAACTTCTGAATCTGCAGCCGCGCCAGCTGGCGGCCCAGCTGGCCGCGGCCCTGCCGGTGGAGAACGTGCGGGTGACCCGGCTGATGCTGCCGCCGCGGCTGCGCATCGACCTGGTTGATCGCAAGGCGGTGGCCCGGGCCGAACGGCGCACGGGTCAGGGCCTCGAGCAGGGCTACGTCGATCGGCTTGGCAACTGGATGACCAGGCGCCAGCAATCGGGAGCCTATGGGTCGGCCGGGGCACCGCTGCTGCTGGTCAGCGGCTGGCAGGAGCACCTGCGCCCGCCCCTGGCCCAGGTGCTGGGCCGCAGTGGCCAACTGGGCTCCGACCTCCAGGAGGTCCATTTCGAACCCAACGGCAACCTCTGGCTAACCACGAGCTCGCTCGGAAAGGTGCGCCTGGGCCTGCCCGATGGCCAGCTGGGCCGCCGGCTTGACATGCTGACCCACCTCTCCAGCCACCTGGCCATCCGGGTCAAGGGATTGAAGGTGCAGTCGATCGACCTCAGCGATCCGGACCACCCGGAGTTGGGCCTGCCGCCCAAGCCCAAGGCCGGGCCCGGCGATCCGGGCCCGGGTGTGGATTAAGGCCTTGAAACCTTGACAAGCTCTTGGTCAAATCGGGGTTTCAAGCGAATCTGTCGTAATCCTTCAGGCCCGCTGGACCAAGCGACGACATAATGCTGCCCAGGATGAACGGCATGGGACCTTCCATGGAGATCACGAACGAAGGCCCCCTCAGCGCCAGAGTCCCTGGAGGTAACGGCATCGTGCCCAGCCAGACCGCCCGCATTGAGGTGATTGGCGTTGGTGGCGGTGGCAGCAATGCCGTCAATCGCATGATTGCCTCCGACCTGCAAGGGGTGGGCTATCGGGTGCTCAATACCGATGCCCAGGCCCTGATCCAGTCCTCGGCGGTGCAGCGGCTCCAACTGGGCCAGAAACTCACCCGCGGCCTCGGCGCCGGCGGCAACCCGGTGATTGGCCAGAAGGCCGCCGAGGAATCCCGCGACGAACTACTGCAATCGCTCCAGGGCGCGGACCTGGTCTTTATCGCCGCCGGCATGGGCGGCGGCACGGGCACCGGAGCCGCGCCGATCCTGGCCGAGGTGGCCAAGGAATGCGGCGCCCTCACGGTGGGCATCGTCACGAAACCCTTCAGCTTTGAGGGCCGCAAGCGCATGCGCCAGGCCGAGGAGGGCATCGCCCGTCTGGCCGAGCATGTGGACACCCTGATCGTGATCCCCAACGACCGGCTGCGGGATGCCATCGCCGGGGCGCCCCTGCAGGAGGCCTTCCGCGCCGCCGATGACGTGCTGCGCATGGGCGTGAAGGGCATCAGCGACATCATCACCAAGCCGGGCCTGGTCAACGTGGACTTCGCCGACGTGCGCTCGGTGATGGCCGATGCCGGCACCGCCCTGTTGGGGATCGGGGTCGGGTCGGGCCGCTCCCGCGCCGTGGAGGCGGCCCAGGCGGCCATGAGCAGCCCCCTGCTGGAGTCGGCCCGCATCGATGGGGCCAAGGGCTGCGTGATCAATATCAGCGGCGGCCGCGACATGACCCTCGAAGACATGACCACCGCATCGGAGGTGATCTACGACGTGGTCGATCCCGAGGCCAACATCATTGTGGGCGCCGTGGTGGATGAATCCCTGGAGGGGGAAATCCACGTCACCGTGATCGCCACTGGCTTCGAAGGGGGCAGCACCTACCGCCCCGAGCGCACCATCAGCACCTTCAGCGCCGACCTGCGCGCCGCCCATAGCCAGCCCCAGGACCAGTCTCCCGGCGCCAAGATCCCGCCCTTCCTGCTCAACCGCCAACAGGGGCTCTGAGGCCCCTGGGGGCTGCAGAAGCGGCCCCTTCCCCTTGGGCAGCCCGTAGGCAAGCGCCTAGGCGCGGTGAACAATCGAACGAAGCCCTTCCATTGTTAATTCCCTTGTTAGGGGGGTAAGGGGCCGATACGGTCCGGTTTTTAGTGGTTAAAAACGTCTACGAAAGCCCCATCCAAAGGGGGCTAACGGCCTTTCCCCTGGTGGGACCAGGCTGACAGGGAGCTGAAAAGAGACATGGGGTGACCCGGAGTCCACGCCTGCCTGGAGCATCCCGTGTGGCTGCTCCCTTCCGGTCCTGACCAGATTTGGGCGTCCGGGCCGCATGGGTCCGAGTCGCTTGGATGCTAGCAATGGGCCAGAGCCCTGGAGGACCGGTCCCCTGCGTCCCGCCGATCTGATCCAGTACAAGCAGGCCGGTCGGCCGATCGCCGCCCTCACCGCCTGGGATGCCCTTTCCGCCGCCCTGGTGGAGGCCGCCGGCGCCGACGTGGTGCTGGTGGGCGATTCCCTGGCGATGGTGGTGCTCGGCCATGCCACCACCCTGCCGGTGACCCTGGAGGAGATGCTCCAGCATTGCCGCGCCGTGGGCCGGGGCCTGAGCCTGCCCGCCGCCCGCCAGCCCTTACTGGTCTGCGACCTGCCCTTTTTGAGCTACCAGTGCGGCCTCGATGGGGCCGTGGCGGCCGCGGGAGCCGTGCTGAAACACAGCCCGGCCGCGGCGGTCAAGCTGGAGGGGGGCGAACCGGAAACGGTGGCCGTGGTTGACCGGCTGGTGCGCAGCGGCATTCCGGTGATGGCCCACCTCGGCCTCACGCCCCAGTCAGTCCATCGCCTCGGCTACCGGCGCCAGGCCACCGATCCGATTAGCCAGGAGCGCCTGCGCCGGGCGGCCCTCAACCTGGAGGCGGCGGGCAGCTTTGCCCTGGTGCTTGAACATGTGCCCGCCGATCTGGCCGGCAGCCTGCGGCGGGAGCTGGCGATCCCCGTGATTGGCATCGGCGCCGGCGATGACTGCGATGGCCAGGTGCGGGTGACCGCCGACCTGCTCGGCCTCACCGAGCGGCAACCACCCTTCAGTCCGCCCCTGCTGGCCGGCCGCAGCCTGGCGATCCGGGCCCTGGGTGGCTGGGTCACCGGTCTGGCCGCCGGCGCTGGGCCGATCACGCCGCCGCCGTCCGCTCCTCCCACCACGCCACCAGCTCCCGCAGCACCCCATTGCTGAGGGCCAGGCCCTCGGGATCGCTCAGCCGCCAGCGGCGCCCCTCCTGCAGCAGCAACCCCCGCTGGCGAAACGGCTGCCAGCGGCCCAGCAGATCCTCCAGCTCGGGGCCGGTCACGCCCGCTTGGTCGGCCAGCTCCGCCAGGCGCACCCCTTCTCGGCGCCGCAGCCCCACCAAAAGCCGTTCATCGAAGGGCAGGCCGGCGCCCGGGGCTGCGACCAGGGGCTGGGGCGAGCCATCCCCAGGGCCGGTTGGGGGGGCCTGGGCCAACCAGTCGGCATAGGCGGCCCGGGTGCGGGGCCGGGCCTGGCGCTGGCCCCAGGGGGCGCTGGTGGCGCCCAGGCCAAAGCCCCACCAGCCGGCGCCACTCCAATAGACCCGGTTGTGGCGCGAGGCGTGGCCCGGCAGGGCGAAGTTGGAGATCTCGTAGTGGCCGTAGCCGGCGGCTTGGAGGGCCTGGGCCGTTCGCTCCATCAGGTCGGCGCCCAGGTCGGCATCGGGGAGCTCCAGCTCGCCCCGGCCCTGGCGCCAGGCAAACACCGTGCCCGGTTCAACGATCAGGTCGTAAATCGAGAGGTGGGGCGGCTCCAGGGCCACGGCCTGGGCCAGCTGGTCGCCCCAGGCGGCCAGCCCCTGTTCGGGCAGCCCCTGGATCAGGTCCAGGCTCCAGCTGGCCAGGTCGCCCCCCCGGCGGGCCCGATCGAGCCAGAACGCCGCCTGGAGCAGGTCGGCGCGGCGGTGCCGCCGTCCCAGCCGTTCGAGCACGGCATCATCGAAACTCTGGCCGCCCAGGCTGACCCGGTTGACACCGGCGGCGAGATACCCGGCCAGGCGCGGCCCATCGAAGCTGGCCGGATCCATTTCCAAGCTGATCTCGGCCCCGGGGGCGAGGCCGAAGCGGGCCCCCAGGGCCGCCAACAGGGACCCCACTTGGGCCGGGGTCAGCATCGAGGGCGTGCCCCCCCCCACGTAAACCGTGGCCAGGGGCGGCCCCGCCGGGGCGGCGGCAATCTCGCCGAGGAGGAGCTCCAGGTAGGCAGCGATCGAGCCGGAATCGGCCCCATCGGCGTGGTCGCCCAGGGGCACCACGGCGAAATCGCAGTAGAAGCAGCGCCGGTGGCAAAAGGGGATGTGCAGGTAGGCGCTGCGGGGCGGCCAGGGGCGGTCCCCTCCCGCAGGGGCGGGCTCCCCAGCGGGCCCAGGGTTGCGGCCAAGTCCTGATGGGCGGTTAAGCGCCCCAGTCAACGGGGCCTGGATCGGGCATGCTTCCTGCTCAGGGATCGGGACAAGCACGTCACAGGCCATGGTGGACATCCTCATCCTGGTTCTGTTCCTGATTTCCGGGGCCGCCACCGGCTGGCTGGGGGTAGACCTGCTGTCGGAAGAGCTGCTGATCCAGGTCACCAACCTGGAGGGCCTGCGCTGGGTGATGGGCGGCTTTGGCGCCTTCTTTGGCCTGGTGGCGGGGTTCTTTTTCCAGCAGCTGCGCAAGCGCTTGATGCGCCAGGTGCGCTCCATGCCCACCGACCTGCTGGTGAGCCGGGCCGTGGGCCTGATCCTGGGCCTGCTCGTGGCCAACCTGCTGCTGGCGCCGATCCTGCTGCTGCCCCTGCCCTGGGAGGTGGTGTTTGTCAAACCGCTGGCGGCGGTGTTGAGCAACGTGTTTTTCGGCGTGTCGGGCTACAACCTGGCCGAGGTGCATGGCCGCACCCTGCTGCGCCTGTTTAACCCGGCCAGCGCCGAGGCCCTGCTAGTGGCCGATGGGGTGCTGATGCCCGCCACCGCCAAGATCCTCGACACCAGCGTGATCATCGACGGCCGCATCAGGGGCCTGCTCGATTCCGGCCTGCTCGAGGGCCAGGTGATCGTGGCCCAGGCGGTGATCGATGAATTGCAGGCCCTGGCCGACTCAGCCAACAACGAGAAGCGGGCCAAGGGGCGCCGGGGCCTCAAGCTGCTGGCCGAGTTGCGCGAGCAGTATGGCCGCCGCCTGGTGGTGAACACCACCCGCTACGAGGGCAATGGGGTGGACGACAAGTTGCAGAAGCTCACCGCCGACACCGGCGGCACCCTGGTCACCACCGACTACAACCTGGCCAAGGTGGCCGAGGTGCAGGAGCTCAAGGTGATGAACCTGAGTGAACTGGTGATTGCCCTGCGGCCGGAGGTGCAGCCCGGCGATGGCCTACAACTCAAGATTGTGCGCGATGGCAAGGAGGCTGACCAGGGCGTCGGCTACCTGGAGGACGGCACGATGGTGGTGGTGGAAGGGGGCAAGGGCCGCAGCGGCGAGCGGATCGGCGTCACCGTCACCGGCGCCCTGCAGACCCCCACGGGCCGGATGGTGTTCGCCCGCTGCGACCAGGAGGCGCCGCCGCGGCGCAGCAACCGGGCGAAATCCGAACCGCCCCGACCCGAACCGCCGGACCAGGACGCCACGAACCCCCGCTAGGCTCCCGGTTCAGGCCTGCAGTGATCCGCGGATGTCGGTGTCAGCCCCCTACTACGGCGATTCCGCGGTGATGCGCACGCCGCCGCCCGATCTGCCCTCCCTGCTGCTCAAGGAGCGCATCGTCTACCTGGGCCTGCCCCTGTTCAGCGACGACGACGCCAAGCGCCAGATGGGCATTGACGTGACCGAGCTGATCATTGCCCAGTTGCTGTTCTTGGAATTTGATAATCCGGACAAGCCGATCTTCTTTTACATCAACTCCACCGGCACCAGCTGGTATTCCGGTGATGCGATCGGCTTTGAAACCGAAGCCTTCGCCATCGCCGACACCCTCAGCTACGTCAAGCCTCCGGTGCACACGATCTGCATCGGCCAGGCCATGGGCACAGCCGCCATGATCCTTTCGGCCGGCACCAAGGGCCACCGGGCCGCCCTGCCCCACGCCTCGATCGTGTTGCACCAGCCCCGCAGCGGTGCCCGCGGCCAGGCCACCGACATCCAAATTCGGGCCAAGGAAGTGCTGCACAACAAGCACACCATGCTTGAAATGCTCTCCCGCAACACGGGCCGCAGCGTTGAGCAGCTCTCCAAGGATTCCGACCGGATGACTTACCTCACCGCTGCCGAAGCGGTGGAGTATGGCCTGATCGATCGGGTGCTGACCAGCCAGAAGGAGTTGCCGACAGCCTTGCCCAGCTCGGCCGGCATCGGCTGAGCTCCTGGGCTTCGGCTTGGCCGGGCCCAAGCGCCGTCTGTGAAGACGGTGCTCCCTGGGCCCGGCCAGCCCCCTGAGGCCAGTCCGTCCAGCCAGCCCCATCCGCTTCCGCCGGATCCGGCCCCACGCTTTCCGTCCAGTTCCGCCCGCCACCGCCGCCTCCCCCGAGCCATGCCCATCGGCACCCCCAGCGTTCCTTACCGCCTTCCTGGCAGCCAGTACGA
Organism: Synechococcus sp. UW140; assembly: GCA_943369525.1. Classification (GTDB taxonomy): domain Bacteria; phylum Cyanobacteriota; class Cyanobacteriia; order PCC-6307; family Cyanobiaceae; genus BAIKAL-G1. The sequence continues at coordinate 148,951 of CALRNL020000003.1, forward strand.
GCGCTGGGTTGACATCTATACCCGCCTCGGTGTGGAGCGGATCCTGTTTCTTGGCTCCGAGGTCAATGACGCGATCGCCAACAGCCTGGTGGCCCAGATGCTGTATCTCGATTCCGAGGACAGCTCCAAGCCGATCTATCTGTACATCAATTCGCCGGGGGGATCGGTGACCGCCGGTCTGGCGATCTTCGACACGATGCAATACGTGAAATCCGATGTGGTGACGATCTGCGTCGGTCTGGCGGCCTCGATGGGGGCCTTCCTGCTGGCCGCTGGCACCAAGGGCAAACGGCTGGCCCTGCCCCACAGCCGGATCATGATCCACCAGCCCCTGGGCGGCACCAGCCAGCGCCAGGCCAGCGACATCGAGATCGAAGCGCGTGAAATCCTTCGCATCAAGGACATGCTCAACCAGAGCCTGGCCGACATGAGCGGCCAGAGCCTCGAAAAGATCGCCAAGGACACAGACCGGGACTACTTCCTAAGCGCCGCCGAAGCCAAGGACTACGGCCTGATCGACCGGGTGATCTCCCATCCCACCGAGGCTGCCGCCTCCTGAGCGGCCCCTGCGGGCGCCCCTGGGCCCAAGGGGATAGCAACCTTGATCGGGGGGGCACTCCGCCGCCACCCCCAGGCCCTAGGGCCAGGCCCCTGCCGAGACCATTTCCCTGGCAGGCGCTTTCGTAAGCTCCTGTTTTGCCCTGAGCGCGCACGCCTGATGGCCAAGCTTTATTACGACACCGACGCCGACCTCAGCCTGCTGAACGGCAAGACGGTGGCCATCATTGGCTACGGCTCCCAGGGCCATGCCCATGCCCTGAACCTCAAGGACAGCGGCGTCAACGTGGTGGTGGGCCTCTATGAAGGCAGCCGCTCGGCCGAGAAGGCCAAGGCCGATGGCCTGGAAGTGCTCAGCGTCGCCGCGGCCTCGGCCAAGGCCGACTGGATCATGGTGCTGCTGCCCGATGAGTTCCAGAAGGCGGTCTATGACGCCGAGATCGCGCCCAACCTGGCGGCCGGCAAGGTGCTGAGCTTCGCCCACGGCTTCAACATCCGCTTCGAGTTGATCAAGCCGCCGGCCGATGTCGATGTGGTGATGATCGCGCCCAAGGGGCCCGGCCACACCGTGCGCTGGGAATACCAAAACGCCATGGGCGTGCCCGCCCTGTTCGCCATCCACCAGGACGCCAGTGGCCACGCCCGGGCCCTGGCCATGGCCTACGCCAAGGGGATCGGCGGCACCCGGGCCGGCATCCTGGAGACCAACTTCAAGGAAGAAACCGAAACCGACCTGTTCGGCGAGCAGGCGGTGCTCTGCGGCGGCCTCTCCGAGCTGGTCAAGGCCGGTTTCGAGACCCTGGTGGAAGCGGGCTATCAGCCGGAGCTGGCCTACTTCGAGTGCCTGCATGAGGTGAAGCTGATCGTCGATCTGATGGTGAAGGGCGGCCTCACCGCCATGCGCGATTCGATCTCCAACACCGCCGAATACGGTGATTATGTGAGCGGTCCGCGCCTGATCACGGCCGAAACCAAGGCCGAGATGAAGCGCATCCTCGGCGACATCCAGGACGGCACCTTCGCCCGCAATTTTGTGGCCGAGTGCGAAGCCGGCAAGCCGGAGATGAACCGCATCCGCGAGCGCGATGCCCAGCACCCGATCGAGCAGGTGGGCAAGGGCCTGCGCGCCATGTTCAGCTGGCTGAAGACCGCCTGATCCGGACCGTGGGTTCCCCTAGCGGCCCGGTGTCGCCATGAGCCTGGCCCTTGGGGTGGAGTCCGTTGGGATCCACCCCTTTTTGCTGGTGGTGCTGGCCTGCGGCCTCGACCGGCTGCTGGGCGATCCGCCGGGCTGGCCCCATCCCGTGGTGGTGATGGGCTGGTGGATCAGCCGCCTACGCCGCCTGGCCGAAGCCTGGGCCGGCGACCGCCCCTGGGCCCTGCGCCTGGCCGGTTGTGCCATCACCAGCTTGCTCGTGGGCGGCAGCGCTCTGGCGGGCTGGGGACTGGAGCAGCTGGCCCGCCTTTGGCCAGCCCTGGGCCTGCCCCTGGTGCTGGTCGGCCTGGCCAGTGCCCTGGCGGGCAAAGGCTTGGAGCAGGCGGTTGAAGCCGTGTTGGCGGTGTTGCCCGAGGTTGAGGTTTCCGAAACTGTGGTGCTGGAGCCCGAGCTGGCTGGGCCGGCGGCGCCCAATCCGGGGCTGTTGGAAGCGCAGGCCCCCCCACCCGGCGACCTGGAGCCCGGGCCCCTGGAGCCGGCCCGCCAACGGCTGGCCTGGTTTGTGGGCCGCGACACGGCCAACCTGGACCGGGCCTCCATCCTGCGGGCGGCGGCCGAAAGCGCCAGTGAAAACGCCGTGGACGGGCTGTTTGGTCCCCTGTTCTGGATGCTGATCGGCTCGGCCCTGCTGCTCGTTGGCGGTGGCCCGGCCAACCCGGGCCCCCTGGCCCTGGCCTGGGCCTACAAGGCCAGCAGCACCCTCGATTCCATGCTGGGCTACCGCCGGGGCCGCCTGCTCTGGCTGGGCACGGCCGGGGCCCGACTCGATGACCTGTTGACGTGGCTGCCCTGCCGCCTGGTGGCCCTGGGGCTGCCCCTGGCGGCGGGCCAACCGCTGCAAACCTGGCGCCTGTTCCAGGCGGCCCTGGCCGATGGCGCCGCCGATCCCTCCCCGAATGCGGGGGTGTCCCAGGCGGCCTACGCCCATGCCGTGGGGGTGCAGCTGGGCGGAGCCAACCGCTACGGCGGCCAATGGCGCCAGAAACCCCTGCTGGCCCAGGGGCAACCCCTGCCCGATCGGGCGGCGATTTTGAAGATCCTGGCCTTAAGCCGCCGGCTAGAAGCCCTTTGGCTGGCGTTGGCCCTAGGGGTTGCTTGGGCCTGGCTTCAGTAGGCGCCGCGATCGCGGGGGAACAGGATCACGCCGATCGTGCGCAGGATGATCTGCAGATCGAGCCAGAACGTGCGGTTACGGGCGTAATGGAGATCGAGCCTCACCCGGTTGGGGTAGCTGAGGTTGTTGCGGCCCGACACCTGCCAAAGGCCCGTCAGGCCCGGACGCACCGCTAGCACCGCATCCATCGAGCGGCCATAGCGCTCCAGCTCGTCCCACACGATCGGCCGGGGCCCCACCACACTCATCTGGCCCTTGAGCACATTGATGAACTGGGGCAGTTCATCGAGGCTGGAGCGGCGCAAAAAGCGGCCGATCGGGGTGATGCGGGGATCGGCCTTCAGTTTGAAATCCCGGGCGAATTCGGCGCGCAATTCCTCTGAAGAGGCCAAGACTGAGGCCAGATGGCGGTCGGCATCCTTGCGCATCGTGCGGAACTTGATGCAGCCGAAGGATTTGTAGCCCCGGCCAATGCGGCGCTGCACGTAGAACACCGAGCCGCGCGAACTCAGCTTCACCACCACCGCCAGCACCACAAACACCGGCGCGCCCAGGGTTAACACCCCCAGCGAGAAGACGATGTCGCCGCAGCGCTTGATCAGCCGGCCCCGGCGCGACTGGCGCGCCAGCAACCGATGGGCCGTGGGATCGGCCGGAATCGTGGCCAGGGGACTCAAACGCTGCGCCCCCCCTGGGGAAGATGACTGTATTAAAGGGGCCCAGCCCCTAGCGATCTGGGCTGGGGCGGTCACTCAGGCCAGAGGCACACAAAATGGCGCCCCCCCAATTGGGGCGAGCCGCCCAGGGCTGCTCCGCTGCTGGGGCCTCGCCAAGCCTCAGGATTCGGCTTCGGTCCAGGCCAGGGCCGTGCTGCGCCGGGCCCGATGCAAGCGATGCTGGTGCCAGGCCCGCTCAACCACATCGGCGAACCGTTGGCGGAACTGGGCCCCACTGAAGCGCCCGGCCCAGGCCCGCTGGCGTTCAGGCGGCAACTGGCGCCAGAGCTGGCCCTGGTGGAAGTGCTCCAGGGCGGCCACCAGGCTGGCGGCGCTCTGCTGGGGGAAGAGCAGGCCGGTGGGCTGGGCGATGCCTTGGTTCAGGCAGCGCACCGTATCCAGCAGGCCGCCGCCGCCAAAGCCGATCACCGGTGCCCCCGCAGCCATCGCCTCCACCGGGGCGATGCCGAAATCTTCCAGGCCGGCAAACACATAGGCGCGGCAGCGCTCGAGCAGCCCATTCACCACGGCGGCATCCTGGCGACCCAGCAGGGTCACGGTCGGGCCGGCCAGGGCTTGCAACCGTTGCCGCTCAGGACCATCGCCCACCACCACCAGGGGGAGGCCGGTGCGGTTGAAGGCCTCAATCACCAGGTCGACCCGCTTGTAGGGCACCAGCCGACAGAGACAGAGATAGCTGTCATCGCGGGGCTGGTCCCAGCGGAAACGCTCCACGGCGACCGGTGGGTGCACCACCTCGGCGCGGCGGCCCCAGTAGCGGCGGATGCGTGCGGCCGTGAACCGGGAGTTGGCCACCAGCTGGTCGGGCCGCTGGCTGCTGGCCAGATCCCATTGGCGCAGCTGGTGCAGCTGCAGTCGAATCAGGGGACCGAGGGGACTGCGGGCCAGGGCCGATTGGGCCAGGTAGGCGTGCATCTGGTCCCAGGCGTAACGCACGGGGGTGTGCACATAACTGACATGCAGCTGGTCTGGACTGGTTAACACCCCCTTGGCCACCAGGTGGCTGCTGCTCACCACCAGGGGGTAGGCGCCCAGGTCGAGCTGCTCGATCGCCAGGGGCAACAGGGGCAGGTAGTGCTGCACATGGCTGATGCCCCAGGGCAGGGCCTGGATCAAGCTGGTCTGGATCGAGCGGCCCGACAGCCAGCTCCCTGGCCGGCGACTTTCGCCATCCACCAGGGCATGGAGCTGGGGCTGACCCAGGAGCTGATCCAGTTCCCGCACCACCAGCTCGGCCCCCCCGACCGAGCGGGGCGTGAACCATTCGTGCACCAGGGCCGCCGGGCCAGGGAGGGAGCTCATGGGCCGCACCCTAGGGGGCTAGGGGCCAGGTCCCAATCGGATCACAAAAGCTGTCAAGCCGTTGCCGCGCTTCGCCGCCATCTCGATGCTGGACGCAGCAATGGCCAACCATGCCGATTCGCGCCTTACTGGAAGAGTCCCTGGTGGAGCCCTCGATCGGGGAAACACCTTGCTTTATCTGGCATGCCACGCCCGTGGGTATCGCGGCCCTGTGGCGCCGGGGCCAGGCACCCACCCCTCCGCCCTTTGATGATGCCCTTAAGGAAGGCCTGGCCGTGGGCCTGGACCTCAGCCGCGAGGAAAGGGAATTTCACCAACTGGACGCGGGCTTGGTGCTGTTGTTCCACAGCTGAGGTTGTTGACCCATGCTGGGTTGGCGCGCCCGCAGCTTCGGATCCCAGGCCAGCCCGGCGCTGCCGATCCAGTCGCGAGTGGTTGAACCCATCGAGATCAGGCCAGCCTGGACACCAGAACCGGCTTGCTAAAAACAAGATTTGCCAAAAACAAGAGTTCTACCTAAAGATTTCGACCACGTTTACGCCGATGCCCCAACTGATCATTGGTTGATCCCCGTGCGATTTCAGGTGAAAACCCGAGTGGCCACTTCCACCACGGCAAACCCGATCAGGGCCATCAAGGCCAACAGGGAACTCACTTGAGACACAGCCGAATCCCCAAACTGGGCCAATCCTAAAGAAAATCTGTAGGAGCGCCGGTTCCTGGCGGGCAAGGTCGCAATTCAACACACCCAGGCCCCGGGGGCAGCCCCATGGGGACAACGACCCATGGCTTAAGGGAGCCTTAGGCCCCATGGGCGAAGCCGCCCCGGCGCAGCTGGGCCCGAAAGGTTCCTGGCCCGGCCCGGGCCATGGCCATGGGTCTGCCTGAACGTTGTTGAGAGCGGCCCCAGGCCCTGGAGGGGCCATCGATCCAGGAGGGACGGGGCCAGGCCAAGATCGGCGAGCCCTGATGGCAATCAGGGCAGGGAGCATGCTGCCGAAGCAACGGGAATCCCAGGGCTGGCCCCATCGGCGTGACCACCAAAGCCGATCAGTTCTGGATAGGTCTTAAGCCAGGGATGGAGCCGGCTCCTCAAGTCGGCAAGGAGTTTGAGCAAGCGCGGATGGCTTGCAAATTCCCGTTTGACCACTAAATTGTCTCCTACCATGAAGGGGAGTTGCAGGGGTAGGAAGTAGTGGGGTTGGGGATAAAATTTAACTGAAAAGATCGACGCATAGCCAACCAGTAACTCCGATTCCCAGCGCCCTTCCCATTTGTCTCGGCTGTATCGGCTGATCCTGGAGGGAGAATTCCACAGGCCCAAGGCTTTTAAGGAGGCCTCCAGTTTCGGGAAGGCCCCATCGGGTAGGGCCAGGGATGGGTACTGGGAAACCTGCTCAAGGGTCAGCCCATCTCCGGCGGCCCGTAGGGGGTGATTGTGGCCAACTACGAGGCTGATTGGATGTCGCAACAGGGGGAAAGAAGCGAACTCTGGATCATTCTCGTCAGGCACATCAGGATAGGCGCCGATCCAGGCATCCAGGATGCTATTTCGCAGAAAGCTTAGGGGCTGCTGCACATTGAGAAAATCATGATTCCCCGGCAGCCAGCCATCCGGTGTGGGATCAAGGTAGGGTTTCGCTGACCAATACATGGCCTCAATCCGAAGGGCCCGGCCGCCTAACCAGCGATGGTGCTGATGCACGACCCGCTCAAGATTGATTAGATTTGCATTGCCTTTGAGATGCCATTCTCCGTTGTGCTTGGAAGCATTGATGCTGAATATGGTCTCGCAGCGGTTGATATTGCGGCTGATTGTTGATTGGTGTTGCCCAAGGCGCTTGGAGGCAATGGCGCCCGAGCGGAGCCAGAGTACGGCATCAAGGCATGCGAGAGTATCAACATCGACCACGTTGAATTTAGAGTAAACAATTAATTAATTCCCATTAGCCTAGCCCAAGCCTCCCCTGCCTTTAGCTGGATCCAGCTCAATCAATGCAAGATCTGCATTTAGTCCTGGCCTGGCCCTGGTCCGCCGGCCAGGTGGGCCGATCGTCTCTCCTGGCCCTAGGCCGGCAACCGCCAGCGAATGCCCGGTTGGGTAGGCCTGCTGCCGCCCTCGCCCCAGGGCATTCGGCGGGGGTGCTGGGCATGGAGGCATGGCGGGCAGGGGGGTGGGCCAGCGTTCTGCCCATGGACGCCTGTCTTGCCATCGGCTTGCAGGGGCTGGGGCATCTCCCCCGATTTGGCAATCGCCCCCGGTCCTCGCGCCCAGGATCCGCCAGGCCCGAGTGGCCGGCTCCGATGCGTTGATGCAGAACTTGCAACCGCAGCGATGGGCCCTGCCATTAGGGCAAGGGCGGCAATGGCTTCGGCCCGCTCTAGGGATTGTCGGTGGGGTTGGTAGCGTGCCGCACAGCGGATTAGGGGGGACTGCTGTAATTCTGCAGCGGTTGGGCTCCTTCCGGGGCTCCTGATTTTAATAATTGTTAAATAGTGCGACCCTCAACGTTTGCCACTGCAGCCGATATCCTCAGGAAATCGGCCAGTCTTTTTGAGCAACAGTTTCCCAGGCCCTTGGCGATCGCTGAGTTGGCAAGCCACTGCTATGTCAGTCCAAAAACCTTGAGCAAGGTTTTTGTTGGCATTGTGGGTGAATCTCCAAGCACTACGATTAAGCGCTGGCGATTAAAGAAGCTGGCCCATTCGATTGTCCGCAAGCCAGAAGAGACCTTGCTGTGGCATGGGGGTGAAACCGGGATTGTATTTACACGCCTTGACAAACGTCTTTTTCGGGAAATGTATGGCCAAGACGTTTGTAGCTTTAGGCGAGCGCGGAACCCCATGCAGCAGCAAGCTTGCTCTTATATGCCTTGGGACGAACATTGTGATGTCGCAAGGGAAATTGAATTAGTTATTCAAGCCAGTGGCTGCAACCAGTCGGGGCCCATTGCGGCCAGCTCCAGCTGGCCTGCTGAGCTGGCTAGCTCAACGAGGATTTAGGGATGGTCCGTTAAAATTAGGTTCTCCATTTCAACCGTTAAGCCGCAGTCGTTGAAGTCCGAGGCTGGGGGTAGCCGCAATTCCCGCAACCATTCCACTAGGAAACGGCGATCCCGCATCGCCACCGCCATTTCGGCCACATCCAGTCCGCCATAGTCTTCGCGCCGGATCGATCGCTGCAAATCCTCAAGCTCAACGCAGATGGCGCGATAGAGGGCGTATTCACGGTCGGTGAGGTGGATGATCGCCTTGCGATAGGTTTCAACCATGCCGGACCTGCCCCAGGCCAGTGTTGGTTCCTAGGGATTGTTCGCGATAGAAAGGATGGTTTTGCCAAGATCCCATCGCCGCCTCCCGTTCCCCTAAGCCAACCTAGGCTGGGACGGCCGAGCTGGTCTGTTCCGCGGGGAAATTGCTGTTGATGAGCCCCAAGGGACGACGTTGTTAGGTGCAATCAAGTGGCAACTGTTGGGTCGTTTGCTAGTGCGTTACGGTGCCCAGCCAGGCGATAGGGCCCAGCCCGGTCGGGCTAGTTGTTGCTGTTTTGTGGAGTTGGTCCATTGTCTACGTTTTAACCGGGCTGGTGATCCGCTCTAGCCGGTTCGGGGCCCCCAAATCCCCACGACGACCTTTGGCCGCCCAGGGGGGCGCTTCGCCCGGATCCGCTCCCCGGTAAGTTGCCTGCTCCCGATGGCAGCCAGGTCCCAGGGCCCAAGGGCGGCCTGACCAGCTGGAGATGTCAGGGTCGCAGGGCGAATAGGGGTTGGGGAAGGGCCGTTGCTCCCCGTTCGGTCCACCAATGGGGGCACTGGTTTCCCTGCAACCTGGAGGCCGTAATCACCGCTCCCCAGACCCGGCAAACGCCTTCACAGCCCTGCTGGGCGGAGAAATTGGCGCAGGAGGAGCAGTTGCGAAGCAGTCCCACCATCAATTCTTAAGAGAATCCGAAGGAGCGTAGCCTTGCCAGGCCAGTCTGCCGGGCTCCCTCCGCGAAACTTCACAGGCCCCCCTCCCGGGCAAGGGCTGTCCCGTCCCCGGCTTGATGGGACCTGGGAGGGGGGGCCAGGGGTGGTCGGGTCACCGGCGCCGGATTGTTTCCCCTGGGCTTGCAGGAGCTTCGCTTCAAGATGGCCGATGGCGCCATGGATAAGGAAGGCTGGCCCAACCGGTTTTGGCATGGCCGTGTTGCGGGCAGGCCCGTCACCCTTGAGGGCCTCCATCGCCCCAGGCTGTTCGGTGCCGCCAGCCCTAGCTAGGGGGCGTCCCCGGGCATGGCTTGATCAGGGCGGCCGAGACGCAGGCCAGGGGCGGGAACCCGTTGGGCTGATCACCTTGCGACTGGTTAGGAGAGGTTGTCAGTACTGAAGCGCCTCAGCCTCAGGGTGCAGAGAAGTTCTTCTAGAAGCAGCACTGCTGGTGCCAGAAATACAAAAAACCCGTTGATACTTGTGAACAAATTTTCAGCCAGGATCAGCAGGATGAAGAGCGCCAGGCCCAGGGCTTCCACCCCCAAAATCCAGCGCCGAATCGGGCGGGGATAGGCTTGGGCCGCCGTCGCGGCGAGCGTCCTAACGGTGAGCACAAAGGCGGCGAAGTCCACCAGCAGGAAGAGGATCTGGTATTGGAAATCAACCCATTGCGAATCACTCCATAGCCAGAAACTACCCTGGCGACCACCGTAAACAATGCAGATGTAGGCGCTTTTGGGAATGATCACTACAACCGTCAGGATGCAGCCCAATAGGGCCATCTCCAGGGGTTTCAGTTTGTTGTTTAATTGCACTAAGTTGCGAATTTTATACCACAGCAGTAACATCGTTACCGCGATCAGGATGATCGACAGGGTCGTGAACAGTAACGGAGCCCCGCCGATGGTTGGGACCACGTTGGGCTGGCTGGCGGGCACCAGGGTGATGGCCACGGCAAAGACGCCATCCACCATGTTCAGCAGGGTGGATGATTCCCTTGGGGTCCCCCGCATGGACGCAACGAGTCAATGGGAGCAAGACTACTGCGACCCAAGCCTGGCTCCCGTTGCCCCGAGCGGCGTCGGTCCAGGACGGGGGCCTAGGGACGGGCCCAGCAGGCTCCACGACGGGGGACTTCCAGGCCGACCCAGGCCCGGCCAGGTGTTGGTAGCAAGGAATACATCCGCCCGTGGGCGTTCGTTAACACCACCCCTAGGGGGTTGCGCCTCCCGAGCCAGCACCTCTAGTGTTTTGGCAAGCCTTTGGATCGGGCCTGGCCCCAAACAGCAACGCCATGAAGACGCTGATTAAGACCCTGGCCCACGGTCTCAGCCTCGAAGCCGAGGTCAGGCCCCTGGCCCCAACGGTCTACACCACGGCGATCCGCTCGGAGGGGGCCCTGGTGGAATCCCTTGCTGGCATTGCCCAGATCGCCCAGGGCCTGGGCTTCACCCGCTACCGAGAAACCATCTATTCCCAGGATGGCCTTAGCGCCACCTATCACGCCGAACACGATGATTGGGCGGTGTCCCTGGCGATTGATTGCTGCACCTTGCGGAAGACCGCATCCCTGGCGGTGAGTGGTATTCACAACGATGAGGCCTATGCCCTCTTTAATGAGGCCACTGCCCAACTCTTTGGGGAGTGTTGATTGTTGCTAGTGGTTTGATGGTTGGCGATTGAAGCTTATGGTTGGCAGCTGCCATTCAACGTTGTTTTGATGTTGACCGTATTGGGCCTGGCTTGATGGGCCTTATCCAAGGTATCCATTGGTCTCCTGGTTTTTGGTGCCCTAGGGCATCATGCTGGGGTGAGGCGGCGGCTTCCCTGCCAAGTAATAATCCCAAAGGCTTGATTAAGTGCGATGCATGGATGGCAGTCCTGGATGTGGACTGTCGCCTGATCGTGCGATTGAGGTTTTATTTAAGCGTTTAGAGGTGGCGGGTTGTGTTGCCTTGAGCCCTGCGCGAAATCATGGCTTTGGCTTGTATTGAAAGGCGTGAATCCCACTCTGCTTGGGCGAGGCTTCGGGCGGAAAAGGGAGGTAATCCCAAGGCGAGTTAAGGATTTTGTTTGACCACGGCTTGGGCTGGTTGCCTAATGCGCGCTATACAACTGGAGCAATTCAGTCTGTCTTTTGGAGTAGCTATTTATCGATTTTAAAAAACGGAGAGGGTGGGATTCGAACCCACGGAAGGTTTCCCTTCAAACGATTTCGAGTCGTTCGCTTTCGACCACTCAGCCACCTCTCCAGCTTGTCTTGGGGACCAACGGGGCTTGGTTCCCCTTGGTAGGGGGGCCGTTTAGGCGCAAGTGGCTGGTGAGCCCAGCGGTAGCTGGCAGCACCATGGCCAAGACCTGATCACCTTAAGCAGCCGCCGGGCCGCCTACACCGCCCGCCATCCGGGTGTTGAGCTGGCCGTTATCCACAGGCGATCGGGCCGGAGCTTGGGCAGGTGGGGGTGTTCCAAGCGCCGCAGGCCAAAGCCCAGCCACAGGCCCGAGATGGACTCCCCGCGCCCCTGGGCTTGCTGCTGCCAGCTTCGCCAGGACTGGCGATCGGGCAACAGCAGCCAGCGCAACCTGCCGGCTTGCAGCAGGGCCGCCTGGCTGTCAGCGGCCAGGGGCCGCAGGGCCAACCCCGGGCTTTGCAGCTGTTGCCCCACCTGCAGGGCTGGGCCGGCGGCGGGGCTGGGCGCTGCACCCGGGGCAAGGGCTAGGCGGGCTTCCGGCCCTTTGGAGGCCCCAGCCCGGGCCCTCGGGCTAGCGGCGGGCTGGTCGCCCGCTTCGCCGATGGCCGAGAGCACGGTGTCGCCCAAGGCTTGCCAGCACTCGGGGGCCAGGGACGCCACCGGATCGCTGAGCCAGATCCAGTCGTAGCGCTGCAGGCCCAGGCCCGTGGCCAGTTGGCGGGCCCGGCCGCAGCTGAACCGATCGGCGGAGCGGCTGACCAGGGCGCCGCGGCCGCCGTGGCGGGCGACCAGCAGATCCCCCTGGCCCTCGTGAACCAACAGCAGGTGATCGCCGGCGCTCCTGGCCAGGTGCAACGCCATGGCGGCGGCCAGGAGCACCAGGCCCGGGCCCCGCCAGCGGCTGACCCTGGGGGGAGCCGCCAGGAGCCAGGGCAGCAGGCCGGCGCTGAACAGCACCACCAAGAGGGGATCCAGCCGCCCCAGTTGCCACTGGGCCAGGGGCAGGGCCGCGAACTGGCGGCTGATCCAGAGCAGCAGGTGGGTTAGGGGCAGCAGGGGCCAGGCCAATAGGCCCAACAGGGCCGGAATGGTTACCGCCACCAGGGCCATCGCCATCGCCCCGAGGGTGAGGGGGGTGAGCAGGGGGCCCACCGCCAGGTTGGCGGCCACCGCATAGAGGGGCACGCTGCCGAAGTGGAGCAATTGCAGGGGCAGGGTCCAGAGCGAGGCGGCCAGGGGGACCGCCACCGCCACCGCCAGCCCCTGGCGAGCTTTCCCAGGCGTGGGCCCCGCCAGCCGCTCCTCCAGGGGCCGGGCCGTGAGCAGCAGGCCAGCCGTGGCGGCCACGCTCAGCTGGAAGCCCACATCCAGCAGCCAGCCCGGCTGCAGCAGTAGCATCAGCAGCAGGCAGAGCAGCAACACCCCCAGGGGCCGGCTGCGGCGACCACTGTCCTGCACCAGGAAGGCCATCGCCCCCATCACCACGGCCCGCACCACCGAGGGTTGGGGCCCGGCCAGCAGCAGGAACAGCAGCATGGCCCCGAGGGCCAGGCCCCAGCGCAGGGGCCTGGGGCCGCTGCGGGCCAGGGCCATGACCGCCCCGAGCAGCACCGTGAGGTGAAAGCCCGAGGCGGCCAGGGCATGGGAGAGGCCCGATACCCGAAAGGCATCGCGCACCTCCAGGGGGACGGGCACCACGGCACTGCCGAGCACCAAGGCCGCCAACACACCGCCGGCCTCGGGGCCGCCGCGCTCCAGCAGGGCATGGGCCATGCGGCGCCTCAGGTCGGCCACCGGCGTTGCCGGTTGGGCCAGTAGGCGCCAGTGCTCCACATCCAGCACCGTCCAGATGCCCTGGCGCGCCAACCGCTCCGCCGGGCCCGCCAGTAGGGGATGGGGGGCTGCCCGGGGCCGCCGCAGGCGACCGCCCACCTGCAGGCGCCAACCCTCCTGGAGCTGCGGGCAAGGGCGGAAGCGCAACTCACTGCGCCCTTGGCGCCATTGCACGGGCACCCGGCAGCCCCTGCCATCGAGGTTGGGCTGGGGATCGGCCAGGAGGGTGCCAATCCGTTCGATCGCAACCCGTTGGTTGGAGCCCCGGGGAATCAGGGTCGCCGGATCGCCCGGTTGGGGGCCGGGTTGGTGGCCCAGGCCCCAGGCCAGCAGCAGGGGCAGCAGCACCACCAGCCCCCAGCGGTTTCGGTGGGGGCGACAGAGCCAAAGCCCCAGGCCGATCAAGAGCCCCGTGCCGCCCAGCTGCAGACCTAGGGGCAGGGGCAACACCCCCAGGCCCAGGGCCAGCAGGGCCAACGACACCACCACGGCCGCCATCGGCTCTGCCCAGGGGAAGGGAGCTGGAGGGTTCCCGTCCCCAGCCGCCCCGGGCCCCGGGCCCAGGTCCAGGGGGCCCCCCGGTCCACCGGGGCCCCGCCCGCTGGCCCGGGGCTAGGGGCCTTAGGGTTTCTGGACTAGGGGGGTTGGCCCTAGGGGTTTTGGCCCATGCGGCCGCGATCCCGCCGGATCCGCCCCCGTGCCCCCTTCCCCCCTGCGCTTGCCAGTGCTGCGACCGTCCCGATTGCCTTCCTTGGGGATGGGTCCCATGGGGCCGGGGCCATGGAACCCAGGGCAAAGGGCTTCTGAGCATGCCTCTGGGGCCCCGACCCCAGGGCCTCGGCTCGGCCCCATGCAGACCCCTTGGGGCCGGTTAGGGCGGGTCGCCCAGGCCGGTTGGGCCCTGGGGTTGGTTCTGTTCGGCCTGGCGGGCGGCGGCTGCGGGGCCGCCCGGGCCCAGGCCCGCACGATCACGGTTGGGGCCGGCGACACCCTGGAGCAGCTGGCCCTCCAGCAGGGGGTCTCCTTGGAGGAGTTGATCGCCTTAAACGGCATTGGCGATCCCCGCAGCCTCCAGATCGGCCAGCGCCTGCTCCTGCCCAACCGCTCCCGCCCAGGGGCCCCGGCAGCGAGCACCCCATCCAGCCCGGCCCGCCAGGCTCCCGGGCCCCTCGGGCCCCTTGGGCCCCTGGAGCCCCCGGGGGATGGCACGGGCCTGGCGGCCAGCGCCGCCCTGTTGCTGAGCCCGGCGGAACGGCGCGACCGGGCCGAACTGGCCCTGCGGGAGCAGTCGGGCCAGGCCCGCTGGAAATGGTTCAACCGCACGGCGGTGGACTGGGCCGGCTGGAAACTCACCACCAGTGGGGCCCGCTTCACCCTGGTGAAGGGCTCCGATGCCGACCTGGGCGTCAGTCGCGGCGCCGCCTCCGCCGTGGCCGTGCAGTGCGAAACCCTGCGCCAAACCTGGCGCGTTAACGGCCAATGGCTGGCCTGGGGCGCCGCGGCGCCGGGTTCGGTGGGCCAGCGGATCGTGCTCGACCTTTGCAGCAACACCCTCAACAATCCGGCCGTGCCCCTGCCGCCGGCCCCACCGGCCCTGAATGGCGCCGGCCCATCAGCCCCCTAGGGGCTGGGCAATTTCAGGATCAGGTCACAGACCTGTTGGCTGGGCATCTGCTTGCCGACCAGCGGGGCCACCAGGGCCGTGAGGGGCCGCAGCTTGCAGGGGGTTACGGCGCTTTCCACGAGGCGCCCCCCCTGGAAGGCCAGCGCCAGCAGCGCCAGATTCATCACCAGGCGCCTCATCGATATCGCCCCATGGGTGGGTCCTCCTGCAGGGGGGGTAGCCAGTCTCAGTCTCAGTCTCAGTCTCAGGCTGCGGCGGCCAGGGCCTGGCGCTCTGCGGCGCTGAGCAGGGGAAAGCCGAGGGCCTGGCGCTCCGCCAGCCAGGCTTCGGCCACCTGGCGGGCCAGGTGGCGGATGCGGCCAATCGTGGCGGTGCGCTCCGTCACGGAGATCACGCCGCGGGCCTCCAGCAGGTTGAAGGTGTGGCTGCACTTGAGCACGTAATCGAGGGCTGGGGCCGGCAGCTGGGCGGCAACCAGATCGGTAGCTTCGGCCTCGTAGAGGGCAAAGAGCTGGCTGAGGCGCTCGGGGTTTGAGGCCTCAAAGTTGTAGGTGCACTGGCCCTTCTCGAAGGGCAGCCAGATGTCGCCGTAGCTGCGCCGGCCATCCCAGCTCAGCTCCCAGATGCTCTCCACGTCCTGCAGGTAGGTGGCCAGACGTTCGAGGCCGTAGGTGATTTCAATCGACACGGGCCGGCAATCGATGCCGCCGCATTGCTGGAAATAGGTGAACTGGGTCACCTCCATGCCATCGAGCCACACCTCCCAGCCCACCCCCCAGGCCCCCAGGGTGGGGGATTCCCAGTTGTCTTCGACAAAGCGGATGTCGTGGTCGGCGGCGCGGATGCCCAGGGCTTCCAGGGAGGCCAGGTAGGTCTCCTGGATACCCTCCGGCGAGGGCTTGATCAACACCTGGTATTGGAAATAGTGCTGGGCCCGGTTGGGGTTGTCGCCGTAGCGGCCATCGCTGGGCCGGCGGCAAGGTTCCGGGTAGGCCACGGCCCAGGGCTCCGGTCCGATCGCCCGCAGCACCGTGTGGGGGCTCATGGTGCCGGCCCCCTTTTCGGTGTCGTAGGGCTGCAGGATCAAGCAGCCCCGCTCCGCCCAGAAGCGATTCAGGGTGCCGATGATGTCCTGGAAATGCATGGGCGATCTGGCAGGGGCGATCGAAACGGACTCGCCGGCCTGGGTTGGGGCCATTGTGACTTGGAGCCTCAGGCCCCCGGGGGCTTGAAGCGATGCCAGGTCCTCCACCCCCCCGGGGGCAAGGCCTGGGACGGGCCCGAACCCAGCTGCACCCGGAGAAGTTTCGGCCGGCCGGCCTTGAGGCTGAGCCCGGCCCCGAGGCGGAAGCGTTTGCGGCCCTTGAGGAGGGCTCTGTAGACGGTTCGCCCTTGGGAATTGCGCAGTTCGATCCAGCTGGGACCCCTGGCGATCACGAGCAACTCCTGGGCGCGAGCTGGCCCGGCCCCAGCGGCGGGGGATCCCGGGGCGGCCGCTGGGATCGGGCCGGCGATGGCTGGTGCCTGGCGCGGGACCTGGGCTGCTGGCTGGGGTGCTGGTTTTGGTGCCCCCAGGGGCGCGGGGCTGCCTGGGGTGCGGCCAGGGGCCAGCTGCCGTTGGACCATGCCAAAGGCAAAGGCAGTGAGGGCGGCAACCGAGGCCCCTAGGGCCAGCCGGTAGGGCGGAGACCATCGCCCCGGAGCCTTCCCTGCATCGGCAGCGGCCTGGTCTTGGCCCCCGGGGTTGGGCTGTTCAGGTGCCCTGGGCGGGGCTCCTGGTTCGGTTCGGGGCGCTTCGGCCCGGGGCGCTGGCGCTTGGGCGGGGGCCGGAGCTAAGTGCAGTCGGGAGGCCGTACTCGGAAGTGCCCGTTGCAGCTGGTCGCGCAGCAGGAGGTTCTGCTGGAGCAGCAGCCGTTCTTGCTCGAGCAGGGGCTGGAGCTGCTGGGCGAACTTGCGCTCGTAGATCCCGGGGAGATCGCCAATCAGGGCCTCCAGCTCGCCCATCTGCTGGCGGGTGTCGGCCAGCTGGCGCTGGATCGCCTCCAGCTCCCGTTGGTCCCGTTGGGCTTGGTCGTCCATGGCATGGCCGGCGGTCCCAGGAGCAGGGGGCCCAGACCGCCAGCTTGGCAGCCCTGGCCAGGCTGCTGCAAGCGAAGCGGTGGCCGCCGGCCCGCCCCGATGGGCTTCGGCAACGGCGATCGGGCCCTGGCGCTCAGGCCACCAGCTCCAGCAGCCCCATCTGGCCGCCCGCCAGGGGCCGGTGCCGGATCCGGCCAAAGCCGGCCTGGCGGGCCAGGGCTTCCTGCTGGGAGCCGGTGGGGAAGCGGGCCAGGCTCGCCTCCAGGTAGGCGTAATGGGCTTCTAGATCGGCCTGGCGGGCCAGGGGCACCACCAGCTGGCGCAGGTAGAAGCGCTGGAAGCGGGCCACCGGGCCGGCGGGATCCTCGGGCCGGTTGAAATCGAGCACGGCGGCGCGGCCGCCGGGGCGCAGCAGCCGCCGCAATTCGCCCAGGCCCACCAGGGGATCGGCCAGGTTGCGCAGGCCGTAGGCGACCACGGCCCCATCGGCCCAGCCGTCCGGCAGGCCGGTGGCCAGGGCATCGCCCAGGCGCCAGTGCAGGTTCAACCAGGGTTGACGGGCGGCCCGGCGCCGGGCCAGCTCCAGGGGCGCTGCCGCGGCATCAAGGCCCAGCACCTGGCCTCCCGGACGCACTTTTTCGGCGAGAAGCAGGGCTAGATCCCCGGTGCCGCAGCAGAGGTCGAGCAGGCGCTGGCCTGGCCTGGGCGCCAGATAGGCTATGGCCTGACGCTTCCAGAGGCGGTGCAGGCCCAGGCTGAGGGTGTCGTTGAGGCGGTCGTAGGCGGGTGCGATCTGCTCAAACAGCTGGCGCACGGCCGCCGGATCACCGGGTTGCATGGCGTTCGAGGGGGCCATCCCAGGGGAGGGAAATGGCATCCAAGCTGATCCCCGCCTCGCTGCCGTTGGCGTTGCCCATGGCGGGGGGATAGGGCAACAAATCGCGGGCATCAAGCCGATCGGGGCTCGTGAGGGTGAGCACCATCACCGTGGCCAGCCCCACCGCCGCCGAGCACACCATGCAGCCGGCCAACATTAGGGAAAACTCCTTGCGCTGGTTGGCCGCCTCCATCAGCTGCAGGGCCCAGGCCACCAGGGCGACCACCACCAGCACCATCAGCACGCCGAGGGCGGTTGCGGGGGTGGGGAGGGACGGGACCACGGCGGCAGGGGCGCTGGAACGGGATTGGGGCAGGAACTCGCCGGGGGAAGCCGGGGGCGAAACGGCTGGGGACTGCCGAGTCCCAACCTGTTAAAAATCAATGTAACGAGTGTTAAAGGGCTTCGCGATCACCCGGCGGCCCGCGGCCGGCGCCAGCCAGTCGCGCTGGGAGCGGCGCAGCGGTTCCGGGGCCCATGGGCGGCGCCGGGGTCCCTGGCGCCAGGGTCCCCGGCGGCTTGGCCCCGGGCGACTTGGCCTGGGGCGGGCAAACCAGCCCCAGGCCAAGCCCCAGCGGCAGCACCAGCCCCAGCCCCAGCCCCTTGGCCCTTTCAGCCCTTAGCCCTTAGCCCTTCCGGCCTTTAGCCCTGCCAGCCCCTTGGCCCCCAGGGCCCAACCGGCGCTCGCCGCCGGATCTTTGGCTGCGGCTGCTAGGGCCTAGGCCCCCGGCGCCTGCTCCAGGGGCCGCAGGTTTACCCCCTGGGCCAGTAACTCCGTTTTGATCTGCTCCACGGTCAGCACCCCGTCGTGGAGCAGGGAGGCCAGCAGGGCCGCCGAGGCCCGGCCTTCCCCCAGGGCCGCGCCGATGTGGGCAATGCTGCCGGCCCCGCCCGAGGCGATCACGGGCACGGCCACCGCCTCGGCCACGGCCCGGGTCAGGGCCAGGTCGTAGCCGGCCTGGGTGCCATCGCCATCCATGGAGGTGAGCAGGATTTCGCCAGCCCCCAGGCCCACCACCTGCCGGGCCCAGGCCACCGCATCGAGGCCCGTGTTCTCGCGGCCGCCTTTGACAAACACATCCCAACCCCCTGTTCGACTGACCTCTGGCCCGCCGGAGGGGCCCCGCCGGGCCCGGGCATCGATGGCCACGACGATGCACTGGCAGCCAAACCGCCGGGCTCCCTCGGCCACCAGTTGGGGATCGGCCACGGCCGAGGAATTGAGGCTGATCTTGTCGGCGCCGGCCCGCAGCAGCTCGGTGATGCCTTCCACGGAGCGGATGCCGCCGCCGACGGTGAAGGGGATCGTCACCGCCTCGGCGGTGCGCCGTACCAACTCCACCAGGGTGCTGCGGCCCTGGTGGCTGGCGGCGATGTCGAGGAAGACCAGCTCATCGGCGCCGGAGGCGCTGTAGCGGCAGGCCAGCTCCACCGGGTCGCCGGCATCGCGCAGGCCGACAAAATTGATCCCCTTCACCACCCGGCCATCGGCCACGTCAAGACAGGGAATGATCCGTTTGGCGACCATGGCGGGGCGGCGGGGAAGCGCTGGTAAGGTTGCGCAACTTTTCCGTTACGCCGGTTATGTCCCAGGCTGCCATCACCATCGGCTCGAAGGTGCGGGTCACCCGGGTTCGCGACCGGATCCCCGCCGACCTGGTCGCCACCCTCCAGGCCGATGCCACCGGCACGGTGAAGGATTTCAAGCTCACCGATGGCAAGGGCATCGGCGTGGTGGTGGAACTGAACGCCGGCCCCACCACCTGGTTCTTCGACGACGAAATCACCCCCGCCTGAGGCCAGAGAGTCCGTGAGCGATAGCCCCAACCAAGCCAGCCCCCGCCCCGCCCCAACGCCGCCTGGGGACCAGGGTCCCGGCGGCGGGGCCCGCCAGCTGTTGGGCATGAAGGGTGCCAGCGGCACCTCCAACATTTGGAAAATCCGGCTCCAGCTGATGAAGCCGGTCACCTGGATTCCCCTGATCTGGGGGGTGCTCTGTGGCGCCGCCGCCTCGGGCCGCTTCCACTGGACCCTGCCGGAGGTGGCCGCCTCCATAGCCTGCATGGTGATGAGCGGGCCCCTGCTGGCCGGCTACACCCAAACGATCAACGACTACTACGACCGCGAGATCGACGCGATCAACGAGCCCTACCGGCCGATTCCCTCCGGGGCCATCCCCCTGGGCCAGGTGAAAGCCCAGATCTGGATCCTGCTGCTCGCGGGCCTGGCCGTGGCCTATGGCCTCGACCTCTGGGCCGGCCACCGCACGCCGGTGGTGTTCCTGCTGGCCCTGGGCGGCTCGTTGGTGAGCTTCATCTACTCAGCGCCGCCCCTGAAGCTCAAACAAAATGGTTGGTTGGGCAACTATGCCCTCGGCGCCAGCTATATCGCCCTGCCCTGGTGGGCCGGCCAGGCCCTGTTTGGCCAGCTCACCTGGACCACGGCCCTGCTCACCCTGGCCTACAGCCTGGCGGGCCTGGGCATTGCCGTGGTTAACGATTTCAAGAGCATCGAAGGCGACCGGGCCCTGGGGCTGGCCTCCCTGCCGGTGGTGTTCGGCGCCCAGCGGGCCAGCTGGATCAGCGCCGCCATGATCAACCTGTTCCAGCTGGCCATGGTGGCCGTGTTGATTGCCATCGGCCAACACTTCTCGGCCGTGTTGCTGGTGCTGTTGATCGTGCCCCAGATGACCTTCCAGGACATCTGGCTGCTGCGCGATCCGGTGGCCTTTGATGTCAAATACCAGGCCAGTGCCCAGCCCTTCTTGGTGATCGGCATGCTCGTCACGGCCCTGGCGATCGGCCACAGCTCCCTGACCACGGGCCTGGTGCCGGTGGGCATGTGAACGGGCGCCAGCGCCAGCTGCTGGTCGCCGGCCTCTGGGCCGCCGGCATCGGTGCTGTTGGAGCTGTGGGGCACTCCGTGCTGGTGCAGGGCTTCGACAAGCTCCTGCCCGATGTGCGCCACATCAACAGCTTTAACCGGCCTGGCACGGTCACGGTGTTGTCGGCCGATGGCCAGGTGATCCAGAAGCTGGGGCCCGCCACCCGCGACAAGGTGGCCAGTGGCCAGATGCCCGAACTGGTCAAACGGGCCTTCATCGCCGCAGAAGATCGGCGCTTCTACCAGCACGATGGCATCGACCTGGTGGGCATCGGCCGGGCGGTGGTGCGCAACATCACCCGCCGCTCCTTTGAAGAAGGGGCCAGCACGATTACCCAGCAGCTGGCCCGCACGGTTTTCCTCAGCCAGGACCGCACGATTACCCGCAAACTCGAGGAAGCGGCCCTGGCCGGCAAACTCGAGCGTCAGCTCAGCAAGGAGCAGATCCTTGAGCAATATCTCAACTACGTGTATCTGGGCTCCGGTGCCTACGGCGTGTCCGACGCGGCCTGGATCTACTTTTCCAAAACGCCCGATGAGCTGACCCTGCCGGAGGCCGCCCTGATCGCCGGCCTGCCGCCGGCCCCTTCGGTCTATTCGCCCCTGGTCAATCCCGATCTGGCCCTGCAGCGGCGCCGGATCGTGCTGCGGCGCATGCGTGAGGCCGGCTTCATCGACGATCGCCAGCAGGCCGAGGCCGGGGCCACGCCCCTCAAGCTCAAGCCGGCCGTGCCGAAATATTGGGATAGCCGCGCCCCCTACTTCACCAGCTGGGTGGCCCAGGAGCTACCCAAGGTGCTCAGCCCGGAGCAACTGGAGGTGGGCGGCCTGACGATCCGCAGCAGCCTCAATTTGGCCTGGCAGGGCCATGCCCAAAAGATCATCGATAGCCACGCCCCCGGCGCCATGCAGGGGGCCCTGGTCTCGATCGAACCGGACACCGGCCTGGTGCGGGCCCTGGTGGGGGGCAAGGATTACACCAAGAGCCAGTTCAACAGGGCGGTTCAGGCCCTGCGCTCCCCCGGCTCCACCTTCAAGCTGTTTGTGTATCTCACGGCCCTCAAACAGGGCATGAAGCCGGAAGACATCTTGGTGGATGAACCGCGCTGTTTTGCCGGTTATTGCCCGAACAACTTCCGCAACCGTTTCATGGGCCGGGTGCCGATGTGGGTGGCGATGCAGAACTCCCTCAACGTGGTGGCGGTGGGGCTACTGCAGAAGGTGGGCTTTGACCCGGTGATTGCCACGGCCCGCAGCCTGGGGATCACCCGGCCCCTGGGCCGCTATTACCCGATGGCGATCGGCGCCTACGAACAGACCGTGCTCGACATGACGGCCGCCTACGCGGCGATCACCAACCGGGGCGTGTATGTCAGCCCCACCCCCTTTGAGGAAATCCTTGGCCCCAATGGCGACCTGCTCTGGAGCCGGCGCGTCGATGGCGACCGGGGCCGCCGGGCCGTGGATAGCCCCCTGGCCGACGCCATGGTTTGGATGCAGCAACAGGTGGTAAAGGGGGGCACGGGCGGTGGCGCCGCCCTGCCGGATCGGCCGGTAGCGGGCAAGACCGGCACCTCCGAATCGGGCCGGGACCTCTGGTTCATCGGCTCGATCCCCCAGCTCACCACGGCGGTTTGGCTCGGCTACGACGACAGCCGCGAGACCCGCAACACCAGCGTGCTCGCCACCATCGCCTGGCACGACTACATGGCGCCGCTGGCTAGGGACCTGCCGGTGCGCCAATTCCCGCCCAAACCTGTTCTCACCACTAGCTTCCAGCCCCCAGCCAAGCCCAAGCCCAAGCCAGTCCCCGCTCCCCAGGAGTGGGCCCCCTCGGGCCTGCTGCCCGGTGAGCGCCCCGATCCGGCCCCCAGCCCGGCCGAGGCCGATCCCTCTATCCCGCCGCCTAGCCAGGCTCCGGCCAACGGCGGCAATGGCGCCCCTGGTGGCCCGGCACCGGCAGCCGCTGGCGGCGGCCCAGCGACCCGCCCGGCGCCGAACCCCGCCCCCAGACGCCTACCGCCGTTGCCGCCCAGCCCGCCGAGCCCCAGCCGCGGGCCCCTCACCGCCCCCCCGCCCCTGGCCAGCCCGGCGGCCGCCCCAACGGCGCCCCCGCCCCTGCCCTGAGCGGCCAGGCCCGCTGGCGCAGAGGTGGATGGGGATGGGGGCCTGCCTAGGGGGCCAGGGCCGGCGGTTGCCTCGGAGAGTCCGTTACCCGGGCGCCTGCAGGGCCGCAGCAAAGAAGCCATCACCGCCGGGGCCAGGGCCAGGGCCGGCTCCCGCCGGGCTAGGGGCCTGGCCAGCCGGGGCTGGGTCCGCTTCCGCGGTTGGCGCTCCGGGGCCGCTTGCCCTGGCATCTTCGAGGGCGCCCCCCGGGCCCTGACCCGGCCAGAGCTGCCAGCTCTCCAGCAGGCGCCAGCCCGGGTGGGCGGCCAGGAAGGCGGCGATCAGCTCGCCATTTTCGCGGGGGTGCACGGTGCAGGTGGCATAGACCAGCCGGCCGCCGGGCCGCAGCAGGGGCGCCAGGCCCTCCAGCAGCTGGCCTTGCAAGCGCACCAGCTCGTCGATCGCCGCCGGCCCAATCCGCCAGCGGGCATCGGCGTGGCGGGCCAGGGTGCCGAGGCCGGAGCAGGGGGCATCGACCAGGATCCGGTCAAATCCGCCTTGCCACCAGGCGCCATCGCAATTCCCAGGGCCGGAGCTGGCGCTGGGGGTGAGGGCTGCGGGCCCAGCCGCCCCATCGGCCTGGCCGGGCTCAACATCAACATCGGCATCGGCCGGGCTTGGCCCTGGCCGGCCGGCCAGGGTGGTGCCATCGCCGACCCGGGGGTGGACGCAGGTCAGGCCCAGGCGCTCTAGATTGCGGCCGACCCGCTGCAGGCGCGCGGCGCTGCGGTCGAGGGCCACCACTTCGCCCCGGTCGCCCATCAGCTCGGCCAGGTGGGTGCTCTTGCCGCCGGGGGCGGCGCAGGCATCGAGGATCCGCTCGCCCGGCTGGGGATCGAGCAGGGGGGCGATGCGTTGGGCCGAGCGGTCTTGGACGCACCAGCGGCCCTCGGCGTAGCCGGGCAACTGGCGCAGGTCGCCGCTGCGGCCCCCCAGCACCAGGCCCTGGGGCAGGCCGGCCAGGGGTTCGGCCGCCACGCCGGCGGCCCGCAGGTCGGCGAGCAGCTGCTCGCGGCTGCCCCGCAGGGGGTTGCAGCGCAAATCAAGGCTGGGGGGCTGGTTGCAGGCCACGGCAAAGGCTTCGGCCTCGGGGGCCGGCAGCCAGGCCAGCAGCGCCTGGGCCAGCCAGTCCGGCAAGGACTGGCGCCGGGCCAGGGCCAGGGCCGGAACGGCGGGCAGCACCAGGCCATTACCCGCCTCCTGCTGGCGTAGGAAGGAGCGCAGCAGCCCATTCACCACCGGCGCCAGACGGGCCAGGCCGCCGCGCTTGGCCAGTTCCACGCTGGTGCTCACCGCCGCCGAGGCAGGCACCCGGTCGCTGGCCAGCAGTTGGTAGAGGCCCAGGTGCAGCAACCAGCGCAGCTTGGGCGGCTGGCGCTCCGCCGGCACCTTGCCCAGCTGGTCGAGCCAGCCATCGAGCAGGCGCCGCTGGCGAATCGCCCCGTAGGCCAGCTCCGTGGCCAGGGCCCGGTCCTGGCCCGTTAGGGGGTGGCGCTGCAATTCCCGCTCCAGGGCGCCATCGGCGTAGGCGCCGGCCGCCACGGCCTGCAACACCTGCCAGGCGACTTGGCGCGGCGCCAGGCCAATCGCCCCAGGGCTTCCTGCTCCGCTCTCCCCTCCCACCGTCCCACTGGCCTGCCCTTGGCCTTGCCCCTGGCCTGGCCGCTGCTGGGGGGAGCTGGGCGCCTTGGCGGGTTGGGGCCTGGGGGCGGAAGGGCTCAAAGGCTCGGGCTTGGCTTTCTCCACAGCTAGCGCCCCAGGGGCCCTTCGAGGGCACCGGGAGCGGCCGGCTGCCAGCGGTGGGCCGCCAGGGGCAGCCGGCCATCGGCCGCCACGGCAATGCCCTCGGCCAGCAACAGCTCCCGTTGGATCCAGTCCGATCCCCGGCGCGAGGGATCCATGCTGATGCGCCCCTGGGCGTTCACCACCCGCTGCCAGGGCACGGTTGAGGGCAGGGGCAGGCGCCGCAGGGCCCAGCCCACCTGGCGGGCGGCGCCGTAGGCACCCAGCAGCTCGGCGATCTGGCCGTAGGTGGCCAGGCGCCCCGAGGGGATCAGGGCCACCAGGGCGTAAACCCGCTGGTCGAAGCCCAGGGGCTGGGCTGGGCCCGGGGGGCCGCCAGCGAACGGCTCAACCATGGCTGAAGGAAGCCCGCAGGACCCGCCCAGCCAGGGCCAGGGCCTGCTCCAGGGCCTGCTCCAGGGCCTGCTTTGGGGCCGGTGCAGGGGCAGGATGCAGCACACAACAAGGCCCGCCTGCAGCGATCCCCCCATGCCCCTGCTGCCGAGACGCTACGAGCGCCTGCGCGCCGTGCTCAACCGCCGCATGGGCGATCTCACCGTGCTGCTCGAGCAGGTGGATAAGCCCCACAACCTCTCGGCGATCCTGCGCACCTGTGATGCGGTGGGGGTGCTGGAGAGCCATGTGGTGAGCCTGCCGGGCCGGCCCCGGATTTTCAACGACACGGCCCTGGGCAGCCAGAAATGGGTGCCCCTCCATGCCCACGCCACCAGCGAGGCGGCGATTGCCAGCCTCCAGGCCAGGGGCTTCCGCCTCTATGGCACCCACCTGAGCCAGGCGGCGATCGACTACCGCGATTGTGATTTCACCGGCCCCACCGCCTTCCTGCTGGGGGCGGAGAAATGGGGCCTGAGCGAGGCGGCGGCGGCGGCGGTGGACCAGGCGATCGTGATCCCGATGACCGGCATGGTGCAGTCGTTGAACGTGTCGGTGGCCACGGCGATTTTGCTGTTTGAGGCCCTGCGCCAACGGCAACGGGCCGGCCTGATCCCCGAGCAGGGCGAAGGCATCCCCGGCGGGCCCGGGGCCTACGACCGCATCCTGTTCCGCTGGGCCTACCCCCAGGTGGCCGACTGGTGCGAGCGCCAAGGCCGCCCCTATCCGCCCCTCACGGCCGAGGGCGAAATCGCCGAGCAGCTGCCGCGCACCCTGAAGCTGCGCTACTGAGCTGCGTTATTGAGTTGCGCTACTGAGCTGAACTCCTCAACTGGGCTACTGGGCTGGGCCCTTGGGCTGGGCTGATAGGGGCTCAGGCAGCTCGGGCCTGGCCCTAAACCTGCTGGCGTTTGTTGGCGCTGGGCAACCACAGGGCCAGGGCGATGCCGGCCAGGTCGAGCCAGAGGAGGCGACCAAAAATGCTGGCGGCCAGCAGGAACACCACGCCAATAATGCGCATCAGCAGGCCGACCACGTCGTCGCTCCTCAGCCCGCCCAGCAGGCAGAGCCCCAGGCCAGCGGCCACCAGGATGAGGGTGATCCCCCAGGGCATCGACTCAAACGAGAAACTGGTCAAAACCCTAGGGGAGCCGGCCGGCGCCATCTGTTCACCACAAACGCCCAGGCCCCGAGCTCTGGCCACTGGACGCTGGGAAAGGGTTTCCCCAGCGAAACACGGGGTCTTCAACGGAAACTGGTTTCCTCAACGGAAGCAGGGGTCCCCAACGGAAACCGGGGTCCCCAGCGCAAGTCGGGGTCCTCAACGCAAGTCGGGGTCCCCAACGGAAACCGGTTTCCCCAACGCAAGCCGCTCTCGCCACTGGAAGGGGAACTGGGGCTGGTGATCAAAATGGTTGATAATGACAGTCTTGTGTTAGATCTCCATGGACCTAAACGACTGGCTGGCCACGTCACCGCGCCGGCTCAACAGCTTGGTGGAGGCCCTTGGTTGCAAGAGCTACCTAGAAATTGGTGTCAGTCAGGGTGTCACCTTCAACGCCGTCAACGTCGAAACCAAGACCGGCGTTGATCCCGATTTTCAGTTTGATTGGCAGGCCCGCCACGATGGGGTCAAAACGCGGCTGCTGTCCCTGGGCAGCGATCAGTTCTTTGCCGAGGAGCCAGCGGCCAGTTGCTTTGATTTAATCTTTATTGACGGGCTCCACACCTACGACCAAACCTATCGCGACCTCCAAAACGCCTTGCTCCACAGCCACCCTGGCACGGTCATCTTGATCGATGACACGATTCCTGTTGATGCCTATTCCTGCTGTCGTGATCAGGATGAGGCCATTGGGCTAAGGGAACAATCCACTGGCATCGCCAACGCGATGTGGCATGGCGATACTTACAAAATCATGCCATTCATTCACCTGTTCCATCCGGCCTATCACTACTGCACCCTGATCGATCAAGGCAATCCCCAAACGCTACTTTGGCGCGGAGCGCAGCCGCGGGAGGTGGACCCGCTTGCCTCGATGAACACCCTCTGGAGCCTGGACAATCTGGCCGCCTGTGACTATCTCTGGATGCGGCGCAATTTTCAGCTATTTAACCCCGTGGGCGAAGGGGAGGGATTGGCGATGGCAGTCAATGGCTCCCGTGCCCGTTGTAGTTGAGCATCGATGCAACTCCCTTTTTTGGTGAATAAGCAAAGGCCTCCGGTCGCGAGGGGGCTGGACCACGCTTTATTGGTTGTGTTGGCGGCATTGATCTTTTTCTTGACCGCCACCACAGCCAATGGCCTGTTCCCTGGCGATCTGGGTCGTTGGTTGGGGGATCCCTTGGCATTGGGCCCATGCCTGGCTGGTCAGGCGCAATCCTGTGGCGCAATCAGTAAATTCCCCCTCGGTTACACACTCAATTCCTGGCTGCTGATCGAAGCGGCTCGCCATGCGATCAAGATTCCAGTGTTCCTGGCAGCTCTCAATAGCCTGGTGCTGGCGCTGCCCCTTCTACTGCTTAGGTTCTCCCCATCTAGCCAGGATTTGTTCAAGGGTTGGGGGCTCTTTATGGGGCTGTGGCTGCTAACGCCCATTCCCAGATTTTATCTTTTTACGGGCTCGCTTGAAGTGCAAGCAGGCGTCGTGACTGGCCTGGCCATTGTGCTCACCGTTAGGGCTTTGCTCGCTAGGGATGGGCAGGGATGGCGCACCCAAGGGCCAAGCCGAAGCGCCATCCTGTTCTGCAATGGTTTGTGGTTCATCGCTTGTCCATATAAGGATACCGCGGTTATCACGTTTGCGCTGGCTGGCCTGCTGCTCCTGGTCCCTGATCACGCATGGCGAGGATTGGCAGGGCAAGGGATGGGGCGTCTTCATCGTGGTGGCAGGGAAAAAGCCATGACGGCCCAGGGGAGGGCCAAGAGTTTCCTGCTCAGCAAGCATCAGTTTGGGGCGCTTTGGCTGACCCTGCCTGGGCCCATTGCTGCCCTCCTGGCTGAAGTGGGCTTTAACTTGATGCGCTATCGGAGCCTCCTACCTGAGGCCTACCTGAATGAGGCCAGACTAACTTCAACTCCAGCCTTCTTTCGCCTGTAAAGCTTGTTTTGGAGTGTGGCCTCCCCCAATGGTGGCCTCATGGTGTTTTAGGGGCTCTGCTTTGCCGTGCTAGGACTATTTGGTCTAAGGCGAATCCAACGGAATCACTGCAAATTTATAGCTATCAAGGCTGCCATCCTTTGGGCCTTGATCAGCATGGTTGGCCTAAGTCTGTGGTGGAATCCCTTTGGCTGGGAGAGTTGGGGGCATCGCTTGATGGTGCCAGCCATGGTGGCGATTGTGATTGCTACTTGGGAGGTCCTGACCAGCCCTGGGCCACTTCTGGTCCTGCCGGCGCAAGGCGCCAGCTTGGCCGAGCTGCCCAGCCAAGCCGGGCCTAGCCAGCGCAAGCCTTTACCCCAACTGGCTCTGCTTGCCAGTTACTTGCTTGTTTCCATGCTGGTCGTTGTGTCGCTTCCCTATGTATCGCTTGGCTATCGGGCCAACGGGATGGACGTGCGTCACCATCCTGCCCCGGCACTCCGCCATTGTGCCAAGATGATGGGCCTGCTTAATCGTATTCCCGTGGAAAGGCATCTCGCTGATGTTTATAGTAATGAACTTTGGCGCCAATGTGCCCTGGAAAGTTACCGCCATAATCCAAGCTTGGCCCGGTAATTGCCCCTGCATTGCTTTTCATTTTTTGCCTGGAAGCTATGGCTAGGGGCTTTTGTTGTGGGGCTCGGCGGGCTAGGCCATTAACCCCTCGGCCATGGCGATCAAGGTTTTGATGTGCTTCTCGTAGAGGTTGGCCTGTTGCTGGGCAGGTAAGTCTTGTCAAGTCTATTGTTAAAAAATGGGAAGAATGGCTTATGGCTGGTCGGCAAGGAATTGGCTGAGGGCATCGCGCACTTCTGCGATGACGGGCTCCCAATCGTTGGCTTGCTCCTGGCGAAATAGCCGCATGGTGGGGTACCAGGGGGTGGTTGATCCTTCCAGGCCCCAGCGCCAATCGGGCATGTATTTGAGGAGGAGCCAGGTTGGGCGACCGAGGGCACCGGCCAAGTGGGCAACGGACGTGTCGGAGGTAATCACGAGATCGCAGGCTTGCAGAATTGAGAGGGTTTCCACGAAATCCCAGGCCTGATCAACCTCCGCTTGACAATCCACAAAACGTGAACGAAATGGGCAGCCTGCCAGTTGTTCCGATCCCGGGCCTTTTTGCAGGGAGACCAGCTCAAATCCTGGCAAGGCCACCAGCGGGGCATAGGTGTCCAAGGGGAAGGAGCGGCCGCGGAAATAGGATGCTTCCGACTCGGGATTGCCCTGCCAGTTGAGCCCAATCAGGCGATTGCCTGGCTGGGGCCGCAGTAGGGAAGCCCAACGCGCGCCACTTTGGGGCTCTACAGTTAGGTAGGGAGCCTCAATAATCACCGCTTCATTGTTGATGCCAAGCAAGCCCAGCAACGATGCCATTGGGTACCAGGCGGCCTTGTCCATCACCAGATAGGGCTCATGCACCGAATGGACATCGGTGAAGCCACCGTAATGGCGCAACAGGCTGTGGAATTTGGGTTCGGCCAGGATCGTGATCCTGGGGATGCCGAGCCCGAGTATGAGGCTGTAGCGCATGAATTGCACCACGTCGCCGGCGCCCTGCTCGGCCACAATTAACAGCTCGTCGAGTTCGCTCAGCCCATCCCACTTGTCTAGGCCCTTTGGCAGCCAAAGGGCCCCAACTAGTTCGAGGCGAGCCTCGTAAAGGGGCCAAGCTTCGTCAAATTGGCGATACATCAGCAGGGCCAGGCCCAGGCTGAGGCGGCCCATCACAAACCCGGGTGCAAAGGTTTGCAGGTTGCGCAATGTGGCGAGATCCGGGCCCTCGTGGCGCTGGTGATGGAGCACATTGCCCAGGGCCAACCAGGCAGCAGGCGAGAAGGGGTTGAGTAGAATGGACGTGCGGAAACAAGCCTGCGCTTCGGCGAGGGCGTGAAACTCGATATAAAGATTGCCAAAGTTATGGTGAAGCGGGCCGAGGGTTGCGCCATGGCACAGGGCATGCAAATGGGCATCAATCGCCTTGGTTGTTTCTTTTTGGGCTTCAAAGGCAAGGGCAAGATTTCCCCAGGCATCTGCTCTTTTGGCCTCGATTTCAATGATTTTGGTGAAGAGATTGGCTGCCTTTTGCGGATCATGGCTGAGCAGTAATACGCCGATGGGAATGACAACTTCAGGGGTGGTTGGATAGAGCTCCAGGAGGCTGCTGGCTTGGTTCAGTTGTCGCTCCGTTTCACCGGCCAGGCCGAGGAGCTCCAGGGCCTCCAGCTGCCAACCCCAGGCTTGGCCATGGGCGGGGGCCAGATCCAACAACTCCAGGGCGCGATTGAGCTGGCCGGCGTTTACAAACTGCCGAACCAGGGCTTGAAAGCGAGCGGGGTTGATTTGGGCCGGTTCCACCAGGGCTTCAAGCTGCAATCGTGTGGCCTCCCGGCGATCCCCCTCGGCTGTCAAGGCGCCGGCCGGCAACGAGGCCAGGCCTAAACAACTGCTGAAACCTTCGGGGCTATCGCGATCGATCGACTGGAAAAGAGCGGTGGCCTCCTGATGGCGGCCGTCATTCGCCATCAACTGGGCCAAGGCCAACAGGGCCGGTTGCCAGGTTGGATGCAGCTCCAGCGTTTGGCGCCATATCGCTTCCGCCTCTACGGCATTGCCACAAAGGATCAGCGCCGAAGCCAAATTGTGCAGCCGTTGGGGATCGTGGGGTTCGGCGGCAAGCAATTGCCGGTAGAGGGCCAGGCCTTCCCCTTGGCGACCGGTTTTCATTAATTCGCCGGCCAGGCGTTGGCGGAGCTCGGGCGCTTCGGGCAGGGCGGCGACCGCCGCTTGCCACAGGGGGATCTGCTCGATGTCCAGGGAGCCAACGGGGACGAGGCTGGCGCTGGCTTGGCGGGGCCAGGCACTGCTGAGCACGGGCTGGTAAAGGGGCGCCAGGCTCTCGTGATAGGCCTGAACGGCAAGCTGGTGCGCTTCAAGGGCATCGCCCTCAGACGGCGCGCCAGCGATTGGAGTTTCGAATGGGCTGGTTGTCATGGTTGCTTAGGACTCCTGCGGCCGACGACCCGCGCCACTGAGCCAGGCCTCCAGCCCCTCCCCTAAAAAGGACAGGCCCAGCACCAGGGCGAACATGGCCAGGCCCGGATAAAGGGCCGTCCACCAGATGCCGGTGGGCACGGCGCCGAGGGCCTGGTGCAGGTCACTGCCCCATTCGGGAATCGATTCGGGCAGGCCCAGGCCGAGGAAGCCCAGGCCGCCGAGCACCAACACCGCATCGGCCGCGTTGAGGCTCAGCAGCACCGGCACGGTGGTGATCACGTTGCGAAACAGGTAACGGCGCAGGATCCACAGGGGGCTGGCGCCAAGGGAGCGGGCCGCCTCCACAAACAACTCCGCCTTCACCTGGGCAGTTTGGTTGCGCACCACCCGGAAATACTGGGGCACATACACGACGCACAGGGCCGCAGCGGCGTTGGGCAGGCCCTTGCCCAGCAAAAAGGCCAACACCACCGAGAGCAACAACACCGGCAAGGTGTAAATGGTGTCCATCACCAGCACCAACAGCCGATCCAGGCCGCCGCCCAGGTAGCCGCTGAGCATGCCCAGGGGCACGCCGATCAGGGTGGCCAGCAGCAGGGCCAGGGCCACCACCTGGAGGGCCACGCCACTGCCGGCCAGGGTGCGGGCGCAGACATCGCGGCCGAGCCGGTCGGTGCCGCACCAATGGCTGGCGGACGGGGGCGCGTAAATGGGATTATCCAGGCCCCCATTGGCATCTGGGAGCAGGCCCAGGTGCCCCAAGAGCGGCGTGACCAGCGCGATGAGGGCGTAGATCGCCACGATCGCCAGCCCCCAGCGGGCTAGGCGGCCGGCCAGTCCCACTCCAATCGGCCCCAGGGGATCAGGCAAAGCTGGCGCCAATACAAGCGATAAGCAATTCTATGGGAAGGCCCTAAACCCTAGGACTTTCCGAATTGGGCGGCAGCCGAATGACAATGGAACCCTCGTCCTGGCGATCCAGATCGCTGACTCCCTGCATATAAACCACGTGCCGAGGTTAGTCAATCGACCTGGGTCGATAAATTCCCGACAAGTCGATCAATCCCGTTATGACTTCGCTAAAACGGGGTTGACCTGTTGACCGCTGGGGCCAACGTGGATAGGATTAGTCTTGTTGATGCATCAACTTTGCCCCAAATGAACAGCAAAACCCAGCTGCAGCTGCTGCGTCAGCTGCGAACACGGCAATCCTTGGTTAAGCAGGGCTTTACCTTGGTGGAACTAATGATCGTGGTGGCGATCATCGGCCTGCTCTCGGCCGTGGCTCTGCCCCAGTTCCTCGGTGCCCGCCAAAGGGCTGATTCCAAGTCCAAAATCGGCGAGCTGGTAGGCATTGCCAAGGAATGCGCCACCTTTCAGATTGAAGCAGACATAGCTGCAACTCCTATTCGAACCCCGACTGGTACAAGCGTTACTTGTGGCGGTTCCTCCGTTAGCGCAAGATCCATTTCCTCTCAGGCTTGGAGCGGCACAGTTGCTGTTACCTGCTTGACTACCACAATATCCGCTCAAACTCGAGCGATTATTACAGTCAATACGGATGGTTCCATGACCTGTGCTGGTGTTTGACGAATTGAGTATAGGCTCGATTTATTCGTTTCGAGATTAAACCCAAATTTTCGCCTATTGGTTCAACCCTGTATTAGGCTTCGTTAAAATGGGGTTGATCCATATACCGCTAGGGCCATTACTTCCACTGGATTCTTTGCTTGCATGCCTCTTCTCATATGAACAGCAAAACGCAGCTGCAGCTGCTCCACCAGCTGCGAACTCGCCAATCCATTGTTAAGCAGGGCTTTACCTTGGTTGAGCTGATGATCGTGGTGGCGATCATCGGCCTGCTATCGGCCGTGGCCCTGCCCCAGTTCCTCGGTGCTCGCTCAAGGGCTGATTCCAAGTCCAAAATCGGCGAGCTGGTAGGCATTGCCAAGGAATGCGCCATCTTCCAGATTGAAGCAGACATAGCTGCAACTCCTATTCGAACCCCGTCTGGTACAACCGTTATTTGTGGCGGTTCCCCCGCTACCACAAGATCCCTTACCTCTCAGGCTTGGAGTGGCGCAGGTACTGTTAGATGCTTGAATACCACAATATCCACTCAAACTCGAGCGATTATTACAGTCAATACGGATGGTTCCATGGCCTGTGCTGGTGCTGCTTGACGATTTGAGTCAAGTCTCAATTTATTTGTTTCGGGATTAACTCCTTGCTGGTTGTATTTAGATAAATTTGCTAAGTAGGCCTGGTTTTGACCAGGATTTGTTCAATTCCTGGTCAAATAAAGAATAAAGGTGCTTGAATTCAAGGCTTTTTCGTTTTCTGAAACAAGCTTTGTTAAAGGGGTTATTCTGCTGCTTGAAGGGCATGTCATTCCCATGATGATTGGCTTGTCCTGGGTTTATGGCCTGTTGGCCAGAATTGTCAATGAAGTTTCCGGTCACCGCTTTCCCTTGATCCAGGCCTCGATTGCGTTCCGATTCAGAGATCCAGATGGCATTGGAGTCGATCGCGAGTGCACGAGTGGGCTAGGGCTGCCCGATTGCCTCCAGGCAATGATTTAGGGCCCCATTGGGATGGGTCTGTCCAGGATGGCTTTCCTGCCCGTGGGTCCGAGATGGGTTGGCTGGGCAATTCAATTGCGGCTGCCTAGGGAGTGAGGTTCGATGGGGTGTTGCCGCCGCCCTTGGGTGCCGCACTGGCCTAGCGCGAGCCACCCTTCGCCAACGCTAATCGTCGGCTCGGGGTTAGATCCCAAGCCCCTCTTTTTGGCCCTAACCTAGGACGCAAGCAAAGGGATGTTGCGATTGAAGGGCCTGTTGCCACGGCTTTGGCAGGCGCCAGCCGTTCTGCCCCTTGGGCTGCCCCTGCTGGCCATTGGGGCCTGGATTCCCGCCCTGCTCCGCCTGGGCCGCACTTCGGCGGACCAGGTGGCGGAAAGCTTTGGCATCACTAGCGCCTGCCAGGGCCCACGCTTCCTATTGGGCTGGCTTGGCGAGGGCGTTAGCGCCCCTGCCACGGCCGGGTTCAGCAGCTCCCGGCCGGCCCAGGTGGTGGCCTGGCTGAGCTGTGAGTTGAGCCAGCATTCGCCGCTCAACCCGCCCCAGGCCTTCCTGGTGCTCGGCCTCCTGCTCACCTTTGGCCTGGCCCTGCTGGCCTGCCGCCGGGCCGGCTTTCGCAGCGACACCAGCCTGGTGGTGGCCTTTGTGATCACCACAGCGCCCTGCTCCTTCTCCCGCATCGGCCATTTGTCCCTGGCCATGCTCTGGCCGATCATTCCGGGCCTGCTGGCCTGCCATGGGCTCTGGCGCAGCCTGCAGGCGCGCCGCGTCAGTTGGGGCGTGCTGGGCTCGGGGGCCCTGGCCGGCTTGCTCTGTTTTCCCGCCCAGGATTACTACATTGTTTTTCTGGTTCTGCAGATCCTGGCCTGCCTGGCCCTGTTGCTGTTTTTGGCCACCACGCGCACGCTTGAACCCGCAATTTTGGGCCGGCTGGCAGCAGCGGGCTGTCTGTTTGTGCTTGGTTTTCTGGCGATTATCGTCTTGGCCCAGTCGCCCAACCTGCTGGCCGTGGCTGGGGCTGGACCCCCAGCCTCCTGGGTGATGCCCCGCTCGCCCAATGAGCAATTTCTCTATGGCTTGTTGCCCTTCACCTGGCTGATTCCGCCGCCTTGGATTGGGCTTGTTAATCAGGCCTTCGTTGAAAGCGGCGTGTCCACAGCTACGGAGTCCTATTGGATATCCAGCGGCAGCCTGCTGATTCCGATCGCCTGGTTGGTGGCGCTTTGGCAGTTGGCCCGACGGGGCCCCAGCCCAGCCCAGCCAAACTCAGCCCAGCCCAGTTCTGCCGATCCCAGCCGGGCCCAGGGCAGTCCTGTGCTGGCCAGGCCAGCCCAGCCCGATAGCCAGGCCGAACCGATTGCGTTCTTTGCCCTGCTGCTGGGCCTGGTCACCTTTTTGGGCTTGTTCTGCATGACCATCGGTGGCCTGGGAACCCTGTTTGCGGTGCTGGTGAGCCCGGTGCTGCGCTCGCTCAATCGCTACACGGTGTTTGTTTACGGAGCCAGCGTGTTGCTGCTGGCCTCTGTGCTGGATGCCTCCCTGCGGAGGCGCTTGCGATGACAGCGTCCCAAGGGCGGGATCGCAGCCTGGTGTTCTTCGCGCTGCTGGCCATCTGGATTGGCATCGAACTGCTCACCAGCAGTGGCTGGCTGGCGATTCGCTCGATCCTGCAGCAACCGGTTGTTAAGGGGCCGGCTCCGGGTTCCCTGGCCCAGCTGTTGCAGCGTTCCGGCAGCGCTCCCCTTCCCCGGGTTTGGTTTGCTCCCTACACCAGCTACCCCGAGCCCGGCCTGATCGAAAGCCGCTTGCGCAGCGGCGTGTATGACACCTTTGCGGCCTTCCCGGCCAGCGGCCTTGCCAGCAATTACGGCGCCGTCAAGCTCGGCCCAGCCGACCTGATCTTCGCCCAGGCCTCCAGCCAGGGGCTCCTGGCGGAGGCCCAACTGGCCAGGGATCTGGGTTATCAGTTTTTCGCCCTTGATTTGGGCGCCATTGATTTTAGTTCCAATCATTTTAGTTTCCATAATTTGGGTTCCAATCATTTGGGTTTAACCGATGCCGTCGCCCAGATGTTGGCGCTCTGTAAGTCTGTCAATGGCTGTCAGGTTAGTAAGGATGGGTATGTCCTTTTCCCCCTGAATCGGGCCCCTGGGGCCTGGATTGGGGGCCTCGATGCCGTTCAGCGCTCCAGCAAGGATTTCCCCCAGCGGGCTGCCGGCTTCCGCTGGGCTGGCGTGGTGTTAAACCCCAACCAATGGTTTGTGCCCGAGGCTTCCGATCTGGTGATCCGCCCCGGTGCCAGGCCGCTGGTGCGCATCTGGGCTAGCCCCCTGCTGAGCAATCAGCTCTATGTCTATGCCGATCGGGATCTTTCGGGCCCCTTGGCCAGTCGACTGCAGACCCGCCAGCGGCGCCTCTGGTTGACCCTGGCCCCCGGGGTTGGCGGGGCCGATCTCTGTTTGCAAGGCCAGGCCCATCGGCCCTGCCAGCCCCTGCGCCTGCGGCAGCGCCAGCCCCGGTTGGACATCAGCCAGCGCGTTGCGGCTGGCCAGGTCAGCACGATCCGCACCCTGGCCCTATTTGGCCCCCAGGGCCAGGCGATTCGCCTTAACCAGCTGCCTGGCCTGCCCGATGGGACCGGGGCTCGCGCCATCTACGGGCTCGAGATCGAATGACGGCTTTGCCGTTTGTTCGCTGCGCTCGGCAGGAATCAAGCGCCCCCATTTTTGGCCAGGGCGCCGTTGCTGCTGGGCTGGCGGGTGGGTCTCAAAGCGCAATCTCAAACCCCTCCGCCTGGTCCAGCACCACCCGGTTTTGCCAGCTGCCGGTGAGGTTGGGCTGGCCATCGAGGCCATAGGCCGGGCCGCAGCGCATCAACACCTGGCCGCGCCAAATGGAGGAGGGCGCCGCGCCCACGCTCCAGGTGATCGGCGGCTGGCCCGGGGCCAGGCTGAGGTGCAGCAGGGGCTGGCGGCCCGCCAGGTTGCAGGCCGGGGCCTGGTCCCCGGGTTGGCGACTGGCCAGGCTGGCCAGGCGGCGGTCGTCCTCGATGAGGCGCCGGGCCCGCCGTTCGAACTGGCGCTGGTGCAGCCGCTCGAACACTTTGGCGGCCAGGGACCCCTGGGAGAGCAGGGCCTCCAGCAGCCAGGTCGCCAGCAGCAGGCCCAGGCCCAGGGCGAGGAGCAGCTCCACCAGGGTGAAGCCGCCGGAGCGGCCCACTACGCGCTTCGCGTTGGGCCCCCTTGCCGCCGGGCTGGCCAGCCTGGGTCCTGGCGGCAGCTTGGGCTGGGGCGAACTCCTCAGGTGAACCAACTTTTTGGGCGGAAAGCCTGGGAGCGCCATTGGTAGCGGCAAAACTGCCCCAAGGAACTCCCCCAAAGGCTGCCCTTTCGGCAGAGAAAGTCTCATTGTTCCGGCTGGCAATGGCTGGCCGTTAGGGCCCCGGCCGGGTCGGCCCCGTAGCGGCCCAGGCGCACGATCCCCAGGGGTAGGGCCATCACCAGGCAGCGGCGCAGGGCCGTGCCACTGCGGCTGAGCACCACCAGGCCGCCATCGATCACCAGCCCGTTGGCGCTGAAGCGCAGGGTGGGCGGCAGGGAGTGGTGCAGGTCCACGGCTTCGCTGAAACCCTTTAAGGCCGTGGCACAGGCCGCGAGGCTGCCATCGATGGGGTCCTGCCAGCCCAGGGCGTGCAGGCTGAGGCCGCAGGCCTGCTGGCGCCGCTCCGCCTCGGCCCGGGCCAGCTGGATCCCGGCCAGCAGCTCGCCCGCCACCGCCTCGACCCGTTGGCGCTGGTGTTGCTCCTGGCTAGCGGCCAGGCCGAAGCAACCCAGGCCGCCGAGCAAGCCCAGCACCAGCAGTTGTTCGGTGAGGGTCATCCAACCGGCTCCCCAGGGCCCGGGCAGAGGCCATAGGCCGCCGTGCTGAACAGCCGCTGCCGCTGCCAGCGCCCCTGCGCCAAGGACACCTGCAAGCGCACCAGGCCCGGGGCCACCAGGCTCACCTGGCGCTGCATCGCTTCGGCGTCACCTCCAGGGGTTGCCTGGGGGTCGCCTGGGCTGGCGGCCGACTCGCCCAGCAGGTGCAGCAGCATCCGGTCGGGCGCCTCACAGGCCAGGTCGGTGAAGGGCTGCTGCTGGGCTCCGGCCCGCACCTGGGCCTGGCTGCGGCGCAGTTCCGCCTCCAGGCGCTCGCCGGCCAGCTCGGCCTGCTGTTCGCCGCCGAGGGCGCGGCCCAGGCCCGCCATCACTTCGAGGGAGCCGGCGCTGGCCAGGGCAAACACCAGGCCGGCCAGCATCACTTCAACCAGGTTCATGCCCCCTCCTGGCGCAGGCCGGTGATGCGGCCGTCCTGGGCCGAGCGCTCGAAGTGCACCAGCCCCAGCCGTTGCTCGCCCCGCGGGCCGGTG
Organism: Synechococcus sp. UW140; assembly: GCA_943369525.1. GTDB lineage: Bacteria > Cyanobacteriota > Cyanobacteriia > PCC-6307 > Cyanobiaceae > BAIKAL-G1. The sequence continues at coordinate 186,802 of CALRNL020000003.1, forward strand.
AGTCTCATCCGCAAGCTGGCCAGGGACGGGTCCGCGGGCGGGCTCGGTTGCCAGTGCAAGTCCGCCAGCTGCCAGCGGGCCGGCAGGGCCAGGGCCAGGAGCGCCGGGCTGGGGCCGGCTGGATCCAGCGCTTCTGGTTGCTGCCCCACCAGGTGCTGGGCCAGCAGTTGGGCCAGGTCGCGCAGGCCGTCATCGGCCTGGCGGCGGCGCTGGTCGGCGCCCAGGGCCTGGCGGGAGGCCAGGGCGGCGCCCAGCAGGCCCATGCTGCTGGTGGCGAGCACCAGGCCGGCCACCAGGGCCAGGGGCATCACCAAGCCCGCCTCGCCATGGCGGCGCCTGGGCCGCCCAGGCCGGTTGGATTGTCTTGCCAGGCCTGCTGCCATCGGCGGGCCCTCCAGCGGTGGGGGTCGGAGCATTCCCGGGCCTGGGCGCCCCAGTCCCCCGGGCCAGGCGGCGGGGTCGGCAACTCCACACAGACGGCCCTGGCCCGGCCCGCAGGGATCGGGGCGCCAGCCCTGGCGAGGTCAGCCTGGAACCAGCCCTTACAAGCCAGCTCTAACGGAACGGATTTAGCGAACTTTCTCTAGCCAAAGACTTTTATTAAAACAGTTCTGCAGAGCTAAACCCGAGACCCAGTTCTATCGAGCTAGATCTAGTGAAGGGGTTCGGGCGAATCAGGTTTGGCTTGATGGCTCTAGTGAATCAGGTCTAGCGAGATGGCTCCAGTGAACTGGCTCTAGGCAGCCAGATGCCAGGCCCTATTGGTTGAGTTTGAGCACGGCCATGAAGGCCTCCTGGGGCACATCCACCTTGCCCATGGCCTTCATGCGTTTTTTGCCCTTGGCCTGTTTCTGCAGGAGTTTTTTCTTACGGGAAATGTCGCCGCCGTAGCATTTAGCTAGCACATCTTTGCGCATGGCGCTGATGCTTTCGCTGGCAATCACCCGGCTGCCAATCGAGGCCTGGATCGGAATTTTAAACTGCTGGCGGGGGATCAGTTCCTTGAGCTTTTCCACCAGGCCCTTGCCCACGTTGTAGGCCTTATCCCGGTGCACGATGGTGGTGAGCGGATCGGCCTTTTCGGCATTGATCAACACATCGAGGCGCACCAGTTCGTTCTTGCGGTAGCCGATCAGGCTGTATTCCATCGAGGCGTAGCCCTTGGTGCGGCTCTTCATCTGGTCGAAGAAGTCGGTCACTACTTCGGCCAGGGGCATTTCGTAGTGGAGCGTCACCCGGTCGGTGGTGATGTATTTCATGTCAATGAACTCGCCGCGGCGCTCCTGGCAGAGCTCCATCAGGGCGCCGTTATAGGTGTTGGGTGTGTAGATCTCCAGCTTCACATAGGGCTCTTCGATCGATTCGCGTTTCTGGGGATCGGGCAGGGTGGCCGGGTTATCCACCAGCATCATGCTGCCATCCAGCAGGTTCACTTGATACACCACCGAGGGCGCCGTCACGATTAGGTCGAGGTCGTATTCGCGCTCGAGCCGCTCCTGCACGATCTCCATGTGCAGCAGGCCCAGGAAGCCGCAACGGAAGCCAAAGCCCATGGCGCTACTGGTTTCCGGCTCATACTTGAGCGCCGCATCGGAGAGCTGCAGCTTGTCGAGGGCCTCGCGCAGGTCCGGGTATTGGTCGGCGTCGGTGGGGAACAGGCCGCAGAACACCATCGGCTTGGCCTCGGTATAACCGGGCAGGGCTTCGGCGGCCGGGTTGGCCAGCAGGGTGATCGTGTCGCCAACCCGGGCATCGGCCACGGCCTTGATTGAGGCCGAGAGGTAGCCCACCTCGCCGGCATGGAGGGAGTCCACCTGGCGCTGGTCCGGCGCCATCACCCCCACCTCATCGAGTTCGTAGGTTTTGCCGCTGGCCATCAGCAGCACCTTGTCCTTGCGGGCAATGGTGCCACTGATCACCCGGAAATACACAATCACGCCCCGGTAGGGGTCGTAGTAGGAATCGAAAATCAGGGCCTTGAGCGGCTCCGCAATCCGATCCGGCGGCGGCGGCACCCGATCCACCACGGCCTGCAGGATCGCCGCCACGCCCAGGCCGGTTTTGGCGGAACAGGTGATCGCATTGGTGGTGTCGAGGCCAATAATCGCTTCGATTTCGGCGGCGATGCGTTCGGGATCGGCGCCGGGTAGATCAATTTTGTTGAGCACCGGAATGATCTCCAGATCATTTTCCAGGGCCAGGTAGACATTGGCCAGGGTTTGGGCTTCCACCCCCTGGCTGGCATCCACCACCAGCAGGGCCCCCTCGCAGGCCTGCAGGGAGCGGCTCACCTCGTAGGAGAAATCGACGTGGCCGGGGGTATCAATCAGGTTGAGGATATAGATCTCACCATCGGCGGCCCTGTATTCCATCCGGGCCGCCTGGAGTTTGATCGTGATGCCGCGCTCCCGCTCCAGGTCCATGTTGTCGAGGAACTGCTCCTGCATGTCCCGGGCCGCCACCGTGCCGGTGGTCTGCAGCAGCCGGTCGGCCAGGGTCGATTTGCCGTGGTCGATGTGGGCAATGATGCAGAAATTGCGGATCCGCTGAACGGGAACGTCGGTCATGGACAGGCTGCGGGCCGGCGGGCCCCATGGACCGCCGCAAGGGCCCCAATCCTAAGGAGGCCCTGGGGCCGCCCCCAGGGCCGCTGGCATCCCGGCCCAGCCCCGCGCTGCTGGCGGCGGGCCGCTTCCCCCAGCCAGCAGGGCTGCCAGGCCTGGGGCCGCCTTCCTAAGCTCGGCATAGTTAGACAAAAAGTTCATGGCCACCGATACCGCACCAATCACCAGCGCAGACCCCACGGCGCCCACCAGCCCGGTGGATCCGGCCCCGGAGGCCCTCGATGGCGCCGCCGAGCTCGACCCCCGCGCCCTCACCCTGGCCAACGTGGAGCGGGCCCTCGATGAGCTGCGCCCCTACCTGATGGCCGATGGCGGCAACGTCGAAGTGGTTGAAATCGATGGACCGATCGTGAAGGTGCGGCTCCAGGGTGCCTGTGGCTCCTGCCCCAGCAGCACCATGACCTTGAAGATGGGCATCGAGCGCAAGCTGCGCGAAGCCATCCCCGAAGTCGACGAAGTGGTTCAGGTGCTCTGAGTTGCTCCTAAGGACAGCTGCTAATCGCAGTTTCTAAGGGCAGCTCCAAAGCACAGCTCCTTGGGGCAGCTCCAAAGCACAGCTACTAAAGAGCGGCATTTGAGGACAGCTCCTAAGGCCAGCGTCTTCAGGCAGTGTTGCGGCGCTGCACCCTGGAACGGGGCCTCCCCCAACGGGCCCGGCTGGGTCGCTTGCCGAACCCCCCTGGGCCCGGTGGCGCTCCAGGGGGCGGCCCCTAGGCTGCGGCTTCCATGCCCCGAGGCCCGTGCTCGACCAGCGTCTCCTGCGCGATACCCCCGACCTGATCAGCCAGCAGCTGGCCCGCCGCGGCATCAGCATCGATCTCACGGGTCCGCAGTTGATCGCCCAGCAGGAGCGCGATCTGCAGGAGCGTCGCAGTGACCTGCAGGCCGAGGGCAACCGCATTGGTAAGGAGGTGGGCCAGCGCATCCGCGGCGGCGTCGCCGCCGACGCCCCCGAACTCCAGGCCCTGCGCGACCAGGGCAACCGCATCAAGCAGCAGGTGGCGGTGCTGGAGGAGGAGGTCAAGGCCCTCGAAACCAAACTCAGGGACCAGCTGCTCACCCTGCCCAACCTGCCCTCGGCGCTCAGCCCCGACGGCCGCAGCGAAGCCGAAAACGTGGAGGTGAAGCGCTGGGGCACGCCCCGGCTGGCGGCCGCCGGCGAAACCCTGCAGGAGCACTGGCAGATCGCCGAGCGCCTCGGCCTGGTGGATAGTGAGCGGTCCGTGCGCATCGCCCAGAGTCGCTTTGTGACCCTGCTGGGCGCGGGGGCCCGGCTGGAGAGGGCCCTGATCAATTTCATGATTGACCTCCATGCCGCCAAGGGCTACCGGGAGGTGCTGCCCCCGATCCTGGTGAACAGCGCCAGCCTCACGGGTTCGGGCCAGCTGCCCAAGTTTGCCGAGGAGAGTTTTCGCTGCGAGGGCGACGACCTCTGGCTCACCCCCACCGCCGAGGTGCCCGTCACCTCCCTGCACCGCGACGAGCTGATTCCGGCCGACCAGCTGCCCCTGCGCTACGTGGCCTTCACCCCCTGCTTCCGGCGTGAGGCCGGCTCCTACGGGCGCGACACCCGCGGCCTGATTCGCCTGCACCAGTTCCACAAGGTGGAGCTCTATTGGTTCTGCCATCCCGACCACTCGGAGGCGGCCCATGGCCAGCTCACCCTCGATGCCGAGGCGGTGCTGGAGGCCCTGGAATTGCCCTACCGCCGCCTGGAGCTCTGCACGGGCGATTTGGGCTTCTCGGCCGCCCGCACCTTCGATTTGGAGGTGTGGTTGGCGGGGGCCGGCGCCTACCGGGAAATCTCCAGCTGCAGCACCTGCGCCGATTTCCAGGCCCGGCGCTCCTCCATCCGCTTTAAGGAGGGCAAGGGCACCCGGCTGGTGCACACCCTCAATGGCAGCGGCCTGGCCATCGGCCGCACCATGGCCGCCCTGCTGGAAAACGGCCAGCAGGCCGATGGCAGCATCCAGCTGCCGGCGGCCCTGGTGCCCTACTTCGGCTGCGATCGGATCGCCTCGGCCTGAGGCAGGGGCCCGCAGCGCCAGCCCAGACTTGCCAGGCCCCAGCCTGGTTTGGCCCGTGGGTGGGGGCTTGCCTGGGGCCCCAGCGGCACTGCGGCACTTAGTTGATCATCTCCGAGCCGCCGGAGTAGAGGCTGAGGCTGCGGCGCACCTCAGCCCTGCCCGGGTAGGTCACGCCCACATCCAGGCTCACCCAGGTGCAATCCGTTGACACCGTGGGAACAAACCTGGAGATGTTGGTGAGGACGCGGCTGCCCGTGGCCGTGGTGGTGGTGAGCAGGCCATTGGGATCCACCTGGGGACCATCCCGCAGCAACAGGGTGCCGCTGCGGTAATAGCGGATTGGGGCGTAAGTGATGCGGTTGTTGGCAGCTGGAATCGGCACTAGGAGCCATAGCTCATTGGCTGAGGATGGCGATGCACAGGCCGAGGTGGCCTCTGGTTTGCAGGGGGTGTCGGGCAAGGTTGCCGTTGTGCGGGGGCTGACGCCTTTGCGTAGCATGCAGGCTTCACCGGTTTCAATCTCGAGCAGATTGGATAGGCGCTGAAAGTTTCTATTCACGTCCGTGAAGCCAACCACGCGATTGCCTAGCTTGATTTGCTGAACGGCCAGCACGGCGAGCGATCCCAACACAAGGGAGGACAGCGCAGCGCCGATCAACAACTCCACCAGGGTGAATCCCTGTTTGCTCGCTTTAATGCGGGGTAGGCCCCCCACCAGGGCTTCTTTTATCATGACTGCTGCCAAACCGTGCAGGTGTTGTTGTCGGCATCACCCGTGGCATTGTTGATGCCGGTGATAATGCTGCCAAAGGAAATTCCCACGCAGCGGATGGGTGGTTCGCCATTCACGGCGACTTTGATAATGATATCTTTTCCATCGGCCACAACCCCGCTGCGTGGACTAAACGCCATCCATGCCTGTTGATCGATAAAGGGTACCCATTCCCCATTTGGGAATTCCGCAGTAACTGTATAGGATCTGGCCCCATCGATGACCGGCAGCATCAAGTTTGTTCTCTCCGTGCACCCCGCCCCGGATGAGTACGCGTAAGGGGTGCCGGGCTCGAGGTTGGCTCCTCGCCTGACCACCCACCAGCAGGGACCGACGCTGCCCGCCTTGGCGGACATCGCTTCTAGCCAGCCAGCCAGCTCGTTCACCGCGGCGATGGCCCGATCCCGGCGTAGAAAATAGTCGGAGGAGGTAAACACTACGGCGCTAACAATGCCAAGCACGGCCACGGTGACCACCATCTCGATCAACGTGAAGGCCTGGTGCCGGCGCCGGCTGCGCCAGTTAGGCGGCAGCCCAATCTTGGCCAGGGCAGGCTTGGGCATGGCAGGTTTGGCAAGCCCCATCATTGATAGCACCATCATGGGCAAAAGTCGGCCATTTTCGGGATGATGGTCTCCTCTCGGATGGTGCTTCCGTTGACGTTCATGTAGGTGACCCTCAGGATCTTGGAGTCTTGAATGGATGTCGAACGGGTGGTATCGGTGGGAGCGGGCAAAGAATCCACCGCTGTTTTAAGGGGGGCCATAAAGACCGTGTTGTTGGCGGTTGTGCAGAGTTGGCCAACGGCTAATGGTTCGGAGGATGTGCTTGTATTGGGGAAAGGAGTTGTGGTGCTGGCTAGATCCAGCTGGGGAAAGTAAAACCGATCGTCCATGGGGTTGGTGGTGGCACAGGGTTGGCCCACCCCAACGTTGACTGGGGCTGTGGTGCTGCAGGTGCCAGCGCAGCAGGTGAATCGGCGAGCCAGGGCCTTGATTTGGCGAAGGTTGTCATCGATGGAGGCCTGCCTGATCACCTGTTTTTGGGTTGTCACCATGCTGCGGCTGATGCTGTTGAACACGTTTGCCATGGCAGAAACGGCCATCAACAGCATCAGCGAGAGCAGCAAGGGCTCCAGCAGGCCCATGCCCCGATCAGCCAACGGCTGGCGGGGGGGGCGTTGACGCAGAATCGCTTTCATCATGTCAACGTAGCCTAAAACTTCGCCTTGGGGTTGTTGATTGGGCCACCCAATCGATTCCGATCCAATTCAGGGCCCCTGCCTTGGCGCTTGAAATTCAAACTGTCATCAGCCGGGGCCGCTAGGGTCTCCGAGAGGGAACAGCGTCCCTTTTGAGGACTACCGCAGAAGGCCCCAGGAGCCCAGGGGAAGTAGGGCCAGGCCCCGTAAAGGCTGGATCACTTCTCTCCCCCCTCGGAGTTGGTGTCAATCACAATGACCTGATTGCAGGCTTGGTTGACAAGGCCCGAGCCCTTGCAGGTGGTGGCAGGGGCTGGATGCTTTCGGAACAGTTGAGCCGCCCGTAGGCGCTCACTCGATGAAAGGCGCTGGCGTCTACTGGGGTTGGGCAGTTTTCAATCGGTGGGCTGCTCTCCTTGACGCCAGCTTTGGGGCAAGCTACTTGGAGAATTGGGGCCCCAGCAGGGAGCTTGATTAAGGGTTGCCCAATGCTGATCCCCCTTGCGATAGTAGCGCTGATGAAATAGAAGCTAATGGGGCTATCGGTAGTGTTTATGTACAAGGTATTGCCAGCTCCGGCCAGGTCTATGGTTGGTTCAAGGCAGCGCCAGCCAGCTAGGAAGGGGGCCCCAGCATCGGCGTTGCCGCGTCGATCGGCAGGGATTTCGCACCAGCTTTGCTAGGAGGCCAGTCTCAGATCAACAATTACAACTGACGAGTCGGTCGGGTTGGCTTCGAGCCATCCGAGGCAATGGCCATTTTGTTTGGACTAGCTGCTTGAATCGGATCTTGTCCGGAAATTGAGGAATAGCTAAAGTTGCTGTTAACTCTTACTCGGAAATTAACAAAATGGCAAAAGCGATTTGGGGAGGCTTAGGCTTCTGGAGGAATGGCCATCTTGCGCCGCCATGCTAATTCCTTTGGTTGGTTGAAATCTCCTGGCCATCCTTTTGCGCAAGTGTTGAGGATAGCCGGCCTGCTGGAAAACGGCCAGCAGGCCAATAGCAGCATCCAGCTACCGGCGGCCCTGGTGTTCCACTTCGGCTGCGATCGGATCGCCTCGGCCTGGGGCAGGGGCCCGCAGTGCCAGCCCAGACTTGCCAGAACCCAGCTTGGTTTGGCCCTTTAGGGGTGGGTTGCCAGGGCCCCTAGCGGAGCTGCTGGGATGGGTGATCATCGGAAGCTGTTGGCGCGAAGAGTTATTGATCGCGCGGAATAACTTCTGCCTTTGTATCTCGGTTTCCATTCAAAGCGAACCCAGGAGCAATTATTACCCAGTTGGAATTTAGGTGATAGGAGGTTGCTCATGACGATGCTGCCTGCGACATCGGTGCCGGGAAGCAGCTGGCCATCGATATCAACTTGGGGGCCAGTACGCCGCAATTCGGTGCTGCTGAGGTAATATTCGATATTGGCGTATTCAATTGTGTTGTCGTTCTTTTGAATCGGCACCAAAAGGAACAATTTAGTGTGATGTCTATCATACAAATTTCTTCCAGAGGTACAGTGGGTCGGTGCGCCATCTGGTCTGCAGGGAGTGTCGGGCGGGGTTGCCGATGTGCGTATGCTTTCGAAAGAAATAAGACAGGCTTCATCGGCTTCCGTCTTGAGTAGGTCGGCTACTCGTCTAGTGTTGCGATTAATGCTATTGAGGATAACCACCCGTTCGGCTACTTTGATTTGGTTAACGGCAACCACGGCGATCGATCCGATCACCAGGCTGGATAGCACCCCCCCAATCACCAATTCCACCAGGGTGAAGCCTGGGTTGCTTGCGTTGGAGCGGGGCTGCCCCCCTGCCAGAGCTTCTTTTTTCATGAACGTTGCCAATCCTCGCAGGTGATGGCTGGGTCGGTGGCAACATGCGTGTTTTTGTTGATGCCGGTGTAAATGATGCCAAAGGCAACTTTCAGACAGCGCAAGGGTGGTTCGCCATTGACGGAGATTTTGACTATAATTTGTTTGCCATTGGCCACAATCCCGCTGCGGCGCGTAAACCACACGACTGCCTCGGGATCCGAGCTGGGTATGTCGCTGCTCCCATTGATCGCCGCCCCAACGTTGTAAAATTTGGCCCCATCGACGGACGGTAGCTTCAGCTCTTCTCTCTCCGTACATCCGAAACGGTTAGTTCCCATCGCGTGCGCGTAAGTGGTGCCGAGTGGGAGGGTATCTCCTCGCCTGAGCACCCAGCCGCAGGGACCCTCGCTGCCCGCCTTTGCCTGCATCGCCTCCAGCCAGCCAGCCAGCTCGTTCACCGCGGCGTCGGCCCGATCCTTGCGCAGAAAATAGGTGGAGGAGGTGAGCGCCACGGCGCTAACAATCCCAAGCACGGCTATGGTGACCAGCAATTCGGGCAAAGTGAAGGCCCGGTGCCGATGCCCGCTGCGCCAGTTAGACAGCAGGCCAATCTTGGCTAGGTTAACCCTGGGCACGGCAACCCTGGGGAGGGGAGGCTTGGCAAGCATGATCATGGATAGAATCCTCATGGACAGAAGTCGGCCATTTTCGGGGTGATCATCGCTACTCGGACGAGATTATTGTTGTCGCGATTAAATAGCTTGATGCTTAGGGTCTTGTTGGGCCGAACTAAAACCTCCCTGCGGGTATGTGTAGGAGGGGCCCAGCCTTCCACGGCTTTACGAAATTCACTCATAAAAGCATCGTTCTTGTTGTCGGCGCAGAGTTGTTCAACGGCCAATGGTTCTATGGGTGTGCTTGTGCCGTCGAACTTTGTTTTGGTGGTGGCTAGATCTAGCTGGGGAAAGAAATAACGATCGTCCCTGGAGTCGTTGGTGGCGCAAGGTTTGTCAACGCCGAAGTCGGTCTCGGTCGGGCCTTCGGTTTTGCATTGGCCACTGCAGCAGGTGTATTCGCGAGCCAGGGACGAGGCGTCCGCAAGGTATTTCTCGATGGCGACATCCATCGTCTGCCGTTTTTGCATGGATGCCATGCTGCGGGTGATGCCGTTGAACACATTTGCCATAGCAGCCACGGTCAGGAACAGCATCACCGAGACCATCAAGGGCTCCAGCAGTCCAGTGCCCCGATCAGCTAGCGCCCGCCTATGGGCCCGTTTGCGCAGAATCGTTTTCGTCATGCTAAAAGAGCTCAAAATATCGCCTTGACGTTGGTGCTCGGGCCACCCAATCGATTCCAGTCCAGTTAATGGCCCCAACCTGGGAGCTGAGGCTCGTAGAGGGTGACGCTGCAATGCGCAAATGGGCCTGGCCGCCGCTGCTCAGGGACCTCACCCAGAGCCGCCCGAAGAAACTCAAACTGTCATCGGCCGGGGCCGTTAGGGAATCTGACAGTGAACACCGTCCCGTTGATGTTATTCCGCAGAAGGCCACATGACCCCAGGGGAAGTAGAGCCAGGCCCCATAAAGACTGGATCGCTTCCCTCCATCGGAGTTGGTGTCAATCACAATGACCTGATTACAGGGTTGGTCTCTTAGCCCGGAATCATTGCAAGTGTTTGCTGGGGCTGTGCCCCTTCCGAAAAAGTTTAGCCGCCCGTAGTCGCCAACCGGGCTAAATGCGCTCTCGTTTACTGGGGTTTTGCAGTTTTCCTTGGGTGGGGTGGTCCATATGTCGCCATCTCTAGGGCAGGCCACGTGGAAAATGGATGCCCCAGCAGAGAGCTTGATTAAGGGTTGCTCCATGCTGATTCCCCTTGTGTCATATGGGCTGTTGTAGTAGAAGCTAATGGGTCTGTGGGTAGTGTCTATGTACAAGTTATTGGCAGCTCCGGCCAGGTCTATGGTTGGTCCAAGGCAGTGGAATCTGTCAGACAACCATTCGCACCAGTTTTGGTAGTAAGTAAAGCCCGGATCAAACCTTACAACTGACGAGTCGGTCGGGTTGTCACCCGAGAGATCCGATGTAATGGCAAATACATTTAGAGCGGCTTCTTGAATCGGGTCTTGCCCTGTGATGGGGATGTTGCTAAAGTTGCTGTTAGCCCTCACTCGGAATTTGACGAAATGGCGAAAGGGATTGGTGGATGCATAGGCTTGTGGAGGAATGAGTATATTGCACCGCCAATGCAATATCCTTGGGCGGGGAATGAACGGAATTATTTCCTTGCAATTGCTTACGAATGTGCCATTTTTCCTGATCTCACCGTTGGCGTGCAGAGTCGCAATCGGTATCCAGCCTTCATCGGTGTTGACTGGCTGGTTGGTTGTGACCCCTTTTGCGGGATCGTTTGGGTCTGGGGTGAAGCTGTAATCAACCCTAAAAACTGAATTGGTAGAGGAGTTGCTGGCGCCTTGAGTCGTTCTATTAAACTGAATTGACAAGACTGGATTGATTAATGCGTAGAGATTAACTGCTCTGGCCATGGCAGGGGCCGTGGTGTTGGTGTTGTTGGGGCTGCCGCCCCAGCTTGCAGGGCCGCCCCCGCCAGGAAGCAAAAATTTTACGGCACCCCATTGGAAACTCATGTTTCCTTCCTGTGACAGTGTCCACAGTGATGGCCATCGGGGAATTGAGCCAGAACTTCTTCCGCCGATTGAACGGAGCGGGTGGCGCTCGTTTAAGCTGTTTTCCCACCCATAGGAAGTGAAATCGTCACTAATTCCGTAAGCCCACGAAACGTAGGCTGGCAAGGAGATAGCTGCCCATGTGTGGATCTGGGAGGGATTTTCTGGGTCGTAGATGGACGCGCATCGATTGTTGGGCAGATACTTCGTATTGCAATACTCCAGAACAGGCTGAGCACCAATGTACCACCCGCATCCATAATGAGGAATGTCAACTAATTGGCAAAAGGAATCGTTTGCCCGAATCCAAACGTCGAAGCCATCTTCTTCTGCTGCCTTGATGATCGGATAGCCATTGCTGATCGAGGCGTTGTTGCTTGAGTTAATAGCTCTCTGGGTGACGTCATAAGGGTACCTTGCTAATGGATTCAACGCCAAGTTGGCCTGTGGTGTCCAAGAATAGGTATAGCTGCTTTGGATGGATGGCAGGCCCGGCGATTGAAGGTGGAGAGGCATGATTGGCACGCAGGAGGCGGCGCGCCCGGCAACCGAGGCCCGATTGCCATAGGGATGGGCCGGATTGTTAAAGTCATCGATTTGGGGGCAATTCCTGGGCGTGCCGTTGCCAGCTGTGCTGGCGATAATGGTTTGGAATAGGCTGGTTAGGGTATTGTTGCCCCCGAGATCATTCCCCAGGGGATGGTCATCGGCGCTGGTATTACAAGTGCTTGGCATGGTGCGGCAACCCACTTCGCTGCCGCCCGAAAGGCTGGAGGCCGTGCGGTTCCAGCCGTGGCCCGGATTGGCAACCACCCCCAGAATCGAATTGATACTCACCACCTCGCCAGCCTGGTTGGTGCGGGTGAAGCGGTCGTTGGCCCTGTTGCTAAACATCCTGCCATTATTCAGGCCCACAATCAGGCCAAAATCCAGGCCGCAGCTGCGTCTATCGGCCCCCAGGCTGGCTGCCGGGCTGTCATCGGCGCTGCCGCCGGAGCCATTGCCGCCGAAGGAGCCGCCGCAGCATTTGGGCACCACCTCGAATTCCTTTGTGATTGTGGAGGTGGTGTAGCTGCCATCGGCCCGGTAGAGGCGGCCCTCCACGGTGAGCGCAATCAAACCGGTGTTGCCGCCAGGGTTAAGGGCGTCCCCCCCATCTGGATAATCGAGATTGACCAGGCTGTTGAAGCTGCTGCCAGCCGGAATGGCTCCCGCTTGGCTGAGGGTATTGCCATTGGCTAGGAAGGTTCGGTAAATGCTGCGGCGATTGCTGCTACCGCCCTCGCCGGCGGAATAGCGCACCGAAAGCAGCTTGAAGCGCCGTTGGGCTTGGCTAGTAGCCTCAAGAGTCTCCAAGTCGCGAAATTGGCCATCGGCAAAATTCACGGCCTGTTGGGTTGGCATCCCGTTGGTGCCTGGTCTGCCGCCCGTGGAGGAGAGGCAGGGACTTTGCAGGTCCTGATTGCTGGTGCTCCACTGGCTGGGGGGCGTGCCGCCGGCCACCAGCAATTGTCTGTTTTGCGGCTGGTTGAAGGTGTTGATGATCCGGCTGGCGCCAGAATCGGCCACCGACTGGGCATCGCGGTATTCGCTACTGAAAAGGGCGCCTAATTTCGTCCCGTTCACAAGGGCAAGCAAGCCCAGGGTGCCCACCAGCAGGGAAGCGACCACCAGGATGCCCGCCACCATGGTGTAGCCCCTGGCCCGGGCGTTACGCGGCCTGGCGGTGAGCAGTTGGAGGAGAAGCTGGGGCCTCATCAATCAATGGGCAAGGGATGGGTGGGCCGGGAGATTGGGGGGATGCCATTGAACAGTTGATTATTAAGTGGTCCGATTCTACATCGGTTTTGCAGCGAGGCTCGCCAAACACCCCATCCCTCCCAGGCTGCATGGGGGGGATAGTAGTTCCCTCAGCAGGTTTTAGCGTGCAGGGGCTGGCCCTACCGACCTGGGACAATAGACCTTCGTCGATAGCATTAGGGTCGCCAGGGCACCCGTCGCTCCCGGCCCGAAGTGGTGCGGCTGCGGATTGTTTGATTGGGGCAGAATTGATCGGTTCTGTTCTAAACTGGCCTAATTCAACGCATAGCGCTGGCGCGTTGCCGTTGTTGATCGGGCCACCCAATCGATTCCAGTCCAATTAATGGCCCCAGCCAGGGTGCTCAGGCCCGTAGAGGGCGAGGCTGGAATGCGCAAATGGGCCTGGCCGCCGCTGCTGAGCGACCTCACCCAGAGACGGCCGAAGAAATTAAAACTGTCATCTGCATTAAAGTCTGTAAAGGGTAGTTGCCCCCAGCCCGAGGCCCGGCATGTGGCGCCACAGAAGGCCAGATGGCCCCAGGGGAAGTAGAGCCAGGCCCCGTAAAGACTGGATCGATTCCCACTATTAGAGTTGCTATCAATCACAATGACTTGATTACAGGGTTGGTTAACAAGGCCCGAATCATTGCAGGTGTTGGCAGGGGCTGTGTCCCTTCCGAAAAAGTTTAGCCGCCCGTAGGCGCCAACTGCATTAAACGCGCTGGCGGTTACTGGGGTTGAGCAGTTTTCCACTGGTACGATTGACGTTGGGCCGCCAACTCTGGAGCAAGCTACGTGGAGAATTGATGCCGATGAAGAGAGCTTGATTAAGGGTTGACTAAAATTGATTCCCCTTGCGTCATTAGCATTGTTGTAATAGAAGCTGATGGGATAATCAGTAGAGTCTATGTACAAGTGGTTACTAGGTCCGGCCAGGTCTATGGTTGGGCCAAGGCAATGGAAGCCTACCCCCGCAACGTGGGAGGAGGGGCTCCTTTCGCACCAGTTCAGGTATCTGAGCTGAACATTATCGCTGACGGGGGCTGTTTTGATGGCAATGCTGTTGAGAACAAACGTGTCAATGCGATTGGTGCCCGTGCCAAAATTGCTGTTGGCCCTGAGGCGAAATTTTACGTAGTGGCGAAAACGATTGCTGGCGGCGTAGACCCTTTCCGGGAAGGCAATGCGACAGATCCAGATTTGGCCCGATGATACCCCGCAGGCGGCTGCTGGGGCATTGATTGCCCATGAGACGTAATTCGCCTGAATCACAGCGAGCTGTAGCCAGCCGGTGTCAGTGTTGATGTCCGCGTCGGTCGTGATCCCTAGGTCGGAATCGAAGCTAACATCAATCCTCAGCAGGCCGATCATGCTCGTGTTAAAGTTGCCTGAACCTGTTCTCCTAAAGACTAATTCGAGGACTGGGCTTTCCAAGCCATAGAGATTCACGGCCCTGGCGATGGCGGGTGCTAATAGGTAGTCGGTGCCGAAGTCGCTGCCTACGTCCTGGAACGTCACGCTGCCATTCGTAATCTGCAGGTCGCCCGTCGTTAACGCCGGGTTTGCGTTGTCGGAATCGCTCTCTACCCAGATGCTGGGCCAGCGGGGCGTGCTGCCGGCCGTACGGCCCGATAGGCTATTGGATTCAAAATCGTCGCGAATTCCGCCCGTAACATCGCCTGATTGGGAGATCACGGCCCAGGAGTGGATGGTGGCGCCATTGAATACGGAGGCGCAGGCATTATCCGGGAGGTATTTTGTGTTGCAATACTCCAGGAATGGCCCCGGTGTCACCTGGTTGACGCCAGTGGCTCCGTTGGCGCGTAACCAAATTTTGGCATTGTCATTTGTAGTCATATTGATGATCGGATAGCCCCCCTCATTACCCGACGTCACTGCCTGTGCGCTAACGGTCTTCGGATTCTTTCCATTTTCCCAGGTATAGGTAAAGCCGCTAGCGATACTGGGCAGGCCTGGAGCTGAGAGGAGGAGCGGCCAGATTGGAACGCAGGAAGCGGCTTTCCCTGCAACCGAGCTCCGATTGCCATAGGCTTGGCTTGGAACGCCAGAGGCATTGGCTTCAGTGCAGTTATTGGGTGTGCTATTGCCACCTGTTGCGTTTCTTATTGTAGTGTATTCGTTTGGCAGGGAAGCGCTTCCTCCCAACGGATAGGTATCGCTGGCTATATTGCAAGCGCTTGGTATTGTGCGGCAACCGACTTGGCTGTTGCCCACCAGTAGGCTCGTTGTGCGGTCCCAGGCGTGACTCGGAGCGGCAATCAGCCCCAGGATCGAATTGATACTCACCACCTCGCCAGCCTGGTTTGTGCGGCTGAAGCGGTCGTTGGCCATGTTGCTAAACATCCTGCCATTATTGAGCCCCACAATCAGGCCAAAATCCAGGCCGCAGTTGCGGTTATCCGCCCCCAGACTGTTGGCCGGCGGGGTGGCGGTGGTGGTGCCGCCGGAGCCATTGCTGCCGAAGGAGCCGCCGCAGCATTTGGGCACCACCTCAAATTCCTTGGTGGTGGTGGAGGTGGTGGTGGTGCCATCGGCCCGGTAGAGGCGCCCTTCCACCGTGAGTGTGATCAAACCGGTGTTGGTGCCAGGGTTAAGGGCGTCGCCCCCATCGGGATTATCGAGATTGACCAGGCTGTTGAAGCTGGTGCCGGCCGGAATGTCGCCCGCCTGGCTGAGGGCCGTGCCATTGGCTCGGAAGGTTCGGTAAATGCTGCGGCGATCGGTATTACCACTCACCCCGGCGGAGTAGCGCACCGAAACCAGCCGGAAGCTTCGTTTGGCCTGGTCGGGTGCGTTAACATCAACGATCGAGTCAACGTTTTGCAGATCCCTAAACTGGCCATCGCCAAAATTTACGGCCCGCTGCGTCGGTAGCCCATTGTTGCTACCTGGTCTGGTGGTGCCATCGGAGCTGACGCAGGGGCTTTGCAGGGCCGGGTTGCTGGTGCTCCATTCGTTTGGGGGCGTGCTGCCGGCCACCAGCAATTGCCTGTTTTCCGGCTGGTTGAAGGTGGCGATGATCTGGTCGGCTCCAGCCTCCGCCACCTGCTGGCCATCGCGGGCCTCGCCGCTGAAAAAGGCGGCCAGCTTTGAACCATGCACCAGGGTCAGCAAGCCCATGGTGCCCACCAGGAGGGAGAGGATCACCAGGATGCCCGCCACCATGGTGTAGCCAGCGGCCCGGTTGCTACGGGGCCTGGCGCTGAGCAGCTGGAGGAGAAGGTTGGGCCGCATTAATGGTTGGGCCGTCGCGATGGGTGCGCATGGCTTCGGGTGAAGCCGCTGCGGGAACCCATCCCGTTCAAATTAATTGGCTTCAGTTATAGCAACGCCGCAGGCTGCCAAACCCGTCAACCCGGGCCTGGGGCGCCCCCGCCACAATGGGTGTTCTCTGAGCGTTCGGCCTGCATGGGTGTTCTCACCGCACTGGCGATCCTGGCGGGCCTGATCGTGGTTCACGAGGCCGGCCATTTCTTCGCTGCCACCTGGCAGGGCATTCGCGTCAGTGGTTTTTCGGTGGGTTTTGGTCCGGTGCTGCTGGAGCGGCGCCGGCGCGGGGTGCAATTCGCCCTGCGGGCCATCCCCCTGGGCGGCTTTGTGTCCTTCCCCGACGACGACGAGGACAGCCCGATTCCGGCCGATGATCCCAACCTCCTGCGCAATCGGCCCCTGCCCCAGCGGGCCCTGGTGATCGCCGCCGGCGTGCTCGCCAACCTGCTGCTGGCCTGGACCGTGCTACTGGCCCAGGGGGCGTTTGTCGGCATCCCCGCCGGCTACGGCGCCAGCCCGGGGGTGCTGGTGGCCGGCGTGACACCGGGCCAGGCCGCCGCCGCCGCCGGCCTGGTGGCGGGCGATCGCATCGTCAGCATTGGCGGCCAACGGATAGCTGGCGGCCAGGCGGCCGTGGCCGAGCTGGTGGGCCGCATCAAGGGCTCCCCCGCCCTCAGCCTGGGGCTGGAGGTGGAGCGCCAGGGCCGCCGCCGCAGCCTCAGCCTCACCCCCGCCGCCGTGGATGGCATCGGCAAGATCGGCGCCCAGCTCCAGCCCTTCGGCAACCAGGCCTATCGCCCTGCCCGCGGGCCCCTGGAGGTGGTCCGCCAGGCCAGCAGCGACACCGTTGCCCTCACTGGCCGCACCGTCAGCGGCTTTGTCAGCCTGGTCACCCACTTCGGCGAGACCGCCAGCCAGGTGTCGGGCCCGGTCAAGATCGTGCAGATGGGCGCCACCCTGGCCCACGAGGGCGGCAGCAGCCTCTATCTGTTCACGGCCCTGATCTCGATCAACCTGGCCGTGCTCAACGCCCTGCCCCTGCCCCTGCTCGATGGCGGCCAGTTCCTGCTGCTGTTGATCGAGGGCCTGCGCGGCCGGCCCCTGCCGGAGCGCTTCCAACTGGCCTTCATGCAGTCGGGCTTTGTGCTGCTGGTGGGCCTGAGCGTGGTGCTGATCGTCAAGGACACCAGCCAGCTGCCCGCCGTGCAGCAGTTGCTGGGCCATTGAGCATGGGGTCTGCCATGGCCAGCTCTGGGGCGAAGGACACCGGCCAGCCGCAGCGGGCCAAGGCCCGGCGCCCCACCCCCAAGCAGCGTTTGCCGGAGATTTTTGGCCGGCTCGGTGATGCCTATCCCGATGCCACCTGCTCGCTCGATTGGCGCACCCCCTGGGAGTTGCTGGTGGCCACCATGCTCTCGGCCCAATGCACCGATGAGCGGGTTAACAAGGTGACCCCGGCCCTGTTTGGGCGCTTCCCCGATGCGGCGGCCGCCGCGGCGGTGGAGAGCAGCGCCGTGGAGCCCTACGTGCAATCCACGGGCTTTTTCCGCAACAAGGCAAAACACATTGTGGCCAGCTCGCGGCTGCTGCTGGAGCGCCATGGCGGCGCCGTGCCCCAAACCATGGCCGAGCTGCTGCAGTTGCCCGGCGTTGCCCGCAAGACCGCCAATGTGGTGCTGGCCCATGCCTATGGCATCAATGCCGGTGTCACGGTGGACACCCACGTGGGCCGGCTCAGCGGCCGCCTCGGCCTCAGCCGCCACAGCGATCCGATCCGGATCGAGCGCGACCTGATGAAGCTGCTGCCCCAGGCCGACTGGGAAACCCTCTCCCTGCGGCTGATTTACCACGGCCGCGCCGTTTGCAACGCCCGCAAGCCGGCCTGCGATCGCTGCCTGCTCGCCGACCTCTGCCCTAGCGCCTGAGGGTTGGCGGCCCCTTGCGGAGGGGGGGGGCTGGGCTGGGCTGGCGTCCTTCCCGGGGCGGGGCTGGGCTCCCTGGCCGCCCAGGGGCGGCCCAGTGAGGAGGTAGGCTCAACAACCAATGGACCTAGGGCCCCAGCCGCATGGCGAAGAAGTCGATGATTGCGCGCAATGTCAAGCGCCAAAAAATGGTGGACCGTTTCGCTGCCAAGCGGGCCGGCCTGATGGCTGCCTTTGAAGCGGCGGCCGATCCGATGCAGCGCCTCGATATCCATCGCCAAATCCAGGGCCTGCCCCGCAATAGCGCCCCCACCCGCCTGCGCAACCGTTGCTGGGCCACCGGCAAGCCCCGCGGTGTGTACCGCGACTTCGGCCTGTGCCGCAACCAGTTCCGCGAGCGCGCCCACAAGGGTGAATTGCCCGGCGTGGTCAAGTCCAGCTGGTAGGCCGGGCCCGGCGCCAGCGCCGACCCCACCCCCCTGGCAACCCTGAATGGCTGCCCGTCGGGAGCCCGACCAGGCCGAATTGGGGCCCAGGTCGGGCTTTTTTGCGGCCTGGTCCCAGGCCCCTAGTTCCTGGGGCCTGGTTCCTGGGGACTAGTTCTTGGGGCCATCCGGCGGGCCGGCCCCGGCCCTGGCAACGGTCAGGAAGCCCGGATGCGACAATGGTGGATGACACCAAAACGGACATAAGGTCAAGTGCAAGGACAAACTCAGTCGATCTCCTTCGATGGTCGGGAGATCCGACTGACCACCGGTCGGTTCGCCCCCCAGGCTGGGGGTTCGGTGTTGGTCGAAAGCGGTGATACTTCGGTCCTGGTGACCGCTACCCGCTCCAAGGGCCGCGAAGGCATCGATTTTCTGCCCCTCACCTGCGACTACGAGGAGCGGCTCTACGCCGCCGGTCGCATCCCCGGCAGCTTCTTCCGCCGCGAAGGCCGCCCCCCCGAGCGGGCCATCCTCACCACGCGGCTGATCGACCGCCCCCTGCGGCCCCTGTTCCCCGCCTGGCTGCGGGACGACATCCAGGTGGTCGCCACCGTGCTGTCCCTCGATGAGCGGGTTCCCCCCGATGTGCTCGCCGTGACCGGCGCCTCGATCGCCTGCCTGCTGGCCAAGCTCCCCTTCGCCGGACCGATGGCGGCGGTGCGGGTCGGCCTGCTAGGGGACGACTTCATCCTCAACCCCAGCTACCGGGAGATCGAGCGCAGCGAGCTCGACCTCGTGGTGGCCGGCACCCCTGACGGCGTGGTGATGGTGGAGGCCGGCGCCAACCAGCTGCCCGAGCAGGATGTGATTGAGGCCATCGACTTCGGCCTCGAGGCCGTGGGCGAATTGATCAAGGCCCAACAGGCCCTGCTGAAGGAGCTCGGCATCGAGCAGGTGCTGGTCGATGCCAAACCCGAAGACCCCACCCTGCCCACGTTCCTGGAGAAGGAATGTGCCAAGGGCATTGGCGAGGTGCTCAAGCAATTCAGCCAAACCAAGGCCGAGCGCGATGAGAAGCTCGACGCCATCAAGGCCCAGGTGGGCGAGACGATCGCCGCCCTCAAGGACGACGACGCCATCAAGCTGGCCGTGGCCGGCAACCACAAGCTGCTCGGCACCAGCTACAAGAGCCTCACCAAGAAGCTCATGCGCGAGCAAATCATCAAAGAGGGCAAGCGGGTCGATGGCCGCAACCTCGATGAGGTGCGGCCGATCAGCGCCGCTGCGGGGGTTCTGCCCAAGCGCGTGCATGGCTCGGCCCTGTTCCAGCGCGGCCTGACCCAGGTGCTCTCCTGCGCCACCCTCGGCACCCCCAGCGACGCCCAGGAACTGGACGACCTCAATCCGTCCACGGAGAAGTCCTACCTGCACCACTACAACTTCCCCCCCTACTCGGTGGGCGAAACCCGGCCGATGCGCTCCCCCGGCCGCCGCGAAATCGGCCACGGCGCCCTGGCCGAACGGGCGATCATTCCCGTGTTGCCAAGCAAGGAAAGCTTCCCCTACGTGCTGCGGGTCGTGTCGGAGTGCCTCAGCTCCAACGGCTCCACCTCCATGGGCTCGGTGTGCGGCAGCACCCTGGCCCTGATGGATGCGGGCGTGCCCCTCAAGGCCCCCGTGAGCGGCGCCGCCATGGGCCTGATTAAGGAAGGCGAGGAGGTGCGCATCCTCACCGACATCCAGGGCATCGAGGATTTCCTCGGCGACATGGACTTCAAGGTGGCCGGCACCGAAAAGGGCATCACCGCCCTGCAGATGGACATGAAGATCACCGGCCTGGCCATGACAACGGTGGCCGACGCCGTGAACCAGGCCCGCCCGGCCCGCTTGCACATCCTCGAGAAGATGCTGGAAGCGATCGAGAAGCCCCGCGATGGCCTCTCCCCCCATGCCCCCCGCCTGCTCAGCTTCCGCATCGACCCGGAACTGATCGGCACCGTGATCGGCCCCGGCGGCCGCACGATTAAGGGCATCACCGAGCGCACCAACACCAAAATCGACATCGAGGATGGCGGCGTGGTGACGATTGCCAGCCACGATGGCGCCGCCGCTGAGGAAGCCCAGCGCATCATCGAAGGCCTCACCCGCCGCGTCAGCGAGGGTGAAACCTTCAGTGGGGCCGTGACCCGGGTGATCCCGATCGGTGCCTTTGTCGAAATCCTGCCCGGCAAGGAAGGCATGATCCACATCTCCCAGCTCTCCGAAGCCCGGGTTGAGAAGGTGGAAGATGTGGTCAAGGTGGGCGATGTTGTCACCGTGCGGGTGCGCGAAATCGACAACCGCGGCCGCATCAACCTCAGCCTGCGCGGCGTGCCCCAGCAGGAGCCCGGCGTCGAGTGAGCCCCCTGGGGGGGTCATGGATGAGCGAGGGGCCTAGGCCCTCGCCAGCGGCCGGCCCCCAGGGGCCGGCTTTTTGCTGGGTAGGGCCTCGCTCCAGATGCAGCGGCTGATCGCCCGAGGCCTAGGCCTCAAACGGCAAAGCCGGGATCGATGCGGGCCAGGGCGGCGGCGCTGCGGGCGCAGAGCTCCTGGTGGTTGGGGCCGTGGCTGGCGATCAGGCAGCCGGCCTGGCGGACGTCGCCCGTGTTGTAGGTGAGGGGGCGGCCATCGGCGTGGCTGAAGGCGCCGCCGGCGGCCCGCAGCACCGCCTCCGGGGCGGCCATGTCCCAATCCTTGGGGGCGCTGGCGCCCGAGAGCGAGATGTAGAGGTCGGCCTCGCCCCGCAGCACCATCGCCACCTTGCCGCCGACGCTGCCCACGGCCCGGCTATCGCCCAGGGCCAGACCGGCAAGCAGGGCTTCGAGGCGGGGGTCGCGGTGGTTGCGGCTGGCCACCAGCACCAGCTCCGGGAGCCGGCTGCGGGCGCTGAGGGCCGGCGCGAAGCGCTCGCCGTCCCGATTTTCGCGCCAGGCCCGGGGCGCCCCGCCCGCCAGCAGGCCAAACCAGAGCTCCCCGGGTTCGGGCAGCACCACCACCCCCAGCACCACCGCCCCGCCCCGCACCAGGGCCAGGTGCACGGCGTACTCGCCCGTGCCCTGGAGGAAATCCTTGGTGCCATCGAGGGGATCGAGGATCCAGAGCCACTCGGCCGCCAGGGGCACGCCCTCGGTGAGTTGCTGCTTGGCGGTTTCCTCACTGAGCAGGGTCCAGGGGGCCGCCGGAAAGGCCCGGGCCAGCCCCTCCAGCAGCCACTGGTTCACGGCCAGGTCGGCGGCCGACACGGGCCCTTCGCCGCCGTCCTCCACGCTTAACAGCGGCGCAAAGCCATGGGGGGGCTGCTCGCCGCGCCCGTAGGCCCGCAGGATATCGGCCGCGCCCCAACTCAGGCGCCGCAGTTCCGCCAGCAGGGCGTCCTCGCCAATCCCCGCCGGCAACCAGGCCGGGGACTCGGGGGCGCTGGGGCCTGGGGGAACGGGCGCCATCATGGGAACGGCCAGAGGGGGCATTGTGATCCAGGGCGAGGAACCGGCCGCAGGCGTGCTCTATCTGGTGGGTACGCCGATCGGCAACACCGCCGACCTGTCGCCCCGGGCCCGCAAGGTGCTGGAGGGGGCCCAGCGGATCGCCTGCGAGGACACCCGCCGCAGCGGCCTGCTGCTGGCGGGCCTGGGCATCAAAAGCAAGCTGATCAGCTTCCACCAGCACAACCAACTCGGCCGGATTCCCCAGTTGCTGGAGGCCCTTGAGGCCGGCGAGGCGGTGGCGGTGATCAGCGATGCGGGCCTGCCGGGCATCTCCGATCCGGGCGAGGCCCTAGTGGCCGCCGCCCGGGCCGCCGGCCGCACCGTGATCTGCATTCCCGGCCCCTGCGCCGTGACCACGGCCCTGGTCAGTAGCGGCCTGCCCAGCGGACGCTTTTGTTTTGAGGGCTTCCTGCCGCCCAAGGGCCAGCAGCGCCGCGCCCGGCTGCGCCAGCTCGCCAGCGAGGAACGCACCCTGGTGCTGTTTGAGGCGCCGCACCGGCTGGTGGACCTGCTGGAGGATCTGCTGGCCGAACTGGGCGACCGGCCCCTGCAGGTGGCCCGCGAATTGACCAAACGCCACGAACAGCAGGTGGGGCCCACGGTCAGCGCTGCCCTGGACCATTTCCGCCGGATCGCCCCGTTGGGCGAATGCACCGTGGTGCTGGGCGGTGCCCCGGAATCGGAGATCCCGCGCCCTGACGACGCCAGCCTGCGGCGCGAGCTGGAGGAGCGGGTGGCCACAGGCCTGAGCAACAGCGACGCGGCCCGCCAGCTGGCCCTTGAAACCGGGATCTCCCGCCGGGAGCTCTACGCTCTGTTGCATCAACCGGGCCCGAGCTGATGCTGCTGCGCCTGCGCCTGCTGCTGACCTGCCTGGGGGGCGGGACCTTGCTGCTGCTGGTGCTCTGCCTCGGGGCCCAAAACCTCCACACCCGGGTGAGCCTCAACCTGGGGCTGGGACGCACCCCCGAGCTGCCCAGTGGCTTTGTGGTGGGGGTGGCCCTGGTGATTGGCGTGATCAGCGGCGGCACTGCCACGGCCCTGCTGCTGCCCCGGGCCGATCAGCTGCCGGGCAGGGAATAGAGGGCCCCTTCCACCACCAGGCGGGTCACCCCCTGGGAGAGCAGGTAGGGGGCCGTGCGCGCCAGCACGCCGCTATCGGGCACCTTGATCACCCGCTGGTTGCGGCCGCAGTAGCGCTTGGCCTGGCGGGGGTTGGCATAGACGACCAGTGCCTGGCGCTCCCCTTCGCCATCGGGCAGGGCGCCGAGGTCGGCCAACTCCTTGAGCGGTTTGATGTCGAGCTCCACGGTCTTATCGACCAGCATGTAGACGCTGGCGGGCAGGTTGGCCGGCTCCAGGGGCTGCACCGTCAGGCTGGGTCGATCCTCGATCGCCTGGCCCAGGGGCAACACCACAAAGGTTTGGCCATCGCCCGGGCCCCCGTCCCCGTAGCTGCCCAGGACGCTGTCGCCGTCCTCGCCATCGTCCCCATCGTCGTCGGTGTCGCTTTCGTCGTCGCTCTCGCCGTCGTCGCCAGCCTCGTCCGCGAAGTCATCGGCATCGTCGATGGCCAGGGCGGCATGGCCCTGGTCGCCTGGGGCGGAATCCTGGAGATCGGCCCCAGGCTCCCCCAGGCCAGGGGCCCGGCCCTGGCCAACCCCATCGACTTGGTGGCGCACCCAGGCAGTGAACTCGGGCTGGTCGTCGGGCAGCCCAGGGTTTGGGGAGCAATGGGCCGGCTCCTCGGGGGCTGGGCCCGGCTCGGCCTGGGCCGGTTGGTCGCTCGCCCTCGCCCCAGGTTCCGCCGGGATGGTTGGGGCGCCCCCTTGCGAACCAGAGGCGGCCAGGGGTGCCCCTGGTGCTGGGTCGCCGCTGGGGCTGCTGCTGGTGGTGGGAAGGGCTTCCTCCCCGGCTGGGGCGGCGGGCAGGGGAAGCTGCAGGCTGGAGCCGCCGGCGGGCCCGGCCGCCAAGGCCGGCGTTCGCCCCCGTTGCTGCTTTAACGCCTCGTAGTCCTGGGGATCGAGGGCGGTGCGCACCACCCGGCTGACCGTGTTGGCACTGCAGCCAAAGGCTTCGGCCAGGGCCCCAGACGCCTCGCCGCCCCGGAAGCGAGCCACAAGCTCCTGTTTCTGGCTGTCGCTGAGCCGGGTGGCCGCCATGACAAGAACGCTCTGCAACGATCGACTCTAGGCACCGATCCCCAGAACCGCCCTGCCTGGGCCCCGGCCCGGGGGGGCCGGGCCGGGGCGCCCCAGCTGCTTGCTTGGGCTCCAGCAGCCCCCGGGGTGCGGACCTGGATCCCAGCGATGGGCCTGTCACAATGGTCAGGACCTGGCCGCAGGTCCCCTGCTCCCTTAGCTCAGCTGGATAGAGCAGCTGCCTTCTAAGCAGCCGGTCGTGTGTTCGAATCACACAGGGGGCGTTTCAGTTAGAGCAGTATTTTTTCAGCCCAAAAGTCTGGTTAAAACAGGCCTTTGGATCAACCAATTTAGCCGGATCCGCTGCTCCCAGGCCATGGTTGCTTACCGCAGCAAGACTAGCCCAGCGGCCCAGCCCTGGGCTGTTGACCCGATAGGGATGGCCGCCCCTTGCTAATTGGGAGTGGTTTGGCAGCCTTTCGCTGGGCTGATTTGCCCTGCAAGATGGTTCTAACCGATGCCAGGGCCAGTGCTCAAAAGCAAACAGGCCGGGCGCTCCTTGCCACCAGCCCCTGCCTAGGATTGAATTCTTTTCAGGGCAGCGGCGTCTCGTTGTGACGATTTCAACCAATCGGCCGGCCCTAGCCACTGGACTGAAAATCGGCCAGGTTGCCAACTATTCCGGGCTGCCCGTCAAAACCATTCGTTTCTATTGCGACCAGGGCCTGATCCAGCCAGCCACGCGAACCGAAGGGGGATACCGGCTTTTTGATGGTTCTGTTTACGCCGATTTGGCGTTGATTCGCACCCTCAGGGGGATGGATGTGCCGCTCTCTGAATTAAAGAAAATACTAGAAGTGAGGCGTTCCGGTATCTGTAATTGCCTATCTCTTAAGCGTTCGATTGAATCCAGGCTCCGCTTGGTCGATCAGCGCCTCCAGGAGTTGGCGGCCATGCGCCGTGATTTGGGTGAACTGCTGGAGCAATGGCAGGACTGCGGTGGCTCCAAGTCCCCGGAAGCGGCAGCGGACGCCTAGCCCGATGGCCAAGGGAGCCCCACGGCAGGTCGGTGCGGGAACTCTGACGAGAACCTCCAGTACCTCGCACTTGCTGGAGGGTTGATGCAGGATGCGGCGGATTGCGGTTACCCCTGGCTTTGGTATCCGGGCGTCATGCCTGGTTGCCTTGCCAGTGATCGCGGCTCCTGCTTGCCCTTTACGCCTGTTCCATGCGCGCCCTTCGTCTTGTTGGTTCTCCCCTGCTGTTCCTTGCTGCAGGCGCTGCCCAGGCCGCACCGTTGAACTTGCCTGACGTCAAGCACTACGCCAGTGCGGAGCAGGTCACCAGCATCTCCCAATTCTCAGATGTGCAACCCACAGATTGGGCCTATCAAGCCCTCTCCACTTTGGTGGAGCGCTACGGCTGCGTGGCGGGCTATCCCAACGGCACCTTCGCTGGCAAAAAGCCGCTCACCCGTTTTGAGGCGGCCGCCCTGCTGAACGCCTGCCTAGATCGCGTTACGGAAGTGACCGATCAGCTCAAGAAGCTAACCAAAGAGTTTGAAAAGGAACTGGCGATCCTCAAGGGCCGGGTCGATGGGATCGAGGCCCGCGTAGGCAGTCTGGAAGCCAGTCAATTTTCGACCACGACCAAGCTGTCGGGTCTTGCCACCTTCGTGATCGGGGCGAACGCGTTCAGTGGCAGTGCCATCAATACGGGTGCCAATACCGTCAATCGTCGCACCGGCTCAGCCGTTGCCCTGCCCAATGGCACCACCTTCAACTATGACTTGCAGTTAAGTCTTGATACCAGCTTTGACGGCAAAGATCTCCTGCGCACCCTGCTACGGGCAGGCAACTTCGGTTCGAGCGTGTTTGGCGGTGAGCCCCATTCGCTGGCGCTCTCAACCCTGGAAGTGGCCTTTGAAGAAGATGCTGGGCCTAATATTGTAGGCATCGACAAGCTGTTCTATCAGCGTCCCCTCGGTAATGGCTTTACGGCCACCATCGGTCCTCGCGTCGGGCAGGAAGACATGCTGGCCCTGTGGCCCAGTGTTTATCCCTCGGACTCCATCTTGAACGTGATGACCGTTAATGGGGCTCCGGCGGCCTACAGCAAGAACCTTGGGGCCGGTGCTGGTCTTTGGTGGCAAAAGAATGGTTACAGCGTTAGTGCGAATTACGTGTCAGGCCAGGGCCAAATTGGCACCGTTGGCAATCCTTCCTCCACAACGGGCGGGATTGGCACCAAAAGTGCGGGAGCCACAGGTAGCGTTCAGTTGGCCTACGCCGCTGAACAGTGGGGACTAGCGGCGATCTGGAGCTATGTTCAACCGGAAACCCAATTTGTGCCCGGAACAACTCCCTTTACCCACTCCGCGATTGACCACAATCCCAATGCCAGCACCAATGCCTTTGGTCTGAGTGGCTTCTGGCAACCTCTAAAGAGTGGCTGGCTGCCTTCCCTCAGCCTGGGCTGGGGCATCAATGGCACCGCCTTCAATCCGAGCCCTGCCGCCGGCAGCCTCAGCACCAGCCAATCCTGGATGGTGGGCCTGCAGTGGACCGATGTTTTTGCTAAGGGCAATGACTTTGGCATGGCCGTTGCCCAGCCCGTGTTTGCTACCGCATTAACTGGATCAGCCGCACCAGACGATGGCAACTTTGTCTGGGAGTGGTGGTACAAGGTCCAGGTGTCGGATCACATCACAGTGACCCCGGCACTAATTTACCTGAGCCGCCCCCTAGGTCAAAGCACCCCCGCTGGCCAAACCTTCAGCCAGTTCGGGGGGTTGGTTAAAACGACTTTCAAATTCTGACCCCTAGGGCTTTGCTTCCGGGGATGGGGTCGGTTTGGTTGGGGCCTGTGGTGGGGATTCATGGTGAGGGCGCGGCCGCGCTGGTTTGCGGTAGGACCCGGAGCCCCCCCCACCGCAGGCCAGCAGCTTGGTGGCTTCTGCCCATGGCGCAATAGGGGCAGCGCCGCTGGCTTGGCTGGCCTGGGCAGGGCATTGGGCTAGGCAGCCCACCATGAGGGCGATCCAGCTGGCCTGGCTCACGACGTTGTGAATGGTCATCCCAGCTAGTTTAGTGATCTTCAGGCTAGTTCTTCCTGTCAAGCCTGGCAATCAGGTGCTCCGAATCGTCATTTTTTGTTTACGAGTATCTGGCCTTAATTTTGGGGATTCATTTCCAGTCTGCAGGTCCTATCTGTTCCCATGCCATGGCCCCAGTTGCCAGGCCGCCGGGCCTGGTTGGTTTTCGAACATGGCGCCTTGAACGGCCATCGGTGGCTCCATGGCTTGGCCTGGCTCGATACCGGCAAGGGATTAGGGGCATCCACTCCATTGTAAACGGTGGGGTGGCTAATCAAACCGATGGGTCTGTCCGAATGGGAGCTAATGGCTTGGACTAATTGCTTGGACTAATTGCTTGGGCTTGGGGCCTGGGTCCAGTGGCGACCATGGCGCGACTCCCCGGGGCCGGCTGGATGGCCCGCCGTTCTAAAATCTTCCCCAACCCAAGCCCAAGGGCGATTGAGTAGGCCCGGCCGGCATGGGTTGACTCCCTTTAGTGTTTGCATACGCCAACGCAGGCCTAATTCAGGCGGCACGATTGCGGCATCCCTGCGGCCCATTCGTTTCCGGTCGTTGGCCATGCGGCTAGGCAAGCCTGGCCCCTGCAATCGTTGCGGATGGTGAATTGCGTCCTTGCCTCCCTGCCCGCTTCACCCCATTCCGGCATCGGCATCCCCAGTCAATCGTCCCGGAGTCCATTTGCGATGAGGTCTATGGATCAGCACGTCCTGCGCCCCCATGGCCCGCCGAAGCCGCTGGCGCCGCTTCCCTTTCCCCAATCGTCAGAGGCGGCTGGAGCCGCCCGGGCGAGCGTCGCCAGCGCCTTGGTTCCAGCGGACGCTGACCTGGGGGACCTGGCAGCGCAAGCCCCGGCCATCAGCGTTGAGTCCTCGGAAGCGTCGCCCCATTGTTTCCTCGTTTGCATCGGCTGCGGGCTGGAGCGCTCGCTCCTGTTACCCATGCCAGCCCATGACTTTCAGGCCGCCATGGGCTCCTTTGCCTCCAGCCATCGCGCCTGCCATCGTTGACAGGGCGCCCTGGCCAGCAACGATGCGTTTGGGGCACCGTTGCCGCCCAGGGGTTGGCGTGGATCAACCCCCTTGGGCTCCCGCTGCATTGGAGGCCATAAGGCGGCATCGCATCAACGCCAGGGCCTCATCGGGCAACCCTAGGAAGCGATCCAGCCAGCCATCGCCCGTGGGCGGCACCGTGGCGACCCCCACCAGTAAGGTCTGGCCGTTCGCCCCAATCCGTTCCCCCTGGGCGTGGTGGCGGTTGCCCTGGACCGGTTCGGTCTGCAAGCGCGTCTGCACGATCAAGGCGGGGGCTTGGTAGAGCCCCGCCAGGGAAAAGTAAAAGCGGGAGCGAAACTCCAGTTGAACTTCGCCACTGCTGGGGTGCCAGTGGCCCTGGAGCTGCTCCGGCTCGATGGTGATCGTCAGGCCCGGCGGTAGCGGCAGGCCGAGAACGCGGGTATTGCGCCAGCTGAGGGGGGGAATCGAAAGGTGGGCTGGATCGAATGCCACGGTCTGCCAGCCCCCCCCAGCCAAGGGGCCGAGACTGGCCGCGCCGCCACCGCCGCGGGCGTCATAGCGAAAGTGTGGGTAGGCCCCAATGGCCAGGCCGCAGCCGGACCCGGTGATCAGGTGCAGGTTGGCCAGGCTTGGTTGGGGCAGTTGGAGGGATTCAACTCCGCCAGGGGTGCCTGGCGTGGGTTGTAGGGCCCGGCCAGCTTCGTTGGTTACAGGTCTGCTTAGGGCCAACCTGGCGCTATTTCGATACCGTTAAAAACGATATTGAATTTTGGTGTAAAGGCCATTGCCCAGTAGCCAATTGTTCCAATAGCCAGGATTATTCTCGGCACTGAATTGATTGACCCAGCCCAATTCGAACAGCCATTGGTTGCTGGCAATCCAACGTGCTAGTATACCTCCCGAACCGATCCCATCACTGAAGCCAATGGATTGGCCCAGCACAACCCGGTTGCTGCTGACATTGCCATAGCCGATAAAGGGCACGAGTTGGACGGCTTGCTTGCGCTGCTGCCAGAGGCTCCAGGCCAATTCTGCCGTGGCAAGGTAGCCGCTATCGCCGCTAATTAACTGGCCGGGCAGGCCCCGCAACCCGTTGTCGCTGCCGAGGGTAAATCCCAATTCGGAGGGAAGGGGATTTTCAGCAATCTGGCCAGCCCCACGCAGGTTAAATTGCACCCTAGGCAGGATCAATGCGGCCAGATTTACGCTGCCGCCGTAGGCCCTGGCCGAGCCTGGCACGATGCCCAGGGAGCCCAGCGAGTCCAGGTGGGACGCGTCGGAGAGTCCGGCGATTCCCTGCAGAACATAGACATTGGTGCTCCAAGCCAGCTTATCGGTAAAGCCCGAGGTTCCGAGGCCGAAGCGGCCATAGCCGGAGCTATACCAGCTGTTGCTGAATAGGTCGAGTAGGGGGTAGGTTTGGCCGGATAAATAGCTGTCATTGCGGTTGATGCTCAGGCCGGCAAAGCCATACCAGCGCTGGCTTAAGGTTTCTTTGATGGTCCATTCGACTTGACCATAGCCTTGAAGCTGGCGATAGGAGGCGTTTTGGAGCAGGCCTGAAAGTTCAACTAGGTTGCGGTGGCTATATCCAAACGAGGCGGAAACTTGTAGGCGGCTGTTCAGTGGGTAGGAATAGCTAATTGAGCCAAGGATGGTGCCTAGTTCCGGGGTGCGGGTGCCGTTGGCTTCGGCATAAAGAAAGAGGTTGTCGCCATACTTGAAGAGCCTATTCCTTGAGAGCAAGGCTGTGGCGCGAGCCTCGCCGGTCCCATTGTTGCCGTCGTTGCGCAGGGCTATCTCGCCTTCCGTTTTTGCTGGGAGCTCCTCTACCTTGAGGGTCAATACCGCCAGGGTGGCATCACTGCCCAGGCGATTGATCGCGGCTTTCACCTGCCCCACGCCGGGGAAACGTCGCAATTGGTTGAGTTGGGCCTGCAGGCTTGGCAGGTGCAGGACTTGCCCCTGCAGGGTTCTGACCAGGGGTTTGAGCCGTTTGCTCAGCTTTGGGTTGTCGCTCGAGATCCTCACTTCGGCAATGCGGCCTTCCACCACCTGGAGGCTGAATTGCCCTCGATCACGATTGGCATAGACGCGGGTGTTGATATAGCCATCGCTGATAAAGCGCGCAGTGAGGGCAGCGGCGCAGGCTTGAAGGGTGCTGGCGGCGTTGCCGGTAGCGCAAGCCTTCAACAGTGTCTCCAGCTCCCTTGGGCCGAAGTGGTGATTTCCCTCGACGTTGGGCAGCTTCGCCCCCTCCTGGGGTTTGGCCGGGTTGGGCTGCTGTTTTGGGCCCTCGGGAACCTCGCTTGGCTGGCCTTCCCATCCCTGAATCGGCGGCTCCTTGGATCCAGGCCTGGGTCGTTGCAAGGGGCTGGCTTCTGGCAGTCGAACCGGCCCTGGTTGCAGCGGTGGGGCCACCAATTGGGCAAGGGGCAGCATGAGAATTTAGGAATTAGGGCCATTATTGCCCCATAGATACTGCAAAAGGGCAGGCCATCCCGGTGCTGTGCCTAGTTTTTGATTCCCGCAAGGGTTGCAATTGTGGCCACCTAGGTTTCGTTGGGGCCTGGTACGGGCAGAATGCTGCAAAATTGCAGCACACTGCGGTCATGGCAGCAAGCGCCTGGGCCCACTCCTATCCCTGGCGCAGGCTTCCACCGCCATGGCCCATGCTCCTGGGTCTGGGGCTGGGTCTGGGTCTGGGTCTGGCGCCAGCCCCAAGCCGGGCCCAAACGATCGAGGCCAGCCAAGGCTCCCAATCCACGGCCACCCTTGTTACCGATACGACGACGACCCAGCCGACCAGTGCGGCCACCATTGATTATGTGATCACCGGTGGCTTGCGTACCGCTGGTAACGCCCTGTTCCATTCCTTCTCAAAATTTGGCTTGGAGCCTGGCCAAAAGGCCACCTTTGATCTCAGGACAGCAAGCAGCACGACCACTGCCATCTGGGCTCGGATTTTATCTGGTTCCCAAAGCAAGCTCGATGGCAGCATTGATGTGCGTTCACTATTGGGTAACAACGTTGACCTAACGCTTGTCAATCCTTTTGGGTTTGTGCTTGGCACGGGTTTTAACACGAATGGTATTAATACCCTGGCCTTGGTTGCGGCCCCCCAGGTGTTTGCGCAGGTGATCACTGGGAATGCCTATGTTGATTTGCTATCAACGGCGTCCCCGTCAGCATTGACATCGGCTGTGAGGTTGGCTGGCGGTGCCTACTCAACCCAAGCAGAGCTGGGTCAGTCATCTATTACCTACGCCGCCAATTCCTTGGCCCTAAAGCAGCTTAATCTGATGGCGGCAAAAATTGTTTTCACGCCAACTAGTCTGCTGAAAACGGATAGCCTTCGAATTGTGGCGCCCTGGTTTCTTGGTGGTGTCAATTATGGGTCGGGTGGTGCAGGCTTGGCCAGCATGACCTTTGGTATTTATGCGCCTACGGGCGGCACTTTCGGCTATTCATACACTCAGAATGATTCGCTTGCCGCAGTTGCCGGCCCGGCTGACTCTGCCCATTTTCTGTTAGAGCGCGATAGTCTCTATACCGCTGCCACAGGCCCTAAGGCCTTGGATCCTGGGGCTGTTCACTTCAGTGGGGCGATTGCGCCTTGGTCAGCCAGTACGCTGAATACCTCCTTGGTGGCCCGTCAGGCTTTTATCGCACTGCAGCCCATTGCCTCGGGCTTCACATCTCCATTCGGTGAGTATGCAACGACTGACCTGGGTTCTATCCCTGCTGTTGCTGGGAATGCGGGCTTTGCCGTTGTCGTCAAGGTCGATCCTGCCGTAGGAGCCTATCAAGCTCCTACACCAACACCCACGCCTACACCTACACCTACGCCAACGCCTACACCCACGCCCACGCCTACACCAACGCCAACGCCTACGCCAACGCCAACGCCAACGCCTACACCTACACCTACACCTACACCTACACCTACACCTACGCCTACGCCAACGCCTACACCAACACCAACACCAACGCCAACACCAACGCCAACACCAACACCAACGCCAACACCAACACCAACACCAACACCAACACCTAGGACTGATCCAACTCCTAGGACTGATCCAACTCCTAGGCCTGATCCAATTCCTAGGACTGATCCAACTCCTAGGCCTGATCCAACTCCTAGGCCTGATCCAACTCCTAGGCCCCGTCCTTCCGCTTCAACTGATGATGGCGGCAATGGTTTTCGTCCGAGTCAGGGCCTGAGTCAGGATGCCGCTACCCTTGTGGCCGCCCTGCCCATACGCCAGTCCTCGGTAGACTCCTTGGCTCCTAGGCAGCAACGCGATGCTGCCCAACGGCCTGCCTCTTCGGGAGTGTCGTCTAGCCAAGCCAGTAGCGGCACTGGCGCAGAGATTGCGATCAGTGCCAGCAGTACGGGCGTTGCTGGCTTGGCCAGTTCCTTGCCCCAGGCCATGGCCAATCCAGCCTTGGCTGGGGCCATGGCGACTGTTTCGCTGGATGGGGCCCCCGCCCTGCAGGCCAACAGCCTGGCGACCTCTGATGCGACCAATCGCTTTAATTCGGCTGAACTCACCATTACCCAAGACACGGCCAAGGCCCTCGGTGTGGCGGATGCGGAAGCCTTAACGCCAGCCCAATTGCAAAAGCTATTGCAAGCGGCCACCGTGTCGATGCGCACCCGTTTTTTGCGGGCCAATGGTGCGATCGCCCCAGGGCACTCCTTGCCATGGAGCGACGGGTCGTCCTTGCTGGCGGCCAAGCCCAGTGCTGCGGCGTCTGATGCTAGTGGCTTGACCAATTCCTTTGTTGGGTCTAATTATAATCCGGCCATCCTAAGTATTCGTTTTAGCGAGGCCAAGGGCCGCACCACTAATTCCACGGCTGATGCGTTTCTTGATTACACGTTAATTCCATCGGAAGGTCCGATTATCGGCCAGCGCTTAGAGTTGGTCTCCAGCCGATTCACTGGCCTGCTCAGGCAGCTCTATGCCGGTATTTCCAGGCAGGAGGCCATTGATGGAGCGGATCGCAATTCTCCGTCCAGGCAGCTGTATGGATTGCTTTTTGGTCCGATTGAGCAGCAGCTTCGCAACCAGAAAATCACCACCCTTTTGATTGCGGCGGACCGGGGTTTGCAGGGGGTGCCTTTTGCGGCCCTGCATGATGGCCAGCAGTTCTTTGGGGATCGCTATGCCTTTTCCTTAACACCGGCCCTTTCCCTGACCGATTTGAAGCTGCAGGAAGGCACCC
The DNA here is from genome assembly GCA_943369525.1 of Synechococcus sp. UW140. Lineage (GTDB taxonomy): Bacteria > Cyanobacteriota > Cyanobacteriia > PCC-6307 > Cyanobiaceae > BAIKAL-G1. The sequence continues at coordinate 220,364 of CALRNL020000003.1, forward strand.
CTAAGCGTTTACTGACCTTCGGCGCCTCCCAGTTCAATGACGGTTTGGCACCCCTGCCGCTGGTGCCCCAGGAGCTGGAGAAGATCTCTGCCCTGAGAACTAGCGAGGCTATGCTCAACCGCTCGTTCACGCCAAAGACCCTGCTGGGGGCTGCCTCTGATCCGCGTTATGGCTGGATCCATGTGGCAACCCATGCTGAATTCCTGCCCGGTGGTCCATCCCAATCGCGCTTGTTTACGGGCACGGATCCCTTGCCCCTCTCTGCCTTTGCCGATCTGCGCAAGACCAGGCAGGACCAGCCCATTGATCTCTTTACCTTGAGTGCCTGTCGCACGGCCCTGGGGGACTCAGACAGCGAGCTTGGTTTTGCCGGTCTTGCCATCCAGGCCGGGGCCCGCAGCGCCATTGGCACCCTTTGGTATGTGGATGATGTGGCCACATCGGCCTATTTCATTCAGTTCTATCGCTATCTCAAGCAGGGGCTGCCAAAGGCCGAGGCCCTCCAGGCCACTCGGCGGGACTTCAGTCGCGGCAGGGTGCTGTTGTCGGGTAACAAGATTGTTGCGGCCGATGGTGAATTGTTGCTAGATCATTTGAGTGGGCCCCAGCAAAGACGGGTGGCGAGCGGGCTTGCTAATCCCTATTTCTGGGCCGGCATTGAACTGGTTGGGTCCCCATGGTGAGCCGGCTCCGGCGCCCCTAGGCGCTTATTTGCCAGTGCCCATATCGTTTATGCTATTGCCGCTTCTGATGGTTAGACAGCGACCAGGCAGCCCGAGGCCATTGCCTTGCGGGCGCTGGCCCCTTGAATCCCGAGTGGATTGCTTGGGGTTTTCCATGCCAGGTTTGCTTTCGCTTGAGGGCCGGCGCTTTCGTGCCCGGTTCCAACCCTTCCCATCGTTTTGATGGTTAGCCACGATTAATCCCATGACACCGATTGCTCGCCGTTCCCTGCTTGTTTTCTTGCTGAGGACGCCATTGCGAATCTTGCCGCTGCTGGTGGGGTTACTGGCCTGTTGGGCGATCGCATCGCCGGCCTGGGCGGAAGCGAATTTGCGCAGTTCGTTCCCTGGCCGCCGCGTGGGCGGGGGAACCCGGGGTGAATGCACAGCCAGACTTGTGGCCAATCTGGTACCCAAGTCCAACGTCTTTGCCCCGGGAGCCAGGGGCCTCATTGCAATTCTGCAGGGACCCAGTGCCAACCCCTATCCCCTCATGGTGGCCTTTAAATCGACAACCGCGGCTGGTGTCGTGAGGCCTGGCGCCTCTCCGTTGGAGAGCCGGGAGATTGCAGCGGCTCCTGTGGGCGTGGTGCTGCTGCAGGCCCCTGCCCTGGGTGGTCCGACCCAATGGGAAAGCAGTTATCGATGTGGGCAAGGCAGCGTCGAGTCCGATCCGCTTAGCTTCGTTTCGGCCGGAGCCCCTCCAGCGCTGAGCCTGTTGGTCCCGGTGGCTGAGCCGATCGATCGGCATTTGCAAGCTGAGCTGCTCCAATTGAAGACCCGTTGTGGTGGCACGATCGCCAAGGATCAATTCGCCCAGGCCTTTGGCTTTGAGGAGGTGTTAGCCAGCGACTGGCCTGCCCAATTGCCCATTCGTTGCCTGTGATGGTTTCCTGGGGGAAGTTGGGGTTTCGCCTGACGCTGACAGGGGCCCAGGGGCGAAGGCTTTTGAGTTTGTTGGCTCCCTTTGGTCTTGGCCTTGGCTTTCTTGGCGCCTTTCAGGTGTCCGGCATCGGCGAATCGCTCAACCTGCTGGCCTATGACACGGCCGTGGTCCTGCGACCGGCGCCTTCCGGAGTGCGCTGGCCCATTCGTCTGATCGGTCTCACGGAGGCAGATATCCGGCGTTTTGGTTGGCCCCTGTCGGACACCCTTTTGGTTCGGGCCATCGACCGCTTGCGGGCCGATGGCGTCAAGGCGATCGGGATCGATTTCTACCGCGATAAGGGGGTTGAACCCGGCGCGGCCCTGTTGCGGACGCGCATCCGAAGCCATCCGGAGATCGTCACGATCTTCAATGGGGCGGCATCGATTCCCAGCCCACCGGGAACCCCAACCCCGCAGCAATCCTTTAACGATCTGATCGTTGATGCCGATGGGGTGGTGCGGCGGGATCTGCTCCATGTTGAAGACCAGCCGCCCGAATTTGTGTCTCTGCCGCTGCGGCTTTTCGAGCTCAGTCAGGGTGATCAAAGTCTGCGCCAACAGTTCAAGAGTGCTGCCATGGAAGGCTCCTGGCTGCGCGGTGATTCAGGGGGCTATCGCAACCAGGATGCGGCAGGTCTGCAGCGAATGTTGCCTTTTTACAAGCCCAATAGTTTCCCTAGTTGGAGTCTCAGCGACTTGCTTGATGGTTCCATTGCCCCTAGGGAGCTAAAGGGCACGATTGTGTTGATGGGGAGCCGTGCCCCCTCCCTACGTGATACTTTCCAGACCCCATTTACGCGCTTTGGCCAACAGGCCAGCCTGGCGACCATGGATGGAATTGAGATCCATGCCCAGCGGTTGGCCTCCCTATTTGATCTCCAGGCCGGCGGCCGCTTCCAGATGGTGGCCCTGTCTGCCTGGCTAAACCATGGTCTGCTGCTGATCGCCCTTGCCCTGGGCATTTTGATCGGCGAACGTCCTAAATCGTTTGTGCGGAGTGCCTTTCTGCTCCTGTTGGCTGAGGTCCTGCTGCTGGCTGCCAGCATCGGCCTGTTGATGGTCGGTTCCTGGGTTGGCATCAGTGTGCCGATGGTGGGGCTGGGCTTAATGGCCGTCGCCAGCTGGACCCGGCGGGCGGCGGTCAGCCAGGAGCAGCGCCGCCAGTTTGAGCGCCTGCTGGGCCAGACCACCTCGCCAGCGGTGGCATTGGAGCTCTGGAACCAGCGTGAAAGCTTGTTGACGGATGGCCGTTTCCCAGGGCGGGAATTGCCGCTCACGGTGATGCTGGCAGACACGGTCCATTTCAGCTCGGTGGGCGAGTGGATGGCGCCAACTGAGCTACTTAATTGGATCAATGTCGGCATGGAAAGATTTGTCGAAATTATTAATCGTCACGGCGGTATGGTGAATAAGTTCACGGGTGATGGTTTCTTGGCGGTCTTTGGTGCGCCGCTTCCCCTCGATGCCCGTGAGAACGCGGAGGCTGCCCTGGGCGCCGCCCGGGAGATTCAGTTGGCGATCACCAGTTTGATGGTGGAGCTCAAGGACAAGGATCTGCCACCAATTCGTTTGCGGATTGGCATCTGTAGTGGCCCCGTGATCACCGGTTCGATGGGGGGCAGTGCGCGGATGGAATACGCGGTGATTGGCGATGCGGTCAATGTCAGCGCCCGACTTGAATCCCTCAGTAAAGAGCGTATGGGGAACGACTGTCGGGTCTTGCTTGCCTCCGATACCAAGGATTTGCTGGAGGAGGGCCGTTGGCGTTTGACTCCCTGGGGTCCCCAGTCCGTCAAGGGACGGGAGCAGCCGGTGGAGGTCTATGAATTGGAAAGTGGCGAGGACCCCGGGGTCGCCCAGGTCCCCTAGCTGCCAATCCCAGTTCTGGGTCCCGGCCGCCGGGCTGGGGGTGCCCCTGGCCTGGCGGCTGATCGGGGATTGGCTGAATCCCGGCTGGAGCTGGGGTGGGAGATCCATGGCCATGGTCTTGACCAATAGGGGGTGAATTGCTGCCCTTGGGCGCTTTTCTCGCTTGAGGCGCCATGGTGGTGATCGTTGCCCGGCTATCGATGGGTTCCCCAACTCGCCCCTGGCCGGCCTGGTGCCAGCGCTGCTGGTGCTTGTCGGGGGGCTGCCTGTGGGCGCCCAGGATCCGGCCTCCCACCACCATCACCATGGCGGAGGAATGGCGCCAGCCGCCGCCGGCTCCGAGCCGGGTGCCCCTTCCGCCAACCATGGGGCCCATGGCCATGACCTAGGCCCCGCCGGTGACACCTACGACCTGCGATTTATTGATGGCATGGTGCAACACCACACCGGTGCCCTGCGCATGGGCGAATTCGTCTTTGACATTGGCGCCCCCGGCGTGGGTGCCCTGGCGGCGTCGATCTGGAGTGACCAGGCCCAGGAGATTAGGGCCATGGGGCTATGGCGCAAGGCTTGGTATCCCGAGGCGCCGGTGTATCCCGTGGCCTACTTTCCCGGCGGAGACCCTAATGCGATCGCCGGTCTCCAGCCCATGACCGCTGAGCAAATCGCCTCGATGCGCATGCTCAACAGTCTGCCAACCAAGGCCAACCGGGTGACCTGGTTCCTGGAGGGCATGCTCCACCACCATGGCGGCGCCTTAAGCATGGCCCACGATGCGTTGCGCAAAAGCCGGAACCCCACAATCTTGCGACTGGCCCGCTCGATTATCTCGGCCCAGCGCCAGGAAATCGTGCGCTTGCGTCAGATGCTGCAGCATGATGGCCTAACGAAACCTGAGTATTTTCGCTATGATGGGCTATTCTCATTCCCATGATTGTTGAATTCCAGGTGGTGTCATTGTCGCCCACTTGATTGTTGTCAAGCGGCCTGCCCAGCGCTAGCGACCTAGGCCGGTAGCAGCTCGCTGGCGCAAAGATCCGGCCGGCGCACCAGGGCAAACAGGGTGCCGGCGTTGCCGCGGCAGATTCGTAAGTCCTGGTCGAGCACGGTGATGTCGAGCCAGGCGGGAAAGCTCTGGTGCACGGCGGCAAGCAGCTCCAGCCGGTTGCCGCCGAGGCGGGGGCCGATCCAGCCGCCCCGTTGGAACTGCACCGACACCCGTTGGGGCGGGCAAACCTCCAGGGCCGCCACCACGCTGATCGCCGCGATCGAGCCGAGGGGTCCCTGGAGCCGCAGCAGGTTCATGCCCAGGCCCCGGTTCGGATCAAGCACCTGCAGGTTCTCCAGCCAGGGGGCTTCCCGCAGCCAGGGCTGGCGGCTGGAGCTCCAACGCAGCTCCCACACCCCCGCCAGTAACTGCCCGTCCCGCTCCAAATCGGCGGGCTGCTCCCGCTCGAGCTGCTCCACGAGTTGCCGGGTGGTGGCGTCTGCAGCGGCTGATGGCCGGGCCAGGGGGCCGGCACTGGGCGCCCGCAGGGCGTCGAGCAGGGTTTGGCGAGGGCTGCCCACTCCGTTACCAGGAGGGGTTGAGCAGCCAGGCGAGCCCCAGGCCCAGCTGGCCGACGATGCCCTTGCCCGTCAGCCATTCGCCGAGCAGGGCCGCACTGAAGCCAACCATGGCGGCGCGGCCATTGAGCTGCTCCACCCCTGCCAGGGCGCTGATGTTCCAGGGCCGGGCGGTGGTGAGGCTTTCGCCGAACTTCTCGACGGGTTCGTACTGGTAAGCGTCGTTAGCCAAGGCGCTCGATCGGGATGGGGCGTTGAGCCTATGGCGCTTGGCCGGGCTGTGGCGGCCCGCCTAGCGCCCTAGCCCTAGGACCGCCCCCGGGCCCTGCGGCCCCTTTGCGCCATTGGCGCCCTGCTGGCGCGGCGCCAGGCCCTGGGGGCGAAACGGCGCCGCTAGCCCTGGGGTGTGGCTGGGCTGGAGCGGATGGCTAGGGGTGAGAGGGCCAGGGGCGAACCGGTCCCGGCCAGGCCCCTGGACGGGCCAGGGCCGGATCGGTTGGCCGCCGATCCCCGCATCAGCCAATGGGCCTTGGAGCAGCAGTGGCGGCCCGAGGGTCTGATTGAGGTGCTGCACCGGCTGCAGGCCGTCGACGGCTACCTGGCCCAGGCCAGCCTCCGCCAGGTGGCGAAGGAGCTGGGCTTGCCCCTGGGCCGGGTCTACGGGGTGGCCAGTTTTTACCATCTGTTTCGGCTGGAGCCGCCCCAGCCCCACCGCTGTGCGGTGTGCCTTGGCAGCGCCTGTTTCGTGCTCGGAGCCGCCCGCCTGGCCGCCCGGCTTGAGCAGCGCCTGGGCTTGCGTCTTGAGCCACCAAGCGGCTCGGCCAATGGATCCCCTGGCGCCCCGAACCAGCCCTGGGCCAGCCTGGCGCCCCGGCCGGCGCCGGGCCCAGGGGCCCCTCCCATCGCGCCAGCCAGCCAGCCGGGTGGATGGAGCCTGGAGCCGGTGAGTTGCCTGGGGGCCTGCGGCCAGGCGCCGCTGCTGGTGGTGGATGGCGTCCTGGCCCTGCGCTTGCCAACCGGTTCCCCGGCTGCCCTGGAGGCCCGGCTGGATGGGTTGGGCTTGCCCCGCTCGCCCCGTTCCCAGGCCCCGCACCCCCGGCCGCCTGCCCCATTGGTTGCCGGGGGGCCCTGATGGCAGCCCTGGCGGCGCTAGCCAACCCCCTGGAGCCAGCGGGCGAAGCTCCGGATCGGCCGCCAGCCCCTGCTGGCCGCCAACTGCGCTGCTGCACGGCCAGTGGCTGCCGGGCCGTGGGGGCGGAGCCCCTGATCCAGGCCTTGCGCCGGGCCCAGGCCGATGCTGTTTCCGGGCCCGGGGCCCCGGCGGAGCCTGGTGCCCAGCCCCTGACGATCCAGCCGGTGGGCTGCCTGCGGCTCTGCAGTCGGGGGCCCCTGCTGGCCTGGGATGGCCCCGGTGGCCCGGCCCTGTTTGCCCTCGGCAGCAGCGATCCCGCCCATGCGCCGGGAGCGGCGATCGGCCCCGAGCAGGCCCGGGCCCTGGTGCGGGCGGCGGCCACGGCCCCCGGCCCCGAAGCGCTCGCTGGCTTGGACCTGGAGGCTTGGCGGCCCCAGGCCCTAGGGCGCCAGGGGCTCCCTGCCCAGGGGTTCCCTTCCCAGGGCCCTCCAGCCGCCGGCTTCGTCAGCCCGGAGACCCCCAGCCTGGAACCAGCCAGCCCGGAGACCCCTAGCCCCGCAGGGATCCAGCTCACCTGGGAGCGGCTGGACCTGGGCCATCCCTTTTTTGCCCTGCAGCAGCCCCTGGTGCTGGAGCACTGCGGCTGGATCGACCCGGACTCGATCGATGGGGCCCTGGCCCACGGCGCCTACGGCCAGTGGCGCCGTTGCCTCTCCCAGCTCAGCCCCGAGGCAGTGCGCGCCACGGTGCGCCGCAGTGGCCTGCGGGGCCGCGGTGGCGCCGGCTACCCCACCGGCCTCAAGTGGGACACGGTGGCCCTGCAACCGCCGGGGCCCCGCTTTGTGGTGTGCAATGCCGATGAGGGCGATCCGGGCGCCTTCATGGACCGCAGCGTGCTGGAGGGCGATCCCCATCGCCTGCTGGAGGGGCTGGCGATCGCCGCCTTCGCCGTCGGCGCGGAGCGGGGCTACATCTACGTGCGGGCCGAATACCCCCTGGCGATCGAACGGCTGCGGCGGGCCCTGGACCAGGCCCAGCAGCGGCGCCTGCTGGGTCCGGGCAGCGGCCTGGCGTTGGAGCTGCGTGTTGGCGCCGGGGCCTACGTCTGCGGCGAGGAAACGGCCCTGATGCAATCGATCCAGGGGGGGCGGGGCCAGCCCCGGCCCCGCCCCCCCTACCCGGCCCAGGCGGGGCTTTGGGGGGCTCCGACCCTGATCAACAACGTGGAAACCCTGGCGGCGGTGCCCGTGATCCTGCGCCGGGGCGCCGAGTGGTTTGCCGCCATTGGCACCGAAACCAGCAAGGGCACCAAGGTCTTTTCCCTCTCGGGCGCGGTGCGCCACACGGGCCTGGTGGAGGTGCCGATGGGCACCAGCCTGCGCACCGTGGTCGAAACCATGGGCGGCGGCGTGGCCCCTGGCCCTGGTTCGCCGGCCGGCGGCGTTAAGGCGGTGCAGACCGGCGGGCCCTCGGGGGGCTGCATTCCCGCCCACCTGCTCGATACGCCCGTGGACTACGACAGCCTCCAGGCCCTGGGCTCGGCCATGGGGTCGGGCGGCATGGTGGTGGTGGGGGAGGCCATGGCGATGCCCGAGCTGGCGCGCCATTTCATGCATTTCAGCGTCGAAGAGAGCTGCGGCAAATGCCTGCCCTGCCGCGCCGGCACGGTGCAGCTGGAGCAGCTGCTCGATCGGCTGCTGGCGGGCCTGGCCGTCCCGGCGGAGCTGGAGCAGCTGGAGCAGCTCTGCCGGATGGTGAAGGCCACAAGCCTCTGCGGCCTGGGCCAGGCGGCCCCCAACCCGGTGCTCAGCGCCCTGCGCCACTTCCGCCCCGAGTTCCTGGCGGCCTGCCGGGCCGAAGCCGCGCCACCAGCCCCGGCCAGGGCGCCCTTCCCCGCGGCCCCTGGGCCAGGCCCCCCCCCGGGAGGCCACCCCTGATGGCGGTGGTGACCCTGCGGATCGATGGCCTGGCCGTGGCCGTGCCGGCTGGATCGAGCCTGCTGGCGGCCAGCCGGCTGGCGGGGCTGGCGTTGCCGGTGCTGTGCCACCTCGATGGCCTGACGCCCGTGGGGGCCTGTCGCCTCTGTTTGGTGGCGATCGAGGGCCAGGGCAAACTCCAGCCCGCCTGCACCAGCGAAGCACTGGAGGGCCAGGTGGTGGCGACCAACACCGCGGAACTGCGCGAGCTGCGGCGGATGGCGGTGGAGCTGTTTTTCGCCGAGGGCAACCACATCTGTGCCTACTGCGTTGCCAGCGGCGCCTGCGAGCTGCAGGCGATGGCGGTGACCGTGGGCATGGACCACAGCCGCTTCCCCTACCAATACCCCCTGCGTCCGGTGGATGCCTCCCACCCCCTGTTCAGCCTCGATACCAACCGCTGCATCCTCTGCAGCCGCTGCGTGCGGGTCTGCGCCGAGCTCGAAGGCGCCCATGTGTGGGCCATCGCCGGTCGGGGCCGCCACTGCCGCCTGGTGGCCGGCCTGGACCAACCCTGGGGCGAGGTGGACGCCTGCACCGCCTGCGGCCAATGCGTGGAGGCCTGCCCCACCGGCGCCCTGTTCCACAAGGACGACAGCACCGCCGAGAAGCATCCCCACCCGGCCCGGGCCCGGCAGCTGCGCCGGATCCAGGACCTGCCCCCGAGGCCGGACCCATGACCCGATGTCTCCCTTCCGGAGCGATGACTGCGCCTGAGGCCCAAGCCCTGCCTGACGCACCAGCCCCACCGCGCCTGCGCCTGGCCACCGCCTGGCTGGCGGGCTGCTCCGGCTGCCATATGTCGTTTCTCGACCTCGATGAGCTGCTGTTTGTGTTGGCCGAGCGGGTGGAGCTCGTTTATTCGCCCGTGGCCAGTGACATCAAGACCTATCCCGAGGCGGTGGATGTGTGCTTGGTGGAGGGGGCGGTGGCCAATACCGCCAACCTGGAGCTGGCCCTGCAGCTGCGGGCGCGCACGGCCTTGGTGATCTCCTTTGGGGATTGCGCCGTCACGGCGAATGTGCCCGGCCTGCGCAATTTGCTCAACCGCGATGGCCGCGGCGGCGCGGCGGCGGTGTTGCAGCGCAGCTACGTGGAACTGGCCGATGGCAGCGGTCGCCATCCCCATGCCCCGGGGGTGGTGCCCGAGCTGCTCGACCAGGTGCTGCCGCTCCATGCCGTGATTGCGGTGGATCTCTATCTGCCCGGCTGCCCGCCTTCGGCCGAGCGCATCGCCGCCACCCTGTTGCCCCTGCTCGATGGCCAGCGTCCGATCCAGGCGGGGCCGGCGATGCTGGGGTTCGGCTGATGGGAGATCCTCCATGGCCCGCACAGTGATCATTGATCCGGTTACCCGGATCGAAGGGCACGCCAAAATCAGCCTCCATTTGGATGGCGAGGGTCGGCTCGCCGGTGCCCGCTTCCATGTGGTGGAATATCGCGGCTTCGAGAGGTTTTGCGAGGGCCATCCATTTACGGAGATGGCTGGAATTACGGCCCGGATTTGTGGCATCTGTCCGGTCAGTCACCTGCTGGCGGCCGCCAAAACCGGAGACAAATTGCTGGGGGTGACGATTCCGCCGCTGGCCCAGAAATTGCGGCGCCTGCTCAATCTGGCCCAGATCTGCCAGTCCCACGCCCTCTCCTTTTTTCACCTCAGTAGCCCCGATTTTTTGCTGGGTTGGGAATGCGAACCGGCGCGCCGCAACCTCTTTGGCCTGATGGCTGCCGATCCCGACCTGGCCCGCGCCGGGATCCGGCTGCGCCAGTTCGGCCAGCAGATTTTGGAGTTGCTCGGTGGCCGCAAAATCCATGCCGCCTGGGCCGTGCCGGGGGGCGTGCGCAGTCCCCTCAGCGACGACGCCAAGGCCTGGATCCTGGAGCGGTTACCCGAGGCGCGGGCCACGGCCCGGCTGGCCCTGGAGCGGTTCAAGCCCCTGCTGGATGGGCCCCTGCAACGGGAGCAGCAGGTGTTTGGCCAATTCCCCAGCCTGTTCCTGGGCCTGGTGGGACCCGAGGGCGAGTGGGATTGCATCGATGGCCAGCTGCGCCTGATCGCCAGCGACGGCACCGTGCTGGCGGACCAACTCAAGGAAGACGATTACGCCAGTTTTTTGGCGGAGGCCGTTGAAGATTGGAGTTACCTCAAGTTTCCCTATTACAAGCCCCTGGGCCCTGCCGCCGGCATGTATCGGGTCGGGCCCCTAGCGCGGCTGAATGTGTGTGAACGCATCGGCACCCCCTGGGCCGATGCCGAACTGGCCGAGCTGCGGGCCCGCCATGGCCGGGTGGTGACCAGTTCCTTTGCCTATCACCAGGCGCGGCTGGTGGAGATCGTCGCCTGCCTGGAGGCAATCGAGCAGCTGGTGGTCGATCCCGAGCTGCAGGACCGGGGCGTGCGGGTGCGGGGATCGCTGCGATGCCGCGAATCCGTGGGTGTCAGCGAGGCGCCGCGGGGCACCCTGTTTCACCATTACCAAGTGGATGACAACGGCCTGATTACCCACGTCAATTTGATCATTGCCACCGGCCAGAACAACCTGGCGATGAATCGCACCGTGCTGCAGATCGCCCGGGAGTTCATCCCCGGCCCCGTGGCCGCCGGCGCCGAAATCCCCGAGGCCCTGCTCAACCGGGTGGAGGCGGGGATCCGCTGCTACGACCCCTGCCTCTCCTGCTCCACCCACGCGGCCGGCCAGATGCCCCTGCGGCTGCAACTGCTGGATGCCGGTGGCCAGCTGCTGGCGGAGCGCAGCCGCGGATGAGGGCCGGGCAGGCCCGTTCCCTGGTGATCGGCATCGGCAACCCCCTACGGGGTGACGATGGCATCGGTTGGCGGCTGGCCGCCCGCCTGCCGGCGCGGCCGGGCCTGGCGGTGCGCTGCCGGCAGCAACTCACGCCCGAATTGGCGGCCGACCTGGCGGTTGTGGATCGGCTGTTGCTCCTCGATGCCTGGGTGGGGCCAGGGGAGCGAGGGGAGGGGGTCTGGAAGGGGGGGGCTGGCGCCACCGACCCCTCGCACCCGCTCCAGCGGCCCCTCGAACTCCAGGAGCTGCCGGCGCCTGAAGCCCTGGCCCAGGCGGGCGCTGCTGCCGAGTCCTGGGCGGGCGCGGCGCCCTGGGGCGGCGCTAGCCATGGCCTCAGCCCCCAGGCCCTGCTGGCCCTCAGTCAAGCCCTGTTTGGCCGGGCGCCCCGGGCCCACCAGTTGCTGCTGCCAGCCCGCTGCTTTGGCCATGGCGATGGGCTTTCCCCGGCCCTAGCCCGGCGCCTGCCCGAGGCCCAGGGCCTGATTCGGGGCTGGATCGCTGCGGCCCGGGGCCGGCAGGACGGGACCCATGCATGAACTGGCCCTGATGGAGGCCCTGCGGGAGCGGGCCCTGGAGCAGGTCGGGCGCCACGGCGGCGGTGCCCTCCGGGCGATCACCCTGCGCGTCGGCAGCCTGGCGGGGGTGGAGCTGGAGGCCCTGCAGTTGGCCTTCGCGGTGGTGATGGAGGACGAGGGGGCCGCTCCGGTGCAACTCAAGATCGAATTTGTGGTCGCCCGCTGCTATTGCCCCAGCTGCGCAAGGGAATTCGAGGCCCGCGATGGTTGTTGTGCATGCCCCGGGTGCGCTCGTATTAGCCGCCACCTGGTGGCTGGCCGCGAGTTGGATCTGGTCGCCCTTGAACTTAAATAACTAGCGCCAGGATATCAACGCAGCGGGCGAATGGAGGGCCATCAACCATGGCCATGGGAGTGTGGTCAGTCAAATGCCGTTGGCCACTTCATGGGAGGCCGGACCCGCCCCATGGGCTTTGCGGTAGATGGGGGGCAAATCCATCGTTACATCATGGGAGTTAGGGCTAGGGCGCCTAGTCTGGCCAGGTATTGATCCATGCGCTTGGGCCTAGATCCTGTTCGCCCAAGAGTACTCAACCTGCCGAAGTGATGGAGTCAATGAGTCTGTTGCTGCGCCACCAAGAAGCGTCCCTTGCTGAGGCTAGGACGGCCAAAAAAGTGCAGATAGGTCTCCAAAAGTTAGCCCATTGGTTGCTTGCACCGCTGGTGGCCCTGGCTTGCGCCTCGCCAGTCCTAGCCGCTGGTGGTGGGGCCGTGCCAGCGGATCCTGGCGCGGCCAAGGGCCAGCACTTCCACCCCAAGGGCCAAGCCGCCTCGGCCACCACCATCAAGCTGTGGCAGCAGCAACAGGCCAGCCTGCCATTGGCAGACAAGCGCGATTTTGGCGAGGCCAGGCGGGGGTTCATCGCCGCACCAAGCTTCCGGCAGATCAAGCGGGCCGATGGGGGCATCGCCTGGGATATGGCTAGCTTCGACTGGCTTCTGACTGGACAGGATTTTAAGACCATTAATCCCTCGCTGCAACGTCAAGCCCTGCTCAATATGGCCTACGGCCTCTATGAAGTCGTGCCCGGCAAGATCTATCAGGTGCGGGGCTTTGATTTGGCCAATATTTCGTTTATCAAGGGCGATCGGGGCTGGATTGTCTTTGACCCTCTTACGGCCCAAGAAACGGCCAGGGCTGCTCTTGACTTTATCAACCAACAACTCGGTGCCCGTCCTGTGACGGCCGTGGTTTATTCCCATTCCCATGGTGATCACTTTGGCGGCGTGCGCGGCGTTGTTGATGAGGCCGATGTGCTTAGCGGCAAGGTCCCGATCATTGCCCCAGTTGGCTTCATGACCCATGCCATCAGTGAAAATGTCTATGCCGGTAATGCCATGAACCGGCGCCTCTTTTACCAATATGGGGTGTTGCTGCCGCGCAGCCCCTTCGGCCATGTCGACCAAGCCATCGGCAAAAATGTTGCCGCCGGCACGTCCGGCCTGATCGCACCGACCCGCATCATCGACAAGCCGTTTGAGGAGCTCACCATCGACGGTGTGACGATGGTGTTTCAGAACACGCCGGGCACGGAAGCGCCGGCCGAAATGAATACCTGGTTCCCCCAATACAAGGCCTTCTGGGCTGCCGAAAACATTACCGGCACCATCCACAACATCTACACCCTGCGTGGTGCCCTGATCCGGGACCCGCTGGAATGGAGCAAGCAAATCAACGAGGCCCTCTATCGCTTTGGTGGGGAAGCGGATGTAATGTTTGCGGCCCACAGCTGGCCGCGCTTTGGCAATGGCCGCATCCAGGAGGTGATGCGGGCCCAACGGGATGCCTACGCCCACCTGAATAATAACGTGCTCTATTACGCCAACCGGGGCGTGACAATCAATGAGATTCAGAACGTCTACAAGTTGCCCGCCAGCCTGCAAAAGCAGTGGGCCGCCCACAGCTACCACGGCTCCGAAGCGCACAACAGCCGCGGCGTGATCAACCGCTACCTCGGCTACTGGGATGGGAATCCCACCACCTTGATCCCCCTTTCCCCAAAGGATTCGGCGCCTTTGTATGTGGAGATGATGGGTGGCGCCAAGCCAATTCTGGCCAAGGGTCGCCAACTGATCACGGCAGGCCAGTATCTTTTAGCCACGGAAATTCTAAATAAATTGGTCTATGCCCAACCGGGTAACCAGCTGGCCAAGGACCTGCTCGCCGAGGCCTTTGAGCAGATTGGCTACGGCAAGGAAAGCCCAAGCTTGCGCAACAGTTTCCTGGCCGCCGCCCTGGAACTGCGCTCGGGCATTCCTGCCGGTGCCACGCCGAAATCGGCAGGTCCCGATGTGATTCGGGCCATGGGAACGAACCTCTGGCTTGATTTTCTGGCGATTCGCCTTGATCCCAGTAAAACCGCAGGCCAAAGCTTCAAAATTAACCTCATCACCCCCGACAACGGCGAGCGCTATGTGGTGGAACTCAATAACGATGCCCTCACGAATATCAAGGGGTTCACGGCAGCTGATGCTGACCTCAGCGTGACCCTGAATCGACCTGACTTGGAAACCCTGATGATGGGAGCCGCCACTTTTGGCGACCTCGTCAACAGCGGCAAAATCAAGTTGGTTGGGAAGCGAGCCGTGATTGAGCAACTGCAAGCCATGTTGGTGCAGTTCAGTGCCGATTTTGAGATTATGCCGGGCACCAAGGCACCCGCCCCTGCTCCTTCCGCGCCGCCAGCGAGCAGCCACCCCTTTGAGCAAAAACCCCTGGCCGAGTCAGTCGGCGGCTGATTGAGCCGTTGCCATCCATGGCCTCACCCCCCGGGGGAGCGTCCCTTGGAGACTGGGCGACTGGTGAAGGTGGCCTTCCCAATCGCTCGGATATCCATCCCCTGGTCAGCCGTTACCCAGCCTGTCGCCCGGAGCCAACGACCCGGCTTTCTTCAGCGATCAGGACCAGGGCGGCATCGCCATCGCGACCTTTGCCAACGGGGCCGTCGATCGGCCCGGGCCGGGCCGAGTTGGCCGCCACCGTGGCCGAGGGGGCCCAGCTCGGTGGCATGCCGGTGCACCCGCTGCGGGTGGTCCATGAGCTGCAACAGGTGGTGACCTCAGACACCACCATCGCCCTTGATGTGGGCTCCCATTCCATCTGGATGAGCCGCTATTTCGCCGCCGACCATGCCCGCCAGGTGTTGGTGAGCAACGGCCAGCAGACCCTGGGGGTGGCCCTGCCCTGGGCCATGGCCGCCGGCCTGTTGCGGCCGGGTCAGCCGGTGATTTCCGTGTCGGGCGATGGCGGCTTCCTGTTTACCGCCACCGAATTGGAAACGGCCAAACGGCTCGGCAGCCGCTTCGTTCACCTGATCTGGAACAGCGCCTCCTACAACATGGTGGAGTTCCAGGAGCAAGCCCACTACGGCCGCATTGCTGGGGTCAAGTTAGGCAACTACGATGTGGAGTCGTTTGCAGCAGCCTTTGGCTGCAAGGGCTACCGCATTAGTGATGCTGACCAGCTGGGGCCGGTCCTGCGCGAGGCCCTGCAGGCCGATTGCCCCGTGCTAATTGACATCCCCATTGATTATTCAGACAATCTCAAGTTGATGCAAAACGTCCATCAAGATTTCATTCACTGAGTTTTCCATCCCTGCCGCCATGATGAGCCATCCCGATTCCGTTCACGACCTGCATTTGCGTTTGCCTGCTGGACTTTGGGCCGCCTTACAAGCCCATTGCGCCAGCAGCGGCGAAAGCCTTAACCATGCCGTGAGCTCGGCCCTGGCGGAGGCCCTCGATATCGAGCACCACACCCTCTACCAGGTGTCCACTTCCGGTGCTCTGGTGGAAGGGCTCTACCAGGGATGTGTCTCCGTTGGCGATATCCGCCGCCATGGTGATTTCGGCCTGGGCACCTTTGATGGCCTCGATGGTGAGGCGATTTTGCTGGATGGGGTGTGCTGGCAGGCCCGCGGCGATGGCTCGGTCCAGGTGGCCCCCGATGCGGCCCTAGCGCCCTTCTTCGCGGCCACCCATTTTGCCCCCGATACGCAGGCCACCTTTCAAGGGGTGAGCAGCTTTGCAGACCTGTGCCACCGACTCGATGGGCTGCGTCCTAGCGCCAACCTGTTTGTGGCCATTCGTTTGCATGGCCACTTCGAGCGAATAAAGGTGCGTGCCGCCTGTAAGAGCGCACCCGGCACCGATTTAGTCAGCGCCACCAGCCACCAGGCGGAATTCGAACTGCAAAATATCAGCGGCACCCTGGTGGGCTTCTGGAGCCCGGACTACGCCCGCACGATCAACGTGCCTGGCTACCACCTCCATTTGCTCAGTGATGACCACCGCCATGGCGGTCACCTGCTGGAACTGGCGGCCGAATCACTTCAGCTGGGTCTCCATACGGAATCGAATCTGCACCTGGCCCTGCCGGAAACGGCCGCCTTCCTGGCTGCCGATCTCAGTGGTGATCCCAGCGCTGCCTTGGCCACTGCCGATGGCAATCGCCGCTAGGCACCGGGCCGTCGCTGCCTAAGGCAGGGCATGGACGAAATCGGTCCCAGCCGGGGCGCCCTTGCCCTGGGCAACGGCTTGATTATCTAGAGATAGCAAGCCGCATGGCCCGCATGACTAATTGCACCTTGCTTTTGACGCCAAATTTACTGCGCAGCACCTTGGTGTGGTCTTTAACAGTGGTTAGGGAAATGCCCAATCTGTCGGCAATCTGGACTTCCGTGTCGCCGTTCAGTAGCATCGACAGGATTTCATCCTGGCGAGCTGTTAGTTTGATGGCATTGGCTGGATTGGTTGGCGATTGTTGCTTGAGTAGGGCCTGGGCCGTGGGCGAGAGATAGCTCTGGCGATTGGCAATGGCCAGTAAGCCCCGGGAGATGGGCTGACAGATGTCGCCAATATCAGCCTCAACAATGATCGCATCCACGTTGGAGAGCACCGCCTGAGCCACATCTGGATTGGCCTCTTCGAGAAGCATCATGATGCGGATATCGGGCACCAGCAGGCGGGCCTGGCGGGCCAAGGCATAGCCATCCCCCCCATCCAATCGATCGCTGCAGATCAACATTCCTGGCAGACCTGCCTTGAGGTAGGGCAAGGCATCCTCTTGGCAGGTCATCGCGCCGATCAAAACCCGGCGCGCCTTGAGGCGTAAGGCGGAAACCATCAGGCCGAGCCGGTTGGCTGAGACCAGCAGGATTTTTAGCCGTAGATCACTCGATAGCAGGCTCTCAAGGACCAGATTGACCCGGGCTGGGCTCAGGGCCTCCAGTTGGGGGGTTAAATCCATGGGCCCAAACTGATGGTCAAGGGGCTGCCCCTGGGTTGGAACGATACCTGGATGGCAACCTTCCAGTTCCAAATTGGATCCTAGCCATCGAGTGCCGTGGTGGGCTTGAATGGCTTAAGCCAGCTTCACTTTCTTAATCTAGCTAGCGCGAATTGGATTGAAATTGCAAAAAAGTAATGACGGCTACTTGCCTGTGCTAGCGGGCAATGGGGTGGCGCCGCAGATCCGTTCCCGCCGTGCGGCAGGTCCGTCCTTCTTGTTTGCTGCCGCCTAGTTTTGGCCTGACCCGAATCCAGCACAACCCAGTCGTCCCCATGGGGCAATCGGGCCGGCTGGCATTCCTGCTGGTAGTCGTTCGCCATGCAAGCAAACAGCCCGGGATTTGGCGGCAAAAAGGATTTTACAAAACCAGAAGATCTCAGCTTTGGTGGCATGTTGGCCGGTCGCCTGGCGGTCCCCAGCGGCCTGGCCCCTGAGCAGCTCAAGGGGCGGGCCCTCGCTGAGATCACCAAGGCGTTCTCCTCCGTGGTCGATCCGAACATTCTGTTGTCCGCAAGCTGTGCGGCCCGGTGGTCAAGACCGATCCCGCCACGGGCGCGCCGGCTCCGGTCCCTTTGGCCACCGTCCAGGTGGAGGCCACCGATTACTCCTCCTGGGCTGCTTCCCGGCCGTGGGTCCCTGGATCTGGGCCTTCCCATCCCATCGCCGCCACGAAGGGATTGCCCCGGCGTTAACCGCTGATTGTGGTCGCTTTTGTGGGTGGAATCCCCGCTGGGACATCGATTGGCTCCTGCGCGTCTGGCGGGAGCGGCGTTGCTAGGGCGTGATCGTTGAGCCCCCCCATCCAGGCCCTGCTGGAGCTTTGGCGTCTGCCAGTGGCGGTGAAGGGGCCTCGCCTCCCCCATCCAGCTCCGAACCGTTTCCCCGATCCGTTCCCCCCCTCGCCTGCAGCCCATGTGTGTCGATTGCCGCTGCGGCCAGAGCGCTCCCGAGCCGGCCGTGGGCCGGCGCCTCGACCTGGGCGAACGTCTGTTGCAGCGCAACGACCAGCAGGCGGCCGCCAATCGCCGCCGTTTCGCCGAGGCCCAGCTGCCCGTGGTGAACCTGCTCTCGGCGCCGGGTTCCGGCAAAACGGCTCTGTTGGAGCGGCTCGGCCGTGATTGGCCCTGGGGTAAAGACCCCCTCGCCCGCCCGCCGATGGCCGTGATCGTCGGTGATCTGGCCACCGATAACGACGCCCGGCGCCTCTGGGCCGCCGGCCTGGCGGCGGTGCAGATCAGCACCGGCCAGGCCTGCCACCTGGAGGCGGGGATGGTGGAGCGGGGCGTTCAGGCGCTGGAGCAGGACGGCGTGCCGCTGGCGGGCCTGGAGCTGCTGGTGATCGAAAACGTTGGCAATTTGGTCTGCCCCGCCGCCTACGACCTGGGCGAAAGCCTGCGGGTGGTGATGCTCTCGGTGACCGAGGGCGAGGACAAGCCGCTCAAATACGCCGCCAGTTTCCATGGCGCTGACCTGGTGCTGATCAACAAAATCGACCTGCTCGGGGCGCTGGAGTTCGACCTTGACCAGTGCCGCCGCCACATCGCCCGGGTGGCGCCCCGGGCCCGGGTGCTGGCCCTGTCGGCCCGCAGCGGCGCCGGCTTCAGCGCCCTGCGCAGCGCCCTGGGCCTGGCGCCGGCGGCCCTGGCGGTGCTGCAGCCATGAGGGCCGTTCTGCCGCGACCGGTTCCTGGCCCTGGGGCTAGCTCCCGCGCCGGATTAGGGGGCGGCTTAGGGCCTGAATCCGGGCCTGAATCGGGACCCGAATCGGGACCCGAATCGGGACCTGAAGCGGAGCCTGTCCCCCGGATGGAATCCGGGATTGAATCCGGGTTTGGTTGCCTTGGAGCCAGCCGCCTGCGGTTGCGGTGCCACGGCATTGTCCAGGGGGTCGGCTTCCGGCCGTTTGTGCACCGGCTGGCGATGGAGCTGGGCCTGGGCGGCCAGGCCCAAAACGAAGTCGGCACGGTGGTGCTGGAGCTCCAGGGGCCCCGCGCAGCCCTGGAGCGCCTGCTGGAGCGGTTGCCGCGGGAGTTGCCCTTGCCCGGACGCCTGGAGCCGTTGCAGCCGGAGTGGCTGCCGGCCGAGGCTCGGCCCCTGGGGGCTGCCCCCGGCGATCCCACCGGCCTGCGGATCGGCGCCAGCTCCCCCGAACCCCTGGCCATCGGCCTGGTGGCGCCGGCCCTCAGCGCCGACCTGGCCCCCTGCCGGACCTGCCTGGCGGAACTGGCCGATCCGGCCAACCGCCGCTTTGGCTACGCCTTCATCAGCTGCTGCGCCTGCGGTCCCCGCTACAGCATCGCCACGGCCCAGCCGTTTGCCCGCGCCCACACCAGCCTGGCCCCTTTCCCCGCCTGCGCCGCCTGCCAAAGCGAGTTCCACGACCCCGGCAACCGCCGCTTCCACGCCGAAACCATCGGTTGCCCCGGGTGCGGCCCCCAGCTGGCCTGGTGGGGGGCCCAACCCCAGGCCAGCGGCGCGTTGAAGCCAGGGGCGGAGGCCGCCGGGGCCGGTGGGGGCGCCCCAGGGAGGGAAGGGCCTACCCCCGAGCCCCCAACCACTAAGCCCCCAACCCCCGACGCCTTGATCGAGCGGGCCTGCGCCCTGTTGGCCGCTGGCGGAATCCTGGCCCTGCAGGGGGTGGGCGGCTTCCAGTTGCTGGTGGATGGCGCCAACGCCGCCGCCATCGGGCGCCTGCGTCAGCGCAAACGCCGGCCCAGTAAGCCCTTCGCCCTGCTCGTGGCCGACCTCGCCTGGATTCGCCCCAGCTGCGTGATCTCGGCGGCTGAACGGACCCAGTTGCGCCATCCGGCAGCCCCGATCGTGCTGTTGCGCCGGCGGCTTGGGGGCGGCGACCCCCCCGGCGCCAGGGCCAGTGCCGGGGGGGAGCACGACCCGCAAGCCCCCGGCGTTGCGTTGGCGTTCGAGGCCCTGGCGCCAGGCTGCGCCGACCTGGGGGTGATGCTGCCGGCTTCGCCCCTGCACCAGCTGCTGGCGGTTCGCTTCGGCCGGCCCCTGGTGGCCACCAGCGGCAACCGCAGCGGCGAGCCCCTGGTGGGCGATCCAGCCGCGGCCCGCCGCCAGCTGGCCGGGATCGCCGATGGCTTCCTGGTCCACAACCGGCCGATTGCCCGCCCCCTGGACGATTCCCTGCTGCAGCTTGTGGAGGGGCGGCCGGCCCTGTTGCGCCGGGCCCGGGGCTACGCCCCCGAGCCCCTGGCGCTGCCCAGGGCCCCGGACCAATCCCCCCCAGGGCCGCCCCGGGGGGTGCTGGCCCTGGGGGGCGACCTCAAAAGCGCGCCGGCCCTGGCCCTGGGCGACCAGCTCTATCTGGCCCCCCAACTGGGTGACCTGGCTGCCCCCGCCTGCCTGCAGCGCCTTGGGGCCGGGGCCCTGGAACTCCTCGAGAGCCACGGCCGCCAGATCGGGGCGATCGCCATCGACGGCCACCCCGGCTACCTGAGTCACCAGTTGGGCCATCGGCTGGGCCCAGGCCGGCTGCCGCCCCCCCGGGTGGTGCCCCACCACCTGGCCCACGGCCTGGCAGTGGCAGCCGAACACCGGCTGGATCTGCCCCTGGTGGTGCTCAGTTTCGATGGCCTGGGCTACGGAGCCACCGATCGCATTTGGGCTGGCCCAGGTGGGGGCAGCAGCCAGGTCGGGGCTGCAGGGGATGGCCCCGGGGCGGTTGCTGGTCCTGGGGCGACGACAGGCCCTGGGGCGACAGCTGGCCCCCCCCTCTGGGGCGGCGAGCTGCTGCTGGTGGCGCCGGGGGGCTGGCGGCGCCTGGCCTGCCTGCGGCCCTTCCCCCTGGCGGGGGGCGAGCGGGCCATGGCCGAACCGCGCCGGGCCGCCCTGGGCCTGCTGGTGGCCAGTGGCCCCGGGGCCCTGGCCCATCCGGGTGCCCGATGCACCTGGGCTGCCTTTGCACCGGACGAACGGGCCCTGCTCCTGCAGGCCATGGGGGCCGGCTGCAATGCGCCGGCCTGCTCCAGCGTCGGCCGGTTGTTTGATGCGGTGGCCTCCCTGCTGGGCCTCTGCCAGCGACTCGACCACGAGGGCCAGGGCGGCCAGCTGCTGCAGGGGGCCGCGGCTCCAGCCCTGGCGGCCCGTGAGATCAACCCTGGTGCCCTGCCGGGCTACCCCCTGCCCCTGGTCCAGCCGCCGGCCGGCCAGGCGCCCCCCCTGGGCTGGCTCGACTGGCAGCCCCTGCTCATGGCCCTGCTGGACGATTGGGCCGCGGCGGATCGGCCCCCTGCCCCGGGCGCCGGGGCAGGCCGCTCGGGTGGGCACTCCCTGGACCGGCATCGGCTGGCGATCCAGCGCTGCGCTGCCCGTTTTCATCTGGGCCTGGCCACGGCGGCGGCCGAGCTGGCCGCCGGGGCGGCGGCGATCAGCGGCTGCCACCAGGTGGCCCTCAGCGGTGGCTGTTTCCAGAACCGCCTGCTGCTGGAGGCCACGATCACGGCCCTGCGGCACCAGGGCCTGAGCCCCTTCTGGGGCGAAGCCGTGCCTGGTAATGACGGCGGCCTGGCGGTGGGCCAGGTCTGGGCCCTGCGCCACGGCTTGACGGAACAGTTAGGCCCAGGGCAACAGATAGGCCCAGGGCAACAGCCAATCCCGCTGCAAAAGGTAGGGCCGAGCCAACAGCCAGGGCCGAGCCAACAGCCAAGCCCGCTGCGTAAGCCAGGCCTGATCAAAAAGCCTGGCCTGATCCAACAGCCTGGCCTGATCCAACAGCCCGGGGAGGAGCACCCGCCTGGCTTGGCCAGCCCGCCGGGGCAGGCGCCCACCTGCCGGGAGGAGCGGCCATGTGCCTAGCGGTTGCCGGACGCATCGTGTCGATTGGCAGCCTGGCCCCCCAGACCGCCACCGATCAGGCCCCTAGCGCCGAGCCAGCCGGCGCCGATGACGCCCTTTGGCGCCAGGCCGAGGTGGATTTTGGCGGTGTCCGCCAGCAGGTGAGCCTGGCCTGCCTGCCCGGGGCGCGGGTGGGGGATCGGGTGCTGGTGCATGTGGGCCTGGCCCTGGGCCTGGTGCTCGATGACGAACCCGACCACCCGGACGACCCAATGGAGGAGCCATGACCGCAAGCCCCCTTCAGCCGGCTTCGGCCCGCCAGGACGCGCCGAAGCCGCCCGCCGCCAACCGGCCCGATCCCAGCGCAAGTCAGGACCGCCTGGGGCATCCCAGTTCAGGGGCGTTAGGCCAGCCGGCCCCCCCGGAGCCCTGGATCACGGTCGACGGCAACGGGGCGGCGGCCCGGGTGGCCTACCGGCTCAGCGAGGTGATCGCCATCTATCCGATCACCCCCGCCACGCCGATGGCGGAGGCCTCCGACAGCTGGAGCGCCGCCGGCCAGCCCAACCTCTGGGGCTCGGTGCCCTCGGTGGTGCAGCTGCAAAGCGAGGCCGGGGTGGCTGGCAGCGTCCATGGAGCCCTCCAGGCCGGCTGCCTCACCACCAGCTTCACGGCCTCCCAGGGGCTGCTGTTGATGGTGCCCATCCTTTACAAGCTGGCCGGCGAACTCACCCCGGTGGTGATCCATGTGGCGGCCCGGGCCCTGGCGGCCCAGGGGCTTTCCATTTTCGGCGACCACAGCGATGTGATGGCCTGCCGCGGCACCGGCTGCGCCATCCTCTGGGCCGCCTCGGTGCAGGAGGCCGGCGACTTCGCCGCCATTGCTACGCGGGCCAGCCTCGAGAGTCGCCTGCCGTTTCTGCATGCCTTTGACGGCTTCCGCACCTCCCACGAGATCCAAACAATCGCGCCGCTGAGCGATGCCCTGCTGCGGGCCTTCATCCCCAGCGGCCCGATCAGCGCCCTCCGCCAGCGGGCCCTCAGCCCCGACCACCCGGTGATCCGCGGCACTAGCCAGGACCCGGACGTCTATTTCCAGGCCCGCGAATCGGTCAACCGCTTCTATGACGCCGCTCCGGCCCTGGTGGGGGAGGCAATGGATACCTTCGCCCGCCTCAGCGGCCGCGCCTACCAGCCCTATGAGTACGTGGGGCCGGCCGCGGCCGAGCGGGTGCTGGTGCTGATGGGCTCCGGCTGCGGCACGGCCGAGGAAACCGCCGCCCTGCTCCGGGCCCAAGGCGAGCTGGTGGGGGTGTTGAAGGTGCGCCTGTTTCGGCCCTTTGCCGCCCGCCTGTTCGTGGCGGCCCTGCCGCCGGCGGTGCGGGCGATGGCGGTGTTGGATCGCTGCAAGGAGCCCGGTGCCCTGGGCGAACCCCTCTACCTCGATGTGGTGGCGGCCCTGGCCGAGGAATGGGCCGGCTGCCATGGCCCCAGGCCCCAGCCCCTGGTGTTGGGGGGCCGCTATGGCCTGGCCTCCAAGGAGTTCACCCCGGCCATGGTTAAGGCCGTGGTCGACCACCTGGCCCTGGCCCAAGGCACCGCCCGGGCAGGCCTGTCCCTGGCGCCCCTGAACCACTTCACCGTCGGCATCAACGACGACCTCACCCACCATTCGATCCCCTTCGATCCCGCCTTCATCACCGAAGGGCTGAACCTGGCCATGGACCCGGGGGACGGCGAAAGCGTCACACCGCAAGCCCTCCCAACCGAAGGTCTCCCACCTGACGCCCCCAAACGCCAAGCCCGCCCCTGCCAATCCCCCGAATCCCCCGACCTTGAAAGCGCCCCCAGGTCCGCAGCCCGATCGGACGTGCGTGCCGTGTTCTACGGCCTGGGCTCCGATGGCACCGTTGGCGCCAATAAGCACACGATCACGATCATTGGCCAACACACCGATCTCTATGCCCAGGGCTATTTCGTCTACGACTCGAAGAAATCGGGCTCGGTCACCGTCTCCCACCTGCGCTTTGGGCCGCGGCCGATCCGCTCCAGCTACCTGATCCAGCGCCCCACGCTGGTGGCTTGCCACCACTGGGATTTCCTCGAGCGCTTCGACCTGCTGGCTGGCCTGGTGGAGGGCGGCGTGCTGCTGCTCAATAGTCCATTTGCTGCCACGGAAAGTTGGCGGCGCCTGCCGGAGCGGGTGCGCCAAACGATCCGGGCCCAGCAGCTGGCGGTGTGGCTGGTTGATGCCTCCGCCGTGGCCCGCCAGGCCGGCATGGGCCCCCACATCAACACGGTGATGCAGGCCTGTTTTTTTGCCGTGAGCGGCGTGTTGCCGCGGGCCGAAGCCATCGAGCGGATCCGCAGCTCGATCGAGCAGGCCTATGGCCCCAAGGGCGAGGCGGTGGTGGCCATGAACCTGCGGGCCCTCGATGCCAGCCTCGGGCACCTGCACCAACTCGACGGGGTTGCAGCTGAGTCGGAGTGTCGGGCCCTAGCCCCTGCGGAGCTGGAGGTGGCTGGTCATCCAGGGCTTCCAGCCAGTGCAGCTGCCGATCCGAGCCTGGGCGAGCGGCTGGGCGCAGCGCCGGCCTTCGTGCGTGAGGTGATCGGGCCCCTGCTGGAGCGCCGCGGCGACAGCCTGCCGGTCAGCGCCCTGCCCTGCGATGGCACCTGGCCGGTGGGTACGGCCCGCTGGGAAAAGCGCAACATCGCCGAATCGGTGCCGGTTTGGCACAGCGACCTCTGCGTGCAGTGCGGCAAGTGCGTGCTGGTCTGCCCCCATGCCGTGATCCGGGCCAAGGTGGTGGAGCCCGGCGCCCTGGCCGCGGCGCCCGAGGGCTTCCTGCAGGCCCCGGCCCGGGACCCGGCCTTCGCCGGGCAGAGCTTCAGCCTCCAGGTGTCGGTGGAGGACTGCACCGGTTGCGCCCTCTGCGTGGAGGTTTGCCCGGTGCGGGACCGGCTTGAGCCCCGCCGCAAGGCAATCACCATGGCGCCGCAACGGCCCCTGCGGCAGGCGGGCCGCCGCCACTGGGACTTCTTCCTCTCCCTGCCGGAGCAGCCCCGCGCCGGCCTCAACCTGCACAAGCTGGGCCAGCAGCAACTGCAGCAGCCCCTGTTCGAGTTCTCCGGGGCCTGCGCCGGCTGCGGCGAAACCCCCTACCTCAAGCTCGCCAGCCAGCTGTTCGGCGACCGCATGCTGGTGGCCAATGCCACCGGCTGCTCCTCGATCTACGGCGGCAACCTGCCCACCACCCCCTGGAGTGCCAACGGCGCCGGCCGCGGCCCGGCCTGGAGCAACTCCCTGTTCGAAGACAACGCCGAATTCGGCTACGGCCTGCGCGTTGCCCTCGACCAGCAACGGCGCTCCGCCCTCGACCTGCTGGCCCGCCTGGCCGCTGGCAGGCCCCCCGACGACCGGGCCAGCGGCCCAGGCTTTCCTGGCGACCTGGGTTCTGGCCGCCAGGACGCGGGCCTGGCGGCCCCGCTGCCGCCAGATCTGATCGGGGCCATCACCGCTGCCCGCCAGGAGAACGAGGCCGGGATCTTCGAGCAGCGCCAGCGGGTTGAGGCGCTCAAAGAGCTTGTGCGCCAACGGATCGCCGGCGGGCCCGATCCCAGCGCGGCCGGGCCCCTGCAGCAGCTGCTGGAGCAGGCCGACGCCCTGGTCAAAAAGAGCGTTTGGCTGGTGGGCGGCGATGGCTGGGCCTACGACATCGGCTTCGGCGGCCTCGACCACGTGCTGGCCAGTGGCAGCGACGTCAACGTCCTGGTGCTCGATACGGAGGTCTATTCCAATACCGGCGGCCAGGTGTCCAAGGCCACCCCCCTGGGGGCCGTGGCCAAATTTGCCGCTGCCGGCAAGGGGGCCGCCAAGAAAGACCTGGGCCTGATGGCGATGACCTACGGCCACGTCTATGTGGCCAGCGTTGCCATGGGCGCCCGCGATGAACACACGGTGCGGGCCTTCCTTGAGGCGGAGAGCTATCCGGGGCCGTCCCTAATCCTGGCCTACTCCCATTGCATCGCCCACGGCATTGCCATGGCCCAGGGCATGGCCCACCAGCAGGCGGCGGTGGATTCGGGCCGCTGGCTGCTTTACCGCTACGACCCGCGCCGCACGGATCGGGGCGAGAACCCCCTGCAGCTCGACAGTCCGGCGCCGCGCCGGCCCCTGGCCGAAGCGATGGCCCTGGAAAACCGCTTCCGCCTGCTTAGCCACAGCCAGCCCGAGCGGGCCCGGCAGCTGGCCGCGGCAGCCGAACTCCAGCGCCAACGCCGTTGGGCTACCTACCAGGCCCTGGCTGGCCTGGCCCCTGAACCCCCAGGGCCGGAGACGTCAGTGCCAGGCCAGGCGCACCCGTTCGGCCATCCCCCCCAGCCCAGCCAGGAGCCGGCGCCATGACCAGCGTTGATCTCTCCACCACCTACCTGGGCCTGCCCCTGGCCAACCCCCTGGTGGTGGGGGCGGCGGCGCCCCTGAGTGAAAGCCTGGCCCAGCTCCAGGAGCTGGAGGCGGCCGGGGCTGGGGCGATCGTGCTCCACTCCCTGTTTGAGGAGCAGATTGAGCACGACCAACTAGAGCTGCACCGCCACGCCATCGCCGGCAGCAACAGCTACGCCGAGGCGCTCAGCTACCTGCCGGAGGGGGCCCTTTGCCACGGCGGTGCCCAGGCCTACCTCGATCTGATCGGCCAGGCCCGGGCCCGGCTGGGCGTGCCCCTGATCGCCAGCCTCAATGGGTTCCGGCCCGGCAGCTGGGTGCGGCTGGCCCGGCAGCTGGAACGGGCCGGCGCCCAGGCGATCGAGCTGAACATCTACGCCATCCCCACCGATCCCCGCTTGAGCAGCGCCGCAATCGAAGCCCAGGTGGAGGAGATCGTCGCCGAGGTGCGCGCCGAGGTGGCCGTGCCGCTGGCGGTGAAACTCAGCCCCTTTTTCACCAACCTCAGCGCCCTGGCGGCCCGGTTGGTGGCCGCCGGGGCCGATGGGCTGGTGCTCTTCAACCGCTTCTCCCAACCCGATCTCGACATCGAAAATCTGGAGCTGCGTCCCAACCTGCTGCTCAGCACCTCCCACGACCTACGCCTGCCCCTGCGTTGGATCGCCCTGCTCCATGGCCGCCTGCCGGTGGAGTTCGCCGCCAGTGGCGGCGTGCACCGGGGCAGCGACGTGGTGCGCCTGCTGATGGCCGGCGCCCAGGTCACCCAGGTGGTGGCGGCCCTGCTGCGCCATGGTCCCCAGCGGCTGGCCGGCCTGGAGCAGGAGCTGCGCCACTGGCTTGGGGAGCATGGCTACGGCACGGCCCGGGAGCTGGTGGGCTGCATGGCCCAGGAGCGCTGCCCCGATCCGGAGGCCTACGAACGCACCCAATACCTGCGGGTCCTGGGCAGCCTGGCGCCCCCATCAGGGAGGGCCAGCCAGCCCCAGCCCTGGTCCGGCGCTGCAGGGGCATCCCCGTGACCCCGGCGGCCCCCAGCCCAGCGGCGCCTTCGGCGACCCCGTCCCCTGGGATCCACCCAGCCGCCGCGAGCGGCCCCAGCGCCCCGCGCTGGGTGGTTGAACGGGCGGTTGAACGGGCGGCTGAGCGGGTGGCTGAGTTGGTGGCCGAACTGGCGGCCACCACCACCCGGCCCTGGACCCTGATGGAGGTCTGCGGCGGCCAAACCCACGCGATCGTGCGCTGGGGGCTCGACCAGCTGCTGCCCCCGGGCCTGCGCCTGCTGCACGGGCCCGGCTGCCCCGTCTGCGTCACGCCCGCGGAAACCATCGACCAGGCCCTGGATCTGGCCCGCCGACCGGAGGTGATCCTGTGCTCCTACGGCGACATGCTGCGGGTTCCCGGCAGTGGCGCCAGCGCCGATGGCGGGCTGGGCCTGCTGGGGGCCCGCGCCGGCGGCGGCGACGTGCGCCTGCTCACCTCGCCCCTGCAGGCCCTGGACCTGGCCCGGGCCGAACCCCAGCGCCAGGTGGTGTTTCTGGCGGTGGGCTTTGAAACCACGGCCCCGGCCACGGCCCTGCTGGCGAAGCAGGCCCAGGCCTGGGGCCTTGCAAACCTCTCCTTGCTGGTGGCCCACGTGCGGGTCAGCCCCGCCATGGAGGCGATCCTGGCCGGTGCGGACGACCACCACCACCCCCTAGGCGGGGCTAGCCCTGCGCCCCTGGCTGGTCCGGTCGATGGAGGCCCCTCGCCGGGCTCCCTGGCCCAACCCCGGCTCCAGCCCCCTGGCGTGCAGGGCTTTCTGGCCGCCGGCCATGTGGCCGCCGTGCTGGGCACCGGCGAATTGGCCGATCTGGTGCGGCGCCGGCGCCGGCCGGTGGTGGTCACGGGTTTTGAGCCCGCCGAGCTGCTGGCCGGAATCCTGCGCTGCGTGCAGTTGCTGGAGGCGGGCACCCCCCAGCTGGCCAATGCCTATGGCCGGGTCGTGCGGCCCGGGGGCAACCCGGCCGCCCGGGCCCTGCTGGCCAGCGTCTTTCAAGTGGTGGACCAGCCCTGGCGGGGCCTGGGCCCGATTGCCGGCGGCGGCCTGGTCCTGGCGCCGGCCTACGCCCAGCTCGATGCCCGCTTGCGCTTTGGCCTGGCCAGCCCGGCGGCCGCTCGGGATCGGGGGCCGGCTCGAGACCCCCAAGGCCCGGGCGCTAGCCGGCCCGGCGGCGACCCCCCGGCGCCGGGAGCCAATCCCGCCCCGCCGCGGGAGACCTGCATCAGCGGCGCCATCCTGGGGGGCCGCGCCACCCCGCCCGACTGCCCGGCCTTCGCGCGCGTCTGCACGCCGGAGCGACCCCTAGGGGCGCCGATGGTGTCCACCGAGGGGGCCTGCGCCGCCTACTACCGCTACCGCCGCCATGGCTGAGCTGCCCCTACCGACGGCCCCGATCCCTGGCTGGCTAGCCGGCCCGCCCGGACCAACCGCCCCCAGGCCCGGGGCTGGCGCCCGGGCTGGCGATCGGGGGAGGGCGCCATGACCGGCTCCGCCGCGATCCCCGGGGCCGCCCAAGCCCGGATCCAATTGGCCCATGGCGGCGGCGGCACCCTGATGCAGCAGCTGATCGACCAGGAGCTGCGCCGCCTCTACGACCCCCCCGACCTGGTGCTCCATGACGCCGCCCGGCTGGAGCTGCCCGCCGGCCCCGTGGCCTTCAGCACCGACAGCTATGTGGTGCAGCCCCTGGAATTCCCGGGGGGCGACATCGGCAGCCTGGCCGTGATCGGCACCGCCAACGACCTGGCCATGGCCGGCGCCCGGCCCCTGCATCTGGGCGTCGGCCTGATCCTCGAAGAGGGGCTGCCCCTGGCCCTGCTGCGCCGCATCGTCGCCTCGATGGCGGCCGCGGCCCGGCGCTGCGGCCTGGCGATCCGCACCGGTGACACCAAGGTGGTGGAACGGGGCCAGGCCGATGGCCTGTATGTGAACACCAGTGGTCTCGGATCGATCGAGAGCCCCCGCCCGATCGAGCCCCAGGCGATCCGCCCCGGCGACCGGATCCTGGTGAGCGGCGACCTGGGCCGCCATGGCGTGGCGATCCTGGCGGCCCGCCACCGGCTGAGCCTCGATCCCCCGATTGGCAGCGACTGTGCGCCGCTGTGGCCCCTGGTGCAGCAGCTGCTCGCGGCCGGGGTGGTGCCCCATTGCCTGCGGGACCTCACCCGAGGCGGCCTGGCCAGCGCCCTGGAGGAGCTGGCCCAGGCGAGCGGATTGGAGATGGCGGTGGAGGAGGGCGCCATTCCCGTGCTGGAGCCGGTGGCCCGCACCTGCGAGCTCCTGGGCTTCGATCCCCTGCACCTGGCCAATGAGGGGCGCTTCGTCGCCTTTGTGGCCGAGGCCGACCTGGCCGCCGCCCAGGCCGTGCTCGCCCCGGGCGGCGGCGCCGTGATCGGTGTGGTGCGGGCGGGGGGTGGCTCCCGCGGCCGGGTGCTGCTGCGCACCGCCTATGGCAGTGACCGACTGTTGCTGCCCACCAGCGGCGAGCTCCTACCCAGGATCTGCTGAACCTTTATCTGCAAAACCATTGATCTGCTGAGGCCTGGTGGCGCAGCACTGGCAGGCCTAGGGGGCGAACCCTGGGCCCAAGGCGCCCCCTGGGGGCCTGCCCTCAGGTTTCGTTACCGCCAAACATGTCGTCGTAGCCCTGGTAGGGCTCGAATTCATCCCAGCCGGGACTGGCCTGGTCGAGGAGGCCGTAGCGGGCGGCTTCATCGTTCATCCGGGTGTTGCCCTCGGGCCGGGTGTCACAGGTGATGCCGCCGCCGGCCACCGGCACGCAGTTCTGGAACACCACATCGGCCCGCACCGGCTTCAGGCCTGGCGTCGGGCCCAGAAGACCCAGGCCCACCAGGCCCAGGGCCAGTCCCCGGCCCAGCCAGCCCTCCGCCAGGGGCCAGGCCGCCCATGGGGGCTGCCGGCTGGACTGCCCCTGAAGATTGCTGCCCATTTGAACGGCGGCCATGGCGGAAGCGGCGGGGATCCTGAAATGATGGTCGGTGCCTACGCCCCTGCCGTGATGTACACCGATTGGACTGCCGTGATCCTGCTGCTGCTCACGGCGGCCCCCCTGGCCGTGGTCGTGGCCACAGCGGGGTTCTTCATCTGGCGGCAGAAGCGTCAGAAGCGCTGATCCCCAAGGGATAGTGCGGCAGATGGCCCGCAACCAGCAACCCTGATTTTGACGTCAAGTTGATCTTGGAGCCAGGAGAACCTTGCCGCCAAGTGAACCTTCCAGCCAAGTTGATCTGAAAGTCAGGCTGCTCCCTTGGGAGCCCAATCGGGAAGACAACGGGGCTTCAGTTGGCGAGGTCCTGCACGGGCTC
The DNA here is from genome assembly GCA_943369525.1 of Synechococcus sp. UW140. Classification (GTDB taxonomy): domain Bacteria; phylum Cyanobacteriota; class Cyanobacteriia; order PCC-6307; family Cyanobiaceae; genus BAIKAL-G1. The sequence goes on from CALRNL020000003.1 coordinate 250,836, forward strand.
CTCAGCTGGAAGCCTGCCCTGACCCCCACGGGCGCTGGCCATCAGCTGGTTGAGGGCCTGGCCCAATTGGGGCAGGGGTTCAAAGGAGCTGCTGGCTGCTACGACCGGCAACACCCCTTGGCCGGCGCAATCGAGACAGGTGCGAAAGCGCCTGCCGCTTAGCCGCAACACGCCGCTGCCACCGCAGCTGGGGCAGGGGCGGGGACCGCTAAGGGCCCCAGGGATTTGGAGGGGGCTTGGGGTGCGCCCCCTTTCGGGGCCCAAGGCTTGGGGCGCAAGCTCCAAGGCAGGAACTAGGCCCGACTGGCGCGAAAGAGGAGGCAAAGCCAAAATGTGTGTTCAATTCCTGTCACAACAGTGTGGCGAATTTTGGGCGTTTAAATCCGCAAGTTTCCTTAAATCTGATGCTGGTTCAAGGCTGTAGCCATCTGGGTGGCCACAAGTCGCTTTAAGGGCTGTTCCAGTCCTAAAGGCTGTTCCTGGCCTAAGGGCTGTTCCATGCCTAGGGGCTGTCGGTTCGCCCACCCCAGTGGGGAGCGTCCAGCGTTTATTTGTTGAAGCTTTAAATCCTGCCGATTGGCTTGCCGAATCCTTAGCTCGGCCCATAAATCCGCCGCACTGAGCCGGCTGCCCGGCTTCACCAACTCCAGTTCCGCCGCCAGCAGCCCCACCACGGCCGGGCCATCGAGGCCCCGATCCCTCAGGGCCGCCAGGCCTTCGCCCCCGCTGCGTTTGGCCAGGCGCTGGCCGCTGCCATCGAGCAGCAGGGGGCCATGCCAGTAGGTCGGGGCGGCGCCGCCCAGGGCCGCCATTACGGCCACCTGGGCGGCCGTGGCCGGCCAAAGGTCGTGGCCCCGCACCACATCGCTAATGCCCAGGCTGAGTTCATCCACGGCCGTGGCCAGGTGATAAGCGACTAGACCATCGGCGCGGCGCAGCACCACATCGCCCACCTGGCTGGGGCCATCCAGGTCGCCCGCTGGCGCTAGCCGGTCCTGCCAGTGCAGCCGGCCGGATGGCAGGCGCAGGCGCCAGCTCGGCAGCCGCCCGCCTAGGGCACCCCAGGCCGGATCCAGGCCTGCGCAGGTGCCGGGGTACACCGCAAAGGCGCCGTGGGGGGCCGAGATGTCGGCCAGGAGTCGGCGGCTGCAGCGACAGGGGTAGAGGGCACCGCTGCGGCGTAGCCAGGAGAGGGTGCTGGCGTACAAGCCGCGGCGCTGACTCTGCAGCAGGGGTGGCCCGTCCCAGGCGAGACCCAGCCAGGTCAAGTCGGCCTGGATGGCCCCGATTGCCCCTGGCCGGTTGCGGGGGCGATCGAGATCGTCAATGCGTAACAGCCACTCGCCCCCCTGGAGGCGGGTCACCAGCCAGGACAGCAGGGCAGTGGCCAGGTTGCCGCGATGGAGCGGCCCCGTTGGTGAAGGGGCATAACGGCCGCAGGGCCCCTGGCGTCGCCGCCGCAGACCAGCCTCAAACAGCCGGGCTAGGTGGTCGGGCAGGGGCTTGCTGGGGTCGCCCATGGCGAGGGGACTAGGCCCGGTCAAGGGACGATCAGCCCTGACCCTTCAGCGCTAAAGCTTCAGCCCTGAACCTTGTCCTTGAACAGCTTGCCGGCGGTGAAGGCGGGCACGCGCTTGGCTTCGATCTTGATCTTCTCGCCGGTTTTGGGGTTCAGACCCTGGCGGGCGGAGCGGTCGCGGGGCTCGAAGGAGCCGAAGCCCAGGATCGAAACCTTTTTGCCATCGACCACCGAATCGATGATCGTGTCGATCAGGGTGTCCACCACCTGGGCCACTTCGGTTTTGGTGAGCTCGGTGCGCGCAGCCACGAGGTTGACGAGGTCAGCTTTGTTCATCGGAAAGGAATCTTCTGGGTTCAGCGGGAGTCAGGCGAATCGGAAAGCCCGACAGGCACTGGAGTCAGCGCGCCAATCGTATGGGGAGTCGCCAGATGCGGCAACCCGAGAAGGCCAGCGCCATCTTGCTTTTAGCCGAAAACGTCCCCAACCCGACTCATGCGAGCCCGTCCAGCAGGGGCCTGCCGGGGCTGATGAGCTTCTCGCCGCCGAGGGCCCCCAGGCCGGCCCCGCTGGCAATCCAGTGGGGAGATCCCTGTGGCAGCCAGGCTTTTAAGGTTTTGAGGCTGCGCTGCCAGCGGCCCCAATGGAAGCTGCGGGCCGTGGCCAGGGGCGCGGCCGCCCCCGGACCGGTGGGACTCAGGAGCCGTCCGCAAAAGAGCACATCCTGGTCACCGCTTGCATGCAAAACGCAGGCTCCGGGGGTGGGACCGGGGGTCCAGAGCAGCCGCAAGCCGGCTGCAAGCACCCATTCCTCGCCAAAGGTTTGCAGCTCTCGCACCCCCGGCAGCAGGTAGGCCTCCTGCTCCTGCACCAGCACGGGCCAGCCCAGGGCCTCCTGGAAACGGCGGGCGCGGCCGTGGCCTTCGCGGCTGGTCAAAACCAACAGGCCGGCCGGGCGCCCGCGCAGGAAGGCCAGGTTGGCGGCGGTGTAGGCCGGGCAGTCCACGAGTAGGGCGCCGTCCGCATGCTCCAGCCACCAGGCCGTGCCGCCCTGGCAATCCCGGTTGGGGGCAAAGGCCCAGAGGCCGCCGAGCACCGGCTGGGGTGGCCGGCCGGCCTCGGCCGGGGCGCTGGATTCTAGGAAGAGTTGCCCTGGGGCGCTTGCCCCACCCCCCAAGGGCGACCCTGCTGGCAGCCCAGGCGGCAAGGCCAGATCGGGTTCCACTTCGTGTCCCCCTTCGGACCCCAGGTCACCGTTCTGTTCTGGCATGGGCACCATGGAGCTCCAGCCTGGATCAGGCCCAGACACCGGCCTAGCTTGGGCCCAGTTCAGGCCCGCTGCCTTGGCAACGATCCGTAGCGGACAGCCCTGGCCCCTGGGGGCCGCCCCCACTGCCGCCGGCGTCAACTTTTCGGTGGTGGCGCCCCAGGCGACCCGGGTCGAGCTGCTGCTCTTCGCCGATGGCCAGGCCCCGGAACCGTTCCAGGTGACCGCCCTCGACCCCCAGTTGCATCGCTCCGGCGACCACTGGCACGTGGAGGTGGAGGGGGTCGGCATCGGCTGTTGCTACGCCTACCGGGTGTTTGGTCCGCTGCAGCCCGGTCGCCACGGCTTCAATCCCTCCAAGGTGCTGCTCGATCCCTGCGCCCGGGCGATCACGGGCTGGCAGGTCTACCGGCGCCAGGATGGGGTGGGCGCGGCCCCGAATACGGCCTCCTGTCTCAAGGGGGTGGTGACGGAACGGGATCGCTTCAACTTCCACGACTTCCCCAGGCCTCGCCACAGCTGGCAGCGCAGCGTGATTTACGAATTGCACCTGGGCGGCTTCAGCCGCGGTGCCGGCTCACCGATCAGCCCGGAGCGCCAGGGCACCTACCTGGGCCTGATCGAGGCCCTGCCCTACCTGCGCGACCTGGGCGTGACCACGGTGGAGCTCCTGCCGGTGATGGCCTTCGACCCCCAGGATGCCCCCCACGGTCGCCAGAACTACTGGGGCTACAGCCCCCTCAGCTGGATGGCGCCCCACCACGGCTACCAGCTGGGTAGCGATCCATTGGAGATCCGCCACCAGGTGCGGGCCCTGGTGCAGGCCTGCCACCAGCAGGGCCTGGAGGTGTTGGTGGATGTGGTCTACAACCACACCACCGAGGGCAGCAAGGCCGGCCCAACCCTGAGCTGGCGCGGCTTCGACGATCGGCTCTACTACCACCAAAACGCCCGCGGCGACTACCTCGATGTCAGTGGCTGCGGCAATTCGATTGCCGCGAACCGGCCCCTGGTGCGGCGCCTGATCCTGGAATCGATGCGCTGCTGGGCCCTGGAACTGGGGGTGGATGGCTTCCGCTTTGACCTGGGCATCGCCCTCAGCCGCGGCGAGGAGCTGGAGCCCCTTGACCAGCCGCCCCTGTTCGAGGAGATCGAGGCCGATCCGGAACTGAGCGACCTCAAGCTGGTAAGCGAACCCTGGGATTGCGGCGGGCTCTACCGCCTCGAGGACTTCCCCGCCCGGCGGGTGGCCAGCTGGAACGGCCGCTTCCGCGATGACCTGCGCCGCTTCTGGAAGGGCGATGAACGCAGCACCTGGACCCTGGCCCAACGGCTGGCGGGCAGCCCCGACCTGTTTGGCAACCAGCCGGCGCCGGTGGGGCGAGCGATCAACTTCCTCACCGCCCACGACGGCTTCACCCTGGCCGACCTGGTCAGCTTCAACCGCAAGCACAACCTGGCCAATGGCGAAGACAATCGCGATGGCGACAACCACAACAACAGTTGGAACCATGGGGTGGAAGGCCCCTGCAGTGATGCCACGATCAACGGCCTGCGCGATCGCCAGCTGCGCAACCTGCTCGCCACCCTGCTGCTGGCCCCAGGGGTGCCGATGTTGTTGATGGGCGATGAGGTGCGCCGGAGCCAGGGGGGCAACAACAACGCCTGGTGCCAGAACAATCCGATCGGCTGGATGCACTGGCAACCGGATAGCGGCGACCTGGCCCTGCGCCAGTTCCTGCAGCGGCTGCTAGCGCTACGCCAGCACCTGGCCGCCCTGATCAATCCGCCCCTGCCCCACGGGATGGCCAGCCCCCTCTGGCGCCTGGAGCCGGGCCAGCTGCGGCTGGCGTGGCATGGGGTCCAGCTGGACCATCCCGATTGGGCCAGCTGGTCCCACAGCCTGGCCTGGAGCCTCAGCGATGAGCGCAGCGGCCCCCTGCTCTGGTGTGGCATGAATGCCTATCACCAGGCCATGACGTTCGAGTTGCCCAGCTGTGGTCCTGGCTGGCGGGTGGCGATCAACACGGCCCTGGCCGCCGGCGACGACCTCCCCAGCCAGCCTGGGCCCTGGTCCGAGCCTTCCACCGTGGTGGACAGCCGCAGCCTGGTGCTCTTGGTCGCCACCCCCCTGCTGGACGGCGTCAGCCTTTAAGCGCCGCCCGCCCATGGCCAGCAAGCTCACCCTCAACGCCAAGAATTTGGAGGCCCTTGGGGCCGCCCGCTTGGCCGAGTTGTTGCTGGATCTGAGCGCCGGCGATGGGGCGGCCAAACGCCAGCTGCGCCTGGCCCTGGCCGCCGGCAGCAGTGTGGAAGAGGCGGCCCAGGAGGTGCGCAAACGGCTGGCCAGCATCGCCCGCTCCAGCACCTATATCGATTGGCGCAAACGCAAGACCCTTACCAGCGACCTCCAGGCCCAACATCGGGCCATCACCGGGCCGATTGCGGCGGCGAATCCGGCCCTGGCCCTCGACCTGCTTTGGCGGTTCCTCGACCTGGCCGATGGGCTGTTGGCCCGCAGCTCCGATGGCAGCGGCACCCTGGCGGACCTGTTTGGTGCCGCCGCGGCCGACCTGGTGCCCCTGGCCGCCGCCGCCGAGACGGAGCCCATCGCCGTCGCCGACCAGCTGTTTGAGCTGCTAGCGGCCAACGACTACGGCCAGTTCGACGGGCTCCTGCCCGCCGTGGCTGCGGCCCTGGGGGAACCGGGCTTGGTTCGGCTGGAGGCGATGGTTCTCGAGCAGGGCTTGCTCGATGGCCAGCGGGTGCTGCTGCAGATCGCCGAAGCCCGCGGCGACCTGGATGCCTACCTGGCCCGGGTGCCGGCCCAACAGTTGCAATGGCCCGATGGGGCCGCCGCCGTGGCCGACCGCTTCCTGGCCGCCGGCCGGGCGGCGGAAGCCCTGGCGATCCTCGACCAGGCGGCCCAGGCCGCCAAGGCCTGGCCTGCGCCCCATTGGACCCTGAGCCGCATTGCCGTCCTCGATGCCCTAGGGCGCAGGCAGGAGGCCCAGGAGCTGCGCTGGCAAGGCTTCGCCAAAACCCTCTCGATGTCCCTGCTGCGCGATTACCTCAAGCGCCTGCCCGCCTTTGAGGATGGGGAGCAGGAGGAGCGGGCCTTCGCCCTGGTGGAAGCCCACCCCAACCCGATCGAGGCCCTCACGTTCCTGGTGGCCTGGCCGGCCCTGCCGCGGGCCGCTAGCTACGTGCTCAACCACTGGGACCAGGACAGCTGGGATGGGGAGGACCAGGCTCCCTTGGCCGCCGCCGCCGAGCGCCTCAGTGGCGGCTACCCCCTGGCCGCCACCCTGCTCTACCGCCAACTGCTGGTGAAAGCCCTCTGGCTGGGGGGCGCCAAACGCCATCGCCAGGCCGTCAGCCACCTGGGCACCTGCCAGGGCCTGGCCGCCGCGATTGCCGACTGGCAAGGCCTCTGCGAGCACGGGGCTTTTGTGGCCGAGTTGAAGGAGTCCTTCGCCAGGAACTGGAGCGTCCGCGCCCTGCTGGAGGACTGAGCGATCGCCCCGCTGCCCGGGCTTGCCCTTGGGGCCCCAGTCCAGACGCCCGCAGGGACCGATCGCTGGGGTGTCGTTGGCTTGAGGGTAGGGCTGGTTGATTGGGAGCCAGGTCAGGGGTGGTGGTGATGGTTGGCACCATCGGCGCGGCCAGGTCAGCGCCCCGGCCAGTCCATCGCCCCGGCCAGTCCATCGCCCCGGTTGGGGGATGGACACCCAGGATCGGGCCCGGGGTCCCCAATCAATCGAGTTGGCCATGGCGGTCAATCCCTACCAATCGCCATGGCCCATCGGCACCGATCTCGCTGCCGACTGGAGTTGGACGCCAGCCAGTTGCTAGGGAAAGAGATGCACGCTCGGGTGTGGGTCCTTGTCCTTTCCTTAGCTTGGCCATAGGGCGCCCATAATCGCGCCAACCAGCAAGCTGTCCGCTCTCCCGATTGAGATCATCCCGATCCCCCGGGCGAGCAAAGGTTTGCTGCGATTGATGGGCTAGCGCAACCCAGTCCAGCCCAGGGGGCACCATCGCCATCAAGGCCCAGGTTCGCCATGGCTTGACCATCAAGAGTGTCTAGACGAGGGGCGCCATTGGGGCTAGCGATGGGGCAGGGGGCTGGAGGTGGAAAGGGTGCTTCAGTGGATGGCTCCCATTGCAAAGGCTCCCCCTTGTTGCCAGCATGGGGTATCCCTTCGTAGGGGCTTTGGCCAGCATCACCTGCTGGTGCTAAGGCCGCCCGTCTCCCCCAATCCAGTGATCACGAAAAAGGAGCTCCATGCCTTTCCAGGCACCTTCAATTCCCGTCGACTGGAAAGCCGACCCGGCCATTTGCCGGCAGCGCTCTATGTGCATGGAGGCCTGGCTCCGACCCGTTGTTCAGTGGTGGAGATTACCCCAGATGGTGTGATCTTTCACGACCAGGTCAAGGCCAGTGGCTTGGCCCCGATTCAGGCCAGGGGAAATCCCTTGTGGGTGCGCATTATGGGGCTATCTGATTTGGTTGAATTTAGGCGGTTATTGGCTGTTTTGCAGGTGCCGGATGTGGTCCAGCCCGTGCTCGTGGAAACCCCCCAGGCTCCCCAGCTTCAGGACTATTTGGATAGCTTGGTTGTGTGTGTGCATCGGCTGAGTTCCAGTCGGGATCCCTCCCACTTGATTAGTGAACAAGTGGGTCTTTACCTGCGCGCCAACCTATTGCTTTCCGTGGAGGAGTTTGATCGGCCGGAGCCCTATGGAAAGCTTGCTTTGTGGCTGCAAAGTAAGACGCCAGCTGCCAATGCCGACGATTTAGATGACCTACTCCATGCCCTTTTAGAAGAGGTTCTCCATCAGTATTTTCCCCTGCTCGAGGTGATGTCAGACCGGCTGGATGATTTGGAGGAGTCCGTGCTGCGTTCGCCCAAGCCCAAGTTGTTGACAAAGGCGTTCCAAATCCATTCAAACCTCCGCCATGTGCGTCGTCAGTTGTGGCCTTTGCTGAGTCAGATTCGGTTGTTTCTCAGGCAGTCTCAGGCGGAGTTGTCGCCTGAGTCGGCGGAGCGTTATCAGGATATCGAGCAGCATCTCAACCAGCTTTTTGAAGTTAGTGAATGGCTGCGTCACCAATGCGATGCCGTCAACCAGGCCTATATGGCGAGCGTTGGTAACCGCATGAACCAGGTGATGAAGACGCTCACGATTATATCGGTGGTTTTTGCTCCCCTAACCTTTCTGGCTGGCATTTATGGCATGAATTTTGTCGATATGCCCGAGTTGAAGTGGTCCTACGGCTATCCCCTATGCCTCTTGTTCATGGCAATCATTTCCGGGGCCATGATCTCTTGGTTGTCCCAGCGGGGCTGGTTTCAAGATTGGACCACCAGTCGGGGCTAGCGGGTGGACGGGGGCTGATTGGGCAGGCTTTGGTGGGGCTTGGGGGATGGGCTTCAGGCGGCCCGCAGGCCCCCAATCCCCTCCCAGCCCAGGTACACCGCCAGGGCCAGGCTGAGCAGGCCCACCAGCAGATCGCCGCGGGCAAAGAGCAGTTGCTTGCCGCCTTCGAGCAGGGGGATCACCCGCTCGCGGCGGATCGCCACGGCCAGCAGGGGCAGCAGCAGGGCCAGGCTGGCCACCAGGGTGAAGCCCGCGGTCCAGGCCAGTTCCGCCCGGGTGCTGAGTCCCGCCGCCAGGATCGCGCCCGCGCTCTTGGCGAACAGAAAGAGGTCATCGGGGCTGGCCAGTTCGATGCCCACCCCCAAGGCCATCAGCAGCGGCAGGGGAAGGGCGCTGAAGCGATTCAGCTGGCGCGTCCAAGCGGGCGGGTCGTCCCCCTCCGCGCGCCGTTCCAGCAGTTCCTTGATCCCCAGGGCGAGCAGCGCCCCGGCAGCGAGCAGGTCGAGCCCGGTGCGATGGACACTGCCCTGGTCCATGGTCAGCAGCAAGCTATGGCCCACCGTCAGCAACACCACCACTACGCCACCAATGGTGACCATCCAGCTGAGCACGAACCAGCTGCCGCGCTGGATCGGATTGGGTCCCAGCAGCATCAGCAGCAGCAGGCCAATGTGGACCGGACTGAGGCTGACGCCGGCGGCGTAGGCGACCAGCTCGGCCCCGAGGGTTGCAAGGGAAGTCATGGTCAGGTCCTGGTGCGCTTAAGGGTGGGCAAGGCTTGGATCCAGGCGGGTGCTTCGGCTTAAGGGGCGGGCCACCAGCCGCTGGCGGGGCTGTTCCACTGCTGGATCACCCGGCTTTGGTGCTCATAGCCGAGCACACTGATCGTCGCGGTATGGAGGGCCAGCAGGCGCCCACCGCCGGCGCCCAGTCCTAGCCAGGTGGCGGCTAGGGCCCGCAGGATGTGGCCATGGGCAAAGAGGGCGACGGCCCCCTCGTCGCCTGCCGCGGCCAGGGCCTGGCCAATCACCGTGTCGCAACGGCTTTGCACGGTTTCGGCCGTGTCCCCCTGGGGGCAGCCATGGCTCCACACCGTCCAGGCCGGCACCGTTTGGCGGATCTCGGCGCTGGTTAGCCCTTCGTAGGCGCCGTAGTCCCATTCCCGCAGGTTGGCGCAGGGGCTGGCCTGGGCCCCGAGCCCGGCCAGGTCGCAGGTGCGGCGCGCCCGCTGCAACGGGCTGGTCAGCACGGCGGCAAAGGGGCGATCGGCCAGGGCCGGGGCCAGGCGTCGGGCCTGCTCTTCACCCTCGGGCAACAGGGGAATGTCGGTTTGGCCGGTGTGCCTGCCCTTGCGGGACCATTCGGTCGCCCCATGGCGCAGCAGCCAAAGTTCAGGGGTGTGCAAAGGGGGTGGCTAGCGGGGGTGGGTGGGCCAGGCCCCGGACTAGGGGGGACTGGGGGCGGCTCAGGGCAGCCCAGGGCGGCTCAGTGGCGCACTTCGAACCAGTCATCTCGGCAGGGGGAGAGCAGGCTGGAGGTCACTCCCAACACCTGGGCCCCACTGGGACCCCTCTCGCACCAGAGGCGCAGTTCGTTGAGCTGGTTAATCGGCCCTTCCGCCTCGATGGCCACCGAGCCGTCGGGGCCGTTGCGCACCCAGCCGCTCAGGCCCAATTCCCGGGCCCGCCGGTTACAGGCGGCCCGGTAGCCCACCCCCTGCACCTGGCCCCGCACGGTCAGGCTCCAGCGCTCGTGGACGGTGGGGGAGCGGGGTTCGCCCCGCTCGACGTGGTGCCAGTCGCGGCTGAGGCTCGCGCGGCTGCGTTTCGCAGCCGGCGAGGGATCATCGAACATCCAGCCCAATGAAGGTGAAGCCAGCTGGCGTGCAGAGTCGCTGTGCTCCATCCTTCGATCCTCGCGGGATGCCCCCAGCCGTCAAGCTGCCACAGGGGCCGGGGGCCGCACAAGGCTGTTGCAGGTTGTGACAACGACTCCTGGGCGCGGGGGCTTGGCGGGGCCGGGGCCAGCCCAGTCAAGCCAGGTTCCTGGGGCCAGTTCGCCTGGGCGTCCGAGCCCAGGGGCTCCAGTTGCCAGCGATGGAATTCATGGCCCTGCCAGGTTTCCCCCCGCCGCACCACCAGGCCGTCCCCCGGGGCAATCGCCTGGCGGTAGCCGAGGCTGAGGCTGCCGCGCCGGGCCCGGAAGGGCAGGAGCCCGGCCATGGGGTGGGCCTGGCCGGCCGGATCGACCAGCTCCTGGCCGAGCAGCAGCAAGCCGCCGCATTCCGCGTAAATCGGCAGACCCCAGGCTGCGGCTTGGCGGAGCTCCCCCAGGCTGCGCTGGCTGCTGGCTAGTTGGGCCCCATGCAGTTCCGGGTAGCCGCCCGGGAGCACCAGGGCCCGGCAGCCGCCTGGCAGGGGCTCATTGGCCAGGGGGGACCAGGGCCGCACCGCTAGCCCCTCCGCTTCCAGCAGTTCGGCCGCCTCCGGATAGCGGAAGTGGAAGGCCTGGTCGCTGGCGATCGCGATCGCCAGGGGGGCTCCGGCCGGCTCCGGCTCGCTTTGAAACTCCCCAGGGGCCTGCCCCTGCTGGCGCAGCCAGGCAATCGGAGCAAGACCATCGGCGGGGGCCTGGGGTGGTCCCAGCAACGGTTCCAGCTGCGCCAGGTCCAGGTGCCGTTCGGCCAGGGCGGCCCACTGCCCCTGGCGTTGCTCCAGATCGGCCAGCTCCCCGGGGGGGACCAGCCCCAGGTGGCGGGAGGGCAACTCCAGGCTGTCGTGGCGGGGCAACACCCCCAGCAGGGGCATGGCAATCGCCGCCAGGGCTTCGCCCAGCAGGGCCCGGTGCCGGTCACTGCCGACGCCATTGAGCACGACCCCGGCGATGGTGAGGGCCGGGTCATGGTCGCGGAAGCCCCGCACCAGGGCGGCCAGGGAGCCCGCCTGGCGGCTGGCCTCGACCACCAGCACGACCGGCAAGCCCAGCTGCTGGGCCACCGCCGCCGAACTGCCCTCGGCGCCGGATCCGCGGCCATCGAACAGGCCCATCACCCCCTCCACCAGGCAGCGGTCGGCCTGGCTGCCGAAGCCCAGGAAACTGCGTTCAACCCAGGCCTCACCGCAGAGCAGGGGATCGAGGTTGCGGCAGGGCCGGCCGCTGACCCGCGCCAGCAACTGGGGGTCGAGGTAATCGGGCCCCACCTTGAAGGTCTGGATGGTCTGGCCCCGCCGCCGCACCAGGGCGGCAAGGGCCAGGCTGACCAGGGTTTTGCCGCTGCCGCTGCAGGGAGCAGCGATCAGGCAGGCCATCGGGTCCGGCAAGCCATGGGATCGGGCGCCCGCAGCGGCAGGCTTGGGGATCAGTGGGCCAGCAGCTTGGCAGCTAGGGGCGCGGCGGCGGCGAGTAGGGGGTTGGTGGTGTCATGGCCGCCACCGAGGAGGCGGGCCACTTCCATTGCTTCGCCTTCGTTCGGCAGGGGCACCACCTCCTCGACCAATTCCATGCTCGCCATCCCGCCCGATTCGAGCCGCATGCAGCCGCCCGATTCGGAGCAGAGAATCACGCACAGGGGGGCCTGCTCGCCCGGGCTGCAGATCAGGCGCAGGCCCACCAGGGCGCCGGGATGGGCCTTGGGGATGCCCACCGGCACCGGCATCAGCCGGAAGCGCACGGTTTCCCCATCGGTGCGCTGGAATTCGGCGCCGTAGCCATCGCCGCTGGCCTCTCCCGTGGGGACCACGAAGCTGCTCTCCAGGTGCCAGCCGAGCCGGTCGGCAATCCAGGCGGCCAGCAGCAAGCCCTTTACCGGGTGGTTGCCCTCCACATCAATATCGAGCTGCACCACATGGTTGAGGGCATCGCGGCGGCTGGGCGGGTCAAACACCATCGCCAGGGATTCGCGCCAGCTGCGCAGCCGCAGCCAGTTGAGGTCGTTTACGGCCTGGCCGGCGCCGATCCGTTCCACCAAGAGGTCGAGGCAGCGCCTTGGGGTGCCTAGGGAGCTGTCCACCATCAGGCGCCGGGGGATCGGTGCCAGGGCGTCCAGCATCTCGGGGGCCTCATCGAGGGAGCCGTTCCACCAGACCCAGCAGGGCATCTCCTCCCCCACCAGGGGGGAGATCAGGCCCAGGCCCTGGCGCAGGGCCCCCATGCCGCCCCGGAGCACGACCACATCGCCGCAGGCCCCGCCGGTGCCGCCCTCTTCGGGCAGGGGGCAGTAGGCCGCCACCATCGTTTCGAGGGGATGGTCGGCGGCCAGGGTGGCGGCCAGGGTGATCAGGCGGCGCGGCATCAGGGCGCTGAGGGCACTGCTAACGACCTGGCCGCGCAGGTCCTGGGAGCGGTGATCACCGCCCAGCTGGCCCAGGGCCCAGGCCAGATCGGGCGCCATCGGCGCCGTTGAAAAGGGCAGACCGCAGTCGGCCACCGCCAACCGGGCCGCCTCCAGCCGCTCCTCGGTGACCGTGCCGGTGATCGGGCCATCGCCCCGGCCGGTACGGACCAGGTGTTGCTCCAGCCAGGCTGGCTCCCACACCACCAGGGTGAAGGTGGCCGCGCCGCTGGAACCCTGCAGGCCCTGGCTCCAGAGCTGGGTCAGGTAGGGGGAGACCTCGCTGGGGGGCAGTCCCAGGGGAGCCTGAAGGGTGAGCTGGGGGGCCATGGCAGGGCGAGGGGGGAACGGAGCAGGGGGGAATGGGTTCGGGCTCTGACGCTGGCGGGGGCCCCGATCAGGGCTGCCCGCCTAGGGACGGCGCCCGCTCACGGCCGGCGCCACATCAGGCCGTCATTGGCCAGCAGGCTGTCGGAGGCGCCAGGGCCCCAGGTGCCGGATTCGTAGGGATGGATCGGCAGTTGCCAGGGACTGTCCTCAATCAGTTCCAGCAGGGGCGTGTAGAGGCGCCAGGCCGCTTCCACCTCATCGCTGCGGGTGAACAGGGTGGGATCACCGAGCATGGCGTCCGCCAGCAGGCGCACATAGCCCTCATCACTGGGTTCGCCGAAGGATTCGTCGTAGGAGAAGTGCATGTCCACCGGGCGGCTGCGCATGCCGGAGCCCGGCGCCTTCACCTCAAACAGGAAGCCGGCGCCCTCATCGGGTTGGATGCGCAGGATCAGCTGGTTGGCCGTGGGGCTGCCGCCGGCCGCATCGAAGAGGTGAACGGGCGCCTCCCGGAAGGTGAGCACCACCTCGCTCATCCGCTTGGGCAGGCGCTTGCCGGTTCGCAGGTAGAAGGGCACCCCCTGCCAGCGCCAGTTGTTGATGAAGAGCTTCATCGCCACGTAGGTCTCGGTGGTGCTGTTGGTGTTCACCCCCGGTTCCTGGCGGTAGCCGCTCAGGGGCCTGGCCTGGCTGCCGCCGCTGCTGTACTGGCCGCGCACGCAGCAGTTCCACGGCTCCTGTTCATCGGCCAGCTGGGCGGCTTGGAGCACCTTGGCCTTCTCGTTGCGGATCGCCTCGGGATCGAAACGGCCTGGGGCCTCCATGGTGGTGAGGGCCAGCATCTGGGTGAGGTGGTTTTGCACCATGTCCCGCAGGGCGCCGGAGCTTTCGTAGTAGCCGGCCCGCTCTTCTACCCCCACGGTTTCCGCCGCCGTGATCTGCACGTTGGCGATGTAATTGCGGTTCCAGATCGGCTCGAAGATGGCATTGGCAAAGCGCAACACCAGGATGTTTTGAACCGTTTCCTTGCCGAGGTAGTGGTCAATGCGGAAGATCTGGCTTTCCTGGGCGCAGGCCCCCACCACCTTGTTGAGCTGCTGGGCGCTGCCGTAGTCGCGGCCGAAGGGTTTTTCGATCACCACCCGGCTGCGGCTGGGGTCCGCCAGCAGGCCGGCGGCTGCCAGGGAGCGGCAGCCGCTGCCATAGAAGGCCGGTGATACCGATAGGTAGAAGGTGCGGTTGCCCCGGGTGGCCTTGAGCCGGTCGATCACCTCCAGCCGCTGGCCCAGGCGCACCACCTGCTCGGGTTGCTCTAGATCAACGGGCTCGTAGAAGAGGCAGCTCGCAAACTGATCCCAGGCGCTCTGGTGGTTGCGCACTTCCTCGTCCATGGCCGCGGCCATGCGGCTGCGGAATTCCTCGTCGCTCCAGGGGCGACGGGCACAACCGAGCACGGCGAATTCCGTGGGCAGGCGCCGCTGGCGGAACAGCTCAAACAGGGCCGGGATCAGCTTGCGGTGGGTGAGGTCGCCGCTGGCGCCAAAGATGACGATGCACTGGGGCGAGATCACCCGCTCCTGGCGAAGCCCCACCCGCAGGGGATTGGTGAGGATGGCGTTCATGGGAGGGGGGCTGTCCCCCCTGGTTTAACGGCTGGGGCGGGCTCTGGCTGCTCCGATCGCCAGGCTGGGGCCCTCTGTGAGCGTTCTCGGATCGGCTCGGGGGCCGGTTCGCCCACAAAAAAGCCCGCCGCTGGGCGGGCCTGGGCCCCTGGGGGCCGAAGGGTTGGGGGTTCGGATCAGCCGTTTGGACTGCTTGGACCCCATGGCCCTGGGCAACCTGGGCTCAATAGGTCTCGACGTGCCAGCGGTCGGCTTTCTTGAGCTGGGGCCGCAGGGTCGACCAATCCAGGCCCTTGGCTTCGGCCGCGGCGGCCATGGCTTCGTCGATGCCGGGCTCCATGCCCTTGAGGCCACACATGTAGACGTGGGTCTTGGGATCTTCGATCAGGGCGAAGATCTCTTCGGCATGCTCCAGCACCCGATCCTGGATGTACATGCGGCCGCCCTTGCTGTTCTCCTGCTCGCGGCTGATCGCCTTGGTGTAACGGAAGTTGTCGGGGTACTCGCTGAGGTAGCTCTGGAAGTCGTCTTCGTAGAGCAGGTTGGCGGTTTTGGGCACGCCCATGAATAGCCAGGCTTTGCCGCGGAAGGCGTAGCCGGGATTTTTGGCCCGCTCGCCCGCTTCGAACATGCGGCGCAGGTAGGCGCGCATCGGCGCGATGCCCGTGCCGGTGGCCAGCATGATCACATTGGCCTCCTCATCGTCTGGGAGCAGCATTTCCTTGCCCACCGGACCGGTGATTTTCACCTTGGCGCCTGGCTCGATATCGCACAGGAAGGTGGAGCACACACCGTTGATGGTTTCGCCGTCCTTTTCATATTGGAGCTGGCGCACACACAGGGAGACGGTCTTGTCCTCCAGGTTGTCGCCGTGGCGGGTGCTGGCGATCGAATAAAGGCGCAACTTATGGGGTTTGCCGTTGGCATCTTGGCCATCGGGAACGATGCCAATGCTCTGACCTTCAATGTAATGAAGGTTGCCCTCGGACAGGTCGAAGGTGATGTGGTTGACCCGGCCGATCGCCCCTTCGCTCAGCAGGCTGTAGTTGCCGAGCACCGTGCCGAGGTAGGGCTCCTTGGGCTTGTAGAGGTTGACGGGAACTGCGGCGTGGCTGGCGGGTGGGGTCACAGGGCTCGGGGCTGGGGTTGGGGGAGCGACGACGGCCGCGGGTGGGGTGGTTTCGGTATCGGCTTCGGCGGGAATCACTTCCAGGATGCGGCCGCCCATGAGGGCGATCGAACGGATCAGGGCCTGGAGGCGGGGGAACGCCACCTTGATCTGCCGCTCAGCCCGGCGTTGGCTACCGGCTCCGTAGCCCTGAACCACCACGCTGAACATGCGGGTGTCGGACTGGCGGGCAGGAGCGGTCGAGACACGCATGATGCCTGATTGGGGGGAGAGACGCGCGATCATAGGCACCGCCAATCCATGGCTTGCCAGTCCGGGTCGTCGGAGCCGGCTCCTGGCTCCAGGGCCCTCGCCAGGGCTGCCCCCATCGCGGCCCCAAAGCCTCCCCCAACCCTGCAGCCCCCCAACCCTGGCGCCCGGCGACCGATGGGCCCTGGCCCTGGTTGGGGATCCGACCCTTCCAGGCCCCAGGCCCGCGCTCCGAATCCCTGATTTTGTTAGGACCCTTCCACAATTCCCGGGCGGCCAGGCCCAGGGGATAGTCCCGGCCCGGTGTCTGCCCACCAGACCCACAGTTTTTTGGGAATTGAGGTTAGGTTTGAATGAGACGTTTGCCGTAGGCGGCACCCGACTGTTCTTGGCGCAGCCCCTAGCCCAGCTCGTTGAACCAGCTCCTGTAGGGCTTGCGGGCCTTGATGCGATTCAGCAGGAAATGGAGCGCCTGCCCCAGGGCTGTCGTCGTTTGGCCGTGCAACTGAGGCTGAACCTTGCTCCGGATTGGATCTGGGCCGTTCTTACGGATTACAACAATCTCAGTCAATTCATTCCCAACCTGCTTTCTTCACGCCAGCTCTGGCGCCGGGGTTCGGTGGTCGGCTTGGAGCAGGAGGGGGCCCAGCAGTTCATCGGCCTGCGTTTCCGCGCCAAGGTGGAGCTTGAGCTCACCGAGCACCTCGAAGATCGGCGGCTGAGCTTTGTGATGAGCAAGGGCGATTTTCGTCGCTTTGAGGGGCTGTGGCAGCTCCAGGTTGACCGCACTGGCGCCACGTGCCTTCTCTATGAACTCACGGTTCAGGGCTGCATTGGCATGCCGATCGGGCTAATAGAGCAGCGCCTGCGCGATGACTTGGCGGCCAACCTGCGCGCCGTTCAGCGGGAAGCCCAGCGGCGCGCGGCCCTGACCTGAAGGAGTCAACTTGGATTGGTTGCTTAGGCCCGAGCCCTGCAAGCAGGTCGACCAAGCACCAAAATCTTTACTTAAAATGCTGAATTCTTTGGACAAAAGACCAAAGAATTTTTCATACCCCCAAGGGGATTCGAACCCCTGTCGCCTCCGTGAAAGGGAGGTGTCCTAGGCCTCTAGACGATGGGGGCGAGGCCACAACTCCAGGGGCAGCCAAAGGCTTGACCTGGTGTCGATCTATTGAAACTACGGGGCGACCCTGCCCTTCGTCAAGAAACGCTCTGGCCATCCCAGACTGGAACGGTGAAGTGAAAGCAGGCCCCCTCCTCCGGCTCCGACACCACCCAGATGCGGCCGCCATGGACATCGCAGATGCGGCGGCAGACCGACAGGCCAACGCCGAAGCCCGAGGTGGTTTTTGAGGTCTGGGGCAGGCGCACCCGCTCCTGGAAGATCCGTTCCTGTTCCTCTCGGGGGATGCCGGGGCCCGAATCGCAGACGCTCACCTGCAGCCACTGGCTGGTGCGATGCAGAATCGTGAGACTCACCCTGCCCCCATCGGGGGTGAATTTGAGCGCGTTCTCCAGCAGGTTGAGCACCACCTGGCGCATGCGCCGTTGGTCGGCGTAAACGTCGGGCAGGTCGGTGGGGATGTCGGTGACGAGCTCCAGGCCCCGGCCGATCCAGAGTTTTTCCAGCTCCAGGATCGCTTCGGCGGCGACCGCGCCCAGGTTCAGGCGTTGGGGGTTGAACAGGGCCTCCCAGCGGGTCGTGCCCACTTCGAGCAGGTCCTTGGAGAGCTGCTCGATGTCCTCGAGGCGCCGGCCAAGCACGTCCCGGGCCTTGCTTTGGTCGATCTGGCCCAGGTTGAAGCTCTGCAGGGCGAGCTTGGCTGCCGTGAGCGGCGTGCGCAGTTCATGGGCCACCATGCGCAGCAGCCGTTCCTGCACCCGCAGCCGCTCGATCAGGGTTTCGTTCTCCTGGCGTAGCACCAGCAGCTGGTCTTCCAGCTGCAATTCCCGCTGGGTGCGGCTGCCATCGCTTTCCGGCGGCCGCAGGCTCATGCCCAGGGCGCTCACCACCTCCATCTGCTGCCAACGGGGCAGCCAGCTGCGCAGCTGCTGGGTCACCGTGTTGCCGGCAAACACCTGCTTCGGCCCTGGCGAGAGTTTGACCAGGGCTGGTGTGGCCACCAGCCGGTGCAGTTCGAGCAGTTCCGGTCGCTGGGCGGGATCGGCCACCTCCAGGCTCACGTCAAAGCCGAAGTCCTCGCTTTCGAGGAAGGCCACCAGCCCCCTGATGTCTGGTGTGGCCCGGTGGCGGGGGGCCGCCACCAACAGGAGTTGCAATTGGCGCCGGGGACTCACCGGGGTATCCCTGGGGGCCAGGTCCCGCAGGCCGGGGCCGCGCTGACCGTCTTCGGGCCTAAGGGAGGCCCGCCTATCGAAGCCGGTCCGGCGGTCGGGCCCACTCGATCTGAGAGAGGATTGGGGGTGTGGTTCCCCTGCAGCTGGCACCGGAGCGCAGAGGGCAAGTCTGTAGCCAGCCTATGGGTTTTAGGCAGCGTTCGCCGAAGTGGCTATGACGACTGTGATGAGCCGTAGCCCGGAACCACCGTTTTGACCCACACCCGCGATCCAGCCAGCCGGGTACCTCCCCCCAATGCCCGCCATGGCGCATCGGACAGCCGGATCCAATTGGACAACACCCATCGGCGCTGGTTCAACCGCAATCTCGGCCTTTGGCGTTCCCGACGCCAATACTTCTTCCCGGATGACGAGGTGCTGCGGCTCGACATGATGCTGCGGGTGGAGGCCTATGGGCCCGAGCCCGGCCAGGACGCCCGCTATCAGTTCACCTGGTGGACCGAGGCCGACCATGGCTTCTATGAACGCAAGCCGGACTACAGCCGCGAAGGCCGCATGGATGCCGTGCTGATGGGTCACCAGCTGCAACGCAGCGCCGGCTTCCACGGCGGCCCACCCCATCGCTCCCAGATTCGCCAGGTGGACGAACACGAGCTGGTGTTCGAATCCCGCTACCAGCATTGGGATGTGCTGGAGCACATTCGCCTCATCGACCAGGACCGGCACCGGGCCCGCTCGATCTACTCCTGGCGGGAGGGCGCCCTCGATCTGGTCGAAACCCACCATGAAATCCGCCTGGAGGGTGCGGGTTCCCCTCTGCCCTCTCCCGCCTGACAGGATCCGCCTCCGTGCATCAGGATTGGGGCTGCTTTTTCCCTATCTGCGTGCCCTTCCTCAACGGCCGACTTCGGGCCCTGCTGGCGGCCCCCCTGGTGCTGCTGCCCCTTCTGGTTCAGCCCGCCGTGGCCCAGGCGGCCCCGGCCACCGAGGCCGACATGGGCCTCTACACCCGCATCGGCGCCATCAATGTCTGCATTGCCCGCTCCGCTGGCATTGAGTTTGATAAGGCCGTGGCCATCGCTGGTGAAACCATCGCCCAGGTGATCCAGGGCCAGCATGGTGGCGTGATCCAGCAGGTGGGCACCAAGCCCCTCACGATCGAAGAACTGCGCAAGGGATCAATCAATTCGGCCGTGCTGGGCGCCGTTCAGATTTGCCCCAAGGAGGTGCCCGCTGATGTCACCAAGAAGGTGAATGACCTGATCAAGGCCAAGGGTGCCGCCGGTGGGGCCAAGGCGCCTGCGGCTGCTCCTGCCGCCAATTAGGCCTGGGCCCCTGGCGCCCCAGCCGGCTTCAGGCCGGTTGGGGCGCCAGCCCTTCGACTGGCTTTGGGGCCAGGGTCTGGGGGCCAAGTCCCAAGGACTTGGCCCCCAGACCCTCCCAAGCCCATGCCATCAACCGTCCCGCCTCCGGTAATTGGGGGCGGCCCAAGGGCTGGGGCGACACACTGGGGGAACCCCTGGATGGCGCCGTGTCCCTGGTTCGTCTCGCTGATTACAGCCCGGCTCCCTTTGGGCTGGATCGCACCGATTTGACGGTGCAGATTTTTGAGGACCACAGCCTGGTGGCGGCCCGCCTCCAGTGCCGGCCGAACCCGGCCGGCACCCCGGGCCCGATGCACCTTTGCGGGGAAGGACTGGAGCTGCTGGAGTTGCGCCTTGATGGCGCCCCGCTGGCCCCGGACGCCTACCGGCTCGAACCCGGCGCCCTGGTGCTGCTGGCGCCGCCGCAGCGGCCCTTCCAGCTCGAGTCGCTGGTGCGCATCCACCCGGAGACCAACACCAGCTTGGAGGGGCTCTATGTGAGCGGTGGCATGGTGACTAGCCAGTGCGAGGCCGAGGGCTTCCGCCGCATCACCTACCACCCCGATCGCCCCGACCTGCTCAGTCGCTTTCGGGTGCGGATCGAGGCCGACCGGGAGCGCTGCCCGGTGCTGCTCTCGAATGGCAACGGCATCGGCGCCGGGCCCCTGGACGATCCGGCCCGCCACTACGCCATCTGGGACGACCCCTTCCCCAAACCCTCCTACCTCTTCGCCCTGGTGGCGGGCCAGCTTGAGGAGGTGCGCGACCACTTCACCACCGCCAGTGGCCGCCAGGTGGCCCTGCGCATCCATGTGGAGCCCGGCGATCGCGCCTACACCGCCCATGCGATGGCGTCGTTGAAACGGTCGATGGCCTGGGATGAGCAGGTGTATGGCCTCGAATACGACCTCGATGAATTCAACATCGTTGCCGTGCGCCACTTCAACATGGGCGCCATGGAAAACAAGAGCCTCAATATCTTTAATTCCAAGTTGGTGCTCGCCGACGCCGCTACCGCCACCGATGGCGAGTTGGAGCGGATCGAGAGTGTGATCGCCCACGAGTATTTCCATAACTGGACCGGCAATCGCATCACCTGCCGTGACTGGTTCCAGCTCTCGCTTAAGGAAGGGCTCACGGTCTTCCGCGATGCTTGTTTCACGGCCGATCTGCATTCGGCCGCCGTGAAGCGGATTGAGGATGTGTCCTTCCTGCGTAATAGCCAGTTCCGTGAAGATGCGGGCCCCACCGCCCATCCGATCCAGCCAGATCACTATGAGGCAATCGATAACTTTTACACGACCACCATCTATGAAAAAGGCGCCGAAGTCATCCGGGCCCTGCAGACCCTGCTGGGGCCTGGGCCATTCATGGCCGGCATGGCCCTCTATGTGCAGCGCCATGACGGCACGGCTGCCACCTGCGATGACTTCCTGCAAGCTATGGACGATGCCGCGCAGGCCCCGGACTCCGCTGCCGATCCAGGGGCTGGCCAAGCCCGCTTCGACTTCGCCCAGTTCCGCCGCTGGTATCACCAGGCCGGTACCCCGCGCCTTGAGATCGAACGCCATTGGGATGGGGAGACCGGCAGCCTGCGCCTATCGGTGCGCCAGCACACCCCCCCCACCCCCGGCCAGACCGACAAGCAACCGCTGGTGATCCCCCTGGTGCTGGGCCTGGTGGGTCAGGCGGGCCAGCCCCTGCCGGTCCACCTCGCCGGCGAAACCGCCTCCCAGGCGGCGGCGGCCCAGCTCGATCCGGCCTGGGGCCAGGCTTCGCGCCTGCTGGTGATTGACCAGGCCGAGCAGGTGATCCAGCTGGAGGGGCTGGAGCCCCACAGCCACCCGCCGGCCCTGTCGGTGTTACGCGGCTTTTCAGCGCCGGTACGGCTCAGCCTGGAGCGGCCCCTGGCGGAGCTGCTGCACCTGCTCGCCTGCGACAGCGACCCCTTTGCCCGCTGGGATGCCGGCCAGAGCTTGCTGCGCCAGGCGGTGCTGGAGCGGGCCGCTGGGGCGGTGAATGAGGAACTGGAGGAGGGCCTGGTGGCTGCCTTTGGGCAAATCCTCGCCGATGGCTCCCTGTGCGATGCCAACCGCGCCATGCTCCTGGCCCTGCCCGGCCTGGCCGAACTGGAGGATGCCGTTGCGGAACCTGATCCGCCGGCCCTGCATGGCGCCCTGCTGGCGTTGCAGGCCCGCTTCGGCGCCGCCCTGGCCGAGCCCCTGCAGCACAGCCTGGAGCGCTGCCGCCCCCAATGGGACCTGGCCTGGCCGGCGGGCAGCGGCGATCGCCAGCTCACCGCCACGGCCTGGAGCTGGCGGGCGGCCGCCGGCGATGGCGCCATCCGCCAGGAGGCGGCAGCGGCCGTGGCCGGGCCATCGATGACCCTGGCCCGGGCAGGCCTGCGGGCTCTCCAGAACCAGCCCACTGCCGAGCGTCAGCAGGCCATCGACGCCTTCTATCAGCGCTGGCAGGAGCGACCGGTGATCCTCGATGCCTGGTTTGCCCTGGAGGCCTCGGCCCCCTTCATTGATGGCCTGGCCCGGGTGGAGCGGCTGCTGGCCCATCCCCGCTTTGATCCGGCCGCCCCCAATTCGCTGCGGGCCGTGCTTGGCGGCCTGGCGGGCAATGCGCCGGTGTTCCATGCCATCGATGGCTCGGGCTATCGCTTTCTTGCCGGCCAAATCGCCGCGCTCGATGGCCGCAATCCGATCACGGCCTCGCGCCTGGCCAAGGTGTTTAGCCGCTGGCAGAGCTACGGCAGCGAACGCCGGTCCCGCATGGCCGACGCCCTTGAGCAGCTGGCCGCTAGGGAGCTGTCTACCAATACCCGCGAGGTGGTGGGGCAGTGTTTGGGATAGGGGTTAAGGCCGGGGGTTACGGCTGGGCTGGAGCGCAAGGCCCAGCTAGGCCTCGGTAGCAGCGTTTGGAGGGAACTCTGTTCAGGGCGCCATGGATGGCCCCTCCGATGCCATCACAGGGGTCACCCCAAAGGGGCCCCTCCCTCGAGTAGCCGAAAGCTTGGCGACTTTCTGTTAGCCCTATGATGAAAAGTCGCGACTTTTTGCCAATATGACCCTGCTTGGTCGGATCGGCCGTTACCTGGAGCCCCAGCTGCTGCGCGATCTGGCCCGTAAGACCGTGGTGCTGACTGGCGCCCGCCAAGTTGGCAAAACGACCCTGGCCCGGCAGCTGATGGAGCGGTTTAGGCGGGCCCAGTACCTCAACTGGGATGTGCCGGCGGACCGGGCCGTGTTGCTGCGCCAGTCGTGGAATCCGGGGGCGACCTTGCTGGTGCTCGATGAGATCCACAAGATGCCCAAGTGGAAATCCTGGCTCAAGGGCGTGATCGACGCCAAGGCCCCGGCGCAGGCCTTGCTCGTCACCGGCAGTGCCCGCATGGACACCTTCCGCCAAGCGGGGGAGTCGCTGGCGGGGCGCTATCGCCACCTGCATCTCGCCCCGATCTCCGTGCGTGAGTGGTGTGACCACACGGATGCCTCACCCCAAGAGGCGCTCTTCCACCTGATTGAGCGCGGCGGCTTTCCTGAACCGTGCCTGGCCGAACTCGCAGACGATGCCCAGCGTTGGCGCCGGCAGTACGCCACCGACCTGATCCGCGAAGACGTGCTCGAGTTCTCAAGGCTGCAGGAGATCAACACGATGCGCGTGTTTTTTGAGCTGTTGCGCGAACGGGTGGGGTCACCCCTCTCCCTGGCCTCGCTGGCCCGGGATCTGGCGGTGTCGCCTACCACCCTGCGGCGCTATCTCGACATTCTTCAAGCGCTCTATGTGGTGATCGTGGTGCAACCCTGGCATCGCAATATCGCCCGGGCCCTGCTGCAGGCCCCGAAGGTGTACTTCACTGATAACGGCCTGGTGAAGGGCGACGATGGCGTGCGATTCGAGAACGCCGTTGCGGTGATGTTGGCTAAGCAGGCCCATTTCATCAGGGACACCCGCGGCCGTGAGGCTGGCCTGCACTACATCCGCACCAAGGATGGTGCCGAAGTGGACTTCTGTCTGAGCGTCGATGGTGCCCTGACCCAGCTGGTGGAGTGCAAGCTGGCGGACTCCTCACCCCACCGGGCCCTTTTACGCTTTGCGGCGCAATTCCCTGAGGCAGTGGCCACCCAGATCGTGCGTGATGCCCGGCAGGAGGAGGTGCGGGGACCGATTGCGGTCGTACCAGCGGCGGATTGGTTAACCCGGTTGGAGGCTTGAGCGAGGCCAAGGTGTTTAGCAGCATGCAGGGCTACGGCCGTGCACGCCGAGGACCCAATGGGGTAGGGGCTAAACGCTGATGGATGGAGCTCCGGCAGCGCAATCAATCGCTTGGCAAGGGCATCGGAGCCGATGTCGTTCGGCTTAGATTTGGTCTTTGGCCTATGGCCGTGGCCTGTAGGCACTCTCGCTCACCCCCATTTGGGTGTCATTGAAGTCACAGTTAGAGTTTTGCCAATTCTTTGCCTGTTTGGCTACTGCGATGGCTGGAGGATTGCCAGTGCTAGGGGTTGCGGAGGGCGCCTAGGTCGAGCCAATAGCAACTTGATGTCATTCCTGGTTAAACGAAGGAGACTTTAGCCTTGAGGTCGTTGAAATCCCAATCGGAGCCCTGGCTAGCGAGCAGATCTTCAAAGCCAAAGGTATTGGTGCCTAGGAGTTTGACGTGCTGACGGCCATCCCTGGCGGTGCTGGCCCCGAAGGTGAACACTTCTCCTGCTTGGGTAATCATCACAGGGGCGTAGTAGCCAGCGGCCCTACTATCTAGGGCCCGGCTAATGCTTTGCCTGGTTTGGCCATGGCGATGGCTGGTGCCCGTGCCTTCATCGGGATTGAGGAATTGGCTCGGCACGGCGCTACGGAAGGCGGCTCCCTCGTGCTGGGACACACCGGCCACTTGATAGGTGGTTCTTGTAAGGGGATCGAGTTCCAATTTGATAAAGCCAAATTGGTTGCGGAGGCCGCAATCGGTTGAGATGTCGAGGGTCAAGCCCATGCCCGTTGCGGCAATGCTGGTGAGATCTAGGCTTGCGTCGCTGTTGCTGAATTGTTTGCGGGCAATCGCCAGGCAGGCCGGGGAAGGGGCGGTAATGGCGCTGCTGATATTAAGCAGCAGGTGGGCGTAAAGGCCATCGCGGTCTGCATCAAGGCCCAGGCTGAAGCCCTGGCCCGTGCTGGTGATGTTGAGGGCA
Source organism: Synechococcus sp. UW140 (assembly GCA_943369525.1). GTDB lineage: Bacteria > Cyanobacteriota > Cyanobacteriia > PCC-6307 > Cyanobiaceae > BAIKAL-G1. The sequence continues at coordinate 275,527 of CALRNL020000003.1, forward strand.
AGATTGCGGACGGTTTGGCCATCGCCATTGCGGAAGTGGATCGTGGTTCCGGCGCTCAGATCGACCATCAGGCAGCTTGCGGGGCCAGAGCCGAGGGTGGCGCCGATCGCCCCATAGAATTGATTCGTGCTGCTGTTGTAAACCTCCAGATTGCTTTCGGTGGAGGCGATGAAGGCCTTCATATCCATGGTGATCCAGACTCCGCTGCCTTCTACCCCGTCAACGGTGAATCCCTGTTTGTCATCACTAATCCGTAATGCGGGTGGGTTGGAGAGGGTGGTAAAGCCAATGGGATCATCGATCTGGCCATTCACGGTTTCATTAAAATCGCCAAGGGCACCATCTTTGAGGTAGGGCCGGGCACCATCGATCCTGCCATTGCTGTCGCGAGCAAGCAGTACTCCACCCGGGCCGGTGAGGGGGTCGTAGTTAAAGAGGTGATAGTCGCCACTCTTTTCTTTTTTATAGAACGTATTCCAATCGGAGCCGGTTTCGGCTTCTGGGAAGTAAAGGTCGACCTCCTGGCTGCTGGATTGAAATGTTAGTAAGGCATCGTCGGTGATGTCTTGGACCACCCGGGCGCTCGCAATGCCAGCAGTGCTAATGCTCGGCGAGACCCTAAAGCTGACCAGCTTTGAAACGGTTACAACCTTGGGGCTGCTGTTGGGATTGCCAAGGTTCTTCTCGAGTTGCGGGGCTGCGTCTTCTTCTCGGGCTACGCCCATGAAATCTAGACGGGTCGTGACAATAGCGCGGCCGCTCGATTGTGGATCGGTTGTCTGATCTATAGTAATTGGTTTCTTGATTAAACTAATGGCGCCTTGCGTAGTGGTGAAAGTCGTCCCTGGCGATGGGGCCTCATCATCAATCACCAGCTCCCCATTGGCCCCGGGCGAACCTAGGGTGCCTGGGGCTGGCAGGGTGAGGTTGATGGTATGGCCAGCAGCGTCTTTGATCGTTGACGTTGCGTCTGGGAGCGGGAGGGCTGCGCTGCTGTTGATAACGAGGCCTGAGCTGCTGTTACCCACCAGCACGGTATAGTCGAAGTTAAGGGTATTGGTGCCGCTGCCATCGTTGTAGATAGCGGTGCGATCGGTGTTGCCGGTTTCATGTAGCAGGCTGGGGGTGCCTGTTACATAGATGGTCTTTGAGAAGTTTAAGTTAATCGGGATAGGTTTACCGATGCCGTACCGGCCATCGCTGGTTGTGCTGGTCATGCCGTAGGTGCCGGTGGCATTCGAGATGCTGAGGCCGCCGGAGGTGGCGGCGTAGATGGTGCCAGCCTGATTGACGTAAACGCCGAATAGGTCATTGGCCCCCAGGCCGTTGGCGGCGGTGTAGTTATGCCAGGTCTTGCCGCCGTCGGCTGAGATGCTCAGGCCGCCTTTGGTGGCGGCGTAGATGGTGCCATCCTGATCGCCGTAGACCCCATAGACGAAGTCGTCGCCTAGGCCGTTGGCTTTGCTGTAGTTCGTCCAGCTTGCGCCGCCGTCGGCTGAGATGCTGAGGCCGCCCCCCAGGGTGGCTGCGCAGATGGTGGCACCACTGGCGTAGACCCCGCGCACGCTGCAGTTGGCCGGAACCTGCAGGGTGGCGGAGGTGTAGGTTTTCCAGGTCTCCCCGTTATTGCCGGAGATGCTTAGGCCGCTAGCGGTAGCTGCGTAGATGGCGCCCTGATTAACGTCAACTCCGTATACAAAGTTGTCGCCTAGCCCGTTGGCGGTGGTGTGATTTTTCCAAGTCTCGCCGTTGTCTTCGGAGATGCCTAGTCCACTGCTTGTTGCGGCGTAGATGTTGCTGCCGCTGGCAAATACTCCGCGAATGCTATTATTGATTAGGCCGTTAATGGTGGTCTTGTTGGTAAATGTTGAGCCTCCATCTGTGGAGATGCTTAGGCCGCTTGCGGTGGCCACGTAGATCGTATTATTATCAACAAAGACTTCTTTCGGATGCCACCCGAGTCCGGAGGAGTGGTTCGTCCAGGTTGTGCCGCCATCGTTGGAACTATTGAGGCCGTCGTTGGTTGTGGCGTAGATTGTTGTGCCGCTGGCGTGCACCCCGAGCACGTTTTTGTTGCCCGGCGCATTGGTGGGGGCGAAATTTGTGAATGGTGGCTTGATGAACAAGGCCATTGTATCTTTAGATACTTTGTTGGATTATTCCTTTCGAAGAGTAGGCTCGGTTCCCGGTCACAGGCTATCGACTGTGGTTGACACTTTTGGGGAGGGGTGTTGACTGCGGTCGATGGCAGCCATGGGATTGTTGCTTATCGACCATGGTCGATACTTCTGTCGATGGATTGACGCGGTTTCTGGCGGATGGATGGCGTCCTGGTCTCGACGATCGTCGATATTCTTGGCGGGGGATTCGGCTCCGCTCCTGGCTGCATTTGTCCGCCCTGGACCGATTGCGATGGGGCTAGGGCCTGCTGGGGCAATGATGGCATCGCTTCCCCAGGCCTTGGGAAGGGTTGGATTGGGATCCAGGCTGCAGGGACGGGGTCCAAAGCCGTCTGGGTGAGGGCTGCTCTGGTTTCTCCCCGGTGCGTGGCTCGTTCTGGCTGGCCCTTGCGGGCCCCACTCCTTGATACACCGGCTGGCGCAGGGGTTCTTGCCCTGGCAGGGCTCGGGCAGAGAATGCCACGACCCCTGGCCGATGCTGCGGACCGATCCCCTGGCCGCCTATGGAACCTGTCTTTTGCCCTGGCCCATGGTGGGTCTCCAAGCCTGGTTGTCGTCCCCATTGCGATGAGCTTGGCCGACCACCTGGCTGCCATGGCTGTCATGGCTGATCCTTTTCTGCATCACAATTTCTCCCCTGTGGGCGCTTGGTGAGGGCACTCCAAGCAGATTATTCGGCGATTGTGAATGGCATCGAGTGCCTGTTCTAGCCCTGGTGGGGTTTTCAAGGGAGTGCCCGCTGGCTGGGGCGCGACTGATCCCTGGCTGCTTGCCATGCTGCCGGCTTGATGGGCAGGGGTGCTGCAGCGTTGTTTTGCCCGTGGCTGCCTTGGGGCCAGCAGGTGCCCATAGTCCCTTTGCGCTGCAGCCAGTCGCCCTTGCGGCGGCGCCACTTCGGCCGGCCCTGCTCCCTAGGGTTGGGGCTTCACCAGCGCTACGGCTCCATGCAATCTTCGCCAGGTTCCAGTCCCTTTGGTGGTCAAGGTAGTTGGTGGCAGTTGGTGGGCATTGGCCTGGTGCTGGGCTTGATTCTGATTAGCCAGGCGGTCTTCATTGTGCCCGCCGGCACCGTGGCGGTGGTCACAACCCTGGGCAAGGTGACGGGCACGCCGCGCCTGCCCGGGCCAAATTTCAAGACCCCTTTGCTTCAATCCACTTCCTTGTTTGACGTGCGAACCCAGGTGAGGCCGGAGCAATTTTCTACCTTGACCAAGGATCTTCAGGTGATCCAAGCCACGGCAACCGTGAAGTACGCCATGAAGCCGGAGGAGGCGGGCCGGGTCTATGAAACGATTGCCACCGACGATCAGCAGATCTATCCCCGGGTGATCCAACCTTCCCTGCTGAAGGCCTTGAAATCGGTCTTTTCCCAATACGAATTGATTACCATTGCCACCGAGTGGAATTCGATCTCCGAGCAGGTCCAAGATAAGGTGGCCGAGGAGCTGCAGAAATTTGGCTATGTCAATGTGCAGGGATTGGATCTCACTGGCCTCCAGATTGCCGAGGAGTATCGCTCCGCCATCGAGCAGAAGCAAATCGCCGAACAGCAACTCCTGCGGGCCCAAACGGAGGTGCTGATTGCCGAGCAGGAGGCCAAGCGCTATCAAACGCTCAATTCCAGTTTGGATAACCAGGTGCTGTACAAACTCTTCCTTGATAAGTGGGATGGCCAAACCTCCGTGGTACCTGCCTTGCCAGGTACGGGAGGCGGCTCAATGAGCCCGGTAATTGTGAACGGGCGCTGAGCGATTGGGGCAACCCTTAGGGATGTCCCACCGGTTTGGTCCCATCCGGGCCCAGCGCGCTGGCCCGGCTTGCTTCGGCTTCAGCGCGGCAGGCCCGGCAACTCCCCCGGTCCAATCACCGATCCCCCCAAGCCATTGATCTGGCGAAAGCCAGCGCGGCGCAGCTGGGCGCCTTCCGGCCCCGAATATTGACCCCAGAGGCCTTCCCAGTAGAAGTAGATCACGCCCATGCCCCGCTCGTTCACCTGTTGCACCTTGTCGCGCAGCATCGGCAGGGAGGTGGTGCGGCCGCCGAAGCCGGCCAGGATGCCGATCTCCACCGGGATCCCCCAGGTGCGGGCCTTGCGCAGGGCCGGCTGGTCGAGATCCTTGGTGAACCCGGGCAGGGAATAGGCGTAGTTCTGCACCACCAGCTCTTCGATCTGGCCGCCTAGGGCCCAGATTTCCCAGTCCTGGAGCCAGTGGTTGTAGGCGAAGCGAAAGGGGCCGGGTGAGAGGCTCACATAGACCCGGCCCTTGCCAGCCTGCTTGAGGCTGGCGCGCAGTTCGCCCAGCAGGTCGGTGAGCCGGTGGCGGCGCCAGCTCATCCAGGCCCGGTCGGTGTAGTTGTCAGGGGGCTGCCGTCCCATGTCCTTGGCATAGAGCTCCCGGGTAAACGCGTCATAGCCCAGTTCCACTGGCCAGGCGAAGTGGTCATCGAGCTGGATGCCATCGACGCCGCAGCGCTGCACGATTTCGCTGATCAGGCCGATGAAGCGTTGGCGCACGCCCGGATGGGCCGGGTTGAGCCATACCCGGTCGTTGCGGCCATGCATGGTGGTGAGGCTGGTGCCATCGCGCTTCTGCAGCACCCACTCGGGGTGTTGCCGCACCACCTCGGCATCGGCCGGCTCCATCAGGCCGTATTCAAACCAGGGAATGACCTGCATGCCCCGCCGGTGGGCGGCCTGGGTGAGGCGGCAGATCGGATCCAGCCCTGCGTTGGCCTGGCGTAGGGCCGGCTCCATCGGCGCCCAGCGGCTGGCGTGGAAGGTGGTGCCCCGGCTCCACACATTCGGGTAGAGGGTGTTGAAGCCCGCCTCAGCCAGCTCGTCTACAGCCCGATCGAGCCGGCCGGCGTCGTAGTAGAGGGGGCTGGGGCTATTGGTAAGCCACACGCCTAAGCGGGGCCCGGCCCAGCTGGCCAGGGGCAGGGCCCAGGCCTGCAGCCCCCAACCCACCAGGGCTGCCAGCGCCCCCCAGGGTCCCGCCGCTAAGGGGCGCCGGCGTCGCCGTTCCAGCACGGGCAGGGCCACGGCTAGCGAAACATGGAGCTGACCGAACTCTCCTCGTGGATGCGCCAGATCGCTTCGCCCAGCATCTTGGCCACCGAGAGCACCTGCAGTTGGGGAAACAGCCGTTCGGGGGCCAGCGGGATGCTGTTGGTCACGATCACCTCCTCAAACAGGCCCGGCTCGGCCAGCCGCTCCAGGGCCGGCGGCGAAAACACGGGGTGGGTGGCGCAGGCGATCACCCGGCTGGCACCGCGCTTACGCAGCAGCCGGGCCCCTTGGCAGATCGTGCCGCCGGTGTCGATCATGTCGTCGATTAACACGGCCGTTTTGCCGGCCACATCGCCGATCACGGTGAGGCTTTCGGCCACGTTGTGGCCCGAGCGGCGCTTGTCGATGATCGCCAGGGGGGCATCGTGCATTTGCTTGGCGAAGGCCCGGGCCCGGGCCACGCCGCCGACGTCGGGGGACACCACCACCAACTCGTCCAGCTCCTGGGCCATCAGGTAGTCCACCAGCACGGGGGAGCCGTAGATGTGGTCGCAGGGGATGTCGAAGTAGCCCTGGATCTGGGCTGAATGCAGGTCCATGGCCAGCACCCGGTCCACGCCCGAGGTGACCAGCAGGTTGGCCACCATTTTGGCGGTGATCGATTCGCGGCCGGCGGTCTTGCGGTCGGCGCGGGCGTAGCCGTAGTAGGGCACCACGGCGGTGATCTGGCGGGCCGAGGCGCGGCGGCAGGCATCCACCATGATCAGCAGCTCCATCACGTGGTCGTTGACCGGCGCGCAGGTGGGCTGGATCAGGAACACATCGCAGCCCCGGATCGATTCCTGGATCTGCACGTAGAGCTCGCCATCGGCAAAGCGCTTGATCACCCGCGGCCCATCGGGTACGCCGAGGTAGTCGCCAATCTCCCGGGCCAGGGCCGGGTTGGAGGTGCCGCTGAACAGCCTGAGCCTGCGGGTGTCATGGTTGACACTGACATGGTCAACCCGCTCGGCGGTCAGAAAACTGGTCACGGCGGGTGCGGGCGTGATCGGCTGAAATCTGATCGTACGAGCCATCCGGTGCGGATCGGATCCATCTGAAGGGTCAGTTGCAGTCCATGGCCGAGTCAAACGCCGATTCCAGAGCCGGGTTCAGCGGCGATGGTCATGCCAGCTCCCTAGCCGGTCCTGCCGCCGATGGGCGCCCGCGCCCCGGCTCCCGGGCCGCTGCGGCCCCCCGGCTTGGGGCGGCCGGGCTGGCGCCCCTGGCCCCCGGCCAGGCCCGGGGCTGGGTGCTGGTGGCACCGGCTGGGGTACCGGCAGCGGCGCAAGCGCCCTTGGCCGCCCTGCTGCGGGCCCTGGGCTCGCCGCGCCGCTTGCTGGCCTCAAGCCTGGGCGCCGGGGCCCCGTTCGCCGATCCAGGGGCGGCCAGCGGGGCCGCAGGGCCGGCCCAATCTTCACGAAACGCTGCCGATTCGGCCTGGGCGGGCGAGGCTGACGCCTGGACCCAGCCCCAGCGCCTGCTGGCCGGCCTGGCCGAGCTGCCCGACCCCTGGCTGTGGCCCCTGGCCGGCGATCCCGGTGCCTTCCTGGGCGGCCAGGGCAGCTGGGCCGAAGCCCTGGGCGCCTGGCGCCAGCCCACGCTGCTGCTCGTCCAGGCCGCCGCCGCCGCCACGGGCCCGGCGGCGGCGTACCACGCCCTGCTCCAACGCCAGGGCGTGCCCCTGCTCGGCCTGATCCAGTGGGGTGGCCCCTGGCAGGCGGCTGGGCGGCGCTGCGATGGCCTGCCCTGGCTGGGCTGGTTGGCCGATCCCCAGCACCCGGACCCCGATCAGGACCTTGCTGAGGAGGCGACCGCCGATTTGGCTAGGGCCCTGCAGCTCGCCAGCCACCAGCTCGACCTGGATTAAGCGGCTTCAGGCTGCTCAGATCTGGGGCCAACTGGCCTGGCCCACGGGGCCGGCCAGTTGGCGCAGGCCGGGCTTGGCGCCGGCCTTGGGGGCGGTGAGCGGCGGCAGCAGCGGCAGGCTGTGGAACCGGGGGCTGGTGCCTGGCTGCAGGGCGGCGGCCACCAGGGAGAGGGCCTCGTTGGGGCTCAGGTTGGTCTCCACCTTGTCCTGGAGGGAGCGGAGCAGGTCGGGGAGTTGGGGCAGCAGCTGGGGCTGGCCCAGCTGCTGTAGCAGGGCCGGCAGGCTGGCCTTCAGGCGTTGGCGCCGGCCCTCTTCGCTGCCATCGGCCTCGCGGTAGCGCAGCAGTTGCTCCAGTTCGGCGCCATCGAGCAGCTGCAACCCAGGTTGGAGGTCGATCTGGAGCTGCTGGCTGCGATCGACATATCGCATGGCCCGGTCCGGGGCGAGCTCCACCTGGCCGAGGCCGTCCACCAATTTGCGCAGGGCCAGCCGGGGCACCACCAGGTAGCGGTCCGGTTGGCCCTTGGGGAGTCCCATCAACTCGGCGGTAACGGAGGCCACCAGGGCGGGGCCGCCGCGGCGGTAAAGGCTGCCCAGGGCCACGGGCTGGGTCTGGCCCGGCAGCTTGATCGCCGCCTCGATCGGCAACACCAACACATCAAGGGGCTGTTTTGGGGCCAGTCGAACCAGCATGAGGGCATCGCTGTTGGCCGCACCGGCGGGGGCGGCGCCGTTGCTGATGGCCCCGCGCCCGTCGGCATCGGAGCCGATCACCAGCACGCTGATCGGCCGGCTGGGCAGCTCGGCGATCAGGCCCTGGCGCGATCCCTGCTGGGGCTGGTTGGCGGGATCAGCCTGGGGCCAGACCAGACCCAGCAGGCTGAGGCTGGCTGCCAGCCCGGCGGTCGCCAAGCCCAGCCGCCGGGCCGCCCGCAGCCGTGGGCGCGAGGGCTGGCCCGCTTTGGCGCCAGCCGGGCCCTGGGCCCGCTTGTTGCGGCTAGGGGCCGCCGCCCCATTGGGCCGGTTCCGGCGGCGGCGGCCCGCTGGGTTCGGTGATTCCCCGGGGGGGACCATGGCGGCGGCGCGCTGGAACTCGAACCACTTTGGCCCACCCAATTCGGCCGGCCCAGGCGTCCGGCTGGGGCCGGGCCTGGCGGCCGGTGGCGCCCCTGGCCGATAGGTTTGGACGGCTCGATGTTCTGACCGGCTGGAGCCCGCCTGTGACCGCTGTCTCCAGCACGCCTGACCCGGCCCCCTTGGCGCCCCACGAGCGGGCCCGGCCCCTGGCCAAGGGCAGTGCCAAACCCGCCAAGGACCTCTGCAGCGACTGCGGCCTTTGTGACAGCCGCTGGGTGGCCTATGTGCGCCAGGCCTGCGCCTTTTTGAACCAGCGCTTCGAGGCGATGGAAACGGCCGCCCACGGCCGCGCCCGCGACCAGACCAACGAGGACGAGCTCTATTTCGGCGTTAGCCAGCGCATGCTCAGCGCCCGGCTGCAGCAGCCGATCGAGGGGGCCCAGTGGACCGGCATCGTCAGCCGCCTGGGCGTGCGCGCCCTGGAAACGGGGTTGGTGGATGCGGTGCTGTGCGTGCAGCAGAGCCCGGACGATCGCTTCACGCCCGTGCCCGTGCTGGCCCGCACCCCGGCCGAGGTGTTGGCGGCCCGGGTCAACAAGCCCACCCTCTCGCCCAATTTGGAGGTGCTGGAGCAGCTGCCGGGCAGTGGCATCCGTCGCCTGCTGGCCATTGGGGTGGGCTGCCAGGTCCAGGCCCTGCGGGCCGTCCAGGCCAGCCTGCCCCTCGACCAGCTCTATGTGCTCGGGCTGCCCTGCGTTGACAACGTCAGCCGCGCCGGCCTGCAGACCTTCCTGGAGAGCGCCAGCGCCTCGCCGGCCACGGTGGTGCACTACGAGTTCATGCAGGATTTCCGCATCCACTTCCGCCACAGCGACGGTCACAGCGAGACCGTGCCCTTCTTCGGCCTCGACACGCCAGCCCTCAAGGACGTGTTCGCCCCCAGCTGCCTGAGCTGTTTCGACTACGTCAATGGCGGCGCCGACCTGGTGGTGGGCTACATGGGCGCCAGCTTCGGGCGCCAGTGGTTGACCGTGCGCAACCCCCGCGGCCAGGAGCTGCTTGATCTGGTGGAGGCCGAACTGGACGTGGCTCCGGTGGCCAGCAGCGGCGACCGCCGCGCCGCCGTGCAGCAGGGGATCGGCGCCTACGACCAGGCCCTGAAATTGCCCCGCTGGCTGGCTGAGCTGGTTGGCTTCATCGTCCAGCGCGTCGGGCCCAAGGGCCTCGAATACGGCCGCTTCTCGATCGATTCCCACTTCACCCGTAATGCCATTTGGCTGCGGCGCAACCACCCTGAAAAGGCGGAGCAGCACATTCCCTCCTTCGCCAAAACGATCATCAGCCGCTATCGCCTGCCGACCCTGTGATTCCTTCCCCAACCCCAGGCCGCCGCTGCGGAGTGTTGCTGCACCCCACGGCCCTGCCCGGAACCCCGGCCTGCGGCAGTTTCGGTGAGGCCGCCGCCGCCTGGATCCGCCTGCTGGCCGCCGAGGGCGTGGGGGTGTGGCAGCTGCTGCCCCTGGCCCCCACCGATGGCGGCGGCTCCCCCTACAGCTCCCCCAGTGGCTTTGCCCTCAACCCCTGGCTGCTCGATGGCCAGCGGCTGGTGGAGGACGGCCTGCTGGAGCCGGGCGACCTCGAGGACCTGCCGGCGGGCACCGGCGCCGGCCTCGACCTGGTGGCGGCGGCCGAGCGCTCCGATGTCCTGGCCCGCCGGTTGCTGGAGCGTTGGCCCGACCAGAGCGACTACCAGCGCCGCGCCTTTGGGGCCTGGTCCGTCAAGGAGCAGTACTGGCTCAAGGACCATTGCCGTTTCATGGTGCTGCGCCGGCTGCACGGCCAGGCGCCCTGGTGGCAGTGGCCCCAACCCCTGGCCAACCGCCAGGCCCGGGCCCTGGCGGAGCTTGACCGGGACCAGAAGGACGCCCTGGTGCAGGAGGCCCTGGTGCAATGGCAGTTACAGGTCCAGTGGCTGGGGCTGTTGGACCTGGCCCGCAGCCTGGGGGTGGAAATCATGGGCGATCTGCCCTTCTATGTGGCCCACGACAGCGCCGATGTCTGGAGCCATCGCCGCCTGTTTTCGTTGGGTTCCGGTGGCTCCCTGGGCTCCCAGAGCGGCGTGCCGCCCGATTATTTCTCCACAACCGGCCAGCTCTGGGGCACGCCCGTTTACCGCTGGTTGTGGCATCGCCTGAGCGGCTTTCGCTGGTGGCTGCGGCGCCTGGAGCGCCAGCTGGATTTGTTTGATTGCCTGCGCCTCGACCACTTCCGCGCCCTCGATGCCAGTTGGTGTGTGCCCGGCGGCGACGCCACGGCCGAACACGGAACCTGGCGGTCCTCGCCGGGCCGGGCCCTGCTCAAGGGGTTGCTGCGGCGGGTTCGCAAGGCCGGCGGCGGCCCGGTGCTGCCCCTGGTGGCCGAAGATCTGGGCGTGATTACCCCCGGCGTGGAAGCCCTGCGCGACGACTTCCAGCTGCCGGGGATGAAGATCCTGCAGTTCGCCTTCGATGGCGATCCCGCCAATGCCTACCTGCCCGAAAACTACAAGGGCACCAATTGGGCGGTGTACACCGGCACCCACGACAACGCCACCTGCATTGGCTGGTGGGCCAGCCTGGGGGAGGAGGAACGGCGCCGGGTCGAAGCCTGCCTGGGTGAGGCGGTCCATGCTCCCGGCTGGCAACTTCTGCGCCTGGCCCTCGAGTCGCCCGCCGATCTGGCGATGGTGCCCCTGCAGGACCTGCTCCACCTCGATGACGGCGCCCGCTTCAACACCCCTGGCACCACCAAGGGCAATTGGCAATGGCGCCTGCAGGAGCCGATCGCTTCGTTGCATGGTCCCCTCCTGGGCCTGGGCCAGATGGCCCGCCATTACGGCCGTGGTGTCCGCTGAGCCCAGGGGCTAATCGGTCTGCTTCGCTTCCGCCAGGGGGTCCTGGTGGCCCCACTCCTGGGATTCCACCCGGCGCCAGCGCCCCTCCGGTAGGGGGCCGAGCCGGATCGGCCCAATGGCAATCCGCTCCAGGTCCAGCACGGGATGGCCGAGGGCCCCGGCGGTGCGGCGGATCTGGCGGTTGCGGCCCTCGCGCATCACCAGCTCCAGCAGGGTCGAGGGCCGTCCCGCCCAGGGGCCCTGGTGCAGCACGCGCAGCTGCACCGGCGCCGAGGGCTCGCCGTCTAGGGGCAGGCCCTGCCGCCATTGCTCCCATACCTGGTCCGCCGGCTCGCCCGCCACCCGCACCCGGTAGGTCTTGCGGTGGCCATAGCGGGGATGGGTGAGGCGCAGGGTCAGGCTGCCCTGGTTGGTGAGCAGGAGGGCGCCGCGGCTTTCCTGGTCAAGCCGGCCCACGGGGTGGAGCCCCTGGCCCTGGGCCAGCTGCTCCGGCAGCAGGTCCAATACGGTGGCGCGCCCCTCGGGGTCGCTGCAACTGCACACCACCCCGGCCGGTTTGTGGAGCAAGATCAGCAGGGGCGCGCAGGCGGCCGTGATCGGCTCGCCATCCAGGCTGATCTGGTCCCGCTGGGGATCGGCCCGCTCACCCAGCTGGGCCACCTGGCCATTCACCCGGATGCGGCCGTGCCGCAGCCAGGCCTCCACCTGGCGCCTGGAGCCCAGGCCAGCCGCTGCCAACACCTTCTGGAGCCGTTCTTCTGCCATCAGCCTGGGACCAGCCTGCCCATCAATCCCCCTTCGGCAAGACCAGTTCCATCACGGTGCCGCCCTGGGGATGGTTGCGGCCCTGGATGCGGCCCCCGTGGGTCACGGCGATCTGCTGCACGATCGCCAAGCCCAGGCCACTGCCGGCCCTCTGGCTGCGCACCCGCGAGGGATCGCCCCGGTAGAAGCGTTCAAACATGTGGCTGCGGTCCTCGTCGCTGAGGCCCATGCCATGGTCGCGCACATCGATCAGCCACCAATCGCCGCTGCTGCGCAGGCCCACCTCAATGGCGGAGCCCTCGGGGCTATAGCGCAGGGCGTTGTCGAGCAGGTTGAGCAGGGCCCGGTGCAGCCGCGGGCCATCGCCCCTCGCCGGGCAGGGGGCGGGGCCGGCCAGGGCCAGGGAGATTCGGCGTTGCTCAGCCAGGGGACGCAGGCTCGCCCAGGCCGCCTCCACCAGCTCCCGCAGCTCCACCTGGTCGTAGCGGTCCCCTTCGCGGGGCAGCAGGTTTTCCAGGCGGGAGAGCTCCAGCAGGTCGCTGACCAGCTCCTGGAGCCGTTGCAATTCCCGTTGCAGCCGCTGTACCAGCAGGCCGTGGCGGTCCTCCACCTGGCTGGCCAGGCTCTCGCCCACCAGCAGCAGGGCCGTGAGGGGCGTTTTTAACTCGTGGGCCACGTCACTGACCCAACGCTCCTGCTGTTCGAGCTGGGCTTCCAGGGACCGGCGGCTCTGCAGCAACAGGGCCACCCAGCCCTCCTCGCCGGGCAGGGCATAGGCCTCGAGGGCATCGCTGTCGATCAGCCATTCCACCCGTTGGGGCCGCTCCTGGGCCTGGGCCAGCCGGGCGATCGCCACGAGTTCAGCCCCGGCCACCGCTTCGCTGAGCAGGCGACCCCGGGTGAGCTCGGTGGTGGGCAGTTTCAACAACTTTTCAGCCCAGGGGTTGATCTCTTGGATGCGCAGCTCGGTATCGAGGCTCAGCCAGCCCACCGGAGCCGCCTCGATCCAGGCCTGCCATTGGGCAGGCTTCACCCGCTGACGGCTGGGCAGGCTGCGGCGGCGGGGCTTGGCCGTGGGGCGTCCGTTGGGATCCCGGGCCAGGCCGTAGCCCAGGGCCAGGCCGATTAGGAGGGCCAGCAGCAGGGCCATGGGCTAGGGAATTCAGCCAAAGCGATAGCCGAAGCCTCGCACCGTGAGGATCAACTTGGGGGCGGAGGGATCGGTCTCGATCTTTTCGCGCAACCAGCGGATGTGCACATCCACGGTTTTGCTGTCGCCCATGAAGTCGATCCCCCAGATGCGCTCAAGCAACTTGTCCCGGCTCCAGACCCGCTTGGGGTTCTGCATGAACAGCTCCAGCAGCCGGTATTCCTTGGGGGAGAGGTTCACCTCGTGGCCGGCCCGGGTGACCCGGCATTCCTCGGGGAACAGGCGCAGGTCCCCGGCCCCAAGCACGGGGGCGCCGTCAACGGCGGCCTGGCCTGGGACACCTGCCGCTCCCTGCTGGCGGCTGCGGCGCAGCAGGGAGCGGCAGCGGGCCACCAGCTCGCGCATGCCAAAGGGTTTGACCAAGTAATCGTCGGCGCCCACCTCCAGCCCCAGCACCCGGTCGGTTTCCGTGTCCCTGGCGCTCACCACCAGGATGGCAATGCCGTTTTGGCGCTGGCGCAGCTGCCGGCACAGCTCGAGACCGCCCAGCCCAGGCAGCATCACATCGAGCACCAACAGATCGAAGCTGGTGCCGCCGTTCTCGTTCGAGCCCGGGCCGCTGCCGTTGAGCAGGGCCATGGCCTGGAGACCATCGCCACAGGCTTCCACCGCAAAACCCTCCTGGCCCAGGGCCTCGGCCACGGTCTCCCGGATCGTTTCATCGTCTTCCACCAGCAGCAGCCGCGCCGGGGCAGGGGCCTGCAAGGGGCCGGTCTCGGCGCTTAGGGGCATGGGGGCCGGCGAGGAAGGCGCTTATGGGCCCATTCTGGCGGGCCGGCGCCCGCCCGCTTTGGCTCCCCTGGGGGGCCAAAGCCCAGGTCCGTCTAGCTGGCCGGTAATCCCGCCCCAAGGGCCGGGAACGCACCGGAAGGAAACCTTAAAAAAGGTGATACCTTTGCGAAACGAAAAGGTTTCGTAATCCTCCGGCGCCATGCCTTCCCTGCCCGTTTTCCGTTCCGATGCCACCTCGGTGGCGGCTGGCAGTGACCTGGTGCGCTCCTACCTGCGGGACATCGGCCGGGTGCCGCTGTTGAGCCATGAGCAGGAGATCACCCTGGGCCGGCAGGTGCAGGAGCTGATGGCGATCGAGGAGCTGGAGCTGGAGCTGACGATGCGCGCTGGGGGCACGAAGCCGGGCGAGGCGGAGCTGGCGGCGGCGGCTGGTTTGAG
>CALRNL020000004.1:0-207862 GCA_943369525.1 Synechococcus sp. UW140
CGGCCAGTTGGGCCTGTTGCTGTTGACTGGCCCGTTGTTCGGCTGCTTGCTGCTGCTGTTGTTGTAGGAGTTGCTGCTTGACAAGAGCGAGCCGTTGCAGCTCCTCTGCTTTTTGCTGAGCAGCAAGCTCGGCCTGCTGCTGTAGCAGCCACTGTTTTTGTTTTTTGACAGCGGCCAAGCGCTGCTGCTCCTCTGCCTTTTGCTGCGCGGCCAGTTGGGCCTGCTGCTGTTTCAGCAGGAGTTGTTGCTTTTTGGCAGTGGCTAGGCGTTGCTGCTCCTCTGCTTTTTGCTGAGCGGCCAGTTGGGCTTGCTGCTGTTGCCTGGCCCGTTGTTCGGATGCTTGCTGCTGCTGTTGTTGTAGGAGTTGCTGTTTGGCAAGAGCGAGCCGTTGCTGCTCTTCTGCTTTTTGCTGAGCGGCAAGTTGGGCCTGCTGCTGTTTCAGCAGGAGTTGTTGTTTTTTGACAGCGGCCAACCGCTGCTGCTCTTCTGCCTTTTGCTGCGCAGCCAGTTGGGCCTGTTGCTGTTTCCTGGCCCGTTGTTCGGCTGTTTGCTGCTGTTGCTGTTGCAGAAACTGTTGCTTGGCAAGAGCGAGCCGTCGCTGCTCCTCTGCTTTTTGCTGAGCGGCCAGTTGGGCTTGCTGCTGTTGCTTGGCCCGTTGTTCGGCCGCTTGCTGCTGCTGTTGTTGTAGGAGTTGCTGTTTGGCAAGAGCAAGCCGTTGCAGCTCCTCTGCTTTTAGCTGAGCAGCAAGCTCGGCCTGCTGCTGTATCAGCAACTGTTTTTGTTTTTTGACAGCGGCCAAGCGCTGCTGTTCCTCTGCCTTTTGCTGTGCGGCCAGTAGGGCCTGTTGCTGTTGCCTGGCCCGTTGCTCGGCCGCTTGCTGCTGCTGCTGTTGCAGGAGTTGCTGCTTGGCAAGGGCGAGTCGTTGCAGCTCCTCTGCTTTTTGTTTGGCTGCGAGTTGGACCTGCTGCTGTTGCAGCAGGAGTTGTTGTTTTTTGACAGCGGCCAAGCGCTGCTGCTCTTCTGCCTTTTGCTGAGCGGCAAGTTGGGCCTGTTGCTGTTGCTTGGCCCGTTGTTCGGCCCCTTGCTGCTGCTGTTGTTGCAGAAGTTGCTGCTTGGCAAGGGCGATCCGTTGCTGCTCCTCTGCTTTTTGCAGAGCGGCAAGTTGAGCTTGCTGCTGTTGCAGCAGGAGTTGTTGCTTTTTGGCAGCGGCCAAGCGCTGCTGCTCCTCTGCCTTTTGTTGCGCGGCGAGTTGGGCCTGTTGCTGTTGCCTGGCCCGTTGTTCGGCTGCTCGCTGCTGTTGTTGTTGTAGGAGTTGCTGCTTGGCAAGGGCGAGCCGTTGCAGCTCCTCTGCTTTTTGCTGAGCGGCGAGTTGGGCCTGCTGCTGTTGCAGCAATTGTTGTTGCTTTGTAGCAGCGGCCAAGCGCTGCTGCTCTTCTGCTTTTTGCTGGGCGGCAAGTTGGGCTTGCTGCTGTTGCTTGGCCCGTTGTTCGGCCGCTTGCTGCTGCTGCTGTTGCAGGAGTTGCTGCTTGGCAAGAGCAAGCCTTTGCAGCTCTTCTTCTTTTTGCTGGGCAGCGTGTTGGGCCTGCTGCTGTAGCAGCAACTGTTTTCGTTTTTTGACAGCGGCCAAGCGCTGCTGCTCTTCTGCTTTTTGCTGGGCGGCAAGTTGGGCTTGCTGCTGTTGCCTGGCCCGTTGTTCGGCCGCTTGCTGCTGCTGCTGTTGCAGGAGTTGCTGCTTGGCAAGAGCAAGCTGTCTCAGCTCTTCTTCTTTTTGCTGGGCAGCGAGTTGAG
The DNA here is from genome assembly GCA_943369525.1 of Synechococcus sp. UW140. Taxonomy (GTDB): domain Bacteria; phylum Cyanobacteriota; class Cyanobacteriia; order PCC-6307; family Cyanobiaceae; genus BAIKAL-G1. The sequence continues at coordinate 1,789 of CALRNL020000004.1, forward strand.
CCTGATTCTGTTGAAGCAGGAGTTGTTGCTTTTTGGCAGCGGCTATTCGCTGCTGCTCCTCTGCCTTTTGCTGCGCGGCAAGTTGGGCTTGCTGCTGTTGCCTGGCCCGTTGTTCGGCTGCTTGCTGCTGCTGTTGTTGTAGGAGTTCCTGCTTGGCAAGGGCGAGCCGTTGCAGCTCCTCTGCTTTTTGTTTGGCTGCGAGTTGGGCCTGCTGCTGTTGCAGCAATTGTTGTTGCTTTTTAGCAGCGGCTAGGCGTTGCTGTTCTTCTGCTTTTTGCTTTGCGGCCAGTTGGGCCTGTTGCTGTTGACTGGCCCGTTGTTCGGCTGCTTGCTGCTGCTGTTGTTGTAGGAGTTGCTGTTTGGCAAGAGCAAGCCGTTGCAGCTCCTCTGCTTTTTGCTGCGCGGCGAGTATGGCCTGCTGCTGTTGCAGCAATTGTTGTTGTTTTTTGGCAGCGGCCAAGCGCTGCTGCTCTTCTACTTTATGTTGAGCGGCCAGTTGGGCCTGTTGCTGTTGCCTTGCCTGTTGTTCGGCTGCTTGCTGCTGCTGTTGCAGCAGGAGTTGTTGCTTTTTGGCAGCGGCTTGGTGCTGCAGCGCTTCTGTTCTTTTCTGGGCGCTAATCGCAGATTGCTGATTTTTCTCCGATTTTAACTCTGGTACAACGATGTCAAGAATCTGATTTTTTTGTTTCCCGCTATCATTCGTTTTATTTTTTACTCTGCTTTGGCTTAACCCTGTTTTGCTATTGTGCCAATGGGTGATGAGTGGTGGCGATTGATTGCTCTCTTCTTGCGGCCTTTGTAGTTGATTGATGGGAATGCCGTTGCTTTCCTTTTTAGATGATGGACTATTGTCGTTCTTTTCGCTGCTCTGAACATTGGCCCTTGGGGTTATTATTTCTATGTGCTCATCCGTTAAGGGCTTCGCTACGATAGCTTCCTTGTCTTCTTGACGATATTTTTTGAGGTTACCGTTAAGTCTATATAGGTTGTCCTGTTCTTGTTTCCTTGCTTGCTCTTTTGTTCTTGCTGATCGGCTCGGAGCTTCGATTTTTCTCTCCGAGTTTATACTATTTATGGTTGAACATCCATTGATTGACGTAAAACAGGCTAGGCCAAGGATGGAAATGTATAATTTTATGTTGGCCTTGTTAACTCGTGGAATTTTGTCCAACGGACTACGAATCGACCCTAAGACAATCCTAGCCCATGGCTCGTTTAGCGGCCACCTGCAATGGCAGGCTTCCTATGGGCCATCCTGATTGCCACTGCCTAGGACTGTTGCTTTTCTGGCCACTGCCATGAGCATTGTGCCATTTGTTCCCCGGTCTCCCCAGCCCCAGCACTTGGTCGAGTTGAATTTCCCTGCTCCCCCTAGTTTATTTACAAGAGGCTATCGCTTGTTATTTTTACAATTGCTTTTTTATCTTAGCATGGTCTTCTTTGTGTCCTTAGCCGTCGATAATGCAATTTATCTACATCGGCTATTCTTGATGCTAGTTAGCTTTTCTATTTCAGCTTTTATACATACTAGCCTCATAAGCGCGTTTTGTCATCAACAATACGTTTTTAGCTCTTTTTTATGACTACCATATCTCGTAGTTCCATTCCAAAAATCGCTCCACCATGTTAAGACTAATCCCCTTGAGCTAGTTATTTTTATAGTCTTGCAATTTGATTTCTTCTTTCCTGATTTTGGATTTCTACCAAAGGTATTCACCATTACTGTTGAAATGATTGTTTTCTGGATTCTACATGACCAATTTGATTGGTAACTTTTCACCTCCTTTATCATTTTACCTATTTCTTTCTCTCTGCCATTGATTTATATTTCAATACCGTTATGAGCTCCTAGCCATCCTCTTTTTTGTCAATTATTTGAACCTATTGTCCTGCTCATTTTTCCTCTACTTTGTATTGCCTTGGTATTCACCATTTACTTTGCGTAAATGGTTTTATTTTGCTTGCTACTACTTTCAGTTAATGTACTCCACTTTTCATTGTTGAAGCTGGCTTTATGAATCCCTATTGTCTTTTTGTTGCTTTGTGCCTATTCTTATCTGATTCTATGTCCTTAAAATTTTACTTGAATATCTACTTCAGCCCATAAATGCCCATCGCTCTTGATCTTTTCCGTTTTTATTTGTGTCGGCTAAAGCGTATCTAAATCATTGCTTTTAAATTTCTTTTGTGGGTTTTTATCTTCTCTGCTGTTCAGTTATTTCTGTTGTGCTAATGTTTGGCTTTTACTTTTTGGCGTAAATTTCAATTTATAGTCTTGAGTGTTTAGCCAAAACCATTTGAGATTTTTACAGCGTAACGCACTAGTTCACCATGTCGCACATTAAGCTTGCGAACAATATTCTTTCTGTGGGTCTCAACAGTATAAAAGCTAATATAGAGACGCTTGGCGATTTCTTTGTTGGTAAGCCCTGCACCGATCAACTTTAAGATTTCTGTTTCTCTTGTTGATAAATTGTCGTGATTATTCTCTTGATTTTCTTGAACGTCTGTTAGTTCGCTGAGCAAATATTCCTTCATTTCAGTTAGTGGTGGAATCTTATCGATAATCTTAGCATTTGGCAATCGCATAATGCCAGCTATCCAGTTTTCATCAATGAGATTTGTTTTTGTAAATATAAAATTAATTGCTTCCTTGGGGATTTGGGCGATATCTTGTCTAAACATATCGAATGACAGTAAGGACTCATCAAACAAGAAAACAACTGTCTTTATATTTTTTTGTTCTTTCAGACTACTCTTCAGGCTGCTGTAGTCTGACCATTGCCAAGTAAAACCCAGAAATTCTGAAAATTGAAAGTTTTGACTTAGTAATTCCCCGCACAGTTTATTCTGCGCAAGAATTAAACCTGTGGCACAAGTATTTGTCAACTGATTTGCCAGTCGTATTTAAAAGTTGATTTGTGAGGCAATAGCGTTTGGATGTTGTTTTTAAATTTTGAAACTCTTTTGACTTTCCGATTAAAAAGGAGGGTGCAGTGCACCCTCCCAAATTAAGCAACTAACCAGATTCAGAAGGACTGAATGAAGGTGCTAGCAAATCCAGAGGTGCTGGAGTTGGCAGTAGCAGAGCTGTTCAACGACGAGCCAGCAGAACCGTTAGCCGTACCGGAGTTCGAAACTCCGATCTCAGTAGGCTTACGAGCAGCAATGGTGGAGCCAAAGGTGGAGGTTGCTCCAGCCATCACGTTTGCATTGTTGGCAATGCCAGCAACTTCAACTTTGTTGGAAACGTTAGCGGAGGCGCTGTCGTTTGTTGCGCCGTCGGTGCTTGCGTTGCCACCGGTGGTGACAAAACTACCGCTGATAATGCCGGTTCCGGCACCAGGAGTGCCGGCGTTTGTTTGGCCGGTTACGTTGCCTGTTTCTTGGAAGGAACCAATTGACTGGGTGAATTTGGTACCTGCAGCCAGGTCCATCTTCGACGTGGAATCAACTTTGTAATCAGAAGTTGATGATGCCGAAGCACTGGTACCCAAGGAGCTGGATGTACCCACTGCGAAGTTGTTAGCAGTACCCTGGGAACCGGAGTAGGTGAATGTACCAACCACACCGCCAGAAGCGACACCAGAGATGCTGGACTTGCCAGCAGTGCTTTGGGTATCGGATGAGGTTTGAGTCGCTGCGCTTCCAGTGCCTCCGGTGCCTACAGTTGAACCTGTAGTTGATCCGGTGGTTTCAGAGGCGCTACCACTTGCAGTTGCAGTGCCGGCCTTCATCACGTTCATCAAACCTGCTGCGCCCATGGGCGAGAAGTTTTGGGGAATCAGCGCAGGCAGTTGTCCACCGCCGCCGCTGAGCAGGCTGCTATCCATGGTCATGCCGTTGGCCATTTTGGTTTGGGCCCCGGCGGTTTGAGCACCAGCAGGCTGTGCGGCGAAAGGCACAACTGCTGTGAGTGCTACTAAGGAAGCAAAAAGTTGCTTTTTCATGTAATTGATTGAGGAAATTAATGTAAGCTGTCGTTGCTGGTGAAATGACAGCCCCTTCCACCACACATTACTATAGGGTGTAGCGAGGCATATGTGCCGCATGCCAGCCAAGAAACCGTACCTGTTTGCAGGGATTTTTGGCCCACCCTACCTGCTTTCGTGCATTTTTCGCTAAATACCCGCTGAAAGGTATTCTTTCTGGTTGCCAGGTGGCCTTCATGTTCTAATATCACAATATTAATCAATTAATCATGATAAATTTCAGGTTTTTAGGTCAAAGCTTCTCCTTTTTGAGCAAATTATACTCTTTAACTGGTAATTCCAGGCGACCACTCTTTTTCTTAAGCTGTTTTTGTTTACAATTGATTTATACTCCTTTGGCTTTATCGCAAACCATTGTCTCTAATAGCCCTACTCAAACCAAGTCTACCCAGGATCAGACTGGTACCACAAATTCTTTTTCCTACTCAACCAGTACAACTTTTGGGGTGAGTGCTACTCAAAATACCACACCCAATTACGTCGTAGAATCAAAAGCCTCCCTTGGCGTTCTCAATGGCTCCCAAGTCAATAATAATGTTGGTTCTGGTTCTGGATCATCTGGCTCCGGATCCTCCGGATCAGGCACTTCCGCCTCGATGACCCCTAATTCTTTGTCTGTGACAGGGCTTGCAAGTAGTGCCACTGTTTTGCTTGACAGTGCTAAAACTTCTTTCTCGGTTGTTGTTGGTCCTAATGCTTCCTATAGTGGTCCAGACATGAACGGTGTTTCGAATGGCACCTCCTCTGGCTTCATGAAAACCGATGTCCAGTCTAGTTCTTCTAATGCAGGCTTTGCTAGCACGTTCATTCAGTCCTATTGATTAATCGCTCATATAATAATTGCTATTTCTGCTTCAATAGCCTTCATTTTGTTATTGCGTTTGAAGTTTAACCATAGTGTTGTTGTCTAGGATTTGTTCATTAATGCAATCATATGCTTTGTCCATGTTCTTTTCTTTTTTAGAGCTGCTATTATTTTTTCTTAAGCCTCCTTCCCCTTCGATAACCTCCCCTGGATTCATGGTTGGCTTTCTGTAGCTATTGTGGTAATTCTTGCCAGTGGCTTTAAAGGTCTTCATCTTGCTTACAAGCCAAATACCTGCTTCCGGGTATTTGGCTTGACACAAGTGCTGCTTTTGGTGCATGGTGATTGTTGTGTGTCTTTAAAGCTATGAGCATGGCTGTGCCTGTTCGCGTTTTAGGGTCCATTGGCATGCTTTCTTTTGTAGTAACTTTTCTTTCTCCTACTCAGTCTTTGGCCCAGGTCAATGGTCAATCTATGAGCATTGGCTCTAACAGTGTTGTTAGTTATTCATCTAGCACCACATATAATCTCAGTACAACGCAGAATTCTTCGGGTGATTATAATGTCATTACGGATGCGATTATGGGTATTAAGGAGGGATCTCAAATTGTCAAAGCTTCTGGAAGCGTAGGCGGTGGAACTTCTGCTGCATTGACCTCCTCTTCTCTTTCGGTAAGTGGTATTTCATCTTCGGGTGCTTTGGCAATCGATGAAAATACTACCTTGTTTGGCGTTAGTATCTCTCCTAACCCAGAGTATGCGGGTCCACCGCTTTCTTCCTTAACATCCGGGTCAGCCTTTGCCAATATTACTACCGATGTAAAGGCTACGTCGCTTAATTCTTTTGACAGCACTTTTGTGCAGGCTTACTAGTTATGGATACTCGACTTTTGGTTTGTTTGTCCTTGAGTCGTTCTGCTGCTGGCTTTTCTTTTGCTGCTTTCAGGGCAGGGCTATTCTTGATTCTACTTTTAGCCGCTTTTCCTAAGCAAGTTGCAGCGCAATCTGCTACTGGTGGTGGTACAGCTACAAACACTGGTCCAACTAATACGAGTGTGACCAATAATGCTGCCCCTGCAGCGAATGTCGCCACCAATACAAATGGCGGTACAAATATTAATTACCAGACCAATAACCAGTGGTCTAATGATGTTGGCCTGGGGGCTGGTGTGGTTTGCCGTACGCCTACTTTTTATATCGGTGGAAGCGCTGGAGATTCCCTTAATAATACCGTGCAAGGTGGTAATTATGCCAATGGATATAGCCAGAACTTTTCTGGTAATATGGGTCTTTTGATTCCTTTTGGTTCATCCGTTTTGGATGATTGTAAGCGGATTGCTTCTGCCGTCGCCTTGGATCGCCAAATTTCTTCCCAGCTAACGATGTTGAGAACCTGTGTTGGTTTGGAGAAGGATGGCTTGGCTATTGATAAGGCCATGGCAGATACGTTCCCGATGCTTGCCCGTTGCTTGGAATACAAAACGGCCCGCAAGATGATCGCCCAAGCCAGTACAGAATCCACTCCTGCCCCTCCTGTTGTTAAGGAGTTTAGAAATCTCAGGCCTACTGGTGGTCCAAATGATCCGTTAAGGCAGCCAGCACCTGTCAAGAAAGTGCGTGTCGAATGGTTGTAGCCTTAAGCAAGGCGCGTTGAAGTCTTTTCGAGGAATAATCGTTCTTTTTTTTTTGATCTTGTCATAGTGCTGTATTTTGGATAGTATTCATGCTTTTCATGTCTTGAGTTTTTTTATTTGCTCTTGCCTCAGTTTGTTGTTCGTAGGGGCGTATTTTAGCATTCATTCCATTGCCCTTAATATGCTTTTCTGTACACTTTGATAGGCATTGTCATCGACTTGCCAGTAGGGCGGTTATGATTTTTGGCGCATTGTTGTTCCTGTTTGATTGGCCTTGCCAGCGTGATCGGCTCTTTCTTTTTTGATCTCGCCCATTGTCGTTGGCTGTGTCTACGCAAGTCAGTTGTTGCTGGTCATGGTCTTTAATGGGGCCTAGATGACTTGATCTTTTGCGACCTGGTTGTGGTTGTTTTGCCAGCGTAGCTTGGCCTCCGGTTTTGGGTTGATTGTTAGTTGTGTTACTCGCTCGCAGGATGTCTTCCGGGTCTGGACGCATTGGTTCCCAGTTGGCTGCCTTTCCCGGCCGGGCGTGGTCTGTTTCCACTAGTTGGCTTGGGTTCCCATGGTCTGCCTTTCGCCGCTCCTCCTCACCGTTTCCCCCCTTTGGTTTTGCCCGATCCTGACTGGAGGCCCATCCCTTCGCTGGCTTTCCCCTGTGTGGGACTGGCCATTCGGCGCCTTAGAATCGACCTCAATTCGGCTCTTGCAGGCTTTTCCCGCTTGGGGATCGGCTGGGGCAAGGGTTGCTACCACCCCACACCCCAGGCGGAGACAGCACTTTGGCCACCCACGAGATCTTCATGCCCGCCCTCAGCTCCACGATGACGGAGGGCAAGATCGTTGAGTGGCTCAAAAAACCCGGGGACCGGGTCGGCCGTGGCGAGTCGGTTCTGGTGGTGGAGTCGGATAAGGCCGATATGGATGTGGAGTCGTTTAACGAGGGCTTCTTAGCGGCGGTGTTGATGCCGGCCGGCGGCACGGCGCCCGTGGGCGAAACGATTGGCCTGATTGTGGAAACGGAGGCGGAGATTGCTGGTGTCCAGGCCCAGGCGCCCGCCGCCCCCGCTGCCGCTGCAGGGCCCACCCCCGTGGTGGCCCCCGTTCCCGTGGCGGCCCCTGCGCCCGTAGCTCCAGCTCCTGTCGCCCCTGCCCCCGTGGCGGCGCCAGCTCCGCTCGCCGTTGCTGCCCCGGCAGCCGCTGTGGCTGATGGCAAGGTGATGGCCTCGCCCCGGGCCAAGAAGCTGGCTTCCCAGCTGGGCGTAGTCCTGGGCTCCCTGCGGGGCAGCGGACCCAATGGCCGCATTCAAGGGGAAGACGTGCTCGCTGCTGCGGGCCAATCCGCCGGTATACCCCGGGTGGCAGAAGGCACGGGCCCGGCTGTGGTGACCGCCTCCGCCAATGGCAAGGGTGCCGCCGTTGCGCCGGTTCCTGCGGGGCAAACCTTCGGCAGCCCCGGTGAAACCACTGCATTTAACACCTTGCAGCAGGCGGTGAACCGCAACATGGTGGCCAGCCTGGAGGTGCCCTGTTTCCACGTGGGCTACACGATCACCACCGACAAGTTGGATGCCTTTTATAAGCAGGTGAAGCCAAAGGGCGTCACGATGACGGCCCTGCTCGCCAAGGCCGTGGGCGTGGTGTTGGCCCGCCATCCCCAGGTGAATGCGGCCACTAGCGCTGCTGGCATGGCCTATCCGGCCTCGGTGAATGTGGCCGTGGCCGTGGCCATGGATGACGGTGGTCTGATCACGCCGGTGCTGGCCAACGCCGACAGCACGGATTTGTACTCCCTCTCCCGAAACTGGGCCGACCTGGTGGCCCGTTCCCGCACCAAACAACTCAAGCCGGAGGAATACAGCACCGGCACCTTCACCCTCTCCAACCTGGGCATGTTTGGGGTGGATCGTTTCGATGCCATCCTGCCCCCCGGCACGGGCGCGATTCTGGCGGTGGCGGCCTCCCGGCCTGCGGTGGTGGCGGGCAAGGATGGCTCGATCGCGGTGAAACCCCAGATGCAGGTGAACCTCACCTGTGACCACCGCGTGATCTACGGCGCCCATGGGGCGGCCTTCCTCAAGGATCTGGCCCAGTTGATTGAAACCAATCCGGAGAGTTTGGCGATCTGATGTCAAAGGTCCGCCGGGGCTTGTGAGCGAGGTGGCCATCGCGCAAGGATGGTTCATGATCAATCTTTCTGGCATTGATGGCCTCTAAGTCCTGTGTGTTTCGCCGGCTCACTGCGCCCCTCGGCTTCGGTGCCGCTGGCGCTTTGCTCCTGGTGGGGGCTTGGATGGCTCCGGTTTCCGCCCGCGACTTTGGTGGCGGTGGCGGTGGTTTTCGCGGGGGCGGTGATGCTGGCGGGTTTTCCTCCCGTAGTTTTGGCGGCGGCTCTGGAGGTCGCTATCGCTTCACAGGTGGCGGCTCGATTGCCCGGCAGCCGGAACAGTTTGCTGCGCCCCGGGTGAGTTCGCCTGCCCAGGTCGATCGCGCACCAGCTCGGTTCACTCCAGCTCGTGTAGCCCCTAGCGAAGCCGGGCTTAGCCGGGGTTATGGCGGCTCCCATCCCCTCTATGGCGCCGGTGCCCGCACCCCCTGGACGGGCCACAACATTTCAGCGGAGCAGTTCCGCGGCGGCCGCTATCCCGGCGGAGCCAATGATCCTTATGGCCGAGGAGGCTTTGCCCGAGGAGGGGTTGGTCGAGAGGGCTGGCAAGGGGGCGGCTTCGATGGCCGTCGCGGCTTCAACGAAGCCAGCTACAACCAAAACAATTTCTATAACCGGAATGTCGAAGGCTGGAATTCCCAGTGGAATAACGGCGGTTACTGGGGCAACAGGCCCTGGGGCTACGGCTGGTATCAGTGGTCGCCCGACAGCTGGGGCTGGTGGGGCGGTAACTCCGTGGGCTGGGATTTGGCGGCCCTGGCCACCGGCGCTGTAATTACGGATCTGGTGGACCAGGCGGCGAACCAGCAATCGCCCGTCATCGATGTGCCCAATAGCAACTACCAGCTCAATTACGGCTCGGTGGATGGGGTGGGCAGCAGCGGCGCCAATTTCAGCTATGCCGTGGCCGATTCCGCTGCGCCCATCAAGGGCGAGGCCAACTGCCAGGAGGGCCTGCTCGATGGCCAGATCCCCTCCAGCGCCGCCCAGGCCCAGTTGCTCAATGCCGCTTGCCAGGTGGCCTATGGCCCCGATCCCAAGGGCAGCGCCCTGCCCCAGCCCTCGGCTCTCTGGCCCCCATCGCCCGCCTTCAGCCATGGGCTCACCTTGCTGCTGGGGTTGGGCTTAGGCGTTGGTGGCTTTGCCCTGCTGAACCGCCGCAAGGGCCCGGCGTGAGGGGCCCGCGGTGACAGGGACCTCCAGCACCACCAGCATGGGCGGCAGCTCGGGCGACCCCTGGGCTGGCTCCAGCGACTCTGAGCGCGCAGGATCGGGCCCCGAACCCCCTGCTGGAGACAGCGAACCATCCTGCGGTGATCCCGCCGACCAGTGGCTTTCGAATTACGGCTTTGCGCTGCCGGAAGCGGCGATTGCCCAGCGGCCGGTGGAGCCCCGCCATGACGCCCGCCTGCTGATGGTGCTGCCCCAGGCCGGGGCCCAGCATCGGCGCGTTTGGGACCTGGCAGAGACGCTCGAACCTGGCGACCTGCTGGTCGTCAACGACACCCGGGTGTTGCAGGCCCGGTTGGTGGCCCGGCGGGCCAGCGGCGGGGCCGTGGAGCTGTTGGTGCTTGAGCCCCAGGGCCAGGGGCGCTGGATTTGTCTGGCTAAACCTGCCAAAAAGCTCAGGCCCGGCGACGGCCTCACGGTGGAGGCCCCCGGCCAGCCGCCCCTGGCGCTGCAGGTGCTGGCGATCGATCCGGCCACCGGCGGACGCCTGGTCCAATTTCCCCCCGACTGCATCGACGCAGTTGCCCTGGAGCCCCTGCTGCTGCGCTACGGCGCCATCCCCCTGCCCCCCTACATCCACAGCCACAGCGAAGCCGACAACCAGCGCTACCAAACCCGTTACGCCGCCAGGCCGGGGGCGGTGGCCGCGCCAACGGCCGGGCTCCACCTCAGTGATGAACTGCTGGCCCAGCTGCAGGCCCGGGGCGTGGAGCTAGCCCAGGTCACCCTGCACGTGGGCCTGGGCACCTTTCGCCCGGTGGAAACGGAAGACCTCAAGGAGCTCCAGCTCCATAGCGAGTGGGTGGAGGTGGGCCAAGCGCTGATCGATGCCGTGCTGGCCTGCCGGGCCCGGGGCGGCCGGGTCATCGCCGTGGGCACCACCAGCGTGCGCAGCCTGGAGGCGGTGGCGGCCCTCCATGGCGGCCAGCTCGCCCCCTACCGCGGCCCGGTGAACCTGGTGATCCAGCCGGGCTACCGCTTTGCCGTGGTGCAGGGCCTGCTCACCAATTTCCACCTGCCCAAGAGTTCCCTGTTGCTGCTCGTGAGTGCCCTGATTGGCCGCCAGCGGCTTCTCGATCTCTACGCCGAAGCGATCCAGGAGGGCTACCGCTTCTTCTCCTACGGCGACGCCATGTGGATCGACCCGGCGGCCGTGTTGGAGTCGGCCAGGCCGCTTGGCTGAGATGGTCAAAAGGGCGTGTGCAACGATCTTGCCAACAGAAAGGCTGAATCGAACCGTTGATCAAAACCGTTGATCTAAACCGTTGCGCTTAACCGTTTAACGAACCCGTTGAACGAACCCGTTTCCTTGCGCGGATTAGCTGAGCTGTTGCAGCCCTTCAAATTGGTCGAAGGCGCCATCATTGCTGGCCAGGATCAGATTCTCAGCCATGGCCTGGGCTGCCAGCAGGCGGTCGAAGGGGGCGCGACGATCCACCAGGAAAAGTCCTGCCTGCCTGGCAACCTCAGCGTTAATCGGTAAGTTCTTGGCGCCCAGGCCATTGATCGCTTGCCGGTAGTTCTTCACCACCGCTTCGGCGTGATCCAAGCGGCCGATGCGCCATTTGGTGGCGATTTCCCAGGCCGAGGCGGCACTGACCCAAAGGTCATGGCGACTGTCTTCGAGGTGGTCGCGTAGGGAGGCGGAGAGTTTGGCGGGCTCCAGCACGGCCCAAAGCAGCACGTGGGTATCGAGAAGGAGTTTCATCCGGCCGATGGTTGGCAGAGGGGTCCGCGCATGTGGGCCTGCAGCCTGCAGGGGGTTGCCGGGCGTTCGAGCAACCCCCAAGCTTTAGCTGCCCCAGGCGTTGAGTTCTGCCTCCGGCAGGGGTTCGAAGAAGCTTTCGTCCACAGAGCCTTTGAGGAAGCCCAGTTTGCGGCGGGGTTCGGGCTCCAGGGGTAACAGTTGGGCGCAGGGGCGGCCGTTGCGGGCGATCACGATGCGCTCGCCGGCGGCAACCCGGGCCAGCAGGGCTGAAAGGTGGGTCTTGTCGTCCTGAACATTCACCCACGGATCGGTGGCCATGGGTCCTTCTGGTCTGGTCAGGTTGGTCAGGCTAGATCGGTGGGCGGTGGATGGCACATAAAAGCCCCCGGTTTGGCCGGGGGCATGGGGGTTGAAGGCGCTTAGAGGTGCCTTGAGGCTTAGGCCCGCCGGGGCGCTGGGCCCCGTGGGGATCAGGCGGCGGCCAGGTTGGCAGCGACGAAGTCCCAGTTCACCAGCTTGTCGAGGAAGGTGGTCATGTAATCGGGACGGCGGTTCTGGTAGTCCAGGTAGTAGGCGTGCTCCCACACATCCATGGTCAGCAGGGCCGTTTGGCCGTGGGCCAGGGGCAGGTCGGCGTTGGCGGTCTTGGTCACCTTGAGGGTGCCGCCATCGAGCACCAACCAGGCCCAGCCGCTGCCGAACTGGGTGGCGCCGGCGGCCTTGAAGGCCTCGACAAACTGGTCGAAGCCGCCGAAATCAGCGGTGATCTTGTCGGCCAGGGCTCCGGTGGGGGTGCCACCGCCACCGGGCTTGATGCCCTGCCAATAGAAGCTGTGGTTCCACACCTGGGCGGCGTTATTGAACACGCCGGCCTTGCTGGCATCACCGGCCACGGCGGTGATGGTGTCTTCGAGGCTTTTGCCTTCGAGCTCGGTGCCAGCCACCAGGTTGTTGAGGTTGGTCACGTAGCCGGCGTGGTGCTTGCCGTGGTGAAACTCCAGGGTCTGGCGCGAGATGTGGGGCTCGAGCGCATCGAGGCCGTAGGGCAGCGCGGGCAGCGTGTGAGCCATGGAAGAGGAAAAAAAGAGTGTCTTGTCCGACTAGGGACTGGGCGGTTGCCAGCGAACTGGGCAGGTCGCCAACGGCCTAGGTCGGCGGCGGCCGGCCAGATCCATCCTAACGATGGGCACCCGATGGCCTGGTGGGGAAACCGCCTCAGCGGCCCACCTGGAGCAGTTCCACATCGAACACCAGGGTGGCGTTGGGGGGGATCACGCCCCCGGCGCCCCGCTCGCCATAGGCCAGGTCGGGGGGGATCACCAGCTTGCGCTTGCCACCCACCTTCATGCCGGCCACGCCCTCATCCCAACCCTTGATCACCCGGCCACCGCCGAGGGGGAAGGCGAAGGGACCCCGTCCGTAGCTGCTGTCAAATTCCTGGCCGCTGAGCAAAGTGCCGCGGTAGTTGACGCTCACGGTCTGGCCGGCCACGGCCTCGGCGCCGGAGCCGATCACCAGGTCAGTGATGCGCAGGCCCGTGGCGGTGGTGCGTTCCTTCGGGGCATCCATGGCCCCGCCCAGCGCGGAGGCACCGGCCTGGGCTAGCTGGTCGTTGCCGGGGGCGGGGGAGTCAGGAGCCATGGTGAAAAGGGAAGGGTTGGAGTCGTCGGGATCGAGTTCCAGTCGGCCCGTGGGCACCGAAGCGCTGGCGATCAAGCCAGGGGCGCTGAGGGTGCCGGTGGTGGAGGGCCGGGGCGCTGCTGCCTGCACGGTGGAGGGGGACACCAGCTGGCTGACAAGGGCCAGCAGCAGGCAGGCCACACAAACCGCTGAGCTGATCAGGATGTCGCGCATGGGGAGGCAGCTCCACACCAGTGGCGCGATTCTGCCAGGGGCTCGCCTGGGGCTAGGGCCCTTAGTCCGGCACCCCATCGGCCTCGCCCACCTGGGGCAGCGGATCGTTGGAGTTGCGTTGCTGGCGCAGGGTCTGCTCCAGCCGGTCGATGCGGCCGCGCAGTTCGTCCAGTTCCCGCTGCCGGGCCAGGCCCAGGTCCTGCAGAAAGTTGTCGATGTTGCGTTCCATCTTGCGGCCGGTCTGCTGTTCCAGTTCGGGGTTTTCGCCCCTGAGGCTGGCCATCACCTCATCCACCAGCCTGCTGGCCTCGCTCGGGTCGAGCCGGCCCCTGCTCACCCAGGCCTGGGTGACCAGCCGCAGGCGGTCGGCCACAAGCGAGGTGGTGCCGAGGCCCCGTAGCAACAGCTGTTGGAGCGGATTGGCGGGATCCATGGTCATGGGACCGGGCGCGGGTGCTTCTGACCCTGGCGCTTCCTAGGGTCCATGGCCATGGCAGAGAACCGGCTTTTTCTGGGGCAGCCCCCCCTGCTGCTGGGGGGCTTGGCGGGGCTGTTGGCGGGCCTGGCCCTGCCGCCGCTGGGCTGGCCGCCCCTGCTTTGGCTGGCGCTTGGGCCCCTCTGGGGCCTGGGCCCCCTGGCTGCCGGTGCGGGCGCCGCCGTTGCTGTTTTGGTGAGCCATCGATGGCTGCTGTGGCTCCATCCCCTCGATTGGGTGGGGGTGCCTGGGCCCCTGAGCCTGCCCCTGTGCCTGGCCCTTTGGGGGGCCTGCGGCCTGCTGGCGGGCTTGCTGGTGGCCGGTTGGCGTGCCCTGGTCGGCTGGCTGGGGCCCGAGCGCCCGGCCACGGCCCTAGTGGGGGCAGCCCTCTGGGGCCTGGTGGAAGTGGCCCTGGCCCGGGGACCGTTGTTTTGGCTTGGCCTCGGCTCGGCAGCCTTGCCGGGGGATAGGGCCCTGGCGGGCCTGGCCGTGGCGATCGGAGCAGGCGGGCTGGCGGCGGTGCAGTTGTTGTTGGCTTGGGGGCTTTGGCGGGTGCTGGTGGCTGTCCGCTCGGCCCGCGCCCCTTGGCAACGGCTCGCCTTGGTGTGGTGCGCTGCCGTGGTGGCGTTGCATGGCCTCGGTTGGGGCCTGCTAACGGCGGAATCGGCCGCCAGTGGCAAGGCCCTATCCCTCTTACTGCTGCAACCGGCGATTCCCACCCGCCACAAATTTGAGTTTGGCCAACAACAACGGTTGCTGCAGCGCCTGGCCGCTGCCCAGCAGGAGGCCAGCGAGCGGGGCGTTGAGGCGGTGCTGTTGCCTGAGGGCTCCCTGGCCCTGGGCCAGGGCCTGCCCCAGCGGGCGCCGGTGGAGGTGCTCAGCGGTGGCTTCCGCCTCAACGGCAATGACCACCGCAGCAGCCTGTTGCGCTTTGAGCCAGACCAGATCGAGCCGGCGGGCTGGGTCGACAAACACCGGCTGGTGCCCCTGGGCGAGTGGGTCCCTTTTGCGGGCTTGTTTGAGTGGAGTGGCCTGTCGGCGGTGGGGGGGCTGACGCCGGGTAGCCCGTCGCGGCTGTTGCCCCGGCCCATGGGGGCCATTGGCGTGGCGATTTGTTATGAGATCGCCGATGGCCACGGCCTGGCCGCCGCCAGCCGGGATGGGGCCCAGTGGTTGCTCGCCAGCGCCAACCTCGATCCCTACCCCCTGCTGCTGCAGCAACAGTTTTCCGCCCTGGCCCAGCTGCGGGCGATCGAATCGGGCCGCTGGCTGGTGAGTGTGGCCAACACGGGCCCAAGCCTGGTGGTGAGTCATCAAGGGGTTATGCAACAGGCCTTGCCGCCGGGACGGGCCAGCACCGGCCTGGTGACGGTGCACCAACGCTCTGGCGCCACCCCCTACTCCCGCATGGGTGAATGGCCCCTGGTGCTGCTGGGGCTTGGGGGGGTGGCGGCGCGGGGGAGGCGCATGCGATTTCAGGGGTGGGGGCCTGTTTAGGGCTGCCCCCTTGGTCCGCAAGCCGGGCCCTTGGTTTTGGCTTGGCGCCTTGGCTGATGCTGGTTGAATTGGTTCTTAGAACCGTTGCTAGGGACAGGATTGGGAGGTAGCCGTCGGCTGTTTAGTGGTTGGTAGTTCCACTATTGGAGGGCAGTGAATATGAATTGTTGGATGATTATTGCTGCCTTTCTACCTATCGGGCTCGACTTTTTGCTCCTCCAGTCGCAAGGCTAGACGTGCTTGCTTGGACCCATTGCTTGGCAGGCATGATTTGGCGGTGGACGGGCGAGGGGGTTGGCCTAATTGGCTTGAACTCTGTAGCGCCATTGGTCTATTTCGGGGCCCTATTAATCACTGGGTCTCGCTATCCAATGCCACCCTTTGTGTTCTGGCCTGGGATCGCAAGGCAGCCGGCTGGGATTTTAAGGATTGTCCCAGGGGAACGGCGTGTCTTGTCGAGGACTGTCATGGCACAAAAAAACCGCAGAGCTGGCAAACCCTGCGGTAACTAAAAATATGAATGGAGCCAAGCGGATTCGAACCGCTGACCCCCTGCATGCCATGCAGGTGCTCTACCAGCTGAGCTATGGCCCCATTGGTGCGTTGGATTGCCCAGATCCTGGTGATCTGGTTGGGCTTTGAAGCCCCGGTTCAGCGCTTAAGCAGCTTACACCGCAGCGGGTCCAGCCCCTCAGAGCTGGCGCCACACGGCCACAAGCTTGCCCTGGACCGTGACCTGCTCCGCATCCACCAGGATTGGGGCGTAGTTGGGGTTGGCGGCCTCCAGGCGCACCTGGGCGCCCTGGCGATGGAAGTGCTTGAGGGTGGTGCCGCTGCCGGGCACCAGGGCGCTCACGATCGTGCCCTCCTTGATCCGGAGGGGATCGACCACCGGCTCGAGCAGCACCACGTCGCCATCGGCGATGTGGGCCTCCACCATCGAATCGCCATTGACGGTGAGGGCAAACAGGCCGCGGGTTTCCAGCACCGGCGCCAGGTCCAGCCGTTCCTGCAGGTCGTCGAAGGTGTCAATCAGGCCGCCGGCTGCCACGGCGCCGAGCAGGGGAATGCCCGCCGCCGGGCCGCCCAGGAGCTGGAGGGTGCGGGCCTGGCCTTCCTGCCAGGTGATCCAGCCCTTCTGTTGCAGATGGCGCAGCCGGCTTTGCACCGGGGCCGGTGAGCGCAGCCCCATGGCCTCCATCATCTGGCGAATCGAGGGGCTATGGCGATGGCTGCTGATGTAGGCCGCCAGCCAGTCGTAGAGCTCCTGCTGGGCGGGGGTGAGATCCTCAGCGTCGCTAGCCGCTACGCCCCTGGGGCCAGGGGCATGGTTAGGCCTGCCGCTGCCAAGGGTGGGGCGGCTTAATCCGGCCTGGGGGCTGGTTTTGGGGCCGCTGGAGCGGGGGGACCTGGCGATCACCGGCAATACGGATGAACCACTGTCCCATTGATGTCATGGCGCCGGCCATTTGTCCAGTCCCTGGACCAGGTGATTGCGGCCTGGTGGAAATCAGGGCGGCCTAGGGCCTAGGCGCCGAGTAGGGCGGCCAGCAGGGCCTGCTGGGCATGCAGGCGGTTTTCAGCCTGGTCAAACACCCGGCTGGCGGTGCCTTCAATCGCCCCGGCGCTGATCTCCTCGCCCCGGTGGGCCGGCAGGCAGTGCAACACGATGGCGCGGCTGTCGGCTTCGGCCAGGAGCGCTTCATCGAGGCACCAGCCGGCAAAGGCCTGCTCCCGTTCCAGCTGCTCCTGCTCCTGGCCCATCGAGGCCCAAACATCGGTGTAGAGGCCATGGGCGCCGCGCACCGCTGCGATCGGGTCGTGCACCACCTCGATGCGGCAGCCGGCGGGGGCCAGGGCGCGGGCCTGCTCGACGAGCTCCCGGATCGGCTCAAAACCCCTGGGGCAGCCGATGCGCACGTTCACCCCGAGCAGGGCGCCACTGAGGAGCAGCGAATGGGCCACGTTGTTGCCATCGCCCACGTAGGCCAGGGTCAGGCCGGCCAGCTGGCCGAATTCTTCCTGCAGGGTTTGGTAGTCGGCCAGGGCCTGGCAGGGGTGCTCCAGGTCGGTGAGGGCATTCACGATCGGGATCGGGGCCCAGTGGGCGTACTCCTCGAGTTCCGCCTGGGCGAAGGTGCGGATCGCCAGGGCATCCACATAGCGGCTCAGCACCCGGGCGGTGTCGGCCACCGGTTCGCCCCGGCCCACCTGGGTGACTTGGGGGTTGAGGTCAATGGTTTGGCCGCCGAGCCGGGCCATGGCCACGGTGAAGCTGACCCGGGTGCGGGTGGAGGCCTTGCTGAAGATCAGTCCCAACACCTTGCCGCCCAGGTCAACCTGGCAGCGGCCCGCCTTGAGGTCGCTTGCCAGTTGGATCAGGGCGCTGGTCTCGGAGGCGCTGAGATCGGCCGATGAGAGCAGATCCCGGCCAGCCAGGCCAGCGAGATCGGGATAGGAGCTGAGCTGGGAGCCCATGGGCCCATCCCAAAGAACCCTTATCCGGGATTGGGGGCCCCGCCGTCAAGGGGGCCTGGGTCAACCCGTCAGGCGGCTGCCTCCTGGGGCATCACGCTGGAGGCCAGCAGGCCCTTGAGGTCGTCGCCTTCGATCACCTCCTTTTCGAGGATCTTTTCGGCGATGCTTTCGAGCAGCTCCCGGTTGCCGCGCAGGATCGCCAGGGCCCGGTCGTGGGCCCGGTCCACCAGGTTGCGCACTTCGCGGTCGATCGCCTGGGCCGTGGCATCGCTCACCACCCGGCGGGGGTTGTTGGGGCCGCCCAGGAAGCGGCTGCCGCCCTGCTTGTCGTAGGCCAGGGGACCGAGGGTTTCGCTCATGCCGTAGGTGCCCACCATCTGCTCGGCGATGTCGGTGGCCCGTTGCAGGTCGTTGGCGGCGCCGGTGGTGATCGAGCCGAAAATCAATTCCTCGGCGGAGCGGCCGCCCAGGAGGGTGGCGATCTGGCCTTCGAGGTCCTGCTTGGAATTGAGGAAGCGCTCCTCGGTGGGCAGTTGCAAGGTGTAACCCAGGGCGCTCATGCCCCGGGGCACGATTGAAATCTTGGCCACCTTGCTGCCACCGGGCATCAGGTGCCCCACGATGGCGTGGCCCACCTCGTGGTAGGCCACCACTTTCTTCTCATCGGGCTGCAACACCCGGCTCTTTTTCTCCAGGCCCGCCACCACCCGTTCAATCGCTTCGTTGAGGTCGCCCTGCTCCACGGAGGTGCGTTTGGCCCGCGCGGCCAGCAGCGCCGCCTCATTCACCAAGTTGGCCAGGTCGGCGCCGGCAAAGCCGCTGGTGGCCTGGGCGATGCGATCGAGATCCACACCCTCGGAGCGCTTCACCTTTTTGGCGTAGATCTCCAGGATCGTGCGGCGGCCGGAGAGGTCGGGTCGATCCACCAGCACCTGGCGATCGAACCGGCCCGGCCGCAGCAGGGCGGCATCGAGGGTCTCGGGCTGGTTGGTGGCCGCCAGCACGATCACCGGCTTGTCCTTGGAAGCAAAGCCATCCATTTCGGTGAGCAGCTGGTTGAGGGTCTGCTCCCGTTCATCGTTACCGCCGACCACGCCCATGGAGCCGGAACGGCTCTTGCCGATGGCATCGAGTTCGTCAATGAAGATGATGCAGGGGGCCTTCTGTTTGGCCTGCTCGAACAGGTCCCGCACCCGGGCGGCACCAGCGCCCACAAACAGCTCGACAAATTCCGAACCGGAAATGATGAAGAAGGGCACTCCCGCTTCGCCAGCAACGGCTTTGGAGAGCAGGGTTTTGCCCGTGCCTGGGGGGCCCACCAGCAGCACGCCCTTGGGGATGCGGGCGCCGATGGCCGTGTAGCGCTCCGGGGTCTTGAGGAAATCAACGATCTCGGTCAGTTCGTCCTTGGCCTCATCAACGCCGGCCACATCAGCAAAGGTGACCCGGGATTCCTCATCGGGCACGTAGACCCGGGCCTTGGATTTGGTGAAGCTGAGGGCCCCCTGGGCGCCGCCCATGGAGCGGCGGGCGAAAAACTGCAGCACCAGGATGAAGATCAGGGGCGGCACCACCCAGCTCAGGGCCGTGGTGATGAAGTTGGGTCGCTTCGGCGGGGCTGCTGCAAATTCAACGCCGTGCTGTTCGAGCCGCTGGGGCAGCTCCATGTCGAAGATCGGCGTGGTGGCGAGCACCGAGGGGGCTCCTTCTTCGGCGTTATTGAGTTCGTAGCGAATTTGGTCCTGGGTGATAAAGGCCCGCTTGACGGCGCCGTCATCGACCTGGTTGATAAAGAGGGAGTAGGGAACCCGGGGCACCTGCTGGATCGACTGGTTGGGCAGGAAGCTGCTGACCAGCAGCAGCACCCCGAAGCCAATCAAAACCAGGTTGATGATCCCGAAACGCCGGTTCGGGGGGGTGTCGTCCTGACGAATGGCCATGGGGCGAACGGGCGGGTGGCGGATCGGTGGGCCCAAACTAGGTGCCCCTTCTCCCGGCGGGGCCCACCGTTAAGGGTGAGAACCGAACGCCCAGGCCCCTGCTGGCCGCAGGCGATCCAGCTCTGCCCCCTGAGTGAAACTGTTCAACCATGTGTGGACGCTTCAGCCTCACCCTTGCCATAGGCCCCCTGGCCAGCCGCCTAGGGGTGTCCCTGCCGCCAGGCCTGCAGCAGCACTACGCCCCGCGCGGCTCGATCGCCCCCGGGGAGCCGGTGTTGGCCCTGCGCCAGGAGCATGGCCGGCCGCAGGCGGCCCTGATGCTCTGGGGTCTGCTGCCGGAATGGAGCAAGGATGCCCTCTCCGCCCACCGTCCCTTCAACGCCCGCGGCGAAACCGTGCCGGAGAAGGCCAGTTTCCGCGGCCCCTGGCGCCATCGCCGCTGCCTGCTGCCGGCCGACGGCTTTTTTGAGAAGGGGCGGCTGATCCGCCGCAGCGATGGTGCCCCCTTCTGGCTGGCCGGGCTCTGGGATCGCTGGATTGGCCCCGACGGCAGTGAGGTGGAAAGCTGCTGCGTGATCACCACCGCCGCCCATGGCCTGATCCGTCCCCTGCACGACCGCATGCCGGTGCTCCTGCCCGATGGCCTGGAGCAGGCCTGGCTGGCCCCCGCCGATGGCCCAGGCCTGCGGGCCCTGGAGCCGCTACTAGGGGGCTGGGATCCGGCTGGTTGGGAGATTCAGCCACCGTTGCGGCCGCCCGCCCTTCGGGGGGCTGGCGCCCAGTTGCAGCTGTTCGGCTGAATGGGGCCCTGCTGCGAACCCTTGGAGCGCTCTGGGGCCGGCCATCCTGGCTGGTGCTGGCGGCTCACTCGGTCACAATCAGCGCCGATGCAAGGGGGGCCCGTTGCCGGCCGACTTAAGCGGAGTGATGCGGCGCCATCGCTGCTACACCCAATTACTGGCCGTCTGCCTGGCGGTGATGGTCACCTTTGTGCTGCCAAAGGGGCTCAACTGGACGGCCATGGTGGGCTACAACCTGATGCCGCTGGTGATTATTCGCGGCTTGGGCGAACCGTTTGGTCGGGTGCCCTTCGGCCGGGTGCCCCAACGCCTGTTTCGGCTGCTGGGGATTGGGGCGTTCCTCTCCTCCCTGGTGTGGACCCTGACCCCGGTTCTGATGCGCGGCACCGGGGTGCCGATGTTGGTGCTCTGGGCCGCCTTCATCGGCTGGAGCAGCTTGCGCCTGGTCCGGGGCCTGGCCCAGGAGCCGGAGGTGAGTGAACAGGTGTTGATGGGGGCCCTGGCCGGCTACTTGCTGGTGGGCC
This sequence comes from Synechococcus sp. UW140, assembly GCA_943369525.1. GTDB lineage: Bacteria > Cyanobacteriota > Cyanobacteriia > PCC-6307 > Cyanobiaceae > BAIKAL-G1. The sequence continues at coordinate 22,890 of CALRNL020000004.1, forward strand.
TCACCGCCGGGCTGTTATTTAGTGCCCTGGAAACGGTGGTGCCTGGCAGTTTTACCAGTGGGGGGGACTCGGGCGGAACGGCCATCGGCCTGGCGCCGGCGGCGGAGGGCGTGTTGAGTTCGGTGTGGAAAATTAATTTCATGCGGCTCAACTATTTCGCCTTTGTCTGCCTCACGACCGTGGGCTTTGGCGATATCGTCCCGGTCACCCAACAGGCCCAGATGTTCAGTGTGGCGGTGTCTTTGCTGGGCACCACCTATGTAGCCCTAGTGATGGGGGTGCTCATTAGTCGCTATCGGGGTGGGCGGCGGGATTAAGCTTTTTGTATCTACCTGAGCAGCAGGCTTTTTAGGCGCGATGCCGGGCCTGGTGCCAGGCCCAGGCGTGCTGCAGGATCACCTCAAGTTGGGGATAGCGGGGTAGCCAGCCCAGGTCGCGGCGAGCCTTTTCGGCGCCGGCCACGAGCTGGGCAGGATCGCCTGGGCGCCGGGGGGCCACATGGGCCAGCAGGCCCCGGCCCGTGACGGCCTTGGCGGCTTCGATCACCTGTTGCACCGAGTAGCCGGTGCCGTTGCCCAGGTTGTAGATGAGCGGTTCGGACTGGGGGGCCTGGTTCAGCAGGCGACCGAGGCCGAGCACATGGGCTTCGGCCAGGTCGCTCACATGGATGTAATCGCGGATGCAGGTGCCATCGGGCGTGGGATAGTCGTCTCCGAAGATCTGCAGGTAGGGGCTCCGCCCCGCCATCACATCGAGCACTAGCGGGATCAGGTGGGTTTCCGGGTTGTGGTCTTCGCCCAGATCACCATCGGGATCGGCGCCGGCGGCATTGAAATAGCGGAAGATCACACTGGGCAGCCCGTAGGCGGCACCAAAATCACGCAGGAGTTGCTCCACCATCCCCTTGCTGCGGCCGTAGGGATTAATCGGCGCCTGGGGATGGTCTTCGGTGATGGGAATTTGCTGGGGCACCCCGTAGGTGGCGCAGGTGCTGGAAAACACGATGGGCATGGGCCCGTTGGCCATGGTGCTGCCCCCGTCCCCAGCGCGCTGGGCGCGGGGGCGATGGTGGCGCGGGTCAATGAGGGCCTCCAGTAACACCAACGTGTCGGCCAGATTGTTGCGGTAGTACTTGGCGGGATCGGACACCGATTCACCCACGTAGGCGTAGGCGGCAAAATGCATCACCGCTCCGATCGGTTGGCCGGCCGTCGCCGAGGCTGCCAGTTGGGGATGCTTGCCCGAGAGCAGGGCATCGAGGAGGCCCCGGTCGCCCACCTGGCCCTCCACCAGGGGCACGCCCAAGGTGGCCGCGATGTCCCGGTGGCCATAGACGAGGTTGTCGAGGATGACCGGCTGGTGGCCGGCCCGCTGTAGGGCCCGTACCGCATGGCTGCCGATGTAGCCGGCACCCCCTGTGACTAGAACCTGCATCGTCTCAGCCCTCTCCCACGGTCCAGACATTCAGGCCCGCGGCCCGGGCCGCCGCAGTATCGGCGATTGCCCGGCCATCGAATAGCCAGGCCGGCTGGCGCATGGAAGCGGCCAGGGCCGCCCAGTCGAGCTGGCGGAACTCGCGCCATTCGGTGAGGATCAGCACCGCATCGGCGCCGCTGGCGGCCTCGCTGGCGGATCGGGCCAGCTGCCAGCTGCCCTCCCCCTGGCCTGGCTGGGGCTGGCTTCGGGGCTCGCCCGCTTCGGCCTGGCCCAGGTCGGCGGCGATCTGGGCGCCCGCCACCTTGGGGTCATAGATCGCCAGCTGGGCCCCCTCCTCGATGAGGTCGAGGCAGATGCGGATGGCGGGTGATTCGCGCGTGTCATTGGTGTCGCCCTTGAAGGCAAAGCCCAACACCGCCAGCCGTTTGCCCGTGACCGTGCCAAACAGGGAGCGCACCACCAAGTTGGCGATGCGGTGTTGCTGCCAGCTGTTCAGCTCCACCACCTGCTGCCAGTAACTGGCCACCTCCTGCAGGCCGTAGTGGCCGCAGAGATAGACCAGGTTGAGAATGTCCTTTTGGAAGCAACTGCCGCCAAACCCCGGGCCAGCGGAGAGAAACTTCGAGCCGATGCGGCTATCGCTGCCAATCGCTTTGGCAACTTCGCGCACATCGGCGCCGGTGGCTTCGCACAGGGCACCGATCGCATTGATCGAGCTGATGCGCTGGGCCAGAAAGGCGTTGGCGGTCAGCTTGGAGAGTTCACTGCTCCAGAGATTGGTGCGCAGGATGCGCTCCGCCGGCACCCAATGGGCGTAGATCGCCGCCAGGGCGTCGATCGCCTCCGGCTCCTCGCCCCCGATTAACACCCGATCGGGAGTTTCCAAATCGTTGATGGCGGTGCCTTCGGCCAGGAATTCCGGATTTGACAGCACCGCAAAGGTTTTTTGGCCTCCGGCCCCCTGGGCAGCGGTAAGGATTGCCTTCACGGTTTCGGCCGTGCGCACCGGCAAGGTGCTTTTTTCGACCACGATTGTGTGGCCCTGGGCGCAGGCTGCCACCTGGCGGGCCGAGGCCTCGATCCAGCGCAGGTCACTGGCCTGGCCAGCCCCAATACCGCGGGTTTTGGTGGGGGTGTTCACCGAGAGAAACACCATGTCGGCGCTGGCGATCGCCGCCTCCACGGCGGTGCTGAAGTGGAGGTTGCGGCCCCGGCAGCGGCCGACCACCGCATCGAGCCCGGGCTCATAGACGGGCAGGCGGCTTAGATCCTGGTCGTTCCAGGCGGCAATGCGGGCCCCGTTGAGATCCACCACCGTCACTTGGATGCCCGGGCAGTGGTCGGCGATCACCGCCATGGTGGGTCCTCCCACATAGCCAGCCCCCAGGCAGCAGATGTGGCGAATCGGAGCCGTTTGGCCCGCATGCAAAGGGGTGGGGCCTGCCTTGGAGCTGGTCATTGGAGGGCGGCGCGAAAATGGGCGATCGTGGGTTCCAGGCCCTGGTCCAGGCTGATGGTGGGTTGCCAGCCAAGCTGCTCCTGGGCCAGGTCAATCACCGGCTGACGTTGGAGCGGATCATCGGCGGGCAAGGGCTGGTAGATCAGTTCGAGGGCAGGATTGATGCGTGCGCGCACCTTTTCTGCGAGTTGGCGGATCGTGAATTCGCCGGGGTTGCCGATATTGATCGGTCCGGGATGGGGGCCATTCATCAGGCGGATCAGCCCTTCCACCAGGTCGTCCACATAGCAGAAGGAGCGGGTCTGGGAGCCGGTTCCGTAGAGCGTCAGGGGCTGGCCGCGCAGGGCCTGCACGATGAAATTGCTGACCACCCGGCCGTCATCGGGCAGCATGCGCGGCCCGTAGGTGTTGAAGATGCGCACAATGCGGATCTCCACGCCATGCATGCGCTGGTAATCAAAACAGAGGGTTTCGGCCACCCGTTTGCCCTCGTCGTAGCAGGCGCGGATGCCGTGGGTGTTGACGTTGCCGCGATAGCTCTCCGGCTGGGGATGGATTTCGGGATCGCCGTAGACCTCGGAGGTGCTGGCAAGCAACAGCCGGGCCCCCACCCGGCGGGCCAGGCCGAGCATGTTGTAGGTGCCGATGAAGCTGGTTTTGGCCGTTTTGATCGGATTGTGCTGGTAGTGCACCGGCGAGGCGGGGCAGGCCAGGTGCCAGATGCGGTCCACCTCCAGGCGGATCGGCTCGGTCACGTCGTGGCGGACCAGCTCAAAGTTGGGGTGGCCGATCCACTGGGCCAGGTTGGCCTTGCGGCCGGTGAAGTAGTTGTCGAGGCAGATCACCTCTTCGCCAGCCACCATCAGCCGGTCCACCAGGTGGGAACCGACAAAGCCGGCGCCGCCGGTGATCAGGTTGCGCATGGGGGAGGCCACGGGGCAGGGGCGACGGGAAAGGTGGGACTGGCTGGACGGGCTCCGCTGGCGGACTTGGGCTGGAGGGCAAGCGATGGCAAGGGGCGCCTGCCATCGGGCCGAGTTGGGGAAACGGCTGGCTCCTAAGGGCTTGCCTAAAGCCGCAGTTCGCCGTTGGCCAGCTGCTGGCGGAACAGGGCCACCGTGTTGGCCAACCCCTCGGCCAGGGGAATGCGGGCCTGCCAGCCCAGGGCCGCTAAACGGCCCACGTCCAGTTGCTTTTTCGGGGTGCCATCGGGCTTGCTGGTGTCCCAGCGAATGGCTCCCTGGTAGCCCGTGGCCGCGGCCACGGATTCGGCCAGCGCCTTGATCGAGAGATCGAGCCCCGTGCCCACATTGAGATGCTGGAGGTCACCGGCGCTTGGCTGCCAGCGCTCCAGGGCGAACACGCAGGCTTCACCCAGGTCATCGACATGGAGGAATTCCCGCAGCGGCGAACCGGTGCCCCAGCAGGTCACACTCGGCTCGCCGGCCAGCTGCGCTTCATGGAAGCGGCGAATCAGGGCGGGCAACACATGGCTGTTGGTGGGGTGGTAGTTGTCGCCCGGGCCATAGAGATTGGTGGGCATCAGGCAGATCGCATCGAAGCCCACCTGCTGGCGCAGGGCCCGGCAGAGTTCGATGCCGGCGATCTTGGCAATCGCATACCACTCGTTGGTGGGCTCTAGGGCGCCGGTGAGCAGGGCCTCCTCCCGGATCGGTTGGTCGGCGAATTTGGGGTAAATGCAGCTACTCCCCAAAAACAGCAGCCGCCTGGTCCCATGGCGCCAGGCCGCCTCAATCACATGGTTCTGGATTTTGAGGTTTTCTAGGAGGAAGTCGGCCGGGTAGGTGCTGTTGGCCAGGATGCCGCCCACCCTCGCTGCTGCCAGCACCACCACATCGGGCCGGTTAGCGCCGAACCAGGCGGTCACCGCCCCGGGATCCAGCAGGTCGAGGCTGGCCCGATCTGCGGTCAACACGTGGGGGTAGCCGCCCGCCCCCAGGGCCCGGACGATGGCGCTGCCCGCCATGCCCCGGTGGCCGGCCACAAAGATGCGGTCGCTGGGATGGATCAATAGGTCCGTCCTGGTTGCCTCCATCAGGCCTGGCCCCCGTTGCGTTCAGCGGCTGCGGCCACCGCCGCCGGGTTGGTGGGGGGATTTTCCATCGAACCCACCACGTTGAATCCCTTGCGGCGCAGCAGGGCTTCCTTGGCCGCTTCCTCCTTATCGCAGCTCACCATTTCGGCCACCAGCTCTTCCAAGGTTGTTGTCGGTGTCCAGCCCAGGACCTCCTTGGCCCGGCTCGGGTCGCCCAGCAGGGTTTCCACCTCGGCGGGCCGGAAGTAGCGCGGATCAATCCGCACCACCACAGCACCCGTGTCGGCGCGGCGGCCCGTTTCCTCCAGGCCCTCGCCACTCCAGAGGATGGCCTTGCCATCAACGGACCCTCCGCTGCCGCCCCAGCCCAGTTCCTGCGCTGCCAGCTCGATGAAGCGGCGCACGCTCTCCTGGCGGCCCGTGGCGATCACGAAATCCTGGGGAGTGTCCTGCTGGAGCATCCGCCACTGCATTTCCACATAATCGCGCGCGTGCCCCCAATCCCGCAGCGAATCGAGGTTGCCCATATACAGGCATTGATCAAGGCCGGCATCGATGCGCGCCAATCCCCGGGTGATCTTGCGGGTCACAAAGGTTTCACCGCGCCTGGGGCTCTCGTGGTTAAAAAGAATGCCATTGCAGGCATACATGCCGTAGGCCTCGCGGTAATTCACCGTGATCCAGTAGGCATAGAGCTTCGCTACCCCGTAGGGACTGCGCGGATAAAAGGGGGTGGTTTCCTTCTGGGGAATTTCCTGCACGAGGCCGTAGAGCTCACTGGTGCTGGCTTGGTAGATGCGGGTTTTTTCGCTCAAGCCCAGCATCCGCACGGCTTCTAGGATGCGCAGGGTGCCTAGGGCATCGGAATTGGCGGTGTATTCGGGTGCTTCAAAACTCACGGCCACATGGCTTTGGGCGCCGAGGTTATAGATCTCATCGGGCTGCACCTGCTGGATGATGCGGATCAGGTTGGTGCTATCGGTTAAATCGCCGTAATGCAGCACCAGCCTGGGATCAAGTTCGTGCGGATCTTGGTAGAGGTGGTCGATCCGGGCCGTGTTGAAGCTGCTGGCCCGCCGCTTGATGCCATGCACCGCATAGCCCTTCTCCAGTAGCAACTCGGCCAGGTAGCTGCCGTCCTGGCCCGTGATGCCGGTGATTAGGGCGGTTTTGAGCGACGACATGGCCAGAGCAACGCAATGATTAAAGGGATGGGTCGGTGGGGGTAGGGGCTGCCGTTAGGGCGGCGGCCCAGCCCATGCACCCCTGGACCCCCGCCACCGGCATCGGGGCGAGGCGCTGATTCTGCCTGACCAGAGCCGCCCGGTTCCCCGAAGGAATGGCTACTCAAGCCGGGCTAGGAGGTCTGGCTTTTGCCCTTGGCTCCAAGCAGCTGGTTGATGCGCTGGGCTAGCTCCAGGTCCAGGTCGCTGAGGCCGCCGAGATCGTGGGTGGAGAGGTCGATCACGACCCGGTTCCAGCTGTTGCTCCAATCGGGGTGGTGGCCCATGGTTTCGGCCACCAGGGCCACCTGGGCCATGAAGCCGAAGGCGTCGATAAAACCGGCAAAGCGCAGCTCCCGGTGCAGCCGGCCGGCCTGCACTTGCCAGTCGGGCAACGTTTGCCCCAATCCGGCCACGGTTTCGGCGCTGAGCAGGGTGGCCATGGCGCAGGGGGGCAGTTGGGGCCATTCCAGCAAATCCCGCCAGCCGCTCAGGCCCGGGGCTAGGGGCCTTCGCTGCCTGGACCTTTGGTGAGGGCCAGTTCATGGAGACGGTCGATCAGCAGGTCCAGCTCGGTGTCGTCCTCGAGATCGCTGGCCAGGGCGGCGCGGCGCTGCACTTCCCCCGCTAGCCGTTCGGCGTTGCGGCGGGCCAGTAGGGCGCTGGGGCTGGCGCCCATGGGCCGGACATCGCCAGGGCCGGGGGCCGGTTCAGGCCCCGCCGCTGACCTGGGCGAAACGGATGGAAAGCCTGCGGGGCGGATTTCGCTGGCTGGGGACTGGGCCGCTGCTGGGGTCCTCCCTGGGGCCAGGGCCGCCACCAGCTCGGCCAGGGTGGTTCGTAGGCCGGCCACTTCCTGGCGCAGGCCCGCCAGCTCCTCGGCGAGCTGGTGGAACCCGGCCCCGGCTGCTGCGGATTCGGGGCGCCGCTGCGCCATGGCGCCAGGGGACTGGGGTGCGCCCATCTTGCCTGGCGGGACCCGCTGGGGGGAGCGGCTGGGGCTGCGGGCGCAGGGACCCTGGGCTGGGGGGGCAGGGGCATGGGGGGCGGGGGCTGCCGGGGCCATCCCCTCCCTTGCCGAATCCCCCCATCCGGCCAGACTCGTCCTGCACCAGAGTTACTTACCACCATGGGCCGCCGTTCCTTGTCCCGTTGGGCCCTCCTGCTGGCCAGCAGCGTTACGGCCGTGGGCCTGGTTCCGCCGGCCCAGGCCCAGCGGGTCGTGCCCAAGCTGCAGGTGTTGTGTCCCCTGGGCTATGTGGACACCTTCAACGGCAAGTGTTCCACCTTCGGATTGATGACCTACACGCTGGCGCCGACCCGGGGTAAGGCCTGCCTGGAGGGCTGGATGAACGTGGGTGGCGGTTACTGCCGCAAGAAATAGGGCTCCTGCCTCAGGCTGGGGTCCCCGCTGATTCCCTGCTGCCATGGCTGAGTTGCTGGTGCTGCAGCACCTGCCCCTGGAGGGTCCCGGCCTGATCGCTGCCTGTGCTGCTGAGCGCGGCCACACCATCCGCCAGCTGGATCTCTCCAGCGGCGCGGCCCTGCCGCCCGCCCGGGTGCCCGGCCAGATCCTGGTGGTGATGGGCGGACCGATGGGGGTGGGCGATCTGGGCAACCCGGCCTATCCCTGGCTCGCCGGCGAGCTCGATCTGCTGCGCCAACGGCTGGACCAGCGGGCCCCGGTGCTGGGCATTTGTCTGGGTGCCCAGCTGTTGGCCGCTGCCGCTGGCGGTGGTGCCGAGCCCCTGCTGGTGGGCGATCCGCCCCGGCCCCTGCGGGAGGTGGGCTGGGGGGCGGTGAGCTTCACGGCCCCGGCCACCAGGGAACCGGTGCTGGCGGGGCTGGCGGCCAGTGAGCTGGTGCTCCATTGGCATGGCGACCGCATCGTGCTGCCGCCCGAGGCCGTGTTGCTCGCCTCCAGCCTCCATTGCCGCGAACAGGCCTTTCGCATCGGCCAGCACGCCTGGGGGCTGCAGTTCCACCTCGAGATGGAGGCGGCTGCCATTGGGACCTGGCTAGCGGAAGATGCCGACTACGTGCGCGAGGCCCTGGGGCCCGGTGGGGCCGAGCGGATCCGCGAGGGGGCGGCCTGTTGGGGCGAGGCGGTGGCGACCAGCGGCCGGCGCCTGATCCATAACCTGTTGGCCCAATTGGAGGCGGCCCTGGATTGAGGGCGAAGGATTTCGGAGTTGGGACCTGGCGAAGGGGAGCCAGCGATCGGAACTCCCCAATCGGGACCAGGAGATTGGGATCTGGTTCTTGGGAGTCAGCGGTTCGGAGCCAGCTGATTAGAAACGCCGGTTGATCTGGCCCGTAGCCAACTGGGTTTCCCTGAGCAACAGCAGCAGGGTTGCCATCAGGCTCCCCATCGCAATCACAAACAGGGGCACCACGATGGCGGCCAGGTCCAGGGCCGCCATGGCGCTGACAAAGGTCACTGCCACCACCGCCGCCACCAGCAGGCCGGTGACCGTGGCCGCCTGGATCGCCCGGTTGAGCAGGCCCATGCGCCGCTTCTGGATCTTGAGATCCTGGGCCAGGCGGCGGGCATGGGCCAGGTGGCTGGCCAGTTGCTGGTCCTGGAGCGAGCGGGCCCGGTCGATCACGCGGGAGAGCCGGTTGGTGAGCACTCCTAGTAGCCCGGAGATGCCGGTTACTAGGAATACCGGTGCCACCGATAACTGGATCGCCCTGGCCAGGCCAATCACCGGGGCGTGCTCGGGGGCGCCGGTGGCTGCGCCGAGGGTGATCAGGGCCCAAAGGGGCTCGGGGCTGATCAGGGGGAAAGGGGCTAGGGGGGGCAAGGGATGGCTGGGCAGGACAGGGCTAGGCTCAGGAGCAAAGCAAGGTAGAAGCAGGCAGTAGGGAAGCCTGATCGCCAAGCAACCCGGCCGCTGCTGCCAGTCTGGGGGGCCTAGCCCAGCTTGCCCCGATTGCCATGGTTTCGATCGTTTGCGATTACGCCGGCGCCCTGCGCTGCCAGGCGGAACACGGCCCGTCCCGCTCGCGCCTGGAAACGGATGCCCCCCTGGATAACCAGGGCAAGGGGGAGCGCTTCTCCCCCACCGATCTGGTGGCGACGGCCCTGGCCAGCTGCATCCTGACCGTGATGGGGATCGTGGCCGAGCGCCACGGCTGGGCCCTGGAGGGCTGCAGCGCCCGCGTTGAGAAAACGATGGCGACCAACGGCCGGCGCAGGATCGCCAAGTTGGAAGTGTGGATCCAGTGGCCCGACGGACTGGGGGATCAGGCAAAGGCGGTGCTGCAGCGGGCCGCCGAGGGCTGTCCGGTGAAGGAAAGCCTGGAGGGGGCCGTGGCGATGGAGCTGCACTGGAGCGAGCGGCCCTGCAGCTAAGGGCTTGCAGCCTGGGGGCTCGCCCCCCTGGGGAACGGGCCTGGGGCACTCCGTAGGATGCCGCCCAGCTCCATTGAGGCCCCCGCCCGCCATGGCGAACATTGACCACGCCCCCAGCCGCACGATGCTCAACCTGCTGCACGTGTTGCCTGCCTTTGCCGATGAGGGCGAGTTGCGCCTCAACGCCATCGTTGAGTTGAACTCCAACACGATCAATAAGTACGAGCTAATCACCGAAACCGGCCACCTCAAACTTGATCGGGTCGGCTATTCATCCCTGGCCTATCCCTTCGCCTACGGTTGTATTCCCCGCACTTGGGATGAGGATGGCGACCCCCTCGACATCGAAATCGTGGGCGTGACCGAGGCCCTGGTGCCCGGCTCCCTGGTTGAGGCTCGCATCATCGGCATCATGACATTTGATGATGGCGGTGAAGTGGATGACAAGGTGATCGCCGTGCTGGCTGATGACAAGCGCATGGATCACATCACCAGCTTTGAGCAACTCGGAGCCCACTGGAAAACCGAAACCCAGTACTACTGGGAGCACTACAAAGATCTCAAAAAGCCTGGCACCTGCAAAGTGAATGGCTTCCTGGATGTGCCAGCGGCTGTGAAAATTATCAAGGAGTGCGAGCAGCGCTATCTCGATACGATCGACCCCAAACTGGTCAACTAGCAAGCTGCTCAATTAGGCCCTGCACTGAGCTCCATCCCTGGGCCAGGCTGCCCCTAACTCCGGCAGGTTTCCAGCCCTCAATGGACCCCTTGATCTTCCAGGGACCCTGGGCTCGGCAGCTGGTCGAGGGCCTGGCGGCGACTGCGGACCAGGGCCCGGGCCATGCCATCGCGGCTGGCCAGGCCCCGCAGGGCCGCCAGGGGTAGGCCGCCCGGGGGTACCCCCTCGGGCAGCACCGCCGGGGCTGGAGCGCTGAGGTCAAACACGGGCAACTGGCGAAGGCCATTGGGGCTGAGCTGGTCCTCCAGCTGGGCCAGGTTGGCGCCGCTCGGCAGCCAGACCAGGTCGGAGCGGCGGCAGGCCGCTAGCGACAGCCCTTCTTGGGGTTCGGCACTGATCGCCCGCTGCAAATCAGCCAGGGTGACCAGGGAGATCACCCAGTCGTCCTGCTCCACCAGGAGGCAGTGGCCATGGGCGGCGAGCAGTTGGTCCAGGGCGCTGGCGGCTGGGGTGCTGGCCTCAAGCACCAAGGGGGCTTCCGGCTCTAGGGCCTCGACCACGGCCAGGCCCGCCAGGTGGAGGCGCCGCTCCTCCTCCATCGGATCGGGTCCGAGCAGGCCCGGATCGGCCAAGCCCTGCCAGCGCTCCACCAGGGCCGCGCTCAGGCCCGCCGCCGCCATCAGGGGCAGCACGATGCGGATGTCATGGGTGAGCTCGAACAGCAGCAGCAGGGCCGTGAGCGGCGCCCGGGCACTGCCGGCTAGCACCGCCGCCATCCCCACCATGGCGTAGGCCGGCGGTTCGGCCACGGGTAAGTGGAAGCCGCTATCGCCCAGGATCTGCCCGTAGCAATTGCCCAGCACCGCCCCGAGAAACAGGGAGGGGGCAAAGCCGCCACCGACAAAGCCCGTGGCACTGCTCAGACCGGTGGCCAGCAGTTTCACCAGTAACAGGGCCAGCAAGGTGGTGAGGGCAATGCCGCCATTGCTGCCTAGAAGCGCTTCAATCGTGTCGTAGCCCACCCCCAGCACCTGGGGAAATCCCAGGGCCAGCAGGCCCACGCCCAGGCCGCCCAGGCCCGTGACCAACCAGGCGGGCAAGCGGGCCAGTTGGCGCTGCACCCGCTCGCTGCGCCCCGCTGCCAGCACCGCCACCAGGGCCCAGGACATCAAGCTGGCCACCAGCCCCAGGCCCAGGTAGAGGGGCAGCTCCAGGGGGGAGCGCACCTCGTAGGCCGGCAGGCGGAAGATCGGCTCATCGCCGAGGCACAGTTGGGTGACCAGTTCCGAGGTCACCGCCGCCACCAGCACGGCCCGCACACTGGGCCGGCCCGGGATGGTGCTGTAGCTGCCCTCAAAGGCAAAAAAAACACCGGCGATCGGCGCCTTGAACCCGGCGGCCAGGCCCGCTGACACTCCGGCGGCGACCAGGGCCTTCTGGCTGCTGGGCGAGAGGCCGCACCGGTTGGCAAGCCAAAGGCCGATGTTGCCGCCACTTTCGACGCTGGGGCCCTCCGGTCCCAGGGAGGCGCCACTGCCCAGGCTGAGGGAGGCCGCCACCAGGCGCAGCAGGGGCAGTTTCGGTGCCGCCTTGACGGCCCCATCGGCCATCGCCATCAGGCTGGGCAGGCTCGGCCCCAGGTCTCCCCCAAAAAAGCGCAGCAGCCCCACCGCCAGGCCGCCCACCAGGGGGACCAGCACCACGGGCCAGGAGGCCAGCCAGCTGAGCAGCAGCGGCTGGGCTGGCAGGGGGTCGGGCAACACCGGCGTCGGTGGCGGCGGCACAAAGCCCAGGCCGCCCAGGCCGATCTGCAGCAGGGCCTTCAAGGGGGTGCCGTTATCGGCGGGCAGGGCCACCACTTCCACCAGCGGCGGCGGCTGGGGTTGGCTGTCGCCAACCAGGCGCAGCAGCAGCTCCACCCCAGGACCAAACAGCAGGTTGTTGATGAAACCAAGCAGCTCATGGAAGCCGACCACGGCAAAGCCGGTGAGCACGCCCACCAGGCCGGCCCAGGCCAGCAGGCTCCACTGAAAGGCCAGGGGCCTGGCCTCTGCTTCGCTCTGATCTCCTGCTGGTGGATTTGTTTCTGGTGGATCTATTTCGGCCGGCTCGATAGGGGCCAAAGTGAAATTGGCCAAATCGATACCAAGCGGGGTTGGATCCGCTGGTTCGGCCGGGCCGAGATCCGGCCAGGGTTGGGGATCGGGCAGTTCAGGCCTGGGGCCGGACGCTTGCAATGATCTCCTCCAGGATTTCACCAGCCCCCTGGGCGCGCAGGGCCAGGGCTAGGGCGACGCCGATCGCTTCGGGATCCTCCTGGGGGCCGCGCACCTCATCGCGCACGAGTCGCAAGCCATCGAGGCTGGCCACCATGCCGGTGAGGACCAGCTCCTCGCCCTCAAAGCGGCTGTTGACGCCGATCGGCACCTGGCAGCCCCCTTCCAATTGGCGCAGGAAGGCCCGCTCGGCCAGGCAGCGGCGGGCCGTGGGGAGATGTTCAAGAGCCTTGATCTGGGCCAGCACGGTGTCATCGCCCAGGCGGCATTCGATGCCCAGGGCCCCCTGGCCAACGGCGTGCAGGGAAATGGAGGGATCGATGCGCTCGTGGATGCGCTCGCCCAGGCCCAGGCGGCCCAGGCCCGCGGCGGCCAGGATCAGGCAATCAAATTCGCCGGAATCGAGCTTCTCCAGCCGGGTGATCACATTGCCGCGCACGTCCTTGAACTCCAGGTGGGGGAAGTGGTGGCGCAGCTGGGCCAGGCGCCGCAGGGAGCTGGTGCCGACCACGGCACCCTCCGGCAGGGTGGCGAGGCTTTTGTCCTTGTGCTTTTCGTGCACCACCAGGGCATCGGCGGGGTCTTCCCGCTCGGTGATGCAGCCGAGCATCAGCCCCTCGGGCAGGTTGGTGGGGAGGTCCTTGAGGCTGTGAACGGCAATATCGGCCCGATCCAGCAACATCTGGGCTTCCAGTTCCTTGGTGAACAGGCCCTTGTCGCCGATCTTGGCCAGGGCCACATCGAGGATCTTGTCCCCCTGGGTGGCCATCGCTTCAATGCTGATCTCCAGGCCCGGATGGGCCGAGGCCAGCTCATCGCGCACCCAATGGGTCTGCACCATGGCCAGCTGGCTGCGACGGGAAGCAATGCGCAGGGTGAAACCGGCCATCAGAAACCTTCGGAGGCAGCGCCTGCTGCCGGACAACAGCGGATCAGCCTAGGCAGTGGCCGGGGCCATCAGCCCGGTCCCGCGGTAACTCTTGACCTGCTGATAGGGGCTTGGCCGGGAATGGCCGGGGGCTGGCAGGACGCTTCTGGCTGGACGACAGCAGATGGCTCCGGGGGCCGCCTCGGACATTCAGGCGTCGAAAAGGTCGAGGGGCAGGGGCCCCCAGGTGCCTTCCAGGGCTGGATCGGACTCGCCGTTGAGGTGGCCGCTGATCAGGATCCCCTCGCCCAGGCCCGCCTCGGCCCGCAGCATGACTTGGCCCGAGCGCTGGTTCCCCTTGAGGAACACGGGGCCTGCCATGCTTCCGGGATCTGGATCCTGGCCGTGGGCAGGGAGGGCCGGCCAGCCCAGGCTGACTTCGCAGGCCCGCAGGGCCGCCAGGGCAGCCGCCGCCGAAGGGGCCATCACACCGATCGTGAACCAGTCACAGCCTGCCAACCGGGTCTTGAGCTCGGCCAGCAGGCCCGGGCGCTGGTGGGCTGGCAGGCCTGGGGCTGTGCGCAGGCTGGCCAGGTCCGCCAGGGTAAGGGTCCCGGGGGCTTCTGGCGCTGACAGGGGCTCGGCCGGGGCCACCGCATTGCTCGGGGTAGGGGCATTGCTCGGGGTAGGGGCATCGCTCGGGTCAGGGGCGTTGCTCATGGTTTGGGGAGATTGGGGTTGGGAGGAACCGGGAGGGGGAGGTGGAGGCGGCGGCTAGGGGGATCGCCTTCCCCACGCTGGCCGTTCTGCCAGGGGTATCGCTGGTGGCAGCTCCCGGGGGGCCGGTGCTGCCACCAGCCTGGGGCCTCAGGGGGTGTTCCAGACGAAGCGGGAGGAGGCGGCGTAATTCCAGACAAACACCACCACAATCCCCGCGAGCTGGGCCCAGAAGGTGTTGTCGGAGACGTAGCTGTAAAAGGCAGACGCCACCCCCACATTGGCCAGTACCGGCAGGGAGGCCACCAGCAGGAACTTGAGTAGGCCCCGCAGCAGGGCCAGGCCTTGCTGGCGCTGGAAGCGGAAGGTAAGGGCGTTATTGACCAGGTAATTGGAGCTGGCTGCAGCCACCACGGCCACGGGCAGGGCCTGGCTGAAGGCCACTCCCAGCAGCATCACGAGCTGGGTAACGAGGACCTGCACCAGGAAGCCGGAGGCGCCCACGAGGCCAAAACTGATCGCCCGCCGCGGCAGCAGGCGCAGGCTGATGGTGTGCAGGATCGAGACGCCAAAATCCCAGAGAATCGCCACATCCAGCTTGGAACTGCCATAGCGCCGGGGCTGGAAACGCAAGGGGATGTCGCAGACCCGTAATTGGCCGCGGCTGTGGGCCAGTAATTCATAGAGAAATTTGAATCCGTTCACATCAACGGCCCGAATCAGGGGCAGGCAGGGATCCAGCCGCAGGGCAAAAAAACCGCTCATGTAGTCGCTGAGTTGGCGATAGCGGGGCAAGCTGGCCCGGGCCAAGGTGTTGGCCCAGGTGGAGCCGGTCTCGCGCCTGCCACTGAGGCCCTGGATCTGGGCCTGGGCGTGGAAGCGGCTGCCGATCACCAGGTCCACGTCCCCCTGCTGCAGGGTGGTGAGGGCCTGCAGCACGGAGCTGGGTTGGTGCTGGCCATCGCTGTCCATCACCACCACCAGATCGCCGGTGGCATCGAGCAATCCCTCCTTAATGGCGCTGGCGAGGCCGGCGCGGCCGACCCGGCGGATCAGGCGCAGGCAGGGCTCTCCATGGGCCAGCTGGCGCACCAGATCGGCGGTGCCATCGGCGGAGTCGTCATCCACCACCAGGATTTCCAGGCCAAAATGGGCCTTGAGGTCCAGAAGTTCCGTCAGTAGGGGCTCGATGTTGCCCCGTTCGTTGTAGGTGGGAAGAACAATCGAAACCCTGGGGGTAGCAGGGGCTGCCCCCAGGGAGGAGGACGCGGGCATCCGGCCTACTTGATGTATTCCTTGAGCACGCCATTGCGGTTGGGATGCCGCAATTTGCGCAGGGCCTTGGCTTCGATTTGGCGGATGCGCTCGCGGGTCACATCAAAGATCTGGCCAATCTCTTCGAGGGTCTTCATGCGACCGTCATCGAGGCCGTAGCGCAGGCGCAGCACATCCCGCTCCCGGGGGCTGAGGGTGGCCAGCACCCCTTCGAGGTCCTCGCGCAACAGATTTTTGGCAACATCTTGCTCCGGATTTTCGATGTCGGCTTCGATAAAGTCGCCCAGGCGCGAATCCTCTTCCTTGCCGATCGGGGTTTCCAGGGAGATTGGCAGCTGGGCCGATTTGGCGATAAAGCGAAGCTTCTCGATCGTCATCTCCATGCTTTCAGCAATCTCCTCCTCGGTGGGCTTGCGGCCAAACTCCTGGCTGAGCACCTTGGTGGTTTTCTTGATGCGGGAGATGGTTTCGTAGAGGTGAACCGGCAGGCGAATCGTGCGGCTCTGGTCGGCAATGGCGCGGGTGATCGCCTGGCGAATCCACCAGGTGGCATAGGTGGAGAATTTGTAGCCCTTTTCGTGGTCGAACTTTTCGGCTGCGCGGATCAGGCCCAGGCTGCCTTCTTGAATCAGGTCCTGGAAGGACAGGCCCCGGTTCATGTATTTCTTGGCGATCGACACGACAAGGCGCAGGTTGGACTGCACCATTTTTTCCTTGGCGCGGCGGCCCAGCATCAGGCGACGCCGGAACTTGATCACCGGCATGTCCACCAGCACCGCCCATTCCTTGGTGTCGGGATGGTGGCCGTGGTCGACTTCAAACTGGGCGGCCAGTTCTTCCAGTTGCAGCAGGTCGGCGATCTTGCGGGCTAGCTCGATCTCTTCATCGGGCCGGAGCAGGCGGATCCGGCCGATTTCCTGCAGATACACCCGGATCGAGTCCTCGGTGTAGACCCCCTTGGGCCCCACCTTGATGCTGGCTAGGGCCTTGGCCTTGGCCTCCTTGTCGGCCTTGGCGGCGGCGGCGGTGTCGATGCCATCGAGGAGGTCATCGGCGGCGGCATTGAGGTCAACCTCAAGATCGAGATCGGGGGCGCCCTTGCTGGCTGCCTTGGCCGTAGGGGCCTTGGTCCCTGCGGTCTTTCCGGCGGCTTTAGCGGTGGTTGTTGCCTTGCTGCCAGCGGCCTTTGTTGCGGCCGGCTTGGCCGCGCCTGTCTTGGCAGCGGCGGTTTTGGCCGTACCGGATTTGGCGGTGCTGGTTTTGGGAGTGGTCGTTTTCACGGCACCAACCTTGGCGCCCGCAGGCTTGGGGGCCGACGCCTTGTCGCTGGTGGCCGTTGCGGCCGTCTTGGTCTTGGGAGGGGCTTTGGGTTTGGTGGTTGTACCGGTTTTCGGGGCCGCCTTGGCCTTGCTCGCCTTGGCCGCAGGCTCGCTGGTGCTGCCGTCCGCTTCCTCAGAAGGGCCGCCGTTCCCATGGGCCGGCGCCTTGGGCTTGCGGGTCTTGACCTGGATGGTTTCACCACTTGTGGTGGCCACCATCAGGATCTCGGGAAGGTCGGTTTTGGCCGATGCGGCAACAGGGCTCATGGGGAAGGGAAGACGGGGGAAGGCGTTACGGGCGGCGCAGGGGTCGCGGGGGTAAGGACAGCAGGCGGGAGGGCTCTGGATTGGCAGGTCCTGGATTGGGGCAGAACGTCAGGCCTGGAGCCCCAGCGGGCGGCGGAATCCTGATGAAGGAACCAATCAAGTTCAATCAAGCCCTTGGGGGCCGCACGGGCACTGACCAGGGCCGTGTCCACGGAATGGCAATGGAGGTTGCACCACCAATCCCTAGCCACGCTGGGGCAGCAAGGCAGGCTTGGGTCCCAGGGAACTGGACTGGCTTAAGACGTGGGGCAGAAACCCGACCTGGATAGAACAAGAATGGGCAAGGCCCCGGCAGCGCTGTCAGGGGAGTTCGCAGATCGGCGGTTCAGGGTTGGAAACTCCCTGGACGCGGGCATCGATCTTCCCTCTGGACGGAACTCTGCCGGGTTCCGACAGCAGCTAGTTGGAGCTGCTCAACCCTCACATCTTAAGAAAGACCTGTGAGTTCTGCAAGGTTGCCCATCCAAGCCGATCGCCCCAATTGCGCCGATGGGACCCTGGCCAGCCCTGGTGCCCCCTGGGTTCAGGTCTGGGTGGAGGCGGGCCGGGAGGGCCAGGTCTTCACCTATGCCAACCCTGAGGGGCTGGCGCTCGCCAGTGGGGATCTAGTGCGGGTGCCCTTGCGGGGGCGGCGCCACGTTGGCTTGGTGGTGGAAACCCTGCTGGAGCGACCCGGAGCGCTTGGGGACATGACGCTCTTGGCGATCGAGGCGCTGCACCAGCGGGCGGCGGTGGATGGCCAATGGCACGGATTGATCGAGGACGTGGCCCGCGATTGCCACACCAGTCTGTTTCGCACCCTCAAAAGCGCCCTGCCGCCGGGCTGGCTGGGGCAACGCCCTGCCAAGGCGGCCGCCGCACCCCGGAGCCGGATTTGGGTGGCCCTGGGCGCTGAAGCAACGACGCCCGCCCTCCCAGGCCTTTCCCTCTCGGCCAAGCAACAGGCCGTTTGCGAGCACCTGGCCAGCCATGGCGGCGGCGCCTGGCAGGCGGAGT
This sequence comes from Synechococcus sp. UW140, assembly GCA_943369525.1. Taxonomy (GTDB): domain Bacteria; phylum Cyanobacteriota; class Cyanobacteriia; order PCC-6307; family Cyanobiaceae; genus BAIKAL-G1. The sequence goes on from CALRNL020000004.1 coordinate 40,880, forward strand.
TGCTGGCCAGTCGTGGCTTCAGCCGTTCGGTGCTCGATGGCCTGGAGCGGCGCGGCCTGGTGCGCAAAGAGGCCCTGGTGGCCCAAGCCGCTGCTCTTCCAAAGGGGACCAGCCGCCTGGAGCTGGCCCCACCCCAAACCCTCACCGCCGCCCAGGCCGCCGCCCTGGATCAAATTCGCCGCTCGCCGGCGGGACAGAGCCTGCTGCTCTGGGGCGTCACCGGTGCTGGCAAAACCGAGGTGTATCTGCAGGCGGCCGCCGATGGCCTGGCGGCGGGCCAGGGGGTGCTGCTCTTGACCCCCGAAATCGGCCTGGTGCCCCAGTTGCTGGATCGCTGCCGCCAGCGATTTGGCGCGGCCGTGGCCGAATTTCACAGCGGTTGCAGCGAGGGCCAGCGCATCGCCACCTGGCGCCGCTGCCTCGAGGCGGATGGGGCGCCCCTTGTGGTGGTGGGAACCCGCTCGGCGGTGTTCCTGCCGATCAGCAACCTGGGCCTGATCGTGCTCGATGAGGAGCACGACAGTTCCTATAAGCAGGACAGCCCCATGCCCTGCTATCACGCCCGGGATGTGGCCCGGCACCGGGCCCGTCGCAGTGGCGCCCGGCTCGTGCTCGGCAGCGCCACCCCTTCCCTGGACACCTGGCAGACTTGCCAGGGGCCGGCAGCCCCCACCGCCTTGCTGCGCCTGCCCGAACGGATCGGGGGCCGGCCCCTGCCTCCGGTGCGGTTGGTGGACATGCGATTGGAGCTGGAGGACGGCCACCGCCGGCTGATCAGTCGGCCCCTGATGCAGCGGCTTGGCAGCCTGGCCGAACGGGGGGAGCAGGCCGTGCTGCTGGTGCCCCGCCGCGGCCACAGCAGTTTTCTCAGTTGCCGCAGCTGCGGCGAGGTGGTGCTGTGTCCGAATTGCGATGTGGCGCTGACGGTTCATGGCCGAAGTGATGGGCCCCAGTGGCTGCGCTGCCATTGGTGTGACCACCGCGCCGAGATCGGCGAACGCTGCGGCCACTGCGGCTCCACCGTCTTCAAGCCCTTCGGGGCCGGCACCCAGCGGGTGATGGAGCAACTCGATCGGGAGCTCGAAGGCCTGCGCCTGCTGCGCTTTGACCGGGACACCACCCGGGGCCGCGATGGCCACCGCCGCCTGCTGGAGCGCTTTGCCGCCGGGGAGGCCGATGTGCTGGTGGGCACCCAGATGCTCGCCAAGGGCATGGACCTGCCCGCCGTCACCCTGGCGGCGGTGCTGGCGGCCGATGGCCTGCTGCACCGCCCCGACCTGCGGGCCGGCGAACAGAGCCTGCAGCTACTGCTGCAACTGGCGGGCCGGGCCGGTAGGGGCGACCGGCCCGGGGAAGTGTTGGTGCAGACCTACTGCCCGGACCATCCGGTGATTCGTCACCTGGTGGATGGCCGCTATGAGGCCTTTTTGGCAGAGGAACTGGCCCTGCGGCGCTCCGCCCAGCTGGTGCCCTTCAGCCGCGCCTGCCTGCTGCGCTTGGCCGGACCTTCGGCTAGCGGCACCGCCACGGCTGCCGCATCCCTGGCCGAACGGATCCGCGGCCAGGTGCAGGCTAGCGGCTGGCTGCTAATCGGCCCGGCCCCGGCCCCGATTGCCCGGGTGGCGGGCCGCAGCCGTTGGCAGTTGTTACTGCATGGCCCCGCCAGCAGCGACTTGCCTTTGCCGGCTGAGGCCGTGTTGCGGGAGGGCCTGGCCAAGGATGTGAGCCTGAGCATCGACCCCGATCCCCTGGAGCTTTGAAGACCAGGTCTGCAGCCTTCGCCAACGCAGCCTGGCTGCCGGTCTAGGACCAGGCGGCGGCAGGCCCCGTCCGGTTGGCCTGAAGGACCGCCCAGCCCTTAGGCAGGGAGCTGGGGGAAGCCGTAGCCAGCCCGCAACCGCAGTCGCTGTAGTAGCAGGGCCAGCCCCAGCAGCAGGACCACCGCCAGGGCCCCCAGGCCCAGGCGGCTCCAGCGCCAGGTGCGCCACGCCAGCCGGTTCAGGGCGCCGGTCTCCAGGCGCCAGCGCAGGTCGTGGGCCCTTGGACCGGCCTGCACCGGGTTGGGGGTGGCGAGCTGCACGGCCTGCAGCTCGAGGGGCGCAAACCGGAAGGCCAAGTCCAGGCCGGGCAGGGATTTCACGGCCGTGAGGTCGATGGCCAGCTCCATGTGTTGTTGCACGCCGATCAACCAGTTGCGCTCGCGCAGGGTTAGCTCCGGCTTGGGCAGGTTGACGCCGGCCAGGGCGGCGCCGCGCCCAAGACTTTGGCCGAGCCAGGCAAGGGCTTGGTCGGCAGGCAAGGCGCGGTTGCGCAGGCTCTGGCGGCCATGGTCGCGCTCCACAACCACCGAGCCGCCCCCCAGGGCCGCGGCCAGGTCCCGTTGCCAGGGCAGCGCCTGGCCCGTGGCACTGGTGCTGGTTTGGGTGATCTGGAGGCGACCTGGCGCTGGGAAATTCAGGCTGGTTTCCACCTGGACACAGCCCGCCAGCAACGTGGTGATCAGCAGCAGGGCCACCGCCACCAGGGCAAACCCCCAGGGCATGGTGGTGGTCCCCACGGGTGGCGGCGGTGGCGGTTCCGGTTTGGGGCGCCGGCGCCAGCCCTGCATCGGCGATCGACCTTCCACCAGTTCCAGGTCCCCCAGGCTCGGCACCTCCACCGACCAGTTGCGCGGCCGCTGCAGGGCAGGCGCGTCCAGGACTTCCTCCAGATCCCTGGCCTGCTGGCGCAAGGTGAGATCTTTACAACCGCGCAGGCTGCGGCAACAGGCCGCCGCCCCGGCCGTATCGCCCTGGCCCATCAGGGCCGTGGCCATCAGCAAGCGGATCCGCCCGCCGAGGGCCGTGCTGGCGCCATGGACGCCGGCCAGGGGGGTCAACCCCCGCAGGCAGGCGCCGTAGTCGCCGCTGCCCAGGGCGCGGTGCGCCAGGGCCAACTCCGGCGGGTCGGGCTGGTCTGGACCCCCCTGGCCATCGCCAGAGCGTTCGCGTGGCAGAACGTCCACCACGGTTCAGCCGCTGATCAGGCGCTGGCTGCCCACCACCATGGTGCCGATGCCGGCGTCGGTGAACACCTCCAGCAGCAGGGCATGGGGGCTGCGGCCATCGACGATATGGGCCGCCGCCACCCCCTGGGCGATGGCCCGGATGCAGCATTCGGTCTTGGGGGTCATGCCGCCGGCCACGATGCCGGCCTCGATCAGTTCGCGGGCGCCGGCCAGGCTCACCTGGCGGATCAGGGAGCCGGGATCGTTCCGATCCCGCAGGATGCCGGGGGTGTCGGTGAGCAGGATCAGCTTTTCGGCCTGGAGGGCCGCGGCCAGTTCGCCCGCCACCGTGTCGGCATTGATGTTGTGGGCCTGGCCCTCGGCGTTGGCGGCCACGCTCGAGATCACCGGGATGTATCCGTTCTCGAGCAGGGGTAGCAGCACGGCTGGATTCACGGCGGCCACATCACCCACCAGGCCATTGGAGCCATCGCCGTAGGTGCGGGCCAGCACCAGGGCGCCATCACTACCGCAGATCCCTACCGCCCGGCCGCCCACCTGGTGGATGCCAGTGACGATCTGCTTATTGACCCGGCCCACCAGCACCATTTCGACCACATCCATGGTCTCGGGGGTGGTGACCCGGAGGCCGTTGCGGAATTCGGGCTCGATCTGCAACCGGCCCAGCCATTCGTTGATTTCCGGTCCGCCGCCATGGACCACCACCACCTGGACCCCGACACAGGCCAGCAGGGCCAGGTCGCGGAAGACGGCCTCGCGCAGGTCCTGGCGCACCATGGCGGCGCCGCCGTATTTCACCACGACCCTGCGGCCGGCAAAGCGCTGGATGTAGGGCAAGGCCTCACTCAGCACCGAGACGCGCAGGGTGTCGGCGGCGGAGATGGCGGGATCGGTGCTCAAGGCGAAACGGGCTGGGGGCGCAGGGTCGGCGTTGGGCCGGGGCGTTAACGGGGAGGGAAGAGTGGGGAGGAGGGGCTGGGCCCTTAGGGATGCTCGGCCTGGTCATGGCCGATCGGCACTTGGGCCGGGGTGCAGCAGCCGCAGGGTTTAGGAGCCAGGGGGCTCCTCACCAGCCTCGGCCCCCGGGGCCGTTTCGACCAGGGGCCGCAGGCGGATCAGCACCTTGGTCTTGCCCAGCTGGCTCACCTCGGCCCGCAGGCCCGGACCAAAAAAGCGGCCGAGCCGGTCCTGGCGGGCCTGCCAGCGCTCGAAGCCGACGCCCTGGCATTGGAAGGTGAGATCGAGGCCGTAGCCGCCGGCCTCCGCCAGTTCCGCCACCCGCAGCAGCTGGGGAGGGTTCTGCTCGTCCCAGAGCTTGAGGGCTTCTAGGGAGCTTTCCAGGTGGGCCTTCTGGCCGTAACGCCAGCGGTTGACGTCCTTCACCAGCTTGCGTAGGGGCGCGCTGGCCTCTGCCGTGCGCAGGGCTTCGGCCTCGGCGGAGGGCTCGACCAATTCAGCCGGAGGCAACTCCGATGATTTCAAGGCCAGGCCGCCCAGCAGCACGGGCACCCCGTAAAAGACCCCCGCCAAGCTCAAGGTGGGGCTGTCGGTGACATAGGCGATCGATCCGACCACCGTCAGGACGGCGCCTGCGATCGTGATTAGGCTTCCGGGCGATGCGATTGCTTGCATGGCGCCATCTTCGGCCAACGGGGTGCCCGATCGCGACGGCGAAGGCACCGGCTCTGAACCTTTTGCTGACACCCCAGCGGCGGCTCCCATCCCTTCGGGCGGCCCGGGCGTGCCCAGGGAGTCCCTCAGCACTGAGCAACTCCTGGATCGGCTTGCTGCCGACCGGCTCTGGCTGCTGCAGCAGATCGATGGCGGCCACTGGAGTGACCTGCGCCTGGATTTGGCAGCCCTCGAACGGGAATTGGGCCAGGTGCTTGAGCAAGCTGGCCAGCGGGTCAAGGGCACCTAGGCGCTTCCGGCGCCCCCTGGCTCACCCCGCTGCCCGGGCGGGGCCAGGGGGCGGGCTGCTTGGCCGACCCCCTGGGCTGACGAGCCGATCAGAAGGGAATGTCGTCTTCGCCTTCGGGAAAATCGGGCACCAGGGGCGACGTGTTCCAGGTGGGCGTCTCCGCAGCGGCCGCCGCTGGCGCTGGCGCCGGGGCAGCAGCTGGCTGGCGGCGGGTGGGGGCCGGGGCCGGCGGTCGACCAGGGGGGCGGCCACCGCCACCATTGGCTGGGCTGGCGGCGAACTCCTGGGGACTGCCCTGGCTGGGGCCGCTCCCCCCCGGGACGGTGCCAAAGGAGGCCGCGCTGGCTCCGGCCAGGGGATGGAGGCGCGAAAGGGTGAATTCGGCCCGCTTCTCCTTGACGCCGTCCTGGCGGGTCACGGTGTTCATGCGCAGCCGGCCTTCCAGCACCAGGCGCTGGCCCACCTGCACCCGGTTTTGCAGGTCCTGGGCCAGGCTGCCCCAGCCCACCACCTTCAGCTGGCCGGGGGGATCATCAGGCCGCAATCCTTCGATCTGAACGGCCATCTCGGCCACGGGGGTCTGGTTGTCCTGGGTGTATCGCACCTGGGGTGCTTCGATCACCTCTACCTCCAGCAAGCATTGGTTCACGGATCAGCAGTTCGCCAGGGGCCCCATCCTGATGCACGGCCCTGAAATTCACCAGGGTGAGCCCGCCCGGCCGTACCCGGTTGCGGAAAGGCTCCCCCAGGGCCCTGGGCCAGCAGGGTCGATCTGGCTGGTGAGTGGCATTGGCGAGGGTCCCCTGCTGGCCAGGCAGTTGCTGGCGCGGGGCTGGCGCCTGCGGGTGAGCGTGGTGGGCGAGGCGGCGGGCCGGGCCTACGCCCCCCATCCGGCCCTGGACCTGCAGGTGGGGGCCCTGGACGGTGCCGATGGGATCGCCGCCGTCCTTGGGGCGGCGCGACGCCAGGGCGGCTTCCGCTGGGTAGTGGATGGCACCCATCCCTTTGCCGAGCAAATCAGCGCCGACCTGGTTACGGCCTGCCAGCGCCTGGACCAGCCCCTGTTGCGTCTGCAACGGCCGCCCCTGCCCCCGGCTAGCCCAATCGCCGGCCAGGCTCCTGGCCCCCAGCGCCGGCTGCTTGCCAGCCTGGCCGATCTCTCCGGCCTCGACCTGGGCGGTCAGCGCCTGCTGCTGGCGATTGGGGCGCGGCGGTTGGGCCAGGCCCTGGCCCATAGCCCAACTGCGGCCCATTTCGCCCGGATCCTGCCCAGTCCCACCAGCCTGGCCCTGGCCCGGGCGGCCGGTCTGGCCGATGGCCAGCTGGCCTGTCTCCATCCCGTCCAGGCACCCGCGGTCCCAGGCTCCGGGGCGATCGAGCGGGCCCTCTGTCGGCGCTGGGCCATTGATGTGGTGCTGTGCCGCCAGTCCGGCGGGGTCACCGAGCAGCTCTGGAGTGAGGTTTGCGCCGAGCTGGGCCTGGAGCTGTTGCTGCTGCGCCAGCCCCGCGGCCCAGACCAACTCCCGGGCCTGGAGTTTTCGGCCTTACTGGAAGCCTTGGGCCATCCGGCCGGCCTTGCCTAGGCCGGGGGGTGAATGGTCGGCGCTGGGGGTTCCCCCGTTCGGCAGGCCTCGGTTAGAAGCTCAGGCCCAGGTGGTCGGCGGCCAGCTGGCGCAGGCTCACCTGGCTGCGGGGGCCAAGCTGGGTCACCACCTGGCCGGCGCAGAGGGAGCCGAGGCGGCCGCAGGTCTCCAGGTCCAGGCCCCGGGTGTAGGCCTGCAGGAAACCGGCCGCATAGAGGTCGCCGGCGCCGGTGGTGTCCACCAGTTCGCCGAGGCGGAAGGGTTCGATCACGTGGCTCTGGTCCCCCGCCAGCACCAGGGATCCGAGTTCGCTGCGGGTCAGGGCAGCCACCTGGCAGCGGCCGCGCACCTGGTCCACCGCCTCCTCAAAACTGTTGGCCTTGTATAGGGCGGTGATCTCCATTTCGTTAGCGAACAGCACATCGACATGGCCATCCACCAGCTCCTGGAAGCTCTCCCGGTGCCGTTCGACGCAGAAGGCATCGGACAAGGAAAGGGCCACCTGGCCCCCCTGGGTGCGGATCAGTTCGGCTGCGGCGATGAAGGCCCGCTTGGCCGCTTCGCTGTCCCAGAGGTAGCCCTCCAGATAGAGCAGCTTGGCGTCGGCCACCATCTGCAGGTCCAGGTCGGCCGGATCAAGGCCGACGGAGGCCCCCAGGTAGGTGCACATCGTGCGCTGGGCATCGGGGGTGACCAGGATCAGGCAACGGGCGGTGGAGGGGCCGCTGCTGGCCGGTGGGGTCTGGAAGCTGGCGCCGACGGCGCGGATGTCATGGGCAAAGATGGCACCCAGCTGGTCATCGCGCACTCGGCCGATGAAGCCGGCCCGGCCCCCTAACTGGGCGATGCCGGCCAGGGTATTGGCGGCGGAGCCGCCCGAGGTTTCCAGGCCCGGGCCGACGCTGGCGTAGAGCCGCTGGGCCTGGGATTCATCCACCAGGGCCATGGTGCCCTTGGTCAGGCCGTGGTTGTCGAGGACGTCATCCTCGGCCTTGACCAGCACATCGACGATGGCATTGCCAATGCCGACGACATCGAAGCGGGCCCCAGCGGCGGGGCTGGGCGGGGTGGAGACAGGCACAGGAAAAGGGGAAGGGATCGGGCGAAGCGGGCAGGAGCCCGTTAGGCGCTGAGCAGGGCCCGCTTTGGACCATGGATCGGATCTTCGACCACGATCGTCTGGTCCCGGTTGGCGCCGAGGGAAACGATGGCGATCGGCACCTCCATGAGTTCCGCCAGGAAGCGCAGGTAGGCCATCGCCTTGGCCGGCAACTCCTCAAGCTTGCGGCACTGCTCGGTGGAGCATTCCCAGCCGGGCAGGGTTTCAAAGATCGGCTGGCAGCGGGCGAAGTCCTCGGCGCTGCTAGGGAAGTGCTCGATGCGTTGGCCATCGAGTTCGTAGGCGACGCACACCTGGATTTCGTCGAGCTCATCGAGCACGTCGAGCTTGGTGATCGCCAGGCAATCGAGGCCGTTCACCTCCACCGCATAGCGGCCAATGACGCCATCGAACCAGCCGCAGCGGCGGCGCCGGCCGGTGGTGGTGCCGTACTCCCCGCCCCGGTCGCAGAGGTGGTCGTTAAGGCTGCCCTGCAGTTCGGTGGGGAAGGGGCCCTCGCCCACCCGGGTGGTGTAGGCCTTGGCCACGCCGATCACCCGGTCGATCAGGGTTGGGCCGACACCGGCGCCGATGCAAGCCCCGCCGGAGATCGGGTTGGAGGAGGTGACGTAGGGATAGGTGCCGTGGTCGAGGTCGAGCAGGGTGCCCTGGGCGCCCTCAAACAGGATGTTCTTGCGGGCCCGGGCCGCTTGGTGGATGGTGCGGATGCAGTCGACCACGTGGGGCGCCAGGCGCTGGCCGTAGGCGGCGTATTCGGCGATCACCGCCTCAGCATCGAGGGGTTCGATCCCGTAAACCCGCTCGAGCAGAAGGTTCTTCTCCGCCAGAGGCCCGGCGAGGCGGTCGCGCAGCCGCTCCTCATCGAGCAGGTCAATCACGCGGATGCCGTTGCGCTCGGCCTTGTCGGCGTAGGTGGGACCAATGCCCCGGCCGGTGGTGCCGATGCGGCGATCGCCCCGGCGCTGCTCCATCGCCTGGTCGAGCAGGCGGTGGTAGGGCATGGTCACGTGGGCCGTGGAGGCCAGTTTCAGGCCCCCCACGCCAATGCCGTTCTCAGCGAGCATGTCCAGCTCGCCCAGCATGACGCGGGGATCCACCACGGTGCCCGAGCCGATCAGGCAGGTGGTGTCCGGATAGAGGATCCCCGATGGAATCAGGTGCAGCTTGAGCACCTTGTTGTCCACCACGATGGTGTGACCGGCATTCACACCGCCCTGGTAGCGGACGACCACATCGGCCGAACGACTGAGCAGATCGGTGATCTTGCCCTTCCCCTCGTCACCCCATTGAGCACCGATGACGACAACGTTGGCCAAGGACAAGGCGGCCCGGAGCCGCATCTGAGCACAATCAGAGAGCTTCTCAGATCACCTGTCCTTTCGTCAAAGAAAGGGCAAGAAAAAGCGGTCCGGGAGGACCGCTGGCGGGTGATGGGACTTGCTTTCTGTTCGACAAGACCCTCGCAATGCCCCTAGGGCCCTAGGCGCCGCGCACGACGTTGGCCTCAGCCCGCTTGAGTTCCTTGTCCAGCCGAGCCTTGAGGGCCTCGGGCACCGGCCGGTTGGCGTAGTTGGTGTAGTGGCCCGCTAGGGAGTTGAGGGCCGTCTGCATGGTGGTGAAGGAGGCCAGGCCATTGACCTTGGCCTGGGGCCGGTAACGGGCCATGTAGGCATTGATTAGGGAGCGAGCCTCGGTTTCCGCCGTGGTGCGTTCGGGATCCTCCGGGCTAAGGGCAATCGTGGCGATCAGCCGTTCCGCCACGGTCATGGTGTCCTCCACGTAGTTGCCGCTCAGGGGACCGCCGGCGGAGGAGCAGGCCGTCAGGGCCAGGCTCAGGCTGAGGCACACCGCCATTAGGGCGGCCATCACACGACGCCATCCAGCTGCCATGGGGATCGGAGGGAAGAAGGGTTTGATCCTAGGCAAGACCCCGGGGCCCGCCCCAGGGCCCAAAGGGCCCCGGTTCTTGGAGCCAAAGGGCCCCGGTTTTTGGAGCCAGTGCCCAGGGAGCCGGCATGGGCTCCGACCCGGCTCCGGGAGCCCCAGGCCCCCATCCCCGCCCCAGGGCGTCCAGGCCCTGGGGCAGCCCATCCCGATCCAGTCAAGCGAAAGCCCCGGTCCCTCAGGCCAGCAGGCCGGAGCGCCCCGCTTCAACCAGGCCGGGCAGTTCTGCGAGCAGATCCGCCGCCGCCAGCTCCCGCTTGACGCTGCCCTGGCGCTGCACCAGTTCCACCTGGCCCTCCTTGGCGCCGCGGCCCACCACCACCCGCCAGGGGATGCCGAGCAGGTCGGCGTCCTTGAACTTGACGCCGGCCCGCTCGTCGCGGTCATCGAGCAAGGCATCCAGTCCGGCGTCCAGCAGGCTGGTGTACAGCTCCTCGCCCAGTTGGCGCTGGGTGGGCTCCTGGAGGTTGGCAATCACCACGATCACCTCAAAGGGAGCGATCGCCACGGGCCAGCAGATGCCATTGCTGTCGTGGTTCTGTTCCACGGCGGCCTGGGCCAGGCGGGAGACGCCGATGCCGTAACAGCCCATCCAGAGGGCTTCGTCCGCTCCGCTCTCATTGGTGAAGCGGGCGCCGAGGGCTTCGGAATACTTGCGGCCCAGCTGGAAGATGTGGCCCACCTCGATGCCGCGGGCGGCGGAGAGGGTCTGCTGAGGATCGTGGAGGCAGCGATCGCCTGGCTGGGCGGCGCGCAAATCGACGACCTCCGGCTTAGGCCCCAGGTTCGCCCAGCTGGCTCCGACGCGGTGAAGATCGGGGCTGTTGCCGCCGCAGATAAACGTCTCCAGCGCGGCAGCGGTGGGATCGCTGAGCCGCAGCAGTTTGGTGATCAGCCGGGGCTGGGGCTTGGAGGACAGAGCTGCATGTCCCAAGCCCGACCTGGCCTCGGTGGACGCCAAGACAGCGTCGCTCAGGTCTGGGCCGAGGTAGCCAAAGGGGATGGCGCCCAGATCCAGGGGCAGGCGCTCGCTCCTAACCAATTCGGCGGTGAGCGGTTCCACTGACAGCAGGCCGCCTTGGGCTGGCCCTAGCCGGGCGCTGACCGCATTGGCCAGTTTCACGTCATTGAGGCGCTGGTCGCCGCGCAGGCTCACCAGCACCGGCTGCAGGCTGCCATCGGCGCAGCGGGCCACCAGTAGCAACACCTTGACGATCTGGCTGGGATCAAAGCCATGGGCGGCGCAGAGGTCTTCGATGCTGGTTTGGCCTGGGGTGGCCACCTCTTGGCAGGGCTGGGCCGCCAGGGGCACGGCCTCCGGGGCCAGGGACACGGCCCGTTCCTGGTTGGCGGCGTAGTTGCCGTCGCCGCTGCTGAGGATCAGGTCCTCTCCCGCCTCAGCGGTGACCATGAATTCCTGGCTGGCGGAGCCGCCGATGGCGCCGCTATCGGCCTCCACCGCTACGGCTTTGAGACCGCAGCGACTGAAAATCCGCCGGTAGGCCCGGTCCATCTCGGCGTAGCACTGCTTCAGGCTCGCCTCATCGGCGTGGAAGGAATAGCCATCCTTCATGATGAATTCCCGGCCGCGCATCAGCCCGAAGCGGGGCCGGATCTCGTCCCGGAATTTGGTCTGAATCTGATACAGGTTCACCGGTAATTGCCGGTAGGAGCGCAAGAGATCGGCGGCTAGGGCCGTGATCACCTCCTCGTGGGTGGGCCCTAGGCCCAGTTCCCGTCCCTGGCGATCGCTGAGGTGGAACATGATCCCCTCTCCGGCCGTGTAGCCGCTCCAGCGGCCGCTGCGCTCCCAGAGGTCGGCGGGCTGGAGCTGGGGCAGCAGGGTTTCTAGGGCTCCGGTGGCGTTGAGTTCCTCGCGCACGATCGCCGAGATTTTTTGCAGCACCCGAAACAGCAGGGGCAGGTAGGCGTAGATGCCAGAGGCGATCCGGCGGATGTAGCCGGCCCGCAATAGCAGCTTGTGGGAGGGGATTTCCGCCTCCGCCGGGTCGTCCCGCAACGTCACCAGCATCAGGCGGGAGACGCGCATGGCTTGAAAAGGAGCACTCGGGCGGAACCTATCACCGCAGCCAGGGGCGCCGGCCCATGGCTGCCCCGATGGGGGCGCTGAAACGCACCGAAATGGCCAGTTCGGGTGCCAGCAAGGCTGCTAGCTTCGATCCCGATTGTCTTAGATCTGTCTCACATGATCGGCCATCCCTATGGCGGCGATGGACAGGGCGCTGCCGCCCCAGGCGCCCAGGTGCCCCAGGCGGGTCCGTTGCTAGGCGATCAGGAGTCCTTGCGTCAGTCCATCGGCCTGCCCCCCCCGGCGGCCGATGGCTTGATCGGCATTGACGAGGTGCAGCGCACCTTGAATCGTTCCAGGGCGTCGGTGTACCGCTACACCAACACCGACCCCCGCAACCTCAATCCCCCCTTCAATCCCAAACGGCTCAATCCCGAATACCGCACCGATCAAAAGGACGCCCTGCTGTTCCATCCCAATGAGGTGGCCCGCTTTGCCCGCGATGTCCTGCGGATCAAGGAGGTGACGGTGGAGGTGCTCCATTCCCCCGCAACCGCCAGCCAGCAGCTGCTGCTGGCAATCCTGACCGAACTCAAGGAGATCCGCGTCCTGCTCCAGCAGCCGGACCAGCCCCCAACCCCCTAGGCCCTAAGTGGCGACTAGCCCGATCAGGTCAGGCCGCCGGCTCCAGGGGCTCCCAGGTGGGTCTGCCGCCCAATGGACCCCGGTGAGCCCCCAGTCCACGGGGGCCGGGCCAGGGGGCCAGCCAGGAAGCCGGCCCCCTGGCTGGGGCCTCGACAGCGGTGCCAGAATCGTCACAACCTGTTGGAGCCTTGGCTTCCTTCTTCTGCAAACTTTGGGAGCCTGTCCTTCGGGGCCGTCCCAGGTCTTCAGCGGGCTGTTCCGCTTCGTCCCTCCCCGGTGCGCACCTCCGCCGGCAGCGTTGCTGAACCTGTTCCTTCCCCCATTCCATGGATTCCGACCCCCCTCCCCGATCCCCGCAGCTGTCCCAAAGGCGTGGTTCGGTTGAAGCCTTCCCTAGCCAACCCGTTTCTGACGATCGCTGGGCCGGCAGGCGGATGTTGGAGCATGGCCCGATCCAACAGCAAGGCCCATGCAAAGCCAAAGCAAGCCCGGCGGTCCAATCGGTTGATGCCGATGACCTGCCCCCAGGGGTTGGCGGGGCGCAAACCGAGGCCTCCCCGGGCCCGGCGTCCGCAGACTCTGGACTGGGCCTGGCCTCCCCCCTAATCGGCGCCTTGATTGGCCTGCTCACCTTGGTGGTGCCCCTGTTTGCCGTGTTGGATGACCGGCCTGGACACCCCCTGGTCACCCAGCCCCTCTCGGGCCACGTCCCTGCCCAGGGCAGCGGCGCTGGCCCGGCCCGTTCTCCCCAGGAGCTCCCTAGCTGGCCAGGCTTCCCCTAGCTGGGCTTCTGCAGCAGAAATCCCTCAAAGGCCAGGGCCTGGAAAATGCGGGCCGGATCGCTGAACCCGGCCGCGTTCACCAGGCTGGTGAGGCGGGCCATGCCGACGGGATGGAGCCCCTGGGTGAGGGGCGCCAGCTGGGCGGCCGGCGCCTGTAGGCCGCTGGCCCGTTGGAAGCCGACCCAGGCGCTGGCCAATTGGGCCTCAAGCGAGGGCAGGGAGGTAGACATCAGGTCGACTAGGACCAGTTGGCCCCCGGGACGCAGGCTGCGGGCCAGACCCGAGAGGAAGGCCAACTTGCTGCCGTCATCGGCGAGGGACTGGAGCACCAGCACCGAGAGGGCTCCGGCGAAGCGGCCCTGGCAGGCGGGCGCCTCGGTGAGTTGTTCCACGGTGGTCTGCTGCCAGTCGATGGCCGGGGCCCCGGCCAGACGGCTGCGGGCTTCGGCCAGCATGGTCGCCGAGGGATCGATGGCGCTCAAGCTCCAGTCCGGCCGCTGGGCCACCGCCTCCTGGAGTTCGGCGCCGGTGCCGCAGCCAGCCACCAGCACCTCGGCCCCCGGTTCGGACGCCAGGGGCGACGCGGCGAGCAGGGCCACGGCCAGGCGGGCCAGGCTGCCGTAGCCGGGGATGAGCTGCTGTTGGATCAGGTCGTAGCGGTCTGCCGCCAGCCCAAAAGTGGGGTCATCCATGGGATGGGAATGGGTCGCCGGGGCCATGGATCGGGAGCGGGCCAGGACCACCAAAGGAGTCCAATGGTAGGGACGGGCAGCTGGGGCATGTCCCAGCGATCGATGGCATGCCACCCCTGCTGCCACGGAGAGGCCGCCACGGCCAGGTAAGTTGGTCGGCGCCATGATCCCCAACCGACCGTGCCCACCATCCGTTTTGACAAGGAAGGCCAGCAGGTCGGTTGCATCGAGGGGGCCAACCTGCGTCGAGCGGCCCTAGACGCCGGCATCAACCCCTACACCGGGCTCAATAACCTCAACAATTGCGGCGGCGTTGGCCAGTGCGGCACCTGCGTCATAGAGGTGATCGAAGGAGCCCGTAACCTCTCGCCCCGCAGCGATGTCGAGCAGGTTTACCTGGCTGATCGCCCCGCCAGCTACCGCCTCAGCTGCCGCACCACCGTCAACGGTGATGTGACGATCCGCACCCGCCCCCAAGATGGCGTCGGCAAGGGATCTAACAGCCTGCTGGGCGCCCTGAAAAATCTCTTCGGTCGCTGAGCTGTTGCCATGGCGATTGCAGGGGACCACTTGCCGCTGCGGGTTTACGCCTACAGCGGCTGCTCCACCTGCCGCAAGGCCCTGACCTGGCTAGCCCAGCAGGGCCTTGCTACTGGCGCTCAGTTGGAGCTGATCGAGATCACCACGAGCCCTCCCCCGCGGCAGGCCCTGGCCCAGGCCCTTGCTGCCTTGGGCGCCATCAAGCGCCTGTTCAACACCAGTGGCCAGAGCTATCGGGCCCTCGGTGCTGCCGCCGTATCTGCCATGGATGACGACCAAGCCCTCCAGGCCCTGGCGGCCGATGGCAAATTGATTAAGCGGCCCCTGGTCTTCACGGCCCGGGGCGTGGTGCTGGTGGGTTTTAAGCCAGAGGAATGGGGTGCTGTGCTGCTGGGTTGATCCCGGCGGCCCAGCTGTTGCCCCGCTTGGGTTCCTAGGGATTAGGCGCTAGGGAGCCTGGTGAATGGGTCCCGCTTGTGGGAGCCCGGTTCAGCCCGGGTTCGATGGTGAGGTTGCCGAGCTCGGTGACGCCGCCCCTGGGCTGGTCAGTTCGTCGAGTTCATCCATCAGGGCATCGATGCCAGCCCGGTTCACCTGGGCCAGATAGGTGAGCTTGAGGTCCTGCAGCAGGCTGCAGAGCAGCTGCTGGCTGCGCTCCAGGGTGCTGCCCGCCTCCAGGGCGCCCCCTAGTTCATCGAGGAAGCGATCCGCGAAACGCAACAGCAGCTCCACCTGGCGGTTGTCCGGCTGGGAGAGCCGTTTGCCGGTGCTGCGGGAGAGATCGAGCAGGCTGTCGACCACGGCCGCCGACAACTGGCTGCTGAATTGGGCGCCCATGGCGCCGCCGCGGAAACTCTGCTGCAGGGCGTGGCTGAGGACCGCCTGCAGTTCCGGCGAGAGCCTGGGTGCCACCTGGCCCAGAACCATTGGCCCCCATAGGCGTACCAATTCAACGAGGTCTCCCCCCTCGGCCAGGCTGGGCCTCTGGTGGCTGCGCAGGTTGCGGATCCAGCGGGGCCACTGGGGCGAGCGGATCAGGGACTGGGTGCCATCGACCAGTTGCAGGGCCAGCACCTCAAACAGTTCCAGGGCCAATAGGGAGACCACCGCTCGGCTGATCACGGCCCGCAGCGGTTCGATATTGATTAGGCCGGCGCCGCTGAGGCGCTCCACCACCGGCAGTAGCCGGAACCAGCGCCAGACCGGCAGCAGCAGCGGCAGGTCAATCCAGCGGCGCAGCAGGGCATCGCGCCAGCCCAAGCCCGGCAGGCGCCGCCGCAGGCGCAGCACCCGCAGGCCGATGTCCAACACGAACACCCCCTGGAACAGCACCAGGTCGTACCACCAGAAGTGGTCGGTGGGATGGCCGTTTTCATCGATCGCCCGCCAGTAGCAGGTTTCGATCAGGGGCAGCACTTGCTGCTGCCAGAAGCGCCGTTCCCCTTGCCAGGGATGGCGCTGCAGCCAGTCCCGGCTGAGGAGGCGTGCGTTCGAAAGCTTGGCTGAATCGAGGCCGGCCCGCTGGCGCAGCCTGTTTTTCACCGTTTCCAGGCTGCCGGACTGGCCCGAAACCAGGAAGGGGTTTTCATCGAAGATCTGGTCGGTCAGCGCCAGCTGTCGGCGGCGCAGGGCTTGGGCGGCCGGGGCGTTGGGGTCCTGCAGCAGTTGTCGATCCAGCTGGTGGAAGGCGACCAGATAGGCCTGGGTCTGGCGGTGGGGCTCGATACCCTTGATTGGGTCGTAGTAGGGGGTGATTGGCGGCAGCAGCGTCAGCGGCAGGGCCAGGGGCAGGGAAGGGAACGGATAGAGGGTGCGCTGCAACCAAAAGGTGCGCAGCGGTACATAGGTGAGATCAAACCCCACCCACAGCAGGTTGAGGCTGGCCCAGACCGCCACAAACCGGTCCCAATGGCGCCAGCCCCGGCCCGGGGGGACCCGTTGGGGCGAGAGCCAGCGGGGACGAACCATCGGGATCGCTCAGGGGCGAGGTGGGGCCTGCGACTGCCTAATCTGCCGTACTTGCCTCCCAGGCCTGCCTTAGCGGTTCTTGAGCCCCGATCCCCACCCGTCTGAGTCCCAACCTTCTGTGTCTCCGGATCCCTCCAGTCCCAAGCCTTCGCCTGATTTGGCCCCCGACTCGCCCGTTGCGCCACCGCCCCAGGAGAGTCCCTGGCTGTTCTGGCGGGGGGTCCTGATCACCCTGGCGGTGGCCCTTGGTATCCGCCAATACCTGTTGGAGGCCCGCTACATCCCGTCGGGCTCGATGTTGCCCGGCTTGCAGATCCAAGATCGCCTGTTGGTCGAAAAACTCACCTACCACAACCGGGCCCCCCGACGCGGCGAGATTGTGGTGTTCCATTCGCCCTATCACTTTGATCCGGTGCTGCAGGCCAACCGCCGGCCTTCGGCCCTGGGCTGCCTGCTGGTGAACCTGCCCCTGTTGGGCTCCATCCCCGGCCTCCAGAATCCGGCCTGCGATGCCTACATCAAGCGGATTGTGGCGGTGGAGGGGGACCAGGTCGTCGTTAATCCCCGCGGTCAGGTCACCCTTAACGGCCGACGCCTAGCGGAGCCCTATGTCAAAAACTGGTGTCCAGTGGACAGCCAGGGCATGGGCCCTTGCCGCACCCTCAACGCCGTGGTGCCAGCGGGCCACGTGCTCACCCTCGGCGACAACCGCGCCAATAGTTGGGATGGCCGCTTCTGGCCTGGCGGTGCCTTCCTGCCCCGCAACGAAATCATCGGCCGGGCCTTCTGGCGGTTCTATCCGTTCAATGCCATCGGATCCCTGGGCCCGGATGACGCCGGCAGCGCCCCGGCCCCCAGGCCCTAGGACCTGCCCCTAGGTCCCCTGGCGATCACCCGGCCCGTGAGCTCCTGGTGGCGCAGGGGTTGGTTGGCCGCCAGGGAGGCGTCGCTCTCCTGCCAGGGGCACCAGTTCTGGGCCGGATCAAACAGGATCCAGTCCCGGCTGCCAATCGCCAGCAGGGGCGCGGCTAGCCCCAGCACCTGGGCTGGCCCCCAGCAGAGCACCCGCCAGAGATCGGCGCCCCCCCAACCCCGCCGAACCACCAGCTCCTGCCAGAGGGCCGGCAGCACGTAGCGGTGGCCGGCCACACCGGGTTTGCGTTGATCCAGCGGCAGGAGCTGCTCTTCGGCATCGAGGGGCTGGTGGTGCACGGCCACGGCCGTGAGCAATCCGCTGGCCAGGCCCGCAATCAAGGCTTCCCGATCGGCCCGACAGCCGAGGGAGGGTTGCAGCCGCCAGCCTTCCGCCACCGGATCGAGGCTCCCGGAGTCGGCCACCAAATGCCACCAGCTGACCGTGGCAAGGGGCCTTTGCTGGCAGGGCCGCTGTGCCAGCAGGGCCACCCCGGCGGCGGTGGAGAGGTTCATCAGGCGCAAGTTGGCCTGGGGCAGTCCCTCGGTCAGGGCCAGCAGGCTGGCGAGGGGCATCGTTTCGCTGAGCAGGGGATCGAGGGGCCAGCCCAGCCGCAGGGCCTCAACCCCCTCACGCACGAACCCAGCCTGGCTGAACTCCTCGCTGTGGGGGGCGATCAACACGGGCCGATCGCCCATTTCGGCTAAGCGCAGGCCCCGTTCGAGTAGGGCCAGGGGCGGCATCGTGGCGGCTTCGGCCAGGCCAATGGCGCCGCAGTCCAACTGCTCGCCATGGGGGGCCAGCTCCAGGCCGGCGCCGCCGCTGCTGAAGCTGCCCCAGGGCAGGATCTGCGCTTCGGCCTGGTCGCCGGTCAGGCTGGACAGTTGCATCGCCTCGGCCCGGTCCCGCCAGGGACGGGCCTGGGGCAGCAGGGCCACGGTGCCGTAACCCGCGGTGGCGGCCGAACGGGCCAGGCTCTGCAGGGTTTCGGCCTGGCCCCCCTGGATCTGTTCCAGCACCGAATGGGGGTCCACCAAGGCGGGCCCCAGCCACCAGTCCTTGGCATCGAGGGCTGGCAAGCCCAGCACTTCAGCCCGCAGACGGGCGTCGTTGCCCGTGGCGGCCAAGGCGCCCGCCTCAATCAGGGCATCACAGCGACGCGGCGGCTGGCCTGGCGCTTCGAGCAGGTGGACCTGCTCCAGAAAATGGCTCGAGCCGGCTAACACCATGACGGCCAGCGCCCAGTCACAACGGTCCGATGGGCAAGACCCCCCATCTACAGGGCTCCCGCTGCGGTGCGATCCAGCACCCCGCCCAGGTGGGCGGTCTGGTTGAGGCAGGCCACCAGGGGCGGTCCGTCCGGTCCGTGGGGGTAGTCGATCACCGTGACCCCGCCATTGCCCTGTTTCACGGCCCAGATGTCGGCGGGCTCCAGGCCCAGTAGGGCGCAGAGGATCGTTTTATTGACCGCGTCGTGGGCCACCACCAGGGCCGTTTCCTCGGGGTCGAGGCTGGCGGCAATGCTCTGCCAGCCCGCCAGGGAGCGATCCCACACGTCCTGAATCGTTTCGCCGCCGGGCATCTGCACCGTGTCGGGCGCCAGCTTCCAGGCGGCCAGCAGCTCGGGCCACCCCGCGGCAATCTCCTGCTCCAGCCGTCCCTCCCATTCGCCATGGCCGATCTCCACCAGGGCCCTGACACTGGTGAGCGGCACCCCTGGATGGGAGCGCAGGATCGCTTCCGCCGTTTGGCGCGGGCGGGCCATGGAGCTGGTGTAAGCCCGCTGCAGGCTCTCCCCAGCTAGGAAGCGACCGGCGGCCGCGGCCTGGTTATGGCCGTTCTCGTTGAGGGGAATGTCGATCTGGCCCTGGAAGCGGCCCTGGCGATTCCAGTCCGTTTCGCCATGGCGCACCAACAGCAGCCTGGCCCCGGCTCCCTTGGGTGGTAGGGCTGAACCGAGGGGGTCGGCCTGGAGATGGCTGGTGCCATTGAGGGATTCGATCTGCACAGCCAGCTCGCCATCGGCGTCGGTGCTGAGGTTCAGCACCGACAGGGACGCGTTGTCGATCCGGAGGCGCCTAAAGCCTGAGCCATCGAGCCCTAGCAAGCTCAGGAGCAGGCAGCGCAGGATGGCGTTGTGGGCCACCACCAGAACGGTTTGGGAGCCCCCTTCCCCGGGAGGGTGATTGCGCAGGAGCCTGGCTTTGAACCGGCCCGCCTGGTCCATTAACTCGCCGATCGGGGCATAGCTGCTGCCGTCCGGGCGTTGCAACAGCAGGCTCTCTGGCTGGCTGGCCCAGAGTTGGTACTCGCTCGGGAACCGTTCTTTCAACTCCGGCACCCGCAGGCCACACCAGGGCGCCAGGTCGACTTCGAGCAGGTCGTCATCGAGTTCTGGGGTCAGACCAGCGCTATGGGCGGCCAGTAGTTGCAAGGCCGTGTCCCTTGCCCGCCGCAATGGCGAGGCATAGACCTGGTCAATCGCCAGTCCCCGCAGGGCTTCTCCCGCGGCGCGGGCCTGGCGATGGCCCTCCTCGCTCAGGTCGGAAAGGTCGTCACGGCCCTGGATGCGCTGCTCCAGATTGAAGCTGCTCAGGCCGTGGCGGACGAGCAGAAGCCTCAGGGACACGGGCGTTTAGCCACAGCAGATGCCCATCGTATGGGAACGCCACGGGGGAGAATCGGGCCATGGTTGGAGCAAACCGGGTGAATACGGGGGAGCGGCCTGGCCCGGCGCGATGGAAGGTGCTGCTGGCCCTGATCTGTGGGGTGACCAGCCTGCTGCTCTGGTCCAACGGCCTGGTCGGAAGCCTCAATCGGCCCTCGGTGGCCCATGACCTGGAGCGGCGCCAGTTGGAATTGGCCGTGCTGGCCGCTCCCAACCTGCCGCCTGCCCTGGCCCAGGCCTTTGCGGGCGAGGACCCCCTGGGCCGCCTGCAGAAGCACCTCGATGGGCTGGGCCGTAGCCAGGCCGAGGCTGGCCAGCCCGCCTCCACGGACCTGCTGTTGGAACAGGCCCTGGTGGCCATTCAGCAGGGCCAACGGCAGCGGGCCCTGCCCCTGCTGGAGCAGGCCCGGGCACGGGACTCCGCCGTGGCAACGGCCCTCCTGCAGGGCCAGCCCCTGGCTGCGGCCGAGGCGAAACGGCTCAGTGCCAGCCTGGCACCGGTTCCCCTGCTGCGCCAATGGAGCTGCGAGGCCCTGGCGGACGATCCCCAGGCCTGCGGCCAACCCCAAGTGGGCCAGCGTTTAGCCGTGAGGCTGGTCCTGGTCAATCTTTTGCCAGGCCTCACCCTGCTCGCGGGCCTGGGCCTGCTGCTGCGCGAGCTCTGGCTGCGTTTGCGCGGCCGGGCCCTGCCCCTGCCGCCCCTGGCAGGGCCGCCCCTGGGCGAAATCGATGCGGTGCTGCTGGTGGGCGGTGGCTTTGTGGTGGTGGGGGAGCTGGTGACCCCCTGGCTGCTGGGGCCCGCGGTGGAGAGCCTGCTCTCCCTGGTGGTGGTGCCGCCGGCCCTGCATAGCGCCCTTTCGGTGCTGCTGCTCTACCTGGGCCTGATGGCCGGCCCCCTACTGATTCTTTGGGGGATGCTGCGGGGCCTGGGGCCGGCGCCCCAGGGGGGCTGGTTGCAGCTGGGCTGGCTGCCTCCCTGGTTGCCGGCGGGTCGGGCCTTGAAGGGATTTCTGATCGTGCTGCCCCTGGTGAGTCTGGTGAGCTGGCTGCAGGATCAGATCTGGAGCGATCCAGGCGGCAGTAACCCGCTGCTGGAGCTTGTGTTGCAGGGAGGGTCCCTGGGGCCCCTCAGTTGCTATGCCTTCACGGCAATCGTGCTGGCGCCCCTATTTGAGGAGACGATTTTCCGGGGGGTGTTGCTGCCGGTGGTGGCGCGCCAGCGGGGGCCATGGCTGGGGGTGCTGGTCAGTGGCCTGGTCTTTGCGATCGCCCACCTCAGCCTCGGGGAATTGCCGGCCCTGTTGATGCTGGGCCTGGGCCTCGGCTGGCTCCGCCTCAGCAGCGGCAGGTTGGCGGCCTCGATGTTGATGCACAGCCTTTGGAATGCCATGACCTTCGCCAACCTGGTGTTGCTTGGCAGCTAGGCGAGGCCGCTTGGCGCCCCCGGTCGGGTTTGCCATCCATGGTTAGGAGCGGATTGGGCCGACCAAGATCCGGGCTAGGCGGTTGGGCTTGGTCAGGCGCTGCGGCGCTGGTTTGAGCCGATTTTTGAACTGTGCGGATAGCCAGACGATCTGCCTTGCTGGGTCCTCGCCCCCATGGTTCACTTGAAAAGTTGCTCCTCGGCTCCGTGGTTGCCGCCCCAGCCCCAACCCCATCTCGCAGCTCCAGGGGCCAGCGCCAACGCTCCCTGGCCCTGATCCAGGGATCCCTTTCGGCCAAGCGGGTTGAGCGCACGGCCCCCTGGCTGGCCAGCCTCCATCGCATCGCCGATGGCAGCCTGCTCGGCCTCGGTCTTGCGGTGGTCGGCCTGAGTGCCCTCTCGCTCCATTGGCAGAGCCAATGGACCAGCAATTACCAGAACCTGGAGGCCTCCCAGCTGCGGGAGCACCGCCTTCAGGAATCCACCGCCATGCTTGAACAGCACCACCTAGGTGTGGCCCATAAACCTGGCCGGTTGGTGCCCACTAGCAGCGAAAAGCTGATCTACGTGCCTGCCCCAACCGCCCAGCAGCCTGCTTCGATCATCACCCTGCTTGCCGGCGTCAGCCCCCGCCAGATCTTTGCTGGCTATTGAGCGTTCCGCCTGGCACCGGGCCGTTCCGCTCCCGGATTGTCTGGGTCTAATCCCATTGTTTTTAGTGTTGACCCAAGCAATGGTGCGGGGGCTTTGGTTCGGCACACTGGTCCCACAGGGCAGGGGTTGAGATGGTGACAGGTCGGCCCCGGCAACGCCCCCCCCAGCGCCCAAGCGGTTCCCGCGGCGGCAGGGTGCTCGACTTTCGTCCGGTTCCTTCAGCCCGGTTACTGGTCGTTTATTTAATCCTTGCCACCGGCCTGGTGGGTCTGGCTGCTCGCCTGGCCTGGGTGCAGGTGGTCCAGGGGCCCCAGTTGCTCAACCGGGCCCGGGCCGTGCAGACCCAGACGATTGCTCCGATCGGTAAACGCCGCACGATCGTCGATCGCAACGGCCGCATGGTGGCCCTCGATGAGGAACGCTTCACCGTTTGGGCCCACCCGCGCTTTTTCAATCTCCCGGGCGATAAGCCCGACAGCAAGCGCCCGCCCCTGGATGTGGCCAAGACGCTGGCTCCGATCCTCGGCCTTCCCGTGGAGGCCCTGATGGCCACGATGGGCTCCCGCCAGACTGGCGTGAAGTTGGCCACCGAATTGGATCCGGAAACGGCCCATCGCATTCGCAAGCTGGGCATCAGTGGTCTTGATCTGGAGTCCTACCCCCAGCGGATTTACCCCCAGGGCTCCCTGTTCGCCAATGTGGTCGGCTTCCTCAACCTGGAGCGGGTACCCCAGGCTGGTTTGGAGCAGAGCCGCGACCAGGACCTGCGTCGCCATGAAACCTCTCGCCAGCTGCGCCGCGGTGCCGATGGCACCCCACTCCCGGATGGCCTGAGGGCGGGGGTGCTCTACGGCGATGACCTGCGCCTGCAACTAACCCTCGATTCCCGCCTCCAGCAGGTGGCCCAGCTGGCCCTGGCCAAGCAGGTGAAGCAATGGCACGCCAAGCGGGGCGTGGCCCTAGTCATGGACGTGCGCAACGGCGAGATGCTCGCCCTCGCCTCCACCCCCTCCTATGACCCCAACAAGTTCTGGAAGTATCCGCCTGGGCTGTTTCGTGAATGGTCGGTGCAGGACCTCTACGAACCCGGCTCCACCTTCAAGCCGATCAACCTGGCCCTGGCCCTGCAGGAGCAGGTGATTGATCCCCAAGCCAAGGTGAATGACAGCGGCTCGGTGACGATTGGCGGCTGGCCGATCTTTAACCACGACCACCGGGCCAACGGGCTGCTGGATCTCCCCACCGTGCTCCAGGTTTCCAGCAATGTCGCCATGGTTAATGCCATGCACCACCTCAAGCCGGCGGTGTATTGGCGCTGGCTCCGCGCCATCGGCATCGATACCATTCCCGATACGGATCTGCCCGGGGCCGTGGCTGGCGAGCTCAAGAGCCGGACCGAATTCCTAACCCAGCCGATCGAACCGGCCACCGCCGCCTTCGGCCAGGGCTTCTCCCTCACGCCGCTGAAGCTGCTGCAGCTCCACGCCATGATCGCCAACGGCGGCCGGCTGGTCAGTCCCCACATCACCCGGGGCTTGCGCTCCGGCGACGATTTGGCCGAGCTGCCCCAGTCTTCTGGAGTGCAGCTACTGCGGCCCCAGGTGGCTCGGCAAGTGCTCGAGTGGATGGAAACCGTGGTGCAAAAGGGCAGTGGTAAGGGGGCCCGCATCCCCGGTTATCGCATCGGTGGCAAAACCGGCACGGCCCAGAAGGCCCTCAATGGGGTGTATATCCCCGGCGCCCGCATTTGCAGTTTCATCGCCAACCTCACCACCGATAACCCGCGCTATGTGGTCTTGGTGGTGGTGGATGAACCGCAGGGGGCTAATGCCTATGGCTCCACCGTGGCCGTGCCGGTGGCCAAGCAGATCATCGAAGCCCTGCTGGTGCTCGAAAAGTTGCCGCCCCAGGCCGGGGCCCAGGCCCTGGGGCTCCAAGCCTTCCCGGGCGTCCAGCCCCGTTCAGGCACCATGCAGGTGTTGGCGGCCAACCCTCGTTCAGGCCGCAACCCAACGACCGCCTCGGTCCGTCCCGGTTCTGGCCGGGATTGAGCCAGCCCGGGGCTAGGGCCACCGACTGGCCCCGGGCCCTTGGCTAGGTCAGCCCCAGGCCCCATGGGGATTCCCTCAACAGGGCCAGCTGGCCAGGGTTCACGCTGGGTTTGGCTGGCTAGCTTGACGGCACCGTCCGGCCTGTGCCGGCGTCCGCCTAAGCCCACCCCATGGCCAACCTGCTCGACCAACTTGCCGCCATGACGGTGGTCGTCGCCGACACCGGTGAACTCGAAGCCATCAAGCAATTCACCCCGCGGGATGCCACCACCAACCCATCGTTGATTTTGGCGGCGGCCCAGATTCCCACCTACCAGAATCTGATTGACACGGCCCTGCGGGAGTCCCGGGCCGTGATCGGTGCCGATGCGCCGGCGGAAGACGTGGTGCTCGAGGCCCTCGATGAAATCTGCGTGATCTTCGGCCGCGAAATTCTCAAGCTGGTGCCCGGTCGGGTCTCCACTGAGGTGGATGCCCGCCTCAGCTTCGACACCGGGGCCACGATCGCCAAGGCCCGCAAGTTGATTGGCCTCTATCAGGCCGCAGGCATCGGCACCGACCGGGTCCTGATCAAGGTGGCCTCCACCTGGGAGGGGATCAAGGCGGCCGAGGCCCTTGAGCGGGAAGGCATCCACTGCAACCTCACCCTGTTATTCAGCTTTGCCCAGGCCGTGGCCTGTGCCGAGGCGGGGGTGACCCTGATTTCTCCTTTCGTTGGCCGCATCCTTGATTGGTATAAGGCCAGCACCGGCCGTGACCACTTCCCAGGTGCTGAGGATCCGGGCGTGATTTCGGTCACCGAGATCTTCAACTACTACAAGACCTACGGATACAGGACCGAGGTCATGGGCGCCAGCTTCCGTAACATTGAGGAAATTATCGAACTGGCGGGCTGTGACCTGCTGACGATTTCGCCGAAACTGCTTGATCAGCTGCGCAGTAGCGAGGCGGAGTTACCCCGCAAGCTCGATGCTGCCGCGCCAGCCCCCACCAGGGCCAAGCTCCAGCTGGATCGTGCTGGCTTCGACACGATGATGGCCGCCGATGCCATGGCCACAGACAAGCTCGATGAGGGGATCCGTGGTTTTGTCAAAGCGATTGAAACCTTGGAAGCCCAGTTGGCCCATCGTCTGGTCGAGTTGGAGGGTGCAGCGGCCTTCACCCACGCCGCCCAGGAGATTTTTCTCCTCAATGATCTTGATGGCGATGGCTGCATCACCCGGGAGGAATGGCTGGGCAGCGATGCGGTGTTCGATGCCCTCGACACCGACCATGACGGCCGCCTAGTGCCAGCAGATGTGCGCGGTGGCCTGGGGGCCCCCCTGGCCCTTACCGCCCCTTAACCCCTCCAAGCCAGAATCAGGACCTACCCCTGGGTCATTCCCTTGAACGCGCTAGATACCATGCGTGCCCTGTCCATCCAGGGCGAGGTCCACAGCTTCGAACCTGGGGAGCTGATCTTTCGCGCCGGTGAGACGGGAGACAGCATGTATGGCCTGCTCCAGGGCACCGTGGAATTGACCTGGAATGGCAACACCGGCCAGGAACTGATTCAGGAGGGTGATGTCTTTGGTGCCGGCGCCCTGGTCACCCAGGAACATCGCCGCTATGGCGATGCCACGGCGATCACCGCCTGCCGTGTGCTTGAGATGAACCGGGAAAAGTTTTTATTTGCCGTGCAGGAATCACCGATGTTTGCGATTGAATTGCTTGCCTCGATTGATCAGCGCCTGCGCCAGCTTAAGGACTGCAACAACCCCTCCTAGTTGTCACTTCTCTGGCTGGCGTCTTGGCTTAAGAAGTAAGCTATTCACTGGGCAGGCTCTTCAGCACGTCTTTCCTAGGGCAAGTTTTAGGAGGTCGTCTCTGGGTTCACTTGCCCTGAAATAGCAGCCGCCGCAGCACCCTTTGGGCAATATCGCCATAGCCCAGCTCGCCGGAGAGGATCTGGGCAATCCGTTGCGGTGCCGTCGGCCGTTTGATGCCTAGCTGGTAGCCCACCTTTGGCACCCGGTAGAACACCTGGGCGATGCGCCGTCCCCAGGCCATGGAATCGCCCCATTGGCGGCGCATGGTGGCGCTATAGCCCGCCAGGGCCTGGCTGTCGCCGCCCAGCCAGAGGTCCAGGGCCTCGGCGGCGCGCACGCCACTGAGCAGGGCCGGGCGCAGGCCCTCCGCCAGGAAGGGATCGCAGAGGGAAGCCGCATCGCCCACTACCACGGCGCCAGGGCAGTGCAGGGGATGGTGGCCATCCCACACTCTCAGGGGCGAACTGAACCGCTCGCCGGCATCGGCCGCCAGGCCGAGGCTGGGCAGCAGCTGGGCCAACACGGCGTCACTGTCGGCCGGGTTGCGGCCGATGAAGGTGCCCACACCGATGCTGTAGCCGCCCTGGCGGGGAAAGGCCCAGCAAAAGCCGTGTTGCACCAGGCCAAATTCGAACCGGGCCGTGGCCGGCTCGCGCACCTCGGCCTCCACCTCCACCGCCACGGCCGAGGCGTAGCGGGGCCGGGCCGGGCCCAGGCCCAGGGGCTGGGCAAAGCGGGAGCTGGATCCATCGGCCACCACCAGGGCCCGGGCGGCCAGGGCTTGGCCACCGGCCAAGACCACCCGCCAGTGGTCTCCGTCCCGTTCGATCTGCTCGACGGCTTCGCCGCCCAGCACCCTGGCGCCGGCGGCGCTGGCCTGGTCGGCCAGGTAGGCATCGAGTTTGGAGCGGCGCACGATCCAGAACGGGGACTCCCCCGGCAGCACGGCCGTGACCGGATCCTGCAGACACCAGGTGAAGCGCACCTGCTCAATCACCTGGTCCACCACCGGTCGCAGATCGAAGGGAAACCAGCGCTGCACCGAGGCGGCCATGCCGCCGCCACAGGCTTTGGGCCGCGGCAGGCTCTGGCGCTCCAGCAGGGTGACGCGGCGGCCGCGGGCGGCCAGGTGGAACGCGGCCGAGGCCCCGGCGGCGCCACTGCCCACCACGATCACATCGGCAAGGTCAGCCATGGCAGGGCAGCACGGCCCACGGGGGGATGGGACTCAGATGGACAGCCACCTGGGGCTGGTCGATCCACTGGGACCAACGGCTCTGCCGCTTGATGACAGCCGGGCCTGGACTCAAGAGCGGGATGCTCACACTTTGAGAATGTCGGCTTCTTTGTCGGCGAGATGCTTCTCGACTTCGGCGATGTAGCGATCGGTGAGTTTTTGAATTTTGTCCTGTTCGTCGCGGCTCTGGTCTTCCGATAGGTCGCCATCCTTCTCCGCTTTCTTCACCTTATCAATGGCATCGCGCCGCAGGTTGCGCAGGCCCACTTTGCCTTCTTCGGCGTATTTGGAGGCGAGCTTAACGAAATCCTTGCGGCGATCGGCCGTTAGGGGCGGGATATTGATGCGGATCACTTTGCCATCGTTATTGGGGGTTAGGCCCAGGTCACTCATGGCGATCGCTTTTTCAATCAGCGCCATCGAACCCCGGTCAAAGGGTTGGATCTGGATCGTCTGGGAATCCGGGGTGGAGAGGGTCGCAAGCGCCTTCAGAGGGGTGTCGGCGCCGTAGTAATCAATGCTCAACTTGTCGAGCAGGGAAGGGTTGGCCCGGCCGGTACGAATCGTGTTGAAGGTGCGCTGGGTGGCTTCCACCGATTTGCGCATGCTGGTTTCAAGATCCATGGCAAAAAGATTGGCTAGGGGAAGGGATGGGGAGTGCGAATTAGGCTGGGGTCTGGCCGATTACACCACACGCAAGGTCTGGGGAGGTCGCCAATGGGAGCTCAGATCGAGGGGGTGATGCGGGTGCCGATCGCCTCGCCGGCAACGGCTCGGCCGATGTTGCCTGCCCCAAACAGATCAAACACCAAGATCGGGATGGCGTTGTCCTTGCAGAGGGCGATGGCGGTGCTGTCCATCACGCCCAGTTCACCGCTCAGCACATCCTGGAAGGTCAAGGTCTCGTAGCGGCGGGCATCGCTGTGCAGGGTGGGGTCCTTGTCATAGACACCATCCACCTTGGTGGCCTTCATCACCACATCGGCACCGATCTCGGCGGCCCGCAGGGCGGCAGTGGTGTCGGTGGTGAAGAAGGGGTTGCCGCAGCCGGCACCAAAGATCACGACCCGGCCCTTCTCCAGGTGCCGGATCGCCTTGCGGCGGATGTAGGGCTCGGCCACCTCCTGCATGCTGATGGCGCTCTGGACCCGGGTGGCAATCCCGGCCCGTTCCAGGCCGTCCTGGAGGGTAATGGCATTCATCACCGTGGCGAGCATGCCGACATAGTCGGCCGTGGCCCGGTCCATGCCGGCGGCCGAGCCCTTGAGGCCGCGGAAGATGTTGCCACCGCCCACCACGATCGCCAGCTCGGTGCCAGTGGCCACCACGGCGGCCACATCGGTGGCAATCGATTGGACGATCGCCGGATCAATGCCGTAGCCCTGATTTCCCATCAGCGCTTCGCCGCTGAGCTTGAGCAGGACACGCCGGTAGCCCATCGGGTTCCTGGGGAAGCAGTCGGGCGAACAGTAGCAAGCGTCTGGGATGGTGGCCGACCTCCCCTGGGCTGGTTGGGCCCAGTTCTGGCACCCGCTTTGCAGCTCCGGGGAGTCCTGGCTGGGCTGGTTCTTCAGTATTCGATGCCAGGCTGGGCCTTGACCCCCTGTTCGCGGAAGGGGTGGCGCACCATTTTCATCTCCGTGACCAGGTCGGCCCGCTCGATCAGGCCTGCGGGCGCGCCGCGGCCGGTTAGGGCCACATGGGTCAGGGGCGGCCGCAGGGCCAGGCCCTCCAACACCTGATCGAGGCCCAGGTAGCCGAGTTTGAGGGCCACATTCACCTCATCGAGCACCACCAACTTGCGGCTGGCATCGGCCAGGTACTCGCAGGACCGGTGCCAGGCCTGCTGCACCAGCTGGCGGTCCCGCTCCCGGTCCTGGGTTTCCCAGGTGAACCCCTCGCCGAGGGCATGCCAGGCCAGGGCCTCGCCAAACAGTTCCAGGGCCCGGGCCTCGCCCGGTTGCCAGCCCCCCTTAATGAACTGCACCACCGCCACGTGGTCGCCATGGCCCAGGCTGCGCAGCACCAGGCCCAGGGCAGCGGTGGTTTTGCCCTTGCCATCGCCGGTGAACACCAACACCAGGCCCTTTTCCAGATTGCGCTCCCCGACCCGTTGCTGCTGGACCTCCCGGCGCCGGGCCATGCGACGGCGATAGCCCTCGGCATCGCCCTCCGGGGCCAGGTCTCCGCCCGGTCCCAGCTCGGCGGCGGCCTCATCCAGGGTTTGCCCTAGGGAGTCCTGGTCGGGGCCGCGCTGGCCCGTGGGATCGGCGCTAGGGCTCTGGCTCAAGGGGGCTCCGCATCTGATTCGTCACTCTGGCGTCTTCAGGCCCATGGCTGTTGCTGTGGGCGGATGGCTGTTGCCGTGGGCAAATAACCGTTGCCGTGGGCAAAGAACTGTTGCCCGTCAGGCAGGACGCTGGCGCCGGGCCAGGGCCGCATCGACGGCCTGTTGCTGGTCGCGGCGGGTGATCCAGTGGTGGTAGGTGTGGGTATGGATCGCCACCGAGTGGCCCATCATCCGGGCCGCCACCGTGTCGGGGAGGCCTAGGTGGATCGTGCGCACGGCCCAGGCGTGGCGCAGGTCGTAGGGAGTGAGGGGCAGGCCATAGCGGCGAAATTGCTCGGCCACCCGCCGGCCCACCTGCTGCAGGGTCGTCCGGCCCAGGTCCGTGCGCACGGGCGGCAGCAGGCCCCTGCTTTCCGCCAGCCGCGGTAGCCCAAAGGCGTCGACCCACTCGGGTTGGAAGGGCCAGATCTGGTGTTCGCCGGTCTTGCTGGTGGGCAGCACCCGGATCACCCGATCGCCGCGGCTAGCCAGGGCAGAGAGATCGCTGAAGAAAATCTCGTGGTTGCGCAAGCCATAGGTGGCCATCAGCCCGTAGGCCAGACGCCAGCCCGGGTTGGGGATGCGCTCGCTCCAGCGCAGGATCTCCTGGTCATCGGGCAGTTGGCGGAATTGGGCCACATGCAGGCCATAGCCACCGGCCCGCTCGCTCCAGTCCCCAGGCAGGCTGATCCCGAGCTGGCTGGCCAGGGCCGCCAGGCTGGTGCCGCATTGCTGGCGGCCGCGGCTGGCGCTGGGATAGCTCTCCAGCACCTGCTCCAGCAGCCAAAGGGGCGGCGCACTGGTGAGGGGCAGGCCCAGGTCGCCAGCGGTTTGCTGGAGCCGCCGTAGGTAGGGCAAGTAGGCACTGGTCCAGGTGGTGCGGCTGCCGGCCGGACTGCGGCGGCGGCGGGGATCGCTAAAAAACTGGTGCTCGAACGTCGCCAGGATTGGGGCGAGCTCACCGGGCCCCCAAGGGGGTCTCCCATGGGGGCCCGATTGGGGCCCAGGGGGCGCGGCTACCTGGGTTGACCGCTGGCGGCCTGGGCCCGGGGTCTGGCTTGGACCGCTGGCTTGGCGCCGACGGGATGGGGATCGGGGGTCCCCAGGGGTTTGGCGCTGGGAGGCCAGGCCGGTTGGCTGCTGCGCCGCATTTGGGACCAACCCTGCTGGTTTGGCGTGGATCTGGCTCCAGTCCTCCCAGCGGAAGCGCTGCTGCTGCAGCTGTTGCACAAGCCGGCGCAGCTGCAGCCGCGCCTGGTCCAGTCCAGGGGCGTCGGCGGTCAGGCCCAGGCTGAGCCGCTGCACCGGATGGCCGCCGGAACCGCGACGACAGGGCAAGGGGCCCCGCAGGCCCAAGCGGTTGCCGCGCCGTTCCAGGCGCAGGGCAACTCCGGTGGCGGCCAAAAGGCTGTTCTGGCGCTGGATCTCGGCATCCAGGGCAGCCCCAGGGGCCGCCTCCGGGGTGGCCTCAGCAGGGATCGTTAGGCCCCGATCGTTGCTGGCATTGCCTGGCGGCTGGGCATGGGCCGACGGGGGCTGGGGCATCGGCACGGCTGCTTCCGATTCCCAACGGCGGGCTGACCCTATCGATGGCCTGGCGGTTGCGCCAGGCCCGGGGCTGGCGCTGCAGCGTTACGCTCAGAGGCGTTCTCGTCCAAAAGCCTGGGGCATGACCAAGGTCGGCGTGCTGTTGCTGAACCTCGGCGGGCCGGAACGCATCGAGGATGTCGGTCCATTTCTTTACAACCTTTTTGCGGATCCGGAAATCATCCGGCTGCCGATTCCGGCCCTGCAAAAGCCCCTGGCCTGGTTGATCAGCACCCTGCGCAGTGGCAAATCGAAGGCGGCCTACCGCTCGATCGGAGGGGGCTCACCCCTGCGTCGCATCACCGAGCACCAGGCGCGCGAACTCCAGAGCGAGCTGCGCCATCGCCAGATCGAAGCCACCACCTACGTGGCCATGCGCTATTGGCATCCCTTCACCGAATCGGCGGTGGCCGATATCAAGGCCGATGGCATTGAAGAGGTGGTGGTGTTGCCCCTCTATCCCCATTTCTCGATCAGCACCAGCGGCTCCAGCTTCCGGGAGCTGCAACGCCTGCGCCAGCGCGATCCAGCCTTTGAGCGCCTGCCGATCCGCTGCATTCGCAGTTACTACGACGACCCCGGCTATGTCGGGGCCATGGCCGAACTGATCGCCAAGGAAATCCAAAGCTGTGAGGTGCCGAGCACGGCCCATGTCTTTTTCAGCGCCCATGGGGTGCCCAAGAGCTACGTGGAGGAGGCGGGCGATCCCTACCAGGCCGAGATTCAGGCCTGCGCCGGCTTGATCATGGAGCGCCTTCAGGCCGATCTGGGCCATGCCAACCCCTTCACCCTGGCCTACCAAAGCCGGGTCGGTCCGGTCGAATGGCTGCGGCCCTACACCGACGATGCCCTGCACCAGTTAGGCGCCGATGGGGTCAAGGATTTGGTGGTGGTGCCGATTAGCTTTGTGAGCGAGCACATCGAAACCCTCGAAGAAATCGACATCGAGTATCGGGAAATAGCTACCGAGGCGGGAGTGACCAACTTCCTCCGGGTGCCCGCCCTCGATATCACCCCCAGCTTCATCATGGGGCTTGCCGACCTGGTGCAGCGCTCCCTGGCGGGCCCGGAAGTCAACCTGGACCAGGCGGCGGAACTCTCCCGCACGGTCAAGCTCTATCCCCAGGACAAGTGGGCCTGGGGCTGGAACAACAGTTCCGAAGTTTGGAATGGGCGCCTGGCGATGCTCGGCTTTTCGGCTTTCCTATTGGAACTCCTTAGTGGCCAGGGGCCATTGCATGCCTTGGGGTTGCTTTAGGGCCGCAGGCCTCAGGGCCCATCGGCCCCGAGGCCTGCGGCCAGGGTTGGCGCCCAACCGGCCATGCCCGAGGGCCCCTTTTAACCGCTTGCTTCCCAGGCGTTTGCTCCTGGCTGGGGCCCTGGTTGCAGCGATGGTTGCGCCATCCCAGGCCGAGCCGCGCTGGCGCCGGGGGGTCTTCCCGGTGGTGAGCTTTTTTGGCTACACCAGCCATTTTGGGCTGAGGGCCGGTCCCGGCGGCGGCGAAGAGCCCCACTACGGCCTCGATATCGCCGCCCCACTTGGCTCGCCGATCCGCAACTGGTGGGGGGGCGTCGTCAGCGATGTGCTGGCCGGAGGGGCCTGCGGCAATGGCCTGGTGATCCGCTCGGGACCCTATGAACACCTCTATTGCCACCTGGCCGGAAAGGTGGCGGCAGGGATCTACCGCAGCGGCGGGGTTGTGGTGGCCAGGGGCCAACGGCTCCAGGCCGGCGAATTGATCGGCCATGTCGGTATCAGCGGCCGCACTACGGGACCGCACCTGCACTGGGGCATCCGCTACCGGGGTCACTGGCTCGATCCCGCCGCCATCCTGCGGGCCATGGCGATGGCCCGCTAGGGGGGCAGGGGGCCAGGCCCCGGCTGAGATCGCCCGGCTTGATCGGCCCCCGTTAAGGCGGAGAAGATCGGCTGCCATGCAACAGCTGGCCGCTCCAGCCCCCATCGCGGAGGCAAGCCCTTAGGGTTGGGCATCGCTGTTGTCGGTGCTGGCTGTCGTCGTGACCCTGACCTCCGTATCTGCGGCGGCTGAGGCCGCCATTTCCTCTTACCCGGTTCGGGTCAACGGCGGCTACGCCTTGATGGATGCCTTGCATCGCCATGGTGTTGAGCATATTTTTGGCTACCCAGGCGGGGCGATCCTGCCGATCTACGACGAGCTGCACAAGGCCGAGTCCCGGGGCTGGCTAAAGCACACGCTGGTGCGCCACGAACAGGGTGGCACCCATGCGGCCGATGCCTATGCCCGCGCCTCCGGCAAGGTCGGAGTCTGTTTCGGCACCTCGGGCCCGGGTGCCACCAACCTGGTCACCGGCATTGCCACGGCCCAGATGGATTCGGTGGCGATGGTGGTGATCACAGGCCAGGTGCCGCGCGCTGCGATCGGCACCGATGCCTTCCAGGAAACGGACATCTTCGGCATCACCCTGCCGATCGTGAAGCACTCCTGGGTGGTGCGGGACCCGGCCGACATCGGCCGGATCGTGGCCGAAGCCTTCCTGATCGCCTCCACCGGCCGGCCAGGTCCAGTGTTGATCGATGTGCCCAAGGATGTGGGCCTGGAAGAGTTTGACTACACGCCGGTGGAGCCCGGCTCGGCCATCCCCGCCGGTTACCGCCTGCCGGCGACGGCCCATCCCGAATCGATCAGCCAAGCCCTGGAGCTGATCCGCCAGGCCCATCGGCCCCTGCTCTACGTGGGCGGCGGTGCGATCAGTTCCGGGGCCCATGGAGTGATCCACCAGCTGGCCGAACGGTTCCGGCTGCCGGTGACGACCACCTTGATGGGCAAGGGGGCCTTCGATGAAACCCATCCCCTGGCCGTGGGCATGCTCGGCATGCATGGCACCGCCTACGCCAACTTTGCGGTCACCGAGTGTGATCTGCTGATTGCGGCCGGCGCCCGGTTCGATGATCGGGTCACCGGCCGGCTCGATAGTTTTGCCCCCCGGGCCCGGGTGATCCACATCGACATCGATGCGGCCGAAGTGGGCAAGAACCGGGTGCCCGAGGTGCCGATCGTGGCCGATGTGCACCAGGCGATCGCGGCCATGCTTGCCGCCTCCGCCGGCGAGGCCCCTTCAGGCCGCACCGAGGCCTGGCTGGAGCGCATCGCCAGCTGGAAACACCACTACCCCCTGGTGGTTCCCACGCCAGAAGGGGAGATCGCCCCCCAGGAGGTGGTGATCGCCCTACAGGAGCTGGCCCCCAGGGCCTATGTCACCACCGACGTCGGCCAGCACCAGATGTGGGCCGCCCAGTTTCTCCATACCGGTCCCCGGCGCTGGATCAGTAGCGCTGGCCTGGGCACGATGGGCTTTGGCATGCCAGCCGCCCTCGGTGTGCAAACCGCTTTCCCCCAGGAGCAGGTGATCTGTGTGGCTGGTGATGCCAGCATTTTGATGAACATTCAGGAACTGGGGACCCTGGCCCAGTACCAGCTGCCGGTGAAGGTGGTGATCCTGAACAACGGCTGGCAGGGCATGGTGCGCCAATGGCAGGAAAGTTTCTATGGGGAGCGCTATTCCGCCTCGGAAATGACCGGTGGCATGCCCAATTTTGAGGCCCTGGCCGAGGCCTTCGGCGTGAAGGGGATCACCATCAGCGAGCGGGCGGATCTGCATGCTGGGCTGCGTGAGGCCCTAGCCCATCCAGGACCGGCCTTTGTCAATGTGGTGGTGCGGCGGGGTGAGAATTGCTATCCCATGGTCCCCCCCGGCGCTAGCAATGCCCAGATGGTGGGTCTGCCGAGTCATCCGGAATTGGCCATCGACACGAGCCGCCAGTGCAACGCCTGTGGCAGCACCACCGAGAGCGCCCACCACTTCTGCCCCAGCTGTGGGGCGAAGCTCTGACCATCCTCACCCAACTTCGAGCAGGCAGCTTCCCTCCGCTTGGCAGCAGGCGATGGTGCTCTGCCTTTTGGGCAGGCCTTGGTCGGTTAGGGCTGGGCATTGTCCTGATGACCAGTTTGCTGTTGGGTTCACCCCTGGCCCTCCAGGCCGCCGAGGTGCTGCAGGTGCGCAGTGGCACCCTGCTACAGATTGGCGATGGCAACCGCAACTACACCGTTCGGCTGGCCTGCCTGGATGTGACCCCGGAGGCCAATGCCGAGGCTGTGGCCTGGTTGCGCCAGCAGTTGCCGCGCCGTAGCCGGGTCAACCTGCGGCCGGTTGGGAGCGAGAACGGCATTCTGGTGGCCCGGGTCAGTCGTCTCGAGGGGGGCGCCAGCGGTGCCCCTAATCCCCCTGATGCAAGGGGCAAGGCACCCGGTCCTGACCTGGCCCAGGGCCTGGTGGACGCCGCCTTGGCCAGTTGGCTGCCAAACTGCAACTCCTGAGTGCTGCCAGCCAGATTCGGCCATTCCATGGGGATCAATCGCACCGCCAAGGGCATCGTTCTCGTGCCGACCTTGTTGCTCGGAGCCGCCTTCCTCGCCACCGCCGCCTGGCTTGATGGTGAGGCTGCCGCCAACAGGCCCCTGGCCCTGGGCCTAGGGGCCGTCCTGATCGGAGCGGGGCTGCTGGCCCAGCTGTTGCCGGAGCCGCCTAAGGACGAGCCCGAGTAAGGCCAACCCCGGCCTAAGGATCGGCTGGGGGTGGGCCTTCTGACATCGCGGCTGGGGCGCGTGGAGCTGGTTAAGGCGCCGGATCACCCATGGGGGTGGAGCCTTGCTTGGCTGGCAGGGCGCCCGCTGGGCTAGGGGGTTGACTGACGGGAGTTTGGCTAGGCGAAGGCCGTTGGGGTTGGGGGCCTGGGGGTTGCTGGTTCAGTTGTTGCTGCTGTTGCACCAATTGGAAGTAATCAGCTGTGGGGAAGATCCCATAGCGATCCTGGGGCGATTGGATGATCTGGCGTAGAACGGCGGAAAGGTCGGCCACCTGGGGTTCAAGGCTGGCCCGTTTCGCTGGGGGAACCTTGGCGATCGCCGCCTGGAGGGAGGCGTAGCTCATGAAGAACACCAGCTTGGTCTCGGCTGGCGCCGGTGCGTTGCCCGCCGGTTGGGGACTGGTCAGGCTCAAGAAGGGTTTGGTGAAAAACACCGGCACAGCTAGGCCGTCTTGAATTTGTTTGTCGGTGAGGCCCTGCTGTTTCAGCATTAAGGTGGCCTGCTGGCGGTCAGCGGGGCTGCTGATCACGGGCGCCGCCAGGGTGCGGCTCTTGTCTTTGAGTTGCAACTGCAATTGCTTAACTTTGGCAGTCATGTCATTGAGGGGAATGGCAACCAGCTTGGCCAGCAGGCTTGGATTGGCCTTCTGCAGGATTGCCAGTTCAGCCTCGGCCTTGCTCCTTTCTAGGTAGAGCGGCAGGACCAGGGTCTTGTTCTTGGCAATGGGCAGGGGCACTCCCTTGCTATCGGTGAGAACGAAGACCGGTACAACGGCCAGCTTCTTGAGTGCTTCCGCCTCGGGGATCGCCTGGGCTGGCCCTATGGCGAGCTGGAGGCTGGCGGCTAAAAGGATAATTTTTGCGGCCTGATTGGGCCGGTATTTATTAAAGAACATGTGCCAGGCTTGCAGCAAGAGTTGCATTGATGCGGCAGATGTGATCACCAACTTAGTCAAGGGAATGGCCCTAATCTGACTTAGGTGGACGGTGGCGGTCATGGCAGGATCCGGCCCCGTTCGACCCCGCCATCCTGGGCCCTCTTCGGCCCGTGTTGGGGGCCTCCCCGCGGGGCAGGATCCGCTCCGCTTCCGTTGTCGCCCTAGATCTGGAGCTAAATCAGCAGAGCTGGATTGGTTCGGATGCGGAGCCGGCAGGCCCTGGCTGGCCCGTTGGCTCAGCGCCCTAGGCCTGCTGGCCAGTCTGCTGGGCAGCCAGGGCCTGGCCTCCAGTCGTCCCCAGGGGGCCGAGGTGCTGCTGCTGCTTGCCGCCGGCGGCCCTTGGCCGGCCAGCAGCGATCGGCTGCGCCGTGGCTACGGCCTGGCGATCGAGCAGGCCCGGGTCTGCGGCCTACCCAGTCCGTCCCTGGATCTGGCCTGGGTCCCGGCCGGCAGCGAACCGGGCGATGCCCTGGCCGGGCGGCCCCGCACCCGGCTGGTGATCGCCCCAGCGGCGGCGCCCGTGGAGTCCTATGGGGTGTTGGCCGAGCAGCGCCAGTGGACGGTGCTGCTTCCCCTCCAGCGGGGGGCCAGCCTGGGCCGGTTGCCCCAGCTGCGCGGCGCTAATCACCTCTGGCCCCTGCTGGCCCCCCGGGGCCTGGAGGCGGATCGGCTGGCCGAGGGACTGCAGGCGGCCGGCTTGCGGCGGGTGTTGGTGGTGCGCGATGCCAGCCCCGGCCAGCAAGCCCTGGCCGAACGCTTCCTTGAAAGCCTGCTGGCCGCTGGTGGCTCCAGCGCCGGGGTTGGGCCCGGTCCCCAGCTGGTCGATGCCCGTCAGCCCGGGGCCCTGGCCCAGCTGCGCCGGGACGTGGACTGGGCTGGGCCCCAGGCCTTGGCCGTATTCACCGCACCAGGCACCCCCCTGGCCCGGGCGGTGCGCTCCAGCCCCTGGCCGGCGGTGCTGACCCTGGCCTGGCCATTTGCCGAGTTGGGGCCCCTGGCCAATCCCCAGCTGGGCGTTGATCCCCGGGGCCGGGGGGAGGGCTGGCCGGCCTTTGCCCGGGCCTTTGTGGGCCGCTGGGGCTACGGCCCTGGTTTGGCCGAGGCGGCGGGCTACGACGCCGGCCAGCTCGCCAGCCTGGCGGCGATCCGCTTCCAGGGCCAGCCGGGGTGGGATCTGCAGTGGTTCCAAGGCCATGGCCGGCCCCTGCCGCTCTGTGCGGCCATCGCCGCGCGGCGCCTGGGGCGTCCCCTGCGGCCCCAGGGAGCCGCCAGCCACCTCAATGGCGCCGCCGGCAGCGCCCCCACGGCCGCCCTGCAGCTCAGCCCATTCCCCGCCAAACCATGAGCCAATCTGTGGACCAATCCTCGAAACCGTTGCAAAGAAAGGCTGGCTGCCGAACCCAGCCGCTGGTGCTGGACCTGGAGGCCGCTGGGCTGGAGTCGATTGCCGCCGTGGGGGGCAAGAACGCCTCCCTGGGTGAACTGCTGCGGGAACTGGGCTCCGAAGGGGTGAGGGTGCCTGGGGGCTTTGCCACCACGGCCTACGCCTATGGCGCCTTTCTGGACGCCAACCAGCTGAGGGAGCCCCTCGGGCGCCTGCTAACGGGCCTGGATGGCAACGATCTCGCGGCCCTGCAGGCGGCTGGACGAGCCGCCCGGGCCCTGGTGCTGGCGGCCCGCCTGCCGGATGACCTTAAGGAGGCCATCTTGGGCGCCTATGGGCAGCTGGGGCAAGCCAGCGCCGGCGTTGGATTCAGCAAGGCAGTCGCGGTGGCGGTGCGCTCCAGCGCCACCGCTGAAGACCTGCCGGAGGCCAGCTTTGCCGGCCAGCAGGAAACCTTTTTGAACGTCACAGGCGGGGCAGACCTGTTGGCGGCCTGCCGGCGTTGCTACGCCTCCCTGTTCACCGATCGGGCCATCTCCTATCGGATCTTGCATGGCTTCGACCACCTAGAGGTAGCTCTTTCGATCGGGGTGCAACGCATGGTGCGCTCCGATCTGGGCGCCGCCGGGGTGATGTTCAGCATCGACACCGAAACCGGCTTCCGCGATGCGGTGTTGCTCACCGCCGCCTACGGCCTGGGTGAAACGGTGGTGCAGGGCTCGGTCAACCCGGATGAGTACCTGATCTTCAAACCCACCCTGGAGCAGGGTTTTGCGCCGATCCTGAGCCGGCGGCTGGGCAGTAAGGCCATCCGCATGGTCTACGCCAGCGGCACGGTCTACGCCAGGGGCACGGTCTACGCCAGCGGCACGGTTGCCCCCCCCCAGGAGCTCGGCTTGAGCCACACCTGCACCCTGGCGGTTGATCCGGCCGACCGGGCGCGCTTTGCCATCACCGACGATGAGGCCCTGCAGTTGGCCCGTTGGGCCTGCCGCATCGAGGCCCACTACAGCGCCCGCCGAGGCAAGGCCACGCCCATGGACATCGAGTGGGCGAAAGATGGCCTCACCGGCGAGTTATGGATCCTGCAGGCCCGACCGGAAACGGTGGAATCGCGGCGTTCCACCAATGTGTTGCTTAGCTGGTCTCTGGAACCCCACCAGGCGCCCGTGATCGCCAGGGGCCGGGCGATTGGGGCCTCCGTCTGCACGGGGCTGGCCCGGATCATCCACGATCCCTCGGCGATTGCCAGCTTCCAGAAGGGCGACCTGTTGGTGACCGATCGCACCGATCCCGATTGGGAGCCGATCCTCAAGTTGGCCAGCGGTGTGATCACCAACCAAGGCGGACGCACCTGCCATGCGGCGATCATTGCCCGGGAGATGGGTATCACCGCCATCGTCGGCACCGGCAATGGCACGGCCGTGATTGCCGATGGCGAAGCGATTACGGCCAGCTGCTGCGAAGGCGATGAGGGGCTGGTCTACCGGGGTGCGTTGGCCTTTCGGCTGGAGGAGCAGCAACTCAGCGATCTGCCGGCCACCCGCACCCGGATCCTGATCAACGTGGGCAATCCCGATGAGGCCTTCAACCTGGCGGCGATCCCCTGCGATGGCGTGGGCCTGGCCCGGCTGGAATTCATCATCGCCAACCAGATCAAGCTCCATCCGATGGCGCTGCTGGCGCCCGATCAACTCAGGGATCCGGCCGATCGCCAGGCGATTGCCGAGCTCACGGCTGCCTATCTCCGGCCAGCCGACTATTACGTCGATCGCCTAGCCCAGGGCATGGGCCGGATCGCGGCGGCCTTTTTCCCCCGCCCAGTAGTGCTGCGCTTCTCCGATTTCAAGAGCAATGAATACGCCCGGCTGCTGGGCGGCCGCGACTTTGAACCCGAGGAGGAGAACCCGATGCTGGGCTGGCGCGGCGCCTCCCGTTACACCGCGCCTGGCTTTCGGGACGCCTTCGGCCTGGAATGCCAGGCCTTCAAGCGGGTGCGCGAGACCATGGGGCTGACCAACGCCAAGGCCATGGTGCCCTTTTGCCGCACCCCAGAAGAGGGCGATCGGGTGCTGGCCGAGATGGCCCGCCAGGGCCTGGTGCGAGGCGAAAACGGTCTGGAGGTACTGGTCATGTGCGAACTGCCCAGCAATGTGATCGGAGCGGCGGCCTTTGCCGAGCGCTTCGATGGCTTTTCGATCGGCTCCAACGACCTCACCCAGCTCACCTTGGGCCTGGATCGGGATTCGGCCCTGGTGGCCGATCTCTTCGATGAGCGCCATCCCACGGTGATGGCGATGGTGAGCCTGGCGATTCAGACCGCCAAGCGCTGTGGCCGTCCAATCGGGATCTGCGGCCAGGCCCCGAGTGACTATCCCGAATTCGCCCGTTTCCTCGTGGAACAGGGCATCGACTCGATCAGCCTCAATCCCGATGTGGCCATCGCCACCCGCCTGGCCATCGCTGCGATCGAAGCGGACCTGGCTGCCCAGGGCTGAGGCCAGCAGCGCCTGCTCCCAAGGGGGTGAGCCTCACCCTCCGATTGGGAGCGCTTCAGGCCAGTTGCAGCACCAGGTTGCCGCTAGGGCGTCGTCCCCACAATTGCCACAGCACCAGCAGGTGGGCCGAGCTGCGCAGCACACACAACAGGGCCAGGGCCACACAGAGCGGGCAATGGGTGATCGACACGGCGCAGCGGCCCCGAAGGACCAAAGTCTGGCAGCGCTGCCGCCGTCCGGCCCGCTGGCGCCATGCTTCGACATCGCTACGGCCGCGGCGTTCGGGTGGGTCGGCCGGCCAGGATTAGGGCGAAAGGAACTCCCCGGAGCGGGCCCGTGTTGCGGCTGACCGAATTGAAGCTGCCGCTCGATCACAACGAGGCGGATCTGGTGGTGGCGGTCTGCAAACGGCTGCGCCTGCCGGCCGATGCCCTCAAGGGCCACCAGCTGGTCAAACGCAGCATCGATGCGCGTAAATCGGGCCAGATCCAACTGGCCTATAGCCTGGATCTGGAGCTGGCCCCTGCCCTGGAAACCAAGCTGCTGCAACGGTTTCGCGGCGATTCCCACCTGGGTCCCAGCCCCGACACCCGTTACCTGGCACCCTGGCAGGCGCCGCCCCAACTCAGGGAGCGTCTTGGTCAGGACCTGCCCCGCCCGGTGGTCATTGGCGCCGGGCCCTGTGGTTATTTCGCCGCCCTGCTCCTGGCCCAGATGGGCCTGAAGCCCCTGCTCCTGGAGCGGGGCCAGGCGATCAAGCAGCGCAGCGCTGACACCTTTGGCTTTTGGAAGGGGTGCAGCCCGTTCAATCCCGAATCGAACGCCCAATTTGGCGAAGGGGGAGCGGGCACCTTTTCCGACGGCAAGCTCTATAGCCAGGTGCGCGATCCTGGGCACCGGGGCCGCAAGGTGCTGGAGGAGCTCGTGGCCGCTGGGGCCAACCCGGAAATCCTGGTGCTCCACAGGCCCCACATCGGCACCTTCAAGCTCGCCACGGTGGTGCGGGGTCTGCGGGCCCAGATCGAGGCCCTGGGGGGTGAGATCCGTTTTGGCAGCAGGGTGGAGCGCCTGGAGGTGGAAGCGATGCCTGGGGCTGGCGGCGGCGCCGACGCCCCCCAGCAGCGGGTCACGGGGGTAACCCTGGCCGATGGCCACTTGATCGCAGCTGACCAGGTGGTTCTGGCCGTGGGCCACAGCGCCCGGGACACCTTCGCGATGCTGCACCGGCAGGCGGTGGCCATGGAGCTCAAGCCCTTCTCCGTGGGCCTGCGCATCGAACATCCCCAGGGCCTGATCGACCAAGCCCGCTGGGGCGCCTGCGCTGGCCACCCGCGCCTGGGCTCGGCCGAGTACAAACTGGTGCACCATGCCAGCAACGGCCGCGGCGTTTATTCCTTCTGCATGTGCCCTGGGGGCCTGGTGGTGGGGGCCACCTCAGAAGTGGGCCGGGTCGTGACCAATGGCATGAGCCAGCATTCCCGCAATGAGCGCAATGCCAATAGCGCCATCGTGGTTTCGATCGAACCGGCCGATGTGGAGCCCTATGGGGATGGACCAGGCGATCCGTTAGCGGGGATTGCTTTCCAGCGCCATTGGGAAGAGCAGGCCTTTGCCCTCGGGGGAGCCAGCTATGCGGCGCCTGGTCAACGGCTGGAGGATTTTCTGGCCAACCGCAGCCCTCGGGCCTTAGGCAGCGTCACCCCTTCCTACGAGCCAGGGGTGACGCTGGCCAATCTGGGGACAGTTCTCCCGCCCTTTGTGATTGAGGCCCTGCGCGAAGCGCTGCCGGCATTTAATCGCACCATTCCCGGTTACGCCATGGCCGATGCCATGCTGACCGGGGTGGAAACGAGAACGTCTTCGCCCCTGCGGCTGCCGCGCAATGGTGAGTTCGAGAGTGTCAACACCAAAGGGTTGTATCCGGCCGGAGAGGGGGCCGGCTATGCCGGCGGCATCCTCTCAGCGGCCATTGATGGCATCCGGGTGGCCGAAGCCCTAGCCCTCACTCTTCGTCTTCAGCACCCAGGGGAGCCAGGCGAATCTGCTTGCGGCCCAGCTTGATCTCAAACTCGTCACCGGGCTTGAGGTCGAGCATGGCCGTGTAGGCCTTGCCCACCATCAGATTGCCGTTGAACTGGACCTTCGTGCTGAAGCTGAGTTTGCGGCCGCCCTTGCCGACCTTGGAATTGCTGCCGAAGTCGACGCCCTTGGCGTTGAGCAGGGCTTCGTAGAAGGCCGTGAAGTTCAGGCGCTCGGTGCCATCCTTTTTAGTGGTCACATAGCCGCAAGCGCGGACTACGTCGGACTTGCTGGCATCTCCAAACTCCTTAACCTTGGCAAGCAAATCAGGACCAGACAGCAGATTCATTGGATTGTTTTGTGCAGCATTTGCATTCTTACATGGGGATAAGGCCATCTGCAACCCCCCTGCACATCTACGGCAATTGATTCGCAACCCCTAGCGGCTTGCAGTCAGGCCTGCGACACAATACCGCTCCACTGCACGGCGCGTACCTGGTCGCGGCGCCAGGAATGGAACAGCAGCTCTTCGCTTGCCGTACAGAGTGGGCAGGTACTGATCTGACTCTCGGACAGGCCGCACAACTCAAGCTGGCGACGGATGGCAGCGCGCAGGTCGAGTCGATCATGGCCTGGCTTGTCATCTTCTAGCAGGGCGCCACTGTGAATCAATTCCTGCCGAAGTTGCTTCAGCTCGGATGATTCCAGCTCGCCGCTGGCCCCAGGGTCTTCGCCTTGGCGATTGACCAGGCCCAGGGCTACCTGG
Source organism: Synechococcus sp. UW140 (assembly GCA_943369525.1). Classification (GTDB taxonomy): domain Bacteria; phylum Cyanobacteriota; class Cyanobacteriia; order PCC-6307; family Cyanobiaceae; genus BAIKAL-G1. Next base: position 84,013 of record CALRNL020000004.1, read on the forward strand.
GCTGTGACGTCCCGCTGCACTTGGTAGCGCTGCCCGGAGATGGCCGGTCCGAGGGCAATGACCAGGTCGTCCCGGCGGCTGCCGGCCGCTTCGAGTTGGGCGACGGCCTTGGGCAGGATGCGGCCGGCCACGCCGCGCCAGCCCCCATGGCAGGCCGCCACCCGGCCGCTGCGCCGGTCGGCTAGCAGCACCGGGGTGCAATCGGCGCCGCACACCCAGAGGCTCTGGCCGCCCGCATCGCTCCTCAGGCCGTCGGCCTCGGGCCAGGGTTCCGAGCTACAGGCCGATGCTGGCAGCACCTCAGCGCCATGCACCTGGGTCAGGCGATGGACGCTGATGCCGGCACTGACGTAGCCGGCGAGGTGTTGGGGGCCCCGGCCCTGCCATTGGCGCGTGAAAAAGCCATGCTCAAAATCCGCCAGCAGGTCCGATTGCAGGTAAAAACCGCCATAGCTGCCCACCCAGGTCCAGCCATCCAGGCCGTTGAAGCCTGCATCGGGCCGATCGAAGGGCGCATCAACGGCTTCAGCCATGGGGGGGGAGATGGGGCTTTAGGGGTCCGGCAGGTCGCGCAGGAGCCAGAAGCCCGTGAAGCCAGGCTGCTCTTCGCTGGCCTGCACCGCCAGAAACTGCACACCGCCAGCGGTCTGGCGGGCGTGGTGCAAGGCCTCGGCGGCGGCGGCGGCTTCCTCTTCAGCCAGGTTGCCCAGCAACCAACGGTCCTCAAGCCCTGCCTCCAGCACCAGCTGCTGGCCTGCCACGCTCAGCCGCACCGGTTCCAGCCCGGCGAGCCAGCCGGCAATCGCCAGGGAGCGGTTGCTGCTGAACAGGCGCAGACCGGTCACCATTACCCCGTCGTCAAGCTCGGCCGGTAGGGGCCCTAGGGCTGGGAAATCAATCGGCCAGTCGTTCGATTCGCGCAGGGACGCCAGCGGCAGGGACGCCCAACTCCAGCGTTCGCCCCGGGCGGTCTCGGGAAGGGGCACGGCCAGGGGCTGGATGGGCGCCGGGGGTGGGGCTAGGGGTCCGGCCAGGTAGCCCTCTTCAGCCGGGTACACATCCCGCTGGCGCTCGATCAGCCATTCGATCAGGCCGTAGCAGCGGCGACTGGCCACCACCTCCAGGGCCAGGGATTCGGCCGCCCGTTGCACCATGGCCCGCATCGATGGGCGCCAGCAGCGGATGCGCCGGGGCGGGGCAAAGCCCTGGTCGGCGGCGGCCGCTAGGGCCTCGCCAAGGGCGTCGCGCAGCCACACGGAATTGACATTGGCTGCGGGGCAGCGCAGCACCCAGCGGAACTGGCCCTGGCTCGGGTCCAGCCCCTGGGTGGAGCAAATCAACAGTTCCCAACGCTTCTTGCCATCGGGTTCGAGCACGGGGCGGGAGTAATAATCCAGCTCCCAATCAGCCTCGATAGGGGCTGAGGCAACCCGGCTCATCCTGCGGCCTGCTCCTGGTGGCGCAACACGTTGCGTGCGCGGTTGGCCCGGTCAACGGCTTCGGCCATCACCGTGTCCTTGGCGATTAGCAATTCCCCCGGTTGGCCCTCCAGCAGGGCGGTGTTGAGGGCGATGCGGCCCCGGCTTGGATCGAGCTCGGTGATCAGGGCCTTGAGCCGGTCGCCCTGGTCAAAGATCTCCCGCAGCTCGCGCATGGTGCCACCGGTGATCGCCGAATGGTGCAGCAGACCACTCACCCCGCCAAGATCGACAAATAGGCCGTAGGGCTTGACCGCCACCACCTGACCCTCGACCAGCTGGCCCACCTCCAGGTTGGTAAACAGGGCGGCGGTGGCCGCCTTCTTCTCCGAGAGCACCAGCTTGCGGGTTTCCGGGTTCACCTCCAGGAAGGCCACGCCCAGGGTCTTGCCCACCAAGGCCTCGTGATTGTCGCCGTCCTGGAGCTGGGAGCGGGGGATGAAGCCGCGCAGGCCCTCCAGGTCTGCGGTGACGCCGCCCCGGTTGAAGCCGCTCACCTTGACCTGCACCACCTTGCCTTCCTTTTCCAGTTGGCGCACCTTCTCCCAGCTTTGGCGCAGGGCCAGGGCCCGGGCACTGATCGTCACCATGCCATCGGCGTTCTGCTCGCGGGTGACCAGCACCTGCACCGCAGTGCCCTTGGGGAAGCGCTCCTTGAGGTTCGTGATCACGCCCAAGCCGGCTTCGGCCTTGGGCATGAAGCCGGGGGCCTTGCCGCCCACATCCACATACACCCCATCGCTTTCAACGCTGAGGACGACGCCACTGACCACCTCGCCGGTGGTGCCGATCGGCTCGTTGTCATCGAGGGCGGCAAGGAAGGCCTCCTCATCGAAATCGAAATCGTCCACGGTGCGCGTTGGCGTCGTCGGCCGCTCCTGGCCCCGATCGGCGCTGGCGCCCCCGTTGCCCACCATCCGGGCCGAACCGCTGCTGCCGCCGCCGGAGCGGCGCTGGCGGCTGGAATCGGGTCCCAGTAGGTCGGCCATGGTGAGGCCCTCCATGCCGCCGAGGTCGAAGCGCTCCTCGTCGCTCACGGGGGCTCGGCTTGGGGTCGGGCTGGCGGACGTGGTCGGCCGTTGGGGGGCTAGGGGCGCTTCGCCGCGGCCTGCCCGGGCGGCGGCTTCCAGTTCGGCCGCCCGTTGCAGGGCCGCTTCGGCGGCCTGACGGGCCTCATTGGCCTCCTGCTCAAGCCGCTGTTGTTCGTCCTTTTTGCTGATGTGCAGGACCTGGGGGGGCTTGCGTACCGGGGCTGGGGCCGGGGTGCGGTTCGGGCTCAGCGGTCGGGCGACCAGCGCCTGGGCGGGCGTGGCCGGTGGCTGGGGGGGCTGGGGGTTGCCGGATCCGGCCATGACCAAGGAGATGCTCTAAGCATCACACTGTAGGGACGCCTGACCGAGCCCAACCATGCCCGCGCCCCGGCGTCTGGATCGGCTGGCCTGGCCCCAGTTGGCGGCAGCAGCCCGCCAGGGCGGCAGCACCGTGCTCTGGCCCTTCGGCGCGATCGAGCAACACGGGCCCCATTTGCCCTTGGGCACGGATGCAATCTTTGCCGAACGGGTGGCCGATGCGGTGTTGGCCGACCTGGATCCCGAGCTGCCGATCTGGCGCCTGCCCTGCCAGACCATGGGCTTCTCGCCTGAGCACCTCGGCTTTGCCGGCACCCTCAGCCTGCCGTCTGAGCTGCTGGTCTCCTTGGTGGTGAGTGTGGGCAGTCAGCTGGCGGACGCCGGCTTCCAACGCCTGGTGTTGTTCAACGCCCATGGCGGCCAGATCGCCCTACTGCAGGTGGCGGCCCGGGAACTGGGCTCTCGCCAACCCTCCCTGGCGGTGCTGCCCTGCTTTCTCTGGAGCGGCCCTCCAGGGGTGTCGGCTTTGGTGCCCCAGCCGGAGCGGCGCCAGGGCTTGCATGCCGGCCTGGCCGAAACCAGCCTGATGTTGCACCTGGCCCCCGAGCTGGTGGGACCGGAGCGACCCCGCGATGGCCTGGACGGCGAGGCGCCTCCCCAGGGCTGGAGCCTGGAGGGGGCAGTCCCCCTGGCCTGGCGCAGCACGGACCTCACCAAATCAGGGGTGATCGGCGATGTCAGCGGCGCCGATGGGGCCCTAGGCGAGGCCCTGTTTGGCCGCCTGGTGGCTGGATGGGGCGAGCTCCTCACCAACCTGTTGCGCAGCGACTGGCCGCCCACGGGTGCCTAGCTCCTGGTTGGCCATCCCCAGCCCGCCGTCGCCCCATCGGCTCGGCGATGCAACCGCCCCGGGGATCCGACCCCACCCAACCAGTCCCTTTCCACCAGGCATGGTTACAGTCAATGCCACTCCCTTCCTGAATCCGGTAGCCATGGCAACCCTTGATACCGCAGTGGCCAGCCCCAGTGGCGCCGAGGCGGTTGATTCCCAAGCCCTAGGCCTGCCCGATTTCAGCAGCGCCACCTACAAAGACGCTTACAGCCGCATTAATGCCATCGTGATTGAGGGCGAGCAGGAAGCCCATGACAACTACATCGCGATTGGCAGCTTGATCCCCGAACAGGCAGACGAGCTCAGCCGCTTGGCCCGGATGGAGTTGAAGCACATGCGCGGTTTCACTGCCTGTGCCAACAACCTGGGGGTCACCGCTGACATGCCCTTCGCCAAGGAGTTTTTCTCGCCCCTGCACCAGAACTTCCAGACGGCCCTGGCCGAAGGCAAGGTTGTCACCTGCCTGCTGATTCAGGCCATCTTGATCGAGGCCTTTGCGATCTCGGCCTATCACATCTATATCCCCGTGGCCGACCCCTTCGCCCGCAAGATCACCGAAGGGGTCGTCAAGGACGAATACACCCACCTCAATTACGGCCAGGAATGGCTCAAGGCCAACCTGGACACGGCCCGCGAGGAGCTTGAGCAGGCCAACCGCCAGAACCTGCCCCTAGTGCGCAAGATGCTCGAGCAGGTGGCCGCCGATGCCTCCGTCCTGCAAATGGAGCAGGAAGATCTGATGGCCGATTTCCTTTCCTCTTACCAGGAAGCCCTGGTGGAAGTGGGCTTCACCAACCGGGAAATCGCCAAGATGGCCGCCGCCGCCCTAGTGGGCTGAGTCCCCTGCCACCAGCCCCGCAGGGGGGCTCCCCGGGCCGGCACCAGTGGCAAGATGGCCGGACCTGCTGGGATTCGCCCGGATCCGCAGCCATTACGCCCCTTCCTTGACGGCTTCATGTTCGGTTTGATCGGTCATTCCACCAGCTTCGAAGAGGCCCGCCACAAGGCCCGGAGCCTGGGCTTCGAGGAATACGCCGACGGCGACCTGGACATGTGGTGCAGTGCTCCGCCCCAGCTGGTGGAGAAGGTGTCTGTCACCAGCCCCACGGGCAAGGTTATTGAGGGTGCCTACATCGATTCGGTGTTTGTGCCTGAGATGTTGCGCCGGTTCAAGACGGCTAAGCGCAAGGTGATCAAGGCCATGGAATTGGCCCAGAAGAGCGGCATCGACATCACCGCCCTAGGCGGCTTTACTTCGATCATTTTTGAGGATTTCAACCTGCTCAAGGAGGAGCGCGTTAGCGCCACCGCCCTCGATTGGCAGCGGTTCACCACCGGCAACACCCACACCGCCTGGGTGATCTGTCGCCAGGTCGAGGAGAACGCCCCCAATTTGGGCATCGACCTGGCCACGGCCAAGGTTGCCGTGGTTGGCGCCAGCGGTGACATTGGCAGTGCCTGCTGCCGTTGGCTGCAGCGCTCTGGCGTTGGCGAACTGCTGCTGGTGGCCCGCCGCCCCCAACCCCTGATCGACCTGCAGGCTTCCCTGGGCAGCGGCCGGATCCTGGCCCTCGAAGAGGCCCTAGCCGAGGCCGATGTGGTCGTTTGGGTGGCGAGCTTGCCCCAGGGCCTGAGTATTGAGGCCAGCAGCCTGCGCAAGCCCTGTCTGATGGTGGATGGCGGTTACCCCAAAAATCTTGATAGCAAATTCGTTGGTGATGACGTGCATGTGCTTAAGGGCGGCATCGTGGAGTTCTGGCAGGACATCGGCTGGCAGATGATGGAGGTGGCCGAAATGGCCAAACCCCAGCGCCAGATGTTTGCCTGCTTTGCCGAGGCGATGATTCTCGATTTCGAAGCGCGTCACACCAACTTCAGCTGGGGCCGAAACAACATCAGCCTGGAGTCCATGGATTGGGTTGGGGAAGCCTCCCTGCGCCATGGCTTCCAGGCCCTAGGCCTGGAGCTGGCCGCTCCCCCCAGCCCCGGGGCGGTGCTCGCCGCCGCCTAGGAACCCGCTCCCCGAACCAGCCCAGCCTGGTGTTTCCCATCCCCCTGCCTTTCCGTTTATGGCCCGCCGTCCACTGTTGGAGTTCGAAAAACCCCTGGTGGAACTGGAGGAGCAGATCGAGCAGATCCGCCAGCTGGCCAAGGACTCCGAGGTGGATGTCAGCCAACAGCTGCACCAGCTGGAAACCCTGGCGGCCCGGCGACGGGTCGAAATCTTCAGCAGCCTCAGCCCGGCCCAGAAAATCCAGGTGGCCCGCCACCCCCAACGGCCCAGCACCCTCGATTACATCCAGGTGCTCACCGATGAGTGGTACGAGCTGCATGGGGATCGCCGGGGCTCCGATGACCAGGCCCTAGTCGGTGGCATCGGCCGTATCGGCGACCAGTCGGTGGTGCTGCTTGGCCAGCAGAAAGGCCGCGATACCAAGGAAAATGTCGCCCGCAACTTCGGCATGGCCTCGCCCGGCGGCTACCGCAAGGCGATGCGGTTGATGGACCATGCCGACCGCTTTCGGCTGCCGATTATCAGTTTCATCGACACCCCCGGTGCCTATGCCGGCGTGCTGGCTGAAGAGCTGGGCCAAGGTGAGGCGATTGCCGTCAACCTGCGCGAGATGTTCCGGCTGCGGGTGCCGATTATTGCCACCGTGATCGGAGAAGGGGGATCCGGTGGCGCCCTTGGCATCGGCGTGGCCGATCGCTTGCTGATGTTTGAGCACAGCGTGTACACCGTGGCCAGCCCCGAAGCCTGCGCCTCGATCCTCTGGCGCGATGCCAGCAAGGCGCCTGTGGCCGCCGAGGCCCTCAAGATCACCGCCGCCGACCTGCTGGGCCTGGGTCTGATCGATGCGGTGTTGCCCGAACCCTCTGGCGGCAACCACTGGGCACCCCTGCAGGCCGCCCAGACCCTGCGAGGGGCCCTGCTGGAGCAATTGGCCGACCTGCAGCAGCGCAGTGAGGCCGAGCTCATCGACCAGCGCTATGCCAAGTTCCGGCGCATGGGCCAGTTCCTGGAAGGGGGTGTGCTCACGGGTGCCTTCCGGGCTGGTTGAAGCTAGGGGCCGGGCTCGCGTCGATGCGCCAGTTACCCGCCTGGTTTGGTCTCCATGCCCCCAGTTGCGGACCCCAGCTCTTAAGATTGTCTTCCAATCCTTGGCGACCGCGGCAGCGGCGTCCTAGCCGGCCTTGCCCGTTGCCCTGATCACCGGAGCCTCGAAAGGCATCGGCGCTGCCAGCGCCCGCCTATTTGCCCAGGCTGGTTATGACCTGTTGCTGGTGGCGCGCAGCACCGGTGCCCTGGCTGACCTGGCCGCCGAACTGACTCCCCAAGGGGTCCGGGTCGAAACGGCCGGGATTGATCTGGGCGCTGCTGATTCGATCGCTCCGGCCCTGGCCGAGCTGCTCGATCGGGGCTTGCTCCCCAACGTGGTGATTAACAATGCCGGGGTTGCCGCTACGGCTTCCCTCGCGGAAATGCCCCTGGCGGAATGGCAATGGCTGGTTCAACTGAACATCACCAGTGTCTTTCAGGTCTGCCAGGCCGTTCTACCCGCCCTGCGCCAAGGCCCAGGTGGTTTGATCATCAATGTCAGCAGCCATGCGGCCCGCCAGGCCTTTCCGGACTGGGGGGCCTACTGCGCCAGCAAGGCGGCCCTGGCCTCCTTCAGTCGCTGCCTGGCGGAAGAGGAACGTTCCCACGGGATCAGGGTCAGCACCCTCACCCTGGGTGCGGTGAATACGCCCCTTTGGGACAGCGAGACCGTTCACAGTTCCTTCGACCGCCGTGCCATGCTTTGTGCAGACACTGCAGCTAAAGCCCTGCTTTATCTGGCCCAGCAGCCCACCTCCCAAGTTGTGGAGGATCTCACCCTTATGCCGTCCACCGGCGCCCTTTGAGTCCCATCCATGACGTCCACCTTGCCCACCAGCATCACGGCACGCGTCACCAGTTCGCCTGAGACGGTGCCCCTGCCGATCAGCCTGCGCATTCGCCAGCGCCTCGATGCGGCCGGGGTGGCCTACCTGGCCAATGACAACATCGCCGAGCACCTCCAGGACGGCGACCTTGATCAGTTGGAAATCGAGGTGGCAGGCAAGGTGCGCGAGCTGCTGCGCAGCCTGGTGATTGATATCGACAACGACCACAACACCGAGGAAACCGCCGAGCGGGTCGCCCGCATGTACCTCCATGAGGTCTTCAAGGGCCGTTATCACCACCAGCCCAAGATCGCCAGTTTCCCCAACGTCAAAAAGCTCGACGAGATCTATACGGTTGGTCCGATCACCGTTCGTTCGGCCTGCTCCCACCACCTGGTGCCAATTCTTGGCAACTGCTGGATCGGCATCAAGCCTGGGGATCGGGTGATTGGCTTGTCCAAGTTTTCCCGGGTTGCCGATTGGGTGTTCTCCCGCCCCCACATCCAGGAGGAGGCGGTGATGATCCTGGCTGATGAGATTGAGCGCCTCTGCGAACCGGAAGGGCTGGCGATTCTTGTGAAAGCCCAGCACTACTGCATGAAGTGGCGTGGCGTTAAGGAGCCCCAGACCAGCATGGTGAATTCGGTGGTCAGGGGTGATTTCCGGCATGACCCCAGCCTCAAGCAGGAATTTTTTGAGCTGGTTAAGCAACAGGAATCGATGCTTTATTGAGTTTTGCTTATAGATGGGAGATATTTTTCGAAGGCCAACTCCATTGAGGTAGTTTATGCATGAAGGCAATATTTAATTGCGGCAGTTTTTAGTCCTAGTTCCCACGCGGTAGCATTGTTCCAGTTTTCTAAAGTTAGGAGATCAACGTTGCCTGGGGCCATTTAGGGCCCCAGGTGCTTTTAATGTCTACTTGGTTGAGGCGCTAATGGGGCCGATTGGTGTCGACGATGCCCGTTTTACCTTGCCGTTCTGATTGACTACGGCTACGACCATCACCTGCTGGCCAATATCAATGGCGGCCGGGACATACGTTGTGCCCTGGGCGCTTTCAATCAACACCCAGCTGCGCTGGCCAGGGGCCAGGCGATACCAGTGGTAGTTGGCTTGGGGCACGGCGATGGCGGCATCGAATTGGGCTGTGGCCACCAATAGTTGGCCCGCCTCGGCCTTGCCCTGGAGCACCAGTTGCTGCAGGCCATTGATCTGGGCTTGCACGGCGCCCTCTTGCTGGATGTCGTTAGAGATCTCCTGGCGCATGATCTTGATCTGTTGCTGGGGATCGGCGGTTATCCCAGGCACACACTGGAGGCTGGCACCCACCAGTTGGCAGCCCACCAGGTCCTGGCTCCAAGCTGCCGTGGCGGGCCCGAGCAGGCCCGTTCCCAGCAGAAGGGCCCAGAGGGCTGAAGAACGCAAGGAGGCCATGGGCAGGGCAATGAACTGGCGGAATCCTGGCAGCTGGCTGCTTCGGCGCAACCTCCAAATGTGGACTGGCACTTTGGGTGCAAACCACTTCTCGAAGATCTTTCCCTTGGATCCATCCCTGCGTGGACCCTCCCCTGGACGCTTCTGTTCAAGCCTTCCCTGAATCCCTGGGCGCGACTAGTGCTGGCGCCAGGCCTCCACGGCTGTCACCAGCTCGGCGACGCGGCTGAGCCTCTTGTCGCCAGGGGCGCGCTCCAGGGCACTGGAGGCATCGAGACCATCGGGGTGGATTTGCTCCAAAATCGGTTTCACCCGCTCCGGGGAGATGCCGCCGGCTAGCCACCAGGGCAAGCCGGGCCGAAAACCGGCCAACAGCTCGATCGGGATCGCCTGGCCCGTTCCCCCCAGCTGGTCCGCCACCCAGGCATCGAGCAACAGGCCATCCACCACCCCTTCATAGGCAAGGGCCAGCTCCAGATCGGTGCTGGAACGGATGCGGAGGGCCTTCCAGAGGGGTAACCCCAGGCGCCGTTTGAGCTCGGCGCAGCGCTTTGGCGATTCCTGGCCGTGGAGTTGCAGCACCTGGTGGCCCTGGCCTGCCTCGAGGCCACCTAGTTCGCCATCCAGGGGGTTGGCCACCACCAGAACCCCCAGGCAGGCGGGATTGGCGGCGGCCATGGCGGCAAACAGGGCCTGCCGCTGGGCTGGAGCCAGCCAGCGCGGTGAGCTGGCCACGCCGATCACGCCGAGGGCCTGGACCCCCAGGGCGGCCACCGCGGCCGCCTGGTCGTTTTGGCGTAGGCCGCAGACCTTTAGCCAGGGACGCTGCGCCTGGGGCGGATGGGGCGGCACCGGAGCCGGGTTTGGCGCGGGGCGGGCCGGCTGGTCAGCGGCTGGACGGTCTTTCGGCAAGGGTTTGGCTCCACCAGGGCGGGCTGGCAGGTTCGTAGGAAAGTCTTTCTAGGATCGGGGCAACGGGGTATTGGGTGTGGGTGAAGGCTTTCAGCTCTTACGGATCCGGGGCATTCCCCTGCGCATCCATCCCAGCTGGTTTGTCATCCTGGCCCTGGCCACCTTGGCTTTTCAGCAGCAGTACGGCGAGCAGGCGCACCTGGGGCCTGGGGCCCCAGGTGCGGAACCCCTGAGCTGGCTGCTTGCCCTGGCTACGGCCCTGCTGTTGTTTGTGTCTGTCCTGCTGCATGAGCTGGGCCATTCATTTGCCGCGATTGCCCAGGGGGTCAAGGTGCGCAGCATCACCCTGTTCATGCTCGGGGGTGTGGCCAGCATTGAACGGGAATCGACAACGGCCCGGGGCGCCCTGATCGTGGCGGCCGCCGGCCCCCTGGTGAGTTTGCTGTTGGCGGCTGGCCTGATGGGCGCCAGCCATGGCGCCACCCACCTCTCGCCCCCCTTGGGCGCCATGGTCAGCCAGCTGGGGGAGCTCAATCTCGTCTTGGGCCTGTTCAACCTCCTGCCTGGCCTGCCCCTCGATGGGGGCCTGATCCTCAAGGCGTTGGTTTGGCAATGGACCGGGAGCCAGCGCCGCGGCGTCCAGGTGGCTACGGCCTCAGGCCTGCTGCTCTCCCTGTTGGCCATCGGCCTGGGCACGGTGGTGCTTCTGCGCAGCGGCAGCATCGGCGGCCTTTGGTTGATCCTGCTCGGCTGGTTCGGTTTCGGCGCCGCCCGCAACCAGACCCAGTCCCAGGCCCTCCAGGGAGTCCTGCGGGATCTGCAAGTGCGCGATGGCTCGCGCCGCCGCTACAGGGTGCTGGATCCAAGCACCAGCTTGCGCCAACTGAGTCGCCTCAGGCTCGCCGATCCCGAGGGGTTGGCCGATTGGTTGCTGGTTTGTGAGGGCGGCCGCTGGCGCGGTCTGATCGATGACGCTCCCCTGCAGGCCCTACCCGTGCAGCGCTGGGACGACGAACGGATCGGCGACCACCTCCGCCCCCTGGCCGATCTGCCGTCGATCCGCGACGACGCTCCCCTCTGGCAGGCCGTGTTGCAGCTTGAGGCGGCCCGCCCGCCCCGCCTGCTGGTGCTCAGTGCCGCTGGCCTGCCCTGCGGCACGATTGAACGGCCCGAGTTGGCCGAGGTGGTCTTAGCCAAACTGGGGGTGCGCCTGCCCGCCCCCTTGCTTGAGGCGGCTCGCCGCCAGGGCGCCTATCCAATGGGCTTGCCCCTGGCGGCCGTGGCCGAAGCCATGGCCGCCAGTCCCAGCCAGCCCTCAACTGCGAAGCCTGGGGAGAAAGGGCCCGGTCTTCGGCCAGGCCAGGGGCTGGATTAAGCCCTTGGCCTGGCCTCGCCAAGACTCACTAGCTTCGACTTAGGCAGATCCCGTCTTGAAAAGCTTTGGGTCGGCTGGCCATACGCCCTTGCAGTTCTGCCCATTCCTGACGATCGAGGGGGCGCTCCCGCAGGCTGCCTCCACAGAGATCCCCTTCCGCCGCCCGTCGCAGCCTCGCCCCTAGCTCCGCGCCTCCCTCGGGCAGGACCGGTAGCTCCGGTGGGGGCTCGTTGAACAGCTGCCACCAGAGCTCCCGGGGAGGATCGATCAACAGGCTGCCGTGCTGTAAAAGCACTCCCCGGCGCCAAAGCTGGGCGCTGCCGATGCGTTTGGCGCCGTTGCCATGGACCAGGTCTGCGGCGCTGGCCCTGGCAAAACAACTCCCGCCCCCAGCCGCCGCCCGGCCAGAACCGAAGTCCAGGGGCAGGCCCAGCTCGGCGAAGGCCCGTTGCAGCCAGCGGCAGTGGTGGCGGTAGGCCTGGCGCCGATCCTGGGCTGGATTGGGTTGGATCAGGGCGTAGGTGAGGCTGCCGCCATGGAGCACGGCCCGGCCGCCGCTGGGACGCCGCACCAGGCCGATCTGGCCCTGCTCGGCCAGGGCCAGCCAGGTGGCCGGCAAATGGCGCTGGTGATAGCCCAGCGACAGCCAGGGACCAGCCCAGCTGTAAAGCCTCAGGCAGCCCTGGGGGGCCCTCGCGGCCACGGCCTGGTCGAGCAGCAGTTCGTCCAGGGCCATCTGCATGGGTCCGCTGCCCGCCAGGGGCGGAATCCAGCGCCATGGAGTGGTCACGGCTGGAGTGGTCACAGGCGGAGTGGACGGGGCCGCTGGGGCATGGGGGATGCTGGGGACCTGTTTAGCTGCAGGGAATGGCCGTGGTGCCCTGGGAGCTGGTCCCGCTCATCCCCATGGGCATCATCGCCGGACTGCTGGCCGGCCTGCTTGGCATCGGTGGCGGGCTGGTGTTTTCCCCCCTCCTGCTGGGCTTGGGGCTGGCCCCCCACCAGGCCCTGGCCACCAGCACCCTGGCGATCCTGCCGACCACCTTTGCCGGCAGCTGGACCCATTTGCGCAATGGCAACCTGCCACTCCGAGGAGCGGCGGCGATCGGTCTGGGTGCCTTGGGCGGCGGCCTGCTGTTTAGCCACCTGGGCAGTGGTTTAAGCGGATGGGTGCTGCTGGGACTGCAGGCCCTGATGTACTTGGTCCTAAGCCTGGTGATCGAGCCCCGCAAGCCCCTCCCCGGCCAGGACGGCCCGGCCGCCCCCCTGCGGCTGGGTCCCCTAGCCCTGGTGGGCCTGGTGGCCGGTTGCGCCAGCGGCATGCTCGGCGTCGGTGGCGGCCTGGTGATGGTGCCCCTGATGGTGCGGGGCCTGGCGGTTCGGGTGTACATGGCGATCCGGCTCAGCACCCTGGCCGTGTTTGCCTCCGCGGCCATCTCGTCGGCCACGTTCCTCGCCGATGGCCGCGGCAATCTGGTGATGGCCCTGGTGCTGGGGCTCAGCGCCAGCCTGGGGGCCCGTTGGTCGGCCCAACGCCTGCAAAGGGTCAGCGAGGGCCGGCTGGTCTGGCTGCTTCGCCTGTTCTGTTTACTGTTGGCACTCGATTCTGGGCGACGTGCCCTGGGCCTGCTGCTGGCCAGCTCCTAGGCGGGCATCAAGGCAGAGCGTCCCGGTGGGGCTGGAGGCGTTGCTTGGGGCCTGGCTAGGTGGCGGGCCCTAGTCGAGGGCCGTCCAGAACTGGGGATCGAGCTCGTAGCCCAATACGGTGGCCATGGCGGTGAGCTGGCCGCGGCAGGCGAGCCCCTGGCTGCGGCCCCAGGCCTCCAGTAGGAACAGGCGATGGGTGATCCAGAGCTCCAGGCTGGCGGGGGCAAAGCGGATCCCCTCGCTGCGGCTGAAGCTATGGGGCAGCTGCATGGCCACATGGCGGCAGAGCTGGCCGTTGCTGCGCTCCAGCACCAGGGTCAACCAGGGGTACTGGGCGTCGGCCCGCAGGCTCCAGAGCCGCAGTTCGGCAATCTCGGAGAGCTCGCGGGGATCCTCCGGGGCCTGGGGCCAGGCAAAGCTGAGGTTCAGCTGACCACTGCGGGCCAGCAGCTCGGCCGGAGCTAGCTCCAGCCAGGGCTCCAGGCTGGAAAGATCCAGTTGGCGCACCTGGTCAGCGCTCACCACCACTGGTTCGGGCGTGCTCAAAACCGGGGGCAGGGAGCCTGGGGGCACTGGGTCTGGGGACAAGGTGAGCAGGCCAAGGGCGTGGGGCCAGCGTTGCCTGGCGGGTTCCTAGGGGTCAAGAGCTGTGACAGCCAGGGCCGAAGCGGTGGCCGGATTGGTCCCGGAGGCAAACAATAGATGCGAAGACTTTGCCGAATGCCCCCATGGCCCACACCCTCACCCTGGCCGAAGTGGCGATTGCCTTGGTGGTGGCCGCCCATGCCGGCGTTCTGGCCGTGCGCCTGGCGGTGACCCTGCAAGAGTCCTGAACCCCTTGGCAGGGTCCAAGTGTCCTGCTAGAAGCAGGACACCTAATCCGTTTGAGTCTTGAGCAATCCCCGGCCCGCCCGACCACCCCAGGGAAGTTCCCTTCCCCGCCGTCGTTCTCAGGCCGGTTCGAAGGACTCCAGCTCCAGGCGGCCCCGGCCTGGGAGTCCTAGCGGCAGCCTGAAGGACGGGGAAGCCCACCTTGATAGTCCCAAGCCAGCCCGTTCGTTCCGAGCCCTGTTTGCGTTGCCAAGTTTTGGCGGCAGCCAACCTCCCCTGGTGCCATCCGGCTCTGGCCAGGCTGGGTCCAGCGATGGAGCCTTCCCCTTGGTCCATCCCTCTAGCGACCAGCAGGAAAAGATTTGTAGTGCCATCGGCTTGTCCATCAAGGTGGGTCTGTCCCTAGTGGCGGCCGTCAGTTTGGTCCGTCTGGCTGGGGCTTACCAGGAAAGGCTCGATCGCAACGGCGAAATTACGGCTATTTTGGCAATTGAGCAGGCCAAGCTCAACAAGGCCGAAGATCGTTTTGATCGCCTCTTTGCCACCGGCGGTGAACAGCGCTTGATCCGGGAGCAGGATCAATGGATTGCCCCCGATCGGCTCAGGATTGTCTGGGAACACTCCCCTGGGTTGCCAACTGTTGAGCCCCCTGCAGTCAAAGCCATCAAAGCCCTAGTCCATCCCTAGGTTGGTTGCCGTTCAGCTCCAGGCTCCATGGTGTCCGCCCAGCAATCGTCTGCTAGTGAATCATCCGCCATGCCTTTGGTGGATTCAACCAGCGGCACCCCCGGCACCGTCCTGATTACGGGTACCACCTCGGGCGTCGGCCTCAACGCCTTGAAATCCCTCATTGATCGCGGCTGGACCGTAGTGACCGCGAATCGGGATCCGGTGCAGGCCGCGGCTGCCGCCACCTCCCTCGGCATTGATGCTGGCCGGGTGCACCACCTGCGCATGGACCTGGGCGATCTAGAGAGCGTGCGTGTGGGCGTGGAAACCCTGGTGGCTTCCCTGGGCCTGCCCCTCGATGCGCTGGTCATCAATGCAGCTGTCTATAAACCCCGGTTGAAGCAACCCGAGTGGTCGCCCCAGGGCTACGAAATCTCCATGGCCACCAACCATCTGGGCCATTTCCTCTTGATCCAGATGCTGCTGGAGGATCTCAAGCGCTCGACCCACCCCTCGCCGCGGGTGGTGATCATGGGTACGGTTACCGCCAATTCCAAGGAGTTGGGGGGCAAGATTCCCATCCCGGCTCCGGCAGACCTGGGGGATCTCGCTGGCTTCAAGGCCGGTTTTAAGGCGCCAATCGCCATGGCCAGTGGCAAGGCTTTTAAGCCCGGTAAGGCCTACAAGGACAGCAAGCTCTGCAACATGATCACCACCCAGGAGCTGCACAGACGCTTGCATGGGTCCACCGGCATCGTGTTCAGCTCGCTCTATCCCGGCTGCGTGGCTGATTCCCCTTTGTTTCGCAATACGCCCAGGGCCTTTCAGACAATTTTCCCCTGGTTCCAAAAGAACATCACCGGTGGTTACGTGAGCCAGGCCCTGGCCGGTGAGCGCCTGGCCCAGGTGGTGGCCGACCCGGCCTTTGCCGTTTCGGGGGTCCATTGGAGTTGGGGCAACCGCCAGAAAAAGGGCGGCAAGCAGTTTGGTCAGGAGCTTTCCGATCAGGCCAGCAACCCGGCAACTGCAGAAGCAATGTGGACCACCTCGATGCAATTGGTGGGCCTCGCCTGAGGCCTGGCCCCAGGCCCTGAAGGCGATTGCGCGAACCCCTGGGTTTAGCGCTGTGTCCACGGGGGCCTTTGGCTTCGATGCCGCCGATGGGCCTCAGCTTGCGGCTGGCCGCTGCCCTGTCCTTGCCCGCGGCGTTCATCCCCCCCATGGCCCGGGTTCGGCTCTGGGGAGCCCCTGTCCCCTTGGCATGGGGGTGTCGGATCAACGCTTCATTGCGGCCATGGTTCCCCACCATCAGGGGGCCATCGCCATGGCCGAGTTGGCCCTGGGCCAGGCCCGTCGTGCCGAGATCCGGGCCCTGGCGCAGCGCATCATCTCCAGCCAAAGCCAGGACATTGTGCAAATGCGTCGCTGGTATCAACAGTGGTACGGCACCCCGGTGCCGGTCCTTGGGGTCCATGGCCCTGGCGGGATGGCCATGGCGGGCACGGCATGGGCATGGGTATGGCTGGTCTACCTAAGCCAGGTCTACCTAAGCCAGGTTCGGACTTGGTTGCCTTAGGCCAGGCAAAGGATTTCGATCGGGCCTTCCTCTCCGAGATGGTGCTCCACCACCGCATGGGCGTGATGATGGCCGCCATGGCCCAGATCCATGCCAGCCATAGGCAACTGCTCGACTTGCAGCAGGCGATGGTGCGGGCCCAGGGCAGGGAAATCAATGGGATGGAGGCCGGGGCCCGCCAATGGGGTGGCACCCCATGACGGCCCCCGGCTGGCTTGCCCTCGGCTTGCGTTGATCGGTTATCAGGCTGAAATTGGACGCGATTTTGGCCGCCCCCCCCCAGTTCCTCCCCCTGCGGCCATGACCAGGGCCTGGGAAAGGGTTGGGTGGAATTGGCAATGGGCAGGACGACTCTCAAATCATCCCAGGTAGCTTTTGCCGGGGGATGCGGCTAGGAGTTGAATCGATTAGGATTGGCTGTTAAGACCCCTAGTGCATTCATTATTCATGGAGCAGGAAACCTATAATTATATGATTGTGTTTGGTGGCTTGTTGCTGCTTTCGCTGATGCTTGAGGGCATTGCTGAGAAGCTGAAGCTGCCTGGGATGTTGCTAGTTTTGATTCTGGGCCTATTGTTTCCCGATTTGTTAGGTGAAAATCAAGCCCTGATCAGCCTTGAGCAGGCCCAGGGAATTTCTAGTCTTGGGCTTGTCGTGATTCTCTTTTACGGCGGGATGACCAGCCGGTGGGAGGTGATGCGGAAGGTGATCTGGTCTGGGTTGCGCATGGCTACCCTCGGATGTGTGATCACGGCTGGCACGGTCACAGCCCTGATCTATGGGCTATCCCAACTCAACCTAAGTGGTCACGCCCATCCTGCCTTGGTCGCCTCTTCGGGCCATCAAATTATCGCAAGTTTTTCCCTGGCGCTCTTTATTGGGGCGATGCTTTGCAGTACGGATGCTACAGCGGTTTTGGCTTTGTTGCGTCCCATCGCCGATAAGATTCCCGGGCGACTTCTTAACTTGATTGAGTGCGAATCGGGTTTTAATGATCCGGTTGCAGTGATTCTTGCCGGTCTAGCCCTGGCCCTAGCCAAGGGACAGTTAGAAGACCCGCTGATGTTGTTGCGTGATGTTGGCCTAGAATTTTCGGTCGGCGCCGTTGTTGGTTGGGCAGGGGCCTTGCTAGGGGTTGTGATTCTTTCCCGCGAGGATTACTCCACTCAGGGATCCGGCGGGGAAGCTGTCAGTATTGCCCTCTTGATGCTAACGACGGCAACGGCTTTCCATCTTGGTGGTAGTCCCCTTCTGTCTGCCTATGTGATGGGCTGTATCTTGGGTAATTCCAGTAAGGTTAATGTTGAGGCGATTGCATCTGACTTTTCTGTGCTGAACCGAGCCAGCGAGTTTGTCGTGTTGATCTGCCTTGGATTGGTGGTTTTCCCGGCCAGTGTGTGGGCGGTCAAGGGCTATGCCTTGATGGTGTTCTTTATTACAATTGTTGGCCGACTGGCGATGGCCTTTGTTACCTTGCATCGATCTGCGTTTAATACCCCGGAGAAGCTTTTCTCCACCTTTGCGGGCCTGCGCGGTGCCGTGCCGATTGCGATTGCCCTGCAGGCGGCCGCCAGTCCAGTCGCCTGGGGCCCCTTGATGCCGGCCTTCGCCTTGGCGGTTGTGATGTATGGACTCGTGTTTCAGGGATACTTCTTGCCGGCGGCGGCAGACCTGTTGGCTAGAAGCCAACCCCAAGACGATCCAGGGTTGGTGGTTGAGGGCTAAATCCTCCCTGATTCACCCAGATTGGGTGGTCGGATCCCAGATGAACAGGCCAACTACTTCAGGCTTGCAGGCTGAATTTCCGTGCAGCAGGCTAGTTAGATCGTAGACAATTGCTATAGGGGTCGTAGTTGTTTCACGAACCTATTGAGGCATGGATCGTTGTCCGAACTGGGCCCATGCTTGGGCGGCTTTAGGG
Organism: Synechococcus sp. UW140; assembly: GCA_943369525.1. Taxonomy (GTDB): domain Bacteria; phylum Cyanobacteriota; class Cyanobacteriia; order PCC-6307; family Cyanobiaceae; genus BAIKAL-G1. The sequence continues at coordinate 102,027 of CALRNL020000004.1, forward strand.
CTGCCGGCGTCGGTCCGTGGGCCTGGGTTTAAGTCGGTCCGTGGGATCGGGGCGGGGCAGGGGTTTCGGGCCAGGGGCTGGGTCTTCCAGGGGGTCTAGGTGGAGCAGATCCTGGAAGTCGGCGTAGAGCTGCCGTTCCCCATCGCTGGTCGGCTGCTGGGCCTTGCCCCTGGCCAGGCCCCGTTTGGATTGGACCTGGTTGGCCTGGGGCCGGCCCCGGCCCTTGCCAGGCTCTGGCCCGAGGACCTGGCGGGCTTGGGGCTGGCCCGTTGGGCTGGCGACAGCCGGCTTGGTCAGGGCCTGTTGTTCTGCCTGGCGCAGGCGCTCCAGCAGATGGGGCGGCACGCTGCCATCGGCACTGACCGTGATTAGCTCCCGGAACAGGGCATCGGGATCGGTTTCGGTTTCAACCCGGTGGCGCTGTTCGCTGGCCCGTTTCGGCCCTTGGTTTGGCGCGGCCGCCGCAGGCAGGGGTTTGGGCAGGGTGCGGCCCAATTCCTTGAGGCGCTCCAGGCTGCGGGGATCAAAGGCCATCTCAGCTGCAGCCCAGGCTGGTGCGGGTGGCCACACCGGTCACCGGATTGGTGCCACTGGCGATGGCGCAAAGGGCCTTGAGGGCATCGGCCCTCAGGGGCACGTTGCTGAAATCGGCGCCTTCGATGCTCACATCCCGGAATTTGGTGTTGAAGGCAAAGGCATCAACAAGCACCGCATTGGTGAGGTTGGTGCCCTCCAGAACGGCGGAATCCAGGGTGGCGTCTTGCAGGTTGGCGCCTGCCATGTCGGCATCCTGCAACTTGGCTCCAAACAGGCTGGCGCCGCGCAGGTCAGCGCCATGGAAGTTTGCTTCACGCAGGTTGGTGAGGTTGAAGGTGACCCCACGCAGGTCGGCTCCAGCGAAATCGGCGCCGATCAGGGACTGCTTGGCATAGTCCATGGCGGCCAGGGCCGGTGCTCCGGCCAGGAGCAACAGTGTTAAGGCCCCCACCAACGCCAGAACCGGGCTCCAGCGGTGGCGACTCCAGGGCGGGCTCAGGCGCTGCGGCAGTTGGCGAACCATGGCGGCCCCAGGACTGAACCAAGCCTAGGCATTAGCGCCAGCACCCCTGCCGCTCAGGCGGCTTGAGGGGGCTAATGGGGGAATCCTGGGCCCATGGGGGGGATGGCAGATGGCACGGACAAGCCAGCAGCGCCAGGGCGGCTGGGCCGAACAGCGGGCCCTGCGGCTGCTGCTCTCGCGGGGGTGGAGCCTGGTGGCGCGCAACTGGACCTGCCGTTGGGGCGAGCTGGATTTGCTCGTGACCAAGGGCAACCGCCTATTACTTGTGGAGGTGAAGGGACGTGCCCGGGCCGGGCCGGACCGTTGGGGCGCAGCGGCCCTCGATGGGCGCAAACGGCGGCGGGTCAGTCGCGCCTGGCGCTGCTGGCTGGCCGACCATCCCGATTGGGAGCCCTACCGGCTCGAACTGGTCTGCGCCCTGGTGCCCCTGCCGCCGCTTAGGGGGCCGGTGCGCTGGGTGCGTTGGGACTAGACCCGTTGGAGCCAGCCGATGGCGCGATGGCGGGGGTGGGCGCCGGGGTGGCTGGGGGCGAGCTGTAGGTCACCGTGCAGATGTAACGGGTGCTGCCCCCCCGCAGGTCCACCTCCAGGCAGCTGTTGCCGGTGACGGTGGCTCCCCTGGGGATCTGGCTGGTGGCCCGTTGTATCGCATTGGCCCGGTCCCAGATCGATTCGGCCGTCACCGAGCCAGCCCGAGCTGAAGCCTGGCTGGCCAGCACCAGGCCTGCCGCCAGCAGCAGCCCTCGCCTCCCGGCAGCCCCCAGGCCCCCCAGGCGGCTCTGGTGCCTGGGGGCCAGCCATCCCCCAAGAGCGAAGTGGCCCTGGTTCCATGGCAGTTGCTGCATTTGAGCTTGACTTTGGGATTGGTTTTTAGGGCTGGGCTGGCGGTGATTGCTGGCCATGGCGCTCGGAATCAATGCTCCTGTCTATGGCCGGACCCCAGCCGGGGCAATCTGGGAGCTCAATCGATTCCCCAGCCACCCCTGCCATGACCTTCGCGGCCCACCACGCCCGCAAGCGCTTTGGCCAGCACTGGCTGATCGATGCCAGTGTGCTGGATCGGATCGTGGCCGCCGCCGAGCTCAACGGCGCAGACCGGGTCCTGGAGGTGGGGCCGGGCCGCGGTGCCCTGACCGAACGACTGTTGGCCTCGGCGGCCGCCTCTGTGGCGGCCGTGGAGTTGGATCGGGACCTGGTGGCGGGCCTGCAGGAACGTTTCGGCGCCGATCCCCGTTTCAGCCTGCTCCAGGGCGATGTGCTCGAGGTGCCCCTCCCCGCCGCCTGCAAGGTGGTCGCCAACATTCCTTACAACATCACAGGCCCCCTGCTGGAGCGCCTGGTGGGGCGCCTGGACCGGCCGGTGCAGCCGGCCTATGGACGGTTGGTGTTGCTGGTCCAGCAGGAGGTGGGCGAGCGCATCCGCGCCAAACCAGGCAGCAGTGCCTTCTCGGCCCTGAGCGTGCGCATGCAGCTGCTGGCCCGATGCACCACGGTTTGCCCCGTGCCGCCCCGCTGCTTCCAGCCGCCGCCGAAGGTGCAATCCGAGGTGGTGCGCCTCGATCCCCTGCCCCCCGAGCAGCGACTGGCCCCGGAGCTGGCCCGCCGGGTGGAGCAGTTGCTGCGCCGCTGTTTTGCCTCCCGCCGCAAGATGGTGCGCAATACCCTCTCCGGCCTGGTGCCGGAGTCGGAGCTGCAGGCCCTGGCCGCCGCCGCCGGGGTGGAGCTGCAGCAGCGGCCCCAGGAGATTGCCCCGGCCCAGTGGGTGGAGCTGGCGGCCGGCTTGAATCAGCGCCTGGGAACCGACCTCCCTTCCCCTGCCTGAGCCATGCCCGAACTCACCGTTTTGGCCCCGGCCAAGATCAACCTGCATCTGGAGGTGCTGGGCCTGCGCGCCGATGGCTTCCACGAGCTAGCGATGGTGATGCAGAGCCTCGATCTGGTCGACAGATTGGTGTTCAACCCCACCGCCGACGGCCAGATCAGCCTTCGCTGCGACAACCCGGACCTGTCCACGGACGGCTCCAACCTGATCGTGCGTGCCGCCGAGCTGCTGCGGGCCCGCGCGGGCTTGCCCGAACTGGGTGCCCGCATCGACCTGCAGAAGCGCATTCCGATTGGGGCGGGCTTGGCGGGGGGCTCCAGCGATGGCGCCGCCGCCCTGGTGGGGCTCAACGCCCTCTGGGACTGTGGCTTTGGCAAGGCGGACCTGGAGTCCATGGCCACGGCCCTGGGCTCGGACATGCCCTTCTGCCTGGCGGGCGGCACCCAGCTCTGTTTCGGGCGCGGTGAGCGGCTCGAACCCCTGGAGCTGGATCAGCCTCCCCGCCTGGGCGTTTTGCTGATTAAGCATCCCCAGGCGAGTGTCTCCACCCCCTGGGCCTATGGCCGCTGCCGCGAGCTGCGCGGCGATTTCTATCTGGAGCACGAGGTCGATTTCGCCCAGCGGCGCCAGGCCCTGCGCCAGGGCCCCCTGGTGGCAGCCCTGGCCGGCGAGGCTCCCCTGCCGCGCCTGCGCAACGACCTACAGGCGGTGGTGGAACCGGAAGTGGGCAGCGTGGTCGAGGGCCTGGCCCTGCTAGGCAGCCTTGATGGGGCCCTGGCCGTGGCCATGAGTGGGTCCGGCCCCAGTTTGTTTGCCCTCTTCGAAGACCTGGCGGCAGCATCAGCGGCCCAGGAGGCCCTGGCTGGATCCCTACGGGCCGCCGGCTTTGAATCCTGGTGCTGCCGCTGCAGCGGCTCGGGTGCCACCCTTGATCCAGCTGAGGTCCCGTTGTGAGTGACGCCCCCCCCAGGCCCCTGGCCGAGTTCGCAAGCGAGCCGTTGAGCGAGGCAACGGCCAAGCCGATGGCCCCCAGTGCTGCAATGCAGGCCCCCTGGGACACCAGGGCGGAGGCCTCCCCTGGTTGGGAGGGAACGGCTACCCAGGCTGGGCTTGGCCCAGGTGAACCCGCCCAGGCGGCCGTCAGCGATGAGCCGACGGCCCGGGGGGCAACCGTCCCCATGCCGATGACCAAGCGCCCAGCCAACCGGGACGCCAACCCAGCAGACGCCCCCAGCACTGTGCCGCCCGGGCCCAGCCCCAAGTCCCCGTTGTCGTACCTCACTGGGTCCCTCACCAGTGCCCTAATGGCCTGGGTGTGCCTGCTCTTCTCCCAGCGAGTGGTGCTCTACTTCAGCCTGCATCCGCCCCATTACTCGGCCCGGTTTGCCCAGTCGATCGCCACGGCCATCAAGACGCTGATTGTGGGCATGGGATTCCTGTCCACCTTTTCCTGTGCCTTCGTGGCCCTGGGGCTGTTTCTGGTGTTCATCCGCAGTCTGAGCCGGGCCGAGGCCCCCGGGGCTTCCTAACCTCGGGCTAAGCAATTCCGATCTCCGGCTGCCATGACCGTCCACGACCTGGAGCTGCTGGTGCTGCTGCTTTCCCCCGGGATGCTCCTCTCGGTGCTCCTGCTCGCCACCTTCGCCGCCGGCGGCTGAACCTGGGGGGCGCCGAACCAGCTGCGCCGCTGGTGGGGCTTGAGATAGGTTGGCCCCTCCCCCGGCAGCGGCCGGGACCGCAACCCCGCCGTGGCAGAGACGCTTCTCTTCAACGCCTTGCGCGAAGCCATCGACGAAGAGATGGCCCGCGATCCCTACGTCTGTGTGATGGGAGAGGACGTCGGCCAGTACGGCGGCTCCTACAAGGTCACCAAGGACCTCTACGAGAAATACGGCGAACTGCGGGTGCTTGATACCCCGATCGCCGAGAACGGGTTTACCGGGATGGCGGTGGGTGCCGCCATGACCGGCCTGCGCCCGATCGTGGAAGGCATGAACATGGGCTTCCTGTTGCTCGCCTTCAACCAGATCTCCAACAACATGGGGATGCTGCGCTACACCAGCGGCGGCAACTACACGATTCCAACGGTGGTGCGGGGACCCGGTGGCGTGGGTCGCCAGCTTGGCGCCGAACACAGCCAGCGATTGGAAGCCTATTTCCATGCCGTGCCTGGCATCAAGATCGTGGCGGTGAGCACGCCCACCAACGCCAAGGGCCTGATGAAGGCGGCGATCCGGGACAACAATCCGGTGCTGTTCTTTGAGCACGTGCTGCTCTACAACCTCAGTGAAGAGATCCCCACGGGCGACTACATCTGCGCCCTGGACCAGGCCGATGTGGTGCGCGAGGGTAAGGATGTAACGATCCTCACCTATTCGCGCATGCGCCACCACTGCCTCAAGGCGGTTGAGCAGCTGGAGAAAGACGGGGTAGATGTGGAACTGATTGACCTGATCAGCCTCAAGCCCTTCGACATGGAGACGGTGGCCCGCTCGATCCGCAAGACCCACAAGGTGTTGGTGGTGGAGGAGTGCATGAAAACCGGCGGCATCGGCGCCGAATTAATCGCCCTGATTACCGAGCATTGCTTCGACGACCTCGAGGCCCGGCCGATCCGGCTCTCCAGCCAGGACATCCCCACCCCCTACAACGGCACCCTGGAAAATCTCACGATCATCCAGCCCCACCAGATCGTCGCGGCGGCCAAGCAACTTCAATCCGGCCAACTCTGATATGGCACGTCAACAGGGGTGGTTTGCCCTGATCCTGGCCCTGGCGATTGCGGCCGGCGCCCTGCTCGCCAGCTTCCCCTTGCAGCTGGGGCTTGACCTGCGCGGTGGCAGCCAGCTCACCCTGCAGGTGCTGCCCAGCGGCCGGATTAAGACCGTGGAGAAGGAACAGCTTGAAGCCGTCCAGGACGTGCTCGAGCGCCGCATCAACGGGCTGGGGGTGGCCGAATCCACCCTCCAAACCGTCGGCAACGACCAGCTCGTGCTGCAGCTGCCCGGCGAGCAGGACCCCAGCCGCGCCGCCAAGGTGCTCGGCACCACGGCCCTACTCGAGTTCCGGGTGCAGAAACCCGGCAGCGAAGCTGAGATGCAAGGACTGCTCAAGCTCAAGCGCCAGGTCGATGCGGTGCTGGGTCTGCGCAAGGCCAAGGCGGCCGCCGCTGGCGCCAGCACCGACAAGCCCGCCGAACCGCAACCCAGCCTTTCGTCCGAGGATCTGGCCAAGGCCCTCACCTCCCTAGGCCTGAGCGTGCCTCCCGGAGCCTCGGAAACGGACCAGCTGGAGCTGCTGCTCAAGGAAGTCAACCGCCGGGTAGTGGCCCTGTTTGTTCCCTCCAGCCTCACTGGCAAGGATCTGGTTGGCGCCGGCCGCCAGCAGGATCAAAGTGGCAATGGTTGGGATGTGACCCTGGCCTTCAACCGTGAGGGTGGGGAAAAGTTTGCCGCCCTGACCCAGTCGATCGCAGGCACGGGCCGGCTGCTGGGAATCGTGCTGGATGGCCGCTCGATTAGTGAGGCCAGTGTGGGACCAGAATTCAAGGCTGCAGGTATTACCGGTGGTTCCGCCAGCATCTCCGGCCGTTTTACGGCAGATGAGGCCCGGGATCTGGAGGTTCAGTTGCGCGGTGGCTCCCTCCCCCTGCCGGTGAAGGTGATTGAGGTGCGCAGCATTGGCCCTTCCCTCGGAGCTGAAAACGTGCGCACCTCCCTGATGGCGGCCCTTTCCGGCCTGGCCCTGGTGGCGGTGTTCATGGTGGTCGTGTATCGGCTGCCAGGGGTTGTCTCGGTTCTGGCCCTGACCCTCTATTCACTCTTCAACCTGGCCATCTATGCTCTGGTTCCTGTCACCTTGAGCCTGCCGGGTATAGCCGGCTTCATCCTCTCGATCGGCATGGCCGTGGATGCCAACGTGCTGATCTTTGAGCGCATCAAGGAAGAGCTGCGTTCCGGCAATAGCCTGATTCGCTCGATCGACACAGGCTTTTCCCTGGCCTTGTCTTCGATTCTTGATGGCCATGTCACCGGTCTGATCAGCTGTGTGGCCCTATTTGCGCTGGGCACGGGCCTGGTCAAGGGCTTTGCGGTAACCCTGGCGATTGGCCTGCTGCTCAGCCTGTTCACCGCCCTGACCTGCACCCGGGCCCTGCTTCGTCTGCTGATGAGCTACCCATCCCTGCGCCGCAGCAGCTACTTTCTGCCGCTGGCCCAGCTTCCCCCGGCGTCCACCTGAGTCCACTTGCGAGCCTGTGACCGTGACCGAGAGCCCCACCCCCCGTTTCCGCATCAGCCAGTACAAGCGACTGGCCTGGTGGGGTTCGGGCCTGGCCTGCTTGCTGAGTGTGATTGGCCTGCTAGTTAGCTGGCTTAGCCCTGCCATTGGGGCGCCCTTAAAGCCTGGCCTCGACTTCACCGGCGGCACCCAGATCCAGCTGGAGCGCCAATGCACGCTGGCCGATTGTGGCTCGATCTCCCTCGACCAGATCCAGGCGGGGCTGGCGGCCCTCACCTTGCCTGCCAAGGCCAGGGAGCAGGCCCCTAGCCTCTCGAGTGCCAAGGTCCAACAGCTCGATGGCGGCCAGACCCTGCTGTTGCGTTTGCCTGTGTTGGCGGCAGACCAGAGCCAGGCCGTCATCGCCGGCATCGATCGCTTGGCGGGGCCCCTGATCACCAGCGGGACCTCGGTCAACACCATTGGCCCCACCTTGGGATCCCAGTTGTTGCAAGGCAGCATGGTGTCTTTGTTGGTCAGTTTTGCGGCGATCGCCCTCTATATCACCTTCCGCTATGACCGGGTCTTTGCCTTCCTGGCGATCGTGACCCTGGCCCATGACGTGATCATTACCTGTGGTTTGTTTGCCTGGCTTGGCATCTTTTTTGGTATTGAGGTCGATTCGCTCTTTGCAGTCTCATTGATTACCGTTGCCGGCTATTCAGTCACCGACACCGTGGTCGTGTTTGACCGCATCCGCGAGCAGAAAAAAGCCCTGGGTCAGCTGGCTTTGACCGACCAGGTGGATGTGGCGGTTGATGCCACCTTGACCCGTTCCCTTTACACCTCCTTGACCACCCTGCTGCCCCTGCTGGGTCTGATCTTCTTTGGTGGAGCCAGTTTGTTCTGGTTTGCCGTGGCCTTGGCCGTGGGGATTGCCGTGGGGAGCTGGTCCAGCATTGGCGTGGCCCCCACCCTGTTGCCAGTGCTTTCACGGCGCTGATGGGGCGTATTTCCTGGCTTGTTGTTGTTCTGGCCGTTTTGGCGATTGTTGATTTACGCAGGGAAATACAGCTTCTTGTCGACCACTTCACCTGGTCTTCGTTGGGGTATGCAGTTAGTCAGCATCCCCTCGCTGTGACAGTGTTGCTGGTGCTGATCTTGATGCCGAGGCGCGTGCGCTGAATCGGTCTTTCTAGAAGGCTGATTGCGAAGGCTGATGAAGATGTTTTAGTTGGAAAGCCAGCGGGCTTACCAGCTTTCCAGCGGCTTACCAGTTGTCCATGATCTCTTCCACCAGCACCTTCTGGGCGATTACCTGAAGCACCACGACCCCCGGCAGGGCCAGGAGCACCCCGGGCAGGCCCAGCAGGGCCCCCAGGCACAACTGGGACATCAGGGCCACCGTGGGCAGCAGATTGACCGTGCGGCTGAGCAGGATTGGCGTCAGTAGGAAGGCCTCGCCGTTCTGAAGCACCATCCGCAACGCAAACACCTGGGCCACCTTGGCCGGAGACACCAGTAGGGCCATGGCCAGGGGCAGCAGGGTGGCCACGGTCGGGCCGATCGTGGGCACGAAGGTGAGCAGGCCGCACACCAGGGCACTCAGGAGGGCCAGGGGCACCTTCAAGGCCGCCAGGCCAGCCCAGGTGAACAGAAACACGCTGCTGGCCGAGATGGTCATGCCGGCCAGCCAGCCGCCCAGGGCCTGGCGGCAGTCCCGCAGCAGGTCGGCCATCAGCGGGCGGTAGGCATTGGGGGTGGCGGCGATCACCAGGCGCTGGTGACTGCGGGGATCAAGGGCCAGCAGGATCGCGAGTAACACCATCAACAGCAGTTGAATGGTGCTGTTCGCAGCGCCGCCAGCAAAGCCGAGCAGCTGGCTGCCGAGGGGTTGCAGTTTGTCCCAGCTGGCCATAGACGTGATCTGCTGCTCAAGGCTGCGCAGGGCGGGCACTTCGGTGGCGAACTGGCTTAGCCGCTGCAGCAGGATTGGCGCCAGGCGGGTGAACTCCTGGGCCTGGGCGATGAGGTCGGGCAGCAACACGCCCCCCAGGTTCCAACCCAGCACCACCAGCAGCGCAATGACAACCAGCAGGGCCAGGGGGCGCTGCAGGGGCAGCAGCCGGCGCAGCAGGCTGACCGGCACATCCAGGGCCACAGCCACCACCACGGCGCCAAACAGCACTAGCAAAACCCAGCGCAGTTCCCAGGCGAGCAGTCCCAGGACCACCAGGGCCAGCAGGCCAAGCAGGGTTCTTCCGTTCATTGGGACCGGCTCATGGCGGTTCGATCAGGCTTCAGGACCTGGCTAAGGGGCCCGATTGCGGCTTCAGCGCATACCCCCTGGGCCCATGGCCGATGCTGCCAGACGGTGCTGCTTCCAGGGGTCTAGGAGGTCACGGATCAACAATTCCCGCACCAGCACCTGGAGGCAAACCGCCAGGGGCAGGGCCAGGACCAACCCCAGGGGCCCAAAGACCACCGTGAAGCCGAATTGGGCGATCAGGGTGAGTCCGGGTAGGAGCTTGACCTGGTGATGCATCACCGACGGGGTGATCACATAGCTCTCGAGGTTCTGGATCAGCACATAGAGCCCCAGCACGGCCATGGCCTTCCAGGGGGACACCAACAGGGCCACCGACATGGGGAACAGGGTGCCCAGGGTGGGGCCCACATTGGGGATCACATTCAGCAGGCCAGCCAGGAGGGCGTTGGCCACCACCAACTTGACCCCCAGCAGGGAGAGGCCGATGCCGGCGAGTAGGCCCACGCAGCAGGAGCTGATTAGCACTCCTCCCATCCAGCTGCTGAGGGCCTCACCGCAGAGCAGCAGGGCCTTGCGGAAGCGCCGGCGGTAGAAGGACGGCACGAGCAAGATCGCCACCTCCCGGTAGGCGCTGGGTTGGGCCGCGATCATCAGGCTCACGGCTAGCACAAACAACACCTGGATCAGGGCACTGCCCAAACTGCCGGCAAATCCCAACAATTTCATGGCCCCCCCGCCCAGGCCCGCGGCGAGCACGCCGCTTCCGGGCGGGGACCCTGGCTGGCTTGGGGGTAGCCACTGGCTGGGGGTTGGTCCCCCCTCCAGCAGGCTTTGGCCATCGATCAGATGGGTGGTCTGGTCCAGGCCCTGCTGAATCAGCCGGATCAGCACCGCAAAGGCCGCCGGCAGTTGGCGCAGCAACTGGCCGAACTGATCGACAAAGGGGGGAACCAGGAGCGTCCCCAAGCCCAGGCCGAGCACCACTAGCCCTAGGAGCGTCATGGCCAGGGCTAGGGGCCTGGGCCAACCCAGCCGGCGACGAACTACCCCCACGGCGGTGCAAAGGGCCATGGCCAGCACGATCGCGGCAAAGACGTGGATCAACACGTCCCGCAAACTCCACAGCAGGATCAGGGCGGATGCCGTGCCCAGCAGGGTCAGCCAGTGGCCGAGTTTCAAGCCTCCTCCTGGCCTACCCCATCGTCCTCGTCCTCTTCTTTGCCGGCGAAGCCCATGCCATGGCTATCGGCGTACCGCTGGGCGAAACGCATGAAACGCTCGAAATCGGCGGTGGTTTTCCAGGTGAAGGTGGCCTCCAGGGCGCTGGCCTTGCCATTGACGAAGCGGGCGTTGACATCCCGGGTAACCAACTGCCCCTCTTCATCGAGCAGGTACATGCCACCGATGTCGCCAATGGCTTCTGGTGCCAGGGCATCAGGACCTTCAAACACGAACAGGGCCTGGCCGGTGCGGCCATCGCGGGAACGGGTTAGCCGGATGTCGGGCACCACCGGCTCGTCCACACCGGGGAAGAACTGAATGGCGGCCATGCCGGTGCCCACAAAAATCGATCTTAATCAGGGCCCGGGCGCGGCAGAAGGGGCCTGATCAGCCCCGCTGCCAGCAGCAGGTCGGCCGCCTCTGGGGCCGGGGCGAGGCCCAGATCGAAAGGACTGGACGGCTCTCCGGCAGGTCCTGGGGCGGCCTGGGGTGGTGGCCCGTGGGAGCCGCCGGCTTGACCAGGGGCGCCGCTAAGGGACGGCAGGGCTGGGCGCGCCTGGAGTCCATGGTCGTAGCAACGGTCGTAATAGTCGAGGATCTGGCGGCAGGCCCCATGCCAGTTCTCCTCGGCAATCGCCGCCAGGGCCAGGGCGGTCCGCTGGGGTCCCAGTCGCCTGGCAATCCGCTCGGTGGCCCCGATCAGGCCCGCCTGCCCCTGGTGGCCGTAGAGGGCCACCAGGTGATCAAGGCGCGCTTCGAGGGGCCGTTGCACGGCCAGCAGCGGCGCCCCTTTCATCTGGCGCCAGAGGCCGGCGGGAATCCGGCAGCGGCCCACCTGGGCACTTTCATCCTCCAACCAGATCGCCTCCGCCTGGCGCAACGGCCCAAGGGCCGTGGCCAACAGGTTTTCGAACTGCTCGCTGCTGGGTTGCCCGGCCTGGCCCAGCCCACCGAAACTGCTGCCCCGGTGGTTGGCCAGGCCTTCCAGGTCGATCACCGCCACCCCCCGCCGTTGCAGTTCCAGGAGCAATTCGGTCTTGCCGCTACCGGTGCGGCCCCCCAACAGGCGCAGGGGCCAGGGCTGTTCAAACAGGGCCAGGGCCCAAGAGCGGTAGGCCTTGTAGCCCCCTTGCAGCAGCACCACCGGTAGATCCAGGCCCTGGGCCAGCCAGGCGACGCTCTCGGAGCGCATGCCGCCTCGCCAGCAATGGAGCCTTAGGGGGGCTGCCGGGGTTAGGGCGGCCAGGCGCACCAGCGCCTGGCCCAGGCTCTCCAGGCGCGGGCCGACGTGGCCCAGGCCCTCCAGCACGGCTGCCTGGCGGCCCGAGTGTTTGTAGGTGGTGCCGACCTGGGCCCGTTGGTCGTCATCGAAGAGGGGCAGGTTGTGGGCGCCAGGGATGTGGCCCTGGCGGAACTCGCCGGGGCTGCGCACATCAACCACCGTTCCTTGGCCGCCAAGAAAAGTCTCGATAGCAAGCCTGATTTGCTGGGGTGCCTGGGGCATCGGCGCTTGGCCTGGCCTGACATAGTGTCCCCACGCTGGCGCACCGTCAGGCCGGCCCGTGCCCATGCTTTCCGGACCACCCGCCAACACCACGGCCAGCCCCGACCAGCTCCTGGACCGTTTTGTCACCAGCTCGGCCCGCCAGCGCCGGGGCCTGCTCGCCGCCTTGGACCAGCAGGTCGACCAGATTCGCCCCCTGATCGCCGAACGACTCGACCGGCTCGATGCCACTGGCGATGACTGGGCGGCGGGAAGCTTGATCCAGCTGTTGCTCCATCAAGATGATGGCCTTAGCCGGGCCTTTCGCCAGCGCCATCGGTCCGGCTGGCTGGCCGTGACCAGCGCCAGGGGGCTCGACTACGGCCCCCTAGAGGGGGCCCTGATGGCCCGGGATTACGAGCTGGCCGATCGCATCACAAGCGAGAACCTGCGCCAGCTGGCGGGCCCGGCCGCCGTGACCCGGGGTTACGTGTATTACAGCGAGGTGCCGCCGATCGCTGCGGTGGACCTCGAAAGTCTCGATCGCCTTTGGCTCACCTATTCCCAAGGCCGTTTCGGGTTTTCAGTGCAGCTGCGCCTGTTGCGCAGTTGTGGCGACCGCTGGGACCTGCTCTGGCCGAAATTGGGGTGGAAGTTGAATGGCACCTGGACCCGCTATCCGGGTTCCTTCACCTGGTCGTTGGCGGCACCGGACGGGCACCTGCCCCTGGTCAACCAATTGCGGGGGGTGCGTTTGATGGATGCCCTGCTCAGCCATCCCGGCCTAAAGAGCCGCCTGCCCTCCTAAGGCGATTGGCTCGCCGCCCCCACTGGCGGGCCCGTAACCCGAGCCGATTCTTTGTTGCGACGATGGTGGGGTTTACGCCTGACGGCAGGATCCCCCGCGGGGCTAGATCAAACTCGGTGGAGCCTGGGACCTAGGGGGTAGGGTTGAACCCGGTCCATATCAAGCGGCGATGCTGGTGCGCTGGACTGATTTCATTACCCCCTCGACGCTGCAATTGGCGCCGCTGCTGGAGTTATTGCTGGAACCGATCCAGGGCGGCCAGCAGCTTGCCAGCCTGCAGCTGGGGCTCCAGGAAGTGCTCGTCAATGCGGTGCGCCATGGCAACGGCAATGACCCGCGCAAATGCCTGCGGGTGCGCCGGATTCTCACCCCCCGTTGGCTGATTTGGCAGGTGCAGGATGAGGGCCTGGGCCTCTCGCTCCAGCAGCGGGCATGCAAGCTGCCGCTTGAGCCCCACGCCCGCGGCGGCCGGGGTCTCTTCCTGATCCACCATTGCTTCGATGACGTGCGCTGGAGCCGCCGCGGTAACCGGGTGCAAGTGTCGGCGCGCCGCAGCGGTTGGGCGGTCTGAATGGGATTGGGCTTGATCCAGGGCTAGGGATTGGGACACTCCCTAGGGCGCCATTCCGGGCCCGGGGCCGTTGCTGCTGGGGATCAATCCCCGGTCATCGCGCCAGGGGCAGCCGGGCCGTGCTGGGGGCAGCCGGGATCGCGCAGGTCCCCCTTCAACCAGGCCAGGCCGTGCTCGACCAGGGCGATGCTGGCTAGACGTTGCTGGGTGGCCACGGGGGCCTGGGGGGGGTTGGCCGGATCCAACAGCAACACCAGGGCCGCTGCCAACTGTTCGGCGGCGCGCCGTTGGGGCTGGCCCTTGAAGGCATGCCACTGGCGATCGGTGATGGTTAGCAACTGATGCAATTGGGCGGCGCCGGCCGCGCTGCCCTCGGGCCAGCTGGCTGGCTGCGGCGGTTGGGGCCTGGCAGAAACCACTGGACGGGGGGCGGGGGATGGCCCCATCCTGGCGCCATGGCCCAAGCCCGACGTTCTCCAACCCAGCGGATCCCATCCCATGGGAGCCCAGCCCAGCCAAGTCGCTGGTTGCACCAGCTGGCCGGTCTGCTGGCCCAAGTCAGCCGGGCCGAACGTTTGGGCGAGGGCGACAGCAGCCTGGCGAACCGACGCTTGCGCCAGCGGATGCTGCTGGCCCAACGGCTTTTCGATCCCCTGCCCAAGCCCCTGCGGGCCCAGCGATGGCCAGAGGAGGTTGTCTGGACAGCCCTGCGCTGGGGCGGTCCAGCCCTGGTGCTGGCCCTCTGGCTGCAGCGCTGAGGGTCGGTGCTGGCCTGGTAGGAGCTTGAGCTGGGCCAGCTGGGGCCTCCCCAGGGCGACCTGGGCCTGTCCCGGCCCCGGCCCCGGTCCCGGTCTCGGTCCCGACCTAGGCCTGGACCCGGATGATCGGCCCCAGTTCCGGCGCGGCCCCCTCCAGGTCCGGGGCCCCCGCCGTGTCGGGCAGGTTGCGGCCCCGCAGCCAGGCTGCCCGCAGGGTCTTGCGGCGCCGATCTTCGGCAAGCACGAGCCGATCGGCGGCCGTCACCGGGCTTTCGCCGGGCAGCACCGGGGTGCGTAAGCAAATGCCGAAGCCATGGGCTTCGACCTGAACAGCTCCCTCCATCAGCACGGTTTGGAAGGTCCAGCCCTCCAACCACCTCACGCTGAACGGATTGGCCATTGGATCGCTGATTTGTAATGGTTAAACCCTATGGGCTAGCAACGATGTTGCAAGGGTCCCGTCAGGACTTCGTCGCTGTCCAGACCCGCGTCATCAGGTGGGATTCGGCGCGCACCGCCTTGAAACCAGCCGAAGTTAGGCGGGTGTCGATGTCATCGCTGATGTAATCGCGGTAATAGGGTTCATGGAACATGCGGCGGAAGTTCTCCATCGCGGGTCGGAATTGGGGCGCATCGGCTAACTGAACGGAATCCGCCAGCACAAGCACACCTCCGGGTTCGAGCACGCGCCAGCAGTCGTTCAGTACGTTTTGGCGCGCCTCCGCCGGCAGCTCATGCATCAGGAACACGCAGGTCACGGCCTGCATGCTGGCGTCGGCAAAGGGCATGGCTTCGCCATTGCCTTGGACGAGCTGGGGCAATTCGCTGGGCAGCTGGCTGAGCCAGCGGTTGGCCTGGCGGAGGTAGGCGCTGGAGAGGTCCAGGCCCACCAGGCGGGTCTGGGGCAGGGCGGCGCGGATCTGGCGCAGGGTGCGGCCCGTGCCGGTGGCCACATCCAGCACACGTAGCTGGCTGGCGGGCCGATCGGCGAAGGCCCGCAGGCCCCAGACCAGGGGCTTAAGGATCCGCCGCCGCATCGGATCGGCGGTGCCATTGAACAGGATTTCCACCTGCAGGTCGTAGAGGGAGGCGGAGTGGTCGCTCAGGTAGCCGTCGGTCTGGTGGTGGAAGTTCTGGAGGTAGTAGCTGGGATAGTCGCTGCGGTTCACCGTGGCCGGTAGGTCGTCAACGCGGCGTTGCTTGCGGCGGTTCCAAGTGGCGGGCAGATCGAGCCAGACCAGGGGGTAGCGGCTGGCCCATTCCAGCCAGGGAGCATCAAACAGCAGGGAGGCTGGATAGATCCCCTGCTCTGCCTCCTCCCAGTCCACATCGAGCAGGCGTTGGAAGGAGGCCTGCATGGCCTGCAGCATCTCGGGCGGGACCGCCACCGTGCTCGGGGCCCCCTCCGGGGCCAGGGCGCCCATCAGGCGCAGGCTGACCTCCTTATGGGCCAGCCCCATCAGGCTCTTGCCCTGCTGCAGGGTCTGGTAAGCCAGTCGGGTCAAGGGGGCTGCCATCGCGCGTCAACAGGGCCGTTGCTGGGTCCATTCCAACGGATTGGTCGCCCAGGCGTGGCTTTGGGCCCGGGTTGGCTGCCCTGGATCCTCGCCAGCGGTCCAGCCAGCTCGCTCCGGCCAGCCCAGTGGTGCCCGCCCACCCGGCCCGGCCCGGTCAGCCCGCGGGCGCGAAGTTTGATGTCGTAACCACCGGCTTCGTAGCAACCGCTACAGAATGTGGGAGGCCGATTTCTACGAGGTGCCTTGTCATGGCATTCCCGACCCCGTCCCGCTATCCGGTGGATCCGGCATTCCTGGCCTGGGCCAGGACCAACCAGCGTCAGAAGCGCCTCAAGGCAGCCCTGTCGGCCCAGCTGCTCGGCCACCCCGATCCCTTTGACAGCGGCGATGTGGCGGGCCAGGTCAGGGCCTGGGCCAAGCGCCATGCCCAGGCCCGCCGCCTGCAGGCCAGTGCCATCGCCCACCTGCGTCACGGCTAGTGGCCCCATCGGTGCCAGCGAGGCATGGTTGGGGGACTGGGCCCCTAGCCCCAAGAGCTGGCCAGGGCGCAGGACCGGGAGCAGGAGCAGGGCCAGGATCAGAACCTTGACCAGCCCAGCCTGGGATTGGCCCAGGTTTGATGACGCCATGATTGGAGCCCCCATTCCTAGAGGTCCGGCGGGACCCTGGGCCTGGGGCCTGGTGCTGGTTCACCAGGGACGTGCCGCCGCCGAGCCGTGCCCCCCGAATTCCCCGATTGGATTGCTCCAGCCGCGCCCGTTCCCCTGGTGCTGGTCCATGGCCTCTGGGATACGCCCCGCCTATTTGGACGCCTCGAAGCAGCCCTGGCCGGCCGGCGCGCCCCGCTGTTGATTCCCCATCTCCCCCACGGCCTTGGCTTTCGGCCCCTTGGGGACATGGCCGCCCAGCTCGATCAACTCATTGCCAGCAGCTTTGGGCCAGACCTGCCGATTGACCTGCTGGGGTTTTCGATGGGAGGGGTGATTGGCCGCATCTGGATCCAACTGTTGGGCGGCCATCGCCGCACCCGCCGCTTCTTCAGCGTGGGCAGTCCCCAGCGGGGCACCCTCATGGCCCAGCCGTGGCCAGGCTGGTGGCTGCCCACGGTGGCCGCCATGAAAGTGGGCAGCCCCCTACTTCGCCAGCTCAATGGCGATTTCACCTCCCTCGAGGGGATCGACTGCCACAGCTACTACTGCCGCACCGATCAGATGGTGATCCCCCCCTGGCGGGGGGTGTTGCCGCTGGGGTCGGTGCGGGCCTTGCCGGTGCTGGCCCACAAGGACCTGATCACGAGACCCGAGGCCTTAGGCCCGCTCGTGGCTGACTTGCTGGTGCCCTGAGGGCATGCTCCACCGGGGATGACGCCGGCGCCATCGGCTGCCTAAGGATTTCAGCCAGGGCGGCACCAGCTGGGACTAGGGGGGCTAGGCCCAGGCCAGCATCAGGCGGCCACCAGGCCGGAATGGCGGATCAGGGCCTGGGTTGAAGGTTGGCGGCCGCGGAAGGCCTCAAACACCTCGGCCGGGCTGCGGCTGCCGCCGAGGCTGAGCACGGTCTCGCGGAAGCGGCGGCCCGTGGCCTGGACCTGGTCCTCATTCGCCAGGCCGCCATCCTCAAAGGCGCTAAAGGCATCGGCGCTGAGCACTTCGGCCCACTTGTAGGCGTAGTAGCCGGCCGCGTAGCCGCCAGCAAAGATGTGGCCGAAGGAGCAAAGGAAGGCGTCGGCCTCGATCGGGGCCAGCACCGTGGTGGTGGTGGCGATGCGGCGGCGCAGCTGCTCAGGCGTCTCGCCGCAGTCCGGCGACCAGGCGCTGTGCAGGCGCAGGTCGGTGAGGGCGAGGTGGACCTGGCGCAGGGTGGCCGATCCGCCCATGAAGGTGCGGGCCGCCTGCAACTTGGCGAATTCAGCCTCCGGCAGGGGTTCGCCGTTCTGCCAGTGGCGGGCCATGCCCAGCAGGGTGGCCCGGACGTAGCACCAGTTCTCCATGAACTGGCTGGGGAGTTCCACCGCATCCCACTCAACGTTGTTAATTCCAGCGGCCTGGGGCCGATCCACGGTGGTGAGCATGTGCTGGAGTCCGTGGCCGAATTCATGGAAGAGGGTTTCCACCTCTTCAAAGGTCATCAGGCTTGGGGTGTTCCCCAGCGGCGGGCTCTGGTTGCAGATCAGGTAGGCGACGGGCACCACCGGGGTGCCATCGGGGCCCAGGGAGCGCACCAGGCATTCGTCCATCCAGGCACCACCGCGCTTGCTGCCGGGTCGGCTGTAGGGGTCGAGGTAAAAGGCGGCCAGGGGCTGGGCCGCCCCGGCTGGGGAGGTTGGGGGGGCGCCGGACCCGGCGTCCTGGGCGCCTGCCGATGGGGCCCCGCCACTGGCCTCGAACACGCGGAAGAAGCGCACATCGGGATGCCAGATCGGGGCCTGGCCGTCGGCGGCTTCGATGCGAATGCCAAACAGGCGGCCGCAGAGGGCAAAAAGGCCCTCCAGCACCGCCGGCAGGGGAAAGTAGGGCCGCAGGGCTTCACTGTCGAGGCAGAAGCTCTCTTGGCGCAACACCTCGGCCCAGAAGGCCACATCCCAGGGCTGCAGGTCGCTGGCTTCGGGGGCTCCCTGGCGGGCAGCGCATTGGCGCAGCTGGTCGAGTTCCGCCTGGGCCATGGGAAAGGCCGCGGCGCGCAGCTCTTCGAGCAGCGCCTCGACGCTGGCGACCGAGTCGGCCATCTTGGCGGCCAGGCTCACCTCGGCCCAGTTGGCCCAGCCCAGCCGGCGGGCCTGGTCGCCCCGCAGGGTGAGGATCCTTTCGATCAGGGGCCAGTTGTTGAGCGGGCCAGCCGTGCTGGATCCCTGGGCGCTGGCATCGCCGGCTTCGCCCTGGCCGGAGGCCCGGCTGACGTGGGCGCGGTAGAGCTGCTCGCGCAGCCCCCGGTTGCGGCTGTATTTGAGGAAAGGGGCGTAGCGGGGCATGTCCAGACCCAGCAGCCAGGGGCCTGTCTCCGAGCTGGCCTCGCTGCCATCGGTGGCCCGCAGGCCGGCGGACCGGGCCGCCTCGGCCAGCTGGTCCCTGAGGCTGGCTGGCAACCCCTCGGTTTGGGCTGGGTCGTCCAGGGTCAGGGTCCAGCCATTGGTGGCATCGAGCACCTGGTTGCTAAAGCGGGTCGAGAGCTCGGCCAGCTCCTGGCTGGCCTGGTTGAAGGCGGCCTGAACCTCGCCCTCCAGGCCGACACCCCGCAGCTGCATGTCCCGCAGTTCCGCCGTCAGGATCCGCTGCTGGGTGCGATCGAGCCAGTGCGGGGCCCCTGGCTTGGCGGCCTGGTGCTGGCGCTCGAGGGTTTGCAGGGCCCGGAAAACCACTTGGCTCTGGCCGGCCCGGCTGCCGAATTGCACCACGGCCGCCTGCTGGCTGGCATGGGCGAGCCGTAGTTCCGGGCTGTTGCAGACGCCGTTGAGGTGGCCGACCACTCCCCAGCTCCAGCGCAGCTGCTCGCCCAGCCGTTGCAGGGGGTCCATCACTTCGGCCCAATCAAGCAGGCGTCCTGTGGCCAGGGCTTGCGAGAGGAGCGCTTCAAGCGCATCGAGCTCGCCGTTCAGGATCGAAAGCAGTTCTGGGATGTGCTCTTCGACCTGGGCCGCCGTGATGGCCTCAAAGGCGGGCAGCCCCTCCCCCACTAATAAAGGAGCAGGGACAACCTGGGGACTACCGCTCATCGGGTGGGGCCTTGACGACTACCCATTTCAACCGGAAGGGCCCAGCTGGCGTGGTTCAGCCGAGGACGGGAAGCCGGCCCAGGGCCCCCAGGCTGTGCTGGGCCAGGTCCTGGGCCAGGGCCGTGGTGCTGGCCTCGTAAAAGTCGATGGCAATCCGGGGCCAGAAGCCGATCGTGAGGGTGGGCACCAGCAAACAAAGGCCGATCACCAGTTCCCGCGGCTTCATGTCTCCCACCACGGCCAGGGCCGGAATCCGGGGGCCAAAGAAGACTCGGCGGCAGAGGGACAGCAGGTACATCGGGGTGAGCACCAAGCCAATTGCCGCCAACACCACCGCAATCACCCGGAAGGGCACGGTGAAGGCGTCGTTGCTGGTTACCCCGAGAAACACCGTGATTTCGCTGACGAAGCCACTCATGCCGGGTAGGGCTAGGGACGCCAGGGAGCTGGCCAGAAAGAAGGCGAAGGTGATCGGCAGAACCTTTGCCAGGCCTCCCATGTTGGGAATTGAAAGGGTTTTGGTGCGTTCGTAGAACACACCAGTCACAAAGAACATGGCGGCCGCAATCAGGCCATGGCTAATCATCTGCAACATGGCGCCACTGAGCCCGAGGCTGTCCACGGCACCGATGCCCAATAACACAAATCCCATGTGGCTAACCGAACTGCAGGCAATACGACGTTTGACGTTGTCCTGGGCGAAGGCATTGAGGGCGCCATAGACAATATTGACAATCCCCAGCACAATCAGGGCCGGTGCTAATTGCAGATGGGCCTCCGGCAGCATCTGCACGTTGAAGCGCAATAGGGCATAGCCGCCCATTTTCAGCAATACCCCTGCCAAAAGCATGGACACCGGCGCATTGGCCTCCCCATGGGCATCCGGCAGCCAGGTGTGGAGCGGGAACATCGGCAGCTTGACGCCGAAGCCAATCAGGAAGCCCAAATAACAAAGCATGCCTAAGGTGCCCCCCGGCGAGCGGGCTGCCAATTCCGACAGGTTGAGGGTGAAATGGTCGCCGGAGAGGGCCAGGGCCAGGCCGCTCAGCAGGATCAGCAGCGAAGCAGTGGCGGTGTAAAGAATGAACTTGGTGGCGGCGTACTGGCGCTGGCTCCCTCCCCAGATCGCAATTAGTAGATAGACGGGGACCAGCTCCAGTTCCCAGGACAGGAAGAACAGCAGGAAGTCCTGGGAGAGAAACACCAGGGCCTGGGCTGAGGCCTGCAGGAGCAACAGGGCGAAGTAGAGCCTGGTTTTTTGGTGGATGTTCCAGCTGGCCGCCACCGAAAGCAGGGTCACCAGGCCGGAGAGCACCACCAAGGGTGCCGAGAGACCATCGACCCCCAGGGACCATTCCAGGCCAAGGGAAGGCAGCCAGGGCACCCGCTCCACGAGTTGCAGGGCGCTGCTGGAGCCGTCGAAGCGTTGGCTGAACACCCAGACCATCAGCCCTAGATCGGCCAGAAGCACGGCCAGGGCGATGCTGCGGGGCAGGCGGGGATCGTTCGAGTCGCCGGGGAGCAGCATCAGCACCGGCGCCATCGCGGCCGGCAGCAGACAAATCAGGCTCAACCAGGGCCAATCGTCAGGCAGGGAGGACGCGGCCAACAGGGGCAGATTCGCGTCCATCACAACGGGCATTGAGGGAAATTAAGGAAGCTGGGCTGCTTCCCAGCTCCAACCCCAAGATGGCCCCAATATACCAGCTGAGTATTTTTACTCAGTCCAAGGGAATGCCAGGGTCTAGGCAGGGACAGGAGTTTGTTGCCAGGCTGCCCGAACGGCACCAGGCTTGGCAGCTGGGCAAGCCCTGCGGTCCCAGGCTCTCAGAGGGTGCGCCAGTGGCTACCGGTTTGTTGCAGGGGCAGGACTTCCGAGCGGGAGGCCACGCCCTCCGCTTCCCAGGCCCGAACCATGGCCCGGCTGACGGCCTGGGCCTGGGCTTCGCAGCTCAGGGCCATCAGGCTTGGGCCGGCGCCGCTGATCACACAGCCCCAAGCTCCTGCCTCCAGGGCGGCCCGGCGCACCTGCTGGCCCCCCTGGATTAGGCCCCAGCGATAGGGCTCATGGATGCGGTCGTGCATGCCATCGGCAATCAGGTCCCCATTGCCCGTGCGCAGCCCCTGCAGTAAGAGGGTGAGCGATCCCAGGTTGACAACGGCATCGGCGACGGAGATCAGTTTGGGCATCACCCGCCGGGCCTCGCTGGTGGCTAGGCGAATGGCTGGAATCGCCACCACCACCTTCACCTCGGGCGACCACTCACAGCGCACCACCCGCCAGCGGTGGGAGGCGGCCTTGGCGGTCATGCAGAGGCCGCCCAGCAGGGAGGGAACCACGTTGTCCGGGTGGCCTTCAATGTCAATCGCCAATTCCAGTAACTTTTCGCGGCTCAGGGGTTCGCCGATCAGGGCGTTGGCGCCCATGAGGCCGGCCACAATCGCCGTGGCGCTGCTGCCCAGGCCCCGGGCCGGCGGCACCCCCAGGCGCACCCGGGCCTCAATCGCCATGGGCTGGACCCCCGCCTCTTTCCAGACCCGCTGGGCGGCCCGGTACACCAGGTTGTCCGGGCCACCACGGAGGTGGGAACCTTCGCTGCCCTCAATGATCAGGTCGAAGCGCTCCTGATCGCCTTCAATGCTGCGTAACTCAAAGCGATTGTTGAGATCGAGGGCGGCGCCAAGGCAATCAAATCCCGGGCCGAGGTTGGCTGTGGTGGCTGGAACATCGACCACAACCCCCTCTCCGATGTCGGGGCGCACCATGGGGTCCTTACTTCTTGAATCAGTGTCCCACCCGCCGGGACACGGGCCGATCCCCGGCCCCCGGCCCCCGGCGACCTCAGGTCAGCAACATCCGGGCGCGACAGGCAGCGCTGAACAGGCCAGCTTCCGGGTCAACCAGGGCTTGGATCGGGACCTGCTGCACAATCGCGCCCATGCGGCCCTTGGCCATAAGGGGGTCCAGGAACCGGGCTGAGGCCAGTTCTGGCAACAGTTTGGCCGCCGTGCCGCCGCCCACCCAGAGGCCGCCCAGGCAGAGGCTTTGCAGCACCAGATCGCCTGCTGCCGAGCCATAGGCCCCCAGCCACAGGCTCAGGGCGCGATCGGCCAGGGGGTCACCGGCTGCCGCCGCCTGGTGGGTGCGCTCGGGCAGGTCGGCTAGGGGGATACCGGCTAGGTGGTGGGGATCGCTGGCCTGGTGGCAACTGAGCACCCACCGCATCACCTCGCCCAGGCCCGTGCCACTGACGATTCGCTCGATCGAGACCCGCTCCAGACCCTGGTCTGCGATCAACCATTGCTTGAGGTCCCATTCGTCCTGGTTGCGGGGGGCGAATTCGGAGTGGGAGGCCTCGGTGGCTAGGGCCACCAGGCCGTTGTCCGTTGGCACCCCGAGGGCCACACCCAGGCCCGTGCCCGCCCCCAGGATGGCCACCGGCGCCAGGGGGTCGCCGCCACCGGCCGGTTGCCTGAGCGGGGCCTGCTGTTCGGCGGCCAGGTGGGGCAAGCCGTAGATCAGAACGGCGAAATCATTGACCAGTTCCAGCCGCTCCAGCCCCAGGGCCCGGCCCAGGGAGTCTTGGCAGAGCTCCCAGGGCAGGTTGGTGAGTTTCACCCGGCCCTGGCGCACCGGCCCAGCCACGGCCAGGCAACCGGCGCTGGGTTGCGCGTCGCAGCCCGCTAAAAAGTGGGCCACTAGGGCGTTGAAATCGGGCCACTGGCCCGAGGCATAGCGCTCCGATCGGGTCTTGATCAGGCTTGTGCCGTCAACCTGGTAGGTGGCCAGGAGGGTTTTGGTGCCGCCTAGGTCGCCGGCCAGCAGGGTGATGGGGGCCATGGGGCGGATCGGGCTCAAGGGTGGGGGCCGGCCGGCCTGGGGCCTGGCTGGCTTGGGGACGGTCACTGGGGACATGGGCCTGGCGGCCCTGGACCAACGGCTGGCTCAAGCCGACTGGTTCACGCCGGCTGACTGGCGAGGAGTCCCAGCCCCGGCGCCCGCTCCCGGTTGGCCTGGCTTGCGGCAATGAGCAGGGTCTCGATCGCCACGGCGCCCAGGTCGCCCTCGCGGCGGCTGCGCAGGCTCAAGGTGCCGCTCTCGGCCTCCTGGGCGCCGATCACGGCCAACACGGGGATCTTCTGCTGTTCGCCGTTGCGAATCAGCTTGCCGAGTCGCTCGCCGCTGTGGTCGATGGCGGCGCGAATTCCGGCGGCCTTGAGTTGGGCCAAGAGCCCTTCCGCGTAGGACCGCACCTCATCGGTAACTGGTAGCAAGCGCACCTGCTCTGCCGCCAGCCAGAAGGGGAAATCACCGGCATAGTTTTCTGTCATGATCCCGAAGAATCGCTCCAGGGAACCGAAGATCGCCCGATGAATCATGATCGGCCGCTGGCGGCTTCCGTCGGCGGCCACGTACTCAAGATTGAAGCGTTCGGGCAGGTTGAAATCCAATTGAATGGTCGAGCATTGCCACATCCGGCCGATGGCATCTTCAATCTTGAGGTCGATCTTGGGGCCATAGAAGGCACCCCCACCCTCATCAATTTTGTAGGACCAACCCTTGCGCTCTAGGGCCTCAATTAGGCCCTGGGTGGCTAGCTGCCAGACGGCATCATCACCGATCGATTTCTCCGGTCGGGTTGAAAGATTGATTTCGTAGGTTTTGAAGTCGAAGGTGCTGAGGATTGTCTCGGTGAGATCAAGGATGCGCAGGATTTCATCGCCGATCTGTTCGGGTAGGCAGAAAACATGGGCGTCGTCCTGGGTGAAGCCGCGAACCCGCATCAGGCCATGCATCACGCCGGGCCGTTCATAGCGGTAGACGGTTCCCAGTTCCGCCCAGCGAATTGGTAACTCACGGTAACTGCGCAACGTGTTGGCGTAGGTGAGCACGTGGAAGGGACAGTTCATCGGTTTGAGCTGGTATTGGCGCTCATCCACCTGCATGGGCCCGAACATGCTTTCGGCGTAGAAATCCAGGTGGCCCGAGGTTTTCCAGAGGCTGATGTCCGCCACGTGGGGTGTGTAAAGCAGCTCATAGCCATCGGCGAAGTGGGCCGAGCGCCAAAAGTCCTCAATCAGCAGGCGCATGCGGGCACCGCGGGGGTGCCAGAACACCAGGCCCGCTCCGGCCTCGTCTTCAATCGAAAACAGGTCTAGGTCGGTGCCGAGGCGGCGGTGGTCGCGGCGCAGGGCCTCTTGCTTGCGGCGTTTGTATTCGGCGAGTTGCTCTGCGGTTTCCCAGGCGGTGCCATAGATGCGTTGCAGCTGGGCCCGTTTTTCATCGCCGCGCCAATAGGCCCCGGCCACACTTTCCAGCTCAAAAGCCTTGGGGTTGAGTTCGCTGGTGTTGGCCACGTGCGGGCCAGCGCAGAGGTCCCACCAGTCATCTCCGAGGGTGTACAGGCTGATCGGTTCCTGGATGCCCTCCAGGATTTCCAGTTTGTAGGGCTCGTTCTGGGCCGTAATGCGGGCTTCCGCTTCGGCCCGGCTCACCTCGAGCCGTTGTAGGGGTAGGCGCCGGCCGATGATTTTGGCCATCTCCTTTTTGATTGCCTTGAGATCGGCTTCGGTGAAGGGTTCCGGGTTGTCGAAGTCGTAGTAGAAGCCGGATTCGGTCCAGGGGCCGATCGTGACCTGGGCCTGGGGGAAGAGCTTCTGAACCGCCATGGCCAGCACGTGGCTCATCGAATGGCGGATGCGCAGCAGTTGGGGGCTTTCGCTGGTTTTCGGCAGGCTGATGGCTGGTCCCTCGGCGGTTGCTGGGCCCAGCGCCTCGGCAGGCGTCAAGGTGCTGCTAGGGGCCGCGCCGTTGCTCAGGGCTGGATCGGCGGAGCGGCTAGCGGTCACGGCTGGGGGAAAGCGCAAGTTCGATCCTACGCAGGGCGAATCGCTCGATACAGTCGCCAGGTGGACCGTTCATCGCCTGCTCCGGATTCAGGCCAGCTCCTGGACGAGCTGCTCGAATCCCTGCTGGTTGATTTCGATTACTGGTTCCGCCGCGGTCTCGACCTGCTGGACCTGGCCCCCGATGCCCTGGTGCCACCTGCGGAGCAGCGCCGCCTGGCCACGGCCCTGAAGTCGGCCCTGGCCGAACTGGCTGCGGCCCGGGCCCTGCGCCAGGCCAGCCCCTGCCCCATGGCCCTGGAGATGGATGCGATGACCCCCTGGCACCGGCTCATGCTCCAGGTCTGGAGCCTGTCCAGCCTGTTGCGCCAGGCGGGGGTGGTGGTCCCGGAGCAGGACCGTTATGGCCCCCCTGGGGGCCCGGCGAGGGGATAGGGCCCCTAGGGCTAGGGGACTGGATTGGGACAGGAAAAACCTTGATGCTCAGGCGGTAGGGAGGAAGCCCAGGGCAGCCTTGGTGCGGGCCAGCGTGGCCTCAGCCACCTCACTGGCCCGCTGGCGGCCCCGCGAGAGCACCCGATCCAGTTCGGCCGGGTCGCTGGCGAGCTCGGCGTAGCGCTCCTGCACCGGCCTTAGGGCGGCAACTGCCGCTTCGGCCAACAGGGGTTTAAAGCGGCCCCAGCCCATCTCGCCACATTCGGCGGCCACGGCCTCGCGGGTCTGGCCACTGAGCAGGGCATAGAGCCCGAGCAGGTTGTCGGTTTCGGGCCGCTCGGGATTGCCGAATTCCAAGCCCATTTGCGGGTCGGTTTTGGCCCGCTTAATTTTTTTGATAATCAGCTCGGGGGGATCGAGCAGGTTGATGCGGGAGCCCTCGTTTGGATCGCTCTTGCTCATCTTGCTGCGCCCATCGGTGAGGCTCATCACCCGGGCCCCCTCCTTGAGAATCATCGGTTCGGGCACCTTCAACACCGGGGCCTCCTCGCTGCCGAAGCGACTGTTGATCCGCTGCTGGGCGATGTCCCGCGCTAGCTCCAGGTGTTGCTTTTGGTCTTCACCCACGGGCACCAAATCGGCGTCGTAGAGCAGGATGTCGGCCGCCATCAACACCGGGTAGTCGAGGAGGCCCACGGAGACGTTGTCGCCCTGCTTGAGGGCCTTTTCCTTGAACTGGATCATGCGTTCCAGCCAGTTGAGCGGCGTCACGCAGTTGAGCAGCCAGCAGAGTTCACTGTGGGCGGCCACCTGGCTTTGCACGAACACCGTGGCCTTGGCCGGATCGATGCCGCAGGCCAGATAGAGGGCTGCCGTGCTGCGGGTGTCGGCCGCCAGCCGGGCCGGATCGTGGGGCACCGTGATCGCGTGCAGATCAACAACACAGAAAAATGTGTCGTGGCTGTGCTGAAGGTTCACCCAGTTGCGGATCGCCCCCAACCAGTTGCCCAGGTGTAAGGCCCCGGTGGGTTGCACCCCCGAGAGAACCCTTGCGCGTGCCATTTGGCTCCAATCCGTTCGGCGGATTCTGCCCTGCCGGCCTGGGGCATGGCCTGCCCGAGCGATGTTTGATCGACGGCTTCAGCCAGGGCCCCTGCTGGGGCAGAGCCCTCTGTCGGCGGGCACCCCATCGGCAAGGGCCTGGCCGTAGGTCCATCAACCCAGGGGTTACCCACGCCAGGCCCACACTCCACCGGCCAAGGGGCCGTTTAGGCCTCTGGTGCGGCTGGCTCAGCTGCAGGGGCCAGCTCAGCTGTGTCCGCTGCAGCGATGTCCGTTGCCGCGATCTCCGTTACTGCCCCGGGGCTCCCTTCAGCGCCTGAATCTTCGGTGAAGGGAGCCTCCGCGGGGGCGGCCTCTTCGGCAGGGACTTCTAGGGGCTCTTCGGCCACGGCGACCGGCTTGCTCGGGCGGGCGAAGGGATTAGGACGGGAGTTGCCCGCCGGCCGCTCACCGCGACCGCCAGCACCGCCACCCCCCCGGGGTTCGCGGCGACCTTCGGGCCGTCCCCCTTCGGGGCGGGGTCCAGCCTGGGCCCGTTGGGCTGCGACGACCTCATCAAGCTGGCCTTGCTCGAGCAGCTGGGCCACCGTCCGCAGGGACAGGCCCAGGGCCGCCACAGTGGACCGCAGACCGAAGGCCTCCTGGATGGCGCGGGCTGCACGCATTTCGTTCTCACTGAGGCGGATGCGGAACCCGCCCGGTTCGCGGTTGCCGCCCTCGCGACCACCGCCCTCGCGACCGGCTCCCTCACGACCACCGCCCTCCCGTCCGCCACGTCCGCCGCGGAAGCCACCGTCCTGCTGGCCCTGGGGGCTGGCTGACTGGATGGATGCGTTCGTCTCGTCCGCCATCACCGCAGCACTGGAAATCAGGATTCAGTGTGACGCATGGGGGTTGGCGATGGCCAGCACCACTCGATCCGGTGCGGCTCCGGGGCACCGGCGCGGGCCAGCACCACCAGGGGAATCGGCTTGGGCCCATCGGCCTCCATCCAGCGGCGGTAGGCGGCCAAAAGGGCCAGGTAGCGATCGAGGGTCCAGCCGTGGTTGCCGGTCTCTTGGGCGCTCCAGAAGCGCCTCAGGGCCTGCTGGAAGGACTCCCGTCCGAATTCTTGCCAGCAGAGTTGCTCCGCCAGGCAAGCCTCCAGACCCGAGTGGTGCAGGTGTCGAAAGCGCACCAGCTCCGGCGCTTCCCCACTGGCATCGGGGAGCAGGACCTGGCCCAGGTCTTGCACAGGCACCGGCTTTAGCCGTAGCCAGCAGCGATCAAGCAACAGAACGGGCAGATCGCCTTGCCAGCCATACCCCTGTTGGCGAACCAGCAGGCCATCGGTGAACTGGCGCTGGCTCAAGCTGAGCAGGGTCCCGCCGTCGTCACAGGTCTGGCTGGGCGGCGCGGACCCGAAGCCGGGCTGGGTCATGGCGACGGCGAGGTGTGGAACTCACCCTATGGGCAATGACCCCGGGGTTGATGTCGGTGGCGGCGCTGGGCCTGTGCAGGCTGCGGCGGTTGAGCTAAACAGGCTGGGTTGGAGCCTGTCTTGCCTTGAGCGCCCAAGCCGATTCCAGCGCCCCCTCCGATCCCAATTCAGAGGGTCCCGGCGGGGTTGGTTGGCCGCCCCAGATCGGCCCGTCGGCTCCTGAACGGACCTCGCTCCTCCAGCTGGGCCTCCCCAAGGGCCTGCCAGGTCAGCTCTTGCGCCAGGGGCTGATCGGGCGCTGGTGGCCCCTGGCGGCCTCCCTGGCCGGGGGCTGGGCCCTGGCCGACAGCCTCCATCTGTCGTCCGTCTTGCCCCTGGTGGCCGCTGGCGCCGGCTGCTGGCTGCTGGCCCGGCGTCGGCCCGCCGTGGCAGCCGCCACCCTGCCCCGCTCCAGCGAGGGCTGGATCGCCCGCTGCCAAACGGTCTTGGCCCAGTTCGAGCGCCTCGAGGGGCAGGCAGCTCCAGGTCAATCCCAACGACTTGGGGACCTGGAGGCGCTCAAGCAGCAGCAACAGCGCCAGCGGCTCGATGTTGCCCTGAGTGGCTGCCGGTTGCCGGAGCCTGGCCACCAGGCCGCGATTGCGGCCGCGATCACGGCCAATCAGGCCAGCCGTTTGTCGATGCGCCTGCACTGGAGCCATCCCCTACCGGCCCAGAGTCCCGATTGGCAGTGGCCCCAGGTCTTCAGCCATTGCGATCACCTGCTCTATTGCCTGGAGCTACCGCTCCAGGCCGCTGACCTGCGCTGGATCGAGGCCCTGCCGCTCAAGCAGTCCATCTGGCTTCTGGTCAATCCAGGAGCCGCCGGCCTGCGGCCAGAGCGCCAGGCCGAATTGGAGGCCCAGTTGCCCGCCCCCCTGCGCCAGCGCTGGTTCGCCTGGACCAGCCCAGCCGTTAAGGGCCAGGAAACCAACCTTCAGGGCCAGGAGACCGCATTAGCAGACGAGTTGGCCCCCCTGGTCCAGGCCCTGGAGCGCCATGGCCAAGCCCAGATTGATGGCACGGTCTGCCGCTGCCTCGAGGCCCTGCACGGGCGTTGGCAGGCGGAGTTGGAGGTCCTGCGGCGGCAACGGTTGCAGCTGCTGGTGGGCCAAACCCAATGGGCCGTGGCGGCCGGGGTGGTGTTGACGCCCCTGCCCAGCCTGGATTTGCTGGTGCTGGCCGGGGCCAATGGCCTGATGCTTCAGGAGATGGGCCGCCTCTGGGACAGCCCCTGGACCCTGGATCAGCTCCAGGCCGCAGGCCAGGAACTGGCCAAGGCCGCCCTGCAGCTGGGGGTGGTGGAGTGGAGCAGCCAGGCCCTGGCGGGAATCATCAAATGGCACGGCGCCACCTGGTTGGTGGGCAGTGCCGTGCAGGCCCTCAGTGCCGCCTACCTGACGCGGGTGGTCGCCCGGGCCATGGCCGATTACCTGGCCCTGGCCTCCGGGGTGGCGGAAGCGGACCTGGCCCTGCTCAAGGTCCAGGCACCCCTGCTGGTGGCCCGGGCGGCGGAAACGGAAAAGCTCGATTGGTCGGCCTTTTTGCAGCAGGGTCAGCAATGGCTGCGCCAGCAAGCGGCCCTGGTCCCCGCAACCCCTTGAGAACGCAGGCAGTGATCGCATCGCTGGTCGGGCTGCCCCAGGGTTTGCTCCCGCTGCGATTACGGCCGCTGCATTGACCGTGGCTGCGTTGACCGTGGCTGCGATGACTG
Organism: Synechococcus sp. UW140; assembly: GCA_943369525.1. GTDB lineage: Bacteria > Cyanobacteriota > Cyanobacteriia > PCC-6307 > Cyanobiaceae > BAIKAL-G1. The sequence goes on from CALRNL020000004.1 coordinate 131,980, forward strand.
CCCCTGCGATGACTGCCTTTGAAAATCAGCTTTGTGAAGTTGCTTTGCGAGGTTAGGGGCGTTGCAAAGAAAGTTAAAGGCGCCTGAAGTTTGTTGAAGGGGTTTGACGTTTGGTTTCGCCCTGGTGTGCTTGGGCAGGACGTTCTTAGCGTTGGGGTGCCGCTTTTGGCGGCAAACCCGTTCTCTTTCCTTCCATGTCCACTGCAATCCGCAGCGGCCGCCGCAGTAGCTGGGAAAGCTTCTGCCAGTGGGTGACCTCCACCGACAACCGCATTTATGTGGGCTGGTTCGGTGTGTTGATGATCCCCTGTCTTCTTACGGCGACCCTCTGCTTCATCATTGCCTTCATTGCCGCTCCCCCCGTCGACATCGATGGGATTCGCGAGCCCGTTGCCGGTTCGTTCCTGTATGGGAACAACATCATCTCCGGCGCTGTGATCCCTTCCAGCAACGCCATCGGCCTGCATCTCTACCCGGTGTGGGAAGCGGCCGGCCTGGATGAGTGGCTCTACAACGGCGGCCCCTACCAGCTGGTGGTGTTCCACTTCCTGATCGGCATCTCGGCCTACATGGGTCGCCAGTGGGAGCTCTCCTACCGGCTAGGCATGCGTCCCTGGATCTGCGTCGCCTACAGCGCCCCCCTCTCGGCGGCCTTTGCCGTGTTCCTGATCTATCCCTTCGGTCAGGGCTCCTTCTCGGACGGCATGCCCCTAGGGATCTCGGGCACCTTCAATTTCATGTTGGTGTTCCAGGCCGAGCACAACATCCTGATGCACCCCTTTCACATGCTCGGGGTGGCCGGTGTGTTCGGTGGCAGCCTGTTTTCCGCCATGCACGGCTCCCTGGTGACCTCCTCGCTGGTGCGGGAAACCACTGAAACCGAGTCCCAAAACTACGGCTATAAGTTTGGCCAGGAGGAAGAGACCTACAACATCGTGGCTGCCCACGGGTACTTCGGACGCCTGATCTTCCAATACGCCTCCTTCAACAACAGCCGCAGCCTCCACTTCTTCCTGGCCGGTTGGCCGGTGGTGGGCATCTGGTTTACCAGCCTGGGTGTTAGCACCATGGCCTTCAACCTGAACGGCTTCAACTTCAACCAGTCGATCCTTGATTCCCAGGGCCGGGTTGTGAACACCTGGGCCGACATCCTCAACCGCGCCGGCCTCGGCATGGAAGTGATGCACGAGCGCAATGCCCACAACTTCCCCCTCGACCTGGCTGCCGTTCAGACCACCCCCGTGGCCCTGACGGCTCCCGTCATCGGTTGACGGCTGGGGCCCCCGGGTCGCCCCCGACCCCTTTGCCTGGGGATACCTTGCCCCCTTGGCTTGCCCCCTTTCCTTACCCCCTTGCTACGCAAGGGGTTTTTTTGTGGCTGATCGTGCCCGGGCCTGGGATCGGCCCCCGGGTGCCGGATTCGCTTGCGAGGATGGGGTTCCTGTGGGCCTGTCCCGGTGGATCAGCACTGGCCTTGGTGGCCCCTGTTGCCGCTCTATCCCTATGGCCGGCGCCGCACCTTGGTGCGGGAATTGGTTCCCGGTCAGGTTTGGAGTTTTGAGCAGCTCCAGGGGATCTTCTATGTGGCCGTGCCGATCCGCATGACCGTGCTGCGGCTGCGCGAAGGTCTGCTGCTCTATGGGCCCGTCGCCCCAACCCGGGAGTTGCTGGTCCAGCTACGCCAGCTGGAGGCCACCTATGGGCCCGTGTGCACGATTGTGCTGGCCACCAGTTCCGGTCTTGAACACAAGCTTCCCCTGCCGGCCCTGGCCCGGGCCTTCCCCCGGGCCCAGGTGTGGGTGAGCCCCGGCCAGTGGAGTTTCCCCGTGCAGCTGCCCCTGCGGTGGCTTGGTTTCCCGCCCGGACGCACCCACACCCTCATCGAGGACGGCCTGCCCCACGGGGACCAACTGGTGTGGGACTCGCTGGGGCCGGTGGATCTGGGCCTGGGCCGCTTCCAGGACGTCTGTTGCCTTCATCGGGCCAGCGGCAGCTTGCTGGTTACCGATGCCCTGGTGGCGATCGGCGCCGAGCCCCCCGAGCTGTTCGATGCCGATCCCACCCCCCTGCTCTTCCATGCCCGTGAGCGGGGCGATGAGCCCCTGATCGACAGTGCCGAGCAGCGGCGCAAGGGCTGGCAGCGCCTGGTGCTGTTTGCCTCCTATTTCCAGCCGGCTCCCCTGGAGGTGCTGCCCCTGGCTGAGGTTTGGTCCCAGGCGTTTCGGCCCGGCTTAAGGACCCCAAGGAGCTACTTCGGTCTCTATCCCTTCCGCTGGCAGGACGGCTGGCAGGGGGCCTTCGCGGCCCTGCTGAGGGATGGCCGGCCCCGGCTGCAACTGGCGCCGGTGCTGGAGCGCCTGGTGTTCCCTCGCCATCGGGACCTGCTGCTCGCGTGGCTGGGGCGCCTATCGCAGCTGCAGGGCATCAGCCAGATGATCGGTGCCCATTACCTCGCGCCCATGCCCTGCACAGGCGCTGATTTCGCCAGCCTTGCGACCGAACTGGAAACCCGGCCCTGGGCCCCCAGCGGCGGCGATTGGGCCACCCTGGCCGCCATCGATGGCCGGCTGCTGGCGTGGGGCCTGGTGCCCGGGAACCGATCGGTGGGGGGCTCAAAACCCTTTGGGTCTGAATGACCCCGGCAAGGCTTCCCGATCCAAATGGGTTGGCTGAGGGGTCTTAGGGCCCAAACCAACCCGTTGCTTTCAGAGTTCCAGTTCGCCCGGATCGGCGTCCAGGTTGTCCTCGCTGAAGAGGCTCGCTTCCAGCTCCATGCGCTGCTCCATCTGGCGCAGGAAATAGCCAGTCATCATCGCTGAAGCGAGCAGGCCGGCGAGATTGTCGCGGCTGGCCTGGATTTTGACTTCAAATTGTTCACCAGGCAGCATGCCCAGCAGGCCATGGACGTTATGGCGAATGATGTCCTGAATCTCGGAACTGGCGGAGCGGGCCACCCGTTGAAGTACATCCGGGGATTGCTCCTGGAGGTACTGGATCAGCGAGTTGCTGTTGGCTGATTCGCTGTCCGTCGTCAGGAACTCCGGGTTGAACATCTCCGGTCTGCTCCGTATCACGCTGACCACCCTACCCCAGCTGTCAGGCCCGGGCTTCGGAGGCCTTGGGGGAAAACCGAAGCAGGCCGATGCGGTTTAGGGGCCAGTAGCGCACCAGGGCTGTGCCAATCACCTCCTTGCTCGGTAGGGGCCCCCAAAGGTGGGAATCGAGGCTGGCGTTGCGGTTGTCGCCGAGCACCAGCAGGTTGCCTACCGGCACCGTGACCGGGCCAAAGTGGTAGAGCATCGGTTCGGCTAGCCAGGGTTCGGCCGCCGCCTCACCATTGCGATAGAGCTGGCCCCCCTTGACCTCAATCACATCGCCGGAGCGCCCCACCACCCGCTTGATCAGGGCCGCCTTGGCGTCATAGCCCGCCGCCAGTAGGGCCTCGGGGGGATGGAACACCACGATGGTGCCTAGGGGCAAGGACTGGCCCAATTTGGGCCGAACTTTCTCGACCAACACCCGGTCCTGGAGCTCCAGGGTGGGTAGCATCGATCCCGAGGGGATCCAGCGGGGCTCGACCACGGCCCAGCGCAGCAGCAGGGCCAGGGCCAGCCAGACCAGGAAGGATGCCCACCAGGGCTTGGGCGCCGCCGGGATGGGGGGAACCGCTGGGGTTGCTGCTGCCGCCTGGTCGGCAGGGTCGGGAGGGGCTGCGGCCATCGGCGATTGGGAAGGAGGGGGCAGAAGGGGCGCGGCCCTTCCAGCGCTTCAGCATGATCGGCTGATCTTGACCACCCTGCGCTGCGGTGCTGGCTGCCCCAATTCCCCCAACGGCTGAGGCCAATCTCCGCGCCGCCTTGGGCCTGCTACTGGCCTTGAGGCGCCAGGGGCTGGAGCGGCTGGTGCTCTGTCCAGGCAGCCGCTCGGCCCCCCTGGCGGTGGCGGCGGGTCTGCTGGAGCCATGGGGCCTGCAGCTGTTCACCGCCGTGGATGAACGCTCGGCGGCTTTCTTCGCCCTGGGCCTGGGCCGGGCTGCCGGCTTGCCGGCGGCGGTGGTCACCACCTCGGGCAGCGCCGTGGCCAACCTGCTGCCGGCCGTGGTTGAGGCAGATCGGGGTGCGATCCCCCTGCTGTTGCTGAGCGCCGATCGGCCGGCCCGGTTGAAGGGGCGCGGCGCCAACCAGACCGTGAACCAGGAGGAGTTCCTGGTCCCCTGTTGCCGCCTGCTGCTGGAGGCCAGCCCCATCGGTTTGGCCCAGGAGGAGGGCGCCAATTTGGTCTCCCTGGCCCGGAGGGCCTGGCAGGGCTGCCTCGGCAGTCCCCTAGGGCCGGTGCACCTCAACCTGCCGATCGAGGAGCCGCTCCACATCGGCGCTGGAGCCCTCTCCCGCCTGGCGGCTGAATTGGCCGGTGAGCTGGCCTTTGCGCTGGCCCAGGCCCCAACACTGCCCAAGGCTTGGACCGACGTCCGGGGCCAGGGCACTGCTGGGCTGGCTGCAGCGCCGATTCCCCAGCTGGATCCCGATCGCCCCGGGGTGGTGGTGGCCGGCCCCTGGCGCGGCACGGCAGGGCAGCTGGAGTCCTTCGCCGCGGGTCTGATCCGCTGGCAGCGCCGCAGCGGCTGGCCGGTGCTGGCCGATGGGCTTTCGGGCCTGCGGGGCTGGCCGGGGCTGGCCACCATCTCGGCCTACGACCTGCTGCTGGATGCCCCCACGGCCGACCTGGGCCCGGGCCAGCTGCTGCGGCTAGGCCCCATGCCCGCGAGCCGGCGCCTGCAGGAGTGGATGGCGGCGGCTAGCGGGCCCCAACTGCTGATCAGCGAAGCCGATCCACGCAACCTGGACGCGGCGGTCGGTGAGCCCCTGCGCTATGGCGCCGGTTTGGTGGCCTGGCTGGATCGTCTGCCCCAGGCGCTTTGGCAAGGGTCGCCCACGGCTGGGGTCCTGGCTCAAGGGGGCCACTGGCTGGCCGCCGAAGCGGACGCCCAGGCCTGGTTGGACCACCAGCTGCCAGGCAGGGGCCTGGCGAACGAACCGGCCCTCAGCCGGGCTTTGGGATCCCTGCTGCCCCCTGGGGTGGCCCTGATGCTTGCCAGCAGTAGCCCCGTGCGCGACTGGGAGAGTTTTGCCGATCCCCGCGGGCCCCAGCGGCGCGTCTATGGCTTTCGCGGTGCCTCCGGCATCGATGGCACCCTGTCCATGGCCTGCGGCCTGGCCGAACTGGAGGGGCGGCTGCTGTTGCTTACCGGCGATCTGGCCCTGCTGCACGACAGCCACGGCTGGCTCTGGCAGCAGCAGCTCGGCGGCCAGTTAACCGTGCTGTTGGTGGAGAACGGCGGCGGCGGCATTTTTGAACAGTTGCCGATTCGCCCAGGCTTTGGTGGGGTCGGCGCCGGCGCCGGCGCGCCAGCTCGCCAGGGCGGGCCCGCAAGCGAGGGCCAAGAGCCGGGCCCCCTGGATTTCGAGCGCTTGTTTGCCATGCCCCAACCGATTCGCCATGGCCCCTTGGCGGCAGCCTTTGGCGTGCCCTGGCGCTGCCTGGCGGGCCTGGAGGAGCTGGCCGACGGGCTGGCCTGGGCGGCAAACGAGAGCCTGGCCCTTCTGGAGCTGCGCACGGACCGCCAGGCCGACGCGGTCCTGCGCCAGACCCTGCGCCAGGGCTGGCGATCTGGAGGGTCCTGATCTGCTCCTTGCCCCAACAAACCTTTTGCCGGAGCAGGGCTGCCTGGCCCGGGGTGGATTGGCTTGCAGCGTCCTAACCAGCCCCGATTGCGACTTCGGTCGGGAACGGGGCACGGCCAAGGGCCCTTGGGAGCTCCGGCGCAGAATGGCCGGGCCGCCAATGCTGGGCTGATGGCTTCTGTGGTGCCGTGGATCCCGCAGGGGACCTATTCAGACATCCTGTTTGATCTCAGTGGGGACGGCATCGCCCGCATTGCGATCAATCGGCCCGAGAAGCGCAATGCTTTTCGGCCCCGCACCGTTAGCGAGCTTTATGACGCCTTCTCGCGGGTGCGCGATAACCCGGCGATCGGGGTGGTGCTGTTCACCGGCGCCGGCCCGGCGGCCGATGGGGCCTACGCCTTCTGCGCCGGTGGGGACCAGAGCGTGCGCGGCGATGGCGGTTATGTGGATGACGAGGGCGTGCCCAGGCTCAACGTGCTCGACCTGCAGCGCCTGATCCGCAGCTTGCCCAAGGTGGTGATTGCCCTAGTGGCGGGCTACGCCATCGGCGGCGGCCAGGTGTTGCACCTGCTCTGCGACCTCAGCTTGGCGGCCGACAATGCCGTGTTTGGCCAGACGGGCCCCCGGGTGGGCAGCTTCGATGGCGGCTTTGGCGCCAGCTACCTGGCCCGGGTGGTGGGCCAGCGCAAGGCCCGCGAAATCTGGTTCCTCTGCCGCCAGTACGGCGCCGACGAGGCCCTGGCCATGGGCCTGGTCAACCGGGTGGTTCCCTTGGCCGACCTGGAGGCGGAGGGGGTGCGATGGGCCCGGGAGGTGCTGGGCCACAGCCCCACGGCGATCCGCTGCCTCAAAGCTGCTTTTAATGCCGAGACTGATGGCATGGCCGGTCTGCAGGAGCTGGCCGGCCAGGCGACCCACCTTTTTTATCGAACCGAGGAAGGTCAGGAGGGACGCAATGCCTTTCTGGAAAAACGGCCGCCGGATTTCTCGGCCTCGCCCTGGCTGCCCTGAGACCGGCGGCCCGGCTTCCCTTGGCCTCGGCGGGGGCTGGCTTGCTGTCTTGGGCTGGCAGCGCCAGCCCAGGCCTGCCCGATGGCCCCGGGCCTTTGCCGGCTGGTTGATCCCGGTCCTGCTGGGCGTAGGCCTGGCCGATGGCATGGCGGGGGTCCACGCCCAACCAGCTTCAGGGGCCACTTGGGCGCTTGAGACCGATCCGATTCTTTCGGGCAACCAGCCGAAGCCGTTCCACCCGGCCTCCGCCCTAGGGGAGCTGCCGCCGGCCCTGCTACTGCGGCCGGGGCGCCAGTTGGTGCTGCAACGGGGCAGGCGGCGGCTGTTCCTAGTTCAGGACGGGCTGCTGCTGGAGCTTTTCCCAGTGGCCGTCGGCCGGCCCGGCTGGGAGACCCCCCTGGGTTCGTTTGCGGTGCTTGAGAAGATCCCCAACCCGACCTGGCAGCACCCCCAGCGCCCCCTCAAAATTGGCGCTGGCCCCACCAACCCCCTGGGCAGCCGTTGGATCGGTTTTTGGCGGGATTGCAACCTGCGTAAGCCCTGGGAGGGGGAGCAGCCCCTGGCGGTGCCGAGCTGCGCCTCGATCGGCTTCCATGGCACCCCCCAACGGGGCAGCGTCGGCCGGGCCGTCTCCCATGGCTGCGTGCGCCTCTATGAGGAGGACGTGCGCCGCCTGTTTGAGCAGGTGGAGGTTGGAACCCCGGTGACTGTGGTGCCCTGAAGCGAGAATGGGAAGGCCCCCTAAGGGGGCTCGGAAGGCCCCCCGTAGAGTTGGGGCCTTCCGCCTCTCCAGCCATGCGCGTGCTGTTCGCCGCAGCCGAATGCGCCCCGATGGTCAAGGTTGGCGGCATGGGGGACGTGGTCGGCTCCTTGCCGCCTGCCCTAGCTGGCCTGGGCCACGACGTGCGCCTGATCATGCCGGGCTATGGCCGGCTCTGGAGCAAGCTTGAGATTCCAGCGGAACCGATCTGGCGGGCCCACACCATGGGCACGGATTTTGCTGTGTACGAAACGCGGCACCCCAGTAATGGCTTACCCCTGTATCTGATCGGCCATCCAGTTTTCGATCCTGAGCGCATCTACGGCGGCGAAGACGAGGATTGGCGCTTCACCTTCTTTGCCAGTGCCACGGCCGAATTTGCCTGGCATGTTTGGAAGCCAGAAGTGCTGCATTGCCACGACTGGCACACCGGCATGATTCCGGTCTGGATGCATCAAGATCCGGAAATCAGCACTGTGTTTACGATCCACAACCTCAAGTATGTGGGCCCCTGGCGCTGGAAGCTTGACCGCATGACCTGGATCCCCTGGTATATGCAAGGGGACAACACCATGGCGGCCGCCCTGCTTTATGCCGATCGTATTAATGCCGTGTCGCCCACCTACGCCGCCGAAATTCGCACGGCTGAATATGGTGAAAAACTGGATGGCTTGCTCAACTTTGTCAGTGGCAAATTGCGCGGCATCCTCAATGGCATCGACCAGGACGACTGGAATCCGGTGAGTGATCCCAGCCTGCCGGCCAACTTCTCCGCCGATGACCTGGCCGGCAAGGCGATTTGTAAAAAGGTCCTGCAGGAGCGCATGGGCCTCACTGTCAACCCCGACACCTACCTGATGGGGCTGGTCAGCCGGCTGGTGGACCAAAAGGGGGTGGACCTGCTGCTGCAGGTGGCTGACCGGGTGCTGGCCTATTCCGACAGCCAGTTCGTGGTGTTGGGTACCGGCGACCGCAATATCGAATCCGGGCTATGGCAGATGGCGGCCCGCCATCCCGGCCGGTTTTCCGTGTTTCTCACCTATGACGACGCCCTCTCGCGGCTGATCTATGCCGGCAGCGATGCCTTCCTGATGCCGAGTCGGTTTGAACCCTGCGGCATCAGCCAATTGCTGGCCATGCGCTATGGCTCGATTCCGGTGGTGCGCCGGGTCGGTGGCCTGGTGGATACGGTGCCGCCCCATGATCCGGCCCACCACAGCGGCACGGGCTTCTGCTTCGACCGTTACGACCCGCTCGATTTTTATACCTCGATCGTGCGCTCCTGGGAGGCCTTCCGCCACCAGGACAGCTGGCGCGAATTGCAGAACCGGGCCATGGGCGCCGACCACAGCTGGAGCCGGTCCGCCCGGGATTACGACCAGATGTACCGGGAGGTGCGGGGCGTCAAGGAACCGACCCCCGATGCCTTTGCCGTGGAGCAGTTCTCCCGCGGCCAGGATGCGGACCCCAGCCGCGCCGCTGGCTTGGGCCCGGACCAGGCGCCGATCCAAACCCAGGGCCAGACCAAGGCCGAGGTCGAGGCGACCCTCTCCCGGCTCAATCCCCTTTCGCTGTTGCGGCGTCGCGGCAACGGCTGAGCCCTAGTAGGCCGCCATGGCGCCGATCGGGCCTGAGCAACCGGGGGCCAATCTGCCGGCCCCCTACCGCAGTCCCTGGTTGCTCCTGGCTAGCGATTTGGTCGCCGTTGGCGCCGACCTGGGCCTGCGCGGCCGGGAACTTTGGCGCCGCAACCGCCAAGGGCAGTTGCCCTGCCCGCGGTTTTGGCCAGCGTCCTGGACGGCCGCGTTCTGGCCCTTGGTTGGGCTGGTGGCCCTTGGCTTGCTGGGGGCGGCCCTTTGGGGCTTGGCCCGGCCTGGAGCCTTGCCGCTGCTGGCCGCGCCTCCTGGGTTGATCTCCCCTGGGGCCTCCAGCGATGGTTCCCCTGGCTTGGTGCCGCCTGGCGCTGATCCCAGGCCCCATAGCCAGGCCCAACGCCAATCCCCGCTCGAACGGGAGATGCTGCCCGCGGCGCCCGCTTCCGAGGACCCTGGACCCCAAAGGACCGCTCCTGGTGTGACCCCGCGCCCAGCGGCCAGGTCTGGTTCAAGCTCCCCTGGTTCGCCGCCGGCTCCGGCCTCCCAGGAGCGCCAGCCACCGCAGGGCGACGGAGCCCTGGCCCCGGAAGGGCCCCCCATCGCCCCGAACCCCCTGGAGAGCTGGCGTCACCGACCCGAGGCGGCCGGCCTGCTGCTCCAGGTCGACGGCGATCCCGCCAGCTCCCGCATCCAGCTGGTGCTCAGCGATGCCTTTCGCCAGCTGCCGACCAGCGAGCAGCAGCAGCGGGCCGACCTGTGGCTGGGATGGGCCCACGACTGGGGCTACGACCAGCTGGAGTTGCGGGGCCTGGGCGGCACCCTGCTCGGCCGGGACGCCTTGGTGGGCGGCGGCATGATCTTGGGGTTTTCCCCCTGAGCGGAGCCCCTCCATGCAGCTGAGCCGGTTGATCGAGCGCTGGGGGACTCCCCAGGGCGGCTCCCCCCTGGATCCGGGCCAGGAGCTGGGGCCCGTCTGCACCGACAGCCGCCAGCTGCGTCCGGGCAACCTGTTTGTGCCCCTGGTGGGGGAACGCTTCGACGGCCATGGCTTTCTGGCCGAAGCCGCCCGCCTCGGGGCCCAGGCGGCCCTGGTGCAGCGCGATCGGGCCCAGCTCGTCCCGGCCGGCCTGGCCTGCTGGCTGGTGGAGAACACCCTGGCGGCCTACCAGGAGCTGGGCCTGCTCTGGCGCCGCCAGCTGGCCGCCCCGGTGCTAGCGGTGACCGGTTCGGCGGGCAAAACCACCACCCGCGAACTGATCCGGGCCGTGTTGGCCACCACGGGACCGGTTTGGGCCAGCCAGGGCAATGAAAACAATGACATCGGTGTGCCCCTGACCCTGCTCCAGGCCACCGGCGAGCACCGGGCCGTGGTGGTGGAGATGGGCATGCGCGGCTTGGGCGAAATCGAACGGCTCAGCCGTTGCTGCGAACCGGATCTGGTCGTGATCACCAACGTGGGCACGGCCCACATCGGCCGGCTTGGCAGCCGCGAGGCGATCGCCCAGGCCAAGTGCGAGATCATCACGGCCCTCAAACCCGATGGCCTGGTGGTGATTCCAGCGGGGGATCCCCTGCTCGACCGCAGCCTGGCCGCCGTCTGGGGTGGGCGGGTGCTGCGGGTTGCTTTAGCGGGTGAGGGCTTTGAGGCCCAGGCCGACTGGATTGGCCAGCTCGATGGGGCCCGCCAGACCCTGACGGTGGGTGAGACCGTGATCCCCCTGCCCTTGGCGGGCAGCCACAACGCCCGCAACCTGCTGTTGGCCCTGGCTGCAGCCGCCAGCCTGGGCCTTCCCATGGATCCCGGGCAGGCCCTGGAGCTGGCCTTGCCAGGGGGCCGCAGCCGCCGGCTGCGCCTCGGCGCCATCGAGCTGCTCGATGAGACTTACAACGCTTCCCCGGAGGCAACCCTGGCCGCCCTGGCCCTGCTGATGGAGCCTGGGCCTGGCTCCCCAGGACCGGGCACTCCTGGCCCGGGGCCCGGGCGGGCCCCGGCGGGACGGCGATTCGCCGTGCTTGGCACCATGCTGGAGCTTGGGGAGCAAAGCCTGGAGCTGCATCGCCAGGTCGCCGGGCGGGCCCTAGCCCTGGGGCTCGATGGGCTGGTGATTGTCGATGGAGGCCCCGAGGGCCAGGCGATGGCGGCGGCGGCCCAGGGCCTGCCCCGGCTGGCCCTGGTCACCAGTCCTGAGGAAGCGGCCCAGGTCCTGGCCCCTTGGCTTGCGCCCGGCGACCAGGTGTTGCTCAAGGCCAGCCGCGGGCTGGCCCTGGAGCGGGCCATTCCCCTGCTGGAGCAGGCCCTGGGGGTGGGGCAACCCGCCCCAACTTGAGCCTGCAGCTGGAGCCAAAGGCCCCTGGAGCCCGGGCGCCCGCAGCCCGGCCTGATCCGAGCTGTTGTTTGGACAAGACTCCCCACCCCAGCCCAAGCGGCAGGGCCTGGGTTTAGCCCCCAGCAGTCCCGGTGGGCAAGTCCAGCCCGGACCGGCTCAGCTTTCAGCTAGGGGGCCCAGGGCCCCCATCAGGCGGGCCCCGGCCAGTTCTCCTTCACCACCTGGCGCGCCCGGCCCAGGGCCAGGGCCCCGGCCGCCACATCGCGGGTGATCACGCTGCCGGCCCCCACCGTGACGCCGGCGCCCAGGCTCACCGGCGCCACCAGGGTGCTATTGGCGCCGGTCTTGCTGCCGCTGCCAATCAGGGTGCGGTGTTTGCGCACTCCGTCGTAGTTGGCCGTGATCGTGCCGGCCCCCACGTTGACCCCCTGGCCCAGGTCGGCGTCGCCGATGTAGCTGAGGTGGTTGGCCTTGCAGCCGTGATCGAGGTGGCTGTTCTTGATCTCGACGAAATTGCCGACGCGGCAGTCTGCCCCGAGTCGGCTGCCCGGCCGCAGTTGGCTGTAGGGGCCGATGGCACAGCCATCCCCCACCTGGGCGCCTTTCACCACTGAGAACAGCACGGTCACGCCTGGGCCCAGCTGGGCGTTTTCCAGCAAGCTGCCCGGACCGATGCGGCAACCATCGCCGATCTGGTTGTGGCCGCGGAAGTGGCTCTGGGGTTCGACAATCACATCGCGGCCGAAGCGGGTGCCATCGCTAAGGGTGCAGCTGGCCGGATCCACAAAGGTCACCCCCTCCCCCATCCAGTGCTCCCGTAGCCGTTGTTGCAAGACGGCCTCGCACTGGGAGAGCTGCAGGCGGTCGTTGATGCCATTGATCTCATCGGCATCGGCCACCTCCACGTGGATCGCCGAGCCCAGCAGGGCCACGGTGTCGGTGAGGTAGAGCTCGCCCTGGTCGTTGTCGCTGTTGAGCTGGGGCAACACCTGGGCCAATCGGGCCCAATCGAAGCAATAAATGCCGCCATTGATCAGGTTGATCTGCCGCTGCTCGGCCGTGCAGTCGCGATGCTCAACGATGGCGCTGACGCTGCCCTCCCCATCGGCGATCACCCGGCCGTAGCCCGTGGGATCGGCCAGGCGGGCGGTCAGCAGGGTGACGGCGGCGCCGCTGGACCGGTGGCGCTCCAGCAGGTGCTCGAGGGTCTGCTGCCGCAGTAGCGGCACATCGCCATTAAGCACCAGCAATTCACCCCCAAAACCCGCCAGGGGTTCAAGCAGTTGCTGCACGGCGTGGCCGGTGCCGTTCTGGGGTTGCTGAAGGACGTACTCCAGCGCGGGCCGGTCCGCCAGGGAGGCCCGCACCCGCTCGGCCTGGTGACCCACCACCAGGAGCTGGCGGGCGGGATCGAGCCGCTGGCAACTGGCCAGCACCCGTTCCACCAGGGTGGCCCCGGCCAGGGGCTGGAGGACCTTCGGCAGGTCGCTTTTCATGCGGGTGCCCTTCCCGGCAGCCAACACGGCAACGGCGAGCATCGGCAGGGGCGGGATCACTGGGCGGGAATCTACCGGCCGTCGCTGGCTCCAGCCGGTGTTGGGGGCCCCTGTTGGCGGCGATCCAGGCCCCACTGGCGGCGCCAGGCGCTGGTGCTGGCGCCCGGGTGGCTGGCCTGGGCCCGCTGGCGGGCCGCCAGGATCGTGGCGGCCGCGGCCCGGCCCGTTGGGTCCCGGTAGGTCTCGGCGGCCCGGCTGGCCAGGTGCGTCTGTTCCATGGGGCTGAGCGGCCGGATCAGCCCCGAGGGATCGGGGGGGAGGGGCTGGGGGCTGGCGATGGTGCCATGGCTCCAGGGCTGGGGGGAGCTGGTCGCCCCAGGGGTGGCGCTTGGGGGGCCTGGGGCGAGGCTGGCCAGCTCCAGGCCCGCCTCGCGCAGGGACCAGCGCACGGCGGCGGCACTGGAGTATGTGAGCAAGCGGCCCCGGGGCTGCAGGGCGCTGGCCAACTGGCCCAGGAACTCCAGGCTCCAGAGCTGGGGGCAGTGGCCGGGCGAGAAGGCGTCATGGAGCACCAGATCGCAGCGGCCACGGGCCTCGGCCAGCACCGCCGCCAGCTGGGACCGGGCATCCCCCAGCCACCAGCGGCCCCAGGCGGGCGGGGGCGCGCTCCTGGCGGGTTGGCCCCGGCCTCGCTTTTGACCGCATGCCGTTGCCCTGGCCTTCAGGCGCCAGTGGCCTGTGGTGGCGAGCTGGGCCAGGGCCTCCAGGGTGGAGGGGCGCCAGCAGCGGCGGAAGGCCGGATCGGCCAGGGCCAGGTCCAGGGGACGGGGATCGAGCTCCAGGCCCCACCAGCGCATGGCCAGGCCCCGGTCCTGGGCGGCCTCAACCAGGGCAGCGCTGTTGTAGCCAAGGCCGACGCAGAGATCGAGCACCTGCAGGCAGTGGCCGGGTGGAAAGCGCTCCAGCTGGGCCGGGGCCACAAATTTGCGCTCGGCCTCCTGGCGGGCCCCGCCGGCGCTGTGGAAGGCCTCGCCAAAGGTCTCGCTCCAGAGGGTGGGACTGCCATCGGCCGTTGGGCGCCAACCGAGGGCCCCCAAGGGGTCAGCGCCGCTGGGATTGGTCTGGGGATGGCCCCAGCCCGCGGCAGCGATCCCGGCGGCCTGGCCCGCAGCGGCGCCCGCCCCAGGAGCAGCGGCCCCTAGGGGCGATGGCTCGACCGGGAACGCCGGTTGAATCACCGCTCGATCAGGCCTGGAGCCTCTCCAGGTCATCCCAGAAGCCGGGGTAGGAGACGGCGGCGGCCTCGGGGCGATGGAGCTGGGTGGGGCCGCTTGCCACCTGGGCCGCCACCGCCAGGCTCATGGCAACGCGATGGTCGGTTTCGCTATCGACTTCGGCCCCGTGCAGGGGCACGCCCCCCTCGATCGTGAGCCCATCGGCGAACTCCTCGATGCGGGCGCCCATGGCCCCCAGTTGGCGGGCCATCACCGCTAGCCGGTCCGTTTCCTTGACCCGCAGCTCCTCGGCGCCGGTGACCCGGCTGATCCCCTCGGCGTAGCAGGCCGCCACGGCTAGCACTGGGATTTCATCCACCAACCGGGGGATCAGTTCGGCGCCGATCGTGAAGGCCCGCAGGGGGCCGTGGGTGATGCGCAGGTCGCCGACCGGTTCGCCGGCCACCTCGCGGCCATTGAGCAACTCGATGCGGGCCCCCATCTGCTCCAGCACATCGAGCACGCCGGTGCGGCTGGGGTTCAGGCCCACGTTCTGCACGGTTAGGTCGGCGCCGGGGGTGATGGCGCCGGCCACCAGCCAGAAGGCGGCCGAGCTGATGTCGCCAGGCACGACCACGTCCTGGCCCCGCAGGCTGGCCCCCGGGGTCACGGTCACCTCGGTCAGGCCGGGACCGCCGACCCGGAGCTGGGCCCCGAAGGCCCGCAGCATCCGCTCGCTGTGGTCCCGGCTCTGCACCGGCTCGATCACGGTGGTTTCGCCCGTGGCCGTGAGGGCAGCAAGCACCAGGGCGCTTTTCACCTGGGCCGAGGCCACGGGGGTGCGGATCGTGGCGCCCTGGAGCTGCTGGCCCTGGATCGCCAGGGGGGCCAGGTTGCCACCGCTGCGCCCAGAGATCTGGGCCCCCATCTGGGCCAGGGGGCCGCCCACCCGCCGCATGGGCCGCCGCCTTAGGGAGCCATCGCCCGTGAGCACGAAGTGGCGTCCGGCCCGGCCAGCCAGCAGGCCAAGCATCAGGCGCATCGTGGTGCCCGAATTGCCGCAATCGAGCACGTCCTCGGGTTCGCGCAGGCCATCGAGGCCCACCCCTTCCACCATCACCAGCTGGCCCGCTTCAATCGCTGAGATCGATACGCCCATGGCCCGCAGGCAGGCCGCGGTGCTGAGGGGATCCTCGGCGGGCAGCAGGCCCGTGATGCGGGTGGTGCCTTCGGCGATGGCGCCAAACAGCAGGGCCCGGTGCGAAATCGACTTGTCGCCCGGCACCTGAACCACCCCTTGGAGGCTGCGGGACGGCTGGGTTCCCAGGGCGAGGGGCATGGGGCTAGGGCATCTGGTGCGTGAGCGTAGGCACGAGACGCTCCCATGCCAGTTGCGGCCAGGTCACGTCCCCGCTTACCCCAGCAAGAGGCCACCGTCGTTGCTGAGGCTCTCCTGCCAGCTGCGGAGGTCGTAGTGGAGTTCTTCCAGGTTCAGGTCCCGCAATTCCCGCTCCAGGGCCCGCTTCAGCCGCCGCTCCAGGGCAGCTAGCACCCGCTCCTCCGGCACGGCCTCCCCGTCGGGCTCCAGTGGTGCAGCTGGTTGGCCCCTGGCGGTTGCCTGGCCCATGGCTGTTGCTTGGCCGCTGGTTGCCCCCTGGGACCCAGGTTCGGCTTGCGCCACCCCTGGCAGGTGCGGCGCCGTTAGGCCCGCCCCTCCAGCCACCGCCTCAAGCACGGCGGCCACGGGGATCTCCCGGGCCGGGCGGCCCAGGCGATAGCCGCCATAGCGGCCGCGGCGGGCCTCCACCAGGCCGGAGCGGCGCAGTTGCAGTAGCAGTTGCTCGAGCATGGGCTGGGGCAGGCCCTGGGCCCTGGCGATGGCCGTGATCGACTGCCAGCGCTTGGGCTCGGCCGCCAGCTGGAGCAGGGCCCGCAGGGCCTGGATCCCGCTTTTGCGCAGCAGCTCGCTCAGGGTTTCGCTCCCCGGGCCCCCTGGGCCAGCCGCTCGAGGACATGTTCGAGGGTGTAGCCGAACAGGGTCGGGTCCGGCTCGCCCTGGTCCAGGTCGGCCAGGCCCAATTCCGCCCAGCGGGCATCGATGCGGGCCTCCAGCTCAGCGGGGCGGCCCAGGGCTTCGCCCCAGTCATGGCGTTTTTCCGGTCCCACCTTGGTGGTGGCGTCGATGGCCAGGCGGCCGCCCAGGCCCAGGCGCTCGCTGGCGAAGTCGAGCGAATCAAAGGGGGTGTCCGCGAGCACGAACAGGTCCCTTTGGGGATCCACCTGGGCGCTGATCGCCCAGATCACCTGGCGGGGATCGCGAATGTTGATGCTCTTGTCAACCACCACCACGAACTTGGTGTACGTGAACTGGGGCAGGGCACTCCAGAAGGCCATCGCCGCCCGCTTGGCCTGGCCCGGGTAGGCCTTGTCGATCGCCAGCACGGCCAGTTTGTAGCTGAGCCCTTCCATCGGCAGGAAGAAATCGACGATCTCCGGGATCTGCTGGCGCAGGATTGGCGTGTAGAGGCGGTTAAGGGCAATGGCGAGCATGGCCTCCTCCTTGGGGGGCCGGCCGCTGAAAGTGGTCAGGAACACCGGGTTGCGGCGCTGGGTGACGCAGTGGAAGCGCACCAAGGGCGAGGCTTCCTCGCCGCCGTAGAAGCCCATGTGGTCGCCACAGGGGCCATCCGGGCCCAGCTCGCCGGGGCTGATCGTGCCTTCGAGCACCACTTCGCTATGGCTGGGCACCTCGAGGTTCACGGTTTTGCAGCGGGCCAGCCGCACCCCCTCACCGGCGTAGATGCCGGCGAAGAGCCACTCGCTCAGTTGCACCGGAATCGGCGTGGCCGCCGCCATCACCAGCAGGGGATGGACGCCGATCGCCACGGCCACCTCCAGGGGCTTGCCCAGGGCCGCGGCCTTGCGCAGGTGGCGGGCGCCGCCGCGCACGCTCAACCAATGGACCGTGGCCGAATTGATCGATTGCTTCTGCAGCCGATAGACGCCCACGTTGGGCACGCCCGTTTCCGGATCCTTGGTGATCACCAGGCCCAGGGTGATCACGGGCCCGGCGTCCCCTGGCCAGGGCCTCAGCAGGGGCAGGTTGTCCAGGTTCACCTCCGCCCCCTTGAACACCTGCTGCTGGCAGGGGGGGGTGAGGTCCAGGTCGGGCCGGGCCTTGAGCAGGTCCAGCAGCAGGCTGCCGAAGCGGCTCGCTTCCTTGAGGCCCTTGGGGGGGCGCGGCTGCTGCAACAGGGCCAGGCGCTCGCCTAGGGCCTCCAGCTCCTCGGGCTCCTCCATGCCCATGCTCCAGACCACCCGCTCCACCGTGCCAAGCAGGTTCACCGCCACAGGCATGGAAGATCCGATCACGTTCTCGAAGAGCAGGGCCGGACCGCCGAGGGCCAGCACCCGGTCGGCGATCGCTGCCACCTCCAGATCCGGATCCACCGGGGCCGTGATCCGGCGCAGCTGGCCCCGCTGCTCCAGCAGGGCGAGAAAGCCGCGCAAATCGCGCTTAGAGCGCCCCAACTGGCCCTTACCGCCTGGTGCCAGAGCCGAGCCCATCGCCGAACCGTTGTGGTGCCTACTGTGACGCAGCTTGCCCTGCAACGCGGCCGTGCTGATCTCCTACTTCCCCACCTCCGAATGCGTACCCGTGGTTCGGGGGTCGTCCGGAACCGAGGGCGCTGGCGACCATGCTGCTGGCGGACTGGC
The DNA here is from genome assembly GCA_943369525.1 of Synechococcus sp. UW140. Classification (GTDB taxonomy): domain Bacteria; phylum Cyanobacteriota; class Cyanobacteriia; order PCC-6307; family Cyanobiaceae; genus BAIKAL-G1. Next base: position 149,784 of record CALRNL020000004.1, read on the forward strand.
GGCTGGGAGCGCTGTTTGGCCCGATGCGGCCGTGGTGATTGACGTGCTGCGGGCTACCACCACGATCGCCTGGTCGCTGGCCAATGGTGCCGAGGCGATCCAGGCCTTCGCCGACCTGGCTGAACTGGAGACGGCCGCCAGGGCCTGGCCGGCCGACAAGGGCCTACGGGCTGGCGAACGGGGCGGGAAACGGCTGGAGGGCTTCGACCTGGGCAATTCGCCCCTGGCGGTGACCCCTGCGGTGGTGGCGGGCAAGCGCCTATTCATGAGCACCACCAATGGCACCCGTTCCCTGGACCGGGTGCGGCCCGTGGGCCTGCTGGTCACCGCCTGCCTGCCTAACCACAGCGCCGTGGCCCAGCGCCTGCTCGATTCCGGCGCCCAGACGGTATGGATTGTCGGCAGCGGCTGGGAGGGCGACTATTCCCTTGAAGACAGCCTGGCGGCCGGGGCCGTGGCCGCCGCCGCCATCAACCTGGGTGCCGCCAGCTCGCCCCAACCCGTGGCCGTGACCAGCGGCAATGACGAAATGTTGGCAGCCTTGGCCCTCTGGCAGCACTGGCGCCACGACCCGGAAGCCTGCCTGCGGGCCTCAAGCCATGGCCAGCGCCTGATTGGCCTGGGCGACCACGACGCCGATTTCCGCTGTTGCGCCGCCCTCGACAGCCTCACGGTTGTGCCCACCCAGACCAGCCCGGGCGTGCTCGAAGCCCGCTGAAGGGGGTGGCCTGGTCCGGGGCTAGGGGCGCGACCACCACAACGCCTAAAGTTCGGCCCCAGGGATTTTGAAGCGGTGACAAGCTTTCTGGCGGCAGCAGTCCAGCTCACCAGCACCTCCGATCCCGAGGCCAATTGGGCCGCCGCCGAAGAGCAGATCGAATTGGCCGTGCGCCGCGGCGCCGAACTGGTGGGATTGCCGGAAAACTTCGCCTTCATGGGCGCTGACGCCCAGCGCTTGGAACTGGCGCCGATGTTGGCCGACCGTTGCCAGAAGTTTCTCGTGACGATGGCGCGGCGCTACCAGGTGGCCCTCCTCGGGGGTGGCTACCCCGTGCCAGCCGCAGAAGGCTTGACCTTTAACCGGGCTGATTTGGTCAGCAAGGATGGCCAGCTGCTGGCCCGCTACGACAAGATTCACCTCTTCGATGTCGATCTCCCGGATGGCAATACCTTCCAGGAATCGGCCACGGTTAAGCCCGGCGCCAGCCTGCCGCCTGTGGTGGAGATCCCCGGCCTTTGCAAAGTAGGCCTGTCCATTTGTTACGACGTGCGCTTTCCTGAGCTGTACCGTCATCTCGCAGCAAGCGGCGCTGATCTGTTGATGATTCCGGCAGCTTTCACTGCCTTTACTGGCAAGGACCACTGGCAGGTGTTATTGCAGGCCCGGGCGATCGAAAACACCGCCTACGTGCTGGCCCCGGCCCAAACGGGCCTGCACTACGGCCGCCGCCAGAGCTACGGCCACGCCATGGTCATCGATCCCTGGGGCACGGTGCTGGCCGATGCGGGTGTGGCCCCCGGTCTGGCCGTGGCCCCCGTGGATCCTGGCCACGGTGCCCGGGTTCGGGCCCAGATGCCGAGCCTGCAGCACCGTCGTCCCGCCCTCTTCTGAACGCGCCGATGGTTGGCCTGGTGTCGCGCCACCGTCGCAGCGTTAGGCGGACTGTCCTTGGGGCCGTTCAGGCCCTGGTGCCCCTGGTGCTGGCCCTGGTGCCCCTGGCGGCCCTGGCCGGTAGCCCCCTGTCGGCCTGGCGCATCAGTCGCGAGGGCCAACTGGAGCTGCGCACCGCCCCAGACCTCCCCGTGAGGGCCTACTACGAGGCCGGCCGCGGCGGCATCGGCCCCCGGGTCTGGTTTGATCTCCCTGGGGCGCCCCTGCGGACCCGCACCATTGCAGGCAGCGGCCTGGTGCGCCAGATCCGGGTTGGCCAGCCCACCCCCGAGTCCACCCGGCTGGTGGTCGAATTCCAGCCAGGCACCCAGCTGGACCCCAGCACCTTGAAATTGGTGGGCACGGCCCGGGACCGTTGGCGCATGGACCTCACTGGCCTGGCCCCCTACGGCCTGCAGGCCCAGGGCGAAGGTGACATTGAGGCGCCGCCCCCTGGCCCCTCCTGGCGCCAGGGGCCGATTGCGGCCCCCCAGCCCCGCCTCGACACTCCCGTTGGCACCCTCTCGGCCAGTGGCCTGCCGGAGGTGACCCGGGGCCGCTTCAAGGTGGTGATCGATCCCGGCCATGGCGGCCCCGATCCCGGTGCCGTCGGCATTGCCAACCTGCGCGAAACCGATGTGGTGCTTGATGTGGGCCTGCAGGTGGCCCAGTTGCTCCAGGCCAAGGGGGTGCAGGTGCTGATGACCCGCACCTCGGAAGTGGACGTGGACCTGCCGCCCCGGGCAGCCCTGGCCAACAGCAGCGGCGCCGATCTGTTTCTGAGCATCCATGCCAACGCCCTCAGCATGGCCCGCCCCGATGTGAATGGCATCGAAACCTTCTATTTCGAAAGCCCGCGCGCCCGGGCCCTGGCCCAGGCCGTCCAGGACGAGGTGCTGGCCGTGTCTCCGGGCAGCCCCGATCGCGGCGCCCGCACGGCCCGTTTTTATGTGATCCGTCGCACGGTGATGCCCTCGGCCCTGGTGGAGCTGGGCTTTGTCACCGGCCAACTCGATTCGCCCAGGCTGGCCGATCCCGCCCACCGCCGCCGCCTGGCCCTGGCGATCAGCCGGGGCCTGCTCAATGTGCTGAGGCAAAGCCCATGAGCAGTTTGCTTGGCCTGTTTGACAGTGGCGTCGGCGGTTTGACGGTGTTGCGCCAGGTGCTGGCCCGGCGCCCGGGCCAGCGCTGCCTCTACTTGGGCGACACGGCCCGGGTGCCCTACGGCCAGCGCAGCCCCCAGGAGATTCGCACCATCGCCGCCGAGGTGATCCGCTGGCTCGGGCGCCAGGGGGTGGATGGGATCTTGATGGCCTGCAACACCACCAACGCCCTGGCCTTCGACGTGGCCGAGAGCCTGGCCGGGGTGCCGGTGCTCGGCCTGATCGATAGTGCCACCAGCCAGCTTCAAGCCGACCGGGTCGGGGTGCTGGCCACCCCAGCGACCGCGGCCAGCGGCGCCTATGGCCACAGCATCCGCGCCGTCCATCCCGGCGCCGAGGTGGTGGAAGTCGGCTGTCCTGCCTTTGTGCCCCTGATTGAAACGGGCCAGCTTTCAGCTGACGCCCTGCGCCAGGCCGCCCAGGCCTACCTGGAGCCCCTGCTGGCGGCCCGGGTCGAGGTGATCGTGCTCGGCTGCACCCATTACCCCCTGCTGCAACCCTTGCTGCAGGAGTTGCTCCCCCCTGGGGTGCGCCTGGTGGATCCGGCCGTCGCCGCCGCCGCCCGCCTCGATGGGGTGCTCGCCCCTTGCCTGGATCAGCCGGCCCAGCGGTTGGAGCGCTGTCGCTTCCGGGTGACGGGGCCGGCCCAACCCTTTGCCGAGGCGGCCACCACCTGGCTGGGGGAGCGGCCCGAGGTGCTGCAGGTCCACCTGCAGCAGGGGTAGCCCCTGCCAGACCCAAAGCTTCCCGATAACCCACTGCCAACCACCCTGCACCCGCCCAGTGGGGCCTTCTAGGATCGGGGTACCGCAGGGGGTCATGGCAACGGTCGCAGAGCTTCTTCAGCCGGTGGAGGTGGATCTTGAAACCCTCCTCAGCGACCTGCGCCACCTGATCGGTGCTGGTCATCCGATCCTCCAGGCGGCCGCCGAACACCTGTTCAGCGCCGGTGGTAAACGCCTTCGGCCCGGCATCGTCCTGTTGATCTCCAGGGCCCTTTCCGCCGGTGGGGAGCTCGGAGCGCGCCACCGGCGCCTGGCCGAGATCACCGAAATGATCCACACGGCCTCCCTCGTCCACGACGACGTGGTTGATGAGGCGGCCACCAGGAGGGGCGTGGCCACCGTGCACAGCCGCTTCAACCATCGGGTGGCAGTGCTGGCAGGGGATTTCCTCTTTGCCCAGGCCAGCTGGCACCTCGCCAACCTCGACAATCTTGAGGTGGTGAAGCTGCTCTCGCGTGTGATCATGGATCTGGCAGACGGCGAAATTCGCCAGGGCCTGTTCCGCTATGACACGGGCCAGACCTTCGCCACCTACCTGGAAAAGAGCTACTGCAAAACGGCCTCCCTGATTGCCAATAGCTGCAAAGCGGCCGGAGTGCTCAGCGGTTTGCCAGAGGGGCGATTGGATGACTTGTATCGCTTTGGCCGCCAGCTGGGTTTGGCTTTCCAGGTGGTCGATGACATCCTCGATTTCACCGGCAGCGACCAACAGCTCGGTAAACCCGCCGCCAGTGACCTGGCCTCGGGCTACCTCACGGCTCCGGCCCTCTATGCGATGGAGGAACACCCAGCCCTGGCTGGCCTGATCGAGCGGGAGTTCTGCGAAAGCGGCGACCTGGAGCAGGCCTTGGAGCTGGTGCGGGGTAGCGACGCGATTGGCCGCTCCCGCGCCCTAGCCCAGGAGTTCGCCCGGGATGCGGCCGAGGCCCTCACCTGGCTGCCCCCCTCGGATTGCCGCGGCGCCCTGCTGCAACTGCCGGAATTTGTGCTCAGTCGGCTTTATTGATCAGGCTTTATTGAGATTGCTTCTGGGAAGTATTTCCTTGGGGTCATCTCGAATGGAATCCCCCTAAGGTTTTGCCAATAGGGCGTATTTCATGTTGGCTACATAGCTTTTAACCCGAATTCCCGGCAACCCGAATCGCTTCTGATCTCAGGCGTCAGATTGGCACCTCCGCCAAGGTGCTAACCAACTCGGCGCTGGCCGGATAGAGATCCTGGCGCTGGCTGGCATCCAGGTCCGGGGGCGCCAGTACAAACACCCGACAGCCGGCCGCGGTGGCGGCCAGGGCGCCGGCGGGTGAATCCTCAAAGGCCCAACAATCCTGGGCATTTACCCCCAACCGTTCCGCCGCCAGCAGGTAGACATCCGGTGCCGGCTTGCCCGCCAACAGGCCCGGGTCATCACCGAACACCCGCGTCGTGATCGTCGCCAACCAGGGGTGGGGGGCCGTTTTGAGGGCCACCGCCTCGCGGGAGCTGCTGGTCGCTAGGGCCATGGGTAGGCCCCGTTGGGCGCAACGGGAGACCAGGGTCACGGCACCAGGCATGGGCGGGGCGAGCACCAGTAGGCCTTCGGCCAGGGGCTGGCGCACCGCCAGCAGCTCGGCTGCCGTGGGTGCACTGCTACGGGTCTCCCCAATCCAGGCCAACACCTGGCGCACGCAGTCCTGCCGCCGCCGGCCCCGCAGGCAGACCAGTTCGGCGGGGGCCAGGGGGCGGCCAAAATGACTGGCCGCCTCCTGCCAAGCCCGGGCATGGAGCGGCTCGGTGTCAAGCAGCAGACCATCGAGGTCAAACAGGCAGGCGGCGGGCCGGGGCATGGGGCCATCTTCGATCACCGCCGTCCTGGCAGCGCTGCAGGGTCCTGGTGGGAGGAGCCTCGCCTTGGAAGGGGCTGCGGCAGCGCGATTAGCCTCGGGGTCGCTAGCGATGAATAGTGCCTGAAATCACCCTGCTCCAAACCCTGGAAACGATTGCCGATCGCTGGCATGGTCTTTCGGGCGAGCAACCGCGGGTTCCCACCTCCGAACTCCTCACCCAGGCCTGTGCCGCCGCCGGGGTCCAGGTCAATGGCCGTGAAGTCGAGGCGGTTTGTCTGGCCTACCGAATCCCGGCCGATGCGACCCGGGACCGGCGCCTGTTGTTGCTCACCGTGCTGCTGGGCGACCAACGACTGCGCCTCGAGGCCGCCTTCCGCCTGCTAGACCCCAACCAACGGGGCACGGTCGATCCGGCCCAGGTGCAGCGATTGGTCCAACTCTTCGACCTCCCCGAAGCCGAAGCCAAGGACCTGGTGGTGGAACTGAACCGGGATGGTTCCGGTGAAATCACCCTGGCCGATGTGCTCGCCTTCCTGCCCCAGGATTTTTCAGCCCATCCCAAGGCCTATCACGCGGCCCATCTGGGGGGGCGTCCCAGCGCCCATGGGACTGGCAGCGCGGCCCAGACTCCCCCGCAGGCTTCAGCGGTCGGGTCCCCAGTCGGGTCCTTGGGGGTGGCGAATGGCCGGCCCAACCCCAGCCCTGCCCCGGCCAACCCGCCGGCAGCGAGCAAGGGGGGCACCTCCCCTCTGCAGATGCGGATCGGGCTCTTCCGGTTGCTGCAGGGGGCGGCCTACCGCAGTTTCCGGGAGAACTATTCGGCCAATTCCGAAACCCATCTGCGCGCCTACGACCTGCCCTACACGATCCCCAACTTCGCCGGCTTTGTGAATGCGGCGCTGGATCTTTATCAATCCCTTGGCATTGTCGAGGTAGGGGCCGAGGAGCCCTTCGAGGATCTGCGCAGCTCCGTGAACGGCATGCTGCAGCAGCTTGAAGTCCGCATGGCTACCTGGGCCAGCCTTGAACCCACGGTTGAGATGGCGGCGGCTGAGCAGGTCATTGAGGCCGAGCTCGATGGACTGGAGCACCACCACCAGGTGTTCGCAGCTGCCATGGAACTGGTGCTCAGTGGTGCCCTCCAGGGCCACGCCGCCGCGGAGATCGGCTTGGAGGATCTGCAACTGCACGAACTTAATCGCCTGCGGCACCAGGAGGATTTCCGCGAACTCTCGCTCCATCGCCATGCCCCCAGCCCAGCTGACCAGGCGGATGGAAGCTCGGCCACGCCCTTTCTGGAGCGCTGGCATCGCGTCATCGTCGACGATTCCGATACCCGCTTCGCCGGCGCGATTCTGCCGACCCGCTATTGGTATGAGGACTTCATGCCGAAGCTCCTCAAGGCCGCTTCGGTGTTGACGCGCGTGGATCTGGCGGCAATTAGGGCTGAAACGGAAGCGGATCTCGATCGCTGGTTTGAGCAGCGAAATAAGGCCGGCGAATTCGATACCTATGCCACCGCCCTTAAGGCCCATTTCCTGAACTGCTCCTTGGCTGTGAAGCAGGAACTTAAGCAGGCCTGGGAATTGAGCTACCACTATATAAATGGTGTCCAAAAAAGACGGGAGCGCGAGGAATTTGGGCGAGACAGCGGCTATCTCTCCGAATACGTTGCCTTCATCGACATCTTCCTGGGGCGTGATGATATCGAGCGATCGGAGATGCGACTGAGTTTTCCCTACTACCTCGGCCCCGCCACCTGGCGCTTCATGCACACCAGTGCCGAGCTGATTCATGCCATGCCCCCGGGGGAGGGACAAAACGAAGCATTGGCTTGCTTCAAGCGCTTCTTCCCGGCCCTGGCCACCATGTATCCCTGCCCCTATTGCCGCTTCCACTTGAATCGTTATGTGGTCAAAAACCGCGAGGTGACCATGTATCCGATCGAATACCTACTCCTGGGCCCCCAAACCCCTACCGAACACATTGAGGTGACGATCGATTCCAAGCTGGCCTCGATCACCGATAGCACCGGGCTGCGCCTGTTCCTTTGGAAACTGCACAACACGGTGTCCTCCTCGATTGCCCGCAGCGAGCCCTGGTTCCACCAGGAAAGCGACGCCCACTACACCACCCGCTACTGGCCCAGCCTGGATTCGGAACTGGCCCGGGCCCGGGCCCTGGAGGAGCCGAGCCTGCCCCTGGAACGGATTGAGCGCATCTATGCGGTGATCAAACAGGCCAGCCATTTGTCGATCCTGCGCGATGAGTTGCAGCAGGCCCTGCGCCGGGGCGACAAGCAGGAGCTGCAGCGGGTGTGGGAACGGGCGGAAGCCTTGGTGGACAGCGTCGAACAGGCCCTGCTGGCCTCCCAGTTCCTGTCGGCCACCTACCACTACGACCCGAGCCTGGAACTGGAACCGCCCCATTTCAGCGCCGAGGAAGAGGCCCTGGCCCGCAGCGGCTACTTCGTGGAGGCCTGAGGCAAGGCTTGGGGCGGCAGGCCCCCTCCCCCTTAGGGCCGGGAGGTTCGATCGCCCCGACCTAGGCCCTAGGGGCTGGGGTCCGCCAACCCCTGGGGCCTAGGTCTTGCCTGGCTCTGATCTGGGCGCCTGCCTCACGGGGCGTTACAGCCGCCGCTCCAGCACCCTTGTCTCGCTTGAATGGCAGCACTGAACGGGCCCGGGGCCTTGCCGTCCATGTCTGACGCCACGATTGAGTCGGTCCTGCAGGAGCAGCGGGTGTTCCAACCGCCTGCGGCCCTGGCCGCCACGGCCCGCATCGGCTCCATGGCGGCCTACCAGGCCCTGGTGGACCAGGCCGAGGCCGATCCCGATCGCTTCTGGGGGGACCTGGCCCGCCAGCACCTGCACTGGTTTGAGCCCTTTGACACGGTGCTTGATTGGAGCAATCCCCCCTTTGCCCGCTGGTTTGAGGGCGGCACCACCAACCTCTCCTACAACTGCCTGGACCGCCACCTGAGTGGTCCCACGGCCGAGAAAACGGCCCTGATCTGGGAGGGCGAACCCGGCGACACGCGCCGCTACACCTACCGCCAGCTCCATGCCGAGGTCTGTAAGGCGGCCAATGCCCTCAAGGCCCTGGGGATTGGCAAGGGGGATCTGGTGGCCCTTTACATGCCGATGGTGCCCGAGGCCGCCATCGCCATGCTGGCCTGCGCCCGCATCGGTGCCCCCCACTCGGTGGTGTTTGGTGGTTTTTCGTCTGATGCCCTGCGCGATCGCCTCATCGATGGCCAGGTGAAGCTGGTGATCACCGCCGATGGCGGCTTCCGTAAGGACAAGGCCGTGGCGCTCAAGCCCGCTGTGGATGGGGCCCTGGCCGGCGGCGCCTGTCCCAGCGTTGAGCATGTGTTGGTGGTGCAGCGCACCCAGCAGGGCGCCGTGATCGAAGCGGGCCGCGACCATTGGTGGCATGAGCTCGTTGATCCCCAGAGCAGCGATTGCCCGGCCGAACCGATGGCCAGCGAAGACCGGTTGTTTGTGCTTTACACCTCCGGCTCTACCGGCAAGCCAAAGGGGGTGGTCCATACCACCGCCGGTTACAACCTCTGGGCCCATCTCACCTTCCAGTGGATCTTCGACCTACGCGACGACGACATTCACTGGTGCACCGCCGATGTGGGCTGGATCACGGGCCACAGCTACATCGTTTATGGCCCGCTTTCCAATGGCGCCACCACCTTGATGTATGAGGGTGCGCCCCGCCCCTCCAAACCAGGCGCCTTCTGGGAGGTGATTGAGAAACACAAGGTCACGATCTTCTATACCGCCCCCACGGCAATCCGTGCCTTTATGAAAGGCGGCCGGGCCGTGCCTGACCAATACAAAATGGATTCGATTCGCATCCTGGGCACCGTCGGTGAACCGATCAATCCGGAGGCCTGGATGTGGTATCGCGATGTGATTGGGGGCGGTCACTGCCCGGTGATTGACACCTGGTGGCAAACCGAAACCGGTGGCGTGATGATCAGCCCCCTGCCTGGAGCCACCCCCACCAAGCCCGGCTCCGCAACCCTACCCTTGCCCGGCATTGCCGCCGATGTGGTCGACCACGAAGGCCGCTCCCAGGGCGCGGATCAGGGGGGCTACCTGGCCGTGCGGCGGCCCTGGCCGGGGATGATGCGCACGGTCCATGGTGATCCCGAGCGCTTCCTCAAGAGCTACTGGGAAGAAATTCGCCCCGCCGATGGCAGCTGGCTCTATTTCGCCGGCGATGGGGCCCGCCGTGACGCCGATGGTTACTTCTGGGTGATGGGTCGGGTCGATGACGTCATCAATGTGTCGGGCCACCGGCTCGGCACGATGGAAATCGAATCGGCCCTGGTGAGCCATGGCGCCGTGGCCGAGGCGGCCGTGGTCGGCCGGCCCGATGAGCTCAAGGGGGAGGGCATCGTTGCCTTTGTCACCCTGGAGGCCGGCCGCACGGGCGACGACAGCCTGGTGGCCGAATTGCGCAGCCACGTCGGTAAGGAGATCGGCCCGATCGCCCGCCCGGATGCCATCCACTTCAGCGATTCCCTGCCCAAGACCCGCAGCGGCAAGATCATGCGGCGCATCCTGCGTTCCCTGGCGGCCGGGGAGGAGGTGAGTGGCGACACCAGCACCCTGGAAGATCGCTCGGTCCTCGATTCCCTAAGGGTCTGAGGGCCGGGGGGCTAGGGGCAGGGGGTCTAGGGGCTGGGGGGCCAGCCGCTGATGCGATCGGCCAACTGCTCAATTTGTTGGGTGCGCTTGGGGTCATCGGCCCAGGCCCCAAGCACGTTCTGGCGGAAACCAGCACTGGCAGGGGTGAGGTGATCGCCGGGCAGTTCCAGGAGCTGGCTCTGGTCGCCGGAGCGCTCCTGCAGGGCCGCCAGCAACCTGGGGCTTTGATCGAGCTGGTCGGAGCGAAACCGGATCAGCAAGTTGCTGGGTTGACCATAGCTGCAGGATGCTAGGCGCAGGGTTTCACTGGGCGATGGACTGAATTCACTGCTGAAGCCCAGGCGTGGCGCCAGTTCCGCCAACAGGGGAATCGAGCGATCGGCCGAGAAGTTATTGAAACTTAGGGCCACCAAGGCTTGGCTGCCCCGGCCATTGTCAGGCGCTAGCAGATGCAGTTTGCACCCCAAACTGTGGCCCAGCCGCAGCGGTTTCCCCTGGGGGCCAGCCCCAAGCGCTGCGGAGCCCAGGGGCATGGCGTCGCGGGCGCGCCGAAAGGCCTTCCAGGCCCCATTGGCCTGGTCCTGGTGGTCGAAGCCGGGCACGTAACTGAAGGCCCGGATCGCCAGACCCCGGCGGGCCAGGGCCTCCAGTAGGCGCCGGTAGCTGAGCTGGGGTGAGGCGGCTAGGTAGCTGCCGCCGATGAATTCAACCAGGCCCCGCGGTTGGGCCGGGGTTAGGCACCAGAGGCTGCCCTGCTGCTGCCACCGGCTCATGGGCCCGTGAGCTGCTTCAGGGCCTTCAGGGCATCGGCGCCATGGGCGGCGCCATCGAGCAGGTTGTTAAAGACATGGCGAATGATCCCCTCCCCATCGATGAGGTAGGTGACCCGCCCCGGCACCACAAACAGGCTGTTGGGCACGCCAAAGGCCTGACGCAACTGGTTGCCGCGGTCGACCAGCAAGGGGAACGGCAAGCCGTGGCGCTGGGCAAAGCGTTGGTGGCTGGCCGCGTCATCGCCACTTACCCCCCAAACCACCGCACCGAGATCGCTGAAAGCGGCGTATTGATCGCGGAAGGCGCACACTTCCATGGTGCAGCCGGGGGTGTCGTCCTTGGGATAGAAGAACAGCACCAGGGGCTTGCCTTGGAGATGGTCGCTGCGGCGTTCGCTGCCGTCCTGGTCGATCAGGGCAACGAGGGGGGCCCGGTCACCGGTGCTGAGCGCTTTGGCCAAGGGGAATGGAATCGGTGCCCCGAGCCTAAGAAGGGTCCCTGGCTCCCTGGCGTCTGCCTGGGCAAGCTGGGATCATGGCATCGGTTTGGCAGCTCCAACCGGTATGGAGAAGCAGGCGATGAGCAGCGACCTGATCGCCCAACCCTCCTTCTGGCCAGAGCTCGAGCCCGCCGAGCCCGCGGCCAGGTTGGTCCAGCCGAAACTGCGCCAGCCAAAACTGGCCCAGCCCAACCTGCTTCAGCCGGAACCCGGGCCCCATGCCCCAAGCCCACAGAGAGGGCCTGCGGATGTCGAGGTTGCTGATGCGATCGACCCCTCCCCGGCTCCCTCCCTGGTGCAATTGCCCAGCTTTCGATCCGGGCCGGCCGAACGCCGCCTGCCGGAACGGCTGCTGATCCTGGATACGGAAACCACCGGCCTGCAAAGCGAGCACGACCACTGCATCGAAATCGGTGCCGTGCTCTTCCATGTGGCCGAGCGGGCCGTGCTGGATCAGGTCTCCTTCCTGCTTCCCTGCCAGCAGAATCCGGCCGAGCCGATCAATGGCATCAGCGCTGCCGTCAGCCGCACGCCCCAGCCCTGGCAGGCGGGCCTGCTCTTCTTCGAGGCCATGCTGGATGCCGCCGATCTGGTGGTCGCCCATAACGTCAAATTCGATCGGGGCTGGTTTGGCCGCGAGCCCCTGCCGGCGATCACCAAACCCTGGCTCTGCAGCATGGAAGACATCCGCTGGCCGCCCTCCCTGCGCTTGAAGCCGACGCCTTCGGTGCGCGATCTGGCCCTAGCCCATGCCGTTCCGGTCTGGGCCGCCCACCGGGCCCTCACCGACTGCATTTACCTGGCCCAGGTGTTTGAACGCTGTGGCGATCTCGATGCCCTGCTGCAGGAGGGGCTCGAACCCCGCCAGCTCTACCGGGCCTGCCTCAGCTACTCCGAACGCCATCGCGCCCGGGAGGCCGGCTTCCGTTGGAATGAGCCCCTGCGCGGCGCCTGGAGCCGGCGGCTATCCCCGCGGGAAGTGACCATGCTGACGTTCCCAGTGGAACTTGTCGAATCGCCAAGCCTGCTGGCGATCTAATTCTCCAGCGCTGGGTCCTGATGGGGGCCTACCCCCGACCAGGCATGGAGCTGGGCCCTATCCCTGACTCCATTGGGTTATGGACCATTTTCGTATGGACTGGGCAAGCTTGGGACACCGCTGCGATCCCATGGCCCCTCCGCCGATCAATGGACCTGCGGCTGGCGGCCGTCCGTTGCACAGGATTGTGCGGCGTTGGCAGGACGCACGCTCCTGGGCACGCTTGATTCGCGAGGCCGAGGCCCTCTGGCATATCGATGTGAGGGACCTCCATCGCCTAGCGGCCCTGGAATTGGGCCAGCTGATTGGGGAGGTGCCAGGGCGTCAGCGACCCCGGGTCAATCGCTGGCTCGCCTGGTATCGGGTCGCGACCCGGCTGACCATTCGCTCGCCATGGGGGTCTCCCGGCCAGGCTGATCGCAATTCCTAATCACCAGCCCAGCGTCATCATATCTTTGGTGGCCCCCAAGGGTAAACCTCAGGCGAATAGGTGAGCGGATTAGAATAAGCAACTGCTATCAAGGCCGACTAGGAAATAAACTATGAAAATAGGATTATTTCTAAACCTTGCGCCATTGAACGGGGCGCCCAAAGACTTCAAGCGTCGCTAAGTAACTCCTTGCTACTGGCCTTTAGCTGCGACCATAATTGACGGATTTCCTCAAATGCCTGTTCTTGGCCGATTTTACCGTTGGCCTGGAGGCCCACAATCAGTCCAATGCGGTCAGCAAAGGTTTCCAAGTTTTGGTGAAAGGCAAGCCGTTCGGGAGACCAGCTGGCACCTCGGTAGCCGCTATGGCCTTCCATGGGGGACTGGATCCCCTTGCTCTGAAATGATCCTTTGAATTCTTCCAATGGCGGTTTCCCTTGACTGAGGCAGGAGGGATCATGGGGATCCATTCTGCCAAGACTAGCGTTAAGGCAGCGCTAGTGCAGGCTTGCGGCTCGATAGGGGCAGAATAGCAGAGTTTGGGGTAGTAGTCTTCGCGCAGCACCCCCGCACCGGTCAAGAGCTTAGATTTTTGTAGCGTAATTTACTTTTCAAGAAAAAATCGTTTTGCTATCGGCTGGTCGCATAATTAATTAGTCAGGTTTATGCAATATTATGGCGTAAGATCGAAGTAAATAGCCAAAGAGAATTACTCCTTATTCCCTTAAACAGTTGTCCTATTCACGCGGCCCGGTGATCATGGGGCTAATACGAGGGTTATAAATATTTCTGAGAACCGATGATGTGTAGCCCATACACTGGAGTGCATGGGCTAGTTAAGTTGATGCTTAGTAGGGTCTAACCGAAGCGGCCAGAGACATAGTCCTGAGTCGCTTGCTGCAGTGGCGCATTGAAAATTCGTTCGGTTTCGCCAAACTCTTCAAGGCAGCCCACTTTACCTTCATAGTCGGCCAGGTTGGTGACGTTGAAGAAGCCAGTCAGATCGGAAACCCGGGTTGCCTGTTGCATGTTGTGGGTAACGATCACAATCGTGAACGTTTTCTTGAGTTCATGCATCGTTTCTTCGATCTTTAAGGTGGAGATCGGATCGAGTGCCGAACAGGGTTCATCCATCAAGATCACCTCGGGTTCAACTGCAATCGTGCGGGCGATGCAAAGGCGTTGCTGCTGGCCACCCGACAGCGAAAAGCCACTCTCTTTGAGTTTGTCCTTGGCCTCGTCCCATAGGGCCGCCTTTCGTAATGAACTTTCGACGAGTTCATCCATGTCGCCCTGATAGCCATTGATCCGGGCACCAAAGGCAATGTTTTCATAGATCGACTTCGGAAACGGATTGGGTTTCTGAAAGACCATGCCGATGCGCCGGCGAACCTCGACGGGGTCAACCCGCTTGTCATAGAGGTCCTGGCCATCAAACAACACTCGGCCCGTGAGGCCACAGCCCTCGATCAGATCATTCATGCGGTTGAGGGCCCGCAGAACCGTCGATTTACCGCAGCCAGAGGGACCAATAAAGGCGGTGACTTTCCCCTTGGGGATTTCCATGAATACGTGATTAACAGCAACGTTCTTGCCATTGCCGTAGCTGATGCTCACATCCTCGAGCGACAAACAGGTCCCCGGGGAGGGGGTGGTTGACTGGGGCCTGGTGGAGGGGTTGGTGGAGGTGTTCATGGCAGTTGGGAAAGAGAGGTTTGGGTTGGGCCGATCAAATGCGATTGAGGCTTCCGATGTATCTGGCAAAAATGTTCATAACTAGGATCATCATTACCAATACAAACGAAGTCGCCCATGCCAAAGAAATTTGAACATCGTAGGGCATGATAGCAAAATTATAAATTAGGACTGACATCGATGCGATTGGGCTAAACAGTCCTTCTGGCCAAAATGGTGAAAATAAAGCGGTGAAAATCAGTGGTGCTGTTTCTCCAGCTGCGCGGGCAATACTCAACACAATACCGGTTGCAATCGGCTTCATGGCCGTTGGCAAGGTAATGCTAGTTATGGTTACGAACTTGGATGCACCTACACCAATGGCACCCCAGCGCAGCTCTTGGGGAACCAGTTTTAAACCCTCATCAGTAGTCTTGATAATCGTGGGAAGCATCAGTACAGAGAGAGCCATGCCGCCCGCCATGGCACTATAACTTTGGTCGAAGAATATTCTAGTTGCAACAATTAAGCCGTAAATAAAAACACCGCAGATAATCGAAGGAACACCTGATAAAACGTTGGTGCCAAAGCGAACGAAGCTGGCAAAGGCTCCGCTTTTGGAGTATTCAGCCAGATAGATCCCTCCACCTACGCCGACCGGAATAGCAATCAGTGCTGCAATAAGACTGACAACTAAGGTTCCAAGGATGGCATTACCAATGCCACCGCCTGTCATGCCAGGGGCTGGCGGCAGATCGGTAAGCAGAGTTAGGCTCATCATAGAGCCGCCCTTAATCACCACGTAGGCGAGAACAAGCAGTAGGGGTAAGACAACAACAGCTGCAAAGATCCCAGCTAGAATGGTGAATACGGAATTCCAGCGGTTCCGGGGCAGGTTTGGACGTATGTGCAATGAAGATTTGATACTATTGCCGGGGCGCTGGCCGGAAGAGGAGAGAGGAAAGTTTGTCATGGGGGAGTCAGGTGTAACGGAGGCTGAGACGACGCACGATCCATTGGGCCAACACATTGACGACCAATGTGAGCAGCATCAAGACAAACGCTGCGTACATCAAAGAAGAGACCTGGCTGCCATCAGCCTCACCAAACTGGTTGGCAAGCATCGATGCAATTGTATTTCCAGGGGCAAGGAGTGAGAAGCTAAAATTATTTGAATTTCCAATAATCATGGTTACCGCCATGGTTTCACCCATGGCCCTGCCTAGGGCAAGCATCACCCCACCGGTGATTCCCGAGATAGCTGCTGGAAGAATCACTTGAAAAATGGCTCCCCACCGGGACGTGCCAATGCCGTAAGCCGCTTGACGTAATTCGGTGGGGACCTGCAGGAGGGAGTCCCGAGCAATCGCCGTAATGATCGGCAAAATCATGACCACCAGGATTAATACTGCCGGGGTAATGCCAGGACCTTCGGGCTGGGTTGAAAAGATCGGAAGCCAACCCAAGGTTGCGTAAAGCCAGTTGAGTAGGGGCCTCAAGAACGGCTCCATCACGAAAATGGCCCACAATCCCAACACAACCGATGGGATGGCCGCTAGTAATTCGACCATCACGCCAATGATTTGGCGACCCTTAACAGGGATGAAATTCTCGGTTAGAAAAATTGCTGTGCCCACACCCAGGGGCACGGCAATCAATAGGGATAGGAGGGAAGTGGCCAGTGTGCCGTAGATTGCGGTGAAGGCTCCGTATTCATTGGTGACGGGGTTCCAGTTCGAAGTGGTCAGGAAACCCAGTCCAAATGATTCCATGGCGGTGCGAGAACCAGCCAGAACAGTCAATAAAATGGCGAGCAATATCAAACCAACCAAGGACGCCAGAAGAGTGGCAACCAGCCGGAATGATTGATCGGTAATTTTTTCAGTCCACGGTCTTCGTCGTAACCGGAACAAATCCGCTTTAGTTGCTTGCATCATGGGCGGAGTGCCAATTCAGGTGCAGACTTTTGTTGATCCATGGGAAAGCCCTTGGTATACACCGATTCTAGAACGTGTCGGCGGGATGGATATTATGCTTGGGTTAACAATGGTCTATCTTGGGATTTTCTCTTGCTTGCGGAGTGTCCAAGGATGGGTTGCCACTGGTTAGTGGTGCAGCCCTAAACCGTTCTGTTCACTTTGCTCGAAAATGCTTGCCGTCTCACAATGGTCATGGGTCAGTAGGTCATGCCTGTATTGCTGTCATGGCAACGGCAACGACTAGGAGCTAGGAGTTAGGGAATGGGGATTAGCACTTTGCTGGCACAAGGGTTGCCAAGGTCGTTACCGGCACCCAGGAAAGCCCCAACTACGCAAATCCTTCTGCAAGCGGAAGGGCCCTGGGCGAGTCGCAGGGTAGTTCGGGTGCTTAGGTGGTTTGACGCAGAATTCTCCGCCAATGCCAGACCGTAATTGGCTCTTTGGCATTCATGTATCTAAATCAAGGCCATGGCAATTATTTCGCTTTGAACAAAGGCCTTAGATCGAGTATCGATTAAGGCCATTAATGAGCTTGGCCAGTGCATACTTTTTATCAACGACTCCCCAGGGGCTAGGGGGCCATCTAGAGTCCCGCTTCCCCTATGGTGGTGGCCCGAAGATTGGAATTGATTGGCTTGCTGCTAGTTTTTGATCGGTGGTAAATTGGCTGGGTCGAGGATCTCTGGGTTCTCCGGTTGGCTTGGATCCGGATCCACAACTAGCATGTGCTGCAACACCCTTTCGTGGCGCTCGCTGTCACGCCAACGGATCATGTAGGCGGGCATGATCGTACCCCGCGCATTCTTTTGTTCGACTGGTAATACGACCCAGCCGCGCCTAGATCTTCCCTGGGGATTGCGTTTAATGACTGCATCACCATTTTGGTACCGGAAGCCGATTCGTTCGCCGCTCATGGATTCTTTGGAATTAGGGTTTAATTGGGTAAGCTTGAGCTTGGGGCTAAGGACGAGATCTCTTTTAAGCCCTGTTTTGAAGTGCCGAGAACTTGGTTTTGCCAGTCTGGACCCAGCCTGGATTCGATAAATTCACGAATGAGTTGACGCACTACCTGGGATGGAGTGACGTCTTCCTGCTTGCAGAGCCCTTCAAAACAGGCCTTCTTCTTGGGATCAATCAGAACGCTGAGGCGGGCTGTCCGCTCTTCGCTTTGCACCTGGGGTGTCTCATCGGGAAGGGCGCGCTCGGGCAAGCCTGGGGAGGCTCTGCGCACTGGATTGTCCTCCACTGAAATTTTCATATTATACTAGCATATTGGAGGCGACCGGTTTTCCTGCCGTTCTCTCCCTTGGCCCTGGGGTCAGGCTATCTATCGCTGGGTGATGCCTAGCCCTTACTGAAACTGGGGGCTTTTGGGGGCAGCCAATCGGGAGTCAGCCGTAAACTGCAATGGGCTACTCGCCGCAACGGGCCCATGGTTCGCTTCCTTGCCAATCTCATCTGGTTTGCCTGTGGTGGCGTGCTGATGGGACTGGGCTGGTGGTTTGCAGGCCTGGTTGCGGCGATCTCTCTGGTGGGAATCCCCTGGGCCAGGGCCTGCTTCGTGATTGGTACTTTTGCGTTCTGGCCCTTTGGCCAGGAGGCCGTCGGCAGGGCCGAACTCACAGGCCGCCCCGACTTGGGCACGGGGCCCTTGGGGTTCGCTGGCAACCTGGTTTGGTTTGTGCTGGCTGGCTGGTGGCTTGCGATTGGCCACCTCACATCAGCCCTGGCCTGCTTTATCACCATCCTAGGAATTCCCTTCGGCATTCAACATCTCAAATTGGCGGTGGTTGCGTTGGCTCCAATCGGCATGGCGGTCGTGCCTCGCAGCCGCCTCTACCCCTGATCTTTCCCTGCGAAGCCATGGCCAAATCCTGCCACTGATCTATTTACATTATAAGCTTTCGTCGCTCGATTCACTTGCTTGGCTTTGCTCGGAATACCTTTTTGATCTCGTTGGTTGCGGTGCGCCGCTGATCACCAAGACCGGCGACCGTTCCCCAACGGCTCCAGCCACAGGGTTTAGTCGTTGCAGGCCCCCACGCCGTTGGTCACCGCCGCCGCCCCTAGGCCATGGCTGCTGAAGGCATGGGGCATGGCCGTTGGCCGATCCCCTGGCGAACCCCAGGGTTGCGTCCTGTAGGCCTGGATTGGATCTCTTTGGTGCAGCTGATTTGCCCCAAAGACGCCCAGGCTGAACTGCGTTGCCGAACCCAGTTGTAAAATGGCAAATTAGGGGGCCCGCGATGGGTCTTCAACTTGATTGTTTGGTCGCCATGGTGCGCAATGATCCGCTCGTGCGGGAGAAGTTACTTGCCGCAGCAACGTCAGAGGAAATCCAGGCGATTGCCCACTCCTATGGCCAGCTCCTGGGGGAGATGATTGACGTGAATACCGTGCACCTTAGGGACGCTATTCGTCCGGATTAGGACGCCTGATCAGCCCAGTTTGGCTCTGGCAGTTCTTCGGTGCGTGGATTGCCTTCCGGCAGGCTGCCCTATGCCTGGTGAGAGGCGATCTTGGTGCCCTACTGTTAAGGAGCAAGGGGCTCCTTGGATCTAGTCCTGACGAGCTTGGGTACCCCCGCAGCTCCTTCGGCCATCGGGCCATCCACCCCTGCCAAAGCCTGTTTAGAGGTCACTTTTAGAGGTCACGCCCAGGCGTTGCTGCTGACGATGATGGCCCACCCAGCGTTCTTTCCCGCAGCGGTGAATGCCATGATTGTGCTGCGGCTCTACCCAATGCCGAAACAGGCCCAGGCCAGAGGCTGGGCCCAAAATGATGAGGAACTAGGGCAGCAGGGGCACCGCCAGGCTGGCCACCGTGAATGGAATATAGGGGATTGCCGTGCCTTGCAGGGTGACCATCGTCACAATGGTGACCTAGAATCTTTCGTGGTGCAGGGGGCTCATACCGCAGCGATAGCTCTCCCCTTGCCAACGCAATCTCTTCAGCCCCATTCCACGCCAATGGGTGCCATGGCAAGCCAGGGTGCGGTAGGTCGAGAACTATGGCCACCCTCTGGCCAAAGCTATTGCGGAAGTATGACTTAGTTCGTTGTCCCTGGTCTAGCAGGCAGGGCTGATGCGTTAGGAGAAAATAGCTCAGAAGTGCATCGGTAAGCTTTTGGATGATCGTGTTTAGGGCAATTTTACTTTGACGCAACTTGGCCAGCCTGGCGTGGCATTTGAGGCTGGACTAACGGCTTACGCTGTTGTTTTGTGGGTAAACTCATTCATCCACAGCTATCCGATTATGGCCACAAGGGAAGCCGATTCGGTGAGTCTTGATCTGGGCTTTCACTCCATGGCCCATTTGGGAGGTGTCCCGCTGGCAACCCTGCTTTCCGGTTGGGACTGTCCCCCCATCGGCATGGAGGCCTGCCTCTGGGCATCGGCCCTGGTGGTGGGGCTTCCCCTTCTGGGTCGTTTGGGCTTGTTGCCCTTAGCTGGAATCAGGGAGATTGGCTTGCCAGAGCTTCAGATCTGATCCAAGCTAGGGACCATATTCGTTTGGGGGTGGCCTGCGTTAATGAGCAATTTCCCGCTTGAGATCTGCTCCGCAGATCCATTCAATGCAGAGCTGGTTTACCGCAGCGGCCCTGGCCGTTTTCATAGCCAGAGCAGCTGGCTTGATAGTTGGCATAGCTTCAATTTTGCCGGTCACCATGATCCGCAATGGAGTGGTTTTGGTCCGCTTCTGGTGATCAACGACGACCGCATAGCGGCGGGCCAGGGTTTTGGCATGCACCCCCACCGGGACATGGAGATCATCACGGTGATGGTGGAGGGTGCCTTGAACCACCGCGATTCGATGGGCCACAGTGCCACGCTCATGGCCGGAGAAGTGCAACGGATGAGTGCCGGCACGGGCCTTGTCCATAGTGAAATCAATGGCGGCGAGGCTGCCTGCCGGCTTTTGCAGATCTGGATTGAACCCAGCCATAGGGGCTTGGCCCCCAGCTACGACCAGAGGGCCTTTCCCCAGGCCGAGGACTGGACGGCCCTGGTTGATCCCGAGGGCCTGGGCGGGGCGATGGCGATCCAGCGGCGGGTCCGCCTGTGGCGCGCTTGTCCCGCTGGCTACGGCCGGCTCGGCCTACCCCTGGCGGCTGGAACCAGGGGCTGGATCCAGGTCATTGCCGGCAGCCTGGCCGTGGCTGCCCACTCTGGGCTGCCCCACTCCCTCGGGGTCCCGGGATACCTGGCCCAGGGCGATGGCCTGGGCTTCCGTGCCGGCCAGCTTGCGTCCCTCACCGCCGATCGCGATGGGGCTGACCTGTTGCTCTTTGAACTGGGCTGATGGTGGGGTCCCGAAGGACCCCCTTAGCGGAGGGTCCGGGCTTCAATCCCGTTGAAAGATCAAGGTGCGGTTCTGGGCCGGCATCGGCTGGTCCGCTTTGGCCATGAGGCCCTGGGCCTCGGCCCAGCGTTTGATCTCCTGGGCATCCCGCAGACCCATGGCCGGATTGAGGCTGCGCAGCTCGGCATCGAAGCCCGCGTTGCTGGCCGCCGTGTGGATGCCACCGTCCTGGAAAGGGCCGTAGAGCAACAACAATCCGCCAGGGCCTAGTCGTCTGGCGGCACCCGCCACCAGGTTGGCCACCGATGACGCCGCCATGATGTGGCAACTGTTGGCGCTGAAGACCGCATCAAACCGCTGCTCGGGCCAGTGATCGGTTTGGTCCACATCGAGCTCCTGCGGATTTGCCACCCGGGCACCTGGGGCCAAGCCACCGCGCCCTTCTAGGGCAACCCGTTCCGCCAGATCCTGGAGGGTTTCGCGTCGGTCACTCGGGTGCCATTGCAGTCCTGCCAGGGCTCGGGCAAAGAAAATGGCGTGTTGACCGCTGCCAGAGCCGATCTCCAGCACGCGGGCGCCTGGGGGCAGCCATTGGCTTAACAGGTCCAGGATCGGCTGCTGATTGCGCTCACAGGCTTGGGAATGGAGCAAGGCGATCGTGGCGACGCTTCAACCAGCTTGCGGGACCGGCGCCCCAGGGCGGTGCCGACCTGGGGCAAGGCTGGATGGGCTGGTGCCCCTGGCTAGAGCGTTCCGATCCGCCCCTTCGCGCAGCCTCAGGCGCGTAGGGGGCAGAGCAAGAGATCTGGCTGGCGAATCGTGCGCCAGTCTCCGCTGGGGGTGCTCACTTCCAGGCCGATCGGACAGCTGCCCCCATCGGGCCCGAGAGCTTCAAGCCAGGTCACCGCATCCTGCCAGGCCTCCTCCAGGCTGGAATAGCAACCATCGAGTTGGGGATGGGGGCGGCGGAAGGGATCGATCAGGCGATAGGCGCGGGGGTGGCCGGGAGTTTGTCCAAACGCTGAGACCAAATGGTTAGGCATCTTTTTTAGCCCCAAGGGAAAAGCAGCCTGGGGCTTGTGCCGCCTGGCCCGTTGTCACATTGGCTACGCCATGTGCCGTCGGGTCGGTCCTGGGGCGGATGGGCGGCGTTGTTGCTGCACGGGTTTGCTAGCTGGCTGCTGAGGGGTTTTTGGGGACCCTTGGCGTGGAATCTGCAGATCCATGGCTAGGGCCCCGGATTTGATCTGGGATGGATGCCCGGCGTTGGGCTTGGCACCAGGATCGACGTTGCTGGGCTTGCTGCTGGCTTGAAAGGCTCCGCCGATTAGGCGATCTCTTGATGATCGTGGTCGTCGTTGATTTTGGCGTAGTCAACGGATGCCAAAATCTTGGCGATTTGCTCACCCCAGTCCTCCAGCTGCTGGTCAACTAGT
The DNA here is from genome assembly GCA_943369525.1 of Synechococcus sp. UW140. GTDB lineage: Bacteria > Cyanobacteriota > Cyanobacteriia > PCC-6307 > Cyanobiaceae > BAIKAL-G1. The sequence goes on from CALRNL020000004.1 coordinate 172,006, forward strand.
TCCCGGCCATTATCGTTAATGGCGATAATCCTCTTGATGACAGGAACGCTGATAAAGCCTTCTATCGTGCTGCATTTGCCGTGCAGGGCCTGGAGGATTGCTGTGCGCTGGGTAATGCAATGGTAGGGTTCAAATTGTGGGTAACTAAGTTTCATTTTGAAGAGGATGTAGCTCCTCAGCCCAAGCAAGGCAACCTCGGCTTCCCGTTTGCTCAACTTGTCTGGCAGGGCTTGGCGTGTCGGGGTTGGGTTGGCGCCCTGGCCTGGGCTCGGGGGTGGAAGTGGTCTGCTGGCGAGGCCGCCCGGGGTTGTGGCTTGGGAGATGAAGCAGTTTTCGATCCGGGCCCCCTGGCCCTCAATCCGTTCTAGGGACTGGCTGACGGTAAAAAAGTGTCGTTTGCTTTCATTCATGCCGCGCAGCAATTCCAGCAGAACGGGCGCCAGCTGCGCCGAATCCCCTTGCGCGCCGGACATCAGGGCGTTCAACGAAGCGATCGACGGGGTTTGATCACTGCCGGTTTTGGTCGGGTCCGGACTACCAGCACCACTGCCAGCCTCAGGGCTGACCAGCTGGTTCATGATTTCATTGAGGGATTGGGAGCAGTCATCATTGGGAATGGCAAGCATGGCGTTGAAACAGGGCGCATAGCCCTGCAGCGACCAGGCAATCGTTTGCATGCAGTCTGAAATTCTCACGGCGCAACCGGTGGCCGCAACGGCAGTGGCCAGGGAAAAATCTTGAATATCGAGATGTTCGTCATCATTTCTGGCTGTGCGCAGAAAGAAGGCGCAGGAGCGGATTTCCCACATGTTGCGAGCAACCCCTAGCAGCTTTTGCTTGGAAATGCCAATACGATCGATGATGAATTGCTCATCTTTTTTCTCGGCGAAGAAATTAATGCTGGAGATGAGGGAGTTGGAGCGGCCAAAGTTTGGGCTTGGCCGTTTCTGATCCCCCGGAATACGCTCAACAATGGAAACTGATTTGAGCGATTCTTCCAGGATTTCAATTTCGATCGGTTCGTCAATAAAAATGCCCTCGAATAATTGGGCTGAGCGTCCTAGGTCGCCGCGCCTGCCACTGGCGATCTGGATCGCCCTGCCGTAGTCTTCCGTATTGCTACCCCAGACTTTATAAAGCAAGTCGATTAGGATTTGATAGGAGAAGATGATTTGCTGGGAAAGGAAGCTCCTGTTGCGACGGGTCAGGAGCTCGTCGAGGATTGTTTGCGAATGAACCATGGCCGAATTCGTTGGGCGCCCTTGAACAAGAATATCGCATTCGCCCAGCGGTTGCTAGCTAGTCCACACCCGAATCAGGTTGTTCACTTGACCTAGGTCGATACCTAATTGGGTTGCAGCTGGGGCTCGACTGGGCCCGTCGGCTTGCCCCCAAGTCGCCCCCACATATTGGGAGCAAGGGGCTGGCGTAGCCGTTAAGTAGCTTTTGCCAATTTTGCAATACCAGTTGATTCGGATTTCGCTTCCCGGGGCTGGGCGGCGTCAGGGGCGCCCACAATCGAAGCCTTCGTTGGCTCAGCAAAGGGCCGACGCGCCTATTTCTGGGTACGGGCTGGCTGCCGGTTCAGCCGGCTTTGTCGTCCAGGGGTGTCGGTTCTCCGGTCTGGCTGGGGCCAGCCCCCCCATCCCTTGTTCTGCGCCTAGGGCCGCGCTGGGCCCTTGATCTGGATCACCGCTCGGGTGCCCACGGTGATGCCGAGGGCCCCCGCCTGGCCAGCGCCCAGTTCCACCACCCCATCGGATGGGGCTTCGGGGCCGTAGGTCGGACAGGGCAGCTTCAGGCAAGGAGCGGCGTTGGCTTCGATGGCGATCACCTGGCCTTGGTGCAGAAACACCATGTCCAGGGGCGCGGGCGTGCGGTGCATCCAGAACTTCAACGGTCTGGCCGGCTGAAACGGAAACCACATTCCCCTTAGGGGTGCCAGGGGAGGCCGCCCCATCAGGCCCCATTGCTGCTGTTGGGGGGTGGCGGCCAGCTCCAATTGAATGCAGGCTGGCTTGGGCTTCTGGAGCCCTGCCGGTTGGCTCACCAGGCACCATTCGGCGCCGATGGGCAGGAACTGGGGCGGGGCCGAGGGCGCTGCGGGGCTAGGGCTCATGGTTGCTCAGGACAGGCGGCTTGGGGGTTGGCTGGCGCCGAGGGATCGGCTGCCCCGGTTGCGGGGCGCTGGTGGCCCTGGGGCGCTTGCTTGGGCGGAGCCTTGGAGAGGGTCTTCGGCACGCTCTCGGCTAGGCAATAACCCTGGCCACGCACGGTGTGGATTAGGCGCCGTTCGCCCTCCAGTTCCAATTTCTGGCGCAGGTAGCGCACGTACACCTCAATGATGTTGCTGGCGGCACTGTCTTGATCGGGCCAAACCACCTGCAGGATTGTGTCGCGGCTGACCACCTCGCCCGCCTGGTCCAGCAGCAGTTGCAGCAGGGCAAATTCCCGGGCCGTGAGGGCCAGGGACCGCTGGCCGCGCCAGGCTTCTTGGCGCCCGGGCACCAGGGACAAATCGGCCAAACGCAGCCGATCGTGGCGGGCTGCGCTCCGTTTGGCCAAGTTGGCATGCAGCCGCAACCGCATCAAAAGGTCGCTCGGGCCGGCCGAGGACAGCCAAAAATCGTGGGCGCCCCAGCTGAGGCTCTCGGAGCGGCCTAGGACGCTGTCGATTTCGATATCGAGCAGCAGGGGAATCGCCGGAAACTGGCGCCGCAACTGGGGGATGGCTCCGGCCTCCTCCAGCGCTAGCACCACTAAATCGGGTGTTCCCCAGCTGCCGGGGTCCTGGGGGGCGCCCTTAAGGCAGCCATAGCCGGATGCCTCCAGCCGGGGCGCCAGGCTCTGGCTGGAGGTCCCCAGCAGCAACAGGGTTGGACCGCGGGCGGCGCTGGCGGGGGGTGCCGGGCGAGGGGAGGCAGTCAAGGAGAAGCAGTTAAGGAGAAGTAGTTAAAGGGAAGCCAGGGTGAGCAGAAGCCGTTGGGAGCGGGGTTTGCCGCCCCCAGGGGGGTTAGCCAAGCCCATTGCCGGGTTTGGCCACATGGGGCAGGCCCCAGCCCAGTTTGTTGCGCAGCACTTGGAAGAACTCCTGGTTGGCCAGGCGCACAAAGCGCACCCCATGGTCGCTGCGGCGGATCAGGACCCGATCTTCAGGCCACACGTAGCAACCGGCGCTGCCATCCACCACCATCATCAGCCGCTCCGGCGTGGCCGGAAACACCGTGACCGGTTCGCGATCACTAAACACCAGGGCCCTGGAGGCCAGGGAATGGGGCGCGATCGGGGTGAGCTGCAACACCGGGCAATCAGGTGTGATCACCGGGCCGCCGGCGCTGAGGGCGTAGGCGGTGGAGCCGGTGGGGGTGGAGAGGATTACCCCATCGGCGGCGATATCCACCGGGGCGTGGCGGCCGATGGCGATCTCGAAATGGCACATGCTGGTGAGCGGTTCCCGGTGCAAGGCCATCTCGTTGAGGCAGAGCACCTCCCAGCGCCGCTGCTCGCCTCGCATCACGCTCACCACCAGCATGGTGCGCTCTTCCACGGTCCAGTCGCCGGCAATCACCTGGTCGAGGGCCTGGTCCAGTTCCGGCAGGTAGGCCTCGGCCAGGAAGCCCAGGTGGCCGGTGTTGATCGTCAGGATTGGCACGCCGATCGGCGCCGTCTGGCGGGCCGCCGAAAGCACGGTGCCATCGCCGCCCAGCACGACCGCCAGCTCCAAATCGCTGCGGAAACTGGCAGGTACACAGGCCGCATAGCCCAGGGTGCGCAGGTGCTGGTCCGGGTTGGCGAAGCCCACCATGCCGCCGGCGCTGCTCACCCGCAGCACCTCGTAGCCCGCCTCTGCCAAACGCGACTCAATCGTGTCGGCGGTGTGCAGGGCCAGGTCCTTGCCGTCGTTGACGATCAGTCCGACGCGGGGCACCGATCGTGGGCAGGGGGCCTAAGGAGTTTATGGGTGGAGGGTCCCAAGCGGCTCGCCGCAGCGGCGAACCCCAGCGAATGGCTCCCTAACCTTGATCCCTAAAACTGCTCCAGGAAGCGCAGGTCGCTGGTGAACAGGCGGCGGATGTCATCGATGCCGTGGCGCACCATGCAGAAGCGCTCCACCCCCAGGCCTGCGGCGAAGCCACTCCACCGGTCCGGATCCAGGCCCAATCCCTCGAGCACCGCCGGATCCACCATGCCGCAGCCCATGACCTCCAGCCAACGGCCACGCCACTGCACGTCCACCTCGGCGGAGGGCTCGGTGAAGGGGAAATAGCTGGCCCGAAAACGCACCGGTAAGTCGCCAAAAAATTGTTGTAGGAAGGTGGTCACCGTGCCGCGCAGGTGGCTGAAATCGAGCCCCTCATCAATCGCTAGCACCTCCACCTGGTGGAATACCGGTGAGTGGGTGGCATCCACCGCATCGCGCCGGTAAACCCTCCCCGGGGCTACGATTCGCACCGGCGGTGGGTTGTTTTCAAGGTGGCGAATTTGCACCGGGGAGGTGTGGGTCCGCAGTAATTCGTTGGCGGACAAATAAAAGGTGTCCTGCATGTCCCGCGCCGGGTGGTGCGGAGGGATGTTCAAGGCGGTGAAGTTGTAGTGGTCCGTTTCGATTTCCGGGCCCTCTTCGACCCGGTAGCCAAGGCCCGCAAAAATATCAACAATTTCCTCAATTGTGCTAACAAGCGGATGGCGATGACCGGGCAGAATGAAGCTGCTGGGGGCCGTGACATCAAGGGTTTCCTGGCTGATGCGCTCCCCTAGGGCCGCCGATTTCACCGCTTCGAGCCGCTGGCTGAGCAGGCCCTGGACCAGCTCCTTGAGCACGTTGGCCCGCTGACCCATCAGGGGCCGCTCCTCGGCCGCCAGCTTGCCCATGGCCCCGAGCACGGCCGAGAGTTGGCCCTTTTTGCCCAGCAGGCCCACCCGCAGGCTTTCCAGGTCGCTGGCGCTGTTGGCGGCGGCGATGGCATCGGCGGCCTGGGCTTCGAGCTGCTCCAGCTGGCCAGTGAGCTCCTGCAGGCTGGGGGTAGCGCTCACACAGATGTTGCGTTCAGAACCGGAGCTTAAGCAGCCACCCCCCTACCGTTCTGGCTGAACCCAGCGCCAGCCGAGCCGCGATGGCCCCTTTGCGGATTCTGATCAGCAACGACGACGGGGTGTTCGCCGCCGGCATCCGCGCCCTGGCCGCCGAAGCCGCCCGCCGTGGCCACCTGGTCACGGTGGTTTGCCCGGACCAGGAGCGTTCGGCCACCGGCCATGGCCTCACCCTGCAGACGCCCCTGCGGGCCGAACGGGCTGATGCCTTGTTTGGCGAAGGGGTCACCGCCTGGGCCTGCAGCGGCACCCCGTCGGACTGCGTCAAGTTGGCCCTGTTTCGCCTGCTCGATGGGCCGCCCGACCTGGTGCTCTCGGGTATCAACCACGGCCCCAACCTCGGCACCGATGTGCTCTATTCCGGCACGGTGTCAGCCGCCATGGAGGGCACGATTGAGGGCTTGCCGGCCCTGGCCGTGAGTAGTGCTGATTTCCAGTGGCGCCAATTCGAGCCAGCGGCGCGCCTGGCCCTGGATGTGGCCGAACACACCCACGCCCAGGGCTGGCCGGAGGGCCTGCTGCTCAATCTCAACGTGCCGCCCTTGCCGGAGGGCTCGATCGGCCCCCTGCGTTGGTGCCGCACGGCGGTGCGCCGCTACATCGACCAGTTCGATAAGCGCTCCGACCCCAGGGGGCGCACCTATTACTGGCTGGCCGGTGAGGTGGTTGATGACATCGACGCGGCCGTGGCCGGTCCGCCCGACTGGCCGACGGATGTGGCCCATGTGGCGGGGGGGGGCGCGTCCCTCTCCCCATTGCAGCCGGAATTGTTCTGGCGTGGCAACCCGGCGGCCCTGCCGGCCCTGCCGGTTCAGTAGGCAGCTCGCCCCTCAGCTGGCGTTGGGGCGATAGATGCGTTGCAGCAGCCACAGGCTGATGCCCAGGCCAATCAGGTGGGCGAACAACACCTGGGTGTTGCTAAGCACCGAGAGCATCTCGATCGAGGTGATCGGGTAGCCCATCAGGTTGGGGCGTCCCCCAGGCAAGGCCATCTGGCCGCCGATGAAGCCCGGCACCTGCATGGAGGCCTGCACAAATAGGCTGCCGGCCATAGCCTGGTAGCCCAAGGCAGCCAGGGTCAGCCCCACCAGGTCGGCGAATAGGCCCCGCTTAATCAATTTGGCGGTTTCGCCCTTGCTTGGCCGGGCGGCGCTGTTGAGGGCCCGGCCGCAGCGCACCTCCAGCCAGCTTTGCCACAGGCTCCAGAGCAGCACCAGAAACGCCAGGGTTGTCATCGAGAGGCCCGGGCCCAGGCCCAGGGCGCGGTCGCCGCGGCCGGCCAGTTGGCCGCCGATGTTGTTGAAGATCAGCACCCCCACCACCACCACGGCCAGCACCAGCTGGATCCAGAAGCGCGCCCAGCCGACGCGGCGCAGGGCGGCCGAGATGAGCTGGAGATCGAGGCGGTCGGCCATCGGGAGGGGGCAGGGGCGGCAGGGCCGCGAGCCGCCCAAACTTGCCACGGCCCCGCTGGCTTCGGCCAGGTTTGGCCCCTGGCGGCCCTAGGCGCCGCCCCTAAAGCTGCCATGGGAGAATCGACGTCACGAGGGTGACGGTGGTTCGAGCGTGATTCCCCTTCGTAACCCGGATGGGGCCCAGGGCCCGACGGCGGTGGCCCTTGGCAGTTTTGATGGGCTCCATCGCGGCCACCGCCGGGTGATCGGGGCGGTCACGGACCGCACCACCCCAGGCGGGGTGGCGCTGGTTCCCACGGTGGTGAGTTTTTGGCCCCACCCCCGGGAGGTGCTTTACGGCGACAGCCGTCTGCGCCTGGACCTGCCGGCCGAAAAGCTCTCCCTGCTGGAGCCCTTGGGCATCGACCAGTTGGTGTTGGTGCCCTTCAGCCTGGCCCTGGCCCAGCTCAGCCCGGAAGCTTTTGTGCAGCAGGTGTTGGTCGACCAGCTACGGGCGGGCCAGATCGCCGTGGGCGAGAACTTCCGCTTCGGCGTCGGCCGCAGTGGCGATGCGGCCGCCCTGGGGCGGATTGGGGCGGTGCTGGGCGTCGGTGTGACGGTGGTGCCGATGCTTTGGGATGGGCGCGAGCGCTTCAGCAGCAGCCGCATCCGCCGGGCCCTGGCCAGCGGCGAGCTCGCCGAGGCAGCCCGCCTGCTGGAGCGCCCCTATCGCTTCAGTGGTCAGGTGGTGCGGGGGCGCCAGCTCGGGCGCCAGCTGGGCTGGCCCACCGCCAACCTCCAGGTGGATGGCCGCAAGTTCTTGCCGTTAGAAGGGGTCTATGCCGCCTGGGCCCGGGTCAATGGCGGCGAGCCCTGGGCGGCCGTGATGAACCTGGGGCCCCAGCCCACGGTTGATCCCCTGGCCCCCTCGGCGGTGGAGGTGCACCTGTTGGGCCGCAGCCTGGAGTTGGTGGGGGCCGAGATCCAGGTGGAACCGGTGGCCCTGCTGCGCCAGCAACAGACCTTTCCAGGCCTGGAGGCCCTCCAGGCCCAAATCGGCGCCGACGCCGAGCGGGCCCAGGCCGTGCTCGATGCCGCCCCCAGACCTGGGTGAGGAAGGCCCACCTGCCTTGAACAACCCTGGGACCCGATTTCAGCCGGGCAGATAGGCGTTGCTCAGGCCCCAACTAATGAACAGGCCGATGCCCCCCAGCAGCAGAATTCCCGTAACAAGCAGCCCCATCGCGCTTTCGGATCCACCCTGATCCATGGCTGATTTGAGGCAATGGAAGCCCCCCCAACCTAGGCCGGTGGCCCACACCCAGGCCGTGATCCCCAGCACGGTTTGCCCCCATCCCCCCGCCCCCCCATGGAACCTGCCCCGTTCCCGAGTCCCAGTGCCGAACCACCAGCCATGGCATCGTCAGTTGCTGAACGGCTCGCCATCGACCCGCAAGCTGACGACCCGCGAGCTGACGACCCGCAAGTTGTCGCCAGGCCAGCACTTGAAATGCAGGCCTTAGAGCCCCAATCCGGCCCGGCGGAAGCCCTGGAGCAACGGGCGATCGAGCGCTTGCTTGATGCCAACCTCGACCGGGCCCGGGAAGGGCTGCGGGTGATCGAAGACTGGTGCCGTTTTGGCCTGGAACGCCCCGATCTTGTGAGCCGCACCAAGGATTTTCGCCAGCGCCTGGGCCGCTGCCACCAGGCCCGCTACAAGCTGGCCCGCCACACGGCCACCGATCCGGCGGCAGGCATGGCCCATGGGGCCCAGGCCGAGCGCCAGGGGGCCGCTGCCGTGGTGGCGGCGAATTGCGGCCGGGTCCAGGAGGCCCTCAGGGTTTTGGAGGAATTTGGCCGCAGCGGCGAGGGCCCCCTGGCCGGGGAAGCTGCCGCCATCCGCTACGGCCTCTACGACCTAGAGGTGGATGTGCTGCGGGCTGCGGCCGGCCCCGGCTGGCGGCGAGAGCTGTTGCAGCATTGCCGGCTCTATCTCGTCACCAGCCCGGCCGCCAACCTGGAGGCCGTGGTGGCCGCAGCCCTGGGGTCGGGCGTGCGGCTGGTCCAATACCGGGCCAAGGCGGAAGCCCCTGCTGGGGGAGGTCCGGCGATCACCGACCAGCAACGGCTCGCAGAAGCTCGGGCCCTACGCCAGCTCTGTGCTCGCCACGGCGCCCTGTTCCTGGTGAACGACCGCCTCGACCTGGCCCTGGCCGTGGATGCCGATGGGGTGCACCTGGGCCAGGACGACCTGCCCCCCGCCATCGCCCGGCGCCTGCTGGGGCCCGATCGCTTAATCGGCCGCAGCACCAACCGGCTGGCGCACTTGCACCAGGCCGTGGCCGATGGCTGCGACTACGTCGGGGTGGGGCCCGTGAATGCCACCCCCACCAAGCCGGGCCGGGACCCGGTCGGCCTCGACTACGTGCGCCAGGCGGCCGCCGAAAGCCCGATTCCCTTCTTCGCCATTGGCGGCATCGATGCCAGCAACTTGGGGGAGGCCCTCGCCGCTGGCGCCACCCGGGTGGCGGTGGTGCGGGCGATCACCGAGGCCGCCGATCCCGGCGCCGCCAGCGCCGAATTGCTGGCGCGCCTGGCCCCGGTGGGGCTGGATCGGCCATGACGGACCAGGCCCTAACGCCCACTTGGGTGCTGCTCAATGGCGAAAAGCGCGCCTGCCCAGGCGGTTTGAGCCTGGAGGCCGTGTTGGAGCACTTCGGCTACCAGCCCCAGCTGGTGGTTGTGGAGTTCAACGGCGAGATCTTGGCCCGCCGCCATTGGCCAGGGCAGCCGGTTCGGCAAGCCGACGCCCTTGAGGTCGTCACCATCGTGGGGGGTGGTTCCTAGATTTCCAGCAGTTCTGGTCTCCTGTCTTGGCCCTTTTCCGCCCGACACAGCGCCCCTTGCAATTCCGGGGCCTGACCTATCCCCTGCTTTGGCGCCGTCTTTGTAGCGGCCTCTTACTGCCGGTGCTGGTTGCCTTGTTATTGGTAATGCCGGAGCCGGCCCTGGCCGCCAGTGGCGGCCGCATTGGCGGTGGCAGCTTCCGCTCTTCGCCCATGCCCCGCAGTTACGGCGGCGGCGGTTATGGGGGCGGCGGCTATTCCCGTGGTTATGGCGGCGGCGGCATCGGCTTCCCCTTCCTGATTCCCTTCTTCGGCTTCGGTGGCGGGGGGCTGTTCGGTTTCCTGATCCTGATGGCCGTTGTGGGGCTGTTCGCCAATGCCTTGCGGGGCGGTGGCGCTGGCGGTGGCGGCGGAGCGATCGGTTCAGGTGAGCCTGGCCCGATTTCGACCTACCGGCCCGATGGCCCGGTGGCCATTGCCCAACTGCAGGTGGGCCTGCTTGCCAGCGCCCGCGACCTGCAGCAGGACCTCCGCGGCCTGGCCGCCACCGCTGACACCAGCTCCAATGCGGGCCTGCAACGGGTGCTGCAGGACACCACCTTGGCCCTGCTGCGCCATCCCGACCTCTGGGTTTACGCCAGCGCCGAAGTGGGCCAGGTGCCCTTCGGGGCGGCCGAGTCCACCTTCAACAGGCTCTCGATGACCGAGCGGAGCAAGCTCAGCCGCGAGGTGACCAGCAACGTGGCTGGCCAGAAATTGGAGGATCGCCCCGGGCTGGTCGGCAACGCCGATGCCACCAGCGATTACATCGCCATAACCCTGCTGGTGGCCAGCCGCTCCCGGCTCAGCCTCAAACCACTCAAGGCTGACGAAGACCTACGCGAGTCCCTGCGGCTGCTGGGCTCGGTGTCCTCAAGCGAGCTGCTGGCCTTAGAGGTGATCTGGCAGCCCGAAGGGGCCGGCGAGGTCCTTAGCACCGAGGAACTGCTCACTGCCTATCCAAATCTGCAGCATCTGTGATCACCTGCTTGTAGCCAAGGCCCAGCTTTTGGCCTCAAGCTCTTCGCAATTTCAACGGTTTTGGCGACCTTAAGGAACTCTTCGGGAGTTCAGCCTGTTATTAGGGCTGAAAAGGCAGGGAGATTGCGTATGGTTTCCAACACGAATTCAAGCGTTTACTCCCCGTGGGTCACCCCCTTCCCAGACCCGATCCGCGTGTCATGAAATGGCAGGCCAATGGCGAACTGGCCGATAACGATCTCCACGTGCTCATCTCGCACCTACAGCTGGTGGAAACCGAGGAGCGTTCCAGCGAGCTCTGCCGCCTCTCCCAGAAGCAGACCCGGGGCTGAGGTCCCGGCCGGTTCAGGGCCTGACCCTGGGCCCTGGCGCCCGCTCTTGCGGCTACGCACAGTGCGGCCCAGCAGTGCCTGAGCCCATGGCTAGCCAGCGTTCGCCCCACTGGGTCAATAGCCGGGTGTTGTTGGAAGCAATCGAGCGCTACGAGCAGGGACGGCTTGCCCGGCCCCTGCAGCTCTGGCTTCAGGCTCTTTTAGAGATCGACCCCCAGGACCCGCCGGCCCCTCCCAACCCCCCGGGCTGAGGCTGGTTGCTTAACGGAGAGCGTCCGAACCAGCCAAGCTCAATCTCCTGGACTCTGCAGGATCCGCAGGGCGGCCATGGCGGCGCCGTAGCCGTTGTCGATATTCACCACGCTCAGCCCCGGGGCGCAGCTGGCCAGCATTCCCATCAAGGCCGCCTGGCCGCCGGCACTCACCCCATAGCCCACGCTCACGGGCACACCAATCACCGGCTGGGGCATGAGGCCAGCCAGCACCGTGGGCAGGGCCCCTTCCATGCCGGCGCAGGCAATGAGTACCCGCGCGTTGCGTAGGTTTTCCAGCTGGTCCAGCAGCCTCTGCAGCCCCGCCACGCCCACATCGAGCACCAGCTCACAGGCGATGCCATGGCAGTGGAGGGCCAGCTGGGCTTCGGCCGCCACGGCCAGGTCGCTGCTGCCTCCGCCCAGCACGACCACCCGCCCCCTCTGGGGATCGGCAGCGGGTATGGGCCCCCTGGTGAGGCAGCGGGCCTGGCGGTGGTGCATTAGGGCCTGGCCCGCCTGGGGGCCTTGGGCCAAAAGCGCAGCCACGGCTTCCGCCTTGGCCGGATCGACCCGGGTCGCCAGGCCTAGTTCCGAGGCGGCCTGCAGTTGCTCCAAGACCAGGGCGATCTGCTCAGCGCTCTTGTGTTCGCCCCAGATCGCCTCCACCATGCCGAGGCGGCGGCGGCGATCGAGATCGAGCCGCACGGAGCCAGCGAGCATCTCCGGTGCACCTGGGCTAGGGGGGGCTGGCAGGGTCCCGTCCACGGGGCCAGCAGGAATCAGCATTGATCAGCCTCGCAGGGCTGGTTCGCCAGGCACCGGCGCTGGCGGCTGGCTGGCTAGGGAACCCAGGGGCTCAAGCTCTGCTTCCGTCAGCAGCGGGAAGGGGTTGCCCGAGGCCTGGCCGGTCAACTGGCGGGCTAGGGCCTCAAAACGGTCCTGAACCCGGGTGACCTCCGCCTCAGGAATCGCTTTCCACTGGTCGCGGCTGGCCCAGCGGATCAGCAGGGTGCCCTCCTGGCGCTGGCGATCCCACAGCAGCTGGCGCTCTTGGAAGCCCGGTTGCTTGCCCAGCCAAGGTTCCCAGCTGGCCTGCTCTGCCTGCAGCCAGGCCCGGTAGTCGGCGGCGGGTACCCCCAGGCGCAGCAGTTCGACCACCGGGGCCCCAGGGTCGAACTCGGCTGCCGCCCTGGCCCGGGGCCCGGCGGCCTGGGCAGGCGTTGGGTGACCCGGGATCAGCACAAGCAATAAAAAGCCAAGGGCCAGAACCCTAGGCAGCTCTCTCCAGGCCTGGCGCCAGCGGGGCCCAACCAAGCCGCTCATGGCTTTTGCAGCAGGGCCACCGCATGGCAGGCGATGCCCTCCTCCCGGCCGGTGGGCCCCAGCTGCTCATTGGTCGTGGCCTTAACCCCCACCCGTTCGGGTTCCACCCCGAGCCGGGCAGCAATCGCCGCCCGCATGGTGTCGATGTGGGGTTTGAGCTTGGGCCGCTCCGCCACCACCACCGCATCCACGTTGACGATGCTCCAGCCCCGTTCCGCCACCAGGGCCACTACCTGCTCCAACAGCACCAGGCTGTCGGCGCCACGCCAGCGGGGATCGTCGGGGGGGAAATACTTGCCGATGTCGCCGAGGGAGAGGGCCCCGAGCAGCGCATCCATCAGGGCGTGCACGAGCACATCGGCGTCGCTGTGGCCATCGAGCCCCAGGCCATCGGGATGCTCTAGCTGCACACCGCCAAGAATCAGGCGCCGGCCGCTCACCAGCCGGTGGATGTCGTAGCCGTTGCCGATGCGCAAATCCATCTTTGGAGCCTACGGCTGGGATTGCTGGATCGGGGCTGGTCCCGATTCCGCCTCCAGCCAGCGGGCATAGAGGTCTGCACGTCGTTCCCTAGTCCGTTTTTTCTGTTGTTCTGCGCGCCAACGGGCGATGGCCCCATGGTCGCCGGAGCGCAGCACCTCGGGCACTTCCTGGCCCCGGAAGTTGGCAGGCCGGGTGTAATGGGGATGTTCGAGTAGCAGGCTGGTGTGGCTTTCCTCCTCTAGGGAGGCCGCGGTGCCGACCGTGCCTTCTAGCAGCCGAACGACTCCGTTGATGATCACCATGGCGGGCAATTCGCCTCCCGTGAGCACGAAATCGCCGATCGACACTTCCTCATCGGCCAGGGGGCGGATGCGTTCATCGAAGCCCTCGTAGTGGCCGCACAGAAACACCAGCTGGTGGTAGTTGCTGGCCCAGCGTTTTAGGTCGTCCTGGCGCAGGGGCCGGCCCTGGGGGCTCATCAGCAAAACCCTTCGCCGCTCCAACGCCGGGATCGCTTCAAAGGCGGCATAGATCGGTTCCGGCTTGAGCACCATGCCAGCACCGCCGCCATAGGGCTCATCGTCCACCTTGCGGTAGCGATCGAGGGCGAAATTGCGGGGGTTGTGGCAGTGAAGCTGGGCAATGCCGGCGGCGAAGGCCCGGCCGATCACCCCCAGGCCCTGGAGCGGGGCGAAGGCTTCCGGCGCCAGGGTGATCACATCAAGGCGCATGGCATTGCTCAAGGGGCCGTGGCCGGGGCTGGCCCGTTTGCTTCTGGGGCCGGTGGCCGGGGAACCCGGCGGATTTCCGAGCTGAAGCTGGCCCTTCCGGGGCTACCACTGGCCAGCTGTTCAACGGTGGAGCGCAGCCGCAGGTTGGGCTTGGTGAACCAGATCCTTTCCCGCAGCTGTCGTTCCCCCTGCCGGATGACGAGATCCAGGCTGCCATCCGGGCCGAGAACCCAAGTGCCCGATACCCCCCCAGGGGCATCCGGTTCGGATCCAAAGCGGCCGTCAGCATGGAAATGGGCCTGTTGGATCCCCGCTTGTCCCTTCACCTCCAGGGCCAGGCCACCATGGCCATCGCCCGTGGCGGCCAGCAGGGTCACCCGCAGTTCCGCCCGCTCACTGGCATGCCAGCTGTTGTCATCGGTGGCCGCGTCGGCGGCCTCGCTGGGGTTCGGTGCCTCTGCCGGGTCCGCCCCTGCCCCCAGGTTGAAGCGACTGCGCAGGCTCAGCCAGTCGCCCGAGCAGAAGCCCAGGAAGGCCGCCAGGTCCGTTGGCGGAAAGGGTGCTGGTGCCTTCTCCTCAGGGGTTCCGTTGGTGGTCACGCTTGCGTTGGTCAAGGCAGCGGTGGGGGCATGGCAGTGCCCCCATTCTCTCAGTCTCCGGTGTGGGGGAGCCCCAAGGCCTTCAGCCGGTCTGGGTTTTCACCGGTAGCCCAGGGTGGTCCTTCAGCCAAAATCAACCGACTTCAGTCGCCCCGGTAGCCCAGTTCGGCCAGGCGGGCCGGATTGCGGCGCCAGTTTGGCACCACCTTCACGAACAGTTCCAGGTAGACCGGCCCATCGATCAACTTGACCATCTGTTGGCGGGCGCCGCTGCCGATCTCCTTGAGCATGGAGCCGCCCTTGCCGATCAGGATTCCCTTCTGGCTGCTGCGCTCCACCAGCACCGTGGCCAGGATCGCCGTGCGCGGCCCGTCCTCCACGATCCGGTCGATTGACACCGCCACCGAGTGGGGAATTTCCTCGCGGGTATGGCTGAGCACCTGTTCGCGGATCAGTTCGGCCAGCAGCAATTGTTCTGGCTGGTCGCTCACCGCATCGGCGGGGTAGAGGTGGGGCCCCAGGGGCAGGTCGGCGGCCACGGCAGCCAGCAGCTCCTCCGTGCCGGCGCCGCTGAGGGCGCTGATCGGATGGAGGGGCCAGGTTCTGGGGGCGGAGCTGTCCCCAGGGCCTTCTTCCGCGGTACGTCCTTCACGGCCGTCCCTACTAGCCAGCACGGAGGCCACCAGGTCCCGGTAACTGGCTTCCAAGGCCCAGGCCTTGCCGTCTGGCACCAGATCATGTTTGTTCAGGGCCACATGCACCGGCACCCGGCAGTTGCGCAGCAGCTCCACGATGAAGCCATCGCCGCGGCCGGCCAGTTCGCTGCCATCCACGAGCAACACCACCACATCCACCTCGCCGATGGCGCCCCGGGCGCTCTGCACCAGGCGCTCGCCGAGCAGGTGGTGGGGCTTGTGGATGCCGGGGGTGTCCACAAACACCAGTTGGGCCGTGGGGGTGGTGAGGATGCCGCGCAGGCGGTTGCGGGTGGTTTGGGCCACGGGCGAGGTGATCGCCACCTTTTCGCCCACCAGGTGGTTGAGCAGGGTTGATTTGCCCACGTTGGGCCGGCCGATTAGGGCCACGAAGCCGGAGCGGAAGCCCGGCGGGCTGGTGCCGAGACTCTCCAGGCTGATCAACCGCCCCTGGCTGGCGTCGTCGAGGGCTGGGGCCTGGGCTGCAGCCGCAGCGGCTTGGTCAGATCTCTTTTGCTTCTCGGGCTTGGGTCGGTTGTCGGTGGGCAACGCCGGGTCGCGGGGTGGCTTCATAACCTCAACACTGACAGTTCCCCGCCCCTTTGCCATGGATAGCCCCGGCGCCGCGCCGCTTGAGCCCAGCTTCCCGCAGGCCATGGAGATTGCCACCCAGTGGCTGGCCCTCTGGGAGGCGGGCGAACTTAGCGATGAGGTGCTGGCCGATCGGGTCTCGGAGCTCGTGGCGAGTCGTGATGGCGCCCGGGGCTTTTTCGTGGTCTCCCTGGCGGGCGATAGCCCCCTGATGGACCGGTTGCCTGACCAGGTGGGGATGGTGTTGCGGGCCGGGGGCGAAGCCGTGGTGGACCTGACGGTGCGCAACCTGGCCATGAGCAGCGCCATGGCCTTGCAGCACGCTCGCTCCGGCGATGGGGCCATGCAGGCGGGCTCCGAGCGAGTTCAGGGCCGCTCCACCGAGCTCCTGCGCCTGCTAGAGCCAGGGCTTGTTAAGCAGCGTCTGGAGACCCTGCTAGCTGCCACCGCCGGCAGCGGTGAGGATGGGGCCTTCCTCGATCGTTGGGGCTACGACGCCGACCAGCGCAGCGCCATTGCGGCGGCCGTGTTGGCGGTGGCCGAGGCCTGATGGCCACGGAAAAGCGCCCTTATTGAGGGGCGCTTTCTGCAATTGCGATGCTGGTTTGATGGCCCTGGTCCCTAGGGATCCTGGGCCTTTTGGGTTAACTAGTTTGAGCAACTAGCCCGCGGCCGGGCTCAGTCGCGGCGGCTGCCGCCGTTGAGGGCAATGATCAGCCTCAGGATGAAGATGAAGAGGTTGATGTAGGTGAGATACATCCCCAGGGCGCCGGCCAGGTATTGGTCGTCGTTGTAGGTGCGGGGCATCGTGTAGAAGTCCACGAAGGCGGCGCCCACAAACAGGACCGTGCCGAAGCCGGCGATCATCAGCT
This sequence comes from Synechococcus sp. UW140, assembly GCA_943369525.1. Classification (GTDB taxonomy): domain Bacteria; phylum Cyanobacteriota; class Cyanobacteriia; order PCC-6307; family Cyanobiaceae; genus BAIKAL-G1. Next base: position 188,237 of record CALRNL020000004.1, read on the forward strand.
CGAAACCGCCACCGCCGAAGCCGGGCACAAAGATGCTGCCAACCACCTGGACCACCATGGCGATCAGGAGGCCAAGGATGCCCAGACCCACGACGGCGCTGAGGGATTGGCCGACGCTGTCGCTCATGCGGCGACCAACAAAGGAGGCGATCACAAAGGTGATGCCGGTGGCCAGGGCCGCCGTGCCGATGGCGCCAATGCCGGCCGTGCCAATGGCCAGGGCAACAATGCCGCTCAGGGTGTAGCCGGTGAGCAGGCTATAGGCCGCCAGCAGGGGCAGGGCCGTGCTGTTGTTGCCCTTCATCGCCACGTTTTGGGCGACAAAGAAGAGAATAAAGTTGCCGATCAGGGCCACCCAGAAGAGTGGCATGAACAGGGTCGGGCTGCTGGCCATCAGGGTGAGTCCCCCCATGACGCCGCCGGCCGTAAGCACCATGCCGCCGCCCACGTAGGGCAGGGCCTTGTTCACCACATTGGGGCCCACCAGGGCGCTCGATTGGGCCTCGCGGATGGCCTGCTGGAAATTGCTGCTTGCGGGCATGGTCCACCGATGGGACGAACTCCCCCCATCCTGCCAGTGCTGATTGGGCTTTGCCGCAACAGGGGGGACCCGGCAGGTGTGGATCTCCCCCTAGGGCTGGCTGGGGGAGTCGTTGCTGCCGGTTTGGGCTGAGAGGTCGGGCCAGAGCCACACCGCCAGCAGGGCCACCCCGGTGCCGATGCAGGATTCCACCAGGCGCAGCAGGGCGTTCAGGCCCGGATTGAGGCGGGGATCCAGGCTGGCGGTCACCATCACCACAATCACCGTGATCGCCGCAAGGCGGCCATGGCTAGGCACCTTGAGGGCGGTGCAGATCGTCACCGTGGCAAAGATGGCCAGGGCCATTCCCACCGGGTGAAAGGGCAAGACGCTCAGGTAGGTGGCGCTGGTGAGCGCCCCGATGGCCGATCCCAACACCCGCAGGGAGGCCGAGGCGGTGGTCTCCTTGCGGGTGACCTGGGTCACCACGATGGCCGAGATGGCCGACCACAGGGCCCCAATTTTGGGCAGGTAACCTGGGAAGAAGCTGGTGAACCAGAAGCCGGCGCCGTAGGCCACTAGGGCGGCAAGGGCGATCTGGGCAGGAATGCGAAACCGTTCTGGGCGATTCACGGGGCTTGGGTCTGGATGTTTGCGGCAGGCTGGTGGGTGGTTCAACGGGGCGTGGATTCCGAAGAATCCCAACTTGAAGACCCCCTTTCAATGGCCGCCGGAGGGGCTGGTGCTGTCCCGCAGGGCGTAGGCCTGCACCAGGCGCTGCACTAAAGGATGGCGCACCACATCGGCAGCAGTGAGCCGGCAGATCGCCACCCCTTCCACGTCTTCGAGCACCTGGGCGGCCTCGATCAGGCCACTGCGTTGGTGGGCGGGCAGGTCGATCTGGCTTGGGTCGCCGGTGACGACCATGCGCGAGTTCTCCCCTAGCCGGGTGAGCACCATGCGCATCTGGGTGGGGGTGGTGTTCTGGGCCTCATCGAGGATCACAAAGGCATCGCGGAGGGTGCGGCCGCGCATGTAGGCGAGCGGGGCCACTTCGATCACGTTGCGCTCCAGCAGGCTGCTGGTGCGCTCCTGCCCCAGCAGGGTGTGTAGGGCGTCGTAGAGGGGGCGCAGGTAGGGATCCACCTTCTGCTGCAAATCCCCCGGCAGAAAGCCGAGGCGCTCGCCCGCTTCCACCGCCGGGCGGGTGAGGATCAGCCGCTCGACCTTGCGCTCCTGCAGCATCTTCACGGCCTGCACCGCCGCTAAAAAGGTTTTGCCGCTGCCGGCGGGCCCCAGGGCCAGGGTGAGGTCGTGGTGTTCAATCGCCTCGACGTAGGCCTGTTGCTTGAGGGTGCGGGGCCGCAGAGGGTTGCCAGCCTGGCTACGTACTAAGACCTGCTTGCTCAGTTGCTGCTGGGCTGCCCCCTGGCCCGTGTCTAGGGCAGCAAGCACCGTTTGCAGATCGCCCGTGGAGACGGCTTGGCCTTCCTGCCAGAGGGGGCGAAGTAACTCCACAACCCCGGCGGCCCGTTCCAGCTGGGGGGGCAGGCCCCGCAGGGACAAAGCCAGACCCCGCAGCACGACGGAAGCCCCCGTAAGGGCTTCAAGGCGGTGCAGATTAATTTCGGCCTCCCCAGCCAAGGCCAGGGCGGCACTCTGGTCGGGCAGGTCGATGGTGAAGCTGGTGATTGCAGGGGCCCCGGCCATGGGGCTGCCCCTCAAGCGTCCGCCGGAGCGTCCTCAGTGGGGGCTGCGGCGGCTTCGGCTGCAGCAGCAGCTTCGGCGGCGGCAGTTTCAGCAGCGGCCTTGGCGGCGGCAAGTTCTGCTTCCTTGGCAGCGGCAGCGGCAGCGGCTGCAGCTTCAGCCTTGGCGGCGGCTTCGCGGGCGAGGGCCTGCTTGGCCTTGCCAACGGTTTCGGCGGGGCGGATTGTTTTCGCCACCAGGCCGCCTTTCTCGAGCAGGGCCCGCACGGTGTCGGTCGGCTGGGCGCCCTGGCTCAGGCGGGTGCGGATCGCTTCGGTGTCGAGGCGGGTTTCCTTGGTGCGGGGGTTGTAGAAGCCCAGCTCCTCGAGGGGCAAACCATCCCGCCTGGAGGTGCTGTTGGTGGCCACGAGGCGGAAGCTCGCTTCCCGCTTTTTACCGAACCGCTTCAGGCGGAGCTTGATCATCGTGGCCTTGCCTTACTGACTTGAGGGTGAATAGGAGCCCGGTCGTGGTGAACGCCCGGGCCCATTTGGCGGTGAATCCACGCGCCAAACAACAACAATACCCTGTGGCCGACACCCCAGGCGATGGGGCCGCCTGGGCCTAGAGCTGGCCGAAGCCCTTGCGTTTCTTGGCGGGTTTGGCCGGGCGCTGGGGCCCGGCGCCCCGGCCCCCGGGCATGGGCCCACCTCCCATACCGGGCATCCCGCCCATGCCAGGCATGCCTCCCATCCCCGGGAAGCCGCCCATGCCGGGGAAGCCGCCGCCCATGCCCGGGATGACCCCCGGCATGCCGCCGCGGGTCATCTGTTGCATGAAGCCGCGCATCTTCTGGAAATCGGCGAGCACCTTGTCCACATCGGCGGCGGTGTGGCCGCTGCCGCCGGCGATGCGGCGGCGGCGGCTGGGCTGGGCAGCCAGCAGTTCTGGCTGTTGGCGCTCTGCCGCGGTCATGGAGCCGATCATCGCTTCGATCTTTTTGAGCTGCTCCTCGCCCTGCTTGAGCATGCCGTCATCAATCTTGTTCATGCCCGGGATCATCTTCATCAGGCCGCCGAGGGAGCCCATGCGCTTGATTAGGCGCATCTGCTGCAGAAAATCGGAGAAGTCGAAGGAGGCCTCCTGCAGCTTTTGTTGCATGCGGGCCACGTCGGCCAGCTCCACTTCCTTTTGGGCCTTCTCGACCAGGGTGAGCACATCGCCCATGCCGAGGATGCGGCTGGCCATGCGTTCCGGGTGGAAGGGCTGGAGGGCTTCCACCTTCTCGCCGGTGCCGATGAATTTGATCGGCGCGCCGCTCACCTTGCGGATCGAGAGGGCGGCGCCGCCGCGGCTGTCGCCATCCAGCTTGGTCAGCACGGCACCAGTGATCCCCACCTGCTCGTGGAAGGCGCGGGTGAGTTCGGCAGCCTCCTGGCCAATCATCGAATCCACCACCAGCAGCACCTCGTCGGGGGCCACGGCGCTGCGGATCCGCACCATCTCCTCCATCATCGAGAGGTCGATCTGCAGTCGGCCAGCCGTGTCGACGATCACGGTGTCAAAGCCTTCTTCGCGGCCCTTGGCCACGCCGGCGGCGGCAATCTCCTCGGGCTTGGCTTCGGCGCCGAGGCTGAACACCTCTACGCCGATCTGGGTGCCGAGGGTGCGCAGCTGGTCGATGGCGGCCGGCCGGTAGACATCGGCGGCCACCAGCAGGGTGCGGCGGCCCTGCTCCTTGAGGTGCAGCCCCAACTTGGCCGTGGCGGTGGTCTTGCCGGCGCCCTGCAGGCCGGCCATCAGCACCACGGTGGGGGCCACGGCGGCCTGGGCCAGGGGCGCATTGCCGCCGCCCATCACCTCCACCAGTTGCTCATGCACCAGCTGGATGAACTTCTGGTCGGGGCTCACTCCCCGCACCACCTCGGCGCCCACGGCCCGGCGGCGCACCTCCTCCACAAAATCCTTGACCACGCTGAGGCTGACATCGGCCTCCAGCAGGGCGCGGCGCACCTGTTGCAGGGCGCCCTCCACGTTGGTTTCGGAGATGGTGGCCTGTCCCCTCAGGCTTTTAACGGCATCTTCAAAACGCTGGGATAGCTCGTCAAACATCGGGATAGGGGCGGGGCGGTGGAATGGGCTGGTGTGCTGATCGTAAAAAGGCGGCCCCCAGCCAGGGCTCCCCTGCTGCCGGGAAGGGGCCGTCGACTTGCCCAGCCCAGGGCCAAGCTTGGGCCGGCCCGGGCTAGAGGTGTCCTAGTGAGGGTTGCGGTCCAGGTTTGGCAACCGAGTTGTCAGGGTTGGCTGGCCTGGAAAATCACCCGCTCCAGCTTCCAGCTCTTTTGGTTGCGGCCGAAGATGTAGGTGTTGTGGCGTTCGCCTTCGGGGGTCCGCTCCAGCAGCTTGCCGCCCGGGTTGCGGCGCTCGTCGCCGTAGAGCAGGGTGACCTTGGCTTCGATCCGCTCGGGGCTGCGGCTGGCGATCTCCAGGCTGGTGACCTTGGCGCTCACGGACTGGGTTTCGCCGCGATCGAGGTCGGTCTGGCGGGTTTGGTCTAGGGCTTCCACCAGGGAGGCCACGGCCAGCTGACTCGGGGCCAGGGCCGGGGCCTGGCCGGCGAGCACGGCCGCCTTGGCCTTCAGCCAGGCCTCCAGCAGTCGTTGCAGCTGGGCCCCGCTGGGCTCGGGTGCCTGCAGGGGCAGCTCCGGCTGGGGAGGCTTGGGTTTGGGCTTGGCCAGGCTGGCCCCAGCCCGGCTGGTGGGGCTGGCCGGCTCGCCCGTTAGGGGCAGCACCGGCAAGGGGATGCCCTGCTCGGGCTTCGGCTTCAGGGCCAGCCAGCCCCCCAATCCCAGGCCAGCCAGCGCCACCCCCGCCACCGTGGCGACCAGGGGAAAGGGCCAGGCGGGTCCTGGATGGGGCGCCGGTTCCTGGGTGCCCGGGTTGGTCGGATGGGGTGCCCCTGGCACCACTTCCCCGGCCAGGGGGGCGGAGGGATCCGCCTGGGGGCTGCCAAGATCTGGCCAGCCGGCGGGTGCCAAGGAGTAGGCAGGCTCGCCGGTGGTGTCGGTGGCTGGCTCCTTGACCCCCGACTCGGTGGCTTGCCCAACCCCGCTCCAGGTGGGGGGCAGGCCCCCCAATCGATTGGGGATAAAGGGCAGGTCCCCTAGGGCCAGTCGGCCAGGCTTCAGGCGGGCCAGGTCCGGCTTGGCGGCCTTGGCCTTGGCCTTGGCCAGGCCCGATCCCAGCCGTTGGCGCAGCTTCAGGGGGGAGCGCTTGCTGGCGGCCCAGCTGGCGGCCGGCTCGAGCAGCTCCGTCCAGCCCAATGCCGGCCAGCTGAGCCGGGGAAGCGTCCAGCCAGCCCAGGGGGCCTCGGGCCAGTCCGGTTGGGGGCCTTCGCTGTCGTCACCAGGGCCAGGGGTGCCCGCCCCAGGGCCGGACTGGGCTGGGCTGGGGGTCTCCAGCCAGGGGGCATTCCAGGGGGCGAGTTGGTTCCCTTCCGGACCTGCTCCAGCCGCTGGGGCGGGGCTGCTGGCCTGCTGGCGGCCACTGGCGGGAGCCTGGCGGCCACTGGCGAGAGCCTGGCGGCCACTGCGGCGGTCCTGTTGTTCCACGTAGGCCTGCACGTCCCGGTCGGCAAACCAGGCATCGAGATCGGCATCCACCTCGATATCCCGGTAGCCCGGCAATACCTCCCGGGCCAGCCAGTCGCGGCAATAGGCGCAGAGGCGCTCGAGGGATTCACTGCCTTGCTCACTGGCCCATTGGCGCAGCTCCGCACTGGCGCCTTGGTCGAAATGGCTTTCGGCCTGCTCCACCTGGCCCAGCAGCAGCTGCTGGCAGGCCAGGAACGGTTCGATCCCCAGCTGGCCGGCGGCGGCCAGGCGTCCATGGGCCTCGTGAATGCGCTCGGGCTTGCGCTGGGCAAAGCCGGAGGCGGTGAGGGCATAGCTGGCCAGGAAATCGGCCGTGGCGGAGCCGGCCTTGGCCCAGCGGCTGAAGAGGTCAACCTGTTCCTGCACCGTCAGGAACGGGCGGATCTGTTTGAAAAAGGTCTGGAACTTGCCCTGGTCGAAATCGCGGTCGCTGTCGCCATCGAGGCCGCCCCGGCGCTGCACCAGCTCTTCCAGCAGCCTCAGCCCTTCACTGCGTTCCAGGGCGGCGCCCAGGTCGCGGCTGACCAGATCCAACACCCGATAGGGCAGGAGCCGTCCCAGTTGCTGTTCCAGCTGGCGGCGTTGCTGGGGGAACTGGCCCATGCGTTGCAACAGAAGCAGGCCCTGTTGCAACACCGTGGCGGCCGCCTCAAAGCGGCGCTGGTCCTGGTAATCCATGGCGGCTGCCTGGCAGGCCAGGCCGGCCAAGAGGGTGAGTTCGGCCTCCCGGCTGCTGCCCAGGGCTGGGGCTTGGGGTGGCTGCAGGTTACGGCGGGCAGATTCAAAGGCTTCCTGGGCCAGGCCGGCCTCCAGCAGTAGCAGCAGGCCCGCCACGTCCCGGGAGGCCGGAATCTCCAGGGCGGCGATCTGGCTGCTCGCGCCCGATGCATTGATCTCCAGCAGCTGGGCCTCGTAGGCCCGGCGCCGCTGCTCATCGCTCAAGAGGTCGGCGCTGAGGCGCAGCAACTCGGCCCGGGCCTGCAGGGTTTCCTTGGTGAAGCCCTGGTCCGGGATGCGATCGAGCCGTTGCTGCAGCGTGCGCAGCACGGTTTGGGCATCGGTTGTCGGCTGCACCCCGAGCAGGTGGAAATGGTCGATTGGCAGTTCCAACCCAGGTGCTTCGCTGATAACCGACTGTAATCAGATCAGTTTAGGCTGAACCCACGGTTTTTGCCGCTGCTGCCACCTTTTGGGGCCATTGGACCCCGTACAGTCGCCCCCATGCTCCAGGCCTTTCGGCGATGACGGCTGAATTAACAACGGGAATTGCGGCTCCCTTGGCCGGTGGCCAAGCCACCAGGGACCCAGCCGCCACCGCCGCAGGCAGCCATGCCGAGCGGCTCTCAGCCCTCTACCCCGCCACCCCCGCCACGGTGACGCGCGAGGAGGGCCTGATGCTTTACCGGGATATGACCCTCGGGCGCCGCTTCGAAGACAAGTGCGCCGAGATGTATTACCGCGGCAAGATGTTCGGTTTTGTGCATCTTTATAACGGCCAGGAGGCGGTCAGCACAGGCGTCATCCGGGCGATGAAACTGCAACACGATTGGTTCTGCAGTACCTACCGTGACCACGTCCATGCCCTCAGTTGCGGCGTGCCGGCCCGGGAGGTGATGAGTGAACTGTTCGGCAAGGAAACCGGTTGCAGCAAGGGCCGGGGCGGTTCCATGCACCTTTTTTCCAAGGAACACCATCTGCTTGGTGGCTATGCATTCATCGGCGAAGGCATCCCCGTGGCCCTCGGATCTGCATTCACTAGCCGCTATAAGCGCGATGCCCTTGGCGATGCCAGCAGCGATGCCGTAACGGCGGCCTTCTTTGGTGATGGCACTTGCAATATCGGCCAGTTTTATGAATGCCTAAACATGGCTGCCCTTTGGAAGCTGCCGATCATTTTCGTGGTGGAAAACAACAAGTGGGCCATCGGCATGGACCACAACCGGGCCACCAGCGATCCGGAGATTTGGCGCAAGGCTGCCGCCTTCGGCATGGCCGGCGAAGAGGTGGACGGCATGGATGTGCTGGCCGTGCGGGCAGCGGCCCAGCGGGCGATTGAGCGGGCCCGGGCCGGTGAGGGTCCCACCGTGCTCGAATGCCTCACCTACCGCTTCCGCGGCCACTCCCTCGCCGACCCAGACGAGCTGCGGGCCGAGGCTGAGAAACAGTTCTGGGCCCAGCGCGATCCGATCAAGCGCCTGGCCGGCCACCTGATCGAGCAGCAACTGGCGAGCGAAGCCGATCTCAAGGAGATCGAAAAGGAGATCGATGCCCATGTGGTCGATTGTGTCCAGTTCGCCCTGGCCGCCCCCGAACCCGACCCGGCTGAATTAACCCGCTACATCTGGGCAGAAGACTGAGGGGCCTCCGGGTCCAAGTTGCGGCAGGAATCTTCGTTGCTGCCGGGAGCCAGGGTTCCGGCCTATGCCCTAGGGATCTACCTAGGGACCCAGGAGCGAGGGGCTGCGGCGGGTGAAGTGACGCAGCTTGCGTAGGGCCTTGAGTTCCACCTGGCGCACCCGCTCCCGCGAGACATCCAGGAGCCGGCCAATTTCGGCCAGGGTGTGGCGGTCATGGCCCTCCAGGCCAAACCGCATTTCCAGCACCTGGCGCTCCTGGTCGGAGAGCTGGCCGAGCCATTGGCCCAGCTGCTCAAGGTGGATTCCCCGCTCGACCGACTCCAGGGGTTCGCTGTGGCTGGTATCGGCGATCAGGTCGCCGAGGAAGCTGCGGTCGTCATCCCCATTGACGGGCGCATCGAGGCTGGAGGTGGTGAGGGACTGGCGCAAGAGGGAATCAAGCTCCTCGATCGGCATGGCCATCGCTTCAGAAATCTCCTGGCGACTGGGCATCGCCCCCAGTTTGTGGGCCAGATCCAGGCTTACCTTGCGAATGGCCGAAAGCCGTTCGGATAGGTGGACGGGCAGGCGGATCGTGCGCGATTGGCAGGCAATCGCCCGGGTCATGCTTTGGCGAATCCACCAGAAGGCGTAGGTCGAAAACTTGTAGCCCCGGGTGGGATCGAACTTTTCAACGGCCCGCTCTAACCCAAGGGAACCTTCCTGGATCAGGTCGAGGAGTTCGAGACCCTTGCCCTGGTATTTCTTGGCAACGCTGACAACCAAGCGCAAATTGGCCTTCATCATCCGCTCCTTACAGCGGCGACCGACCCGAATTGTTTTAGTTTCCTGATCGCTGTAGCCCCCATCCCGGGGCTCCTCTATCAGGCGCATCATGGCCTGGACTTGATTGCCAAGTTCAATCTCTTCAGCTGGTGTCAGCAAAGGAACACGTCCGATCGTGCCGAGATACCAGCTGATCGGATCACTGGTGCGGCGACGGTGGCCGCCGCTGTCGGGCGGGCCAGAGACAGTCATGGTTAGGTCGCAAGAAGTTAGGCCAACTTGCTACAGAAAAGCGGAATTTGTCTTGGTCTTCATGAACCTTTCAGCATTGCGAGCCATCTGTTGACATCGGATTGATGGCGCCCATCACTGCATCAGATTGGCTACGGATTTCAGCGGATTAATTAAAGCTTTCCTGCGCCAGTGCTGCGGCCACGGCCATGGGCGTCGCCCCACCGGGCCCCCCGAGGCGCCGGGCCTGGATGCCGGCCAGGGCATGGTTGAGGGCGGCTGCCGCCAAAAGGGCGCCATCGACTTGGAGCGTTGCGGCGGATTGACCCGGCGGGTTTGGGGCTAGAGCCTGGTTTCCAGCCCCAGCACTCGCTGCTGCCCAAGCCCGCTCTGAAGGAACAGCCCGACCTGCTGCAACATGCTGCTCTGCCGCAATCTGCCGCTCTGCTGCAACATGCCGCTCTGCTGCAACATGCTGTTGTGCTGCAAAATGCCGTTGTGCTGCAACAGCCATGGCCCCGCGGCCGGCGGCATAGCCCGCCAGCACATCGCCAAGGCCGGCCCTGGCGGCGCCTGGGGAGGTTTCGACCAGCTGCCAGCGGCGGCCATCGGCGGCGGCGATGACGCTATGGGCCCCCTTCAGCAGCACGCTGGCAGCGGAGGCGTGGGCGGCGGCGGCGGCAGCCTCCAGGGGGGGCAGGCCAGCCAAATCGGGGAAGAGCCGGGCAAATTCGGCGCCATGGGGTGTCAGCCAGGTCGGACCCTGGCGTTGGCGCAGCCATTGGTTGGTAGCCGTCCCCCGGGCTTGGCTTAGGTCCGCCAGCCGGTTGAGGCCATCGGCATCGAGCAGTAGGAGCCCACCGAAACCCTGCAATTGGTCCCAAAGCTGCTGTTGGCTGGGGTCTGCCAGCCGCTGGTTGGCTCCCAGGCCCGGTCCCACCACCACCGCATCAAATCTCTCCAGGGCCCTGGGCGCCTCTAAGGCGGCTGGATCCAACGGCACCACATGGGGCTGGCTGGTCCCAAGCCCCGGCGCCCCAGCCTTGTCCACCAGGGCCTTGAGGCTGCCGCAGCCGCTGGCGCTTGCCCCCTGCAGGCAGAGCTCGGCGGCCCCTGGATAGCTGGGGCTACCGGCCAACACCAGCAGGCGACCGCGGCCATATTTGCCGGCGGCCGGATCAAGCTCGGGCCAGGGGGCCGTGGCCCCATCGGCCGCCCCAAGGGCCAGGGGCTGGCTGGCGACCAAGGGCACTAGCTGGCTGGCCGGCAGGCCCAGGTCGATGCGCTCAAGTTGGCCCACCCAGGCCAGGGCAGTGTCCTGGACCAGGCCTTGCTTCAGCAAGCCGAGGCAGTAGGTGGTGCGAGCCCTGGCGGCACCGCCGCCGACCAGCCTGCCGCTGTCACTACAGAGGCCCGTGGGCACATCGATCGCCACCAGGGCCCCTGGCCGCCCCTGGTGGCGCCGCGTCAGCAGGCGGGCTAGGGAGTCTTCAATCGGGCGCTGCTGGCCGATGCCAAAAAGGCCATCAATCCAGAGGGCGCCATCGTTTGGATCGGGCTCCGCCTCCAGCAGCGGAATCCCCAGCCAGCGGCAGTGGCGTAGGTGGGCACTAGTGAGGGGTTTGGCGCGTTCAAACGGGGTCCAGAGGCGCACGGGCACGCCGGCCAGGTGTAGTTCCCTTGCCACCACAAGGCCGTCGCCGCCGTTATGGCCGGGCCCCACCAGCACCAGGGCCGCCGCCGGAGGTCTGGCGAGCAGCTGGCGGGCGATCGCCAGGGCGGCCTTTTCCATGAGGGCTTCCACCGGCAGGCCACTGGCGAACAACTGGCTTTCCAGCGCTGCCATTTGGCCCCCGGTCACCAGCAGGTGGTCGGCATCGGCCGGGGGCCAGCAGGGCGGTGGCGAGCTGGCAGCGGGATCTGGCAGGGGGGCCTCCAGGGGCATGGTTGTGGCCGTTTGGGGGACTGGGCCCAGGCTGGCACCGATTTCCCCAGGGCCATCCCGCCGTCGGGTTGGGGTGACCCAGGCCGCCCCGCCCCTAGGCAGGGCTCTGGAACCTGGCCGCAGGGGGCCCGCCCCAGTTCCATGATGGAAACAAATCCCGGCCTGTCTTCCCTTGGGCGGCCGCGCCCCCCCTTGTGGCCCGTTTTTCCGCTCCCCCCCAACCCTCTGAACCTGGCGCGGCCGCTGCGGCCACCGGGGCCGGCGCGGCAGCGATCGAGCGGCTGCGCGCCTGGCCCGGGGACCGGCGGGTGGCGGTCGGCCTATCCGGTGGGGTGGACAGTTCCCTGACGGCGGCCCTGCTGGTGGAGGCTGGCTGGCAGGTGGAGGGCCTCACCCTCTGGTTGATGAGCGGCAAGGGGGCCTGTTGCGCCGAAGGGCTGGTGGATGCGGCCGCCATCTGCGACCAGCTGGGGGTCGCCCACCATGTGGTTGATTCCCGGGCCACCTTCCAGGCTCAGATCGTCGAGTTTCTGGTGGAGGGCTATGGCGCTGGGGTCACCCCCTTGCCCTGCTCCCGCTGCAACCGGGAGGTGAAGTTTGGTCCCATGCTGGCCTGGGCGGCCGAGGAGCGGGGCATTAGCCGCATTGCCACCGGTCACTACGCCCGGGTTCGTCCCGGTGAGGCCGCCGATCCCCTGCCCGTGCCGGGCGACGGCCGGGGGCGCCACCAATTGCTGCGCGGCCTCGACCAACGCAAGGACCAGAGCTATTTCCTGTACGACCTACCCCAGGAGATCCTGGGGCGGCTGGTTTTTCCCCTGGGCGAGCTCACCAAGGCCGATACGCGCTTGGAAGCTGCCCGCCATGGTCTGCGCACCGCTGAGAAACCGGAAAGCCAGGACCTCTGCCTGGCCGATCACCACGGCTCCATGAAGGCGTTCCTGGATACCTACCTGCCGCCACGTCAGGGCCAGATTGTTTTCAGCGACGGACGGGTGCTGGGGGAGCATGACGGCATCGAGCACTTCACGATCGGCCAGCGGCGCGGCCTGGGCGTGGCCTGGAGTGAACCGTTGCATGTGGTGCGCCTTGATGGCGCCATGAACCAGGTGGTGGTCGCCCCCCGGTCCGAGGCGGCCCGCTCTGGTGCCGTGGTTGGTGCCGTCAACTGGCTGGCCATGGCCCCGCCCGAGGGGCCGATCAGCGTGGAGGTGCAGGTGCGCTATCGCAGCGGCCCCGAGCCGGCCCTGTTGATCCCCCTGCCAGCAACGGAGTCCGATCGGCAGGCGGGCCGGCCCCACCGCTGTCGACTGGAGTTTGCCGAGGAGCAGTTCTCCATCACCCCGGGCCAGGCGGCCGTGTTTTACGCCGGTGAGGTGCTGCTGGGCGGGGGCCTGATTCAGCTGCCGGAGTAATCCACGCCCAAACTTGGGGAGTGAAGGGGGCGATCAGCACCAGGGCAAGCGCCCTGAGATGTTCTCGGATGGGGACATAACGACGTAAGCCGAAGACCCTTACCAGCACAACTGGGATGAAACCCGCCTGCCGCACACTGGGAACAAATCCAGGATAGAGAGATTCAATGCGTTTCAAAATGCTGTTGTATAAGTCCTGATCTTCCCGATAGGCAATAATAATATCCCTGAAAATGCAATCACACTGGCAATGGGCTCGTTGGTTCGTGGCGGCGCCATGCTTGAGAATGAAAGCCCAGATATCTTCAAGGATCAGTTGCCTTGAGCGGCAATACTCCAGCAGTGGAACATTGCTCTGGCGGGGTCCATCATGGTTGCACCAGATGAATGTGGGCTCCTGCCATGTTAGAAGCCGGGGTAATTGCTTGAGCACCGTGATGATAAACACCCAGTCATCCGGATGCCGAATTGTTGCGCTCCAGCGCACGTTTGCGAGGATGGAGCGTCGGTACAAAACGGAAGGAGTTGGGGCTCCAAATCCACTGAGCAAGGCATCAAATGGGTTCGTATTAGTGTAAGGCCTTGGCGGGTGAAAGTGCAGGCTCTGTTTGCCTCTGGCTTCCTGTCTGACCAGATAGCCGGAAACGAGACAATCCACTCGTGTCGCTTCCATAATAGAGATTTCTTTTTGGAGGGATCCGGCCACTAGCTGATCATCTGAATCTAGAAACTTAACCAATGAAGCCCTTGCCCTTGCTAGTCCGGCGTTTCTCGCCGCGCTAACCCCTTGATTGAAGGGCAAGCGTTGATAGTGGCATTGATAGGCGGCCGCGATGGCATGAATTCGTTCTTTGTGTTGATCAAGGGAGCCGTCATCGATCACTAAAACTTCGATTTGGCTGGGGTTGGCATGGGAACGGGCGATGCTTTGTAGGCATGTTTCAAGCCACTCATGACGATTGTAGATCGGGATAATCACACTGCAGCTGGGGATCTCCCGGCAGCCTGCCGCATGAAATTGTGGGAATCTGCTCCCTAAGTCGGTGTCTAAGTTGGTCGCCATCAGCTGGCCAGAAGGGTTGTCCATGTCCATGGGAAGGGCTTAGTAATCCTGCAGAGGCGATTCAAGTTGTCCCGTTGCCCTGGAGAGAATGCATCGAGAGCGTTGCTGCAGGTAGCTACGGGTAAGACCTAGCCACCAAAATCCTTGCCCCACTTCGCTGTTGGTTTGCAGGATAACCTTGGGATTAATTATGGTTAGCTTGGATTGCTGCCGCAGGCGCTGTAAAAGTAGGCGCGTGAATAGGGCGGAGTAAGCCCAAACATCGTGCTGCAGAATGATCGCGGGTCCTGGTCGTTTTTCGATGTCATCAAGCATGTCGCTGACCTGCTGTTTCAGGTTCGAGCGATTCAATGTTTCAATGGGCTTCTCCCAGTCAAAACTGCAGTGGGTCCAATTCAGAGGTAAAAAATAGTGACTTAGGTGGCGGTTAAAGCGCAGGCGGATGGATCGGAGAATCGTCCATTGCCCATAGGGAGGTCGGTAGAGATGGGTTTGGCGAGCGGTGATCTTTTTAATCAGATCGTCAGTTGCTCTGATTTCTTTCTCAGTAATTGTTGCGGTCTGTTCTCGGTAGCGGGTATGGCTAAAAAAATGATTGCCGATACTATGGCCCCGTTTTGCTAAATCATGAAGGACTGGGTGGGTCGCTTCATCCTTGGCAAGCACTTGACCTTGTACAAAGAAAATTGCGCTCACCCCAAACTCCTGAAGAGTTCTCGCTAGGTTTTGGGTGATTGAGGCTTGAAAATCCCAGTCGGGATCAATCGCTTCAATGAGATCTCGGGCCCGGGCAATCTCTTCCCATTGGTCGCCCCAGGCTTTTAGATGGGAATCGGGTCCATCGTCAAACGTCAGCACAATGGCTCCCTGGAGGCGGGGAAGCATGGGGATCAGATCTAGGCGTTGCCGAAATCTCCAGAAAAAATCATGGACGATGACAGCAATGCAGCTGAATAATACAAAGCAAACAGCAATGATGGTTGTCATCGGCGTGAAATGATTGCTTCGCAACTCTGTTGCATGCAGAGGCAGCTTAGGGCTTCCCGCAAAAGTAAGGCATTTATTCGGCTTCGCCCTGGCGACCTATTGTTTAAGTCGAATGGGTGCTTATTGCTGTTGGCAGACCTCAAGCCAGCGGGGCCAATGAACGAACCCAGGCCGGGCAAATGGGGCTCTCGAATTCCGAAACTCCCGCGCCAGGCAAGCCTGATAGGGCGATGCTTTAAGCGGGATTTCATGGCCCTCTAGCTATAGTTAGCGTGCTAACCCTATCCGCCTACCGATTGCTGCTGGTGGCCCTTGCAGCGCATTGTGGGCATGGCTGCCGCACCCCAGGGGATTGGCTCGGGGCCCGCAGCCAGGCTTGGGTTGCCCGCACCAGCCGAACTGGCAGGTCAAGCCCGATGGAGCAACCTCAGCAAAGTGACCTCACCAAAGCGACCTCACCAATAGGGATCACTGCCCCATTCCACCCTGAGGGGTCCGTCGGGGCTGGGGGGCACCTGGGCGATGCAGGCCCTTTGGGTTTCGCCGTTGACTTCGATTTCGCAGGCGCCACAGCGGCCGCTGAGGCAACCGGTGGGGATGGCCAGGCCTGCTTCAGCGGCTGCCCCAAGCCAGTCCTGAGCGGGGAGGGCCGCACTAATTTGGCCTTCGGGCCAGTGGATCGTGACCATGCCCTCGGAGCCCATCACCGTGATCGCAGCAGGGGTTCCAGGTTCACATGGGCCTCAAAGGCATCGGCGAGCCGATCGAGCAGGGCTTCGCGTTGCTGGCCGTGGTGGGGCACGGTTTCTGGCAGGCAGGCCAGGCCCTTGCGTTGGCGCAGGCCATTGAGCCAGCGGCGGCGCCAGGCCCCACTTTCAAACACCCCATGCAGGTAGGTTCCCGCCACTAGCCCGCCCTGGTCGCCGCAGGACTGCCACCAGCCCAGGTCGGCGGCGGTAGCGATGGGCTGGCAGGCGTTCCCGGCGCCCGGGTCCAGTCGCTGGCTTTGACCCCGATGCAGCTCAAACCCCTCCAGTTCCACGGCCTGGCCCCCAGCCGGCCAGAGGGCCAGGCTGCGGCGCTGGGCCAGGGCCTTGGTGTCGGCAAACACTGTCTCAAGGGGCAGGAGCCCTAGCCCTTGGGCTTGGCCCGAGCCGTCCCCTTCCTGACCCGCCGGGTCCTGAAGCGATTGGCCCAGCATCTGCAGGCCGCCGCAGATGCCAAAGACGTGACCACCGCCGGCGCCATAGCGGACCAGTTCCTCCGCCAGGCCACTGGCCCGAAGGGCCGCCAGATCCCGCAGGGTTTGTTTGCTCCCAGGCACGATCACCGCATCGGGTCGGCCTAGGGGTTGGCCGGCCTGGAGCCAGCGCAGCTGCACGCTCGGCTCGGCCTCCAGGGGGTCGAGGTCAGAGAAATTACTGAGCGAGGGCAGACGCAGCACGGCGATCTCCAGCTCGGCGCCGGCCTTACGGCCGCGACGCTCCAGCAGGTCGAGGGAGTCTTCCGGCGGAAACAGCTCATCGAGCCAGGGCATCACCCCGAGCACCGGCACCCCCGTGTGCTGCTCCAGCCAGGAGCGCCCCGAATCAAAGAGTTCGCGGCGGCCGCGGAAGCGATTGATCAGCAGCCCGCGGATCAGGGGTCGTTCCACGGGCCGCAGCAGGTCCAGGGTTCCCACGAGCTGGGCGAACACGCCGCCCCTTTCAATGTCCGCCACCAGCAGGCAGTGGGCCCGCAGGTATTGGGCCAGCCGCAGGTTGGTGAGGTCCCGCGATTGCAGGTTGACTTCCACCGGGCTGCCGGCCCCCTCGAGCACCAGTCGGCCGCCCGGATGGGCCCGTTGCAGGCTCTCCAGGCCGGTTCGAATCGCCGCCCAGCCGGGCTTGAACCAGTCGCGGTAGTAGTGCTCGGCCCGCGCAGTGCCAACGGATTGCCCCAGGTGAATCACCTCGCTGGTGCTGTCGCCCTGGGGTTTGAGTAGCACCGGGTTCATGGCGCAGCTGGGCTCCAGACCCGCGGCCCAGGCCTGGAGGGCCTGGGAATAGGCCATCTCGCCGCCGCCCTGGTCCACCCAGGCGTTATTGCTCATGTTCTGGCCCTTGAAGGGCAGGGGCGTTTCGCCCCGGCGACGCAGCACCCGGCAGAGGGCTGCGGTCATGAGCGATTTGCCGGCTCCACTCGAGGTGCCAAGCACCATCAAGGGCCTGGGTAAGGGCCGCATGCTGGCCATCAGAGCCGGGGCCGGTGGCGCTGCAGCCAGCCCCAGAGCCGCTGGCCGGCGTTTGCCCGGGGGATCTCGCCCTGCCAGGCCTGCAGCACCTGCCGGCCTAGGGGAGTGAGCCGCACCCGTTCGGTTAGGCCCTGGCCATCCACCTCCCGCCGCAACACCCCCAGCTGGATCAACCAGATCAAATGGCCCTCGGCCTCGTAGGCCCCCAAGGGGCCCAAGCACCAGGGGGCGCCCGCCGGGGAGCTGGCCAGGTCATTGCTACCCAAGGCCCTTGATTCGAGATGCTCGTAGAAGGCCTGGCGAAAGGGCAGACAGCGCAGGGCCAATCGGCCCCGACGCAGCGCCCGCTGGGTCGTTGATCCGATGCCGTCCTCGCCCACGCCGCCTGCTCGCCTTCCAGGCCATTCTCTGGCCTGGCGGCGCCGTTCGCGGCTGCTGGCGGTCGCTGGCCCAGGCTGGATGGCCCGATCCGCTTGACGCCATGTTGGTACTCGCTTCCGCCTCCCCGGCCCGGCGCCGGTTGCTGGAGCAGGCAGCCATTCCCCACCGGGTCCAGGTCAGTGGCGTCGATGAGGAGGCCATCGCGGCTGCCGATCCCAGCGAGCTGGTGCGGTTGCTGGCCCAGGCCAAGGCCCAGGCGGTGTGGGCCACCCTGGAACAAGGCGAGAGGACAGCCGTGCTCGGCTGTGATTCCCTGCTGGTGTTTTCTGGTGAGGTGTTTGGCAAGCCAGCCGATCCCCAGGAGGCGATCCGCCGTTGGCAGCGCATGGCCGGGGGCTGGGGCGAGCTGCATACGGGCCATTGCCTGCTAGGGCCGGCAGTGGGCGGAACTGGCACCAGGGTTTCCGATCCAGGGTCGATCCAGCTGGAAACGGTCACTACCCGGGTGCAGTTTGCCGCCCTCACCCCAGGGGAAATCGAGGCCTATGTGGCCACGGGGGAACCGTTGCAATGCGCCGGGGGGTTTGCCCTGGAGGGCATCGGCGGCCAGGTGGTGGAACGCATCGAGGGCTGCTTCAGCAACGTGATCGGCCTCAGCCTGCCCCTGCTGCGCCGTTGGCTGGCCCCTTGACCATCGGTCTTGGCCTGGACGCTTGGGTGTGGGGCGCTGGCCTGGGGCCCTAGCCAGGCCATGAAAAAGCCCCCGCTTGGGACGGGGGCAGGGGCTGGATGACACCGGGCTTGCCCAAGCGATTGGGCCGTCAGGGTTGGTCCAGGGAGTGGAACCAGGACCTCAATCCAGGTCAGGCATGGCCAGGGTGGGCTCGGCCTTGCGGTCGATGCCTTTCTCGAAGCCAGCGGCAGCGGCGCGGGCGCGGCCCGCATGCCAGAGGTGACCCACCAGGAAGAAGAATGCCAACACGAACTGGGTGGCGGAGAGCCACTGACGGATGTTGACGAAGTTCACCGAGTTGGGTTCGGTGATGATGCCGCCCACGGAATTGAGGGAGGCGTTGGGAGCGTGGGTCATGTATTCAGCGGCCCGGCGCACTTGCCAGGGCTGAATGTCGTTCTGGAGCTTGTCGAGGCTCAGGCCATTGGGGCCCCGCAGGGGCTCCAGCCAGGGACCACGGAAGTCCCAGAAGCGCATGGTTTCACCACCAAAGATGATCTCGCCGGTGGGGGAGCGCATCAGGTATTTGCCCAGGCCCGTGGGACCCATGGCCGAACCGATATTGGCTCCCATGCGTTGGTCGCGCACCAGGAAGGTGAAGCTCTGGGCCTGGGAGGACTCGGCGTTGGTGGGGCCGTAGAACTCGGAGGGATAGGCGGTGTTGTTAAACCAGATGTAGGCCGAGGCGATGAAGCTCATGAAGCTCAAGGCACCCAGGCTGTAGCTCAGGTAGGCCTCACCATTCCAGATGAAGGCGCGCCGCACCCAACCGAAGGGCTTGGTGATGACGTGCCAAATGCCACCGAAGATGCAGATCAGGCCGATCCAGATGTGGCCGCCGATGATGTCCTCCATGGAGTCCACACCGATGATCCAGCCCTCACCACCAAAGGGGGCGCGGGTCAGGTAGCCAAACACCACCCCGGGGCTCAGGGTGGGGTTGGTGATCAGGCGCACATCGCCACCACCGGGGGCCCAGGTGTCATAGACACCACCGAAGAACATGGCCTTGAAGACCAGCAGTAGGGCACCCACCCCCAGCAGGATCAGGTGATAACCAATGATGTTGGTCATCTGGTTCTTATCGCGCCAATCCTGGGAGAAGAAGGCGGAATAGTTTTCCAGCACCTCGGGACCACGCAGGGCGTGATACAGGCCACCGATGCCAAGCACCGCCGAACTGATCAGGTGCAGCACCCCAACCACAAAGAAGGGGTAGAGGTCGGTGACTTCACCGCCGGGACCGACGCCGTAGCCCAGGGTGGCCACGTGGGGGAACAGGATCAGGCCCTGTTCGTACATCGGCTTGTCGAAGGTGAAGTGGCTCACCTCAAACAACATCATGGCTCCGGCCCAGAAGACCATCAGGCCAGCGTGGGCGACGTGGGCGCCCAGCAGGCGGCCGGAGAGGTTGATCAGGCGGGCGTTGCCGGACCACCAGGCGTAGCCGGTGGAGTCGAGGTCCTTGCCCCCGACAGCCACTAGGGAAGGATTAGAGAGCGTTACCACGGGGCAGAACCTCTTCAGGGAAGACGAAGTTTTCGTGCGGCTGGTCGGCCGGTGCCATCCAGGCACGCAGACCTTCATTCAGAAGAATGTTCTTCGTGTAGAAGGTTTCAAACTCGGGGTCCTCAGCGGCGCGGATTTCCTGCGACAC